>NZ_CP015880.1:0-1397500 GCF_000697965.2 Ensifer adhaerens | reverse complement strand
TTTCAAGCGTATCAACGACCGCTACGGTCATCATACGGGTGATCAGGTGCTCGTCGCCTTCGCCGATCTGGTCAGGAAGAACCTGCGCAGGGGCGACAGCTTCGCGCGTCTCGGAGGCGAGGAATTCGGGCTCTATCTCCCGCGGACAAGCGAGACACAGGCGTTTGCAATCGCCGAAAGGCTACGCCGCGCCGTGGAAGAACTGCGGGTCGTGAGCAACGGGCAAAGCGTAGCAGTCAGCATCAGCATCGGGGTTGCCACCGCCAGCGGCACGGAGCGTTCCTGGGAGGAATTGTTCAATAGGGCAGATGCGGCGCTCTACGCGGCCAAACGAGGCGGGCGTAACCGTGTCGCGTCCGATGCGGAGCTTGCGGATTCGAAGCCGCTTGCGGTGAGCCTTCACCGCGCCGGCTAATCAGGCGATGCTTCGCCGCAGACCACCTTCAAAAAAGAGAAGCGGATCCAAGCATTTCCGATCCGCTTCAGATTGGAGGTGTAAGGCGTATTTTACCGCAATGCGCCGAATTCGCTTGTGGCCAAATTTCGCCTAGCGCGCCATCGCACGCCACCTTGACGCGAGCCTGTGGCAGCGTTGCACTTTTCGCCATCCGCGCAAGCGTGTAGGACGTTCAGGCAGCCACTATTGCGCTGGCTCTCCTGGAGTTTCGCTTTGCCTTTGTAAAATCCGGTCTCGCTAGTTTCACCCCGTACGCCCGATAGCACTCCAGCTGTCGGATAGAATTCTCATGCGTTCGTTGAGGTGGCGGTTCGAGACCGGAATGGCATTGCCGATCTCAAGCCCGACGTAACTTCGTCAGGCGGAACCATCACGTCCAACAGCTGCCAGACCGCGTCCCCGGAACGGGTACTCAAACCGTCGTCTCGATGGACTTCCAATTGGAAGAACCAGACGAGATGTCTCATACATTGACGGTCCAGTGGACCATCGAACCCCAATCCGCCCCCCGCCCCTGGCTTGCCTGCAACCGCTGCGGCGGCCACCGCCCCTTCGTATGCAGCGGCAAGACACGGTTGAACGCCAACGGGCGGCGGCTCGACGCCTGGCTGATCTATCGCTGCGCCGTCTGCGAAGACACCTGGAACCGTCCGATCTTCGAGCGGCGGAATGTCGCCAGCGTCGCCCCGGATGTGCTCGCAGCGCTTCAAAGCAACGATCCCGTCTGGGTCCGACAGGCGGCGTTCGACATCGAAGGTCTTCGCCAATGCACGGACCGGATCGAGGATTTGGCCGATTCTAACGTGGAACGGCACGTATTGGGTGGGAGTGCGGGTTGCGCACGGCTTGAGATTGTCCTTGTCGTGCGCCAGGCAAGCAGCCTGCGCGTCGACCGCCTGCTATCGGCGGAACTCGCGCTTTCACGCGCCAGACTGAGCAAGCTCGAAACCAAAGGGCGACTCACGCTTCTGCCCGAGTCGCGGAAGGCCCTGCAACGCCCGATCAGAGACGGCAGCCGCATCGTCCTCGATCTTACGGCGGAAGATGACCGGGCCGAGATTGCCCGGCGTGCCCGCGGCGGCCCGTAGTTGAAAGGATACCGCGGAGCGTCCGGCAGCATGCCGGCGCGCTCCGCGATGCCAATGGTTGCTGGTCAGAACTTTACGCCGACACCAACGGTGAACTGGTGCTGGTCGAGATCGACATTGACGCCGCCGAAGTCCTTGTCGCCGTAGTCGTTGTAGCGGTACTCGGCGCGGCCGAAGACGCTGTCGGTGAACGAATAGTCGACACCGGCACCGATCGTCCAACCGTTGAAGGTTTCCTTTTCCTTCGATGCGCCGGGCACATCGACGAAGCCGCGGGTCACCGCCCAGCCGCCGGCGCCATAGAGCAGCGCCTTGTCATTCAGCAGGTAGCCGACCCGGCCGCGTATTGCGCCGGAAACGTCGGTACCAACTTCGGTCGAGGTTCCGCCGACGTCGAACGTCTTGTCGTTCCAATTGTAGTTGACGTCACCCTCGATGCCGTAAACCCAGTCGCCCTGCTGAAAGTTGAAACCGGCAAAGGCGCCGAGCAATCCGCCATTGAAGTCTTCTGAAGCGCTGCCGCCAGGCGCACTGAAATCGCCATTGAGCCACCCGCCGCCGCCCTGGAGGCCGACATAACCGCCGGTCCAGACGAATCCCGGCGATGGTTGCGCGACCGGTGCCGGCGGCTGGCTCAGATCGGCTGCCAAGTCCGCTGCCATCGCTGTTTGCGCAACGGCGCAGGCCGCTACCATTGCAACAAGCACACTCCGGATCATCACGGCTGCCTCCTGTTGTCGCCAGAAGAATATTAGCAACTCGTTAACGCGCAGTCTGCCCGAAAGGCTCCATGATCTCAACCATGAAACCCGTGGGGTTCAGACACATAATTTAGGAAATGATCGGGCAAGGACAAGGCGGACCGCGAAGTGGCCCCGGCGTCTACGGCTTCGAAGACGGCATGCGGGCACCTTCCAGCCGGTCTCCGGGCCGGATATTCAGCCGCTTGACCGCGCCGGCATTGAGCTCAAGCACGAAAGCCACCGGTTCTTTCGAATCAATGATCGCTTCCGAAAAAGGCACGGCGCCTTCATGGATCGTGCGCACAACGCCCTTGTTGTCGATGAACAGCATATCGAGCGACAAATGGGTGTTCTTCATCCACATCATCACGCGGCGTGTCTCGCCAAAATCGAACAGCATGCCGTGATCCGGCGCCATGGAGGTACGAAACATCAGGCCCTGCTCACGCTGGGCCGGATCGAGGGCCAGTTCGACCGTCAGTTCGTGCACAGCCTTGTCCGCGGTGACCAGGCGCATCTTGTCCGTTGTGAACTGAACGTCGGCGAAAGACGATACCGTCAGGGCAAGCAACAAAAAAAGCGCCAGGAAGGCGCTTTTTCCGACAAGGTTTCGAGCCGCGACCATCAGTGCGCCCGGCTCGTCGGCGACGGTCCATCCGGATGTATCTCAGCGGCCATCAGGCCCTTTTCGCCATCGCCGAACCGGACGAGCACCACCTGGCCTGGCCGCAGTTCCGTCAGGCCGAAACGCCTGAGCGTTTCCATATGGACGAAGATATCTTCGGTTCCCTCGCCGCGGGTCAGGAAGCCGAAGCCCTTGGTGCGGTTAAACCACTTGACGAGAACGCGCTCAAGGCCGCTGGTCGGCGTTACCTGCACGTGGGTTCGGACCGGCGGCAGCTGCGACGGATGCACCGCCGTGGATTGGTCCATCGATAGGATACGGAACGCCTGGTAACCGCGGTCCCGCTTCTGGATGAGAGCAACGACCCGCGCACCCTCAAGAACCGTCTGGTAGCCGTCGCGGCGCAGGCAGGTCACGTGCACCAGCACATCCTGCATGCCGTTGTCGGGAACGATGAAGCCGAAGCCCTTGGCGACGTCGAACCACTTGATCACGCCGGTGATTTCGATGAGGTCGAGAGCGTCGCTGCCAAAGTCGTCACCATGCATGACGTCTTTTGAAGATGTCCTATCCGCCATTCTCTCCCAGCCCCTCGTTTACGCGCGACTACCGATACGGTTAACTGATTCTTATTGACCAGAATAACATCGTCCCGCCGCGGATACGCAAGACCCTCGGCATATTTTGGCCGAGAACTAATATGGGGACGCAGCCTTGCCTCTGGCTTGCTGACGGACCAGTATACGCCATCTTCTGCAAAACAGGGACATTGCAATGCGCTATCTGCACACGATGGTTCGCGTCAAGAATCTGGACGAGGCCTTGAACTTCTACGGCAAGATTTTCGGCCTGACGGAGATCCGCCGCTACGAAAATGAAAAGGGCCGGTTCACGCTGGTGTTTCTGGCCGCTCCCGGCGACATCGATCGCGCCCGCGGCGAACTCTCTCCCTGCCTCGAGCTCACCTACAACTGGGATACGGAAGATTATACGGGCGGGCGCAACTTCGGGCACCTCGCCTACGAAGTCGACGACATCTACGGTTTCTGCCAGCACCTGATGGAGAACGGCGTGACCATCAACCGGCCGCCGCGCGACGGCCACATGGCGTTCGTGCGCTCTCCCGACGGCATTTCGATCGAGATCCTGCAGAAAGGCGAAAACCGGCCGCCGCAGGAACCTTGGGCGTCGATGGCCAATACGGGCGTCTGGTAAGCTCCGCACAATTCTCGCCAACGAAGATGGCCCCGTGCTGTCGGTGAAATCCGGCGGGCATGGCCGAGCCGTCGATCAGCAGCAGCTATGAATGATCCAGGGCCCGGTCTATCCGGGCCTTTGCATGTTGGAAACATGCGGGCTCAAGGTTAGCGCCGGTTTACAAATCGCGTATCGTTGAGTACTTTTTCGCGCGAAACGTTGATGCCGGGTCCTATCCGCGATGTCTCGTGGCGGCGACCCCCTTTTGTACTTGGCCTGATCTTTTCCCGTGGCGCTCATTCCGATCGCCGCGAGAAGCATGAGTTTGTTTGTTCTGAGCGATGTTTCGGAACTGAGACTTAATGCATGACAAGGCGAGGCTTCGTCGGTCATGCACGGAGAGCGGGGATAGGACGTTGCAACATCCGGACACGAAGGGCGCGGTGCTCGTCACCATAGCGCGGGCGGCAGCGTTATCCGTATCGCTGCTGGCCTTGAGCGGCTGCATGTCGGCGGTCGGGGAAAACGATGCCGCGACCGCGCTGAAGGCCGAGGGGCAGGCAGCCCCTGTGCAAACCGCCGAATCGGAGGCCACAGTCCAGGATGGACAGGTGGTCGCGCTCGGCAGCAATCCGCAGGCGCAACAGGCAGCCGGCAATGCCACAGTTCCCCACGATGGCGGACAGCCGCAATCGCTGACGATGCAGGGCACCGGCCTGCGCGCCGCCTCCTCAAGCATCTATGGCCAGGCACCTGCCGCACAGGCAACGACGACCGTCCAGCCGCAGACGACGGGAACTGTTCCGCTCCCCGCCGGCCAGCCCGGCATGAACGCAACCAACAACAGTCTTTTCAGCGGCACCCAGCGACAGCCGCTGCCGGTAATAGCGCCGCAACAGGGGGCCGCCAACACGGCCAACGACGTCGTGACGGACGCCGCTGTCGCCGCCTATGCTCCCTCTCCCGCGCAGGACGCCACCCTTCCTGTTGCCGTTCCGGTGCCGCTGAGCGCCGAGGCTGCCGCCAGCGGCCAGACCTCTTCGACGCCACAGGCGGTGGCCAATGCCGACGCCACACCAGCAGCGACCGAGGTCGCCGCCGCGCAGCAGGCAGCACCAGAAGCCACGCCAGCAGACGATAACAAGGACACGTCCAAAACCTGGACGCTCGCGGCCCTTTTTGCCGGCAAGCGCAAGGAGAAGCCGCAGCAGGCGGCACTTCGCTCGGCTCCGCCGGCGGAAAAGAAGACGATTACCACCAGCAATGCGAGCCAGCCGCAAACGGCCTCCCTCGCCTACACGCTTCCGGGCGTCAAACTGAACTCGCTCTACAACTACGAGCACGAAGAGCACCTCGGCGATGACGACGACGGCGCACCGGTTCAGGTCGCCTCGCTCTCGGGGCTCGCTCGACTGGCGCCGAGCGGGCTCATTCTGCAGACCGAGAAAGTCGATGCCGGCTGTTTCAAGCCCGAGCTCATGCAGATGCTGAAGAAGGTGGAAACGCATTACGGCAAGCAGGTCATGGTGACCTCGGGCCTCAGGCCGATCAAGGTCAACCGCGCCAAGCAATCGCTGCATACACGCTGCGAGGCGGCTGACATTCAGGTTCAGGGCGTCAGCAAGTGGGATCTCGCCGAATTCCTGCGTAGCGTCCCCGGCCGCGGCGGCGTCGGCACCTATTGCCACACGGAGTCGGTCCATATCGATATCGGCGCACAGCGGGACTGGAACTGGCGCTGCCGGCGCGCCAAGGGCTGAAGGCAAGCATTTGTTTCCATGGAGGATTCGACGAGAAGCCTCCTTTGCTTCCGGCCTGTGGAATTTTTACAGAAATATGAAGATTGCCGCTTGCGGTTCTGAAATCCTCTGGCTATAAGGCGCCCACACAGCGAGTGCGCCCTTCGTCTATCGGTTAGGACACCAGATTTTCATTCTGGGAAGAGGGGTTCGACTCCCCTAGGGCGTGCCACTGTGTTGATCTCCTTCTCCCGAAAAATCGACGTTTTAAGCATCTGAAGCAGCAACTCCGCTGCACCGTACGCATCTCCGATTCCAGCTCTTTGACCGCCGAATTTTTCTCACCGATTTTAACAGGGAAAGCACAAAAAAACTGAGATTGGCGCTTGCGGTATCCAGAGTCGCTGGCTATAAGGCGCCCACACAGCGAGTGCGCCCTTCGTCTATCGGTTAGGACACCAGATTTTCATTCTGGGAAGAGGGGTTCGACTCCCCTAGGGCGTGCCACTGTGTTGATCTTCTCCCCAAATGAAAATCGATTTTCTGTTGTTGGAACAGCGATTTACCGCGCGTTTCGACACCTAAATTTCCGCCTCGTGCCGCCATGAATCTTTCTTGGTATTTTGAACAGGAAAATCACAACATTCCTGAGATTGGCGCTTGCTCTATTCAGAGTCGCTGGCTATAAGGCGCCCACACAGCGAGTGCGCCCTTCGTCTATCGGTTAGGACACCAGATTTTCATTCTGGGAAGAGGGGTTCGACTCCCCTAGGGCGTGCCACTGTGTTGAACCTCCCCTACATCGAAAGCCTTGTTCCATCGGCTGACGGATCGCCTTCGATTCTTCTCGTCGTTTTCGTCGAACAGGACTAGGATAGCGCGTTGCGCAGCAACCGCTTGCGCTCAATCGAATAGAGATGCGCCCATCGTCTAGCGGTCAGGACGCCGCCCTCTCACGGCGGCAACACGGGTTCGATTCCCGTTGGGCGTGCCAAGGCCGGTTCGGCAAATTCCCGATTGCTATTGCTGGCGAATGCGGGTGCCCACACTGATGCACGTCTCACGTAATTCCCAAGCGCATACTGGTGTTTCGCAGATATCCTTTGGAAGAGACAGCGACGTGAGCGGCAACAGGATCGTGGCCGGTTTCCGCACACCAGGGGTATGTGCGTAGCTTTCCAAAGCAGGGACTCCTGCAACGGCGCGGTCGCAGGGGCCGTTCTGTTGCATCGGTGGCGACTCGCGTTCTCGACCACGCGCGGCAGCCTTCACCGCCTGATTTCTGATGCGGCTACAGATGTCAAAACCCGGACTCGACGAAATATTGCAGTTCTGCTTTGAGTTTACAGCTCAACAGAATGAGGCGCACTCGGGTGTCGGAAAATCAGTTTGACGTCGTATTGGAGAGACTGACGGATCAAGCAGTCGGCCGGCTTCTCAAGTCCGATACCTTCGATGCGTCGGCATTTGACGCTCTGGAAGACCATATCTGGCAAAAGGCAGAAGGACTGCAGAGCGAATACGCAATCTCTAAACAGATTCTGCTCAGCCTTCGATCTGCTGGCGACGCCATCCGAAGCCGTGCGAAATATCTTCCTGCTCTTCAGGAGCAACTTCAACGCGCCGACGATTTCGACCTGATTCTTGATCGTTTGATCGCTGGGGAAACACGCTCCGATCGCAAGTCGGGCGTTCCTCGAATCAGTTGAACGGGAATCTAGTTTTGTTTCGCGTCATTGCTGCGGGGCTCGCCGCAATCACAATTTCGTCCTATCCCGGATCGCCTGCGGCCGCTCGTTCCAACGTGATTTCTGGCGAGCAGACGCTGACGCCTGCAGACTTGGTACCGAGTCCGGTGTTCAAGCTGGGGATGCCAATTGAAGAGTTAGAAACGTTGCTCGCGCGGGATTTCAAAGACTGGGAACGCTCCGAAACGACGCGAAGCCTGAACAATCGCAAAGACCCGAAGCTCCCAGCTTATGCCAAAGCACGCTATCTGCAGCGCATACACATTACCCGACTGGACCAGCAGCAGGGTTTCCGTCGTACCTACTCGCTCACACTGAATTCACCACTCAGCGGCAGTCGCCTCTACTCCGTGGTTTACAATGTTGAAGCCTTGCGACCGTTCAATGATCTCGGATCTTTGAGCGCTGTGGTTTAGTACCTAAGTGCCATGTGGGGCAGCGCCCATCGCGGCTCGCACAAGGGAGAGTTCGCACCCCTCAGCTATCTATTTGATCGACAAGGAGAACTTGTTCGCGACGGCGGTGCAAGTTGCGCCCCCCTTTATCCTGCCCTTGTCAGGCTGGACGAAAAGACGCCCGACGAGGTCGAAAGAGTTATCGCGATGATCGACGCAACGAACTGTGGCGGCAACAAGAGCGTGCATTTTCGCCTGCAAGCCGATGGCGACACCGTCGTCGAAACGACGTTGTTCAACACCATCCTCGCTGTGAATCCTCGAGATGTTTTGAAGCGTGTGCGGTACGGTCAGCCATAACACGGCCCAGCGAAATATCTGTCAGCACACTTCGCGACGGGTGCTACAGCGCCTTTGCCGCGTCCGTGACGCGCAGCTGTACCCGTCGCTGGCCCTGCCACAGATCGGCGGACACCGATCCCGCGACGTGGATGGATGTTCCGCGGCTCGACAGCAGGAAGTCGCCGAGCGGTGTCTCGGTCGCCCGGAAAGCAATACCGTCAAGGCGGCTGCCGTCCTGCCCCTCCAGCGTCACCTTGATGTGGTTGGCGCCGACCTGCCTGCTATCGCGCAGGCGATGCTGCGGGAAGGCGAAGACCGGTTGCGGGTGGGCCGAGCCGTAGGGGCCGGCCTGCTCCAGGAGATCGATGAGTTCCAGGGTCGCGCCAGAGGCTGCAAGCGCGCCGTCGACCTTGAGCGTCTGGATGGCGACGAGTTCGCGCACCGCCGCTTCCGCGCGTCCCTCGAAAAACTGCCTGAGCTTGCCGAGTTTCGCGCGCTCGACGGTGAGACCGGCAGCCATGGCATGGCCGCCACCCTTTACCAGCAGGCCACCATCGACGGCGGCCCGAACCATCTTGCCCATGTCGAAGCCGTTGATCGAGCGGCCGGAGCCGGTGCCGCGGCCGTTCGGATCGAAAGCGATGGCAAAAGTCGGTCGGCGGAATTTTTCCTTGATGCGGGCGGCGAGCAGTCCGACGATGCCCGGGTGCCAGTTTTCGCGCGCGGTAACGATCACCGAAGCGCCCTCGCCCGTGCCGTATTCGGCCAGAACCTCAGCCTCCGCCTCGGCCAGCATGATGGCTTCCATCGCCTGCCGCTCGCGATTGAGCTCATCGAGCTGCGCGGCGATCTTCTCTGCCTCGGCCGCATCCTCCATCGCCAGCAGGCGGCTGCCGAGCGCAGCATCGCCAATGCGTCCGCCGGCATTGATTCTCGGGCCGACGAGAAAGCCCAGGTGATAGGGCGTGACCGGGCCGCCGATCGCAGCTTTCCGCAGCAGTGCCGAAAGCCCGACATTGCCCATGTGACGCGCCGCGATCAGTCCCTTGACGACATAGGCGCGGTTGAGCCCTTTGAGCGGCACCACGTCACAGACCGTCGCCAGAGCCACCAGATCGAGCTGGGACAGCAGGTCGAACGAAGAAACGCGGCTGTCGCCGGCGTTGCGCAAAACGCGCAAGGTATTGACGAGAACCAGATAAACGACACCGGCAGCACAAAGACGCCCCTGCCCCGAAAGATCGTCCTCCCGATTGGGATTGACGAGCGCATGGCAGGGCGGCAGCGCCGAGCCGACCTGATGGTGGTCGATGACGACGACATCGACGCCGCGTTTATCGGCAACGGCGAGCGCCTCATGGCTGGTCGAGCCGCAGTCGACGGTGACGATGAGATCGGCGCCCTTGTCGATCAGCTGCTCGATTGCCGTCGGGTTCGGGCCATACCCCTCGAAGATCCGATCGGGAATGTAGATTTCCGCGTCGACGCCGAAATGGCGCAGGAAACGCGCCATCAAAGCCGAAGACGCGGCACCGTCGACGTCATAGTCACCGAAGATCACCGTCTTTTCACGGCGCTTGATGGCGGCCGCCAGACGCTCTGCAGCCTTGCGGCAATCGGTAAGCGTGTCCGGGTCCGGCATAAGCGAGCGAAGCGTCGGATCAAGGAAGCTTGCGGCATCGTCGAGTACGACGCCGCGGCCGGCAAGGACGCGACCGAGCAGATCGGAGTAGCCGTGAACCTGGCTAATGGCGAGCGCGCGGTTCTGGCCCGCCTGGTCGAGGCGCGACACCCATCGCTGGCCGCTGACCGACTGCTCGACATTCAGAAAGGCCCGCTGTACCGGATCCACCAATTCTTCCATGCTCGTCCATCCGCTTGGCGCTTCATTCCTCTTAGCGCATAACCCTGGAAATCGTGACCGTTTTTGGAACGGCATACACAGAGATCCACGTTTCGTAGGGGGTTGGGCCGCCGCAGGCGCCCAATTCCCAAAAAAGAAGCCTCGCCGGCTTGCTTGCGCGGCGAGGCTTCTAATTTGTTGGCGACAAACGGCACTGCGCACCGTCATGCCGAACGGCCCGAGGTCCTTCGCCGTCAGTTTGCCTTCGGGCGTTCGATGCGAATGACCTGCGGCTCGCCGACGAGGTAGCCCTCGCCCTTGATCGCCTTGATCGCATCGCGAACGGAGTGCTCCGATGTCGCGTGCGTGACCAAGATGATCGTCTGCGGCTCGCCCGTGTCCATCAGATGCTTCGAATGCTGCATGATCGATTCCAGCGAGATGCCGTTGTCGGCCATGCGGGTCGCGATGCTGGCGAAGACGCCGGTGCGGTCAACGACCTTCAGGCGGATGAAGTAGCCGCCCTCGTGGCTCTGGATCTGCGCGCGCTTATAGGGCAGCAGCGCATTGGTCGGACGGCCGAAGGCCGGAACGTGCTGGGCGCCCGGGCGGCTCTTGGCAATGTCAGCGATATCGCCGAGCACGGCCGACGCCGTCGCGTTGCCGCCGGCACCCGGGCCGACCATCAGGAGCTCGCCGAGAATGTCGGATTCGATCGCAACGGCATTGGTCACGCCATCGACCTGGGCGATGACGGAATCGTAAGGCACCATCGTCGGGTGGACGCGCTGCTCAATGCCGCTTTCGGTGCGCTGGGCGACACCGAGGAGCTTGATGCGGTAACCGAGATCGGCGGCTGCATGAATGTCGTCGATCGAGATATTGGTGATGCCTTCGAGGTAGATGTCGTCGGCAGCGATCGCCGTACCGAATGCAAGGCTCGTCAGGATCGACAGCTTGTGCGCCGTGTCGTTGCCCTCAATGTCGAAGGCCGGATCGGCTTCGGCATAGCCGAGGCGCTGCGCCTCCTTGAGGCAGGCTTCGAAGGAAAGCTGTTCCTTCTCCATCTTCGTCAGGATGTAGTTGCAGGTGCCGTTCATGATCCCATAGACGCGCGAGATCGTATTGCCGGTCATGGATTCGCGCAGCGCCTTGATGACGGGGATACCGCCGGCAACAGCCGCTTCGTAGTTGAGCAGCGCGCCCTTCTCCTCGGCGATCTTTGCAAGTTCGATGCCATGGGCAGCCAGCAGCGCCTTGTTGGCGGTCACCACATGAATGCCGCGCTGCAGCGCCGCCTTGACGGCCGAATAGGCGGGATCGCCGGCACCGCCCATCAGTTCGACGAAAACGTCGATATCGGCGTCACGCGCAAGCGAAATGGCATCGTCGAACCAGGCGGTCTTCGAAAGATCGACGCCGCGGTCCCTGTTGCGGTCGCGCGCCGTTACGGCCGTGGTCTCGATTGCCCGTCCGCACGTTGTCGCAAGCATCTCGTGACGATCCTGGAGGATTCGCACGAGCGAGGCACCGACGGTACCCAAGCCCGCAATGCCGATTTTGAGGGCATCTGCCATAGCCATTTCCTAACATGTAGAGGGCGCGCCGCGAGAACAGCGGGGCCAGTGTGGAAGGAGGCGCGCGTCAAGCACGCCTCCCGACTTCTTACCTATGAGCGTTGAGCGAGATGACGTTGTGCATCGTCTCGTCGGCGGTCGACAGGAATTTCTTGATGTTGCGCGCCGCCTGGCGGATGCGGTGCTCGTTCTCGACGAGAGCGAGGCGCACATAGTCGTCGCCCTGTTCGCCGAAGCCGATGCCCGGAGCGACCGCGACATCCGCCTTCTCGACGAGGAGCTTGGAGAATTCGAGCGAGCCCAGATGACGGAACTTCTCCGGGATCTTTGCCCAGGCAAACATCGTCGCTGCCGGCGGCGGCACTTCGAAGCCGGCCTTGCCGAAGCTGTCGACCATGACGTCGCGGCGGCGCTTGTAGATATTGCGCACTTCGGCGATGTCGCTGCCGTCGCCGTTCAGCGCCTGGGTGGCGGCCACCTGGATCGGCGTGAAGGCGCCATAGTCGAGGTAGGATTTCACGCGTGTCAGGGCTGCGATCAGCCGCTCGTTGCCGACGGCAAAGCCCATGCGCCAGCCCGGCATTGAGAAGGTCTTCGACATCGAGGTGAACTCGACCGTGCAGTCGATCGCGCCCGGAACTTCCAGCACCGACGGCGGCGGCGCGTCGTTGAAGTAGATCTCCGAATAGGCAAGGTCCGAAAGCACGATGATGTCGTGCTTTTTCGCAAACGCGATCACGTCCTTATAGAAGTCGAGCGTCGCAACCTGCGCCGTCGGGTTCGACGGATAGTTGAGGATCAGCGCCAGTGGCTTGGGGATTGAATGGCGAACGGCGCGTTCCAGCGGTCCGAAGAAGGTTTCGTCCGGCTCGACCGAGATCGAGCGGATGACGCCGCCGGCCATCAGGAAGCCGAAGGCGTGGATCGGATAGGTGGGGTTCGGGCACAGAATGACGTCGCCAGGTGCGGTGATCGCCTGCGCCATGTTGGCGAAGCCTTCCTTGGAGCCAAGGGTAGCGACGACCTGGGTATCCGGGTTGAGCTTGACGCCGAAGCGGCGGGCGTAATAGGCGGCCTGGGCACGACGCAGCCCGGGAATGCCCTTCGACGACGAATAACGATGCGTGCGCGGGTCCTGAACGGCCTCGCAGAGCTTGTCGACAATCGACTGTGGTGTGGGTAGATCCGGATTGCCCATGCCGAGGTCGATGATGTCAGCACCGGCCGCTCGCGCGCTTGCTTTCAAACGGTTGACCTGTTCGAAAACATAGGGCGGCAAACGCCGGACTTTGTGAAACTCTTCCATCTCCAAACCTCGTTTGGCGCACGCTCCCGCCAGCGGCTCAAGCCTTTGCGAAACCGTGCGCTGTGGTGAACGGCCGTCCATGCGGCCATTGAACGCTTTGCGTCCAAATCACCGGAAAGGCAAGCGCTAATTCTGGATCTCTTTCAGCGCGTCGGCGCCGTGCTGTTCGGCCAGCGCGCGCATTTCTTTCAGGCGACGCTGATACTCGGCTTCGGAGATCGCGCCGGACTTGCGTGCAGCGCCGAGAGAGCTCAGGCGCGCCTGCATGCTTGCAGCTTCATCGTTGGTCATCTGCGACGTTGCGGCCGGCTTCTGGCCGTAAACCGACGGATAGTTCTCGAAGTTGGTCCCCTGGCTGTTGCAGCCTGCAAGCGTGCCTAGCAGAACGATCCCGGCAACCCAGGTGATGGAACGCTGTTTTCCGACGGCAAGCATACTGGAGACGACCTCTATTTTGATGGCGCGACGATGCGCTAGCCCTTGTAATCATTTTCGGGCAGAATGTAAAAATACAAAACAAACAAGATGCTGTGGAGGACGCCGGGTGACAGCAGAGAGGAATGCGGAAGGCAAGGACGGCTACGCAGGCTTCGATCCCAAATCCGTCGAACCTTATATCGTCAAGGATCCGGAAAGCCTCGCAGTCAACCTCGCCCGCGCCATGGAACAGCTTGGCAAAGCGGCTTCCGCCTGGCTGGCGCCGCGGGAATCGGGCCAGAAGTCCGATACCTTCGCCGAACCCGTCACCGACATGGTTAAGACGCTGTCCAAGGTCTCGGAGTACTGGCTTTCCGATCCGCGCCGCACGCTCGAAGCGCAGACTCACCTGATGGGCAGCTTCTTCGAGATCTGGTCGCGCACGCTGCACCGGATGTCCGGCGAAGAGACGGCGGAGCCGGCCGCCCTCCAGCGCAACGACAAGAGATTTACCGACGAGGACTGGGTGAAGAACCCGTTCTTCGACTTCATTCGCCAGGCCTATTTCGTAACGTCGGACTGGGCCGAGCGCATGGTCGAGGACGCCGAGGGGCTCGACGACCACACGAAACACAAGGCTGCTTTCTACGTTCGCCAGGTTTCCAGCGCGCTGTCTCCGACCAACTTCGTCACCACCAATCCGCAGCTCTACCGCGAGACGGTTGCCTCAAGCGGCGCCAATCTGGTCAAGGGCATGCAGATGTTTGCCGAGGACATCGCCGCCGGTCGCGGCGACCTCAAGCTCCGGCAGACGGACACCAGCAAGTTTGCGATCGGCGAGAATATCGCGATGACGCCGGGCAAGGTCATCGCCCAGAGCGACGTCTGCCAGGTGCTGCAATATGAGGCGACGACGGAAACCGTGCTGAAGCGGCCGTTGCTGATCTGCCCGCCCTGGATCAACAAATTCTACGTGCTCGATCTCAACCCGCAGAAATCCTTCATCAAATGGGCGGTCGATCAGGGACACACGGTCTTCGTCATCTCCTGGGTGAACCCGGACGAACGGCACGCGACCAAGGACTGGGAAGCCTATGCCCGCGAAGGCATCGGCTTTGCGCTCGATATCGTCGAGCAGGCCACCGGTGAGCGGGAAGTCAACGCCATCGGCTATTGCGTCGGCGGCACCCTGCTTGCCGCGACGCTCGCATTGCATGCGGCCGAGGGCGACGATCGCATCCGCTCGGCGACACTGTTCACGACGCAGGTCGATTTCACTCACGCTGGCGACCTCAAGGTCTTCGTCGACGAGGACCAGATAAGCCAGATCGAACAGAACATGAGCGTGACCGGCTATCTCGACGGCTCGAAGATGGCGACCGCCTTCAACATGCTGCGCGCCTCGGAGCTGATCTGGCCCTACTTCGTCAACAACTACCTCAAGGGCCAGGAACCCCTGCCCTTCGACCTGCTCTACTGGAACTCCGATTCGACGCGGATGCCGGCCGCCAACCATTCCTTCTATCTGCGCAACTGCTACCTCGATAACAAGCTTTCGAAGGGCGAGATGGTTCTTGCCGGCAAGCAGGTATCGCTCGGCGACGTGAAGATCCCGATCTACAATCTCGCGACCAAGGAAGACCACATCGCCCCGCCGCGCTCTGTATTTCTCGGCAGCGCTTCGTTCGGCGGCAAGGTCACCTATGTTCTCTCGGGTTCGGGCCACATTGCTGGCGTCGTCAATCCGCCGGACAAGGGCAAGTATCAGTTCTGGACCGGAGGCGCCCCCACGGGTGACTTCGACGATTGGTTCAAGGCCGCCAAGGAAACACCGGGATCCTGGTGGCCGCATTGGCACCAATGGATCGAGAAACTCGACAAGCGACGCGTTGCGCCCCGCAAGCCGGGCGGTCCGCTGAACTCGCTCGAGGAAGCGCCGGGCTCCTACGTACGCGCCCGCGCCTGAATCATTCGCAGGACCTGCCTTGATCTTCGATCCTCCGCTGACGACCGCAACCCTTGTGCAGCGCTACAAGCGCTTTCTCTTCGACGCCCTGTTGCCTGATGGCACGGCCATGACCGGATCCTGCCCCAACACGGGATCGATGCGCGGGCTGACGACACCCGGTTCACGCATCTGGATGTCAGAACACGACAGCCCGACGCGGAAGTACCGCCAGATGCTGGAAATCGTCGAAGCCGACGGAACGATGGTCGGCATCAATACCGGCCTGCCCAACCGGCTTGCGGAAGAAGCCATCCGGCTGGGGCTCGTTTCCGACCTGCATACCTATGAGCATAGTGCACGCGAGCAGAAATACGGACGCAACTCGCGCATCGACATTCTCCTCAGCGATCCCGAGCGCGGCCGTGCCTATGTCGAGGTCAAGAACGTGCATTTCAGCCGCTCGCCCGGTCTTTCCGAATTTCCTGACAGTCCGACCACGCGGGGGGCGAAACATCTCGACGAACTCGGTGATATGGTTGAGGCCGGTCACCGCGCGGTGATGATCTATCTCGTGCAGCGCGACGATTGTGACCGGTTGAGGATCTGCCGCGAGTTCGATCCCGCCTATGCGCGCGCATTCGACCGCGCGATGTCACGTGGGGTTGAGGCCTATGCGGTCAAATGTCAGGTTTCGCCAACGCAAATCCGCCCAACTGGATTGATGACAGTGGACGAAGCGGCCCTCGCTGCTCTATGAAATCCGACTGGAACAACTGAAAGCTTTGGAATGGTGACTTACATCGAGGCAGGGTCTGCGCCCTACAAGAACACCGGCGTAATCCGGCTCTATGGACCGGAAGGTTTCGAGGGCATGCGAAAGGCCTGCCAGGTGACTGCGCGTTGTCTGGACGAGCTCGTCTCGCGGGTACAGCCGGGCGTCACCACCGACGAGATCGACCGGTTCGTCTTCGAGTTCGGCATGGACAATGGCGCGCTGCCGGCGACGCTCAACTATCGCGGCTACACGAAATCGTCCTGCACCTCGATCAACCACGTCGTCTGCCACGGCATCCCGAACGACAAGCCGCTGCGCGAGGGCGATATCGTCAACATCGACGTCACCTACGTCGTCGATGGCTGGCATGGCGATTCGAGCCGGATGTATCCGGTCGGCGAGATCAAGCGCGCGGCCGAGCGACTGCTCGACGTCACCCACGAGAGCCTGATGCGCGGCATAGCCGCCGTGCGCCCCGGCGCCCGCACCGGCGCCATCGGTGAAGCGATCCAGGTCTATGCCGAAGCGGAGCGCTGCTCCGTCGTGCGCGATTTCTGCGGCCACGGCGTCGGCAAGCTCTTCCACGACGCGCCGAACATCCTGCACTACGGCCGCGCCAATGAAGGGCCGGAACTGCGCGAGGGCATGATCTTCACCATCGAGCCGATGATCAATCTCGGCCGCCCGCATGTGAAGGTGCTCTCGGACGGCTGGACCGCCGTGACCCGCGACCGGTCGCTGTCGGCGCAATACGAGCACACGGTCGGCGTCACCGCCGATGGCTGCGAGATCTTCACGCTTTCGCCCGCCGGGCTGTTCAAGCCCGGCGTCAGCACGCTCGGCGCCGCATGACGAAACGCTCGATCTCCCCTGACGGCGATTTTGTGCCATCGGCGGACGAGAGGACGTTTTTTCCGCAATTGCAGTTAGATAACTCGCCGGCCGCCAAGAAGGCGCCGGCACTCGAGGCGCACTATCACGGTCATCGCGATCGCCTCAGGGCGCGCTACCGCGAAAGCGGCGATGCCGCACTCGCCGACTACGAAATCCTGGAAATGTTGCTGTTTCGGCTGATCCCACGCAAGGATACCAAGCCGATCGCCAAGGCTCTGCTCGCGCGCTTCGGCACGCTCGCCGGTGTCTTCGGCGCCCCGATCGCGCTGTTGCAGGAGGTGAGCGGTATCGGCGAGGCCGTCGCCCTCGACCTCAAGCTGATCTCCACAATTGGTCACCGCACGCTGAAGAGCGAACTTCGCCAGAAGCAGCTTCTCTCGTCCTGGAGCGCCGTCATCGACTATTGCCACGCGGCGATGGCCTACGAGACGAAGGAACAGTTCCGCATCCTGTTCCTCGACAAGCGCAACACGCTGATTGCCGACGAGGTGCAGCAGAAAGGTACGATCGACCACACGCCGGTCTACCCGCGTGAAGTGGTCAAGCGCGCGCTGGAACTCTCGGCCACCGCGATCATCCTGGTCCACAACCATCCATCCGGCGATCCGACCCCGTCGCGCGCCGATATCGACATGACGAAGCTGATCGTCGAAACGGCGAAACCGCTGGGGATCGCCGTGCACGACCACATCATCATCGGCAAGGACGGCCACGTGAGCCTGAAAGGGCTGCGGCTGTTCTGAGCGCGCTGGCACCCAGCCGTTTCGCGCGGCGGAGGTAGCAGCCCGGTGGTGACGCCGCCCTGCCGCAAACAGTGGCGAAGGCGTTTACCCCAAAAAGCCGGCTTCGACAGACTCCGTCCCCGCCGAGCGTGAAGCCTCGACGACCATATGCACGAACTGCAGTTTCGCCACTGACGGTTTCGACATTACGAAGGGGTAGAAGTCCGGCTGGCCCATGCTGCGCGCCAACTCGTTAAGCACCATCGTCATTTCGATCCAGGAGTTCAACAGCGACAGAAACCCGTCGGCGCCGGTGTCGTCGGGCGCATACAAGGCGTCGCGCTCGAATGGCTCGACAATCGCTTCAAGATCCTCTGCATCGAGCCCAAAGCCGAGTGCCGTGCCCAGGCTATCGATCATATGCAGGTAATGCGCCCAAGTTTCGGCCCAGTCTTCCCAGGGATGTGTGGAAGCATAGGAACTGATGTACCGATCGGCCCAGTCTGGGGGTGCGCCATTGTCATAGTTCGCCTTCAATGCCGCCGCGTAATCGGCCCGCTCATCGCCGAACAGCGTGCGAAACGGCTCCAGCCAGGGTCCGTTGAAAACGAGCCGGTTCCAGTAGTAGTGACCGACCTCATGTCGAAGATGGCCCAGCAGCGTCCGATAGGGCTCGTAGAATTCGAGCCGCATCTTCTCACGCTGGACCGAATCCGCCTCCTCGATGTTGACCGTAATCAAACCGTCGGCATGCCCGGTCAGCACGCGCGGCCCGTTCGGTGGCGAACGCAGGAAATCGAACATCAGACCGTGTTTCTCGTCCTCGTCGACCTTGGACTTCACGGGCAAGCCGAGTGCCAGCAACTGCGACACGAGCCGTCGCTTCGCCACCTCAAGCAGACCCCAGTAGCTGGCATTGTCCTCGCGATCGAGATTCGGAATTGTCCGGTTCAGCCGGCAGGCGATGCAAAGTTCCCCCGGCTCGCTGGCCATCAGCATCCAGTTGCACTGCGCCGGCGTGTCACGGTTGCCGCAATACTTCAGCAACGGCCGTTCCTCGCCTGCGGCCCAGATACCTGGCTGTGGGCCGGGGTCGAGCGGCAGCAGCGCATCTTCACCTGGCAGATATCCGAGTGGCGCCTGGCAGCTGTTACAAAACATGTTGCCGAAAAACACGTGACTGCCACAGCGACACACAAAGGTGCGCGAGTACCGCTTGGGTACGTCGCGGTGTTTCCAGTTCGTACCGATCAGGTCGCCGAGCGTTTGCAGAAGGGTTGCCACCACATCCTCCGAGTTCGGGAATTGGTAAGGTCTGCCGGTCAGTGCTCCGGCCTAAAGCCATTTCGCGCGGCGGAAGAACCGGTAGAGCGTGCCGCAAAGACCGATGATCACTGCCAGGACGACGAAGTAGCCGTAGCGGAACTTCAGTTCCGGCATGTCGTCGAAGTTCATGCCGTAAATGCCGGCGATCGCCGTTGGCACCGCGAGGATCGCGGCCCAGGACGCGAGCTTGCGCGAGATTTCCGTCTGCTCGGATTGACCGACCATCAGGCTCGCCTCGAAGGTGAAGGCAAGAACCTCACGCAAAGCGTCGATATCCTCCTGAACGCGGCGCACGTGGTCCGTAACGTCGCGGAAGAGCGGCTGCAGTGCTGCATCCATGCCCGGTAGATCGATGTGCTCATGCCGTCGGCAGACGTCGACCAGCGGCACGACCGCGTTTCGCAGGCGCAAGAGATTGCGCCGCAGCAGATAGAGGCGTTCGATGTCGCCCTTGACCAGCCGCTCGCGCAGCAGCCGGTCTTCCAGTTCCTCGACCTCTTCGTGGATCGCCTCGATCACCGGCATGTAGTTGTCGACGATGAAATCGAGGATCGAATAGAGGATGTAGTTTTCGCCGTGGGCCAAGGCTGCAGGAGATGCTTCGCAGCGTTGGCGCACGGCCATGTAGGAGGTCGACGCGCCGTGCCGGACCGAGATGACGTAACCGCGCCCAACGAACAGATGCGTCTCGCCGAAGGCGATCTCGTCGCCAACCATATGCGCGGTGCGGGCGACGACGAAGATCGAGTCGCCATAGATCTCCAGTTTCGGCCGCTGGTGCGCCTTGCAGGCGTCCTCGATCGCCAGGTCATGCAGATCGAATTCCTGCTGGATCTGCCGCAAGAGTTCGGCATCGGGCTCATGCAGGCCGATCCAGATCACTGTGCCCGGGCGATCGCGCCACTTGCCTGCGTCTTCGATGCGGATATCGCGGACGCGCACGCCGTTCTCGTAGACCGCGGCCGCTACGACGCCCGGCTGCGGCTGCGAATGCGGCATGACGCCCTCAGCGCCAGACTGTGGCAAAGCCCTGTTCGTCAGCTCCAATCCCATCGTCAGCCTCCCAGGCAAATACGACACCGACGGGCTCCGCATGTCGTAACGAAGCCAAGCATACACGCGCTCCCTTATATATTCTCATCCGACTGTTTCGGCTATGAAAACCACTTCATCAAACCGTGCCATTGACGGTATAGAGGCTTGCGAGCGAGAGTTTTCGCAACGCACAACGATTCCACCTTCTAACGGAAACGCCTATGAACCAGTTCGATCTCATCGTTGTCGGAAGCGGACCTGCCGGCCGCCGCGGCGCCATCCAGGCAGCCAAGCTCGGCAAGAAGGTCCTCGTCATCGAACAGGGAAAACGCGTTGGCGGCGTTTCGGTTCACACCGGTACGATTCCCTCCAAGACGCTGCGCGAAACGGCGCTCAATCTTTCGGGCTGGCGCGAGCGCGGCTTTTACGGGCGCTCCTATCGCGTCAAGCAGGAGATCAGCGCCGATGACCTCCGGCAGCGGCTGATCATCACCCTCAATCATGAAGTCGAGGTTCTCGAACATCAGTTCGCGCGCAACCGCGTGCAGCAGATGCGCGGGAAAGCCAGCTTCGTCAATCCGACCACGCTCGAAGTCGTCAAGGACGACGGCGAGACCATGCTCGTGTCCGGCACCAGCATCATGCTTGCCGTCGGTACCAAGCCCTTCCGCCCGGATTACATGCCGTTCGACGGCAAGACTGTGCTCGACAGCGATGAACTGCTCGATATCGAGACCCTGCCGCGCTCCATGGTGGTGATCGGCGCCGGCGTCGTCGGCATCGAATACGCGACGATCTTCAGCGCGCTCGACACCCAGGTGACGGTGATCGATCCGAAGACGACGATGCTCGATTTCATCGACAAGGAAATCGTCGAAGACTTCATCTACCAGTTGCGCGACCGCAACATGAAACTGCACCTCGGGCAGAAGGCCGACACGGTGGAGCGGCTCGACGATGGTAAGGTGCTGCTGACGCTCGACAACGGCCGCAAGATCACAACCGACATGGTGCTCTTTGCCGCGGGCCGCATGGGCGCCACCGATACGCTGAACCTGCCCGCAGCCGGGCTCGAAGCCGACAACCGAGGGCGCCTCAAGGTCAATCCCGAGACGTTCCAGACCTCCGTGCCCAACATCTATGCCGCCGGCGACGTCGTCGGCTTCCCGAGCCTCGCCTCAACCTCGATGGAACAGGGGCGCATCGCCGCCCGGGTCGCCATCGGCGCGATCGCGATGGAGCCGCAGAAATACTTCCCCTACGGCATCTACGCCGTGCCTGAGATCTCCACCTGCGGTCTCTCGGAAGAAGAGGTCAAGGAACGCGGCATCCCCTACGAATGCGGCATCGCCCGCTTCCGCGAGACCTCGCGCGGCCACATCATGGGGCTCGATTCCGGCCTGTTGAAGATGATCTTCTCGCTGAAGACCCGCCGCCTGCTCGGCGTGCATATCATCGGCGAAGGCGCGACAGAACTAGTGCATATCGGCCAGGCCGTGCTGAACCTCAAGGGCACGGTCGAGTACTTCGTCGAAAACACCTTCAACTACCCGACGCTGGCCGAGGCCTACAAGATCGCCGGCCTCGACGCCTGGAACCGTATGGGCGAGATCAAGCAGGAAGCGCCGAAAGCGTAAGCATCCAGCGACAGAGCTGACCGCCGTCAACGCTGACGGCGGCGGCCACGTGCCTGGAGGGCAACGATTTTGGTTCCGCGTTGCCGAACCGATCTCTCCGGGTTTGCCATCCCGCAGACCGCATCCGAAGTGCGCAGGACGCCGGCGAATCGGCTAGCTTCACCTCTCCCGATCAAGAGAGCCGAACACCATGCGCATCCTTTCGCTCAATGCCTGGGGCGGCAAGCTCCATTCGCCCTTGATGAAATATCTCGCCGATGTCGACGCCGATGTCCTGTGCCTGCAGGAGGTCGCACGATCACCGACGACCGAGGCCGAATGGCTGAGCTATCGCGATGCGGATGTGGAACTGCCGCAACGCGCCAACCTCTTCGACGAGATCGCCGCAGTACTACCGGGACATGATGGATTCTTCTGCCCGACCGCGCGAGGGACGCTCTTTTCTGGAGACACGCCCGTGGCATCGGAATTCGGTCTGGCAACATTCGTTCGGCGGGGCTATTCCGTCATCGGCCAGGCCCTCGGTTTTGTGCATGGCAGTTTTTCGCCCGACAGCTGGGGGCCGCATCCGCGTGCGCGCAACGCCCATTGCATTCGCCTGTTCGATCACGACGCCGGCACTCCCATCACCATCGCGCAGATGCACGGCCTGCGGGAGGTCGGCGGCAAGAACGACAGTCCAGCATGCCGCGCGCAGGCGGAGGCGCTGGTAGGTCTCGTCCACCAGGTCTGGCCCGGAGACGAGCGGCTTGTCGTGTGCGGTGATTTCAATGTGCTCCCCGACAGCCAAACGTTTCAGACGCTCGGCCAGTTGGGGCTCGTCGACCTCGTCGTTTCCCGCGGCCACACGGACACGCGCACGTCGCACTATCTAAAGAGCGGCCGCTTTGCCGATTACATGCTGGCAAACGGTGCAGTCAGCGTCGCTCGCTTCGATGTCGTCGCAGAGCCCGAAGTCTCCGACCATCGCGCCCTCCTCCTCGACGCTTAGCGCGCCGCGGGTTTCACTGAGCCACGAAGTCCGCTCTGGCTGAATCAAGCAGCATGCTCTCGGCCAGCGCTGGACGAAGAGCTCGCCTCCCGCAACGAAAAAGGCCCTGCCGCAAGCGGCAGGGCCTTTCGATTCCTAAGGCTTCGATCCGATTACTCGGCGCTGTCGTCAGCGGCCTTCTTCTTGGCCGGAGCCTTCTTCTTCGGAGCAGCGGCTTCTTCGCCTTCCGTGGCTTCAGCCTTGGCGGCGGCCTTCTTCTTGGCCGGAGCCTTCTTGGCAGCCTTGCCTTCAGTCTCTTCGTCGTCAGCCGTCAGCTCTTCCTTGGAAACCGTCTTGTCGGTTACCGAGATTTCGCCGAGCAGGTGGTCGACGACCTTTTCTTCGAACAGCGGAGCGCGCAGCGAAGCAGCAGCGCCGGGGGTGTTCTTGAAGTAGTCGAGGATCTGCTTCTCCTGGCCCGGGAACTGGCGGAGCTGTTCGAACAGCGAACGCTGCAGTTCGTCGTCGCTGACCTGAACGCCGGCCTTTTCACCGATTTCCGAGAGAACGAGGCCGAGGCGAACGCGACGCTCAGCGAGCTTGCGGTATTCAGCGCGGGCTTCTTCTTCGGTGGTTTCTTCGTCAGCGAAGGTCTTGCCGGCCTGCTGCAGGTCGGTGTTGATCTGGCGCCAGATGTTTTCGAATTCGGCCTCGACGAGGCGCTCCGGCGTTTCGAACTGGTAGAGTTCGTCGAGCTGGTCGAGGATCTGACGCTTGACCTTCTGACGGGTCAGGTTGCCGTACTGGCTTTCGATCTGGCCGCGGACGATTTCCTTCAGCTTGTCAGCCGATTCGAGGCCGAGCTTGGTGGCCAGTTCGTCGTTGATTTCGATGTCCTGGGCGCCAGCCACGTCCTTGACGGTGATGTCGAAGGTGGCTTCCTTGCCAGCAAGGTTTGCAGCCGGGTATTCAGCCGGGAAAGTCACGGTGATGACCTTCTCGTCGCCAGCCTTCAGGCCAACGAGCTGCTCTTCGAAGCCCGGGATGAAACGGTTGGAACCGAGAACCAGCTCAGCGTCCTCGTCCTTGCCGCCGTCGAAGGCGACGCCGTCGACCTTGCCGAGGTAATCGATGGTGACGCGGTCGCCGTTGGCGGCCTTGCCCTTCTTCGATTCGTAGCTGCGGGCGCTTTCGGCGATCTTCAGGATCTGCTCGTTGACTTCGTCTTCAGCGATCTCGACGACTTCGCGGGTCACCTTGATGCCGCTGACGTCCTTGAGTTCGATCGCCGGGATGATTTCGTAGGCAACGGTGAACTCGAGGTCGGCCTGAGCGTTGAGGATCTTGTCGGCTTCGGCCTCGTCCTCGGTCATCGCGATTTCCGGCTGGGTGGCCGACTTTTCGCCACGGCCCGACAGGATCTCGGTCGGCTTGTCGCGAACGATCTCGTTGACCAGGTCAGCCATGATCGACTTGCCGTAGACCTTCTTCAGATGCGCAACCGGCACCTTGCCGGGACGGAAGCCGTTGATCTTCACACGGTCCTTCACTTCGGCCAGACGCTCGTTCATCCGAGCTTCCATGTCCTTGGCCGGGATAACGACCTTGAGTTCGCGCTTCAGCCCTTGAGCGAGCGTTTCGATAACCTGCATGTTCAAACCTTCATTTCACGTTGACTGTGCTCTTCCCCTTCGAAAGGTCTGGCGAGCACGTGAGCCGATCCATTTGCCGGGAGTGGCTTTACGCAGTTCTGCAACCGTTTTGCAAGCAAAATGGCACTCCAGCCCCCCTCATCCTCGCAGAATCCGGACTTTGGGCGCGATCGCTGATCTGGTGCGGGTAGAGAGACTTGAACTCCCACGCCTTACGGCACCAGAACCTAAATCTGGCGTGTCTACCAATTTCACCATACCCGCGTTCAGACAATCGCACCGCCTGACCGTATTCCCGCAAGACCAACCAGCGGAATACCGCGGATAGAATGGGCATGCTGAAAGTTCAGGGCTTTCCCGAGCGCGGCGTCTCTATATCACTCGTTTTCGCGGGATCAAAGGGAAAATGCGGGAATTCCACGACCAAGCCGGTTGGCACGGCGTGCCTCAATAGAGAGGCTCCTCGTAGACCGGGCTGCCATTGACTGCGATCTCGCGGATCTGGGCCTTTCCCTTGGCGTCCACGCGGATATTGACGGAGAGCGCCTCGGCGTTGCGCGCCTCCTCCAGCGTCCGCCCCTCGCCTTCCGGCACATAGAAACGCTCGATCCCGTATTCTACATTGACGGACGAGAGCGCAGACGAGGGATAGTAGGTAAATGGCAGAGAGCGAAGGACGACGCTGTCGCCGGCAGGGCTAAGCGGCGCGAAGGACGCTTCGGTCGCCGCCCAAAAGCCGTCGAGCTGCCTTTCCAGCCGAACGTAGACCTTAGCCTCTTCCGACTGCTTCGGTGTATCGCCCTTGAACAATTCCGGCTGGAGCCTTGAAATGTCGTAGCTCAAGATCACGTAGTCGCCCCGAAGCAGATCGCGGGGATCGACAGGCACGGTCTTCAACAGCACGTCACGGCCGCTTCTGAGGATCGAGGCCCTGCTCTCGATCATATAGCCAAGTGCCGCCGTCTGTACGCCCGCAACCAGCAGGGCCGCCAGCAATGGGTTCAACCAACGGGTCTTTGCGGTGGTCATCGTGGCGCCTCCGTCCCGCGCGCATTCGCCAAGTGCCCCTCGATGCGGATGACGAGCCAGGCGATGCCGGCAACCACCAATCCGGAGATCAGGAAGAAACCGGAGGTGCCGAGCATGGAGCCGAGGGTTTCGAAGGCGAGATAGAGAAGCTCACCGGCAAAGGCGACGTAGCCGAGATAGCGCACGGCGCCGTTCTGCGCCCCGGCAAGCGCGATCCCAAGGAGGGCCACCAGCAGCGTGCCCGCCCCGGTCGCGACCTCCGTTGTCACTCCGACGGCTTCGAATTGAAGAGCGGTAAAACCGAGCAAGGCGAGCGCGAAGGAATAGAAAGCGGGTGCCGAACCGGCATCGACCGCCAGGGCGCGAAGCGGAGAGCCTGGCAGCGTCGCCGCCAGAAAGGCCACGAGGCCGAACGCCGCAAGGCCACCTGCAAAGGCAAGCGACGCGTTGTCGAGGTAAAGCCAGGCCAGCCACGACAGGACCAGCAGATAGGCGAGATGACGGGCCCGGTCGGCGGCCGTGAAGCGCACCAGCAGAACGACGATCACCGCGAGCGCCGGAACGGACCACACGCGCCAGTCCGGCGTGGCGCCGAACCCATTGTCCTGCAGCACCGTTCCGAAATAGAACCAGGCAAGCCCACCCGCAACTGCGGTCATTGCTGCTGAGCGAAATGCCAGGGCAGTGAGGACGGCGCCGGCAAACCACAGCAACGCGGCATCGGCCGCGTCACCCGACAGGTGATACATCTGCCCGATCAGCGCGATGCCGCCCCCAAAGGCGGCCACCCCCAGAACGAGGGCCGCTGCGGCAAGCGTCGTGCGGCCGGTCTGGGTCAGCCAGGCAGCGGCGAAATGAAAGCCCCAGACCAGAGCGACGATGCCGGCCACCCGCGCAAGGCGTGGCAGCGCCTCCCAGTTGGCGGCGACAAGCAGCAGGATTGAGGCGGACAACAGGAGTGCGGCGAGAATGAGCAGGACGCGCCCTGCCCGGAACGTGGACTCGCGACCGTCATATTCGGCCAGCATTGCGCGTGCTGCATTCTCCTGCAGCAGCCCCTTATCCATCCAGTGCTTGAAGTCTCGTTCGAGACGCGCGCGGTACATCCTGCCCCCAGCCTAGAATCCGATGCTTGAAATGGTCCGGTTCAGCTCCCAACTAATCACGTATCGGCGCGGAAACACAATCGCTCACTCGCGACTGCGCACCAAACCGATGAGGACGAACGAACGGCTTGCGCAATGCGCATATCTTCCATGCAGATATTGCACTGCACAAATCGATTTAAAGGTCCTATATTCAAAACATCAAAGGCGAACGAAGGCATGAAGCCAGACGGTCGCCAGCGGAAATGGCCAGCCGCCTCAGTTTGCTGAGAAAGGCCCGGGTAAAACCGACGGAATTCGGACGAGCGCACTCCTCCTCCCAGCGCTCTTCCGATCAGATTGGCAACACTCCTCCTCCCAGTTGCCAATCACCCCTAATGACGCTCGCTGGACCTCCTCCCCCAGCGGGCGTTATTCTTTTCAGCCTCCTCTCCACAAAGAAGCCTGCGTCTGCGCACCTGCACAATATTCGTGCATAAATTCGCTGCGCTCGCCCCGCGCCATGCACTGGATGCATAGGTGCCATTCTGGAACAGCGCTACCCTTCCACCCGCCTGCGTACTATCTTCAACTCATCGATCGGGGCGGCGCACTCCTCCTCCCAGCGCCCCTCGATTTGGATCGGCGACACTCCTCCTCCCGGTTGCCGATCGGAACAAAGCGACGCTCGCTGGATCTCCTCCCCCAGCGGGCGTTGTTTGTTTTTGGCCCTCACATTTCGGGCAGCCAGCCACGACAACTCGATTGCGCCGCGCGTTTTAGGCGCCAGCCGCGAACACGCCATCGCGTAGAGGCTTGCACGGCCTGCATGGGTGCGATGCAGCATTGTCTCTGTAACTTCTGCTCAAAAAGATTATATTTCAGAGCATCAGATGACGGCCAGCAAGAGAGATGAGCGCTGGCACACGACCCTAGAAAGGATAGGATCATGAACCTCGCACGTTCTTTCAACAATTGGCGCAAGTATCGTCAGACCTGCAACGAACTCGGCCGTATGACCGACCGCGAACTGTCTGACCTCGGCATCGGCCGTGGCGACATCCCGTACGTTGCTCGCCAGGCGATCAAGTAATTCAGGCAGCGCGTCAAGCGCAACCGACCTCCAAGTAAGACGCCCTCCGGTTCATTCCGGGGGGCGTTTTCTTTTGTCGCAGCGAGTACGATCCAGGTGACGCCTTCGCACTTGCGAGAGGCACCGGATGCTTCGCCATCTGCGACTGCCCATGCGGCCGAACCGCGTCCATCGACAGACGCTGCGTCCTTGCTCAGCATCGGCTCGTAAGTCCCTTTGAAAACAATCGCTTATCAACGGGCAATTAAGATTTTAATCAATCATTAATCGATGCCGCCTTTTGAAGCGGTGCCCATCTATGCGGCGATGCACTGCACAAATGCATAGCAGCTGCATTTTCTTTGCACTCCACCTTCTAATTAGACAAGCGTATAAGAACCTCAACGACGCAGACAGATGGCTGTCGCGACAACCTGATTTTGAGGAAATGACCATGAACCCGATTCGTATCGCAAAAAGCTGGATCAACTACCGCCGCACCGTCAGCGAGCTCGGCAACCTGTCGAACCACGCTCTCAATGACATCGGCATCACCCGTTACGACATCCGCAACATTGCGGCCCGTTCCTTCCGTTAATCGGAACGAACGACCAGGACTTCCAAGACGGCGCCTTCAGGGCGCCGTTTTCGTTTATAGGCGTTGGAACGAAAGGCCGAGCCGTGATAGGAAGCCGGCCATGAGCAAAGACACTTCTTCCCACTCCCCCATCCACGTCATCGGCGGCGGCCTTGCCGGATCGGAAGCCGCCTGGCAGATCGCCGAAGCCGGCGTACCGGTCATCCTGCATGAGATGCGCGGCGTGCGCGGCACTGACGCGCACAAGACCGACGGCCTTGCCGAACTCGTCTGTTCCAATTCCTTCCGCTCGGATGACGCGACCAGCAACGCGGTTGGCGTGCTGCATGCGGAAATGCGCCTTGCCGGCTCGCTGATCATGAAATCCGCCGACGCCAACCAGGTGCCTGCGGGCGGTGCGCTTGCGGTCGACCGTGACGGCTTCTCCGACGCGGTCAGCGCGGCGATCGCCGCTCATCCGCTGATCACGGTGGTGCGCGAAGAAGTCACCGGTCTGCCGCCGAAAGATTGGGATCTCGCCGTCATCGCGACCGGCCCGCTGACCGCACCCGGTCTTGCCGAAGCGATCCGCGCGGAAACGGGCGCCGATGCGCTCGCCTTCTTCGACGCCATCGCGCCGATCGTCTATACCGAGACGATCGACATGGACATCTGCTGGTTTCAGTCGCGCTACGACAAGGTCGGCCCCGGCGGAACCGGTAAGGACTATATCAACTGCCCGATGACCGAGGAGCAGTACAATGCCTTCGTCGATGCGTTGATCGCCGGCGACAAGACCGGCTTCAAGGAATGGGAAGGCACGCCCTATTTCGACGGCTGCCTGCCGATCGAGGTGATGGCGGAACGCGGCCGCGAGACGCTGCGCCACGGGCCTATGAAGCCGATGGGCCTCACCAATGCCCATAACCCCACCGTCAAGCCCTATGCCGTCGTACAGCTGCGCCAGGACAATGCGCTCGGCACGCTCTACAACATGGTCGGCTTCCAGACGAAGCTGAAGTATGGCGCTCAGGCCGAAGTCTTCCGCATGATTCCCGGCCTCGAGAATGCCGAATTCGCCCGTCTCGGCGGCCTGCACCGCAACACCTACATCAACTCGCCGACACTGCTCGACGGAACGCTGACGCTGAAGTCGCGGCCGGGCCTGCGCTTTGCCGGACAGATCACCGGCTGCGAAGGTTATGTCGAAAGCGCCAGCATTGGCCTGCTCGCTGGCCGCTTCGCCGCTGCCGAACGCAAGGGCGAGACTTTGGCGACCCCGCCGGCGACCACCGCCTTCGGCGCATTGCTCAACCACATCACCGGCGGCCACATCGTTTCCGACGATGAACCGGGCAAGCGCTCTTTCCAGCCGATGAACGTCAATTTCGGCCTGTTCCCGCCGCTCGATCCGGGCGCGATCACCAAGCCGGAAGGCGTCAAGCGCTTCCGTGGTAAGGAAAAGGCAGTCGCCAAGAAGCAGGCGACGGCGTCGCGCGCGCTCGCTGATTGCGCCGCCTGGCTCGGCAAGTCCGCCTGACAGGCGGACGCGCATTTGTTCCACGACAAAAGGCCCGCCTGCAGTGATGCAAGCGGGCCTTTTCTTATGGAAGAACGCGGTGAGAGCTACTCGGTCGCCTGTGCCGTATGCGGCGGCTCGGCGGCGGGCTGCTCGAACTCCGATTTCGGACTGAAGCTGCCGAGCAGCCAGAGCGAAACCTCGGCCGCCTCGCCGGCGCTCTGAAACTCGAAGTCGTTGTCGAGATAAGCAAAATCGGGGAAATGCACGATGAGGCCGCGGCCGGTCTCGGAGCTATTGACCCGAACCTTTCCGGGCTGGATCACGTGGCAGACATAGTGGGTGCCGTGCGACTGGATGAAGCCCGCCTTGCCGTCATGCAGCCGCAGGAAGATCGCCGTGCGGTCCGCCGTCGAGTGCAGCGCCCGGATCGCCTCGTCCGGAAAGGCACGCCCGAACTCCACCATCGCAGAGCCGGCATCGGGATTGTCCCAGTCCCGCTCGGCGCGGGCGTTCATCCACATGTAGAATGCGCCGACCAAGACGATGACGGCGATGAGCAATAACCAAAGCATCCGCGGGCGCTCCCCTTCGCTCGGCATGACGCCGATAAAGCGCTTCTATACGCTGCGAGGCTTGCGCCAATTTGTCGTCACGGCGTGTGCGTCCGCGCCAAAGCCCCGAGCAGACCGAACCTCTGACGTATCAGAAGCGGCGGCGCCGTGCCGCACGCCACATCCACCATTGCCGTTGCCATTGGGCCGGGCGGATGGGCTTCTGCAGAAGCCCGGCGCCCGCAGCCTCCGCGCGGTTGAGGATAGGCTCGACAAGCGCAAGCGGTATGAAGGCGGGGAAATTCGACGGCGCGATCGCTTCCATCTGCGCACGCGCCCTGGCGAGATGATCTCGCCCGAAGCCCGCGAAGGCCCGGATCGCCTGGCTGATCGCGGCGCTGTCTTGGCCGGCGATCAGCGTTTCGCGATCGAGACCGGTGGCGCGCAGCAGTTCGGCCGGCAGGTAGACCTGGCCACGGCGCAAATGCAGCGGCAACAGCATGAGGAGGCCCGCGACCGTCTGCGCGACACCGCCGTGACCGGCGACTTCGGCCGATTTCGCGGCATTCTCTGGATCAAGGACCAGGGATGAGAGCTGGATCAGCGCCGAGGCGGTCTCGCCGGCATAGCCCTCGAGCGCCGAACGGTCTTCCATCGGATCGTCGTAGAGATCGAAGATCCGGGCATCGATCATGTTCTCGAACACGGAGACCGGCAGCCGATGCGCGCGAATGCAGCCAAGGAGCGCTTCAGCGAGCGGATGCCCTTCTCCGGTCGACGCGTCGTTGCCGATGAGGTCCCGCCACCATTGCATGCGGATCTCACCGGGGATCGGCTCGTGCACGAGATCGCGGATGCGGGCGATCTCCGCACTGAAGGCATAGAGTGCGGCAAGCGCGGGCTGCTTGTCGGCAGGCGCAAGCAGGCAGGCGAGATAGCGGTCGCGGTCCGTGTCCCGCAGGTCAGCCAGAATCTGGGCAGAATTGTCGTGCACGTCGTCTTCCCCAAGCCCGATCAGACCGCGATCAGTGCGACGGCGACTGCGCGCGATTCGGCCAGCATCACATTGTAGGTGCGGACAGCGGCCCCGGTGCTCATGGGATCCGACGATATGTTGGCGGCGCGTAAAGCTGTCTTCACATCGGCCGGCAGCGGGCGAATGTCCTTGCCGGTGCCGACCAGCAGCACCTCAATGTCCTTCGCCTCATCAACGACCTTGTAGAACTTCTCGACCGTCAGCGCATCGCCCTCCGCGACGTCCCATGCATAGACGCCCGAGGGCAGCATCAGGATCGAGCCACGATGCGACATGTCTGCGAAGCGAAAGCCACCATTGCCGTAGGCATCGATGGGCGCACGTCCCGGAAAATGGGCTTCGCGAATTTCAATTCCCTTTGGCATTTCAAACAGCACCCTTTGCCGCGCCCGCCGCACCCGTATCCGCGCCGGAGGCGTTCTCGTCCCCCGGAATGTGGTCGGTGCGCTTTCTGAAGAGGATGAGGATCGGCCCGGCGATGTAAATGGACGAGATCGTTCCGACGATAACGCCAAACAGCATTGTAACACTGAAGGCGCGGATAAGGCCGCCACCGAAGAGATAAAGCGCTGTCAGTGCCAGAACGGTCGTCAGCGCTGTCAGGATGGTGCGCGACAGTGTCTGGTTGATCGACGTATCGATCAGCACCGACAACGGCATGCGCTTGTAGCGTGCAAGGTTTTCGCGGATGCGATCGTAGATGACGACCGTGTCGTTCAGCGAGTAGCCGACGATCGTCAGAACCGCGGCAATGCTGCCGAGATTGAACTCGATGCCGGTCAGCACGAGGAAACCGATCGTCAGCAGGACGTCGTGCGTCGTGGCAATGATCGCGCCGACGGCGAAGCGCCACTCGAAGCGCAGCCACACATAGAGCAGGATAGCCAGGAACGAAACAGCAAGCCCGATAGTGCCGGCGCGTGTGAGTTCGCCGGATACGACGGGGCCGACCACCTCGACGCGGCGGAAATCATACTCGTCCGAAAGTTCCGACCGGATGACGCCGGCGGCCGTCTGCTCGGCGTTGTCTCCCGCCTCCTGCGACGGTACCCGCACCAGAACGTCCTCGCCCGAGCCGAGCTGCTGCACCTGGACCTCGCCGAAATTCAGCTCGTCGAGGCGCGCCCGAAGATCGGCGACATCGACCGGTCCGCCTTTGGAATGCAGCTCGATGATCGAGCCGCCCTTGAAGTCGACGCCGAGATTGAGCCCGATGCCGGCAAGCAGCAGGACGGAGGCGAGCGACAGCGCCGCCATCAGGATGAAGACCGGGTTGCGGATCCGCATGAAGCGGATATCCAGGTCGCTGAAGCGGCCGGTCCGAATACCCTTCGGCAAGCGTTCCGACTTCCATTGGCGCAGCCAGCGCTTCACGATCAGGCGGGTGACCGTGTAAGCGGTGAAGAGCGTCGTCACGCTACCGATCGCAAGCGTAACGGCAAAGCCGCGCACCGATCCGGAGCCAAGATAAAAGAGGATGGCGCTCGCAATCAGCATCGTCAGGTTGGCATCGAAGATGCTGCTGAAGACACGCGAAAAGGCGTTGTTGATGGTGCGCCGCAGCGGCTCGGCGCCGCGAACCTCTTCACGCAGGCGCTCGTAGATCAGCACGTTCGAATCCACGGCCACGCCGATCGTCAGAATGATGCCGGCAATGCCCGGAAGGGTCAGCGTCGCGCCCGAAAGGGAAAGCGCCGCGATAATCAGGACAATGTTCAGGGCGAGCGCAATGACCGCAAAGACGCCGAAGACGCCGTAGAAAAAGATCATCGATGCGGCGACTGCGACAGCCGCAACCAGACCCGCCTTCAGGCCGTCTGCGATGGCGTCGCCACCGACGCCGGGGCCGACCGTTCGCTCTTCGACGAAGGTCAGGGGCGTCGCGAGCGGCCCTGTGCGCACGAGAGCGGCAAGGTCGGTCGCACCTTCGGTCGGCAGGTCTGCGGAGATGCGCAAGGTGTCGCTGTTGACAGCCTCCGACAGCTTGAGCGTCGCGATGACCTGTCCATCGAGAACGATCGCTGCATCCTTTGGCGGCTGCTGCGCCGCAAGGGCGGCAACACGCTGCTGCGAAGCGGTATCGATCTTGATGGCGACCGACGCGCTTTCGCCGGAAGCATCAGGTTCCGGCTGGGCTGCAACAAAATTCGCCGCTGCAAGCAGCGGTGCCTTTTCGACGAGATAGGGCACTGGCGGGTCGTCGAAGGAATATAGGACTTCCGTGCCGGACGGAGGCTGGCCCTCCACGGCGCGTTGCACGGGCACGGAGGTATCCAGCATCCGCAGGGCCAGGTTGGCCCTTTGGCTGAGCAGATCCTTCAACCGCTGCGGATCGCCGAGGCCAGGCACCTGCACGATCAGCCGGTCATCGCCACGGCGCTGGATCAGCGGCTCGATGGCGCCAACTTCGGCGACGCGGCGGCGCACGACGTCGATGGACTGCGCCACGGCCAGCGAGAGCCGGTAGTCGATGCCTTCGTCCGTGAGGCGCAGGCGAACCAGTTCATCCGGTTCTGCACTGTCGAACACGACCTCGGAAATCGGCTCGGAGCCGAACCCCCCGATATCGACGGGCGCCGTCAGCGGCCTCAGCCGCTCGCGAGCGGCAGAGAGTTGCGACCGGTCGCGAACGCGGAAGGCGATCGACTGGCCTTCGCCGGAAAGGCCGATATAGGCGATGTCGGCATCGCGCAGCGATTTGCCGACCTCGTTGGCGATCGTCTCGAGCCGTTCAGCGACGATGTCGCTGCGCGCCGCCCGCAGCATGAAATGGGAGCCACCCTGGAGATCGAGCCCGAGCGCCACCTGGCGATGGGGCAGCCAAGACGGAAGTTCGGCTGCCTCTTCCCGGCTTAGAACGTTCGGCAGCGCAAAGGCGATGCCGGCAAGTGCCACCAACCAGACGAGGATACGTTTCAACGGCGGTAATCTGCGCATGCCTCAAACGCTCCAGTTGCTCGGCTGGTGGTGGCTGTTCCTGCCTTATTCCTTGACAGGCTCGCCCTTGACGCGAACTTCCGACACGCCGCTGCGGACGACGCGGATCTTCACGCCATCGGCGATTTCGACTTCGAGTTCGCTGTCGTCAACGACCTTGGTGACCTTGCCGACGATGCCGCCACCGGTCACGACCTGGTCACCGCGACGGATGTTCTTCAGGAGTTCCTCGCGGCGCTTCATCTGAGCGCGCTGCGGACGGATGATCAGGAAATACATAACGACGAAAATCAGCAGGAACGGCAGGATGGACATGAGAATGTCCGCGCCGCCGGCGGAAGGGGCGCCGGCAGTCTGCGCAAAAGCTTCGGTAATGAACATCGATCACTCCTTGAGTTCAAATATCGGCGGTTCCTCCGCGCCAAATCGGCCGGAATATAGGGACGCCCCGCCGCTCTGCAAAGCCGCGGGCACCCGTACCCGTTCCTGTGCCTCTGACACAATTTACACAAGAGGAGAACCCCTCGCGCGGGCCTCGGTGACCTTTTCCAGCGTAAACCTGCGTGCTACCGGGTTTCTGGTGGGACCTGGCCGCGACGCGGTTACGGTAAACACCAGGGCCACGCCGCCTCGAATCATGACGGCACGGCCAAACACCTGATTCAGCGAGTGGAGAGAGACATATGCCGGAAGCCAAGATCGACGTTCTCATCAGGGAAATGCAGAAGCTTTCCGCGGCGATCGAGCGCATGGCCGGACCCGCCGCTGCAGCCAACGACTGGACCGCTGCCGAGTGCTTCGTCTGGGCCCCGGCGACACACCATCTGCAGCCGGTCGCCAAGCCGAACCGCATCGAACTGTCCCTGATCACCGGGGTCGACCATGTCCGTGACATCCTGCTCGACAACACGCTGCGTTTTGCCGAGGGCTACACGGCCAATAACGTGCTTCTCTGGGGCGCACGCGGCATGGGCAAATCCTCGCTGGTAAAATCGGTTCATGCGCAGGTTGCGCGCGACACCGGTGTTGCGGTCAAGCTGGTCGAGGTGCATCGCGAAGATATTGCCACACTTCCGGCGCTGATGGACATTCTGAAGTCGGCACCGGTCCCGGTTATCGTCTTCTGCGATGACCTGTCCTTCGATCACGACGATACGTCCTACAAGTCGCTGAAGGCCGTGCTCGACGGCGGCGTCGAGGGACGTCCTTCCAACGTGCTCCTTTACGCCACCTCGAACCGGCGCCACCTGCTGCCGCGGCATATGATGGAGAACGAGCAGTCGACCGCGATCAACCCGTCGGAAGCGGTCGAGGAGAAGGTTTCGCTGTCCGACCGTTTCGGCCTGTGGCTCGGCTTCCACAAGTGCAGCCAGGACGACTATCTGGCGATGATCGACGGCTATGCCGCGCACTATGGCTTCAAGCTCGATCGCGACACCTTGCACGCCGAAGCGCTGGAATGGGCAACGACCCGTGGCGCAAGGTCCGGCCGCGTCGCCTGGCAGTTCATCCAGGATCTCGCCGGCCGCCTGCGCCACAGGCTCGACGGGTAACCGGGCGCGTCGCGAACCGCACGCCTTACCGACATCCTGAAATAGAAAGCACCGCCTGCCCGAGAGGGCAAGCGGTGCAAACACCGGATCCGGATCGGCTTTGCGACCGATCGAGACTATTCGAGGAAGGTCGCCGGGTTTACCGCGGTGGCGTTCTTGCGCACCTCGAAGTGAACCTGCGGCTGGCTTGCCCGGCCGGTCATGCCCGAAGCAGCGAGCGTCTGGCCGCGCTGAACCTTCTGGCCGCGCTGAACCTTGAGTTCGGAAGCGTTACCATAAACCGTGACCGTGCCGTCGTCGTGGCGCACCAGGACGGCGTTGCCGAGTTCCTTCAGGCTGCTGCCCGAATAAATAACGACACCGTTTTCAGCCGCCTTGATCGGCGTGCCCTCGGGCACCGAGATGTTGATACCGTCGTTGCGGTTGCCGTCGACATTGGCGCCGTAGCCGGCGACGACTGCGCCGCGCACAGGCCAGCGGTACTTGCTGATGCCGGTCGACTTCGGAGAATCGTCGTCGATATCCGTCGTCTTGCTGGCGACTTCGCTGACGCTCTGCTTAGCAACCGGCGCCTGGTATTCAGCCGGCTTGTTCTTGTCGAGCGAGGCAACCTGCGGCTGCTCGGCCTTCTTGGGAACCGAGGCCGTCTTGAGCTGATCCGGAGCGGCACCATTTGCGCCCGGCAGCTGCAGCGTCTGGCCGACGCGGATCGATTCGGCCGTCAGGCCGTTTGCCTGCTTGAGGGCGGCAACGGATACGCCCGTCGTCTTGGCGATTCGGTTGAGCGAGTCGCCCGGCTTGACGGTGTAGGATCCACCGCCGGCGCCCTCGCCGTTCGTTGCCGGCTTGCCTGCAACGACGTCAGACTTGCCTTCACCCTTTTCGCGGGACTGGGCCGAACCCGGCAGGATCGCAACGTCGCGCTGGTTGACCGGCAGCGGCGACGGCTGGCGGCTGTTGCCATCGAGATCGGCGATCGAGTTCGTGGCTGCCGCCTTGGCAGCGCTACCTGCGACGCCGAAGGTCGGGATGACGAGACGCTGACCGGTCTCGACCTGCGCCGCGGACTGCAGACCGTTGGCCTTCAGGATTTCCTTTTCCGGGACACCAAAACGCTTGGAGAGAACGGCGACATTGTCACCCGGGCGAACCATGATCGTCGGAGCGTTCTGCGTCGTCCAGCCGCTCTTGCTTGCGGTTTCCTTGACCGTTGCGGGAAGCGTCTGCTGCGTGGCGAGTGCGGCCTGCTGGCGTGCTGCCGGGAACGGCTGGGCTTCAGCGCGCTGGTTTCCAGCAGCGCTCGGGTCAGCCAGAGTGGTGCGCTGAACGGAGATCGGGGTCGAGGCGACGCGGGCGTTGGATACGGGCGTGGAGGCCGTGTTTACCGGATCGTAGGCACCCTGCCCAGCTGCCGCCGGATAGGGCTGACCGAGGACTGAACCACGGTTATCAACCGGCGCTGCCGCCATCTGACCGACGGACACATCGCCGCGCGGGACCGGCGTTGCGTCTCGGGGGATGGAATTTGTGGTGATGTTGTCGGACCGGGAGAACAGGCCGTCAAACCGGCTTGCATCCGAACTGCAGCCTGTTGCGACGCCTGCCAGCAGGACCGCCACGCAAAGGCGGATCGTCGACTTTCCAACCCCGGGAGATACAAACTTACGCATGACGCTTACCCACTCCGAACGCAACTCGATGTGGATTGATTAAAGCGTATTAGAGTTACCGCGTGGTTAAGGCAGACCCCACCAAAGGACTAATTTGACCAAATGCTAACCATAGGTCGACCGTCGCCCGTCAAGGGCATGCTAGAGGCAGCGTCACAGCTGCCGCCCGAGCACGAGGAGCCTAGCGCTAGATCAGTTCGGAATAGAGGCGCTCGATCTCGGACACGGATCGCCGCTCCGTCTGGTCCTCTTCGTAGCTGATGCTCGTCAGGTCCCAGGCAAAAATCTGGCGACCGGCCGGCTGCGCCAGGGTTTCGGACTGCGCCGTCTTGTCTTCGTCGAGCAGGACGCTCACCAAAGTCTGGAACGCCGCGTCTCCGTCCGCACCGCTTGCTTCTTCATATTCGAGCGACCGCAGACCGGCCACCGCCGCCTCGCGTGTCCCGAAATAGCGCAAACTGTTCTGGTCCTCCGGACGAAGGCCGTCGTAGTAGTCGATGAAGTTCTTGTAATAGGCTTGGTGATCGCCGGAATCGAGAAACTTGCCGAAGGCCTGGTACTCGCGCGAGGCCAGTTGCGGCGACAGGCGGTTGTTCCATTCCTCGCGGGTGAGCGCCGGCTGGCCGTCGGATCCCTTCTTCGTCTGGCCTAGATAAAGCAGGGCATCGGCCGAAAGCGAGATGCGTGGCGTCGGATCAAAGAAGGTCGCGGCAAGCGCCTGCGCCGCCTGCTCATCCTTGCCCGCGGAATTCGTCTGGCCGGCATTGCGCCCGGCAAGATTGTTCAGCCCGTCGCCGGATGCTGCCGCCGTCAACCTGTTCGCGATCTGCATGTGCCGTCTCCGTACCTCGCGACCGGTGTCCGCCGACGTCGCAAGGCAAGCGACGACTCGCACGCGGAACCCTGTCCGTGCACGGCAGGCGTATGGCCCGAAGCTTGCGCGAGGCTGGAGGAAGTTAAGGGATCGTTAACAATCGACGCAGGCGCGACCGGCGCTGCTCACCCGCGCGAACGGGAATTCAAACCCGCGCGGACGAGAATTCAACGTTTAGAGAAACGACGCCAACTGCTGCACGATCGGAAGGTAAGGCGCGTCGAACAGATCCTCGCGATCGAAGCGGCTGCCCGTGCGGCTGACGCGCACGACCCGGCAATGGGTCTCGCTCATCATGATCGGAACCAGCAGGGTGCCGCCCGAAACGAGGTGATCCGAAAACATGCGCGGCAGACTGTTGAAGGCGGCGGTGATCAGGATCCGGTCGAAGGTGCCCTCACCCGGCACGCCGGCACTGCCGTCGGCATGCCGGACGATGACATTGCGAACACCTGTTTTTTCGAGGTTCTTCTGGGCCATGCCGACGAGCGTCTGATAGCGGTCGATCGTCAGCACCCGCTCGGCAACGCGTCCCATGACCGCGGCGGTGAAGCCGCTGCCGGTGCCGACTTCGAGAACACGCTGGCCGGATTTCAGATTGAGACTGTGCAGCAGACGGACCGCAAAGTCGTATCCCTCCATGAACGAACCGCAATCGAGCGGGATCGTCCGCTGCGAATGGGCTTCGGCCTGGTACTGCGGCGGCGCGAAATGGCTTCGCGGCGTCTGCTCAACCGCCTTCAACAGATCATGGTTGGTGATGCCTTCGGCGCGCAGACGCAGCACCATCTTGGCAAAGCCTTCCTGTTCGGTCACCCGCGCACTCAAGCAACGGCTCCCTCGTTGAGCGCCCGCGCCAGGCGATCCTGGACACTGTAGTCGGTAAGGTCGAGTTTGAGCGGCGTGACCGAGATCATGTTTTCACGCAGGGCGTGAATGTCGGTTCCGGCGCGGAAATCGCCGAAGCGTTCGCCGAAACGCAGCCAGAAATAGGGAAAGCCGCGGCCATCGGTTCGCTCGTCGATCGACAGGCCGAAGTCGAGCTTGCCTTGCGACGTCACCTCCGTACCGGCAATAGCGTCCGCCGAGCAATTGGGGAAGTTGACGTTGAGCAGCGTGCCGTCAGGCAGATCCACCTTCATCAGCTTGCGGACCAAGGCCGGCGCGTGCGTTTCGACGACATCCCACGGAACGGTCTTTCCGACGGCGTGATTGTAGGCCTGGCTCAGCGCGATCGAGCGGATGCCCTGCAACGTTCCTTCGATGGCGCCGGCGACGGTACCGGAATAGGTCACGTCGTCGGCCATGTTGGCGCCGATGTTGACGCCGGACAGCACGAGATCGGGCTTGCGATCGAGCACCTTGCGGACGGCCATGATGACGCAATCGGTCGGCGTGCCGCGAAGTGCGAAGCGCTTTTCCGCGATCTGTCGCAGCCGCAATGGCTCCGACAGGGTCAGCGAATGGGCAAGGCCGCTCTGGTCCGCTTCGGGCGCAACGACCCACACATCGTCCGAAATCGTCCGGGCGACGCGTTCAAGTACCGACAGGCCCTCGGCGTGAATGCCGTCATCGTTTGTCAGCAGGATCCGCATGATGCCGCACTCCCCTCGACGTTCGCTCAGGCTACCTTTTCGATGCGCGTCTGGCCGCCCATGTAGGGGACCAGCACGTCCGGCACCGATATCGAACCATCGTCATTCAGATAGTTCTCGATGACGGCGATGAGCGCGCGGCCGACGGCAACGCCCGAACCGTTCAGCGTGTGAACGAAGCGGGTTCCCTTGTCTTCTTTGGTGCGGTAGCGGGCGTTCATGCGGCGCGCCTGGAAATCGCCGCAGACCGAGCAGGACGAAATCTCGCGGAACGTATCCTGACCCGGCAGCCAGACCTCGAGGTCGTAGGTCTTGCGGGCGCCAAAGCCCATGTCGCCGGTGCAAAGGGTCATGACGCGGTAGTGCAGGCCGAGGCGCTTCAGCACCTCCTCTGCGCAGGCGGTCATGCGCTCGTGTTCGGCAACGGACGTTTCGGCATCGGTGATCGAGACCAGTTCCACCTTGTTGAACTGGTGCTGGCGCAGCATGCCGCGGGTATCGCGACCGGCCGAACCTGCTTCCGAGCGGAAGGATGGCGTCAGCGCGGTGAAACGCAGCGGCAGCTTTTCGCCTTCCAGGATCTGCTCCCGGACGATGTTGGTCAGCGGCACTTCCGCCGTCGGAATCAGCCAACGGCCATCCGTGGTGCGGAAGAGGTCTTCGGCAAATTTCGGCAGCTGGCCGGTGCCATACATCGCATCGTCGCGCACCAGAAGCGGCGGTTGCACTTCGGTGTAACCATGTTCCTGGGTGTGCAGGTCGAGCATGAACTGGCCGAGCGCGCGCTCGAGCCGCGCCAATTGGCCCTTCAGGATCGTGAAGCGCGAACCGGAAATGCGGGCCGCACCCTCGAAATCCATCAGCCCGAGCGCTTCGCCGATTTCAAAGTGCTCGCGCGGCTGGTGGTTCCAGGTGGGCTTCTTGCCAACCACGCTCTTGACGACGTTGCCGGTCTCGTCGGCACCGACGGGTACATCGTCCAGCGGGATGTTCGGAATGCGCGAGAGGGCGTCGTTGAGCTCGGCCTCGATTCTGCGGCTGTCCTCTTCGAGCGCCGGCATGGCGTTCTTCAGGTCGGCAACCTCGGCCTTCAGCTTGTCGGCGAGCTCGGCATTCTTCTGCGCCATGGCCGCGCCGATATCCTTCGAGGCCGCATTGCGGCGCGACTGCATGTCCTGCAGCGCCTGAAGGTTCGTACGGCGGCGTTCGTCGAGCGCGATCAGAGATGCCGACAAAGGCTCCGCGCCCCGCTTCGCCAGGGCGGCGTCCAGCATCTCGGCATTCTCACGGATCCATTTGATATCAAGCATTTTCGTTCCACGCGTTGGTCAGATCACGGCGCGAAATCTCGAATGCTCAGCCCTTGGCGGGGCCGACCTCTCCGGAAGATCCTTCCTGCGACTCGGCAGCCTCGCTCTTGAGCGCGTCCGCTGCCCGCTGCCTTTCGACGAGTCGCGCCGTATAGATCGAAATTTCGTAGAGAAGGATGGCTGGCAGCGCAAGGCCGATCTGGGAAATCGGGTCCGGCGGCGTGAGCACGGCCGCGACAACGAAGGCGATTACGATCGCGTATTTGCGCTTCTCGGCAAGACCCTGCGAGCTCACGAAGCCGACGCGGGCAAGAAGCGTGGTGATGACCGGGAGCTGGAAGACAAGGCCGAAGGCGAAGACCAGCGACATGATCAGGCTGAGATACTCCGAGACCTTCGGCAGGAGCTGAATGGCCACCTGCCCTTCGCCACCGCCCTGCTCCATGGCCAGGAAGAACCACATCACCATCGGGGTGAAGAAGAAATAGACAAGCGCGCCGCCGAGCAGAAACAGGAGCGGTGACGCGACCAGGAACGGTAGAAACGCCGCGCGCTCGTTCTTATAGAGCCCCGGTGCAACGAACTTGTAGATCTGTGCCGCGATTACAGGAAAGGCGATGACCAGCGCACCGAACATTGCCACCTTAATCTGGGTGAAGAAGAACTCCTGCGGCGCCGTGTAGATGAGCTCGACATTGCGATGGTTGAGGCCCGCCCAGCTCACGGCCCATTTGAACGGCAGCACCAGAAGGTTGAACAGGCCCTTGGCGAAGTAGAAGCAGACGAGGAACGCAGCGAAGAACGCGCCGATGGCCCACATCAGGCGCCTGCGCAATTCGATCAGATGCTCGATCAGCGGCTGCGGCCGGTCCTCGATATCGCCGCTCATGCTTCACCTTTCTTGCGCGCGCTGGTGCGCGGCTTTGACGTCTTGGCAGCAGGCTCCGCCACCGTCGGCGTCACTTTTTTCTTTTCAGTGGCCGGCTTCGCGGTCGCCTTGGCAGCAGACTTTGCCGTGGCCGACTTGGATGCAGCTGTTGCCGTCTTGAGCGCTGCCGTTGTCGACTTGGGCGCGGCCTTCTTTACAGCCGGCGTCGCATCGGCCTTCGTCCTGGTCGCACGCTTCGGCTTTTCTGCCGGTACGGATGCGACCTCTGCGCGCTCGATCTGGCGATTGGCCGAACCGATTGCCGCAGCGGCAACCGCATCTGCGGGCTTGGCTTCGACCGCGGCCGGCGCAACCGCCGGTTCGACGGCGGAAACCGTGTCGACGGTGTTCGGTGTCGCAGGCTGGTCGGGTGTAGCCGCCTTCTGCAGGTCCGCCTTGATATCGTTGCCCATCTGGCGCAGCGGATTGATTGCATCGCGCAACGCATTAGCCGGATTGAGACTTTGCGCGTCGCTGATGGTCTTTCGAACCTCGTCAAGGTCCGCTTCGCGCAGCGCTTCATCGAACTGCTGACGGAATTCCGATGCCATGCCGCGCATCTTCGAGGTCATGCGGCCGAAAGCCCGCAACATTGGCGGAAGGTCTTTCGGCCCGACAACCACGATCAGAACGATTGCGATGACGACGAGCTCGGTCCAGCCGATATCAAGCATGCGATATGTCCTGCAAACCCTTGATGCCGCCAGCCCGGTATGGACACCGGACAGGCTTCACCGACACCAGACTGTTAGCGAACTTCGTCAGACTTGTGGTCAACGGTCTTGCTGTCGAGCGTCTTGTCGGTAGCAGCCGCCTCATCGTCGGACATGCCCTTCTTGAAACTCTTGATGCCCTTAGCAACGTCACCCATCAGTTCGGGGATCTTACCGCGACCGAACAAGAGCAGCACCACGACCAGAACGATCAGCCAGTGCCAAATGCTTAACGAACCCATGCTCTTACTCCTCTGAGCCTTCCCCGATTTAGGCTCTATCACATGTCAATTTTCAGGCGTGCCTCAAGCACGCGTCTCGTTGTGACAGAACCTAAGATGCCGAACTGCTTTTTTCAAACAGTAATATATCCCGCTCGTTAACTGAAAGCATTACATCACGCAATCCATGCGGCAATCGGTCCGCCCTGATGCGCGCCCGAACCACCTCCTCACAACGCGGCACGGCGAGCTCCAGAAGCTCGACCACGCCGATGAAGCGACGGGAGAGAATGCGGGCGGGAATGTCGCCATCCTCTTCGCCGACGCGCACTCCAGACAACCTGACGGCCACCGAGAGGCGCTTGCCTTCCGGATGGGGGCCGGCTGCAACGCTTCCGACCGGCGTTTCGACGCGGCCGCCACGAACCTGCGCATCGAAGACGTTGATCTCCGAGAAGAAGCCGGCGGCAAAAAGGTCCCTCGGCTCGCGGTAGAGTTCGTCGGCCGTTCCGACCTGAACGAGGCGCCCGTCCTTCAGGAGCGCGATGCGATCCGCCATGCGCATCGCCTCTTCGGCGTCATGCGTGACGACGATAGCCGTTGCCCGCGTTTCCCTGAGGATCGCCAGCGTATCGGCACGGATCGAATCCTTCAGGCGCGAGTCGAGGCCGGAAAATGGTTCGTCCATGAGCAGCACCGCCGGGCGCGGCGCGAGCGCGCGGGCAAGCGCTACGCGCTGCTGCTCGCCGCCGGAAAGCACGTGCGGATACAGATCGGCATAGTGCGACAGGCCGACACGCTCGAGCGCCGCATCCGCCTGGATCAGACCTTCCTTCTTGGGGATCGCCGTCAGACCGAAACGGACGTTGTCGCGGATCGTCATGTGCGGGAAAAGCGCAAAGTCCTGAAACATCAGCCCGACGCCACGCTTTTCCGGCGGCAGGAAGACAGAGGGGCCGGAGATTTCCTGGCCATTGAGCATCAGACGCCCAGCGCTCTGCCTCTCGATACCCGCGGCGATACGCAGCAGGGTCGTCTTGCCGGATCCCGAAGGCCCGAGCAGGCAAAGGACCTCCCCGGCCTTTGCCGCGAGGCTGACGCCCTTGATCGTTTCCTTGGCGTGATAGCTGTGGTGAATATCTTCGAAGGTCAGGCTCGCCGCGAAGGAGACGCCCGCTGTCCGTCGCGTGGTCATGACGGGAGCGTCCTGCGGATCTGAAACCATGCTCTTGCATTCCTTGACACCAATGGCGCAGGGTCAGCGGGCCCCGACGCCATGGAAAGCCGATATCTATAATCAGGTTTTTCTAATCGGCTTCTTCGCCCTTCGGTGTCAAGAGCCCCAGTTCCTCCAGGTCGAGCTGGGTGATCGGATCCTCGTTCTCGGCCAGTTCGTCGTCGCCGGTCGGAACGGGGATGTTGAGGTTCGAAGGCACGCGGCCGGAGAGCAGCCCGGCGCCCTTCAATTCCTCGATGCCCGGCAGGTCGCGCAGTTCCTCAAGCCCGAAGTGATCGAGGAAGTCGCGCGTCGTACCGAAGGTCACCGGACGCCCCGGTGTGCGCCGGCGCCCGCGGAACCGGACCCAGCCCGCCTCCATCAACACGTCGAGCGTACCCTTCGAGGTCTGCACGCCGCGGATATCCTCGATCTCGGCGCGCGTAACCGGCTGATGGTAGGCGATAATCGACAGAACCTCGAGGGCTGCCCTTGAAAGCTTGCGGACCTCCTGTTCGTCGGTCTGAACGACGAAAGAGAGATCGGCGGCCGTGCGGAAGGCCCAATGGTCGGCCACCTGAACGAGGTTGACGCCGCGCGTCGCGTAAACGGCTTTAAGCCGCAGCATGATCGTGCGGACATCGGCGCCACGCGGCAACCGGCTATCGATATAGGCCTCGGACACCGGCTGCGCCGAAGCGAACACCAGGGCTTCGGCGATCCGCTCGGCTTCCTGCTCCAGCCGGGGGTCGAGGGATGCCGTTTCGATCTCGTCCTCCTCGTCGGGAACGCCAGGCAGGTACTTCTGGGCTTCAGCCACGGGCTGCCTCCATCTCGGCGAGAGTCTCCGCATCGATCGGATTTGGTCCGCGCCGGAGATAGATCGGCGCGAAGGCCTCCTCTTGGCGGATCTCCAGGCGGCCCTCACGAACCATTTCGAGCGACGCGGCAAAGGAGCTGGCGATTGCCGTCGCTCTCTCCTTCGGCGTCGTCATGTAGCGCACGAGAAAATGATCGAGCGCAGTCCAGTCGTCGAGACCACCGATCATGCGGGCCAGGATCAGCCGCGCATCGGACAGCGACCAGACGTGGCGCTTCTCGATTGTCACCTGGGTGATCGCCTGTCGTTGGCGCAGGCCCGCATAAGCGCTCAGCAGATCGTAGAGCGAAGCGTCGAAACCGGATTTCCTCTCGGTGACGATATGCTCCGGTGCGCCTCGGACGAAAACGTCCCGGCCGAGCCGGTTTCGGTTGATGAGCCGCGTCGCCGCCTCGCGCATCGCTTCCAGCCGCTTGAGCCGGAAGGCCAGCGCCGAGGCCATCTCCTCGCCGGTAGGACCGTCATCCTTCGCCTGCTGCGGGATCAGCAGCCGCGACTTCAGATAGGCGAGCCACGCCGCCATGACGAGGTAATCGGCCGCAAGCTCGATGCGGATGCTGCGCGCGCGTTCGATAAAGGCGATGTACTGTTCGGCGAGCGCCAGGACGGAAATGCGCGAAAGGTCGACGCGTTGGCTTCGGGCGAGATGCAGCAGCAGGTCGAGCGGACCTTCGAAGCCGGCGATGTCGACCACCAGCGCTTCCTCATGCAGTCCGCGCTCGGCAGTCTCATCCTGCCACAAGGGCTCCAACGGCGCCTTCGACGCAGGCTTGCCTTGTCTTTCGCCCGCATTGCTCACTGGCAGCCCGATCCTTTCCTTCAGTCCCTGTTTGCCGTCAGCCTCTGTTTGCCTCAGACGGTTGCAAACAGGGCATTGAACTCCGCCCGCAGATCGACTTCGCTCGCACCGTCAGGCGCCCGGAACGCGGCTTCGGCGGCCCGCGCCCGGCGCAAGCTTTCGCCGGCCAGAACCGGCACGACATCCGCGACGGCCTTCATTTCCTCCATTATGCCATGACAATGCAAGACGAGATCAAGTCCCGCAGCAATGATGTTGCGCGCGCGGGTCGTCATGTCGCCGGCAAGCGCGTTCATTGACACGTCATCCGACATCAGCAGGCCGTCGAAACCGATATGGCCGCGAATGATCTCGCGCACGACCTTCGCAGAGGTGGTCGCCGGATTGTCCGGGTCGATCGTGGTGAACACCATGTGCGCCGACATCGCCATCACCTCGTCCTTCATCGCAACGAAGGGCAGGAAGTCGCTCGCGGCAAGCTCATCGAATGTGGCGCTGACGACAGGCAGGTTGTGGTGCGAGTCGACGAAGGTGCGTCCGTGGCCCGGCATATGCTTCATTACAGGCAGCATGCCGCCGGCCTTCAGCCCCTCGCCCATCGCACGGCCGATAGCCGTGACGGTCTCGGGATCGTGCCCATAGGCGCGATTGCCAATGACGTCGTGGCTGCCGGGCACGGGCACGTCGAGCACAGGCAGGCAATCGACGGTGATGCCGAAGCGCATCAGGTCAAAGGCGTGCAGGCGTCCCATCAGCCAGGCGGCGCGCAGACCGAGCTTCGCGTCGCGGCGGTAGATTTCGCCGATCGCCGCGCCATTCGGATACTGCTGAACGAGCGGTGGGCGGATGCGCTGAACGCGTCCGCCTTCCTGGTCGATGAGCACGGGCGCATTGGGATTGCCGATGCTGTCGCGAAGGGCTGCCACCAGATCCGAGATCTGCTGCTCCTCGCCAATGTTGCGACCGAAGAGGATGAAGCCCCAGGGGCGTTCTCCTGCAAAGAAATCGCGCTCGTCGCTCGTGAGGGAAAGGCCCTTGCAGCCGGAGATAAATGCTTTTGATTCGCTCATCCCAAAAGCATAGAGCGCGGGCTGCCCGGCGCGAAGCCACAAAGACAGCGCCCCCCCACTCATGCACAAGGTCATGGGGCAATCGGAAGCCCGAAAACGCGAAGGGCGCGGCCTTCTCGGCCGCGCCCTTCGTCAACTCGATCATTATGCCCGTTTACTTGGTAACCAGGCAGCTTCCGCCGGCGCCCTTGTACTTGGAGCAAAGGGCATTGGCCTCGTCCTTCGAACCGGCCGGGATGCGGACGCGGTAGTAGGTACCCTTGCCGGCGATCTCCGCCTTGCGGATGTCGACGCCGCGGCCGCCGATGACGCTTCCGAACTTGCTCGAAAGGCTGTTGTAGGACTTCTGCGCCTCGGCTTCCGACGGCAGAGATGCGACCTGGATGAAGTAGCCACCGGCCGGAACCGATGCCGTGGCAACCTGCTGCGCAGGCTGCGTCTCAGCCGGGAGAGCGGCCTGCTCTTCCGCCGGACGGGCGATTTCGGCAGGCTGTGCGGCCGGACGGGTCTGCGGCGTCGGCGCCTTGTCGCCACCGGCAGAAGCCGTCGTCGTGACGCTGCGCACCGGAACCTGTTCGATGTTGGCGTTACCCGTTGCGGCAAGCGCAACCTGGTCGGTGTTGGCTGCAGCCTGGCCTGCAGCAGCAACTTCATTCGAAGGCGTTGCGGGCAGCGGCTGGGTCGTGCCAGCGACATCGGTCGCCGGTGCTGCAACCGGCTCTTCGCGAGCAACCAGCGTTCCATCCGGCTTGACGATCATCGTGCGCACCTTCCTCGGTGCGACGGCCGGCGTCTTGTCTTCTTCCTGGGCAGCGGTCTCGCCGTTGGCACCATCCGGCAGCAGGCGATCGCCGTCCTCTTCGTTGGGCAATGCCGTCTGCAGAGTTTCGGCCTCGTTGCTGCCTTCGAGCGGCAGGGTCTCCGGCGTCAGCGTCCTCTGGACGACATCCATCGGCTCCTCGGTCGAAGACACCAGGGCTTCCTGCTGCGGGGCACCAGCCTGAGCACCGGCAACGCGGTCATAAACCGCCTTGTCCTGGTTCGGCACGGTCTTGCCGCCCTTTTCCTCGGGCACGACCTTGACCGGGGCCTTGTCGGCCAGAATGATCTTCGGGCCTTCGGCCGAGCTGACCGCGCCGCTACCGCCCATCCAGGCGTAGACGGCAGCGCCACCAAGGATGATGACGCCGGCAACGCTTGCTGCCAGCAACATCGTGCGCTGCGAGCGACGGCCGGTGCCATATTCGCGGTATTCGCCGGCATCCTGCTGGCTCTGCGCCGCTGAAAGCCGTTCGGCATCGCGGGCAACCGCCGGACGCTCGACGATCGAGCGGCGGAAGTCTTCTTCCATCGCCTTTTCAAACTCGTCGAAATCGTCAAGCGAACCCTGACCGAAGGCCGGAGCAGCGGCAGCGGCCGGTGCCGGACGGGCCGGCTCCACTTTTTCGACGGCCGCCGGACGGCTTTCCTTGACCGGAGCCGGCGTTCCGAAGAGCTGGGCCATTTCCGCGTCGATGTCGAGATCGTAGTCGGCCGGATAAGCGACCGGCTTCTCGGTCTCTATAACCGGCAGCTGCGGCACGTCCATATCCGCGATCGGGGCGACGCCGTTCTCGGCTTCGGCAATCATCGACGGATCGAAGGGCAGCGTGCTCTCGGGCTGTGCTTCCTGGCGCTCGACCGGCGCGGGAGCGACGTAAGGCTCGACGAACCGCTCCGGCTCGCGCTGCGGAACGGCCGCCTGCGCGACCGGCTGCACCGGTGCTTGCGGTACGACGGCAGCAACGACCGGCTCATCTACGGTGACGTCTGCGAAGTCGAGCTTCAGCGCCTCGTCGGAGAGCTCAATTTCGAAGTTCTCGATGTCGAAGCTCGGCTCGTGCTCCGGCTGCGCAATTGGCTTGGCCACCTCGACCAAGGGTTCCGCGACCTGAACGGGGGCAGCAGCCACTGCAGCAACCGGCGCTGCGACAGCGGCCACCGGTGCTGCGACAGACGATACCAACGGGCCGGCAAAGGCACGCTGCTGGCTGGCGCCCGAGGCGGACGCAACCGGCGTCGCACGGCTGAAGGTGGGCGTAAAGGGATAAGGGCTCTTCTTTATCGGAGCGGCAGTGGCAAGCGCTGGCGTGACCACCGGCGCCACGACGGGCTGTGTTTCCACATGCAGAGCCGGATGCGACTGGACCGCAGCGGCAACCATCGCTGAGACCGGCGGAACCGGGAACCGTTCTATGTCCGCCAGAAGATCGTCGCGGCCAGCATCCTGCTCGACGACTGCCTGAGCTGCGCCCACGTCTTCCTGATAGGAAGGCTCAATTTCACGCTCTTCGGCCGCGACATCGAAGCGCGGCTGTTCATAGGCCGAAAATGCATCCGCAACCGGAGCTGGCTCGGCCCAGACCGGAGCGGCTTCGACGGCCGGCGCCTGCCATGCATCGACGAACTGATCACGCGGATCGATATCCTGCGGTTCGACGTGCGCCGCAACCTCGGCAACGTCGTCCGACAACAGATCGGCTTCGCCAAGCGACAACTCGAGTTCGCGCTCAAGATCGAACGCCGGCTCGTCGACGACGGCCTCGGCGTTGTCGTCTTCGGCAACCTGCGGCGCCACGGAGAAGGCGTGAACCTCGGCATAGTCCTCGTCAGCGACGGGGGCTGGCGCCGCTTCGACGCGTTCGGGCTGGACGAACACCGGCTCTTCAAGCTCGGCGACGGGCTCCGCCACCGGCTCTTCGTGAACGACGACGTGTTCGGCTACCGGCTCGAACCGGGGCTCTTCGATCGGAGCCGGCTGGATTGGAGCCGGCTGCGGCGCGGACCGCGGCGCGTCGTAGCTGTCGAACGCGCGAAGCAGTTCGTCTTCGAGATCGAAGGCGGGGTCTTGACGCACCGCCTCCTGGTGTCGCTGCAGTTCCTGCAACTGCTGGACGGCCGGCCGGGCATCGTAACCGACGATCCGGGCGAGTTCGGCCAACGGATCATCGTCTGCCAATACATCGAATTCAGCCGGCCCGCTTCGTGCGAATTGTTTGTCTGCCATGCTCTCCACTCACAATTGCCTGTATCGCTGTGCCAGTGCATTGTGGGAAAATGGTGACAATACTTATCGCATTTCCTCCGGTGCGGAGGTGCCTGTAATAGACAGGCCGGATTTCAATACCGAAGCGACAGCATGCACCAGCCCGAGTCTGGCAGTACTTAATTCTCTATTTTTATCGTTAACAAAACGTAATTCCGGATTCTCTTTACCTTTGTTCCAATGTGCGTGGAAGGCGGCGGCAAGATCATACAGGTAAAACGCGATGCGATGCGGCTCCTGAGCCAGTGCCGCAGCCTCGATGACTCGCGGATATTCTGCGAGCTTGGCGACGAGCTGGAGCTCCGTCGGATCCGTGATCTGGCCCAGAACGGCACTGGCGAGATCGACCGATTCGAGGTTCAGATCCGGGAATGCGTCCGCGGCCTGGCGGAAGACCGAGCGGCAGCGCGCATGCGCATACTGCACATAGAAGACCGGGTTATCCTTCGACTGTTCTGTTACTTTAGCAAAGTCGAAGTCGAGCGGTTCCGAGTTCTTCCGGTAGATCATCATGAAGCGCACCGGATCGCGGCCGACTTCATCGACGACATCGCGCAGCGTGACGAAGTCGCCGGAGCGCTTCGACATCTTCACCGGCTCGCCGTCGCGGAAGAGCTTGACCAGCTGGCACAACAGAACCGTAAGCTTCGACGAACCGCCGGAGACCGCGCGCGCCAGCGCTTCCAGGCGCTTGACGTAGCCGCCATGGTCGGCACCGAGCACATAGATCATCTCGTCGAAGCCGCGGTCGAACTTGTCCTTGAAGTAGGCAACGTCGGCGGCGAAGTAGGTATAGCTGCCGTCCGACTTGATCAGCGGCCGGTCGATATCGTCGCCGACCTCGGTCGAACGGAACAGCGTCTGCTCGCGGTCTTCCCAATCTTCCGGCAGCTGGCCCTTCGGCGGCGGCAGGGTGCCCTTGTAGACGTGGCCCTTGAAGGTCAGGTCGTTGATCGCCGTGCGGATGGCGGCAGCACCGTTCGCGTGCAGCGTGCGCTCGGAGAAGAAGACGTCGTGATTGACGTTCAGCGCCGCGAGATCCTCGCGGATCATCGCCATCATCGCGTCGATCGTCCGGTCCTTGACGAGCGGCATCCACTTGTCTTCAGGCATCAGCCTGAGGCTCGTGCCGAATTCGTCGGCGAGCGCCTCGCCGACCGGCACGAGATAGTCGCCCGGATAAAGGCCCGGCGGGATCTCGCCGATCTCTTCGCCCAGCGCCTGGCGATAACGCAGGAATGCGGACCGCGCGAGAACGTCGATCTGCGACCCCGCATCGTTGATGTAGTATTCCTTCGTGACCTCATAGCCGGAGAAGGCCAAAAGGTTGGCCAGCGCGTCGCCGACAACGGCTCCGCGGCAATGGCCGACATGCATCGGGCCGGTCGGGTTGGCCGATACGTATTCGACGTTGACCTTGCGGCCACCACCGACAGCGCTACGGCCGTAGTCGACGCCCGCACGCGCCATGCCCGACAGCAGCTTCTGCCAGTAGGAAACAGAAAGGCGGACGTTGATGAAGCCCGGACCGGCGACGGAGACGTCGGTGACTTCCGGATCCTGCTTGAGCTTCTCGACGATGAGTTCGGCAAGCGCGCGAGGATTCATGCCGAGCGGCTTTGCCAGCACCATCGCAGCATTGGTCGCAACATCACCATGGCTCGGATCACGTGGCGGCTCGACATTGACACGGCCGAAGTCAAGCTCGGATCGCTTTTCTCGAACGCTTTCAAGCGTTTCGAGAATGTCCTTAATTCTTGATTCGAAGTCCGTGAAGAGATTCATCTGATCCGTCCGCTTTTCCCGGCCACAAGTGACCGGCGCAAAACTCAAAAAGGAGGCTCGGTTCGGCCGAACCGCAAGCCTCCGGGCGGGGGGTCCCTAGCGCAAATCGGGCGTATGGTCAAACAAGCGCTTGTGCACGCTGATCGCAAAAGTGTCGGTCATGCCGGCGAGGTAGTCGCCGACGTGCCGCGCCCGCGCCGGCTCCGCCATGCCGGCAATCTGGTCGATCCAATAGTGCTCACGCATCAGCTGCGGGTCGTCCATGAAGGCATGATAGAGATCGCAGACGATCGAGGCTGCATTTTCGCGCACGCGCATGACTTCCGGGTGCCGGTAGATCCGGGTCATCAGCAAGCGCTTGATCTGCTTGTCCGTCTCGCCCATCTCCTCAGAGAAGGTTGCCATCACGGTGCCGGCCTGGCGCACATCGGCAGCACTTTGCGGCCTTATCTCGCCGATCCGTTGCTGCGCGACGCCGATGACGTCCTCGACCATCGCGGTAATCTGACGCCGCATGATCTCATGCGTGAAGCGGCTGCTTTCAAGACCGGGATAGCGGTCATGGACCTCGCGCATCAGGCGCGCGAGAAACGGCACGTCTTCGAGCATTTCGAAGGTGAGATAGCCAGCCCGCAGACCGTCATCGATATCATGGGTGTTGTAGGCGATATCATCAGCAATGGCCGCGACCTGCGCTTCGAGGCTCGCAAAACTCGCCAGTTCCAGATCATGCAGCGCGCAATAGTCGAGGATCGGCTGCGGCACGGGCCCTCGCGTGCCCTCACCGTCCGCGGTCAGCAACGGCCCGTTGTGCTTGACCAGACCTTCCAGGCTCTCCCAGGTCAGGTTCAACCCGTCGAACTCGGCGTAGCGCCGCTCGAGCTTGGTGACGATGCGCAGCGACTGGGCATTGTGATCGAAGCCGCCATAGGGCTTCAGCATCTCGTGAAGGGCATCCTCGCCCGTATGGCCAAAGGGCGTGTGGCCGAAATCATGCACGAGAGCGACGCCTTCGGCCAGATCTTCGTCGAGCTTGAGCGCGCGCGCCAGAGCCCGGGCAATCTGCGCCACCTCGATCGTGTGCGTCAGACGGGTGCGGTAGTGATCGCCGTCAGCGGCAATGAAGACCTGCGTCTTGTGCTTCAGGCGGCGAAACGCAGTGGTGTGCACGATGCGGTCGCGGTCGCGCTGAAAATCGGAGCGCGTCGCGCTCGTCGCTTCGGGAAAGAGCCTGCCGCGCGTCATCCAGGGATTCGACGCGAACGGCGCATGTTCACCATAACCGAAGCCGAGCGCATTTTTGTCGAATGTCATCTTCCACCTAATTCGTCGTCCCATTGACGGGACATTCAAGCCTTCATACCTATAGTGAAAGCTACGGAAACGCGTGATGCAAGATCGACCGATTCCGCAAGCGGAAGCAACGGCTTGGCCGCGGGTCTTGAAAGAGGCCCCGAAACCGACCAGATCGCATGCTTTAACACAGGGCAATTCTCTCCGGTTCTTGACCCCGGCAGGAGGCAGATATGACGCATGAAACCGTGACCCTCTCGGACGCTGCAGCGAAGCGGATCGCCACGATCCTGCGTTCAGACAGCCACAACAACGCCATGCGAGTGTCCGTCGAGGGCGGCGGCTGCTCGGGCTTTTCCTACAAGTTCGACCTGGTCGACAGCAGCAATGACGACGACCTGGTGCTGGAAAAGAACGAAGCCAAGGTCCTGATCGACAGCCTGTCGCTCGTCTATATGGGCGGCTCGGAAATCGACTTCGTCGACAACCTGCTCGGCCAGTCGTTTCAGATCAAGAATCCGAACGCGGTTGCAAGCTGCGGATGCGGAACGAGTTTTTCCATCTGACGCCAGCGCCCCACGTCTCTCTTAGCCGGCTCCGTTTCAACAACGAACGGAGCCGTTTGCGTCAGAGATAGGGCGATCCGAGCCAGAGAATGCGGTTCGCCAATCGATCCGCGAAAGACTTTTTGCGCAGCCTTTCGAGCGTAACGGGCTCGGCTGAGGCGAGAATGTCGGAGATCGTGCCATTGATCGCCTCGGCGAAACCACGGTCGAGAACCTCCAAGTCGAATTCGAAGTTGAGGCGCAGGGAGCGTGGGTCGAGATTGGTAGACCCGACATAGGCCCAACGCTCGTCCACGGTCAAAAGCTTGGAGTGGTTGAAGGCGCCCTTCGCCCGCCAGACACGACAATGGCCCTTCAGCACCTGATCGAACTGCGCAGTCATCGCCCTGTCGACCAGCAGCAGATTGTTGACTGCGGGAACGATGATATCCACCTCGACGCCGCGGCGCGCGGCGGTGACGAGCGCGCTGATCAGTTCGCGGTCCGGCAGGAAATAGGGTGACATCACGCGGATATTCTTCTGCGCGACCGAAAACGCCCCCATGAGCATCTTGTGATTGGTCTCATTGGTGGCGTCAGGTCCGGATGGCACGGCGCGCATCAGTACCGACGGCCCATCCGCCGGCAGCGGTGCCTCTTCGATCGCCCATGCGGGGCCCGCCAGAACCTCGCCACTTGAGAATTGCCAATCTTCGGACGAGACCTGGAAGATATCGGCGACCACCGGTCCGGCCATGCGGAAATGCGTATCCTGTGCCGGCGCCTGACCGGCGATCTCGCTGGTGAAGCCCACCCGGATGTTCATGCCGCCGGCAAAGGCAACCTGACCGTCGACCACGAGGATCTTGCGGTGCGTGCGCAGGTTGGCATAGGGCAGCCGTAGCCCCATGATGATGTTGCCGTTGAAAACCGCCGTCGGAACGCCCGCCGCCTCAAGATGACCGACAATGCTCGGCACCGAGTAGCGCGCGCCTACGGCGTCAATCAGCACCCGCACCTCGACACCCCGCGCCACCGCCGCGATCAGGGCGTCTGCAAAGCGCAGGCCGATGACGTCGCGATCGAAGATATAGCTTTCGAGCAGGATCGAGCGCCGGGCGCCGGCGATCGCTTCCAGCATCGCGGCATAGACGGCATCGCCGCCGGCGAGCACCGAAATACGGTTGCCCGTGCACATACGATGGCGTGAAACGCGGTCGCCGAGGATCTTCATCGCCGCAAATCGTTCTCCGAACTGCACCGATATGTCGGCATCCGAAACGTCGAAGCGGCCGAACTGATCCGGCCCCTGCCCGCGCAACAGAGCGCGTTGCGAGCCGATCGAGGAGCGCCGGATACGGTTGATTCCGGCAACGGCATAGATCAGCGCGCCGACGATCGGCGAAAGCAGGACGACACCGACCCAGCCCGCCGCGGCGCGCACGTCGTCCTTCGTCATCGCGGCATGAATGGCGGCAGGAATGCCCAGCGCGAAGGACAAAAGCGCCAGGATATGCGGCCAATAATTCTGCACGAGATCGATCATGGGCGGGACTATAGCCCGCCAACGGGCGGAATCAATTCGACGCCTGCAGCGTATACCGTATCGACCGCTGCCCCCTCATGGGAAGCGTCGGTGCTGCTCGCGCGCGCTGTTGAAAACCCGCAGGTAACGGATTTGTCAAAAGAATCCGGAGCGGCTAGAAATGACCCCGCCAAGGACTTAACCGACATGGAAGGGCGTTTCGAGCCATGAAGATTGCCACCTGGAACATCAATGGCGTCAAGGCGCGAATCGACAGCCTGCTGGCCTGGCTGAAGGAAAGCGGACCGGATATCGTCTGCCTGCAGGAGATCAAATCGGTCGACGACGGCTTTCCGCGCCTCGAGATCGAGGCGCTTGGCTATCATGTCGAAACACACGGCCAGAAGGGCTTCAATGGCGTCGCGCTGCTTTCCAAGCTGCGGCCGGACGAGGTCAATCGCGGCCTGCCTGGTGACGATACGGACGAACAGTCACGTTTCATCGAAGGTGTCTTCTCGGTCGAAGGCGGCGTGATCCGCGTCTGCTCGCTCTACCTTCCGAACGGAAACCCCGTCGACAGCGAGAAATATCCCTACAAACTCGCCTGGATGCGCCGGCTGGAGGCCTATGCGAAGCAGCGCCTGTTGCTCGAAGAACCCTTCATCCTTGCCGGCGACTACAACGTCATCCCCGAGGAACACGACTGCTGGGATATCAAGGTCTGGCAGAACGATGCCCTCTTCCTGCCGGAAACGCGCGCCGCATTTCGCCGGCTGCGCAACCTCGGCTTCACCGACGCTGTGCGCGCGACGTCGGACACTGTGCCGCTCTATACGTTCTGGGATTATCAGGCCGGCTGCTGGCCGAAAAATTTCGGCATCCGCATCGACCATTTGATGCTGTCGCCGGAGGCGACCGATCGGCTGGTGTCGACATCCATCGACAAGCATGTCCGCGCCTGGGAGAAGCCTTCGGACCACGTGCCCGTCATCGGGACGTTTGCGTTCGCGCCCGCTTAAGGCGCGTTTTTCCAGTGTGGAGAATGGTCCCTGGGCCGGCGGCGGTTCGGGGACCGCTCGACGATGACAATCAGTCGTCGTCGCCCTGCATGTGCAGGTTCTGCGACAGTGCGATTGCCGTGCGTCGATCGTCCTCGCTGGCAAGCGAGAAGGCCTGCTCCTGCATCGACTGCATCCAGGGCCGATCCTTCGGCGAACACTGGTCGAGTGCCGCAGTCATGAACGCGAGACCACGAACGGTCTGGCCTTCCTGGAAAATCACATTGCCAAAGACGCCCATGGCGCCGGCGTGACCGCTCTTGCGCGCACGATTGAGCCATTTCTTGGCCTGCTGAACGTTCACGCTACCGCCCTCGCCCGACAAGAGCATGCGCGCGAGCTGGAACTGCGCCTCGGCGACGCCGAAGGTCGATGCCGCCTGGAAATAAAGCTGGCGCGCCTGGGACATGTCGGACTTGATCGGGCTGTCGGGAATGCCGCGGCGATAGTAGCCGGCAAGGGAGATCAACGCGTTGACGAAGTAACCGGTGTCTTCCGACCCCGGCTCCACGCCCTCCTGGGCGATTTCGCTATAGATCTTGAAGGCTTCGAGGTCGTTCTCGGCGACGCCGTCGCCATAGGCGTACATGTTGGCGAGGGCCCAGCGGGATCCGGTGTGGCCCTTCTCGGCCGCGTATTTGTAAGCTTCTACGGCCTCGTCCTTGCGGCCATTCTTGTAGGCGGAAAACCCGAACTTGAAGAGCGCGAACGGACCTGATTCCTTGGTGACGCCCGCACCGGGATCAAAAGCGTAGGCCGGCATGGCGAAGGTCCCACAGACCGCCAGCGACACGCCGAGTATCGCAACCTTTAGTGACTTTAGTTCACCCGCAAGCATCACAGTCTAATTCTTCCGTTCCAGCCGGCCACGCCGAACCCATCACCGCTGCAAACACACAAGCCCGGACGACCCGCCGCCGGGAACTGCACCAACTCCGCCGACAAAGCCGGCGCAACCTTTCCACAATGAAACTTCGACATAGTCCCCGAAGCAGTCATTTTAATGGACCACTTGCACTGGCGTGCCGGAGGCCACATTTCTCATGACGGTCATCGATCCAAGTTTCATTTCACCCCAAACGCTGCAGGTATCGCACTCACATTGCAGGCTTGTCCCTATATCGCTGCTCCCTGTTTGTGGCGGGAAATGGACATAGCCGGAACGAGTCTGATCCTAGCAAACTCTAGCATTAAAAGTGTTGCTGAATCGTCACATTGCGGGACAGTGCGGACGCGTGGTTAAGAGGCTCCACACATAAGAAAGGCCCGGTAAAACCGGGCCTTGCAGGATCAGATGACGAAGGATCAGAACTTCACTTTGATCGATGTCGAAATGGCACCGACAAAGTCGTCGTCGAAATCGTAGGAAACGTCGTCACCAATGACGTCGTCACCATACTTCACCGCACCGGAACTGCCGCCGGTCATGATGCCGACAGCACCAGCAAGACGGAACTCAAGGTTCTCGGTCGGCGTGTAGGAAACACCGGTTCCCAGCGTCCAGGTGTCGGTCTGCGTTCCATAACCGTGGCTGGTGCCGCGGTCCCAGGTCAGGCTGACGGCGCCGCTCCACTGATCATTGAACTTGTGGCCGACACCGCCGGTGATCGTCCAGCCGTCACGGTAGAGAAGATCAAGGCTCGTGCATGGCGTAGTACGGGAGACCGTGGCGGGGCAGAACTTCAGAACCTGAAGCTGGCTCCAGTCCGTCCACTTCACCGAGCCAAATGCCGCCCAACCGGGTGCAAAGCCGCTCTGCAGCTTGAGTTCCAGCGAGTCCGGCATCGAAGCCGCACCGTTTACGTCGTATTTCGTACCGGTCACAAGGCCCACACCCGGTACAACGAAGCCCAACTGGCGAAGGTCGATGAAGCCCGAGAGGTTATCCAGATCGACAGCACTGTTGTACACGAGGCTCGCTCGCAAGGCATACTCGGGGATTTCGTAGGCAGCACCTGCGCGCCAGCCCCAGCCATGCCCTCCAAGCTCGAGCCTGCCAATGCCGGTAAAGGCACCAGCGAGCGGCGTGCCTGTATAATCCTGAACCAGCCGTTCCTTGAAGCCGTTGACTTCCTGATAGAAGACGCCGCCGATCACACGGAACTGGCCTGGCCCCATGTCCCATTTGTAGGAGCAGGTCGCGGCGTAGTTGTCGCTCTCTACCTTGGTTTCGATATTGCTGTTGGCACCGGCCCAGTTCTGCCCCGGATTGGTGTGGGCACCCCAGGGCTGGGAGTAGTCAGCCATACAGTCGACGCTGTCACCAAAGGCTGCCTTAACGCCGACGCGCGGAACCCAGTAGCTCTCGGTGTCGTCAGCAGTATTCGGTCTGTTGTTGAGATTGCCGCCACCAAAAGTCCCGGTAAGGATGTTGGTGTTCCCGGTATCGGTATCACGGACGTTCTTCAATTCGCGCTGCGGATTGACGTAGGTCGCCGACGCTTCCCCCGCATAATCCGACGGGTCGAACAGCAGATCGATGTTGTAACCGCCGCGCTCAAGACCGCCCGCGTGCGCGGCGGAGGCAAACAGCAAACCCGCTGCTACCGACAGAACACCCCGCTTTAAATTCATGTGAGCCATCCAGCTCCTCCCCCTGCACTGCAAAACTGCGACATTCCACCTCATGTCGTGTGGGCCGAAGTATTCTCACGATCCCGTGAAATCGCAAATGCGAGATCTAGCAGTTAGCAGGCTCGATCGGTCACAGAATTTACGTAAGATTCTCATGATTTAGCCACAATGGCGCCAGATCGGAACCATTTTTTCAAAATCATGGATGAAATCCACTGAATTAGAATGGATTTCCAAACCATCGAAAACCTGTGTCGCCTGAACAACATTATCGCTTTTTGCGGTAGAACAGCGAAAAACTCCGTTGAAGTTCCGCTCAAACGCCACGCGCGCTTAATGACCCGCGCAGCAGATTCAACTGATCGAATCAATGCCAAATCTCGATAGGCTGAAGTCTATCTTGTATTTCTAAAATAAAAAATCCGCGGCATTTCTGCCGCGGATTTCGATTTCTGACGGTCAGGCATTCTCTTGAACGCCCTCTCGTTGAATCCGTCGATTAACGGCCTCAACCGGCCTCGGCGACGCGCGTCAGCGCAACGCTCAGCGATTCCTTCTGGAGATCGAGCTCTACGAGGCGTTCACGTTCCGCTTCGACCAGTTCCGGCTTTGCGTTGGCGACAAACTTCTCATTGGCCAGCTTGCCGAGGATGCGCTCGCGCTCGGCTTCCACCTTGGCGATCGCCTTCTCAAGTCGGGCCTTCTCGGCGGAAAGGTCGATCAGGTTGCCGAGCGGCAGGCAGGCCGTTGCCTCGCCAACGACGATCTGGGCGCTGCCGCGCGGCGCAACAGTGGCGTGGTCGATATGCTCGACGCGCGCCAGACGACCGATGGCCTGCGCATGCTGCTGCAGGCGCTCGCGCGTCAGGTTGTTGGCACCGACAACGATCAGCGGCGCGGTTGCCGCCGGCGGGACGTTCATCTCCGAACGGACCGAACGAATGCCCGAAACCAGATCGATCAGCCAGTTGATCTCGTCGGCCGCCGTGTCGTCAGCATAGGACGGCGCCGGCCATTCGGCGTGGCACAGCAACGTCGAACGCTCCTGGCCCTCGCCTGCCGTCTGCGCCCAGAGCTCTTCCGTCATGAACGGCATGAACGGGTGCAGCAGCTTGTAGATCTCGTCGAGAACGTAGGCGACGCAGGCCTGCGACTCGCGTTTTGCCGCTTCGTCCTCGCCACTGAAGATCGGTTTCAGCAGTTCGAGGTACCAATCGCAGAACTGGTTCCAGACGAACCGGTAGAGGCTGCCGGCCGCGTCGTTGAAGCGATAGGCATCGAGCGCCTCGGTGACGTCGCGGATGGTCCGCGACAGCTCCGTCAGGATCCAGCGGTTGACGGTGAGCGATGAGGTTTCGGGAATGAAACCATCGCTGCTGGTAACGCCATTCATCTGGGCAAAACGCGTCGCGTTCCACAGCTTGGTGCCGAAGTTGCGGTAGCCGGCGATGCGGGCCGGGTCGAGTTTCACGTCACGCCCCTGGGCCGCCATGATCGCCAGCGTGAAGCGCAAGGCGTCAGCACCGTATTCGTCGATCAGTTCGAGCGGATCGATGACGTTGCCCTTCGACTTCGACATCTTCTGGCCGTTCTTGTCGCGAACGAGCGCATGGACATAGACCGTATGGAAAGGCTCGACCGGAGTGCCGTCGGCATCCTTCATGAAGTGCAGGCCCATCATCATCATCCGGGCGACCCAGAAGAAGATGATGTCGAAACCGGTGACCAGCACGTCGGTCTGATAGTACTTCTCCAGTTCCGGCGTCTCGTTCGGCCAGCCGAGCGTGGAGAACGGCCAAAGCGCCGAGGAGAACCAGGTGTCGAGAACGTCTTCGTCACGCGTCAGGATTTCGCCCGGCTTGAAGTTCTCGAGCAGATCCTCGACATAGGCCTTCATCGGGCCTTCATGCGCCAGATAATGCTGGATCGCCGCGTGCAGCGCCTCTTCCTCGGTCTTTTCGACGAAGACCTGACCGTCCGGACCGTACCAGGCCGGGATCTGGTGCCCCCACCAGAGCTGGCGCGAAACGCACCAGGGCTGAATGTTTTCCATCCACTCGTAGTAGGTCTTCTCCCAGTTCTTTGGAACGAAGTTGGTCCGACCTTCCTTGACGGCGGCGATCGCGGGCTTGGCCAGCGTCTTCGCGTCAACATACCATTGCTCTGTCAGACGCGGTTCGATCGGCACGCCGCCACGGTCGCCATGGGGAACCATGTGCTTGTGCGGCTCGATCTTGTCGAGCAGGCCCGCCTCTTCGAAGATGCGAACGATGATCTTGCGCGCTTCGAATCGGTCCTTGCCTTCGAGTTCGTCCCAGGCACCGTGGAGGGCAGCCGGATCGCTGAGCCCTTCGAGGAAATCCTCGTTGTCCTTGATCGTGATGCGGCCTTCGATCGTCATGATGTTGATCGCGCGCAGACCGGCGCGCTTGCCGACGTCGAAGTCGTTGAAATCATGCGCAGGCGTGATCTTCACCGCACCGGTACCGGCGGTCGGATCCGCATAGTCGTCGGCAACGACAGGAATGCGGCGACCGACGATCGGCAGAATGACGTGCTTGCCGATCAAAGGCTTGTAGCGCTCATCCTCCGGATTGACCGCGATGCCGCTGTCTCCGAGCATGGTTTCAGGACGCGTCGTGGCGACGACGAGGTAATCGCGCTTTTCCCACTCGGTCGCCTTGCCCTCTTCATCGAAGGCGACCGGGTAATCGAAGGTTACGCCAGGCTCCAACGGATAGCGCAGGTGCCAGAGGTTGCCGTTGATCTCGTGCTGCTCGACCTCCAGATCCGAAATCGCGGTCAGAAGCTTCGGGTCCCAGTTGACCAGGCGCTTATCCTTGTAGATCAGGCCTTCCTTGTAGAGCGAAACGAAGACCTCGAGAACGGCTTCGGACAGCCCTTCGTCCATGGTGAAGCGTTCGCGCGACCAGTCGCAGGACGCGCCAAGACGCTTCAATTGGTTGAAGATGAGCCCGCCCGATTCGGCTTTCCATTCCCAGACCTTTTCGATGAAGGCTTCGCGGCCCATCTGCCGGCGGTGCTGCTGGCTCTCCATCAGCTTACGCTCGACGACCATCTGGGTGGCGATGCCTGCATGGTCCATGCCCGGCTGCCACAACACATCCTTCCCGCGCATGCGTTCGAAACGAACGAGCACGTCCTGAAGCGTGTTGTTGAGCGCGTGGCCCATGTGCAGCGAACCCGTCACGTTCGGCGGCGGGATCACGATGCAGAAACTGTCGGCGCCGGGCTTGGCACCCGCCCCTGCACGAAACGCGTTTTCTTCGTCCCACTTCTTGGCGATACGCGGGTCGACGGATGCGGAATCGTAGGTCTTATCAAGCATTTTGGAGCCAATTTACGAGATTGATGTCAGCGTCTTGTAAACCGGAACGGCCGGTGCAAGTCAACACGAACGCAAAAAGCCGCGACGATCGCGCGGCTTCTTTCGTGTTCGGATTCGGCTTTTAGCGGCGGGGGCCGCGCGCGACGCGTTCGATTTCCTCGCGGACGAGCCGCTCGACAAGCGTCGGCAGATTGTCATCGAGCCATTCCTGCAGCATCGGCCGTAGCATCGCTTCGGCAATTTCATCAAAGGAACGCCGCGATTCCTGATCCACTGCGTGGGCAAGATCGCCGAACGACTGAGCGACCTTGCGGCCGACCTCCGGCGAGACGATCGCCGCAAGCGCCGTCTCCGGCGCGGGCGCTTCCGGCGGAACGACGGCGGCCACCGGCGGAACCGCGCTTAGAACTTCCGGGAGTTCGACTGGCGGCGGCGCTACGACTTCCGGCTCTGCCGGCGCCTCAACAGCAGCAGCGGGCTCGATCACCGGCGCTTTCGGCGCGGAAACCGCCGCCATGCGCGAGGTGACGACCGGACTGTCCTGAATGGCGACGACCTGCGGCGCAGGCGGCACCTCACGTCCGGCAAAGCCCGTCGTATGACGCTCGGACGCGGCGCGAACCCGTGCTGCGACATCGGCAAGTGAAAGCGGCGGCTGCGCTACCGGCGACGGCTCCGACAGCCCGGCCTGGCTGTCCACGACCGGTTCGACAAACGCGGCCTTGGGCGCCTCATCGCGTCGGCCAAAGGCGATCGTCTCGATCTCGCTGTCGATGGTCAGCTCGATCTCGTCGTTGCCCTCGTCCTCGAACTGCTCCTGCGGCGCAAATCCGGCTTGCCCGGGTTCGTTGCTCTCAATGATCTTGCGAATGGATGCCAGGATTTCATCCATCGACGGTTCACGCGCGACATTGAGCTGTGCCATTTCCATCCTCGTTTGACGCGGCAGACATGTGTCCCAAAACTGGACATGCGCCGATTTCCGACAAACCTTAAGTGAGTTCGCGAACGAAACATACGCCACGAATCAACGCTTAGGATTCTTGCACAGATTTGTTTTCAGGGGAAAAAATAGAAACGCCCCGGGGAAGACCCGAGGCGTTAGCAGGTGCTCAATGATGCGAACGGACGCCTTAGCGACCGTCAACGGTTCGCAGACCGAACCACTTGTCCTTGACCACTTCGTAGTGCTCTTCGGCACGGTATTCGGCAACCTGCAGGCCCTGATCCTTCACGGTCAGCCGCGCGGCGGCAGCAAGCAGCGAATAGCTCGCAACGACCGCGTCGCGCTGGGCAACGGCCAGAAGTTCCTGTGCCTGAAGCACGTCCTGCTGCGAATCAAGCACGTCGAGTGTTGTACGCTGGCCGACCTTGCGCTCTTCGATCACGCCATCGAGAGCCAGCTTGGCGGCGGAGATCTGCGCCTTGTTGGCGGAGATGCGCGCAATCGCGGCTTCCAGCTGAGCATAGGCGGAGACAATAGTCTGCTGTACCGCCGCACGCGCCGAATCGACGAGGATGCGCTGCTGGCCGAGACGTTCCTTGGCCTGGCGGATCTGGCCGTACTCGGCGCCACCCTGATAGATCGGAACTTCGAGGCGAGCCGTAATGCTCGATGCATTGCTATCGAACTGGCTGGCATTGCCGGTGGTGCGGCCAACCTGGCCCTGCAGCGTCACACCGGGGAGCATCGTGCCTTCCGCCGACTTGACCTGATAACCGGCCGAATCAACGGAGTACTGCGCCGACAGAATGATCGGGCTTTCGCGCAGACCTGTCGCGACGGCCTGATCGAGCGTGCGCGGCAGGGCCTTCGAAGCCGGCGAAGCCTGCTTGATGCCGCGCGGCACATCGCCGACGATCTGTACATAGGTCGCTTCGCTCTGCTTCAACTGAGCGACGGCGACGATAAGCTGCGACTGGGCGTTGGCGAGCGAGGCTTCGGCGAGGCTCACGTCCGTTCGGGTGCCTTCGCCCACATCGAGACGGGCTTTCGCCGCGTTAACCTGCTCCTGAAGGAAGGCGATGTTCTGCTTGCGGATCGATACGAGCTGCTGGTCGCGCGCGATGTTGGAATAGATGGTCGCGGCCGAAAGGAGAATCGATATCTCGTTGGCGCGCAGCGATTCGCGGGTCGCAAAGACGTTCGATTCAGCGGCGCGCACATTGTTCAGCGTCTGAAAGCCGTCAAACACCATCTGGTTTACGGTGATGCCGACCTGTCCCTGGTGGAGGTCTTCGCTCAGGGTCTTTTCTCTGTCGATGGTCGAAAGCGTTCCGGACGCGAATGCCGCCACCTGGGGGCGAAAGCCGGACTTGGCAATCGGCACGCTCTCGTCGGTCGCCCTGAGGCCGGCCCGCGCGGCGTTCAGGTCAGGGTTGTTTGCGTAGGCTTTGGCCATTGCGCCGAAGATCGTTTCGGCCAGTACTGCGTGCGGTGCAAGCAGCAAGCTTGTCGAAACGGCGGCCAGGAGGGCCGCTTTGCGGACAATCGACACCATTACTTCTCTCTCCGATCGGGGCGGCAGAGCCTGCCCTCTATTTCCGCGGCGCCGCTCTTTGTGCAAAAAGCGACCCCAACTAGACACGGCGATGAAGCGCTCACACCGCCCACTGGTGAGCAAATCACTACCACTGCACTCTTTGAAACCCGGAATCAGCATTCCGACAACTGCGCAGCCATACTCTGCGCAGCCATTTCAAAAAGAAACAAGTACCGCGTTGCGAATTGGCAACATTGTTATTTTAGCAACGCAATTAATTGTTGATATCCCTCAATAAGCGGGACCTCAAAAAACAAATTCCTGTGCACGACGGAAGCCGGGAAGCGGCTTGACCGCGGTGTTGAAATCGGGGCGCTCGGACGTCTTTCCGTGCTCGTGCACATAGAGTTTAGCGCGAGAAGCATTGCCAAATCCTTCAACGACGACCAGCCGCCCGCCATCGCGCAGCTGCTCGAACAAAGCGGTCGGCAGGACTTCGACCGAGCCGTGAACGAAGATCACGTCATAGGGTGCCTCGGCGGCATATCCCTTCTCGAGTTCGCCGGTCACGACGGCGATGTTGTCGTAGCCGAGGCGAGACAGCGTTTCCGTCGCGGTGGCGGCGAGGCCTTCATCGCTTTCGAGCGCAACGACCGAACCTGCAACCTGTGACAGCAGTGCGGACGCGTAGCCGGTGCCGCAGCCGATCTCCAGGACGACATCGGACTTGGCGATTTCGGCCAGCTGGAGAAGCTTGGCGAGCGGCGACGGCTCCATCAGGAAACGCGGTGCGTTGCCATTGGTAACCTCAAGCGAGATATCCGTGTCGATGTAGGCAAGCTCTTTCATCTTGGCAGGCACGAACTCCTCGCGCGGCACGCTCAGGAACGCGGACAGGACCGAGTGGGACGTGACATCCGTCGTGCGGATCTGGTTGTCCACCATCTTGGTGCGCGCTGCTTCGAAATTCATGGTAGTGCCCTCGTGTCCGGATAGGCGCGGCGCCCGCTTTCGGGCAAGCACGCACGATCGTCTTCTGGCTCCCGTCGGAAAGCCTTTGAGGTAAGCTCATAAATCGGCGCCCGGCCGGTTTCAAGCGATAGCGGCAATCTGCGCCGGAAAAACGGGAGGGAATTGCACTGCGAATGGCGGAGGCAACACGATTGCCGGCCGGGATCAGCGTCCCGGCGCGCCTTCCAGCCCAACGAGGGCAATCTTGGTGTAGCCGGCGTTCTGAATGAGGTTCATCACCGTCATCAGCTCACCGTAGTCGACGGCTTTGTCCGCGCGCAGCAGAACGCGCGTCTCTGTATTGCCTTCGGTCAGGCGCTTCAACTCGTCGGCAAAGCTCTCGCGCGCCGTCTCATCGTTGCCGATCGCCAGAGCCAGATCGGCCTTCAAAGTCACGAAGACCGGCTTGTCGTCCCGCGGAGCCGGCTTTGCGGCCGATTGCGGCAGGTCCACCTTCATGTCCACGGTGGCGAGCGGCGCCGCCACCATGAAAATGATCAACAGCACCAGCATGACGTCGATGAAGGGGGTGACGTTGATCTCGGCGTTTTCATCGAGATCGCCGCCACCGTCGCTGATTTTTCCGGCCATAGGTCACCCGATCCTTGCGATGGTCGTCTCGGTGTGACCGAAGTCCTGGCGGCGCGGCTGCGCCTTGCGGGCCAGGCGATGGTCGAGGTCGCGGCTGACGAGCCGTTCCACGGCCGCCGCAGCATCGGCGAGAATGACCTTGTAGCCACCGACCGAGCGGGCAAAATAGTTGTAGATGACGACGGCCGGGATCGCCGCCACCAGGCCGATAGCGGTCGCCAAAAGCGCCTCCGCGATGCCCGGCGCCACGATCGCCAGATTGGTCGTCTGTGCCTTGCTGATGCCGATGAAGGAATTCATGATCCCCCAGACCGTGCCGAAAAGGCCGACGAACGGGCCGACGGAGCCGATCGAGGCCAGGATGCCGGTGCCACTTGTCATGCGCTTACCGGCGCGAACCTCGATGCGGGTCAGAAGCGAGGAAACACGCTCCTTCAGGCCGCCTGTCGGCGCATGGTCGATCACCGCCTCCGAGCGGGCCATTTCGTCGATCGCCGCGGCGACCATTTCGGGCGCCGGTCCCGACTTGCCGTCAAAGGCTCCCTTGACGTCTGCCAGGCCGTTGGCAGCCGACAGCAGGCGAACTGCGCGCGTCAGGCGCGCCTTGGCGCCAAAGAGTTCCAGCAGCTTGACCACAAAGATCGCCCAGGTGGCGACGGACGCCAGCGCAAGGCCAATCATCACGCTCTTCACCACCACGTCGGCGGCCATGAACATGCCAATCGGCGAAAGATCATGCGGCAACACTTGGCTTGCTGCACCCTCGCCCGTTCCAGGCGTGCTTTCCGCCGTCACCGGGGCGCCTTCAACGGCTACCGGCGCCCCCTCGCCCGACGTAGCGGCAGGAGCTTGCAGTGTCGGCTGCGCCTGTGTCGCCGGTTCCGCCGGCGGAACGGTTACGGCCGTGCCCTGACTTTCTGCCGTCGGCGCGGATTCGGACGGCGCTGTTGCGCCGCTTTGCGTACCATTAACCGCGGGTGCCTGCGTCGTCGCTTGGGCCAAGGCGGCCGTTGGCGAAGCTGCGGAGGACAGGACCAGCATCGCGGCTGCCAACAAATTGATCGTCGATCGGGCTCGTCTCGGCATCTCGTTCCTCACGTACTGGTCCATTTCGTCGTGTCAGGGCGAAGGGTTTTCCGTCATCCGCCGCTACCCTTGCGCGCTTCCGGGGCTCTTTAAGCAAAGGAAAACCGAATGACAAGGATTTGTGGAGTTTATCAATCAAGAATAATTTCGCAACCACCCATAGCCGGAACTGGACAGGCGTTTTCAGGGCGTCGGCTGATCTTCGATGAAGGTGTCGCTGCGCCAATCATAGGTGCGATGGCGCTCCCAGGGACGGGCAAGCGTCGTGAAAGCCGGCCGGATTTGCATGACGGGTGAGCCCTGCCCTTCCTGCTGCTCCGCCCGAATTTCGATTGCGCCCGTGCGGCGCAGCGTCCGTGCGTCGACGATGCGGGCTCGGCGCGGCGCGCACGCTTCCACATCGACCCGCGCGGCGACCACGATCAGGTCTGCCTGATCGCACAGGGCGGGAAAGAGGCGCGGGTTTTCGAGGGTGACGATCGTCCAGCCGATGGCGCTGCGCGCCGCACACCATTGCTTGTCGCGGCAGACAAATCGACCTGGCCGGCTTGCCTCGATGGCCGATGAAAAATCCGCACGGATCGCCGTAGCCTTCTCTCCATCGATCGGCGGCGCTCGTCGGACCGCCTGTTCCATAGCCGGGTAAAGATCATCGGCTGCAGGCGGGAGCATGACCGGCCGCTCGTGCTCCCCCACGGCGAGCGCCCGTTGCCATTGCGAAAATATGAAGTCCGGCGGGCGCGGCCGGTTCGTTGCGATGGCATCATCCGTGACCAGACCGAGAATGCGTCCGTCCTCGGCGATCACGATGTCGGGCCGGCTCCCATCTTCCAATGCCAGGCTGAAGAAGCCTGCACAGATCAGCACGATGCCAGAGATTGCCAGCCAACTGCGCAGCACGCAGAGAAAAACACCGCCGATCGCGATCAGCACGAAGCCGATGGGTCCGATGCGGCCGGTCACGACCTCGCCATCGAGCGACGTCACGAACCGGGCGACGTCGAGCATCCGATCGAGACCCCACGCCATCGCCATCAAAGGCAGATGCTCAAGCCCGAACGGCATTAGCAGCATGGCGAACAGACCGAAGGGCATGATCACGATGCTGATCAGCGGCATGGTGAGAATGTTTGCGAGCAGGCCATAGGCCGGCAGCCTGTGGAAGTAGGCGATCGAATAGACCGACGTTGCCAGGCCGCCGATGAGCGAGGTGATGAGGATGCCTGCGGCGACGCCGGTGATGAGGCGCCCCTTGCTGCGGCCGCCAGCCGCTTCGGCCTTGCCGGTGCGCCGTTCGCGCCAGCGCCCGTAGCCGGCAACCAGCGCCAGGGTGGCGGCGAAGGACATCTGGAAGCCTGGCCCGGCCACAGCCGAAGGCATGAGAACCACGATGACGATTGCGGCGAGCGCGACGTTGCGCAGGCTGATCGACATGCGGTCGAAAAACACCGCGACCAGCATGATCGAGATCATGATCCAGGCGCGAAGTGCCGATACGGCGCCGCCGGAAATGAGGATGTAGAGGCAGACCATCAGCAGCGCACCGGCAGCGGCAACCTTCTTGATCGGCACACGGTGCGCCAGCCCCGGAACCATGCTGAGAGCAGTGCGTGCGCCGATCAGAAACGTGCCGGCTGCCAGCGCCATGTTGAGGCCGGAGATCGCCAGCACATGCGCTAGCCCCGCCTGTCGCAGCACCTCGACCGTCTCCCGGCTGATGGCCCTTTCCTCTGCGGTCACCAGAGCCGCCGCAAGCGCGCCGGTATCGCCGCCGATCGAGGCGCGGATCCTCTCGCCAACCGTTTCCCGCATTGCGGCCATCGTTTTCGCCGCTGCCGAACGCAGCGAGAAAGCCGCCTCGGGCTCTTCGGTCGCCACCTTCTCGGATAGTTTGGGCGCGCCGTAGAAAAACCCGACGGCGCCGATTCCCTTGAAATAGCTGTCGAAGGCGAAATCGTTCAGGCCGGGCAGCGCCGGACCCGAGGGCGGAGACAGCCGCGCCCTGCCCTCGACCATCGCGCCGAGCGGAAACGGCTCTCCGGAGCCCCGCGTCACCAGCGTCGCCTTCAGCGGCTGGCGGCGCAGCTTTGGCCGGCTCGTTTCCTCGATCTCCAGCCCGTAGCGCCAGCGGCCGCGATCGTCCTGCTCGCGCGAAAAGACCACGCCCCGCAGGTTCGTGGTCACCGGAGCGTCGAGAACAACCGTGTCGATGCACCACGTCTCGATCGCGACCAGCAGCATGCCGCAGATGAAGAGCGTAACCGCAATCAACGGAGCCCTCAAAGGCGCCAGCCGCCACCGACAGGCCAGCGCTGCTATTCCGAAAATGCACAGCAGCACTGCAAGATTGGCAATCCGGATATCGAAGGGCAGCGCCAGCCAGGCGAGCACGCCGAAGATCAAGAACACCGGGATCAACACGAAACCGTGACCGAATGCCCGTTCCTCTTCGATCGCGGCGAGGAATGCCGGTTTAAGCGCGGCAGGCCGGAAACGAGCTGCGCGGCCCGCAATTGCTTGCCACGATGGCCGGAGAAACAGGAAGAACCGGCCTCGCGTAGGTAATGTCGCGGCGACAACGGCGGCATCGGATTCGGGAAGCCTGAAGCTTCCGCGTTCGACGTCGAGCGACGCTTGCCGAATTTCCGTTTCGCTCATTGCGCCCGCACTTTGGACCCTGACTTCGCGGTCGATCATGCAACCAACGCAGCGCAACTGCAACCGAGGCGCTATCTGCCGAAAAAAGCGGCAAACCTATATAGAATGGTACCGCACCATCATCGGACGAGCTTATTGATCTCTTTGGACTTATTGCCGTAACATGCCATTATTGCGTCGCCATATGCACATTTTCGCATCGCACAATTTGCCTTTCGTACAGCTTGGCAGTCGAAAATAAATCATATAGCAAATTCGCAACGTTCATTGTCGTGGCACGTCTGTGTGCCACGTTGCCATAAGACGGAGGGTCCGATGACTGATAAAACCGCGGTTGTAACACTCGATGGAAAGTCGGCGGATCTTCCGGTGCGATCTGGGTCCATCGGCCCTGACGTCGTGGACATCGGCTCGCTCTACAAGCAGACAAAGATGTTCACCTACGACCCGGGCTTCACGTCGACGGCGTCGTGCGAATCCAAGATCACCTATATCGACGGCGACGAAGGCGTGCTGCTCCACCGCGGCTATCCGATCGAACAGCTCGCCGAGCACGGCGACTTCCTGGAAGTCTGCTACCTGCTGCTTTACGGCGAACTGCCGACGAAGGCGCAAAAGGCTGACTTCGACTATCGCGTCACGCACCACACCATGGTGCATGAGCAGATGTCGCGCTTCTTCACCGGCTTCCGCCGCGACGCACACCCGATGGCCGTCATGTGCGGCTGCGTCGGCGCGCTTTCTGCCTTCTACCACGACTCGACCGACATCACCGATCCGCACCAGCGCATGGTTGCGTCGCTGCGCATGATCGCCAAGATGCCGACGATTGCGGCCATGGCCTACAAGTACCACATCGGCCAGCCCTTCGTTTACCCGAAGAACGACCTCGACTACGCCTCGAACTTCCTGCGCATGTGCTTTGCCGTTCCCTGCGAAGAATATGTCGTCAACCCGGTTCTGTCGCGCGCCATGGACCGTATCTTCATCCTGCACGCCGACCACGAACAGAACGCTTCGACCTCGACGGTTCGCCTCGCCGGCTCGTCGGGTGCCAACCCGTTCGCCTGCATCGCGGCCGGCATCGCCTGCCTCTGGGGCCCGGCTCACGGCGGCGCCAACGAAGCGGCGCTCAACATGCTTGCCGAAATCGGCACGGCCGACCGTATTCCGGAATTCATCGCCCGCGCCAAGGACAAGAACGATCCGTTCCGCCTGATGGGCTTCGGTCACCGCGTCTACAAGAACTACGATCCGCGCGCCAAGATCATGCAGAAGACCACGCATGAAGTGCTCGCCGAACTCGGCCACAAGGACGATCCGCTTCTCGAAGTGGCGATGGAACTCGAACGCATCGCGCTCACCGACGAGTACTTCATCGAGAAGAAGCTCTACCCGAACATCGACTTCTACTCGGGCATCACGCTGAAGGCTCTCGGCTTCCCCACCACCATGTTCACCGTTCTCTTCGCGCTTGCCCGTACCGTCGGCTGGATCGCGCAGTGGAACGAGATGATCGAGGATCCGGAACAGCGCATCGGCCGTCCGCGCCAGCTCTATGTCGGCGCTCCGCAGCGCGACTACGTGCCGGTTTCCAAGCGCTAAGACTGACAAATCAGCAGAGACAACAAAGCCCGGTCAGCGATGACCGGGCTTTTGTTTTTGCAGGCTAGGATCGACGTTTCTGACCAGTTGTGGCCGGTCTCGCAATGGCGGCAACACAACGCCACCCTAGCGCACACTTTGCACCAGGCACCATCTTCAGAAGTATTGCGGCAATCGCGCGCTCGGGCGGCGCTAAGTCTTACGGCTTGCTCTTGTTGAGATAGCCAAGAACGATCTTGGCTGCCATCTCGCCCGGCGGATGATCGGTCGTCATGCGCTGCTGCACCAGCGCGTAACCGTCGAGCATCGAGGCCCGCTGCGCCGTTGCGCCCGAAAGCCGCTCCGTCCAGCGCGTCAAGGCCCCGGGGCGGATCGATTCGCCGAAATATTCCGGGACGATCGGGAAATCCGCGATCAGGTTCGGCAGTGCGCCACTCCAGATGCGGATGCGCTTGTGCAGGAACTTCACCAGGAAATCCGGCGCATAGGTTGAAACCACGGGCACGCCAGCCAAAGCGAGTTCCAGAATGACCGTACCCGAAGCAGCAATCGCCGCGTCGGCTCGATCGAAGGCCGCCCATTTGTCGGCCGCACCGACGGAAATTTCCGGCTGGATCGTCCAGGATGCGGTAATTTCCCGCACCAGCTTCTCCTGGCGCGGGACGGTCGGGAGCAGGAAGCGAATTCCCGGATGGCGGGCTTCGAGTTCCTCGACTGTCGCGCGGAAGATCGGCAGCAGGCGACCGACCTCGCTGGAGCGCGAGCCCGGCAATAGAAGGCATGTCTCAACACGCCCGTCCTTGGCGCCCGCAAGGCGCGGCTGGCGGCTTGCGCGAACGGCGAGCACATTGGCGTCGCTTGCAAGGCGATGGCCGACATAAGTGGTCGGGGGGCCTTGCAGCCGCTCCATCGCCTCCGGCTCGAACGGCAAGACGGCGAGCACGTGATCGACGTAGCCGCGCATGCGCGGTGCTCGCTCCGGCTTCCAGGCCCAGACGCTCGGGCAGACGTAGTTGATGACGGGCAGATCCGGCAATGCGGCGCGCACTTTTCGCGCCACGCGGTGGGTGAAATCCGGGCTATCAATGATCAGAAGCGCGTCGGGTCGGGCTGCGATGATCGCCTTTGCCGTTTGGCGAATACGCATGATCAGCTTCGGCAGACGGGCGAGCACCTGGGTGAAGCCCATGATCGACAGTTCGGAATAGTCGAACAACGAGCGAAGGCCCTCGGCCTCCAGCGCCTCGCCGCCGACCCCGACGAGTTCGACGTCGGAATGGCTTTGCGCCCGAAGCGCGCGGACGAGATCGGCACCCAGAAGGTCGCCGGAAACTTCACCCGCGATCACTGCGAGCTTGTAACGTGGCGCGTTCATCGTCTGATACCTCCGGACGTGCGCTCCACTCCGGCGACAAAAAGCCCCGCTTGATCGGCGACCTTGACCACTTCGCTACGTTCCAGCACCAGCGCCCGTCCGGCTTCGACGGCAACACCGGCAAGACCGGCCCGCTCGGCAAGCGCGATGGTGGACGGGCCGATCGACGGCAGATCCGCGCGCAGATCCTGTCCCGGCTTGCAAAGTTTGACGAGAACGCCGCGCCGGCGCGAAGAGACGCGGCCCTCCGCCTTCAAGACGGCGACGCGCTCCAGCATGGCGTCCGTGCCCTCGGCGCCCTCGAGCGCTACGACACGCCCGCCGACCGCAACCGCCCCCTGCCCCACGTCGAGCGCGCCGAGCGCGTTGGCCGCAGCGATGCCCGCTTCTATGTCGCGTTGGTCGTCACCGTCAGGGTTCACAGCACCGATGGGGCCCGATTCGGCCAGGAGATTGGGTACCACCTCGTGCACGCCGATGACGTGCGCGCCGCTTGCCTCGATCAGCTGCATCGCCATGCGCAGAACCGCATCGTCCCCGCCCGAGACCAAGGTCTTCAGCACTGACGGTATCTTTGCGAGGGTCCGCAACGTCGGGCGGATATCGCGCCACTCCGGCCGACGCCGAACCCACCCGGACAAGACGACGCGGTCGATGCCCTCTTCTTTGAATGTGCGGCTGATATTGGCGAAATCGCCGATCGCCAGAACCGAATGGTCAAAATCGACCCAATCGGATTCTTCCGCTTCACGCGTGAGCGCGATGATGTAGGGATCTTCGCCGCGTGCACGAACCGCTTCGGCGACGTGATGAGGCAGCGCGCCGCCACCAGCGATGATTGCGAGCCGGCCGCTGGTCGCCGCGCGGCTCGCAGCAGAAGACATCACGGTCAGGCCTTGCCGCGTTGCGGCGAAGATAGCGCGCGGTCGCTCTCGGCGCCGATGAAATCGAGGATTTCCATGACCGGCGCGCAATCCATATAGTCTTCGCGAATCGCTGCGGCATTGGCGCGGATCGATTCCGGCCCTTCGAAGATCTGCTTGTAGGCGCGGCGAACCACATGGATCGTTGCACGATCGATGCCAGCCCGGCTCATGCCGACGACATTCAGACCGCTCAGCAGGCCGGGATTGCCGTTGAGCATGCCATAGGGAATGACGTCGTAGCTGACAGCTGACAGACCGCCGACAAAGGCCTGACGGCCGACGCGGGTGAACTGGTGGACCGCACAGCCGCCGCCGAGAATGACGCGATCTTCGACCGTGACATGGCCCGCCAGCATCACATTGTTGGACAGGATGATGTTGCTGCCGAGGCGGCAATCATGCGCCACGTGCGAGTTGGCGAGAAAGAGATTGTTATCGCCGACGACCGTCTTACCGCCATGCTCGACGGTTCCGGTGTTCATCGTCACGCCTTCACGGATCGTGCAATTGGTGCCGATCAGAAGCTCGGTATCGACGGCGCTGTGGTGAACGCTCTGGGAATCACCGCCGACCACGGCGTTCGGGAAAATCTTCGTTCCCTTGCCGACGGTCGTCCGGCCGATCACCACGACATGGCTGAGAAGCTCGATATCGTCGCCCAGAACGACTTTCGGCCCGATGTAGCAAAACGGGCCGATCTTGACGTTCTCGCCGATCACAGCACCGCTCTCGACGATCGAGGACGGGTGGATCTTCGCAGATGCTGCAATCATGTTCAGGCGTCTTCCTTGCTGACTATCATCGCGCCGATATCAGCTTCTGCGACAAGTTGCCCGTCAACTTTTGCGTCACAGTGAAATTTCCAGATATTGCCGCGCTGCTTCTGCTTCACGACATGGAATTCGACGCGATCTCCGGGCACGACCGGCTTGCGGAAACGGGCATTGTCGATGGTCATGAAATAGACCAGGTTCGTGCCGGTTCCCACCTTGCGGGCGCAGATCGCGCCGGCGGTCTGCGCCATGCCCTCGACCAGCAGGACGCCCGGCATGATCGGCTGCTCCGGGAAGTGGCCGGTGAAATGCGGCTCGTTCGCCGAAACGTTCTTGATGCCGATCGCCGAATTGTCGCCGTCGATCTCGATGATGCGATCGACGAGCAGAAATGGGTAGCGATGGGGAAGCAGTTTCAGGATTTCCTGAATATCCGCCGTGCCGAGAACCGTTGCTGCTTCACTCATTCGCGCCGCCCTTCTTCTTTTTCTGTCTTTCCTCTGCCCGCATGGCCATTTCCGCAACGTCGCGCAGGAAATCACGCATCGGGCGCGCTGGAATACCGCCGTACCGTTCGCCGGCGGGAACATCAGCCGCCACGCCGCTCATGGCGGCGATCTGGACGCCATCACCAACCGTGATATGGCCATTGACGCCGCTGCCGCCGCCGATCATGACGCCATCGCCGATCTTTGTGCTGCCGGCGATGCCGACCCCGCTGACGATGCCGCAATAGCGACCAATGCGCACGTTGTGACCGATCTGAACGAGATTGTCGATCTTCGTACCCTCGCCGATCACTGTGTCATCCATCGTGCCACGGTCGATGGTCGTATTCGCGCCGATCTCGACATGATCCTGAATGATCACCCGTCCGACCTGAACGATCTTGATCATCCCGCCTTTCGGACCCGGCGCATAGCCGAAGCCGTCCTGACCGATGCGAGCGCCGGGGTGAATGATCACGCTGTTGCCGACGAGAGCGCAAAGCACGCTTGCACCTGCGGCAATCGTGCACTCGCGACCGATGCGCACGCCTGGGCCGATGACCGCGCCGGCCGCGATCCGCGTGCCGCGGCCGATCTCGGCGCCAGCACCAACCACAGCCGTCGGTTCGACCTCGACATCGTCTTCAAGCCGCGCGGTCGGATCCACGAACGCGCCAGGCGCGATGCCGCGCAGGCTCGTATTGCGAGCCGGACGCATCGCAATCTCGTGCAACAACGTGCCAGCAAGCGCAAAGGCCGTGTGCGGGCGCGCTGTCAAAAGGACGGGAATATGTGCAGGGACGAGAGACGAAATCGTCTTATCGCAAATGATCGCCGATGCCTCACACGTTTCGAGTTCGGCACGGCTCTTGCGAGACAACATATAGCAGACGTCCCCGGGCTTTGCCCGATAGACCGGCGCTACGGAGCGGACAGCACGGTCAGCGACCGCGACATCCACCAATTCCGCCCCAATTCGATCCGCCAGGTCGCCCAGGCGGATCCCATCGTGGGGCGGAAAAAACCAGTTCTGTTCCATGTACACTCCAGAACGATCTTTTCTGGCAGTTCTGGACTGCTTCTTATCAGAACGACGAGGAAATACCGAACTTCAAGTTCTGAACCTTGTCGAAATCTTCCTTGGCGATCGGCCATGCGTAGTCGACGCGCAGCGGACCGAAGGGTGAAGCCCAGATCAGACCAACACCGACCGATGCACGCAGCGACGAGTTGTTGCCCTGCACGGTCTCGCCCGGGGCCATCTGGACCTGGTTGCTGTAAAGCGTGCCGGCATCAGCGAAGACCGCACCGCGGAAGCCGCTGTCACGCGGGATACCCGGAAGCGGGAACGTCGCCTCGGCCGAAGCCGTGAAGTAGGTCGTACCGCCGAGCGCATCGCCCGTTGCCTTGTCCCGAGGACCAACACCGTTACGCTCGAAGCCACGGATGTCGCTGGTGCCGAGCTGGAACTGGTCGAAGACCTGCAGATCGCTACCGGTTTCGAAGATATGGCCGGCGCTACCGCCGAGCGAAGCGATGATGTCGGCTTCGTCGTTAACGGTGTAGTACCACTTGGCCTTACCGGTCATCTTGTAGAAGTCGGAGTCACCACCGAGGCCGGCGAATTCATGCGTGAAGGTCGCGAGAATGCCGTCATGCGGCAGCTGCGCATCGTCGAGCGTGTTGTAGGTGATCGACTGCGAGACCGACGAACGAACCCAATTGCCACCCTCGACCGCGCGAACGTACGGCGAAGAAAGCTTCGCGACGTTACCGCTATAGTCGAACTGCGTGAAATTGTAACGCAGCGTCGTCGACAGGTTCTCGGTGATCGGCGCGGTCACGCGCAGGCTGAAGCCCTGATCTTCGTAGCTATAGTTGTCGTCATCGAAGTCGTTTTCGTTCTTGAAGACGTCGAAGCCTGCAGCCAGACGGTAGCCAAGGAAATACGGCTCGGTGAACGAAACGTTGTACGTCCGGCTTTCGTCGCCACGACCAGCGGCGACGCGGATGTACTGACCGCGACCGAGGAAGTTCTTCTCTTCGATCGAAGCTTCGACGAGGAAGCCACCACCGCTACCGGCGGAGTAACCTGCACCGATACCGAACGAACCGGTCGACTGATCCTGTACGTCGACGATCACAACAACACGGTCAGCGGCGCTGCCCGGAGCGGTCGAAACGTTGACAGTCGAGAAGTAACCGAGAGCCTCGAGACGACGCTTGGCGCGCGCTACCATTTCCTGGTTGAAGGCGTCGCCTTCACCCATGTCGAACTCGCGACGGATAACGTAGTCGCGGGTACGGGTGTTGCCGCGGATTTCGATTCGCTCGACATAGGCGCGCTCGCCCTGGTCGACGAGGTAGTCGACGGCGATCGTGTGGTTGCCGAGATCGCGGTTGCCGCGAGGCGTGACGCGAGCGAACGGGTAGCCAGCCGAAGCGACGCGCTTCGAGATCTCGGTCATCGTCGCCTGAACGTCCTTGGCCTTGTAGACCGAACCCTGACGGCTGACGATAAGCCCCTTCAGTTCTTCGGCGTTGATGCCCTCAACGGTCGATTCGACGTTGACGGAACCAAAGTCGTAGCGCGGACCTTCTTCGACGGTGATCGTCACCGTGTATTCGTTGGTCGCTTCATTCAGGGTCGCATCCGAGGTAACGACCTGGAAGTCGGCGTAGCCGCGGTTGTAGTAGAACTGACGCAACAGTTCTTCGTCCGCGCGCAGCTTGTCGGGATTGTAGACGTCCTTCCGCGTAATGAAGGAGAAGATGCCCGATTCCTTCGTCGCGATGACCGACTGCAGGCGACCGTCGCTGTACGCTTCGTTGCCGACGAAGTTGATCTGAGAAATCTTGGTGCGCTCGCCTTCGTTGATGACGAACGCGAGGTTGACGCGACCTTCGGCCACAGGAACGACCTGCGTCGTCACCGTGACATCGCCACGACCGATCGCCGCATAGGCGTCCTTGATCGACTGAATGTCCGTCTCAACCGTCGCTTCGCTATAAGGACCGAGCGGCTGCGTGCGCACAACGCCCTGCAGCTTGTCGTCCTTGATCTTGCGGTTGCCGTTGAAGACGACCTGGTTGACGAGCTGATTCTCGCTGACGCTGACGACCAGCGTGCCGCCGGAAACGTTGATGCTGACGTCGGAGAAGTAGCCGGTCGCATACAGGCGCTTCACGGAAGCGTCGATGTCGGTGTTGTTGAAGCTCTTGCCCGGAACGATCGTGATGTTGGCGCGAACCGTCTCAGCGCTGACGCGCGTGGCGCCGCGCACTTCGACACGATTGATGACCGCAGCTTCTGCAACGGACGTGCCTGCGAGCAACCCAACACCAGCGCCGGAAACAACAATGCTTGTTGACAGCGCAGCCGCCGACACCGCGTTCAAAAACCTTGAACCAGCTTTCATGTTCAAATCTTACCTTTTCCAAACGTCGCGCGGCAGTTTCGTGCCGACTCCGGTCACGGTTGCCGTTTTAACCGCTTTTCCCATACAAGCAAGCCAGCTCGTTAATTTCTGTTTACTTCAATTCGAACCGTGGCTTAACGGCCACTACAGCTTCGATTTATCGTAAACAAAACCTTTCGTCGCAAGCCGTTGAAAACCAATCGTTCACAGTATCCGTCGAAATCCCCCTCGCCGTTTCCCCGGCCGAACGCTAGCCGAAGAACATCGATATGTCGTTCCAGGTGGCAAAGACCATGAGCATCAGCACCATGGCAAAACCGATCCGGTAGGCGACATCCTGCGCGGCCGGGCCCACCGGCCTTCCGCGCAAGGCCTCAACCGCATAGAACATCAAGTGGCCGCCATCAAGCACCGGAACGGGCATGAGGTTAAGCAATCCTATGGAAACAGACAGGATCGCGGCAATATTCAGCAAAAACGGAATTCCAAGCGTCGCCATCTGTCCCGAGACCTTGGCGACGCGGATCGGTCCGCCGATCTGATCCGCCTTCATCCGCCCGGTCACGACATTGGAGAGATAGTCGAAAGTACCGGTGACAACGTGCCAGCTTTGCAGGACGCCCTGCCCGACGGCCTCAATCGGACCATAGTTGACCGTGCGGAAATTGCCGGCTTCCTGATCGGTCAGGATACCGATGACGCCGATTTCCATCTTGTTGCCAAACTGATCCGTGAGCTCGGTACGCTGCGGCACCATGGACAGATCGAGCATCGCGCCGTTGCGTTCGATTCGGATCGAAATCGGCATTTCCGGGCGAACACTGACGTAGCGGCGAACGTCGTCGAAGGTGACGACCGGAGTGCCGTCGATCGAAATCAGACGGTCTCCCGGCACGACACCTGCTTGCGCAGCAGCACTGTTCTCATTCACCCGCGCAACCACCGGATCGGCGACCTGACGCCCGTAGACGGAAAACAGCACGGCAAAGATGGCGATGGCGAGAATGAAGTTTGCGATCGGTCCGGCGGCGACGGTTGCCGCACGCTTCCACAATTTGGCGCCGAGGAAGGTCTGACTGCGCTCTTCCGGCGCCAGCGCCTCCAGGCGCTTGTAGTCCGGCACGCTCGCCGCATCCTCGTCGCCGTAGAACTTGACGTAACCGCCAAGGGGAATCGCCGCCAGTTTCCACCGCGTTCCGTGCCGATCGGTCCAGCCGACGAGCTCAGGGCCAAAGCCGATCGAAAAAGCCAGAATGCGGATGCCCGACCAGCGGCCGACGAGGTAGTGGCCCATCTCGTGCACAAAGACCAGCAGCGTCAGCACCAGAAGAAATGGGACGACGTAGCCGGTCAGAATCTGAAGGGCATCAAGCAGATATGTCATGAACGTTCCTCAAGCACCCGCGGGCCTAAGCTCAAAGGCTATACAGGACGGATCCGAAAGCGATCTGGCGCCCATCGCTGACGAAATACTGAATCATGACCAGAATCAACGCCGCGACACACGCGAAAATCAACCCGTCGACCCGATCCATAACGCCGCCATGCCCCGGAATGAGACGGCTGGAATCCTTCACCCCAAAACGGCGCTTGATGAAGGATTCGAACAAGTCTCCCACTTGGCTGGCGACGGAAAGCACCAGCGCAATGATCGGAATGCGGAGATCTTGCAGTGAAAAATAAGCCATAAAGACGGCAACACCGGCAACGATGCCGCAAATTGTACCACCGATGGCACCCGACCATGTCTTGCCGGGCGATATGCGTGGCGCGAGCTTCGGTCCACCGATCGCGCGGCCGGTAAAATAGGCGAAGATGTCGGTCGCCCAGACGACGGCAAAGACGAACAGCGTCGCCATCAAGCCAAGATCGTCGGCGCCGCGAAGGGCCGCAAGCGAAATGCCGGTCAGCCCGGCATAGGCGATGCCGCCCGGCAGCCACCAACTGGTCTTCTGCAGAAATACCCAAAGGACAGTGAGAACTACAAAAGCGGCCAGGACCGGCAGGCTGTAGCCGATATAGCCGGTCACGATCAGGCCGGCGATGATCACGACGCCCAGCCAGCCAACGGCATTGCCTTGGAAATCCCGCTCCTGGAGGTCCGTGATCGTCGACCACTCATAATAGACGAGCAGCGCAATCAGCGCCGACAGCAACTGAAACGCCAAACCGCCGAACCAGGTCGCCGCCAGTGTCACCGCTGCGAGGACCACGCCCGAAGCGATACGAAGCTTAAGTTCAGTCTGCATCAGGAACCGACCGCCAACGTAGGCTCGGCGACGCCGCCGAAGCGGCGCTCGCGGCAGGCGTATTTTTCAAGCGCCGCCAGGAACGTTTCGCGCGTAAAGTCCGGCCACAACTCCGGAACGAAGATCAGTTCCGAATAGGCGCCCTGCCAAAGAAGGAAATTCGAGAGACGCTCTTCGCCGCTGGTGCGGATGATCAGGTCCGGATCGGGAATGTCCCACGTGTCCAGCATCGCCGCGATACGCTCGGGGTTGATGTCTTCCGGCCGCAAGCGTCCTTCGGCGACTTCCGTCGCCAGCCGCCGCATGGCTCGTGTCATTTCGTCCCGGGCGCCGTAATTGAAGGCAATGACGAGCGTAATCCCGGTATTTGCCCGCGTCGTTTCCTCCGCCTCCACCAGCAACGGTAGAATGTCGCCTCTGAGGTTGGAGCGGTCACCGATGACTCGGATGCGGACATTCTCGCGGTGCAGATCGGCAAGATCCCGGCGGATAAAGGTCTTGAGCAGCCCCATCAGATCGCTGACTTCCGCCGCCGGCCTGCTCCAGTTTTCCGAGGAAAAGGCAAAAAGCGTGAGGTAGCGGATCCCCAAGTCGCCCGCCGTCTTGACGGCGGCGCGAACGGTCTCGACACCCTTGCGGTGCCCCATCGTGCGCGGCAGACCACGCGCGTTCGCCCAACGCCCGTTGCCATCCATGATGATGGCAACATGTTCCGGAACGGTCGTGGAAGTGAGGTTTTGCATAAGGCGTCCGCGAAAGGAGACTCAGATCACGAGCAGAGCAGATCAGACCTGCATGATTTCCTTTTCCTTCTCGACGAGCAAGCGGTCGATATCGGAAATCGTTTCGTCGGTCATCTTTTGCACGCGCTCGGACTGAGAACGGCTGATATCCTGACCGATGTCGCCATCCTTTTCGGCTTTTTTCAGGTCGTCCATGCCGTCACGGCGCACGTGGCGCACGGCGACCTTCGCCTTTTCGGCGTAGTCATGTGCCACTTTGACGAGCGACTTGCGGCGCTCTTCGTTGAGTTCCGGCAGCGGAATGCGCAGGTTCTGGCCGTCGATGATCGGATTGAGGCCGAGGTTCGATTCGCGAATGCCGCGATCCACAGCGCCGACCATCTGCTTGTCCCAGACCGAGACGGACAGCATGCGCGGCTCGGGAACCGTGATGTTCGCCACCTGGTTGAGCGGCACGCGTGAGCCATAGGCTTCGACGGTCACCGGATCGAGAACGTTCGCCGACGCGCGGCCGGTACGGAGCGACGCGATATCGCTCTTGAATGCGGAAATGGCGCCATCCATGCGACGCTTCAGTTCCTTCAGGTCAACACCTTCACTCATGGTCGAAACTCCCGTTCTATCATTCGCCGGCCCGAGGGCCGTTCTGCAGCTTCTTAATTGTCTGTGACGATGGTCGCGCGACCGCCGCCGGTCAATATTTCCGCAAAGCCACCCTTCTCATGAATGGAGAAGACAACGATCGGAATGGCATTTTCGCGTGCAAGCGCGACGGCGGCAACATCCATGACGGCAAGCCCCTTCTCGAGGACTTCGCTGTGCGTCAGGCGGTCGAAGCGGGTCGCGTCCGGATCCTTCTTCGGGTCGGCGGAATAGATGCCATCGACCTGGGTGCCCTTGAAGATCGCCTGCGCGCCCATTTCGGCGGCGCGAAGGGCGGCGGCAGAGTCGGTCGTGAAGAAGGGATTGCCCGTGCCGCCGGCGAAGATCACGACGCGGCCGAGGGAAAGATGGTAGAGCGTTGCGCGCTGCGAGAAGCTCTCGCAGATTTCCGGCATCGCGATTGCCGAAAGCACGACCGTATCGATGTCGAGCTTGCGCAGCGACGTTGCGAGCGCCAGCGCGTTGATGACGGTTGCCAGCATGCCCATGTGGTCGCCGGTTACCCGGTCGCCGCCCTTGGAAGCGACGGCCACGCCGCGGAAGATGTTGCCGCCGCCGACAACCACGCCCACTTCGACGCCCATGGCGCGCGCTTCGGCGATATCTGCGGCGATCCGGTCAGCGACCGCCACATCGATGCCGAAGCCCTGGCTGCCCATGAGAGCTTCACCGGAGGCTTTGAGTAGAACGCGTTTGTAGAGTGGCTCGGCCGGCATCATCGCTCCTGAACAGATCGGCGCGCGTGCGCACGATGGCGGCGCACAGCGCATAAGGACACATTGCGCACCATGGTTTCAACCGCAACGGCGTATTTTCCGGCGGGTCCAGCGCATTGACGAAGCCGGATACACGAAGGGCACCGCGTTGTCACGCGATGCCCCAAGGTTTTCCCAATATGGGTGAAGAAATCAGCCCTTGGCGACGGCTGCAACTTCTGCAGCGAAGTCGGACTCTTCCTTCTCGACACCTTCGCCGAGCAGCAGGCGAGCCATGCCGGTGACTTCGATCGGTGCGCCAGCGAGCTTTTCAGCGTCCTTGACGGCCTGACCGACGGTGATTTCCGGGTTCATGACGAAGGCCTGCGACAGCAGAGCGACTTCTTCGAAGAACTTGCGCATGCGGCCTTCGACCATCTTTTCGATGATGTTGTCCGGCTTGCCCGAAGCGCGCGACTGTTCGATGAAGACGTTGCGTTCGCGCTCGGCAACAGCGGCGTCGACTTCGTCCGCACGGATCGCGAGCGGGTTGGTCGCAGCGATGTGCATGGCGATCTGACGGCCAACCGAGAAGAGAACTTCCTTGTCGCCGATCGACTTCAGGGCGACGAGAACACCGAGCTTGCCGATGCCGTCGCCGGCAGCGTTGTGGATGTAGGTGGCGACAACACCGTCTTCGACCTTGAGCAGGGCTGCGCGGCGAAGCGTCATGTTCTCGCCGATGGTGGCGATCGCGTCCTTGATGGTCTCGTCGACCGACTTGCCGGTTGCCGGGTAGTTTGCAGCCGCGATGGCTTCAACCGAGCCGTCGGTGGTCAGCGCTACGTTGGCAACGCCGCGGACGAGTTCCTGGAAGGCTTCGTTGCGGGCAACGAAATCGGTCTCGGAGTTGATTTCGACGACGACAGCCTTGACGCCACCGCTGACAATACCGATGAGGCCTTCAGCAGCCGTGCGGCCCGACTTCTTGTCGGCCTTGGCGATGCCCTTGGCGCGCAGCCAGTCGATCGCAGCTTCCATGTCGCCGTTGGTTTCGGCGAGCGCCTTCTTGCAGTCCATCATGCCTGCGCCGGTCTTTTCGCGCAGTTCCTTCACCATTGCTGCAGTTACACTCATCTTATTGCCTCTTTGTCTGTTTGGTTGGCGCGCTGCCCTTAAGGGCGCGGTACCAGGAGGTGTGGCAGGGAATGGCTTTTCAATGTGACACCGTGATGACTGAACCATCACGGGGTTGCTCGGCTCCAAAGATCCGAACGGATCAGCGCCATCCCCGGCTGAAAAGAACAAGGCCGTTCAGATTTTCATCACAAACGGCCTTGTCCCGACATTTCATTGGGGGCGGCAGGCTCACCTGCCGCCAAGGCCCGATCAGGCGTCGGAGGCCTCGTCGAGCGCCGGCTCGACCGGAGCTTCGGCAGATGCACCGAGGTCACGGCCCGATGCGCCCTGCTGACGTGCGATGCCGTCGATGGCAGCGCGTGCAATGAGGTCGCAGTAGAGAGCGATGGCGCGCGAAGCGTCGTCGTTGCCCGGGATCGGATAGTCGATCTGGTCCGGATCGCAGTTCGAGTCGATGACTGCGACAACCGGGATGCCGAGGCGCTTGGCTTCGTCGATCGCGATCGATTCCTTGTTGGTGTCGATGATGAACATCAGGTCCGGCGTGCCGCCCATGTCGCGGATACCGCCGAGAGCGCGGTTCAGCTTTTCGCGTTCGCGCTCGAGGTTCAGGCGTTCCTTCTTGGTGAAGCCCGAAGCTTCCGAAGAGAGGATTTCGTCGAGCTTGCGCAGGCGCTGGATCGAGTTCGAAATCGTCTTCCAGTTGGTCATCATGCCGCCGAGCCAGCGAGCGTTGACGTAGTACTGGGCCGAACGCTTGGCAGCGTCAGCGATGATTTCGGACGCCTGGCGCTTGGTGCCGACGAACAGAACGCGGCCGCCATTGGCAACGGTGTCGCTGACGATCTGCAGGGCGCGCGACAGCATTGGCACGGTCTGTGCGAGGTCGATGATGTGAACGTTGTTGCGATCGCCGAAAATGTACGGCTTCATCTTCGGGTTCCAGCGGTGCGTCTGGTGGCCGAAGTGAACGCCAGCTTCCAGAAGCTGACGCATGCTAAAATCAGGCAATGCCATGCCTTTTCTCCTTTTCCGGTTGAACCTCCGCGAAGCGTCGAGCATGTCTTTCGACCGGCCCACCGGCGGAACGATCCGGATTTCTCCCGGAACATCCCAAGCTTCACGTGTGGAATGGGCAGCCCCTTAACGGCAACCGCCCGAGAAATCAAGCCGCAAACGCCGCTTTTTACCGCAATCGGCTATTTGCAGTCCTCGGATTTGAACACTTCGAGGTCCGCAAGCTTGCCGCTCAGGACGAAATCGCCGTAGTCCATCGTCAGGTCGCGGGTAATCCCGTTCTCGTAGAGCTTGAACGACATACGGTAGATCGGCAGCGCGTCGCCGCTCTTGTCATCGTTGAAATAGGAGATGGTCACCGGCCAGTAATTGTCGCCGCTGAGCTTGCCCGCCTTGCCGGCATCCGGCTCATCCGCCGTGGGTTTGCGCGATTTGCCGACGAAGGTCGAGGTGATCAAGGTCTTGTCACCCGAGTCGGAGCCGTCGAAGATGCGCGCCTCAAAGAGGCTCTCGCCTTTCTTCGCTCGCGAGATCACCTCCATCATGTGCGCCGTCGGAAACCGGCTCGCCGCAAGCTCGATTTCGCGCTTGTCCGGCGCGGTCAGCTCGACCTTAACGCCCGCTTTTTCCTCATGCGCCGTACCGCGCACTTCCTTGTCCAGCTTCTCATCGGTGAAGGAGCGGGTCAGGAAGCGGAAATTGCCATTCTTTAGATCTTCATAGGTGGTCGTCTGCTGATCGGTCAGGCGCACTTCCTCGCCGGTATCGACCTGGGTGACGAAACGGAAGCTGACGGTATAGCCCGCGCAGGCCGAGCCATTGAACTCGTAGACCATGCGACCATACATTCCGGCAATGCCCGAACGATCCGATGCATCCTTGAGTTCGAGATCATAGACGGCGCGGTGCGGCACAAGGGCGTTTGCGTGTGCCGCCGTGGCGCCCGATACTGTCATGACGGCGAAACAGGCGCTGCCCAAAGTGACGAGACCGAAGCCTTTATGAAACATCCGTTTCCTCCTGTTGGACTCGCCGGCAATGCTATAAACAAGCGTTCGGCAGAAGCGAGGCGGCGTTCGCAGGAAAAAGCCGGTGCCCGCCGCGATCCGGCCTGAATGCAGGATTTTAACACAAAAGACAACAATGGAGCTTTCCATGTCGGCAGAGATCGAAGCGCGCCTCAAGGACCTCGGCGTCACACTTCCCCAGGCTGCGACCCCGGTTGCAAACTACGTGCCCTACGTCATCAGCGGCTCGATGCTCTACATCTCCGGACAGCTTCCGATGGAAGACGGCAAGGTCGCTGTGACCGGCATCGTCGGCAAGGATGTGGACGTGGCCCGCGCACAACGCGCCGCCGAACTCTGCTCGATCAACATCCTCGCCCAGGCCAAGGCAGCACTCGGCGGCGATCTCGGTCGCATCCGACGCCTGGTGAAGATCAACGGCTTCGTCGCCTCGACACCGGAATTCGTCGAGCAGCATCTGGTCATCAACGGCGCATCCAATCTGCTTGCGACCGTGCTCGGTGAAGCCGGCAAGCATGCGCGTGCCGCCGTCGGCATGGCTTCCCTTCCCTTCAATGCCGCCGTCGAGATCGACGCCGTCATCGAAGTCGCCTGACAGAGTGCCCGGCATGGCTGATATTTCCTGGCTGAAGGCCCAACCGATTGCCCATCGCGGCTATCACGACATGAACAAGCAGGTGTGGGAGAATACGCTTTCGGCCTTCTCCCGCGCCGTCGACGCCGGTTTCGCGATCGAATGCGATCTGCAGTATACCGCCGACAGCATTCCGGTCGTCTTCCACGATGACGACACCCAGCGCCTGTGCGGGATCAAGGGCGACGTTCGCTCGCGCACCGCCGGCGAACTCGGCCTGATGGCGATCGGCGGCACGAAGGACAAGGTGCCGACGTTGACGCAGATGCTGCGCTTGGTTGCCGGCAAGGTGCCGCTCGTCATCGAGCTCAAGGGCCGCAAGGGCGACGACGAGGGCTTTGCCGCCGCCGTGCTCGAAACGCTCGAAGGCTACAAGGGCCACGTTGCGCTGATGAGCTTCGATCACTGGCTGCTCAAGGACCTGAAGGCGCTCGACGCGCCCTACCCGCTGGGCCTCACCGCGGAAGGTGCCAATCCGGAGACCTTCTTCGTGCATGAGGAAGCGATGCAGCTCGGGCTCGATTTCATCTCCTACCACTACGGCCACCTGCCGAACTCGTTCATCACCAAGGAACGGACGCTCGGCAAGACGATCATCACCTGGACCGTGCGCGACCGGCAGGCCGAAGCCTACACGTTTGCCCATGCGGATCAGATGACCTTCGAGGGTTTCGACCCGCGGGAGGCCCTGGTTTCCTAAAGTAATGTCAGACGCCGTCACCCTCCGCATCGCGCAATCCTTCACCGATATACCGGCGGCACGCTGGAATGTGCTGTCCGGTGCATCGAAGGCGTTTCCTGGCGGCGTCTACAATCCCTTCCTCTCGCATGCCTATCTCTCGGCGCTCGAAGAGTCCGGGTCGGCGACGGCCAAGACCGGCTGGCTCGGCCAGCATCTGTTGCTTGAAGGCGGCGACGGGCAATTGCGCGGCGGCCTCGTCTGCTACCTGAAGAGCCACAGCCAGGGCGAATACGTTTTCGACCACGGCTGGGCAGACGCCTTCGAGCGCGCCGGCGGCCGCTACTATCCGAAACTGCAAAGTTCCATCCCCTTCACGCCTGCGACCGGACCACGGCTGCTTTCGGCACCGGACGAAAATACGAACGCCGTTCAGGATGCGCTTGCCGCGGGCCTGAAAGAGCTTGCCCGCAGACACGATGTCTCTTCGGCACATGTGACTTTCGCGCCCGAAGCCGAGATCCCTGCGCTTGAGCGCGCCGGGTTCCTGCACCGCACAGACCAGCAGTTCCACTTCACCAATGAAGGCTATGGCTCCCACGCCGATTTTCTGGAGACCCTTGCCTCACGCAAACGCAAGGCGCTGAAGAAGGAGCGCAGGGCTGCGCTCGAAAACGGCATTTCGATCGACTGGCTGACCGGCAGCGACCTGACGGAATCGATCTGGGACGAGTTCTTCGCCTTCTACATGGACACCGGCGGACGCAAATGGGGCCGCCCCTATCTGACGCGCGCGTTCTATTCGCTCATTGGCGAGCGCATGGCCGACGATATCCTGCTGGTGATGGCACGCCGCAACGGCCGCTACATCGCCGGCGCGATCAACTTCATCGGCGGCGATGCGCTCTACGGTCGCCACTGGGGCTGCATCGAGGATCACCCGTTCCTGCATTTCGAAGTCTGCTATCACCAGGCGATCGATTTCGCGATCGCCAAGGGGCTGAAACGGGTCGAGGCTGGCGCCCAGGGCGAACACAAGCTTGCGCGCGGCTACATGCCCGTCACCACCCATTCCGCCCATTTCATCACACATCCGGGACTTGCCCGCGCCGTCGGCGACTATCTTCAGCGCGAGCGCAGGGATGTGGAGGAAACGGGCGAGTTTCTTGCCGAGCACGGACCTTTCCGAAAGGGTGAACGGCAGGACGACTGACCCCCTTTTCGTGAAGGCCGGCTTCATTACACGAGGAAGAACAATGAGCTACGACGACAACAACATTTTCGCCAAGATCCTGCGCGGCGAAATTCCCTCGCACCGCGTCTACGAGGACGACGCGACGATCGCCTTCATGGATGTCATGCCGCAGGCAGAAGGCCATCTGCTCGTGGTGCCGAAATCCCCTTCGCGCAACCTGCTCGACGCCGATGCAGCAACGCTGCCGGCGCTGATTGCCACCGTACAGAAGCTGGCCGTTGCCGCCAAGGAAGCTTTCGACGCCGATGGTGTGACGATCATGCAGTTCAACGAAGCACCGGCCGGACAATCGGTCTTCCACCTGCACTTCCACGTCATTCCGCGGCAAGCAGGCGTGCCGCTGAAGCCGCATTCCGGCACGATGGAAGACGGCGCCGTTCTGGCTGCCAATGCCGAAAAGGTTCGGCAGGCGCTCTGATCGCGCTCATACTATCCGCGCAGGAGCCAGGGAGCCGGCGACGCGCCGGCTCTTTAACCGACGGTCAGGTGAAAGCACCTCACCCGGCCTAAAAACCCAACCACCACAGGCCCAGCGCCAACGCGGCAATCGCTGACGCGATCCCGATCGCCGGCTTTCTTCCGAACAGGAAGAAGGCGGCCGCCCCGAGCGCGACGGCACCTGCGCGCAGCCAGAGCGGAGATTGTTCGAGTACGCCGGTCGGATAGAGGATAAGCTTTGCGATGACCGCTGCGACCAGCGCGGTGGCAACCGCCCTCACCCAGTTCAGCGCCTCGGAATCATCGCGCAGCCTGTTGCCTGTGATGACGCCCAACCAGCGCCAGATGTCGGTCGCCAGCCAGCCGGCAATCGCGATGAAGACATAGGCCCACCAACCATCCTGCCAGGTCATCCTCTCACCTCCTTGCGACGGCGCCAGAGGCGCTCGATGAGCCAGGCAAGCGTACCGCCGACGAGGCCGGCGAGCAGGATGTCGAATTCCGGAAACAGCCAGTAGAACAGCGGCCCGCCTGCAAGACCGAAGAGCAACGCCACATAGACGACGGGATGGCGCGCCGAATGCCAGATCGAGGCGAGAAAGTAGACCGGCGTCAGGAAGAAAAGGCAGCCGGCAACGATCGGCGGGAAATCGGCGACGAAGTGGTAGACGACAGCGACGAGCAGCATGTTTGCCGCCACCAGCGTGATGCCGAAGCCCGCGAAAAAGGCGACGCGCCGCTCGCGCGGCACGTGCGGCACCTTCTCCATCGCGAAAACCCAGGCGGTGATCGCGACGAAATGCGACAGGAAGAGCAGAAGCCAAGTCGGCGTGCGCGACCCGCGCAGCTCCGGTATCAGCGCGGCGACCATCGGCATCAGCCGTACGGACGACAGCGAGACCGCGAGGAACGCGGTCGCGAGCCCGGCTCCGCTCATCATCGAACTGACGAGAATGACCTTGGCCGGAAGCGCCCAGACCATGCCGACCATGAAGACCACCTGCTCGACCGGGATGCCGGCCTGAGCCGTCAGCGAACAGAAGCCGACAAAGGACAACATCAGAATGAAGGCCGGCAGGCTGAAAATGCCGCGCATGCCTTTCCCGAACCAGGCGAGCGAAGATTGCTCGTCTTCTTCTCTCTTCATCGGCGATTCCGGATTGTTTTCAACTCGACTACGACCACCCCGGATCGAATCGTCCGGGATAAGCATGACCGAATATAGGCTATCAGACCGGCACGCGGACGAAAAACCACGCAGGCTCTTCTCATTTCGTTTTTAAAGAAAAACGGTGCCGGATGGTTTGCATCCAGCACCGTCGAACGTGTCTTGCGGGGGGAGCTACTTCTTGCGCGGCACCTTCGGCACCGTGCGGCCCTTTCTTGGAGCCGCGTCGCCCGCCCCGGCCTCGTCATCCGTTGACGCCTTGGCGGCAGCCTTCTTCGGCTTGGACTTCGGCGCAGGCTCGGCGCCCACCTCTTCCTTGTCCTCGGCCTTTTTCGGCTTGGCGGCCTTCATCGCCGGGCGGGATACTTCCGCCTTCGGCTTGATTGGCGTCGTCTCAGGAACGGCATCGAGCAGCAGGCCCTTGGTGCCATCGGCCTTCGTGCCGATCGTCACCTTGACGACACCGCCCTTCTTCAGCTTGCCGAAGAGGATTTCATCGGCGAGCGGCTTCTTGATGTTTTCCTGGATGACACGCGACAGCGGTCGCGCGCCCATCTTCTCGTCGTAGCCCTTTTCGGCAAGCCAGGCGATCGCCTCCGGCGCGAGGTCGAAGGTGACGTTGCGCTCGGCAAGCTGGGTTTCAAGCTGCATGACGAACTTCTGAACCACCTGGTGGATAACCGGTGTCGGCAGCGAAGCAAACGGAATGACCGCATCCAGACGGTTGCGGAATTCCGGCGTGAACAGGCGGTTCAGCGCCTCTTCGTCTTCGCCCGTACGCTTGGAAGAACCGAAGCCGATGGCGGCCCGGGCCATTTCCGATGCGCCGGCATTGGTCGTCATGATCAGGATGACGTTGCGGAAGTCGATCTTCTTGCCGTTGTGATCCGTCAGCGAGCCATGGTCCATGACCTGCAGCAGGATGTTGAACAGGTCCGGATGCGCCTTCTCGATCTCGTCGAGCAGCAGCACGCAATGCGGGTGCTGATCGACGCCATCGGTCAAGAGGCCGCCCTGGTCGAAGCCGACATAGCCGGGAGGTGCACCGAGCAGGCGCGAAACCGTATGCCGCTCCATGTATTCCGACATGTCGAAGCGCAGGAGCTCGACGCCGAGCGAGGTCGCAAGCTGCTTGGCGACTTCCGTCTTGCCGACGCCGGTCGGGCCGGAGAAGACGTAGCAGCCGATCGGCTTGTTCGGTTCGCGCAGGCCGGCACGCGCCAGCTTGATCGACGAAGCGAGCGCCTCGATCGCCAGGTCCTGGCCGTAGACGACCGAGCGCAGCTCTCGCTCGAGATTGGCAAGCACGGCCTCGTCGTCCTTGGAGACGGTCTTCGGCGGGATGCGCGCCATCGTCGCGATCGTCGCCTCGATCTCCTTCTCGGTGATCAGCTTGCGGCGCTTGCTGGCGGGCAGAAGCATCTGTGCGGCACCGGATTCATCGATCACGTCGATCGCCTTGTCCGGCAGCTTGCGGTCGTTGATGTAGCGGGCCGAAAGCTCGACCGCGGCCTTGATCGCCTCGTTCGAGTATTTCAGGTGATGATATTCCTCGTAATAAGGCTTCAGCCCCTTCATGATCTCGATCGCGTCGGCAATCGTCGGCTCGTTCACGTCGATCTTCTGGAAACGGCGGACCAGCGCCCGATCCTTCTCGAAGAACTGGCGGTATTCCTTGTAGGTGGTCGAACCGATGCAGCGGATCGCGCCGGAGGAAAGCGCCGGCTTCAAAAGGTTGGATGCATCCATCGCGCCGCCGGACGTAGCTCCGGCGCCGATGACCGTATGGATCTCGTCGATGAAGAGCACGGCGCCCGGATAGTCCTCGAGCTCCTTGACGACCTGCTTCAACCGTTCTTCGAAATCGCCACGGTAGCGCGTGCCAGCAAGAAGCGTGCCCATGTCGAGCGAGAAGATCGTCGCATCCTGCAACGCTTCCGGCACCTTCTTTTCGATGATGCGCTTGGCAAGGCCTTCGGCGATCGCCGTCTTGCCGACGCCGGGGTCCCCGACATAGAGCGGATTGTTCTTCGAGCGGCGGCACAGCACCTGGATGGTGCGGTTCACCTCGGCGTGACGGCCGATCAGCGGGTCGATCTTGCCGGATTTCGCCTTCTCATTGAGGTTGACGCAATAGGCGGTCAGCGCGTCCTGCTGCTTCTTGGCGCTGGCCTCTTCGTTGTCGCGCGCGGGCTTCTGCTCGCTCTCATGATCGTCAGAGCCACGCACAGGACGGGACTCAGAGCTGCCGGGCCGCTTGCCGATGCCGTGCGAAATGAAGTTGACCGCGTCGTAGCGGGTCATCTCCTGCTCCTGCAGGAAATAGGCTGCGTGACTTTCGCGCTCGGCGAAGATCGCGACCAGCACGTTGGCGCCGGTCACTTCCTCGCGGCCGGACGATTGCACGTGGATCACCGCCCGCTGGATCACGCGCTGGAACCCGGCCGTCGGCTTGGAATCTTCGTCGTAGCCGGTCACCAGGTTCGACAGTTCGTTGTCGACGTAATCGGTTACGGTCTTGCGCAGCGTCTCAAGATTGACGTTGCAGGCGCCCATCACGGCCGCCGCGTCGGCATCGTCGATCAATGCCAGAAGCAGATGCTCGAGCGTAGCGTATTCGTGGTGGCGCTCGTTGGCAAAAGTCAGTGCCTGGTGCAGCGCCTTTTCGAGGCTGGGCGAAAATGTTGGCACGTTAGTTCCTCATTTCTTTTCCATGACGCATTGCAACGGATGCTGATGCTGCCGGGCGAAGTCCATCACCTGCGTCACCTTGGTTTCGGCGACCTCATAGGTGAAGACGCCGCACTCTCCCACACCGTGATTGTGGACGTGGAGCATGATGCGGGTCGCCTCTTCCGGGTTCTTTTGAAAGAAGCGCTCCAGAATATGGATGACAAATTCCATCGGCGTGTAATCGTCATTCAAAAGCAGAACGCGATACAAACTCGGCTTTTTGGTCTTCGGCTTGGTACGCGTGATGACGGACGTGATGCGGTTGTTGCCGTTCCCCTCATCATCGCTACCTTGCTGCATCCGGACCGGCATGGCGATCATTCTTGTCAGTTCCTTGTACAGTAGCGACCCATCGAACTCGGCCGCAGCCTGCTTGCCCTTTATCTAATGGTTCGTTTTCAGATTTTAAGACCGAACCAACACACTGCAATCATAATCGCACGTTGACCGGCAAGATTGATCAACTTTCTTTGGGCTGCGCACAGCTTATGCGAAAAACAAAAAGGCCGGTCGCAAGCGCTGCGACCGGCCTTTTTATTGAGAAATTGTTTTAGCCGGTGATCAGGCTGCTGCAGCGGCGGCCTTGACTGCTGCCGTTGCCTTGGCAACCGGCGCTTCGTAGGGCTTGTAGGCGTCCTTGGCGAGGTCGGCATACATTTCGCCGATCTTCGTTGCTTCGGCGACAAAGCCTTCGTAGCTCGACTTCACGAAGTTGGTCTGCAGTTCGAAAGCAGCCTCGACGCTCTTGACGCTCGTCAGCTTTTCGACATGCGCGACGCTGTCCTCGAAGGACTTCTTCGAAAAGTCGGCAGCTTCGGTCGCGATAGCCTGGAGACCCTTGGTCCAAGCGGAATAGCTCTTCACAGCCACATCAATGGCTTCCTTGCTCTTCTTGTTTGCATCGTCGAAGTTGAACATCCGGTGTCTCCTTGGTGACGGCCTGATCTGGAGGCTTCAGTCTATGTGCACTGCACAAAAAGTCAAGACGAGTGTGCGATGCAATAAAATACAACAGATGCAACAACTTGATGAAATATCGCGGTTCGGCATGAAATTTCTTGCTGCGCTCGCTACAGCCGCAAGATAAGCACTAGCGAGCAATTGCCCAGCAAGACATCAACATCCCGCACAAAACAATAAACCCCGAAAATCCCATGGATTTTCGGGGTTTATACTGAAAGCGTCCGGCGTCGCGACTTAGAGGTCGATGTCGAGGATCGCCATGGAGAAGTTGTAGGAAAGCTCGCCGTCTTCCTCATCGCGGAAGACCACACCGAGGAACTCGTCACCGAGATAGACTTCAGCGGACTCGTCCTTCTTCGGGCGAGCCTTGACGACCATCTGCTGATTGAAGGTGCGCTTGAAGTAGGCTTCAAGCTTGCGGATTTCTTCGGGCTTCAAAACACGTCTCCGTAGCCGTTTAAACTGTGCGGCGCTTCTCGCACGCTGCATCGGCGGGTGTAAACCCCTCGAAAGAGGCTACACACCGGTTCCCGCATGTCAGATATCGAAGCTGGCAAGGATCTGGTCCATCTGGCGCGACGGCTCGGAACAGCCGGCCTCGCCCACGACCTTTGCCGGTACGCCGGCGACCGTCGACTTCGGCGGCACCGGTTTCAGCACGACCGAACCCGCAGCGACGCGCGAGCAGTGTCCGATATGGATATTGCCGAGGATCTTGGCGCCGGCGCCAATCAGCACACCGTCGGCGATCTTCGGGTGGCGATCGCTGCCTTCCTTGCCCGTGCCGCCGAGCGTCACGCCGTGCAGGATCGAGACGTTGTCACCAATGACCGCGGTCTCGCCGACGACAAGGCCGGTGGCATGATCAAGGAAGATGCCGCGGCCGATGCGGGCGGCGGGGTTGATGTCCGTCTGGAAGACGCTCGACGCCCGGCTCTGCAGGTAGAAGGCGAAATCCTTGCGGCCGCGCTTCAATAGCCAATGCGCCAGGCGATGCGTCTGGATCGCATGGAAGCCCTTGAAATAGAGCACCGGCTCGATGAAGCGGGTGCAGGCTGGGTCACGGTCGTAGACGGCCTGGATGTCGACACGCAGAATGGTGCCCCATTCCGGCCAGTCCTCCAGCATCTCCGAGAAGGTCTGGCGCAAAAGGTTTGCCTGCAGATCCGGGTGATCCAACCGTTCGCAGATGCGGTAGATCACGCTTTCTTCGAGAGAGTGCTGATTGACCACGGTGGAATAGAGGAAGGCCGCGAGCATTGGGTCTTGCTCGGCGGCAATCCGGGCTTCTTCGCGCAGGCTATTCCAAATCGGGTCCATCACTTGCAGCGCTTCTGCCTGGCGAAGTTCGGTCTTGGCGACCATCGTCGCTCTCCTTCCTTGTCCGTGCCTGCTATCACTATAGGGGAAATCAGGCGTGACTTAAATGGCGTCTGGCGGCAATGACGATACGCTAGATGCGATCGATCTCTGCCAAAAATTCGAGCACCGCTTTCTTGAAAACCCGGTCGCCGACGGCGAGCATATGGTCGCGACCCGGAATGTCGAGCGCACGCGCACGCGGCATCAGCGCTGCCAGTTCCTGCGCCGATCCGGCGATGTCATCGGTCGTCCCGACGCCAATCAGCGTCGGCTGCTCGATGCGCGCCATATCCTGTGCCGTCAGCAGATCCCGCGAGGTCGAGATACATGCCGCAAGCGCCTGCCGGTCGCTCTTGGTCTGGTCGGCAAAGGCGCGGAACATGCGCCCGCGCGCATGGGTCACGTCGTCAAGCGACGGCGCCACCAGAGCGTCGGCAATCGGATCCCAATCCCCGACCCCCGACACCATGCCGATGCCGAGCCCGCCGAAGACCAGCGAGCGCACGCGGTCGGGATGCGCGAGCGCCAGGAAGGCCGAGATGCGAGCGCCCATCGAATAGCCCATGACATGAGCCTCGGCGATCCCGAGATGCCCAAGCAATGCGGCGGCGTCACCCGCCATCTGCTGAGGGTGGTAGAGTTCCGGGTCGTAGGGCTTGCTGCTCTTGCCATGACCTCGGTTGTCGAGCGCGATGACGCGGTAGCCGGCGTCACCCAGCGTCTTCAGCCAGCCCGGGAAAACCCAGTTGACGTTGGCGCTGGATGCAAAGCCGTGAATGAGCAGAACGGGCGCGCCGGACGGGTCGCCCTCGTCGAAGAAGGCGATCTCCAGACCGTCATGATTGAAACGGGAAAACGGCGGCGGGGTGAGATCCATCTATTCATCCTTGGGCATATCGATCCGGCGCAACCTAGTTCGTCGCCTTGGCGGGCGAAACCCCGCACCGGCAAAAACCACAACTGCGGCAGCTTTGCCGCTACACATTTCCGGCAAAGCTGACTATGGTGCCGCCAAATTTGACCTTCAGACTTGCATTCATCGGAGCATGACATGGCCGGCCACAGCATCCCGCATTTCCAGAACGACGGCGGACATCAGGCAATCGAAATCGGCGTCAAGGAATTCATGTGCACCGGCGCATCCATTCCCTACGATCACCCGCACATCTTCATCGACATGGGTGACGACGACGAGAAGGTCTGCTCCTACTGCTCTACGCTCTATCGCTACAATCCGAAGCTGAAGGCGACCGAAACCAATCCCCCCGGCTGCCTCTTCGCCCATAAAGCCGCCTGATAAGCGACGATGTCGCGCCCCGTCGCGATCATCGGTGCCGGCATCGGCGGCCTCACGGCTGCCCTATGCCTTGCCCGGCGCGGCTTCGACGTCGATATCATCGAGCGGGCGACGGCACTGACCGAGGTTGGAGCCGGCCTGCAGCTTTCACCGAACGCCTCCCGTATCCTCATCGAGCTCGGCCTGCTGGCGCAGCTTGAGAGTGTATGGACGGAGCCCGAGCGCATCGGGCTCGTTGACGGCCGCTCTCTGCGCGCGCTTGCCAGCGTGCCGGCCGGGACCTTCGCGCGCCGCCGCTGGCATGCGCCCTATGCCGTTCTCCACCGAGCCAGCCTTCAGAAAATGCTGTTTCAGGCTGTTCAATCCGAACCGCGCTGCCGTCTCCACCTTGGATGCCAGATCGACAAGCCCGGGGACCAGGCGATCGCGGCAGTGACGGGGCGCATGCCGGACGTCGTCATCGGCGCCGACGGCATCTGGTCGCGGCTGCGCGAAACCGTGCCCGCCGCCGGCCGTGTCCGGTTCTCCGGCAATATCGCCTGGCGCATGACGCTTGCAGGCGACCTTGCTGCAGGCGTGCTCAAGCGCGGTGAGGTCACCGCCTTCCTCGGCCCGCGCGCCCACCTCGTTGCCTATCCTCTGCGGGAAGTCGGCGGTTTCAATCTCGTCGCCATCATCGAGGGCAAGGAGACCGACGCGATCTGGGTCGGCAAGGATTCGGACGCGCGGCGCCAGGATTGCCTCAACGCCTTTTCCGATTGGAGCCCAGGCATCCGCTCGCTTCTCGATAAGGCCGTGGCGCCCACCTACTGGCCGCTCTGCACCGTCGACGACGGCGCCTGGCATGATGGTCAAAAAACAGTGCTGATCGGCGACGCGGCCCATGCGATGACGCCCTTTGCGGCGCAAGGTGCGGCCATGGCCATCGAGGACGCATCCGCGCTTGCGGCTTGCCTGTCTGAAAACCTCAGCGTCGCGGATTCCTTGCGGAAATTCGAGGCGCTTCGCAGGCCACGCATCGCGCGCGTCCGCCGCCGTGCGGCCTTCAACCATTTCGCCTATCACGCCCGCGGCCCGGTGCGTATCGGCCGCGACATGGTGTTGAAGCTCAAGGGGCCCGACGCGCTCGCAGCCGACCTCGACTGGCTCTACGGCTACGGGGCGCCGGAGCGCTAAGAAGCGACGGCCATTCACCGCGATCCGTTCGATAAACTGCCGGCGCGCGAAAGATCTAGTCCAGAAAAGCAGAACGCCGCGGATGACCGCGGCGTCCGTCATTGCCTTCGTCAAACGGCGTTTGCCGCAGCCAGGCCCGCTTCGATGTCGCGCCGGATATCCGGCACGTCCTCAAGGCCGATCTGCAGGCGCAGAACCGGACCTTCGGTCGGCGCCAGCGCCACCTTGCGATCTCCGAGACCGACATGGAGCGCGAGGCTTTCGAAACCGCCCCAGGAATAGCCGAGCCCGAACAATCTCAGCGCATCGAGGAAGGCGTGCGCCTTGGCCCTGAAGCGGTCAGGGCTCTCCGCCTTCAGCACGAAGGAGAAGATGCCGCTCGCGCCGGTGAAATCGCGCTTCCAGAGCTCGTGGCCGGGGAAGCTCGGCAGCGCCGGATGCAGCACGCGGGCCACTTCGTCGCGTGTTTCCAGCCATTTCGCCAGCGTCAGGGCGCTTTCCTGGTGCCGCTCGAGACGGATGCCCATGGTGCGAAGGCCACGCAGGATCTGGTAGCTGTCATCGGGCGAGACGCAGACGCCGAGCGTCACCATGGCCTCTGTCAGGGCCGGCCAGTGCTCGGCATTGGCCGAAACGGTACCGAAGAGCACGTCCGAATGGCCGGACGGATACTTGGTGGCCGCATGGATCGACACATCGACGCCATGGTCGAGCGGCTTGAAGTAGACGGGCGTCGCCCAGGTATTGTCCATGGTGACGATGCAGCCATGGCGATGGGCGGCATCGGCAATCGCGCGGATGTCCTGCATTTCGAAGGTGTTCGATCCCGGTGCTTCGGTGTGTACCAGGCGCGTGTTCGGGCGGATCAGGCTCTCGATCGCAGCGCCGATCATCGGATCGTAGTATTCGACCGTGACGCCAAGTCGCTTCAGCATCGTGTCGCAGAAATGGCGCGTCGGGAAGTAGACCGAATCGACGATCAAGGCGTGGTCGCCGGCCGAGAGATAGGCGAGGAACGGCACCGTGACCGCCGCCAGCCCCGAAGGCACGAGGATCGTTCCGGCGGACCCTTCGAGTTCGTTGATCGCGTCGCAGAGCGCGTCCGTGGTCGGCGTTCCGCGGGTGCCGTAGGTGTACTTCTGCGCCCGCGTCTCCATGGTCTTGGCGTTCGGGAACAGCACCGTGGAGGCGTGCACGACCGGCGGATTGACGAAGCCGAAGTAATCGGAGGGGTTGTTGCCGCTATGGGCGAGACGCGTGTTGATGCCTGCCTTGCCGTTCACATTGCCACTGTCTGCCATTGCTCATTCCGCTTCTAGATTTCGAATGCAAAACTCTTCGAACGAGCCACAATCGCGGTCAAGTGGCAAAAATCATGAAGCGTCGTTTTGACCGTCGCGAGGCCACTTCTGGCGAATTTTCCGCCAGAGCGTGATTCACACCCCCAAGATCTGCCTAACTTTCTGGCTTGTTTCGAGTTTTTCACATGCAAAACCAGAAAATCGGCGGCCTCTCTTGACCCTCATGGAAATTGAGCATGAGATAGCCGACACTCGCGCCAGGAGGGTGGCGGAGGCTCACCGCGCTAGGAGACGCGACGGTGCAGACTGGAACTAACGACAACAGAAAAAGGTTCTAAAAATGGCAAAAAGAATTCTGACAGCTCTCGTTGGCGCTGCTGTCATGGGGATTGGCACACAGGCGGCTTCGGGCGCTACTCTTGATGACGTCAAAGCCAAGGGCTTTGTCCAGTGCGGCGTGAACACCGGTCTCGCCGGCTTCGCAGCGCCGGATGCTTCGGGCAACTGGAGCGGATTCGACGTAGACTACTGCAAGGCAATCGCCGCCGCGATCTTCGCGGATGGCAGCAAGGTGAAGTACACCCCGACCTCCGCCAAGGAACGCTTCCCGGCGCTGCAGTCGGGCGAAGTCGACGTGCTTGCCCGTAACACCACCTGGACGATCAACCGCGACACCGCGCTCGGCTTCAACTTCCGCCCGGTCAACTACTATGACGGCCAGGGCTTCATGGTTCGCAAGGGCCTGAACGTCAAATCCGCGCTGGAGCTTTCGGGCGCCGCTGTCTGCGTGCAGACGGGCACCACCACCGAGCTCAACCTCGCCGACTACTTCAAGTCGAACAACCTGCAGTACAATCCGGTCGTTTTCGAAAAGCTTGAAGAAGTCAACGCCGCCTATGACGCCGGCCGTTGCGACGTCTACACGACCGACCAGTCCGGCCTTTATTCGCTGCGTCTGACGCTGTCGAAGCCGGACGATCACATGATCCTGCCGGAAATCATCTCGAAGGAGCCGCTCGGCCCGGCCGTGCGCCAGGGTGACGACCAGTGGTTCGATATCGTCAGCTGGGTTCACTACGCGCTGATCCAGGCTGAAGAGTTCGGCGTCACCCAGGCCAACGTCGAAGAAATGAAGAAGTCCACCAACCCGGACGTTCAGCGCTTCCTCGGCGTCGAAGCTGACTCGAAGATCGGCACCGACCTCGGCCTCACCAACGAATGGGCCGTGAACGTGATCAAGGCCGTCGGAAACTACGGCGAAGTCTTCGACCGCAACATCGGCGCCGGCAGCCCGCTCAAGATCGAGCGCGGCCTCAACGCGCTGTGGAACAAGGGCGGCATCCAGTACGCTCCGCCGGTCCGCTAAAGCGAACCGAAAATACCGGGGAAGCGGACAACCGCTTCCCCGTCCCAACGATAAAAACACCCAAAAGGGTGAAAAAGGGGAAAGAGGCATTGCATGGCGATTGGCGTCACAACTACGCCTGAGAAATCGAAACCGTCGGGGTCGATCATCAACGACCCGCAGGTCCGCGGCATCTTTTATCAGGTTATTACCGTCGTCCTACTCGGGGCCTTCGTCTATTGGGTGGCCGACAACACGATCGAGAATCTCAAACGGGCGAACATCGCTTCCGGTTACGGCTTCCTCAATGGACGCGCTGGTTTTGACGTCGGGCAATCGCTGATCGCCTATACCAGCGATTCCACCTATCAGCGCGCACTTGTCGTCGGCCTGCTCAACACATTGCTGGTCGCCGTCTGCGGTATTTTCACCGCCACCATCATCGGCTTTGCAGTCGGGATCGGCCGCCTGTCGCACAACTGGCTGATCGCCAAGCTGTCGCTCGCCTATGTCGAGATCTTCCGCAACATCCCGCCACTGCTGGTCATCTTCTTCTGGTACAGCGGCGTCCTGGCGATCCTGCCGCAGCCGCGTGAATCGGCAGCACTGCCGCTCAACATGTTCCTCAACAACCGCGGCCTTGCCTTTCCCAAGCCGATCTTTGGTGACGGTTCGCTGTACACGGTTCTAGCCTTTGTCCTCGCGATCGTCGCCAGCTTCCTCCTGTCACGCTATGCGCGCAAGAAGCAGGAGGCCACCGGACAGCGTTTCCCGGTTCTTTGGGCGTCGCTCGGCCTGATCATCGGTCTGCCGTTGCTGGTCTTCCTTGCCACGGGATCGCCTATCACCTTCGACGTCCCCGTCGCCGGCAAATTCAACCTCACCGGCGGCTCGGTCATCGGACCGGAATTCCTGTCGCTGTTCCTGGCGCTCTCGTTCTACACGGCCGCCTTCATAGCCGAGATCGTGCGTGCCGGCATCCGCGGCGTATCCAAGGGGCAGACGGAAGCCGCGCACGCGCTCGGTGTACGCCCCGGCCTGACGACACGACTGGTGGTGGTTCCGCAAGCGCTCCGGATCATCATTCCGCCGCTCACCAGCCAGTATCTGAACCTTACCAAGAACTCGTCGCTCGCCGTTGCGATCGGTTACGCGGATCTTGTCGCCGTCGGTGGCACCATCCTCAACCAGACAGGACAATCGATCGAGATCGTCACGATCTGGATCGTCGTCTACCTGTCGCTGAGCCTTGCGACGTCGCTGTTCATGAACTGGTTCAATGCCCGCATGGCCCTGGTGGAGAGATAAGATCATGAACACACACCAGGCAACTTTTGTCCGTACCTCAATGATCGAAGGGTCCGCCCCGCCGGTCGCCGAAGGTGGCATCGTCCATTGGCTGCGCGAAAACCTGTTCGCGACGCCAAAGGATGCGGTGCTCACCATCGTCAGCCTGCTTGCGCTTGCGTGGCTCGTGCCTCCGGCCATCCAGTGGCTCTTCATCGACGCCGCCTGGACCGGCGGCGGCCGTGGCGTTTGCGCCACGGTTGCTCAAGGAGGCTCGCAGCCGGATGGCTGGAGCGGTGCGTGCTGGGCCTTCGTCAACGCAAAACTCGACCAATTCGCCTACGGCCGCTACCCGCTCGATGAGCGTTGGAGACCGACGCTGGTCGGCATCCTCTTCGTGCTTTTCCTCATTCCGATGTTGATCCCGAAGGCTCCCTTCAAGGGCATCAACGCCATCCTGCTCTTCGCCGTGCTGCCGATCATTTCCTTGATCCTGCTTCCCGGCGGCTGGTTCGGACTGACCTACGTCGAGACGCCGCTCTGGGGCGGTCTGATGGTGACGCTCATCCTTTCGTTCGTCGGCATTGCCGTGTCGTTGCCACTCGGCATTCTTCTGGCACTGGGGCGGCGATCGCATATGCCTGTGATCAAGATGCTCTGCACCGCCTTCATCGAACTGGTGCGCGGCATCCCTCTGATTACCGTGCTCTTCATGGCGAGCGTCATGCTGCCACTGTTCCTGCCGCAGGGCGTCACCTTCGACAAGTTCCTGCGTGCACTGATCGGCGTGTCGTTCTTTGCCTCGGCCTACATGGCCGAAGTGGTGCGCGGCGGCCTCCAGGCTATCCCGAAGGGGCAGTATGAGGGCGCGGATTCCCTCGGCCTCAGCTTCTGGCAGAAGATGAACCTCATCGTGCTGCCACAGGCGCTGAAGCTCGTGATTCCGGGCATCGTCAACACCTTCATCGGCCTCTTCAAGGACACGTCACTGGTGTCGATCATCGGCATGTTCGACCTGCTCGGCATCGTCCGCTTCAACTTCACGGACGCCAACTGGGCCTCTTCGGTGACGCCGATCTCAGGGCTAATTTTCGCTGGCTTCATATTCTGGCTTTTCTGCTTTGGTATGTCGCGCTATTCAGGTTTCATGGAACGCGTGCTCGACACGGCCCATAAACGATAAAATGAGGGGAGGATCGCATGGCAAACGCAGCCACTGCTTCCAAAATGACTGTTTCCGCAACGGATGTCGCAGTCGAAATCACTGGAATGAACAAGTGGTACGGGGACTTCCACGTCCTTCGTGACATCAACCTGAAGGTTATGAAGGGCGAGCGCATCGTCATTGCCGGCCCGTCGGGCTCCGGCAAGTCGACGATGATCCGCTGCATCAATCGGCTCGAAGAGCACCAGAAGGGCAAGATCGTCGTCGACGGCATCGAGCTCACCAACGATCTGAAGAAGATCGACGAAGTGCGCCGCGAAGTCGGCATGGTGTTCCAGCACTTCAACCTCTTCCCGCACCTGACGATCCTCGAAAACTGCACGCTTGCCCCGATCTGGGTGCGCAAGATGCCGAAGAAGCAGGCCGAAGAAATCGCGATGCACTTCCTGAAGCGCGTCAAGATCCCCGAGCAGGCGAACAAGTATCCGGGCCAGCTTTCGGGCGGCCAGCAGCAGCGCGTGGCGATCGCCCGCTCGCTGTGCATGAAGCCGAAGATCCTGCTCTTCGATGAGCCGACCTCGGCGCTCGACCCGGAAATGGTCAAGGAAGTGCTCGACACCATGGTGTCGCTCGCCGAAGAAGGCATGACCATGCTGTGCGTGACCCACGAAATGGGCTTCGCCCGCCAGGTCGCCAACCGCGTGATCTTCATGGACCAGGGCCAGATCGTCGAGCAGAACTCGCCGGCTGAGTTCTTCGACAATCCGCAGCACGAGCGCACCAAGCTCTTCCTCAGCCAGATCCTGCACTAGAACCGGACGAGACGACACAAAAAGAAGCCCGCCTCATCGAGGCGGGTTTTTTCGTTCTGTCCGTTATCGATCCTACTCGACGCGATAGCGCAGGGTGCCGACTGACCAATGGATTCCGCGCGTGTCGAGATCTTCGGTCCAGTTCTTCTGCAGCCGCGCGATGATCTCGCTCAAGGTCTCGCGCGCATCGACCTCCACCTTGAGGCCCCGCGATATCGGCGCAAGATCGCTCAAGTCGACAGCATCGCTGACGACAAGCGCCACGAAAATGCCGTCCCCCTCGCCCGAGGCCTCGAAATCGAAGCCGTAATATTCATCCGGCAAGGTCAGCGGCACGTCCGGCGCCAACGTCGTGATCTTTTGCGCGAACTCGTTCGGGAAAATCTGTGTTGCATTGCCCTGGCTGTTGACGTCGAAAATCAGGAGATTGCCGGCCGTGTGGCTGTTGACCGTCAGTTTGAAGACTTCGCCGGCCTTCATGGTGGTCGGCTTGTCGATAGAGAGCATGACATCGCCGGCTTCGCTCTTGCCGATGATATCACCGACGGCATCGATGGGGTTGGCCGCCTGATAGCTCGGCACCGCTGCATTCGGAGTAATGGTATACGCACCCTGCCCGCTGCCATCCGCATCGCGCTTTTCCGGCACCATCGCGCTGTCGCCGAGCGCCTCGGGTCTGCCTTCCAACTGCGGGTCGAGATTGCCGCATTGCTCCTGCAAGGCGCAGTAGGAGGCAGATTGCGCCTTTACATATCCAAGAAGCTCGGCGTTGCTCGTCAATCCGTTGCCATTGCCATCGGCAGCGTCGCCGGTCTGGCCGGCGACGAAGGCTGCGGTGAAAACCCCGTGCCGATCCGCTGTCGGTAGCCGGACATCGTCCCAGGCGACCTGATAGGGCGCCGCCGCACTCCAGGCGGTCACCCCGGCATCGACGAGCTTCGGCTTGTCGACGAGGGCAAGATCAATCCTAAGGCCGCGGGTCAGCGCTTGCTCGACCGGCTTGGCATCGGGACGCGGGAGAAAGCGGGCGCCGTCGATAGGCTTTTTGATGTCCTCGGACAGCGACCGGGAGATCGTGCCGGAGTGACAGGCGTCGATCACGACCGTCACAGCGCGCCCCTTCAGGCGCTCCAGCACCGCATCGATCTCGTCGTCGAGGACAGCGCCTTGCCAGTCCGTTTCACCGGCGGCAATGTCGGCAGGCGCAATCGCTTCATCCAGCCCATCCGCTTCGTCGCCATCCGCATCCTTCACCTGCAGGCCGTGGCCTGAAAAATAGAGATAGACGCGATCGCCGGGCTTCGTCGCATCGACAAGCCAGCCGTTCATGGATGACAGGATTTCAGCTCTGGTCGCCTGCCCGTCCTTCAGCACGCGGATCGAGGCACTGTCGAAGCCGAGCCGTTCCGTGAGCAGCCTTTGCATCGCGACCAGATCGTTCGCCGGTCCGGGCAGGGAAAACTCGGTCGGCAGATTCTGATAGTTGCCGACCCCGATCAGCAAAGCCCGATCTCCGGCGACCGCAGGAGCAGCCAGCAGCATGAAACACGCAAGGGCGTGAAGGAACGGCACTCGCGATCTGGCGCCCATGCTCATTGGCCCTGACCTCTCGTGTAAAGCGGTTGAACCGCGATCGTACTCTCACTCCCTTCCAGGCGCGTTTCGAGCAAGCGCAGCAAGGCCGCTGCGTCGAGGTCCGAATTGGCAAAGGCGGCCGCGATCGCGTCGACAGGCGCATTGGTCGCGATGACGACCAGATGGTCCGCACCGAAGGGCTTGACCACCTCCAGGTCACGCAGCTTGAAGGCATGGCTTTCGCTGCCGGCAATCTGCACGTCGAGCAGTTGTGCTTCGCCGGTATTGGCGAGGTTGAAGACCAGCATGTTGGCATAGCCGCCCTGCGGCGCCTCGACGTTCAGGCGGTCGCCGGCAAAGTAGATGTCCTTGACGGGCTTCAGCGAAACGGCTCCCGGGCTCTGCGCCGCAAGTGCTTTCAGAAAATCCACCAGGATGAATTTGTCGACCACGCCCTGGAGCCTTTTGGGCGCGACATGTTCCGCGGCGACGTCCCCGTTCGGCGTATAGAAGACACCGGATGTCGCCTCCCACCGGTAGGGCACGCCGTCGCCACCGATATTGGCAAGATCAGGCATGTCACCGACGACGCTCAATGGCAAATTGCCCGTCCATCCGGTTTCGCGCGGCGACTTCAGTGCATGCTTCGTGCCGCTCACTGTTGGCGCCACGCCGACCTTGGCGCTACGCGGCAGGGACAGCACGATTTCCTTGTCGGAGCGCGCCAGTTGCGGCGTGAAGTTCGGCACCTGCAGGGCTTCCGACTGCAGCTTGACGTTGGAAAACACGTAGTCTTCGAGTTCGACCCGCGAAATCCGCCCGTCGCCATCGCGATCGGCGGCGCCTTCCAACGCACGGGCAAAACTCCAGCTCAGGGCGCCGCGGGGCTCGCCGCCGATAACCACTTCCGGGGTCGGCTGGCTTTCGAGCGATGCGGCGAGGATCGTCACCTGCGACAGCTCCACGTCCCTCACCTTGGCGCCGGACAGCGCCTCCTTGGATGGCGGCGGCAGCTTGGCGCGCACCATCGGCGCCAGCCGCGTCTTGCCGGAGATCGAGCGGTTCATGCCGCCTGAATAACAGCTGTCGGAGACGAACAGGACATGAATGCCCTTGGCTTCCGCCTCCGCGAACCAGGCGCTGAGCTCGTTGTCGACGATGATTTCGCTCGCCGTCTCCTCAGCACGCGCCCGGTCGAAGCCCGGCAACTCCAGGAATTCGTCGAGCCCGTCCTCCTCACTGCCGGCGACCAGCTCCGGCATCTGCGCACCGTGCCCGGCATAGGTGAAGACGATCGTATCGCCGCGCTCAGCGGCCGCCACAAGCTCGCCCCAGGCCGCACGGATTGCATCCTTGGTCGCCTGTTCGTTGATGAATTGGCGGATCGGGGCGACATCCGCCGCCTTCAGCGCCTGCGTGACGTCTTGCGCATCGCGGACGGCACCATCGAGGCTTACTTCGTGCGGATACTTGTCCACCCCGACGACCAGCGCCGAGGTCGAGGCCATCGCCGGGGCCGCCGGCAATGCGAGCAAGCTCATCGCAAGCAGGGTTCTGCACAGCACTGTCATTTCCCCACATCCACATCCACGCGCCGGTCGAGCTGGTGCAACATCTCCTCGCTATAGGCGGTCGGATCATCGGGTTTGAACGGTTCGTCCTCGCCCCTGCCGACAACCGTGCAGGTGCCGGGATAACCGGCGTCGACGAGGTATTGAGCCAACGCTTTTGCACGGGCGAGCGAGAGCGCCATGTTCGCCTCGGGGGTACCTACCGGATCGGTGTGACCGATCAGGGTGATCGCGGCCGGCTTTGCCGACTTCAGGCACTCGAACAGGTCCCTGGCCGACTCGAGGCCTTCGGGCGTAAACTCGGCCGTGCCGAAGACGTAGCGCACCGGCGTCGCCTTTTTCCGGATCGAAACACCGCGATAGGAGAACTTGCAGGCGCCGCGCGCGACGAGCTTGACCGGCTTGGTTGCAGCGAGCCGCATTTCCGAAGCCAGGCGGTCCAGCCGCTCGATGTAGGCCTTGTCCGGCGCCATCCAATCCGGTGTCAGTTCCTCGTTTGCCGCATCTTCCAGCGCTTGCTGATAGGAGGTCGCCGCGGCGTCGTAATCCTTGCGCTCACGCTTGATATCGCCGAGCGCATCGAGGATCTGCCAGGGGCCGCCGGCGTCGCGGCTTGCGGCCGTCAGTTCCGCTTCGAAGGTTTCAAGCTTCGCGCCTTGCCCCACTGCCGCTGCAACCCGGTTGAAGGTTGCGAGCGCCGCGATGCGCCGGGTGAGCGCGATCTCGGTCGCCGAGCAACCCTTCATGTTTACGGGGTCGGCCGCCACCTTAGTGCCGGCCTCGTCGGCGCGGTTCAGCGCCTCGGAGGCCAGGCGAAGACCGTCGCAGGCCATGACCGGCGCGGTGAAGACCGCCAGAACCGCCGAAGCGAGGAGAAATGCTCGTAGCTGAACCATGACTCGACCATCAATCCTTGATCTCGAACGTCACCATCTGAACACTGCTGGCACCCGCGTCACCCTGCGCCCGCTTGGCCAGGTTGATCGCGAGTCCCCGTGTCGGCGGCAACCGCGACGTCGCGACATATTGGCGTGCCTTCTCCACCGTCAGCTTCTGGTCACCGAGCCCGCCGGCACGGCAGAAGGCCAGCATCGTTTCGGCGGGCGCAGGTGTGTCGAAGGTGAGCGTGCCCGTGCCCGGCTGCGGGATCAGGCGTCTCTCGCCCGGCTTAAGCGTGGTGTTGCCGATCATCACGTCCGGGATGACCTCGACGTTGCCGTTCTCCTCGACATAGAGGATTTGCAGCTCGCAGGCCTGGTTGGCGCTGAGTTCGAAGGAAAGCTCGTCGCCAACCTTCGCCGTCGTCGACTTCACGTTCAGGGCCAGCTCGAGCTTGTGGCCAGTCCCCGCATCCTCCTTGCGATAGTCCGGCACGGCGGCCGCGACCGACTGCGGCCTGTCGTCCACCATCGGCTCGGAACCGGCAATGACGATCGCCGTCGTGTCGAGCGGACGGCGCTGGGTTAGCGGCGCCATCAGCAATGCATATTGTTGCTCGACCTCGTTGCGCGGAATGGTTCCGCCCGCTTCCAGCGTCGTCACCCAGTCGAGCCCGAGGCGCAGGACATCGGTGTTTGTCACCCGCTTGATCGTTTCTGAGAATTGCCTGGGCGTCATGTCAAACTCGGCCGCCAGGGCATCGAAGTCGAGCTCGTCTTCGTACTTGTCGGCAAAGTAGGTGATGAGCTCCGCCTCGCCCGGCGCATGCTTGCTCTGGAGGCCCCCATCGGGCGTCGGCTCCGTGATGCCCAGCACCTTCAACGCGTTGACGAAGCGCTCGCGGTCCTTGCGATAGGTTTCGTCCAGTTCCTCCTGCTTCACATACATGGCAAGCAGCACGTCCTGTTGGTCCTTGCTGAACAGCGTCGACGTCTCGATCTGCTCGCGCAGCTGATCGCGTTTCGAAAGGATGCCATCGGCGTGGCAATCGACACAGGACCGCGCGTTGATGATCTCGACGCCCTTGCCGATCGGGCGCTTGCGGAAGGACACGATGGTGGTCGGCCCGACATCAAGCTGCTTTCCTGCTGACGTCGAGAGGTAGTAGCCCTGCAGGCCGTTCGGCAACGAGAAGATCATTTCGCCGCCGTCGTGCTCGAAGGGCACGAGGCCCGCGTCGAGCGGTGCCAATTCCCGAGGCCCGTGCGGGAAGCGCTTCAGCACCTGCTTGCCGATGTCGCCGCCGAAATCATAGGACTTCCAGTAGTAGCCGCCGAACGGCATGTCGTGCCGTTCGAGCATGCGGTTGTGGTCGGAAACCCCGGACGAGCCGTCGGCGAAACCGGCCCGCAACACATCGCGCCTGCGAATGTTGCCGGCCACGTCGATCTTGAAGCGCTTTTCGAGTTCGGCGATCTCGGTCGGCAACTTCATCAGCCGGTTGTAGATCTCCGGGCGCGCGCCGTTGCTCATGAACCAGTCGACCCGCATGATCGGCAGTTGCGTCGCCGTTTCCTTCGAAAGGGCCGAAAGCGACGCATCGCTCTCGGGATCAATCCCATAGAAATAGCGTTTGATCAGGAAGTCATAGTCCGCCGCGTCCCATTGCAGTTCGCGCAGATCAACGCGCACCAGCAAGCCATTGGTGCCGTCGACCTCTGTCGGAAGCACCAGCTTTGGCCCGTAGGACAGCGAATTCAGCAACTTCTTAAAGCCGCCGGCAAGCACGTCCATGCGCTTCATGAAGGTCTGGTCGTCCTCGCAGCCCATCATGCCGTTGTACTGGTCGCGATAGGAAAAGTAGCGCATGTAGGGGCGGTCGAGGGCACTGACCGTCTCGATGTCCTTCAGCGCCGCATCGACGAACTGGCCATAACCCAACATCGGGCGGGCGCGCGCCGGTTTTGCGGCCACCGTCTGCGGCAGGCTCTTTTCGTTCAGTGCGTTGATCCAGTCCTCCAGCACCTTGATCTCTTCGGCAGAGGGGCGCTTGCCAAGCGGCATGCGGCCGCTGACCACAGTCGCGTAGAGCCGTGACTTCGAGGCATCTCCGGGGGTCACGAAGTTTGCGTCGGCGGCAATCGAGGCGAGTTCGCCCGCCGGGTAGCTCCCCTGCGAACTTTCGCCCGGCCCGTGACAGTTGCGGCAGTATCTGCCGATGAAGGCATCGGCCTGCTGCGCCAGCGCCGCATTGCCGCCGCCCAGCGCTTCGGTCGCCGTATTCTCCTTGCAGACGGCCGTGACCGACTGCGCCACCGGCGCGGGGGCCTTCACTTCACGATCGGCAAGGAAGGCATAGATCGCGCGGCGATCGTCGTCAGAAAGAACGCTCAGCCCCTTGGCTATACGCCGCATCACCGGATCGCTGATCGGCGCGCCCGAGAGCTTCTTGCCTTCCTCGATCAGGCCCCTGGTGAAAACGTCGGGCGAGGCAAGACCGGCCATCTTCGTCTTGCTGATGTCGGGCGCGACCGCGCCGCTCAAATCCTTTTCGCCCTCATAGGCGCGCTCCAGGTCGAGCCCATAGGTCGTGGTGCGCGGTGTGTGGCAATCGCCGCAGCCGCCGACATTCTCGACCAGATAGCGGCCGCGCTCGGCTTGCGTCTCCTCGCGCGGCTGGTAGGCCGGCACCGTGAAGTGGCTGCGCTTCCAGAGCGTGATCGTCGTCTGACGACTGAACGGAAAAGCAATCTCATCCTCTTTCGACACTGCATCCGCCTGGGGTAACGTCTCGATATAGGCTTTGATGTCGAGCGCATCCTCCGGCTTCATGCCGCCATAGGAGGTGTAGGGCATAACCGGATAGAGGTTGTTGCCCTCGCGATCGAGACCGACCAGAACCGCATTCAGAAACTGCGCATTGGTCCAGCCGCCGATGCCATTGGCGTGCGGCGAAATGTTCGGCGCATAGAAGGTGCCGATCGCCGTCTTCATCTCCATGCCGCCGGAGAGCAGTTCGGTGTTGTCGCCGGAGCCGTGGCAGGCGCCGCAGCCTGCGGCGTTGAACATGTATTTGCCGTTGTCGACGTTGGCCTTGTAGGTGGAGAAGGCATCCTCAGCGAAGGCATCGCGCGCCGAGGCACCAGCGGGACAGAGCGAGACTGCGACCAGCGCCGCAAATGAAACGGCCCAATATCCGCGGCCAAGACCGGACAATGACGAGGCGCCTTCTCGCTTTCTCTGCAGACCGCGCATGAAACCCACTCCCTAAAACAATAGAATCGCTACTGAAATCCGCTGCACTATCGAAACTGAAATCGCTCGAATTCAACCCGCTTCGGCCGCTTGCCGAGATCTTTCAGACCTTTGACGATCGCCTCCCTGAGAGGTGGCGGGCCGCAAAACCACAGATCGGCTTCCGCCGGATCGATCGCGCTACCGTTCGCGAGCTTGGCCGCATCCAGGCGCCCGTCCACGGAGGAATCGTGCAGGACAAAAGTGAAGTTGCCGAGCTTTCCGGCCTGCCCCTCGAAGGTCTCCAGCCCGATCGCCTCGCGCCGGTCGCGCACGCAATAGACCATGTGGATGTCCTGCCCCTCGTCGCCATTGAGATGCCGCGCCATCGCCAGGAACGGTGTAACGCCGATGCCGCCGGCGAGCCAGATCTGCTTCTTGCCGCCACGGCGGTGGTTGAAGCGGCCATAGCCACCCTCGAGCTTCAACCGGTCGCCGACAGCGATTCCGTCGCGCAGGGCCTGGGTGTAGTCGCCAAGCGGCTTGATCGCGAAGCGCACGACCCCGTCGGGCTCGATACCAGCGATCGTAAACGGATGCGGCTCGCGCAGCCCAGGCTTCAGCACCCGCAGAAAACCGAATTGCCCGGGCTTGGCGCGCAAGGCACGGCGCAGCGGCCGCGCCGCAATCACCGTCGCCCCGTCCTCCCGGGCGACATCGAAGACTTCGTAGCCGCGGGTTCGGAGCCAGGGCAGCAGCTGGGTATAGGTGTAGCTCAGGATGCCAAGTGCTGCGAAGGCGTTGAGGTAGACCGCCAGAAGCGCGGTACCGTCATAGGGGCGCTTGATGAACATCTGGTGGAAGGCGACCATCACGAAGAGCAGGCCGATGAAGCGGTGCGTGTAGCGCCACAGATGGTAGGGGATCTCGATCTTCGTCCGCGGTATGATCTTGACGATACTGAGAACGAGCAGCACGACGAAACCGTAAAAGGCATATTTGCCGGCGGATGCAGCAAGCTGGTTCAGACCGCTCGTCAGCGCCAGGCCCTTGAAGTCTGGTTTCAGGAAATAGTGCACGAGGATGAGGCACAGCACCGAGATGCCTATCCTGCGATGAAAATGATAGACACGGTCGAGCCCCCCGAAGAGAGCCTCGACGAACGGCGGGCGCGCGGCCATGAACTGCGCGACGGCCATGCCGACAAAGGCCGCCGACGACGCCATCAGCGAAAATGTCGTCAATGCATTGGTGTGACTGACTGCGGGTACGGCCAGCAGCGCCGCAAATGCCATCAAGGACCAGACCAGAAACGCGCCCACTTGCATCTTGCGCCCCTCAACGCCGATGGCTGACGGTTGTTGCCTTGCCTTGTGCCTGTTGCCTTCGATCCCTAGCGACCAAGGAAACATGCAACCAGCTTCTTGCCGCAACGACCCACGCGCCTCTTTCACGCCGGGCCTTTGTTGGGAGAGTGGCAAGCACCTCTCGGTTCGTCAACACGATTCCTATTGGAAACGTCCTATGAGGTTCGTTTATTCATGCCTTTGAAATTCGTATTTTTTAAGCATTCGCTTATTTTATTGATCACATAGGCAAACCACCCCCTTTGACCTGCACAAAGCCAGGCAACCGGCGCGCTTGCCTGGTTGTATGAAATCGTGCAAGCTACTGATATATCAGAACCAAAGGAACGGCATGTCACCGCAATCTCAGGCTCACCTCGCCTATCTCGCGCTCGAACGCCTGATCGTCACTCTGAAGCTCGAGCCCGGCGCCCTGGTCACCGAGAGGCAGTTGATCGAACTTGCCGGGCTTGGGCGAACACCGGTTCGCGAGGCGATCCAGAAGCTGGCCTGGCAGGGTCTCATGGATATCCGTCCCCGTGTCGGCTTGCAAATCACCACGATCCGGCCGGACGACCAGGTGCATGTCATGCAGACGCGCCAGAAACTGGAGCCGCTTGCCGCCGCCCTCGTCGCAACGCACGCAAGCGCCGAGGAGCGAAGCGCGATGAAAGCTTGCGGTGCGGAGATGGCCACCTGTCTTGATGCGGGCGAAATGGAGGGCTTTCTCGTCGCCGACAAGGTGTTCGACGAACTGATGGAAGAAGCCTGCCCCAACCGGTTCCTGACCGCAGCACTTGCCCCGCTGCAGACACATGCGCGCCGCATCTGGTTTGCTTCGTCCTCGCCTGAAAAGATGGCCGGATCGGTCCGCCGCCATGTCACGGTGATCGATGCGATCGAGCGGGCCGACGCTGAAGGCGCGTCGGCCGCGATGGCGGACCTGATGAGCTATCTATCAGACGCCTGAAGAAACCTTGCCTGCACGAGAAGAAACAACGGCAAGCGATTGCTTTCACGGTTGTTTCTTCAACACACTTCAGGCCGTCGGCATCATGCTGCCGGTCTTCAGCCGGCGCACATGCCAGTCGAAAGCCTCTTCCAGAATATGCGGGGTCTGTCCGCCACGGGTGGCGACCGCACGATTGAAGTAATCCGACAAAAGCTCCCGATAGGCCGGGTGGCAGCAGTTTTCGATGATGACGGGTGCGCGCTCCCGCGGCGCCAGGCCGCGCAGATCTGCAAGACCATGCTCGGTCACCAGAATATCGACGTCGTGCTCCGTGTGGTCGACATGGGACACCATCGGCACGACAGACGATATCGCCCCGCCCTTGGCAACCGACTTGGCGACGAAGATCGACAGGAAGGCGTTGCGGGCGAAATCGCCGGAGCCGCCGATACCGTTCATCATGTCGGTACCGCCGACATGGGTCGAGTTGACGTTGCCGTAGATATCGAATTCGAGCGCCGTGTTGATGCCGATGACACCGAGGCGCCGAATGATCTCCGGATGATTGCTCACCTCCTGCGGCCGCAGCACCAGCTTGTCCTTGTAGGCGCGGATGTTGCGGAACACGCGATCAGCCCAGGCGCTGGAAAGCGTCATCGACGAGGCCGAGGCGAAGCTCAGCTTGCCGGCCTCGAAAAGCTCGAACGTGCTGTCTTGCAGCACCTCGCTATACATACGCAGATCATGGAACGGACTGTCGACCAGGCCGCTCAGCACCGAATTGGCGATGACGCCGATGCCCGCCTGCAGCGGGTTGAGCGTCATGTCGAGGCGGCCCTTGCGCACCTCCTCCTGCAAGAAGGCGATCAGATGGCCGGCGATCGCCGTCGTCTCCGCATCCGGCGGAGAGATCCGTGCGGCGCTGTCCTCTTTCTCGGTGACGACGATTGCGACGATCTTTTCCGGATCGACAGGAATGTAGGGCGAGCCCGCACGGCTATCGCAGGCAACGACCGGGATCGGCGTGCGGCTCGGTCGCTTCGCCGGAATGAAGATATCGTGCAGGCCTTCGAGTTCGGGACTGTGGCTGAGATTGAGCTCGACGATCACCTTCTTCGCCAGGATCGCGAAGCTTGCCGAATTGCCGACCGATGTCGACGGAACGATGCCGCCGTCTTCGGTGATCGCCACCGCCTCGACCACTGCATAGTCGATCGGGCTGATCTGGCCGGACCGCAACTGCTCGACGGTTTCCGAGAGATGCTGATCGATGAACATCACCTCGCCGCGGTTGATCGCCGCTCGCAGAACCGGGTCCGACTGGAACGGCAGGCGCCGGGCAAGAACACCCGCCTCTGTCAGCGTCTTGTCGATGTCATGACCGAGCGAGGCGCCCGTCATCAGCGTGATGCGAAACTTCTCCCGTGCGGCCCGTTCGGCCATGGCAAGCGGCACGGCCTTCGCGTCACCGGCCTTGGTGAAGCCGCTCATGCCGATGGTCATGCCGTCCTTGATCAGCGCGGCCGCCTCTTCCGGCGTAGCGATGCGATCACGCAGCGATTTGCAGCGGATCCTGGCTTCCAGGTCGGTTGGCGGAACATGACTCATCGGGCACTCCCAGAAATGGCCCACGAGGCTCATATCAGGACGGCGCGGGCTTGGTTCGTCGTGCGCTTATTTTCGCATGTCTGCGTGCGCACGCTATGAAGATTTGCAGGAGCACGATAGCCGCTCGGACCGCAGGGCGGTACGCAGAATGGGCAAGGCGGAACTACCGCCGACGCATAGCTCGATGGCATTTCGCCTTAAACGACGCGGGGCGCACCCTTGGCGCGCCCCTCTAACGATAAACTGCACAAAAAAGGGTCAGCCGACGAAGGCGCGTTCGATCACGAATTCGGCCGGCTTGTTGTTGGCACCTTCGGTGAGACCAGCGGCCTCGAGGATTTCCTTGGTGTCCTTCAGCATCGCGGTCGAGCCGCAGATCATGCCGCGATCGACAGCCGGATCGAGCGGCGGCAGACCGAGATCGGAGAAGAACTTGCCGTTTACCATCAGGTCGGTAATGCGGCCCTTGAACGGGAAGTCTTCGCGGGTCACCGTCGCGTAGTGGCGCAGCTTGTCGCCGACAATCTCGTTCAGGAACTCATGGTTCCGGATTTCCTCGACCAGATCGAAGCCGTATTTCAGTTCGGCAACATCGCGGCAGGTATGGGTGAGGATCACTTCCTCGAATTTTTCATAGGTCTCGGGATCGCGGATCAGGCTTGCAAAGGGCGCAATGCCGGTGCCGGTCGAGAACATGTAGAGACGGCGCCCGGGAACGAGCGCGTCGAGCACCAGCGTACCGGTCGGCTTCTTGCGCATCAGCACCTTGTCGCCCGGCTTGATCCCCTGCAGGTGCGAGGTCAGCGGGCCATCCGGCACCTTGATCGAGAAGAACTCGAGTTCTTCGTCCCAGGCGGGGCTAGCGATCGAATAGGCGCGATAGACCGGCTTGTCGCCGACCATTAGGCCGATCATCGCGAATTCGCCCGAGCGGAAGCGGAATTCGGCAGGGCGGGTCATGCGGAAGCGGAAGAGCCGATCCGTATAGTGTTCAACGCTGGTCACCGTCTCGACGTAGACGCCTGCCGGTGCCTGGATCGCGAAATCTTCCGTTTTTGCCGGAGCATTCATCTTAGCTACAAGTCCTGTAAATGATGACCCTGTCTATCAACAATAAGCCGATATTCCAAGCTGCGCCTTGTTGAAAGGAAATCTCTTCCAAATATAGTCGCTTTTGGGGATTTCGGCGTGCTTCACACTGTCGCGGCCAACCCTACCCTATGACACCCGGCGCCAGCTATAGGATTTAGCATCGGTCGAGGGCTTGGCGGTCGGCTGGTAGTGCACAGCAATGCCCGGCAGGCGTCCTTCGGACAAACGCTTCAGCGCCGTCGCATTGCTGACAGCGAAGCTTTCGACGCCACAGCGCAGCATCAGCGGGATCTGGTCGATCAGCACGTCGCCGACCGCCCTCACCTCGCCGGTAAAGCCAAGGCGCGCGCGCAGCAGCGACGCATGGCTGAAGGCGCGGCCGTCATTGAACGCCGGGAACGCGACGGCGACCAGCGCAAGGCGATCAAGGTGCGGTGCGAGCTTCGTCACGTCGTCTGCCGGCGCGATGACCACGCCAAGACCGGTTTCGTCGCTGTCTGCAACCTTGGCCAGGAATGCGTCGAGACCGACGATCGCCTTCTCGTTCGAGCCTGCCTTGGTTTCCTCCGTCTCGATGACCCAGGGATCATCGCCCACGAAACCGGTTTCCTTCCAGATTTTCGTCATTTCCGTTCCTCAGCGCCTCAGGCAGCTTCCTGCGCGCTGCCGTAGAGCGCATCCTTGAAGGGTTGTGGGCCGACGCGGCGATAGGCTTCGAGGAAGGTCTCTTGACCGTCGCGGCGCAGTCCCAAGTAGGTGTCGACGATGGTCTCGACGGCGTCGGTCACCTTCTCCGGTTCGAAGCCGCGGCCGATGATCTCGCCAATCGAGGTGTTTTCGTCGCCGGAGCCACCAAGCGTAATCTGATAGAGTTCCGCACCCTTCTTTTCAACGCCAAGCAGCCCGATATGGCCGACATGGTGATGACCGCAGGCATTGATGCAGCCGGAGATCTTGATCTTCAACTCACCGATCTCGGCCTGACGCTCGGGCGAACCGAAGCGGGTCGAAATTTCCTGCGCCACGGGGATGGAGCGCGCATTGGCAAGCGCGCAGTAGTCCAGCCCAGGACAGGCGATGATATCCGTGATCAGGCCGGCATTGGCAGTGGCAAGACCTGAGGCGACCAGCGCGCGGTAGACCGGCTCGAGATCGGCCAGCGCCACATGCGGCAGGATCAGGTTCTGTTCGTGGCTGACTCGGATTTCGTCGAAGGCGTATTCCTCGGCGATATCGGCAACGGCATCCATCTGCGCGTCGCTGGCGTCGCCCGGAATGCCGCCGATCGGCTTCAGCGAGATCGTCACCATGCCGTAGTCCGGGTGCTTGTGCGGCTGCACATTCTGCTGCACCCAACGGGCAAACTCGGGATCGGTCTTCTTCCAGCGCGCGAGGCTCTCCCAGCCTTCAGCACGGTTTTCGAGGGCCGGTGGTGCGAAATAGGTGGAGATCGCCTGGATGTCGGTCTCCGGCAGCTTCAGCTCGGTGTCCTTGAGGGCCGCGAACTCGACTTCGACCTGACGCGACAATTCTTCGGCGCCGGTCTCGTGTACGAGGATCTTGATGCGGGCCTTGTACTTGTTGTCGCGGCGGCCGTGCAGGTTGTACACGCGCATGATCGCCGTCGTGTAGGACAACAGGTCCTCCTCCGGCAGGAAGTCGCGGATCTTCTTGGCGATCATCGGCGTGCGGCCCTGACCACCGCCGACATAGACGGCAAAGCCGATGCGGCCGTTTTCGTCCTTCTTCAGGTGCAGACCGATATCATGGACCTGGATTGCGGCGCGGTCGCGCTCAGCGCCAGTGACGGCGATCTTGAACTTGCGCGGCAGGAACGAGAATTCCGGATGTACGCTCGACCACTGTCTCAAGATCTCGGCGTAAGGCCTTGGGTCTGCGACCTCATCGGCGGCCGCGCCGGCAAAGTGATCGGCGGTCACATTGCGAATGCAGTTGCCCGAGGTCTGGAGCGCATGCATCTCGACGCTTGCGAGCTCTTGCAAGATATCCGGCGTGTCGGACAGACGCGGCCAGTTGTACTGGATGTTCTGGCGCGTGGTGAAGTGGCCGTAGCCGCGGTCATATTTGCGCGCGATATGGGCGAGCATGCGCATCTGGCGGCTCGACAGCGTGCCATAGGGAATGGCGACGCGCAGCATATAGGCGTGAAGCTGCAGGTAGACGCCGTTCATCAGGCGCAGCGGCTTGAAGGCGTCTTCGGCAAGCTCGCCACTCAGTCGCCGCTCGACCTGATCGCGGAACTGTTCGACGCGGGAGGAAACGAAGGCGTGGTCGAATTCATCGTAACGGTACATCGGGTATCGGTTCCTCAGGCAGCGTGTTTCGGGCCGGAAAGGCCATTGTAGCCGGCAGCGTAGGGGATCGAGGGGCCTTCAGCGCGGATGCGCTCGCGCATGCGCAGCGGGCGAAGTGTGCCGTTGATCTCTTCGACGTCGACGACGTTGGCATCGACGACCTTGTTGTCATCGAACGCCTGCTTACCGGTGGCTTCGAGCGCCGTCACGGCCTCGGCATGGCGAGCGATGAAGGCATCCTGAAGCTGCTCGACCCAGTTGCCCGCGGCATCCAGCCAGACGGAAATGCCGTCCGAAAGTCGATTTGCCGTCAAAACCTTACTCACCATGACCTCTTCCTCAGTTCAAAATCTGTTCGTCGCGCCCGAAAGCGGCTTCAATGTTTTTCTTCTCGCCACGTGCCTTGCCTGCGACAAGCGGTTCGGACCGCTCGAAATTGGCGCCGGCGACGGCATCGCCGATGATGACCATGACCGGACCTGCAAGCTCGCTGCGGTTTTCGAGATCCGGAAGGTCCTTCAGCGTGCCGTGCAGCAGGCGGCGATCGGCGCGGCTGGCATTCTCGATGACGGCAACCGTCGTTTCCGGCGGAAGACCTGCCTGCATCAGACGACCGGCGACCGACGCCGCAACAGTGCGCCCCATGTAGACGGCGATCGTTGCGCCCGAGACGGCAAGCCGCGCCCAATCGGGCAGGACTTCGCCGGTCAGATCGTGGCCGGTCGTGAAGACCAGCGAGGAGGCAACACCGCGAAGCGTCAGCGGCAGTTCAAAATCGGCCGCCGCGGCGAAGGCCGAAGTGATACCCGGGACGATCTCATAGCTGATACCGGCTTCGCGCATCGCCGCCATCTCTTCGCCGGCGCGGCCATAAACCAAAGGATCTCCGGACTTCAGACGGACGACGCGCTTGCCTTCGGCAGCCAGCGTCACCAGCAGCTGGTTGATCTCGTCTTGGGACTTGGTGTGGCAGCCCTTGCGCTTGCCGACCGACAGGCGCTCGGCGTCACGACGACCCATATCAACGATCGTCTGCGGCACCAGCGCATCATAAACGATCGCATCGGCTTCCATCATCACGCGCTGGGCGCGGAGCGTCAGCAGGTCTTCAGCGCCTGGACCGGCACCGACGAGCCAGACATGGCCCCTCGCCTTCTCGGGCGCATCGAGCAGACGCGAAGCCTCACGGCGGGCAGCAGCCAGATCGCCGCCGGCGACCTTGTCTGCCACCGGCCCCTGGAAAAACCGGCGCCAGAACATGCGGCGGGCAACGCCGCGCGGCACCAGGCGATCGACGGCCTCGCGATAGCTCGCGGCAAGCGAAGCAACGACGCCGAGCGAGGGGGACAGCAGCTGATCTATCTGCGCACGGATCATCTGCGCCAGAACGGGTCCTGCCCCTTCGGTCCCGATGGCGACTGCAACGGGGGCACGGTTCACGAGCGCCGGCGTGAAGAAGTCGCAGAAGTCGGGCTGGTCGACGGCATTTGCCGGGATCTTGCGTTCACGCGCTGCAAGGACGATGCGCTGATCCTCGACGGCATTGCCGGTGGCGGCAAAAACGAGAATAGCGCCGTCGAGCTGCTCGGGTGCGAAGGCGGCCGCGACATGTTCGATCCCACGGTCACGAAGGTATTGTGCGAACTCCGCTTCCGGCGCGTCGGCGAAGACGACGATCGACGCTTCGGTGTTCAGCAGCAGCCGCACCTTGGCAAAGGCTTCGTCGCCATTGCCGAAAACCGCCACGCGCTTTTGCGCGACGCGAAAGAATGCGGGGAAAACGGCGAGCTGCTGCGACATGGTCTGGCGGTCGTTCCTTCTACAGGCTGCGGCGAATATCCCTTATGGCGCACGACAATTGAAGGAACAGAAATTTCAATGCCTTTCCAGGCACGTATTGTTTTGCTCGGCGGTGCACCATTTTGAGCAAATATCTCCGAGCCTGTTCAATCGCCGACCTTGGCGCGGCCATTGCGCCGCATGGGTAACCTCCGTTAAATGCCGTCAACGACCTGCCGGAGGCCCAAGACATGACAAAACCCGAACTCGCCGAACGGCTTTTGACCGTCATCGAGCAGGATATCCTGCCGCTTACCGAAAAGGGTGTTGCCGCCGGCAACAAGGTCTTCGGCGCAGCGATCCTGCGCAAGTCCGATCTGTCGCTGGTGCTTGCCGAAACCAACAACGAGACGGAAAATCCGCTCTGGCACGGCGAAGTGCACACGCTGAAGCGTTTCTACGAGATGGCGGAGAAACCGGACACGCGCGACCTCATCTTCCTCTCGACGCACGAGCCCTGCTCCATGTGCCTTTCTGCCATCACCTGGGCCGGCTTCGACAATTTCTACTATTTCTTCAGCCACGAGGATTCGCGCGACGCGTTCGCGATCCCGCACGACCTCAAAATTCTGAAGGAGGTCTTCCGGCTGGAACCGGGTGGCTACGCGCAAGACAACGCCTTCTGGCACTCGGCCTCGATTGCTGCACTCTCGAAAGACGCCGATGCCGAAACCCGCGATCGGCTTTCCGCCCAGGATGCCCGCATCCGCGCCCGCTACCAGAGCCTTTCCGACAGCTACCAGTCGGGTAAGGACGACAACGCCATTCCGCTGAACTGAGATCCATGGAACCTTCACGCGACATAACGCGCCTGCTCGACATCATGGCGGCGCTCCGCCAGCCCGAGACCGGCTGCCCCTGGGACATCGTCCAGACCTTCGAGACCATCAAGCCCTATACGATCGAAGAGGCCTATGAGGTTGCCGACGCCATTGAGCGCGGTGACATGCACGACCTCTGCGACGAGCTCGGCGACCTGCTGCTGCAGGTGGTCTTCCACGCCCGTATGGCCGAAGAGGCCGGCGACTTCGCTTTCGGCGACGTCGTTGAGGCGGTGACCCGCAAGATGATCCGCCGGCACCCGCATGTCTTTGCCCGCTCCGACGCCGATACGCCCGAGGCGGTGAAGCTGCAATGGGATGAGATCAAGCAGGCCGAAAAGGCCGAGCGGCAAGAAAAGCGCGCCAAGCGCGGCCTCGCGCCTGATGCAGCCGCAAACCATTTGGGCTCGGTGCAGCGCTCATTTCCGGCGCTCGTAGAAGCCCTGAAGCTGCAGGAGCGCGCCGCAAAAGTCGGCTTCGACTGGTCGGAGCCGGAACCGATCCTCGACAAGATCGAGGAGGAAATCGGCGAGTTGCGCCAGGCTCTGCGAGAAAAGGACCGCGCCAAAGTCAGCGACGAACTGGGCGACCTGATCTTTGCCGTGGTGAACATCGGGCGCCATGTCGGCACCGATCCGGAGATGGCGCTTCGCGGCACCAACACCAAATTCCGCCGCCGCTTCGCCCATATCGAGCGGGAACTCGGCGCGGCCGGCGAGACGCTGGATGAGGCAACGCTGGAGCGGATGGAAGAGCTCTGGCAGGCAGCCAAGGCGATCGAGCGACAGCTGGGCTAGAACGAGCGGGACGCGTGCCCGCCATACGTCCCCTTTCCCAAAGCTGAGGCCGACAGCCCGCTAGCCGCCGACCCCTGGAAAGCTACGGCTTACCAGTCTTCCTCGACGGGCTTCGGCCCGTTTCCAAGGCGACGCTCCAGCTCGGAGGCCTCGTTCTCGGTCAACCTGAGATCAAGGCTCACACGCCCGTCTTCCAGGTCTTCGCGACCGTCGACGATCGCGTGCTGGTAGACCCAGGGCAGAAGCTGCAGCTGATCGATGCCGAGAACGACAGTGCATTCCGTCAGGACGCCGGAAAGACGACGGCCGATTTCGCCGAGCAGTTCGTCGACGCCGTCACCGGTGATCGCGGAAACGGCAACCGTGTTGTTGGACGTCGCCGCTTTGCCGCGCAATGCCTCGCGTGATTCGTCATCCAACCGGTCGATCTTGTTCCAGACCTCGATCAGGCGCTCGGAGGCTTCCTTCTCGTCGATGCCGAGATCGGACAGGATTCTGAGAACGTCGCTTGCTTGTGCCTGGTTGTCCGGGTCCGAGAGGTCGCGGACATGCAGGATCAGATCCGCCTCCAGCACCTCTTCCAGCGTCGCGCGAAACGCGGCTACGAGATGGGTCGGCAGGTCGGAAATGAAGCCGACAGTGTCGGAGAGGATGACCATCCGGCCATGCGGCAGCTTCAGCCGCCGAAGCGTCGGGTCGAGCGTCGCAAACAGCATATCCTCGGCCAGAACGCCTGCCCCGGTCATGCGGTTGAACAGCGTCGACTTGCCGGCATTGGTGTAGCCGACGAGGGCGACGATCGGGTGCGGTACCTTCTTGCGCTTAGAGCGATGCAACTGCCGTGTGCGGCGCACCTGCTCCAACTCGCGCTCGAGCTTGACGATGCGATCCTGCAGCAAGCGCCGGTCCGCTTCGATCTGGGTTTCACCCGGACCGCCCATGAAGCCGCCACCGCCGCGCTGGCGCTCAAGGTGGGTCCAGCTTCGGACCAGGCGGCCCTTCTGATAGTTGAGATGCGCGAGATCGACCTGCAGCGTGCCTTCCTTGGTGGAGGCGCGGCGGCCGAAGATTTCGAGAATGAGGCCCGTACGGTCAATGACCTTGGCGTTCCATTCCTTCTCGAGATTGCGCTGTTGCACCGGCGTCAGCGGATGGTCGACGATGACAAGACCGGCATCGAGCTCGACGAGGATGTGGCCAATCTCTTCGATCTTGCCGGTACCAAGCAAGGTGCCCGGCTTCGGCTGCGCCACCGGAACGATGGCGCCATGCACGACCTCAAGATCGATCGCCATGGCGAGACCGGTCGCCTCTTCGAGGCGACTTTCGTCCGAGCGCGTCGTGGTGGTCGAGAGCATATCTGCGGACTGCCGTCCGGTCTTTTTCAAGACTGGAACGATGACGACCGCGCGCATGTCGTCGCGGAGCTTCTCGAGCTCCGGAATGATCGACGACAATTTTGAATCACGTTTGGTAATGTGCCTAACGTCCCGTCAGGATGCGGCTTCTTCGTTCTCGAACATCTGCAGCGGCTGGCCGGGCATGATGGTCGAGATCGCGTGCTTGTAGACCAGTTGCGAGTGGCCGTCGCGACGCAGCAGGACGCAGAAGTTGTCGAACGAGGTCACAACGCCGGTAAGCTTGACGCCGTTGATGAGAAAAATTGTCAAGGAAATCTTTTGCTTGCGGACCGTATTGAGAAAGAGATCCTGCAAGTTTTGAGAACGTTCCGCCATCGCGCCGCTTCTTTCTTATTTGCCGGCGTTTTGCGCCGGTGCATTTTTGTCAAATTCAGCAATCAGAGGCGCCACAAGTACCTTCCCCGACACCTCTTCAGAGTTGGTATCAAATCAATGTCTTTTCCGCAACGCCGAAAAAGGCTTCGCGAATATTCTGTGCTATGCTTCCTGGATGGCCGTTGCCGATCGGCTTGCCGTCGATCGAAACGACCGGAAAACAGATGCTGGTGGCGGCCGTAATAAAGACTTCGCGCGCCGCGAGCATCTCATCGACCGAGAACGCCCTCTCCTCGATTTTAAGCCCAAGCGGCACCGCCACATCCATCAAGGTGGTGCGGGTGATTCCCTTGAGGATGCCGTGTTCTGCCGGTCGTGTGCGCAGGTTTCCGTCGCGGTCGACAATCCAGACATTGGTCGCTGCGCCTTCCTTCACCGTGCCGTCAGCATCGACGAAGATCGCCTCCTGTGCGCCTTCCTCCTTGGCTTTCTGGCGCGCCAGCACGTTGGGCAGAAGCCCGACCGACTTGATATCGACACGATCCCAACGGTTTTCCGGCACCGTGATCGCCGCAATGCCATGGGTCGCCTTCCTGGCAATGGCTGCAGCGTCGGTGCGCTTCGCCGTCACCACGATCGACGGGCGTGTTTCCGCTACGGGAAAGACGTGATCGCGGCGCGCCACGCCGCGCGTGACCTGCATGTAGAACAGGCCGTTTCTCACCCGGTTGCGCCGGATGACTTCGCGGATCACGTGGACGAGCGCGGCCCTTGTCATCGGCCAGTCGATGCGCAGTCCGCTGAGCGAGCGGCCGAGGCGATCGAGATGACGGGTGAGATCGACGATATAGCCGTGACGGACCTCGCAGACCTCGTAGACCCCGTCGGCGAACTGATAACCGCGGTCCTCGATATGGACGCCGGCGTCCGCGTGCGGCACGTAGGCGCCGTTGACATAGGCAATTCGGGACATCGTCTCGACCTTAGAAATACTGGATGCTGACGCGGAACAGTTGCTCGACATGGCGCACCGCATCGGCGGTGGCGAAGAGCACGACGCGGTCCTTCGCCTTGATCCGGGTGGCGCCATCGGGGCGGATGAACGTCTTGTCGCGATAGAGCGCGCCGATGCGGATTCCGTCGGGAAGTTCGAGGTCGCGCAGGGCCTTGCCGACGAGCGGGGACGTTTCCAGAGCCTCGGCCTCGATCACCTCGGCCATGCCCTTTTGCACCGCATAGACCGAGCGGATGCGGCCCTTGCGGACATGCTGCAGCACGCGCGAAATGGTCACCGCGCGCGGGTTCACATAGGCGTCGACGCCGGCAGTCGCGGCAAAATCCTGGTAGGACGGTTCGTTGATGAGGACGAGTGTGGACTTTGCACCCAGGTGTTTCGCCATCATGCTGCCGAGGATGTTGATCTGGTCGTTGTTCGTGAGCGCCACGACGAGATCGGCGTCCTGGACATCGGCCTGCGCGAGGATCCGCTGGTCCATGGCCGACCCGTTGAGGACAACCGTGCTGCTCAGCTTGTCGGCCATCATCACCGCGCGGTCGCGATCGCTCTCGATCAGCTTCACCCGCGTGCGCGGCTGGTGTTCCTCGATCGTCTTGGCGACGAAATAGCCGACATTGCCGCCGCCGAAAATGATGATGCGCCGCGCCTCCTGCTCTTCGTGGCCGAAGAGCGTCAGCGTGCGCCGCGCATGATCCCGATCGCAAACGACATAGGCGATATCGCCCGCCTGCAACTGGTCGTCGGAATGGGGCACGATCACCTTGCCGTTGCGGAAAATGCCGGTGACGGTCGCAAGCAGGTCAGGAAACAGTTCGCTCAACTGTTGCAGCGGCGTGCCGACGACGGGACAGTCTTCCAGGCACTCGAAGGCGACCATGGCGATGCGGTCATCGGCGAAACGCACAACGTCGATCGCGCCGGGAAAGGAAATGCGCCGCAGCACGAGCCGCCCGACCTCAACTTCGGGCGAGATGGTGACGTCGATCGGCACGTTCTCGCGCGAAAACAGGTTCGCATACTCAGGCGCGAGATAGCTCTGCGCCCGAATGCGCGCAACCTTCGTCGGCACGTTGAAGATCGCGTGCGCCACTTCACAGGCGACGATGTTGACTTCGTCGGACAGCGTGACCGCAATCAGCATGTCGGCCTGGTCAGCACCCGCCTTGGCGAGCACATCCGGATGCGCGCCATGGCCGACGTAACCGCGCACGTCGAGGCTCTCGGTGATGTTGGCGATCAGCGCCGCCGACGTATCGATCACCGAAACGTCGTTGTCTTCCTGCGCCAGTCGCTCGGCAATGCCGTAACCGACCTGCCCCGCGCCACAAATGACTACCTTCATGTCGTTCTTTCACATGCGAGCGCGGGCGGGTTGGCCGGAAATTCCGGTTCAGACGCCCAGCGACTTCAGCTTCCGATGCAGCGCCGACCGCTCCATACCGACAAACTCCGCCGTGCGCGAAATATTGCCGCCGAATCGGTTGATCTGCGCGATCAGATAATCACGTTCGAACATTTCGCGAGCCTCGCGCAACGGCAAGGTCATGATGTGCTGGTCGCCCTGGGCCGAAATCTTCGGCAGGGTGTCACCCACTTCGGTCGGCAGCATGTCGGCCGAGATCGGCGTATCCGGACCGTCGCTGCGGGCAAGGATCATCAGCCGCTCGATGTTGTTGCGAAGCTGGCGGATGTTGCCCGGCCAGTCATGCGCCTGCAGCACCGCCAGCGCGTCGTCGCCGATCTTGCGCGGACGGATGCCCGCCTGCTCGCTGACCTGGCGCATGAACATGTCGACGAGGAACGGAATGTCTTCGCGCCGCTCGGCGAGTGCCGGAACACGAACCGGAATGACCGCCAGCCGGTGGAACAGGTCTTCGCGGAACAGGCCCTCGGAGATCATGTTTTCGAGATTGTAGGCCGTCGACGAGATGATCCGGACGTCGACCTTCACGCGTTTGGTGCCGCCGACACGCTCGAACTGCTGGTCGACGAGCACGCGCAGGATCTTGTTCTGCGTCTCGCGCGGCATTTCGCCGATCTCGTCGAGATAAAGGATGCCGCCATGGGCTTCCTCGAGCGCGCCCGTGCGGCGCGGCTGGCCCGGCGTGCCCTCGGTCCCGAAGAGCGCGATTTCCATTCGGTCCGGCGTGATCGCCGCTGCGTTCAGCGCCACGAAGGGGCCCGTCGATCGCGTCGACTTGCGGTGGATCATACGCGCGACCAGTTCCTTACCGGAACCAGAGGGCCCCTGGATCATGATGCGGCTGTTGGTCGGCGCGACCTTTTCGACCGTCTGGCGAAGCTGCGAGACGGCAACGGACGTGCCGATCAGCTCGACCGGATCGCCGGACTTCTTCTTCAGCTCCGAGACTTCGCGCCTGAGCTTGGAATTTTCCAGCGCCCGTTCGGCGATCAGGATCAGACGGTCAGCCTTGAAGGGCTTCTCGATGAAATCATAGGCGCCGCGCTTGATGGCGTTGACCGCGGTCTCGATGTTGCCGTGACCGGAAATCATGACAACCGGAAGATCCGGGTGCCGCCCCTTGATCTCGTCGAGCAGCGCCAGGCCGTCGAGGCGGCTTCCCTGCATCCAGATGTCGAGGAAGACCAGCCGCGGCACGCGATCGCTGATCGCCGCCAGCGCGCTGTCGCTGTCGAAGGCGGTGCGCGTTTCGTGCCCCTCGTCGGACAGGATACCCGACACGATCTCGCGGATATCTTCCTCATCGTCCACAACCAGAATATCAGCGGCCATCGCTCGCACCCTTATCCTTCAAACTCTCTTCGCCCCCGGTTTCTCCGGCAGGCGGCAGGATCACGCGGATCATCGCCCCGACACCGCCGTCGTATTCGGCAGGCGCGTCGTGCAATTCCAATTGTCCGCCATGGTCCTCAATGATCTTCTTGACGATGGCGAGACCCAGGCCCGTGCCCTTCTCGCGCATCGTCATGTATGGCTCCAGAATACGGTGCCGGTTTTCCGTGGGCAGACCCTTGCCGTTGTCGATGATGTCGACGACAAACTGGCCGGTCGCCGCATCGGTTCGCGCACGCGCCACGACGACAGGCTGGCCGCGGACCGCATCTGCCGGCACCGCCTCGATGGATTCCACGGCATTCTTGACGATGTTGCCGAAGGCCTGACCGAGCATGCGCCCGTCGAACGAGCCCTCAAGCGGCTCCTCGCCGAGATCGCGCACGAAGTTGATGTGGTTGTTGCCCATTTCGCGCAGGAACACTGCATCCTTCAGGATCGCGCGAAGATCCGCCCGTTCCTTTGTCGGCTTCGGCATGCGCGCGAAGGCCGAGAACTCGTCCACCATGCGTCCGATGTCTTCCACCTGGCGCACAATGGTGTCCGTGCACTGGTCGAAAACGGCTTTGTCGTCCTGATTGATCTGTTTGCCGTAGCGCCGCTTCAGGCGCTCGGCGGAAAGCTGGATCGGCGTCAGCGGGTTCTTGATCTCGTGGGCGATGCGGCGCGCCACGTCCGCCCAGGCGGTCGAGCGCTGGGCGATGACGAGATCGGTGATGTCGTCGATGGTGATGACGTAGGATTCGTTCGCCTCGCCGCCCTCTTCGCGCGTCACCTGAACGTTCAGCGTGCGCTCGGTTCCGCCGCGCATAACGTTGATCTGCTTGCGGTAATCGTTGCGATGGCGCCCTTCGGCCTCGACCAGGACCTCCTCGATCTCGGGCGCGATCTGCCTGAGATCGGCACCGAGAAGATCCGGCGCGGCCTTCTTCAGGAAATCTTCGGACGACGGATTGGCAATGGTGATCTGGCGGTCACGACCGACACCGATGACAGCCGCGGTCACGCCCGACAGAACCGCCTCGATGAAGCGGCGGCGGTGGTCGACTTCGTCCTTGGCCTCCAGGATCTGCTCCTGCTGGCTGCGGATCTCAGAAACCATCTTGTTGAAGGTTCGTGACAGATTACCGACGTCGCCATCGACGGCGCGCACCGGCACGACGACATCGAGATTACCGGAAGCGACGCTGTCGGCGGCACCGATCAGCTGGCGGATGGGCCGGACAATCCGGTCAGCGACGGCGATCGCGGTCCAGATCGCGGCCAGCAGTACGATGAGGGCAAAGCCGAGATAGAGGACGCCGAAGGCGATCTGGGTGAAGGTTCGCCCGGCCTCGAGCATCTTGTACTCGGCGGTGTTCTCCTCCATCAGCCGGAGCGAGCGCATCACCTCCGGATCGACGTTGCGAACCGTGTAGAGGAAGGTGCCCGGGATGTCGTCAAGCGGGATGACTGCGCCGACAAGGTTGGTGATCCCTGGCGGGATCAGGGTCGGCTGGCCGGAGACGGAACTCTTCAACGCATCCGGCGGGATCGCCGGCAGCGGCCGATCGGTCGAGATGTTGGCCTGCACGATGGGGCTGCCGTCGGCACGCACAAGAAAGGCGCCAAGCATGCCGCGTCCGCGCGCCTGGCGGGTCATCAGCTCGGCAAAGCCCGTACGGTCGAGGCTGTAGAGCTGACGGTTGCGCTCGAGGTCGTTCGCCATCGAGACGGTCTGGCCCTGGAGATAGCTGGCATTCTCGAGCACGTAGGCCTGCGCCACGTTGATCGAGGAGCGGACGATCGCCTGGGTTCGGAGCGAGAACCAGCGGTCAAGGCCGACATCGAGCGTGATGCTGGCAAAGATCGCGACGAGAACCGCCGGCGTGATCGCCACGATTGAAAACAGCGCGACGATGCGCACGTGCAGTCGGGCTGCGGCACGGCCTTTGTGGCGGGCGCGCAGCAGACGCAGGATTTCACGGGCGATCAGATAGATGAGGCCGACGACGAAGAGGCTGTTGATCGCCGCACAGGCGATGACGATATTTCGTTCGAGCTTGATTGGCGTCAGGCCGAGAAGCACGAGCAGGGAGACGGTCGCACAGATCAGCGCGCCGGTTGCCAACATCAGGCCCGGCAGGGCAAAGGAGCCACGGCGATCCTGCGCCGCCAGTCCCTCATCTGTGCCCAGCGGCAAGGCCATTGCGTCCACCATGAAAAGCGTTCCCCCAACCGTCGCCGGCCGGCGACGGCATCTCTTGCTTGCATTCTCGGGTCAAAGGTTGACCTCACCACCCAGATGGGCTGCCGCGCGGCCCCCCCGTCAATCGATTGGGTCAAATCGATTGAACAGGACGGCAACGACGCGCGATTCGGCGGCCGTTATCCGTTCAAGCAACGCATTGTGGCGAAAATGCAACGGTGGGTGCGGCCAAGTCAAGCGCTGCGTGAGCTGCGATAGACCGAAACACCGAGCTCACGGATCTTCTTGCGCAGCGTGTTGCGGTTGAGTCCGAGCAGATCGGCCGCCTTGATCTGGTTGCCGCGGGTGGCGGTGAGCGCTGCGAGGATCAGCGGATACTCCATTTCCGCAAGTACCCGGTCGTAAAGGCCGGCCGGAGGCAAGGCCTCGCCAAAGCTTGCGAAATACTGGCGCATATTTTCTTCGACCGCCTGCGAAATCGTCAGCGAGCCCGGACGCGCCGCCGCCTTCTCGATTGGGCTATCCGGGATCTCGGAGCGAAGCTCGTTTTCGATGATCTCGCGGCTGATGACATCCTGTGGATAAAGTGCCGTCAGGCGCCGCACCAGGTTCTCCAGCTCGCGAACGTTGCCTGGCCAGGGGTGCGCCTTCATCAGCTCCAGCGCCTCATGGTCGAAGCGCTTGACGTCCAAGCCTTCCTTTTCCGCTTGCTGGACGAAGTGGCGCACGAGGTCCGGAATGTCCTCGGCACGGTCGCGCAGCGGCGGCAACCGCAGCGGCACGACGTTCAGACGATAGTAGAGGTCTTCGCGGAACAGGCCCTGATTGATCGACTGCTTCAGGTCCTTGTTGGTTGCCGCGACAATACGCACGTCGGAGCGGATCGGCGTGCGTCCGCCGACGGTCGTATATTCCCCCTGCTGCAAGACCCGTAGAAGACGCGTCTGCGCGTCCATCGGCATGTCGCCGATTTCGTCGAGGAAGAGCGTTCCGCCTTCGGCCTGCTCGAAACGCCCGGTCGAGCGCATCTGCGCGCCGGTAAACGCGCCCTTCTCGTGGCCGAACAGTTCCGATTCGATCAGGTCGCGCGGGATCGCCGCCATGTTGATCGCGACAAACGGACCGTTGCGGCGCTTGCCATAGTCGTGCAGCGCGCGGGCAACAAGCTCCTTTCCGGTGCCGGACTCGCCGGTGATCATCAGGGTCAGGTCGGTCTGCATCAGGCGCGCCAGCACCCGGTAGATTTCCTGCATCGCAGCCGAGCGGCCGACCAGCGGCATGCCGTCCTGGGTGTCGTCGTCGAGCTTTGCCGGCCGGCGCTTCGGCTCCGACAGCGCCCGGCCGATGATGCCGATCAACTCGGTCAGGTCGAAAGGCTTCGGCAGATAGTCGTAGGCGCCCTTCTCCGAGGCCTTGATCGCCGTCATGAATGTGTTCTGGGCGCTCATGACCAGCACCGGCAGGTCGGGGCGCGCCTTCTTGATGCGCGGGAGAAGATCGAAGGCGTTTTCGTCCGGCATCACCACGTCGGTCACGACCAGATCGCCATCGCCCGCCGCAATCCAGCGCCACAGCGTCGCCGCGTTGGAGGTGATGCGGACATCGTAGCCGGCGCGGCTCAGCGCCTGGTTCAGCACGGTGCGAATGGCGGCGTCGTCATCCGCGACGAGGATCGTGGCACCGGTCATGCAAGGTTTCCTTTTGTCATCGGCATGTCGTCGTCATCCGCGGCCTGGCCCTTGGAGGCAGGCATCAGCACGCGGAAGGTGGTGCGGTTCTGCTGGCTGTCGCATTCGACGATCCCGCCATGGCCGCCGATGATCTTGGCAACCAGAGCGAGACCCAGGCCTGAACCATTGGTCTTGGTGGTGATGAAGGGGTCAAACAAGAGCGGCAGCAGGTCCTGAGGGACGCCTGGGCCATTGTCGTGCACGCAGAATTCCAGCGGCAGCGAGATCTTCTCGCGCGTCCCGGCAACCGACAGGCGAATGCCCGGCCGGTAGGCGGTCGTCAGCAGGATTTCGCCGTCGTGGCGTTCGCCGATCGCTTCGGCCGCATTCTTGATCAGGTTCAGGAACACCTGAACCAGCTGATCGCGGTTGGCATAGACGGGCGGCAGCGACGGATCGTAGTGCTCCGCGAACTTGATGTGGCGGGCGAAGCCGGCCTTGGCGATCGCCTTCACGTGGTCGAGCACCGAATGGATGTTCAGCGGCACGCGATCGACGGGGCGCTCGTCGGAAAACACCTCCATGCGATCGACCAGCGAAACGATGCGGTCGGTCTCGTCGCAGATCAGTCGCGTCAGCGCGCGGTCCTCGTCGTTGGCGGAGGTCTCCAGCAGTTGCGCAGCACCTCGGATGCCCGAGAGCGGGTTCTTGATTTCATGCGCCAGCATCGAGGCGAGACCGGTCACCGAACGGGCAGCACCGCGATGCGTCAGCTGCCGGTCGATCTTGTCGGCCATCGAACGCTCCTGGAAGACGACGACGACCGCACCCGGCTCGGACAGTACAGGGGCGACATAGAGATCGACCAGCTTGTCCGCCCCAAGGCGCGGCGAACTCAGGTCGACGCGATACTCGTTGACCGGCGCCTTGCGCTCGCGCACCTGCTCGATCAGCGTCAGCAGCGGACTACCAAAGGGAATGAAGGCGCTGATGTCATGGCGCGCCAGGTGGTTGGCGCTGGCGCCGAAAAACGATTCGGCCTCCCAGTTGGCAAAGGCGACGAGACCCTTGGCGTCCACCATGATCACCGGGTTCTGGATGGCGTTCAGAACCGCCATCGACAGACCGTTGGCGACGGCATCCGGCATGCTCGGTTTCTCGGTCATGCGGCAATTCCTTCTGCTACCGCCTCGCCTTCCGGCTTACTCGAGGTGGCGTCGAGCATCGCCGCACGGGCCCTGTCACGGACGAAACGGGCATCGGTCGATGTCAGGATTGCGGCCTTTTCCGGGCCCGCAAGGTCAGGGGCGGCGCGATCGAGATACCAGGCGACATGCTTGCGGGCATGCCGGAGGCCGACCTCAACGCCATAGAACTCGAGCATCATCTCGTAGTGCTCCGCAAAGATATCGGCGACCTCCGCCGCTGACGGATGCGTGACCGCCCCGGCGAGAAGCCCGACGTGCCACGGGCGCCCCTGCGAGGACCGGCCGGCCATGACGGCGTCCGCGCCCGATCGGCGGAGAATCTCTTCTGCATCGGCGACCGTCTCCACGTCACCATTGGCGACCAGCGGCACGGTGACGACCTCGCGGACCAATCGGATCGCATCCCAATCCGCCTTGCCGTTGTAGAACTGCATGCGCGTGCGGCCGTGCACGGTAATTGCCTTCACGCCCGCCTCTTCGGCGCGCTTGGCAATCAGCGGCGCATTGATCGAGTTTTCATCCCAGCCGAGCCGCATCTTCAGCGTAACGGGCACATCGACGGCGTTGACGGTCGCCTCGACCAACGACAACGCGTGATCGGGGTCGCGCATCAGGGCCGAACCGGAATAACCGCCCGTCACCTTCTTTGCCGGGCAGCCCATATTGATGTCGATGATGTCGGCGCCATTGTCGGCAGCGATCTTCGCGGCCTCCGCCATCCAGTGGGCCTCACGGCCCGCAAGCTGGACGATGTGCGGCTCGATCCCGGAGTTCTTCAGCCGCGCCCAGGATTCCTGGGCATTGCCGACCAGTTCACGGCTAGCCACCATTTCGGTCACGACGAAACCCGCACCGAAGCGCCAGGCAAGCCGCCGGAATGGGAGATCGGTGACGCCGGACATAGGCGCGAGCGCAACTCGGTTGCGGATTTCGATGGATCCGATGCGAAGCGGAGACGAAAGAGCCGGAATTGGCAAATGCATATCTTTCAGGCACATGTTGTTCCTGCACTATTTTTAGACACTGTTCTCGGACTTGCCAAGCGATTTCGGCGCGGCGCGCAAAATTCTAAGCTCAGCTGGCAAAGCACGACCCTTCGCGGTACATCACGGCGAAGATCGGCGAATGCGGGACCTCATACAGAAAATGCAGCCTCAAGAACAGTTCAAGTGCGGCGTGGTTATCGTCGCGGCAGGACGCGGCGAACGCGCCGGGCAATCCGCCGAGGGCCCGAAGCAGTACCGAACCATCGGCGACCGCCCCGTTATCGCCCATACGCTTGACACTTTCGCGACATGGCCGGGCGCCGGTCCGATCGTCGTCGTCATCCATCCGGACGACGAGGCGTTGTTCGACGCTGCATGCAAGCGCTCCGTGGCCAGCGACGTGATCATCGTCCACGGTGGCGCGACCCGGCAGATATCGGTGCTCGCCGGCCTCGAAGCCCTGGCCGACATCGGCGCGCGCCGCGTGATGATCCACGATGCGGTGCGCCCCTTTGCCGATCACGCGCTGCTGTCGCGGTGCGCTGCGGCATTGAGTGAGGACGTCAGGGCCGTACTGCCGGCGGTCGCCGTCGCAGACACGCTGAAGCGTGCCGGCAAGGATGGCATGGTCACGGAAACCGTGCCGCGCGACGGCCTCTACGGCGCACAGACGCCACAGACATTCGATCTCCAGGCCATTCTTGCCGCTCACCGGGAGGCGGCGAGAAGCGGCCGCACGGATTTTACCGACGACGCGTCGATCGCTGAATGGACCGGCCTCAAGGTCGTGCTCGTCGAAGGCGCCGTCGACAACGTCAAGCTTACGCTGAAAAGGGATATCGCCATGGCCGACGAGAAACTCAATCGGATTGCCCTGCCCGATGTGCGCACCGGAAACGGCTACGACGTGCACCAGCTCGTCGAGGGCGACGGCGTCACGCTCTGTGGCGTCTTCATTGCGCACACCAAGAAACTTTCCGGCCATTCCGATGCCGACGTGGCGCTGCATGCGCTCACCGACGCGCTGCTCGCCACCTGTGGCGCCGGCGACATCGGCGATCATTTCCCGCCGTCCGATCCGCAATGGAAGGGCGCGCCGTCTCGCATTTTCCTGGAGCACGCGGCCAAAATCGTGCGCGAGCGCGGCGGCATCATCACCAATGCAGACGTTTCGCTGATCGCCGAAGCGCCGAAGGTCGGGCCGCACCGCCTGACGATGCGCGAAAATCTCTCGGACATGCTGGGGATTTCACTCGACCGGTGCTCGGTCAAGGCAACGACCAACGAACGCCTTGGTTTCGTCGGCCGCGACGAAGGCATCGCCGCGATCGCCACGGCGACGGTCGTCTATGGGAACCTTTCGTGATGTGGTCCGCCGACATCGAAGTCAAAGCCGGTGAGATCATCGCGCAGTTCACGGCAAATGGCCGCAAGGTCGCGACCGCCGAATCCTGCACTGGTGGCCTGATCGCCGGTGCGCTGACCGAGATCTCCGGTTCGTCGGCAGTCCTCGACCGCGGCTTCGTCACCTATTCCAATGAGGCAAAGGTCGCAATGCTCGGCGTCGAGACGGCGACGCTCGTCGCCCACGGTGCCGTCTCGCGGCAGACGGCGATCGAGATGGCACAGGGCGCAATCGCGCATTCGGCGGCTGACTTCGCCGTTGCCGTCACCGGCATCGCCGGGCCGAGCGGTGGTTCGGCTGAAAAGCCTGTCGGCCTTGTGCATCTCGCTGCGGCAGGGCGAAACGGCGCGCTGCTGCATCGCGAGATGCGCTACGGCGATATCGGCCGCAGCAACATAAGGCTTGCGACCATCCGCACCGCACTCGATCTGCTCACGCAGATCGCTCAGGCCGAATAGATGCTGTCGGCGCGCTTTTCGAAGGCGTCGGAGAACATGCGGAAGGCACGGTCGAACATCGAGCCCATCAAGGCCCCGAGGATGCGGCTCTTGAACTCGTAGTCGATGTCGAAGTGCACGATCGACTGCCCCTCGCCCGAAGGCTCGAAGTGCCAGCGGTTGTCGAGATATTTGAACGGCCCGTCGATGTATTTGACGTCGATCGTCCGCTCTGCCTTGTTCAGCAGCACCTGCGTCGTGAAGGTCTCGCGGATCGCCTTGTAACCGACGGTCATATCGGCAAGCAGCAGCACTTTGCCATCGCGCTCCTTGCGCGAGCGCACCGTCAGCGCCTCACAGAGCGGCAGGAACTGCGGATACTGCTCGACGTCGGCAACGAGGTCGAACATCTGGTCTGCGGTGTGCTTGACGACGTGGTTGGTTTCGAAATGCGGCATAGAGGGGAGTTAAGCGGGAGAACCGAGAAGATCAAGGAGCCTGCGCATCTGGCGCCGCGATTTCAACTGCAGAACTGGCACGTTAGGGCCGTGCTTCGCCAGACCTGCGACGATGTGCGGCGTAAACTTCTGCTCAAACGTCCAGATGAACTGAAGGAAATCCCAATCGACCTTTTCGATGCAGCCCGGCGCCATCTCCGGGCGGGTGCGGCCGAAATGTTTCAGCCAGCGGGTGACGACGCCCCATATGCAGACAAGCCGCGGCATACGCACCCAGATCACGATGTCGCTCCTCGGCACCCGGATATCGAATGTGGACGGACCGGTGCCATCCATGACCCAGCGATCGGCGGCGATCCTCTCGACAATGCGCTGGCGCTGCTCCGCCCGGTCACGCTCTGCCCAACCCGGCAACCACCGGATATCGCGATCGATCGAGATGTAGGTGAACTGGAACTGACGGGCGAGCTTCTGTGAAAGCATCGACTTGCCGCCGCCGGAGCACCCGACAACGAGGATACGCCTGGCACTGCGAATATGGTCGGCGGCAACGGCATCGTCGACATAGTTGACGATTGCCGGTTTTGACAGCAGGTCCATGGAAACTCCCGCGGAACTCGGGAACAACGAAACCCAATACGAAACTCCGGCGCGGGGCCGGAGTTTCGGTCTTTTTTGAGCAGCCGAGCCGTCAGCCTGCCACGGCCGCCAGCTTCTTTTCGCGGGCTGCACGCAGCCGCGCAAAGTCGTCGCCGGCGTGGTGCGACGAGCGCGTCAGCGGGCTCGACGACACCATCAGGAAGCCCTTGGTGTAGGCGACGGTCTCGTAGGACTTGAACTCCTCGGGCGTGACGAACGCTTCGACCTTGTGGTGCTTGCGCGTCGGCTGCAGATATTGGCCGATCGTCAGGAAGTCGACATCGGCGGTCCTCAGGTCGTCCATCAACTGCAGCACTTCGTTGCGCTCTTCGCCGAGGCCGACCATGATGCCGGACTTGGTGAACATGGTCGGGTCCAGTTCCTTCACGCGCTGCAGCAGGCGGACGGAGTGGAAGTAGCGCGCACCGGGGCGGACCGTCAGGTAGTTGCCGGGAACCGTTTCCATATTGTGGTTGAAGACGTCGGGCTTGGCGGCAACGACGCGCTCCAGAGCGCCCGGCTTCTTCAGGAAGTCCGGCGTCAGGATCTCGATGGTCGTCGTCGGCGAGGCCTCGCGGATCGCCCAGATGACCTTCTCGAAATGTTCGGCGCCGCCATCTTCCAGATCGTCACGGTCGACCGAAGTGATGACGACGTGGCTGAGGCCCATCTGCTTGACGGCCTTGGCGATGTTGGCCGGCTCTTCCATGTCGAGCGCATTCGGCTTCCCGGTCGCGACATTGCAGAAGGCGCAGGCGCGGGTACAGATCTCGCCCATGATCATGAAGGTGGCGTGCTTCTTGTCCCAGCATTCGCCGATGTTCGGGCAACCGGCTTCCTCGCACACGGTCACGAGCTTGTGCGAACGCACCAACTCGCGCGTCTCCTGGTAGCCCTTGGACATCGGCGCCTTGACGCGGATCCACTCCGGCTTGCGCATCACTTCCGTGTCGGGCTTGTGGGCCTTTTCCGGGTGGCGGACGCGTTGCGCCCGGTCAGAGACGGCATCGAACACCGTTACCATACTGTCTTCCTCGTCGCGGCGGGTTCGGCATCAGGCCGGATGACCCATTTTCGCTCTATATAGACGGCCCGACCAGAAATGTCAGGCCGTCTATTTTCGAAGCCCGACGGAAGCACAGAAGGCCCGGCAGACTATCGTTTTACGACCCGACCAGCGGCGATCAACAGGCATGCGCCGATGAAGCCGATGATCAGGTAGGCGACCCAGCCGGCATAGGCCATGCCGAAGGCCGCCAGGACGAAATTCAGCACCACCGCACCGATGATGCCGAGCACTATGTTCATGATCAGCCCCATGCTGCTGCCCATGAACTTCTCCGCGAGCCACCCAGCCAAACCGCCGACGATGATCGCAGCCAAAATACCGACGCCGTTCACGCTCATTTTGGTCTCCGTGCATTGAAAATGCGCCCATTATCAATGCCAAAGCTACACCAAAAACGCCGGCGCCGAAACCATCAGGCGTTGAGCGCGCGGCCGTAGGCGTCGAGCACGCTTTCCTTCATCGTCTCGGAGATCGTCGGATGCGGGAAGATCGTGTGCATCAGATCTTCTTCGGTCGTCTCGAGGTTCATCGCGACGACGAAGCCCTGGATCAGTTCGGTGACTTCCGCACCGACCATGTGGGCGCCCAAGAGTTCGCCGGTCTTCTTGTCGAAGATCGTCTTGACCATGCCCTGGTCCTCGCCGAGCGCGATCGCCTTGCCGTTGGCCACGAAGGGGAAACGGCCGACGCGGATGTCGCGTCCGAGTTCCTTGGCCTTGGCTTCCGTAAGGCCGACGGAGGCGACCTGCGGGTGGCAATAGGTGCAGCCCGGGATCTTCAGCTTGTCCATCGGGTGGACGTTCGGCAGGCCAGCGATCTTTTCGACGCAGATGACGGCCTCATGCTCGGCCTTGTGTGCGAGCATCGGCGGTCCGGCGACGTCGCCGATGGCGTAGACGCCGGGAACGTTGGTCTTGCCGTAGCCGTCGATGACGATGCAGCCGCGGTCGGTCTTGACCCCGAGCGTTTCGAGGCCGAGGTTCTCGATGTTGCCCTGAACGCCGACGGCCGAGATCATGCGGTCAGCGGTGATCTTCTCGACCTTGCCGTCCTTCATCTCGACATGGGCGGTGATCGAGTTGGCAGCCTTCTCGACCTTCGTCACCTTGGCCTGGAGATGGATCTTCATGCCTTGCTTTTCGAACTGCTTCTTGGCGATGTTCGAAATCTCGGCATCTTCGACCGGCATCACGTTCGGCATCACTTCGACGACCGTCACGTCCACACCCATGGTGCGGTAGAAGGAGGCGAATTCGATGCCGATCGCGCCCGAGCCCATGACCAGCAGCGACTTCGGCATTTCCTCAGGCTTCATCGCCTCGAAGTAGGTCCAGATCAGCTTGCCATCGGGCTCGATACCCGGCAGCGCGCGTGGGCGGGCGCCGGTCGCGATGATGATATGCTTGGCGGTGTAGGTGCCCTCGCCCTTGGTGTTCTTCGGCAGCGGCGCCTGCGGCTGGACGACCGGCTTCGTCGACTTGCCGACGACGATTTCGCCGGGCTTCGTGAGCTTGGCTTCACCCCAGATCACATCGACCTTGTTCTTCTTCATCAGGAAGCCGACGCCGCCATTCATGCGCTCGGCAATGCCGCGCGAGCGTGCAACGATCGCCTTCAGGTCCGGCGTCACCGTGCCTTCGATCTTGATGCCATAGCTGCCCGGGTGCTGGGCGTAGTGCAGAACTTCGGCGGAGCGCAGCAGCGCCTTGGTCGGGATGCAGCCCCAGTTGGAGCAGATGCCGGCCAGATGCTCGCGCTCGACGACCGCGGTCTTGAGACCCAACTGTGCCGCACGAATGGCGGCGATATAGCCCCCCGGACCCGAACCGATGACGATGACGTCGTAATTCTCAGCCATGTGTTTCCTGCCTTTGTCTCAAGCGACTTTGCGGGTGAAGAGCACCCAGTCGTGTTTCTTGCTTTCCTCAAAGAGCGGAACCGCCTCGGCGCGCGCTGCCTCGCCGAAACCGTTTGCCCTGTATAGTGCCTGAGCCCTGCCGTTGTGGCTCTCGGTGATCAGGCTCACCGGCGCCGATCCGGCGCGTTCGAATTCCTTTGCCAGAAGCGCCTTGCCGATCCCCCGGCCGCGCTGATGGCGATAGACGCCCAGGCTCTCTATGAACCAGTGGCCGACGATCTGCCGCTGCAGCGCCAGCAGGGGCTCGAGAACCGGGTGCCCGGCAACAATCTCAGCCGCTTCCGGCCCGACCCCATAGCCGAGCGACAGTCCGGCAACCTCGTCATCGACCTCGGCAACCAGCGCATCACGCCAGTTCCCCGGACCCGGCTCTTCGCGCAGCTTGTTGCGCCCGCGCTCAAAAGCCGTATCCGTCACCCCATGCTGGACGGCGCCGTACCAGAGCCAGGTGGCAAAGCCATGCGCGGCGATATCGACGAGGATGGCGAGTTCCGCCGCCTCACGTCTTTCGGCCGGACGTATGGTGACGCCCCCGACCATTCTCAGACCCCGAGCATCATCCGCACGACCGGTTCCAGACCCCGGCCAATCGCACGCGTGTTTTCCGCATCGAGATGCACGCCATCGAGCGGCGTCGTCACCGCCACTGATCCGGCATCGAAGAAGCCGCAATCGAGTTCGTCGGCGAGATCGCGATAAAGGGGCGCCAGCATCGAAGACTGCTCGATGCCGCCTGCGAACATTGCGGCAAAGCCGGCGTCGGCAGTTTCGCAAAGCACCGGCGGCGACACGATCAGGATCTCCGGGCCGTCCTCACTCTCAACCGGCCAATCGTGACGGCGCACCAGATTGACCAGCCGCTCGACGCCCTTCACGGCGCCGAAGGCGGTTCCGTGGATCACCGGCTTCATGTCATTTGCGCCGAGAAGAAGAATGATGAGATCGAGCGGCGCGTGGCTGTGCAGCAGCGTCGGCAGCACCTTCGCACCATTGCGGTCGCAATCGGCGAGGTGATCGTCGTAGGCGGTCGTGCGGCCGTTCAGCCCCTCGGCGATGACCTGGACGTCCGGCCCCAGCGCCTTCTGCAAGACACTCGGCCAGCGATCGGCAAGCGCATGTCGACCGCCATCCGTGGCATCATAGCCCCAGGTCAGACTGTCGCCATAGCAGAGAACTGTTTTCATCGTCCGGGCCCGCCTTCGACTGCGCGAAAAGGAACGGACCGGCCCGAAGGCCGGCCCTCATCCAACTCAGACCAGCATGCCCATCGGGTTTTCGATGTAGCGCTTGAAGGCACCGAGCAGTTCGGCACCGAGCGCGCCATCGACGCAGCGATGGTCGGTCGAAAGCGTGACGGTCATGACGTTGGCGATGACCATCTGCTTGTTCTTGACGACGACGCGCTCCTCGCCGGCGCCGACCGCGAGGATCGTGGCATGCGGCGGGTTGACGACGGCGGCGAAGTTCTTGACGCCCATCATGCCCATGTTGGAGACGGCAGTCGTGCCGCCCTGGTATTCTTCGGGCTTTAGCTTGCGGTCCTTGGCACGCTGGCCGAGGTCCTTCATCTCGTTGGAGATGGCCGACAGGCTCTTCAGTTCCGCCTGGCGGATGATCGGGGTGATCAGGCCGCCCGGGATCGACACGGCAACGCCGACGTCGGCGTGCTTGTGCTTGACCATGTTGCTCTCGGTCCACGAGACATTCGCGTTCGGAACATCGCGCAGTGCCAGCGCCAGGGCCTTGATGACCATGTCGTTGACGGAGAGCTTGTAGACCGGCTTGCCACCCTGCTCGGGAGCCGCTGCGTTGAGCTGCGCACGCAGTGCCAGCAACGCGTCGAGTTCGCAGTCCACCGACACGTAGAAGTGCGGGATCGTCTGCTTGGATTCGACGAGACGCTTGGCGATCGTCTTGCGCATGCCGTCATGCGGCACGAGTTCGTAGGAACCCGGCTCGAACAGCTTGAGAACGGCGTCTTCCGACATGCCCTTGGCAAGCGGTGCGGCTGCAGGAGCAGCAGCGCCGGCGGCCGGTGCGGCGGCGGGCTTGGCAGCGCCACCGGAGACGGCGGCTTCGACGTCCTTCTTGACGACGCGGCCATGAGGACCGGTGCCGGCAACTGCCGACAGGTCAATGCCCGTGTCCTTTGCCAGACGGCGTGCGAGCGGCGAGGAGAAGACGCGTGCGCCGCCCTCGGCCCTGGCCGGCTGGGCTGCTGCCGGTGCAGCGGCAGGAGCCGCAGCCGGAGCGCTCGGCGCTGCCGGTGCAGGCGCTTCGGCCTTGGCGGCGGGTGCCGGTGCTGCCGCGCCGTTGCCGCCCTTGGCGGCGGCGGCGACATCCTCGCCATCGGCGGCGAGAACGGCGATCAGCGCATTGACCTTGACGCCATCGGTGCCGGCGGGAACGACGATCTTGGCAACGGTGCCTTCGTCGACGGCTTCGACTTCCATCGTCGCCTTGTCGGTCTCGATCTCGGCAATCACGTCACCGGACTTGACCTTGTCGCCTTCCTTGACGAGCCACTTGGCCAGATTGCCTTCTTCCATCGTCGGGGAGAGGGCAGGCATTGTGATGTTGATAGGCATCGAAGGGCCCTCCCCTTATTTGTAGCAAACGGCTTTCACCGCATCGACAACCTCTGCGACGTTCGGAAGCGCGAGCTTCTCGAGGTTCGCGGCGTAAGGCATCGGCACATCCTTGCCGGCGATCGTCAGGATCGGGGCGTCAAGGTAGTCGAAGGCCTGCTGCATGACGCGGGTTGCGATCTCGGTGCCGACGGAAGACTGCGGATAGCCTTCTTCGACGGTGACCAGACGGCCGGTCTTCTTGACGGATTCGATGACCGTCGGCAGGTCCATCGGACGGATGGTGCGCAGGTCGATCAGTTCGACATCGATGCCTTGGGCTTCGAGTTCGGCAACCGCCTTGACGGCGTAGGTCATGCCGATACCGAAGGAAACGATCGTTGCGTCCTTGCCGATCTTGTGGATACGGGCCTTGCCGATCGGCAGCACGAAATCGTCAAGCTTCGGCACTTCGAAGGAGTGACCGTAGAGGATTTCGTTTTCGAGGAAGATGACCGGGTTCGGGTCGCGGATCGCAGCCTTGAGCAGGCCCTTGGCGTCGGCAGCCGTGTAGGGCATGACGACCTTGAGGCCCGGGATATGGCTGTACCAGGCGGCGTAGCACTGCGAGTGCTGGGCGGCCACGCGGGCAGCGGCACCGCTCGGGCCACGGAAGACGATCGGCGCGCCCATCTGGCCGCCGGACATATAGAGTGTCTTGGCAGCGGAGTTGATGATCTGGTCGATCGCCTGCATGGCGAAGTTGAAGGTCATGAACTCGACGATCGGACGAAGGCCGGTCATGGCAGCGCCGACGCCGACGCCGGCAAAGCCGTGCTCAGTGATCGGGGTATCGATGACACGGCGGGCGCCGAATTCCTGCAGCAGGCCCTGGGTAATCTTGTAGGCGCCCTGATATTCGGCGACTTCTTCACCCATGACGAAGACGTCGTCGCTTGCGCGCATTTCTTCGGCCATGGCGTCGCGAAGTGCTTCGCGAACGGTCATCGTCACCATTTCGGTGCCGGCAGGGATCGCCGGATCAGCAGCGACTTCGACCTTCGGCTGGGCTGCAACCGGAGCCGGCGCGGAAGCGGCCGGCGCTTCGGCAGCGGCTGCCTTCGGCGCTTCGGCCTTCGGAGCGGCGATGTCGCCAGCGCCTTCGCCGTCTTGCAGCAGCACGGCGATCGGGGTATTGACCTTGACGCCTTCGGTGCCGGCGGCAATCAAGAGCTTGCCGATCGTGCCTTCATCGACGGCTTCGACTTCCATCGTTGCCTTATCGGTCTCGATTTCGGCAATGACGTCGCCGGAGGACACCTTGTCCCCCTCGTTCTTCAGCCATTTCGAGAGCGTGCCTTCCTCCATGGTCGGGGAAAGGGCGGGCATAAGAATTTCTACTGGCATGTTTGTCCCTCCCCGGATCAAAGCAGGATGTCGGTGTAGAGCTCGGATGCATCCGGCTCCGGATCGGCCTGGGCAAAATCGGCGCTGTCGGCAACGATGTCACGGACTTCCTTGTCGATCTGCTTCAGCTCATCCTCGTTCGCCCAACCCTTTTCGGTCAGACGCGCCTTCACCTGCTCGATCGGGTCATGCTCCGAGCGCATCTTCTGCACTTCGTCCTTCGAGCGGTACTTCGCCGGATCGGACATCGAGTGACCGCGGTAGCGATAGGTCTGCATCTCAAGGATGATCGGACCCTTGCCCGAGCGGCAATGCTCGACCGCCTCGTCGCCAGCGGCCTTGACCGCGCGCACGTCCATGCCGTCGACCTGGAAGCCCGGAATGTTGAAGGAGACGCCGCGCTGCGAGAAGTCGGTCTGTGCCGAAGCCCGCGAAACGGAAGTACCCATGGCGTAGCGGTTGTTCTCGATCACGTAGATCACCGGCAGCTTCCAGAGCTGCGCCATGTTGAAGCTTTCGTAGACCTGGCCCTGGTTGGCAGCGCCGTCACCGAAATAGGCAACGGACACATTGTCGTTTCCGCGATAGCGGTTGGCAAAGGCAAGACCGGTGCCGAGCGACACCTGGGCGCCGACGATGCCGTGGCCGCCATAGAAGTGCTTTTCCTTGGAGAACATGTGCATCGAGCCGCCCTTCCCCTTGGAAAGGCCGCTGCGACGACCGGTGAGTTCGGCCATGACGCCGCGGGCGCTCATGCCGCAGGCCAGCATGTGGCCATGATCACGGTAGGCGGTGATGACCTGGTCGCCTTCCTTCAGCGCCATCTGCATGCCGACGACAACGGCTTCCTGGCCGATGTAGAGGTGACAGAAGCCGCCGATGAAGCCCATGCCATAGAGCTGGCCGGCCTTTTCCTCGAAACGCCGGATCAGCAGCATCTCGCGGTAGGCACTCAGATCTTCCTGTTTGGAGAAGTCGGCGAACGTGCCGCCGTTGAAGTCTTTCTTCGCCGGCTTTGCGGCACTCTTGCGGCTGGAAACGGACGCGGATTTTCGCGGAGCCATTCGTTCCTCCCAATGGTTAGCCTTTTGCGGTTACCATAGGGAAAGAAAGCAGACACAGCAATGCCATATTTGCATGGCTCACATTCCACGCAAATAATTGATTTTGCTTTACAAATTTCAATTAACTGAATTCTGGTTAATTTGCGGCACGGTGAAAAATAACGATCTCGTCACTTCGCGACATGTTCAGCGCGAGGCGAGCCTTTTCATCCAGCATGTCCCGTTCCAGCGACCCATCACTCATCAGCTGAACCTCCTTTTCGAGGATCATTCGCTGCTTCGTGAGCTTATCCAGCCGCGCCTGCCGCTCGACGATCTGACGATCGAATTGCTCGGTCGCCTTCAGGCCATAGCCGCCGTGAATGGAATGATAGCCGAAGTAGGAGAGAAAGGCGACCGCGATCAGCGGCATCACCAGCCGACCCAGTTTCCGTTTCTTATGATGCCGTGTCCACATGCATTCCCGCCCTGATACGCAGTACGGCAATCAGATTAGCGTCGATTGATTAACCGACCGTTGACCATGAACGGCAGGAAAATAGAAACCCGCCCACACGGGGCTGTGTGGGCGGGCTCAGTTTTCAGACAAAAATCAGGCGGCGATCAACCGCGCAGGATCGAACGGCCGGCGTACTTGGCCTGCAGGCCAAGCTGCTCTTCGATGCGGATCAGCTGGTTGTACTTTGCGAGCCGGTCCGAACGGGCAAGCGAGCCGGTCTTGATCTGGCCGCAGTTGGTGGCAACCGCGAGATCGGCGATCGTCGCATCTTCGGTTTCGCCCGAACGGTGCGACATGACGGCGGTGTAGCGCGCCTTGTGTGCGGTCTCGACGGCGTCGAGCGTTTCCGACAGCGAGCCGATCTGGTTGACCTTGACGAGGATCGAGTTGGCGACACCCATCTTGATGCCGTCGCGCAGGCGGGCCGAGTTGGTGACGAACAGGTCGTCCCCGACGAGCTGGCACTTGTTGCCGATGAGATCGGTCACAGCCTTCCAGCCGTCCCAGTCGTCTTCGGCCATGCCGTCTTCGATCGAGAAGATCGGGTACTTGGCGGCGAGTTCGGCAAGATATTCAGCCATTGCGCCCGGCTCCAGCGTGCGGCCTTCGCCTTCGAGTACGTACTTGCCGTCCTTGAAGAATTCGGTCGCTGCGCAATCGAGCGCGATGAACATGTCTTCGCCCGGCTTGTAGCCAGCCTTCTCGATCGACTTCATGATGAAGTCGAGCGCTGCCGGGGCCGAAGCGAGACCCGGCGCGAAGCCGCCTTCGTCGCCGACATTGGTGTTGTGGCCGTCGGCTGCAAGCTGCTTCTTCAGCGTGTGGAACACTTCCGAGCCCATGCGAACAGCATCACGCATCGTGTCGGCGCCAACCGGAACGATCATGAACTCCTGGAAGTCGATCGGGTTGTCGGCGTGCGCGCCACCGTTGATGATGTTCATCATCGGAACCGGGAGCACGTGGGCGTTCGGACCACCGACGTAACGGTAGAGCGGCAGGCCGGCAGCTTCGGCGGCAGCCTTGGAAACGGCAAGCGAAACGCCGAGAATGGCGTTGGCGCCGAGGCGCGACTTGTTCGCCGTGCCGTCGAGCTCGATCATGGTCTTGTCGATCTGGATCTGGTTCTCGGCATCGAGACCGCCGATCGCTTCGAAGATCTCGCCGTTGACGGCTTCGACGGCACGTTCAACGCCCTTGCCGAGGTAACGCGTACCACCATCGCGCAGCTCAACAGCCTCATGGGCACCGGTCGAGGCGCCCGACGGGACTGCCGCGCGGCCGAAGCTTCCGTCTTCCAGGTACACGTCGACCTCGACGGTCGGGTTGCCGCGGCTGTCCAGAATTTCTCGGCCGATGATGTCGATGATTGCAGTCATGATCTCTTCCCTGTTGAGGACGGTGGGTGGTCGGGGCCTGTCATACGCCAAGGCCTCGAAATTACAATGGCGCGCAATATGCAAAAACAACCGCGCCATTGCGGTTCATGAAAATTTCACGAAGCGTCGCGCGGGTCTCAGCCCTTGGCGATCGCGTCGAAAGCCAGCAGCTTTTCGAGCAGCCTCGGCATATCCTTCAGATGCACCATGTTCGGGCCGTCCGAGGGTGCGTTGTCCGGGTCTTCGTGCGTCTCGACAAACACACCTGCGACGCCAACCGCCACGGCCGCACGCGCCAGGGTCTCGACAAATTCTCGTTGACCGCCCGAAGAGCCGCCCTGCCCGCCCGGCTGCTGAACCGAATGGGTCGCATCAAAGACGACCGGCGCGCCGAGCGAAGCCATGATCGGCAGCGAGCGCATGTCGGAGACCAGCGTGTTGTAGCCGAAGGAAGCGCCACGCTCGCAGAGCATGACATTGGGGTTGCCGCTCTCGGTGAACTTCGCCAACACGTTCTTCATATCCCAGGGCGCCAGGAACTGGCCCTTCTTGACGTTGATCGCGCGGCCGGTCTTGGCGGCTGCGACCAGAAGATCGGTCTGGCGCGACAGGAAGGCCGGGATCTGCAGGATATCGACCGTCGGCGCGACCAGAGCACATTGCTCTTCGGTGTGCACGTCGGTCAGAACCGGAAAGCCGAATTCCCTTTTCAGGTCGGCGAAGATTTCCATCGCCTTGTCGAGACCGATGCCACGCTTGCCCGAAAGGGAGGTGCGGTTGGCCTTGTCGAAGGAGGACTTGTAGACGAGGCCGAGGCCGAGCTTGTTGCAGAGTTCTGAGAGCGCGCCCGCCATCATGAAGGCGTGTTCACGGCTCTCCATCTGGCAGGGGCCGGCGATCAGCGACAACTTCTCGGTCTGTGCGAAGGCGACCTGACGGGCGCCCTCACCGACAACGACTCTGGCATTGGTTTTCATCATCAAGCTCCAAACGCGAAGATCACCCCTTGCCCCGGCATTTCGGGGACAATGAGGCGCCCGCCCATTTCTGCAAATTCGATATCGTTCTCGGCAAAGAGCGCCCGCGTTGCCTCGAGATCGGCAACACGGAAGACGACCGCCCGTCCGCGAAGGCCCCGTTCGGCACCGCGCACCGAGCGACCGAAGAAGGCTTCCATGCCGGCGGCGTTCAGCACCGAGATCTTGGCGTTGGTGGTCGCGACATCCATGCCGAAGGAATGCGCCGAAACCTCGCGCTCATCGACCGCTTCCTGCAGCAGATACTGGAAATCAGTCGGATTGGCTTCCGACAGCACCACTTCGCTTATGCCGATCACGCCGTTGTCGTGTCGCTCCAGCGCCGCCCGATCGGTGGGGAGTGCGCGAACGCGCTGACAGCTGAAAAGAAAGAGATCCGGCGCGCGCAGGTCGGCCGCAAAGGCAAGACGGAACGAGCCCAGTCCTTCGCGGCCATCCGGCAACTTCATCGGCCGGGAAAACTCCAGCATGTCACCGCCGGAGATGCCCCGCGCCCTAAAACGAATGTGGTCGCTCGCCGCATCCTCGGTGCCGAAGACCAGCGCCGAGAGGCCTTCCGGTCCCTGGCGGAAACGAAACGCCTGGTCACGCGCCACAAAGGCGTTGCCGTCGAGTGCCGCCGCCTCGCACTCCTCGCGGGACGCTATGGCTAGCGGTTCGAGATAGGTGCCGTCGGCAAAGAAGACGCAGGCATTTTCGGTGCCGAACGGATGGCGGGCATCGTCGGCGACGGTGAAGCCGAGATTGGAAAGCCGACGCCGCGCCTGGGTAAGCGTATCCACCGGCAGCACGAGGTGATCGAGCGGGCGGGTGGTGCGCTTGGAGAGGCTCATGGCGTGTTCCCTGATGGTTCGCCGCTGTTTGCAACTTTTGGCCGGCGAATGCAAGCCGGGTCACCGCCAGGGGCCGGATCGGCCATCCGGGTTCGGGCCGTTGCCGCAAAGTGAGCCGTCCGCGGCCGGCTGCGCCCGCCGCGGATTATGCCTGTCAGCGGGAGACGAACCGCCGGAAGGTCAGTAGTAGCCCGGCGCCGTCGTGGCGTTCGCCGTGTTCCCCGCACCGAGACCGGGGGCGAACGTCTGGGGCTGCGTGTAGGATGTATTGGTCGAGGACGTCGAGGCACAACCCGAAAGCCCCAGCACGGCAACCGCCAAAGGCACGAACAACAAAGCGATGAAGCGCATATGGATTGACCCCTTTCCAGTTTCGCTGACGACAGGAAAGTACGAAACCGATGCGTTGGCGAGTACGTAACAGTAACGCGAGGTAAAAAGGCGGTGCGGAAGCCGGGATCGGCAACCGCAGCGCCTTCCGGCCGCTGCGACTGCCCTCGTTGCGTGCGAGCTTGCGGGCCCGAACAGAGCGCCGGGCCTGCCGCATCAGGGATGAAGATCGCTCTTGATGGCAAAGGTGGCGATGAAAGTCGGCACGAACCTGTCGATCAGGAAACGAGCCGACGGCTGCCAATCCTCGTGAAAGCCGGCCAACAGGAAACCGACCTTCAGCTGCCCCTCGATCTGCGCAGAAAGGCTGTGTCCGAAGACCAGGGCCTCGCCCCGATCGACCTTGGCCTGCACGACATCGGGCGCGAGATGCTCCACCTCGGCAAAGGGGAGCCGGTAAGCCGGGCGGATAAGGCCCTTTTCCGCATGGGCCGGATCGCGGTCGCCGACGAAAACGATCGGATTGTAGAAGCTCGAAAGCAGCCGACCGCCGGTCTTCAGCACCCGGTGGCACTCCCGCCAGACCGGCTGGATGTCGGGAACATAGAGGTTCGAGATCGGATGAAAGACGATGTCGAAGGTTTCGTCCGCAAAGGTCGCGAGGTCCCGCATGTCGCCCTGCACGGTCAAAAGCGAAAGCCCTTCGCGTTCGGCGACGCGCCGATCCTGTTCGAGCTGTCCCTCGGAGAGGTCGAAGACCGTAACGTCCGCACCGGCGGCGGCCAGGGTCGGCGCCTGCTGCCCGCCGGCGGACGCCAGGCAGAGGATCTTCTTGCCCTTGACGTCGGGCAACCAGCCCTCAGGCAGATCGCCGGGCGTCAGCCGCGCCTGCCACTGCCCTTTGCGGGCGTCGGCGATCATCTCGCGTGTGACCGGGCGGGACCATTCGCAGTCCTGGCTTGCCTGCCTGTCCCACGCCTGGCGATTGTGATCGATGATATCGAGATTGGAGGAGGAAATGTCTTGCATGTTCGGTCCCTGGAACTTGTCCTGATGTGACCGCTCACGAAGGCGAATGGAGATCGCAGGCAGAAATGCCCTAGCGTTCGTCCGTCGATGCGGATCGCAGCAATGCCATCGTCCATCTTCTTCGCAAGCGAAGTTGAGGCGATTCGGTTTTCACCGGGCATTACTGGCGCATTGGACGACGCTCCCCTTACTGGAAGCCGCAAGCTAGCGGCTAAGTTGCGGATGGTCAACGCGAACGGAGGCCCACGGCTGCGACGTGCCGCCGCAATGGTTTCTCCGTCATGGTGTCGGCGAACGAATATCCGGCATGGTCTGCGCGTTATCATGTTGCGCATGATTTCAACCGCTTGAGAAGCCGTCACAATTGCGTAAAATTCGTCATTGCAGCCTGGAGTTATGCCGGGCAGCAGGCTGAGGGGCAGCATTTGATTATTGAGTCGCAAGACAAGAAACGCATCCGGGCACGGCCGAGTCACGCCAAGGGGCGCTTCGGCACACTGACTCGGCTCCCAACCGGGCACAAACCCACATGATGCGCGAGATGATGGCCAAGCTGGCTTCCATCGCCATCATGATGTTTGCGCGGGCGCTGACGGCGGCGCGCGCCCTCTGGCATGAGACCGGCCTGCCGCCGAAGCAGAGCATCTATTTCGCCAACCACTCCAGCCACGGCGATTTCGTGCTGATCTGGGCGGTCTTGCCGCCCTGGCTCAGGGAACGCGCGCGGCCGGTCGCAGGTGCCGAATACTGGCTGAAATCGAAGCTTTCGACCTTCATCGGCCGCGACGTCTTCGACGCGGTGCTGATCGAGCGCGACCCGGATGCGCGCACGCAGGACCCGGTCGAGCAGATGACGGCCGTGCTCAACGACGGATCGTCGCTCATTCTCTTTCCCGAGGGAACGCGCAACCAGACCGAAGCGCGACTGCTGCCGTTCAAGAGCGGGCTCTATCACCTCGCCTGCAAGCGCCCGGACGTGGCGCTGGTTCCCGTCTGGATCAACAATCTCAACCGCGTCATGCCCAAGGGGGAGTTCGTGCCGATCCCGCTCATCTGCACCGTCAATTTCGGCGAACCGATGCGCCTCAAGGCGCAGGAGACGAAGGAAGAGTTCATCGCTCGCGCCGAGACCGCCCTGCTTTCGCTCGCGCCTTCATCGACGGATGACGGCGCATGAGCGCGGCCAGCCTGGACATGCTCAAGCTGCTCTTCGGCGTCGGCGGCGTTCTCGTGCTGGCGTCAAGCGTCGGCTACATGCTCAAGCAGAAGCTGTCGCCTGACGGGTCGAACGGCTCGATCGAGAACCTCAACGCCCGCATCAAGGCGTGGTGGGCAATGGTAGTGCTGATCGCCATCGCCTTCGTTGCCGGACGGGTCGGCGTGCTCCTGCTCTTTGCCTTCTGCTCGTTTGCGGCGCTGCGCGAGTTCATCACGCTCATCAACACGCGGCGCGGCGACCACTGGGCGATCGCAGGCGCCTTCTTCGTCGTCCTGCCGATCAACTACTTCCTGCTCTGGGCCGAGCAATACGGCATCTATTCGATCTTCGTGCCGGTCTACGCCTTCCTGCTGATGCCGATCGTTGCGGTTCTTCGCGGCGACACGCGCGACTTCCTGGTCCGGATCTCCGAGGTGCAATGGGCGTTGATGATCTGCGTCTTCTGCGCCTCGCACGTGCCGGCGCTGCTAACGCTGCAGATTCCGGGCTATGAGGGACGCAACGTGCTTCTCATCGCCTTCCTCGTCATCGTCGTTCAGTCGAGCGACGTGCTGCAATATGTCTGGGGCAAGCTCTTCGGCAAAACCAAGATCGCGCCAACCCTTTCGCCGTCGAAAACGGTCGAGGGTTTCGTCGGCGGCGTTGCGAGCGCAACGCTGATCGGCGCCTCGCTCTGGTGGATTACCCCGTTCACCCCGGCGCAAGCCGCGTTGATGTCGCTCATCATAACCCTGATGGGATTCTTCGGCGGGCTCGTGATGTCGGCGATCAAGCGGGACCGCGGCGTCAAGGACTGGGGCCATCTGATCGAAGGCCATGGCGGGCTGATCGACCGGCTCGATTCCGTCGTCTTCTCCGCGCCGATCTTCTTCCACCTGACGCGCTACTGGTGGTCGCTGACATGAGCGCGAAACTGAAGGGGCTGGCATCAAGCGGGGTCGTACATGTGGCCTTCGCCTTTTTCGCCATGGGCGGCTGGGCGCTTTTCGCCAACCGCCATCACCCCATGCCCAAGCCGCTTGTTGCCGGCCTCGTCCAGGGAACGCTTTCGGCGCTGCTTACCCTCTACCTCAAGACGGCGATCGATGCGCTTTCCAGGCGGTTCAACGGCGCCAGGCGCCTGGTTCTGCCACCGCTCTTCGCGTGCCTCGGCTCGTCTGCAATTCTGGTCGCGATCCATGCCGCCAGCGGCACGCCCGAGATCCTGAAAACGATTGCGCTGCCGCTCACGGTTTCGACCACCTACGCCGCCATCTACAACTATTCCATCAGCCGAGGCGAACATGACCGAGACCGGTGACCGCAGGCCGCTCGCAAGCCGCAACACCCGCTGGGCGCAGGCCACTGCGCGCCGCCTGGCATCGATGAACCTCACGCCAAACCGGATCTCGCAGGCAAGCATGCTGGCGGCCGCCCTTGCCGGCCTTTCCTTCTGGCTCACGGGCGAAAGCGAGGACGGCGTAAGGGCGAGCCTGTTCATCGCCGCCGCGCTCTTCTGCCAGTTGCGCCTGCTCTGCAACCTTTTCGATGGCATGGTCGCCGTCGAGGGTGGCAAGGGCGAGGCCGATGGTCCCTTCTGGAACGAGTTTCCCGATCGCATCGCCGACATCTTCATCTTCGTCGGCGCCGGATTTGCCATCGGCGTGCCGGCTCTCGGTTTTGCCGCGGCCACCTTCGGCGTGCTGACCGCCTACGTGCGCGAGCTCGGCCGTGCCAATGGCGCGCCGGGCGATTTCTCCGGCCCGATGGCCAAACAACACCGCATGGCGACGATGACGCTGGCCGCCGTGGTGTCCGCCTTCGAAGGCCTCTGGCTCGGCGATGGCGAACTGCTGTGGATCGCGCTCCTTGCGATCTCGACTGGGGCTGCGCTTACGGCCCTGCTGCGCGCTCGTCGCCAGATTGCCTGGCTTCGGCAAAACGCTCCCCACAAAGGCTAAACACCCTCTTCACGCATCATGAACGAGGCCGCAGCAACATCGCGCGGCCCTCTTGACGTATGTCCATGCCAATTATTAGATAGATTAGTCTATTTATTAAATGCTACGAGCATCGGCGATGAACGAATGCTCTCGCGCACCAAGATCGGCGGGGATCAGGCACATGGTCGCAGCTTCCTGAAAGCAAACTTTTTCAATCGGTTACGGCGCAAATTTATAGCGCCTCCCGTAACGGAGAACACGAATGAGTACCCCAGACCGCATCGACGACGTCGATGCATTGCGTGGCTTTGCCTTGCTCGGCATCCTCCTTGTCAACATCATGGCCTTCGCCTCCGCCTTCTACGGGCTGGAAATTTCCGACCCCGCCTTCGGCGGCATCCTCGATCGCAGCGTGCATTTCGTGATCGCCCTGTTCTTCGAAATGAAATTCTACCTGCTCTTCTCGTTCCTGTTCGGCTACAGCTTCACCCTGCAGATGCGTTCGGCGGAAAAATCCGGCGAGGCCTTCGTTCCCAGGCTCCTGCGCCGACAGATGGGCCTCTGGCTGATCGGGCTTGCCCATGCGGTCCTGCTTTTCCATGGCGATATTCTCACCACCTACGCGGTGCTTGGCATCGTCCTCCTGATGCTCAAAAACCGCAGCGATGGGGCCCTCTTCCGCCTGGCGAAATGGCTGGTCCTTATCCTTGCAGTGGTCTGGGGCACACTCGGCATCCTCATCACGCTGGATCCGGTACCGCTCGATCGGTCTGCCATTCTTTCCGCCGCGGAGGCGGCCGAGCTTGCCTTCCAAGGCGACTGGCAAGCCGTCATCGGTCAGCACCTTACGGAGCTCAACTCGGTCTGGATCATCCTCGTCCTGCTGCAAGCGCCGTGCGCGCTGGCGATGTTCCTGCTCGGCCTGATCGCCGGGCGTCGCAAGACCTTGGCGCGGCCGGAGGAGAACACGGCGTTGTTCCAGCGCCTCGTTCGTACCGGTCTCTGGATCGGCCTGCCTGGCGCCGTCATCTATGCCTATGTCAGCGTCGAGATGCCCGAATCGCCAATCGCGGTCATCGCGCTTTCGATCGGGCTCGCCACCGGCCCGCTTCTCACCGGCGCCTATGTCGGCGCCATGATGCTGCTCTTCGGATCCGAAACCGGCCACAGCCTGCGCAACCTGCTGGCGCCTGCCGGCCGCATGGCGCTGTCCAACTATCTGCTGCAGTCGCTGATCGCGGCGCTGATCTTCCATGGTTACGGCCTTGGTCTCATCGGCCAGGTCGCGCCTTTGGCAAGCGTGCTGATCGCGCTTGCGATCTTTGCCGCCCAGCTCTTCATCAGCCACTGGTGGATGGCCCGTTTCGCCTATGGCCCGCTCGAATGGATCCTGCGCTTCATCACCATCGGCCGCGTGCCGCAGTGGCGCCGCCCGGCGGAGGCGCGCTGACGGACACCAGCCAATTCCCGCAACCAATGCTGCCCGGCGCCTTCGGCGCTGGGCATTTTCGCTTCCTGGCTTGAGACGCAGTTCGGCACTATTTCGCTTTGACTCTAATTAGATGTTTGTCTAAATATTGAGACAACAAGCGAGCGGAGACGATGCGGATCAACAGGGTTTTCGAGGCGCTTTCTCATCCCGTGCGGCGGCAGATCCTGGCACTGTTGAAGGCCGGGCCGATGAGCGCCGGCGAACTCGCCGAGCATTTCGACCTGACCAAGCCGACGCTTTCCGTGCATTTCAACAAGCTGCGCGAGGCAGAACTCGTCGCGGTCGAGCGGCGCGGCACGAGCCTCATCTACCACCTCAACATGTCCATTCTCGAAGAGGCGCTCGGCGGTCTCCTCAGCACAAGGGATCAAGCACCATGACCTTGCTTTTGCGTTCCCCGATCGCGCTGGTCGCTGGCGGCATACTTTTTTCCGCGACGCTCGTCGGCTATCTCGCAATCCCCGCCGAGGCGCTGCTTCCGATCCATTGGGGTGTTGACGGCACGGCCGATGCCTTCTGGCCGCGTAACCGGGCGCTAGCGCTGGCGCCTGTGGCGGTCGCCGTGCTTGCCGCATTCTCGTTCGTCGTCGGTCGGTTCGCACCACAGGCCGAGCTTCAGGCGGGCCGGCATATCGCCGAAGTCACCCTCCCGGCGATCCTCGCGCTCTTTGCCGCCATTCAAACTGTGATCGTGCTGATCGGGCTTGGCGGCGACCTCTCGATGACGCGCGTGATCGCCTTCGGCCTCGGACTTCTGTCGATCGTCGTCGGCAACGTCCTGCCGAAATCGCAGCCGAACGGCCTTGCCGGCATTCGGCTGCCGTGGACGCTCGCCGATAACGCCAACTGGCGGGCAACGCACCGGCTTGCGGGCCTGCTGATGGTCTGCGCCGGTATCACCCTGGCGCTGCTGGCCCTCGTCATGAGCACCGGTCCAGCGCTTGCCGCAGCGACGATCGCCGCGCTGCTGCTGCCGGTCGCAATTGCAGCGCTCTATAGCTACCACATCGCCCGTCGCAGTTAGTGGCTCCAGGCGTCGCAGCTCGGCCGCAGCGCAACGGCAGAAATGAAAAAGGCCGGTCTTGCGACCGGCCTTTTGCTTGTCTTTCCTGTGCGCCTCAAACGAGACGCGACTGTTCCAGTGCAGCTTCGATGAAGCTTCCAAACAGCGGATGCGGATCGAGCGGACGCGACTTCAGTTCCGGGTGGTACTGAACGCCGATGAACCACGGATGATCCGGATACTCGACCGTCTCCGGCAGGATGCCGTCCGGCGACATGCCCGAAAACACCAGACCGCAGGACTCAAGCCGATCCTTGTAGTCAACGTTGACTTCGTAGCGGTGGCGGTGACGCTCAAAGATCTCGGTCGAACCGTAGATCTCGGCAATCTTGGTGTCGGCCTTCAACGATGCGCGATAGGCGCCAAGCCGCATCGTGCCACCGAGATCACCCGATGCGGAACGCTTCTCGAGTTCGTTGCCCTTCACCCACTCGGTCATCAGACCAACGACCGGTTCCTTGGTCGGACCGAACTCGGTGGAGGACGCCTTCTCGATGCCGGCGAGGTTGCGGGCAGCTTCAACGACAGCCATCTGCATGCCGAAGCAGATGCCAAAATACGGCACCTTGCGCTCGCGGGCAAAGCGCGCCGCGTTGATCTTGCCCTCCGAACCGCGTTCGCCGAAACCGCCGGGAACGAGGATGCCGTGTACCTTTTCAAGGTAGGGCGCTGCGTCTTCCTTCTCGAAGACTTCCGATTCGATCCACTCGAGCTTGACCTTCACCCGGTTGGCGATGCCACCATGGTAAAGCGCTTCGATCAGCGACTTGTAGGCATCCTTGAGGCCGGTGTACTTGCCGACGATCGCGATCGTGACTTCGCCTTCCGGCGTGCGGATGCGATCGGCAACCCGTTCCCAGGCGTCCATGCGCGGCTTCGGCGCCGGTTCGATGCCGAAGGCTGCCAGCACTTCGTTGTCGAGGCCTTCCTTGTGGTAGGCGATCGGAACGTCGTAGATCGAGGCAACGTCGAGCGCCTGGATGACTGCCGACTGGCGGACGTTACAGAAGAGCGAGAGCTTGCGACGCTCGGCCTCCGGAATTTCGCGGTCCGCACGAACGAGGAGGATATCAGGGTGGATGCCGAGGGCCTGCAGTTCCTTGACGGAATGCTGCGTCGGCTTGGTCTTCAGTTCGCCGGCAGCCGGGATATAGGGCATCAGAGTGAGATGGACGTAGACGGCGGTGCCACGCGGCAGGTCGTTGCCGAGCTGGCGGATCGCCTCCATGAAGGGCATCGCCTCGATGTCGCCGACGGTGCCGCCGATTTCGCAGAGAACGAAGTCGTAGTCGTCGTTGCCTTCGGTGACGAAGTTCTTGATTTCGTTGGTAACGTGCGGGATCACCTGAACGGTTGCGCCGAGATAGTCGCCGCGACGTTCCTTGTCGATGATGTTCTTATAGATCCGGCCCGTGGTGATGTTGTCGGTCTTCGTCGCCGAACGCCCTGTGAAGCGTTCATAGTGGCCGAGATCGAGATCTGTCTCCGCGCCATCGTCGGTTACGAAAACCTCACCGTGCTGGGTCGGGCTCATGGTGCCCGGGTCAACGTTGAGATAGGGGTCGAGCTTGCGCAGTCTCACCCGGTAGCCACGCGCCTGCAGCAGTGCTCCGAGAGCCGCTGCAGCGATGCCTTTTCCGAGGGAGGAAACCACGCCGCCTGTGATGAATACATATCGCGCCATGGGAGTCACCGGATACCTTTTAACAAATGATTCCGCCACCGAAAAATTCATGTTCCAGAACTTTTCGTCTTGGGATGGAGGCAGATTTCACACAAAACAAAACCGGCGGATGAAACATCCGCCGGCGGGTTCTTCAGAATTGCGACCTTATTGGCCGCTGGGAACTTGCGATCCCGTATTGCTGTTGGCGCCAGCGGCGGGCGCCGGGGTCGTTGCGCCGCCGGCCGGGGCTTCGCCCGTCGTTGCCGGTGCGGTCGTCGAGGGAACGCCATTGTCGGCCGGAGCGGCGTTGCCGGTTGCCGGCTGCTGTCCAGTCGCACCGCCAGCCGGAGCCGGAGCGCCGCCACCGAGCGAATTGAGAACGCCACCGCCGTTCGAGCTGGTGCCCGGGATACGGTCGAGGATGTCGGTCGCCTGCGGCTGGTAACGCGCGAGAATGCCCATGCCGAGCGCCAGGACGAAGAAGAGCGCGGCAAGGATCGCCGTCGTGCGGGTCAGCGCATTGGCCGTGCCGCGCGCGGACATGAAGCCCGAGCCGCCGCCGATGCCCAGGCCACCGCCTTCGGAACGCTGAATGAGTACGACGCCGATCAGGGCGACGACGACCATGAGATAGATGACGAGTAGTACGGTCTGCATCAGCTTCCAGTCCTGCCCTTGGGGCACACGAATCAAACCCTGCGCAAACTCGGCATGGCCGGGCGCAATTTTCGCGCCTCTTTATACCATGCCGTGCGCCATTAAAAGCCCCTGCCCGGTAACCCGGGCGATCAGGCCGTCAATTCTTCATAAGCCCGGTAGATGGCGAGGAAGTCTTCGGCTTTCAAGCTTGCGCCACCGATCAGTGCGCCGTCGACATTGGCAACGCCCATCAATTCCTTCGCATTGGACGGCTTGACCGAGCCGCCATAGAGGATGCGCATCTTGGCGCCGGCGTCGGCAAAGCGTGCGATCAGCTCCTTGCGCATGAAGGCGTGGGCTTCCTCGACATCCGTGGCCGTCGGCGTCAGGCCGGTGCCAATCGCCCAGACGGGCTCATAGGCAATCACGGTGTTTTCCGCGGTTGCTGCATCCGGCAGGCTTTCGGCGAGCTGGCGCTTCAAAACATCGAGCGTCTTGCCGGCCTTGCGCTCATCACCGGTCTCGCCGATGCACACGATCGCGACGAGTTCGGCCGAATGGGCCGCTTCCGTCTTTGCGCGTACCAGCGCATCGCTTTCGGCATGATCGGTGCGGCGCTCGGAATGGCCGACAATGACGTGGGTGCCGAAGCAATCGGCGATCATTTCGGCGGAAAGGTCGCCAGTGTGGGCGCCCGACTGCTTCTGGTGGCAGTCCTGCGCGCCGATCAGCAGCGGGCTGTCGTCGCAAAGCGCCGTCGCCACGTAGAGCAACGTTGCCGGCGGGCAGATCAACGTTTCGACCTTGGCGGAGAGTTCGCCCTTGACCCCTTCGGCCATCGCCTTGATCTGATCGAGCGAAGCGCGGGTTCCGTTCATCTTCCAGTTGCCGGCGACGAGCGGGCGGATATCGGGCGTCATGCTATTTCCTCCGGGTACTTTTCTCCGGAAGCGGCCTAGCAAATGCAGCCGGCAAATAAAAGCACCGCCGGCGATTATTCATGGGCCGCGGGGCCGGTTGCCCTGCCCCGCCATCAGGCGTTGCGCGTCGCCAGCATCATGACGAAGGACGCCCTGCCTTCTCGCGATATTCCGCCGTCGACCCGACCTTTGCGGCCACAATCGCATACATCAGCGGCAGGCTCGGCATGGCCGCCGGCGGCGCCATGCGCCCGCCGCCAAGGTCGCGCATGCCTTCAAACGCCACCCAGCCATTGGCATAGGGGTATTCCTTCAGGACTTCCATCCGGAGCCCGGCGTCGATCAGCGCCTGCACAACATCGGCGATACCCCAGTTGAACTCGAAGGACGGGTGCGGATTGGCGAATCCCACCACGCCCTCCTGATAGCCGCCATGGGCAAGGCCTGCGCCCGAGTCGGCGACATAGTCACCGACGCCCGCTTCCGCGACCGGGTCTTTGGGCGCGTAGTCGTAGTGTGGCTTCCAGCCCTGATCGAAAACCATCGCAAAGGGATGGAATTCAACGAAGGCGAAACGCCCGCCGGGCTTCAGCACATCGGCAATGCCACGCGCCCAGACACCGAGGTTCGATAGCCAGCAAATGGTACCATAGGAAGCAAAGACGCGATCGAACCGGCGGCCGGCCTTGCGGGCGTCGTCGAACCAGCCGAACAGGTCGGACCGCTCGAAGACGGCGGCGATGCCGCTTTCCGCCGAAAGCCGTGTGGCAAAGGCGATCGCCTCATCCGAGATATCGACGCCGGTCACGTTCGCGCCGCGCCGCGCCAGGCTCAGGCTATCCTGGCCGGAATTGCATTGCAGGTGGAGGACGTCGAGCCCAGCGATATCGCCGAGCAACTCGATCTCTTCCGGATAGAGCGTGGAGCCGCCGGCGCGGAAGAAAGCGGCCTGGTCGCCCTTGTGACTGTTGTGCGCGACGGTCGCGGCATTCCACGAGAGGCGATTGGCCTCGTGAAGATCAATACTCATGTTCCAACTCTTGAACATCTGGGAGAGACACGGGAGGTTTTTTCCCCGTATCCCGGCGCCCTTAGAATTTCAGCACAGCCTCAAGCTCGTCATCATAGTACTCGCCCGTCGGCTTGAAGCCGAGGCCTTGGTAAAAGCCCTCAGGGCTGCCAGGGCCCTGCCCGTAACTCGTGTAGAGCTCATGCAGGCCCCGCGCCTTCAGATCGCGCACGACAAGGGCAATCGCCTGCTTGCCATACCCTTTGCCCTGGAAAGGCCGAGCGATCATGAAGCGCCAGAGATAGACTCCCGGGCAATCGATGCCGTCATCCCAGTCGGATCCTTCGTGCAGCATGATGAAGCCAATGAGCGTCTCATCGGCATAGACCCCACGGAACCAGGCATTCTCGGAAAAATGCGCCTCGGCGATCGAGGTGCCGTTGTCCGCCACCATGTTGCGCTGTTCGTCGCTCAGCGTCTCGCTGAGTTCGCAGACGTCGCAGACGGTCAAGGCTGATATGCGCCGAAGGGTAATTTCGGCATCGGACGGCAATACGGTTTCACTCACGGGAAACTCCTTAGAAAAATCAAAATGTTAAAAAAAGGCCCAAACCAGACCGGCGGACCTCGAATCACCCGTTAAAGGGGCAATCGGCGGATAAAATGAAATCATGGCGAGAAAACGCCAAAGTCAGAACTGCCGGCATCTCGCCAGATTCCGGCACCGCTGTTACTAGGCTATACGCCTGCCTTCACTTCGGGCGGCCGGCCGTCGGCTGATTGCCGCCGTTCTCCAAGCCGGCGATCGCCGCGTGAACGTCGGCTTCAGCGTCCTCGTCGAACTGCTCGAAGATCGCGTCGCCGATCAGGGCGTGAACCTCGCGGAGATAGGGTGCTGCCGCCTCGCCTTCGCCGAGCGCCAGATAAGCGCGCGCGATCGAAAGCGACGAGAGCGGCTGGCGCCGCGCGAGCGTCCACTCACGGGCAAGCAGGGAGACGGCAATGCTCTCCCGATGGTGCCCGGCATCGCAAAGGGCGGCGCCGTAGCCGCTCTTGACCCAATAATACATGTCCGTGAAAGCGAGGTGGACATCGGCTATGTTGGATGCCAGACGCCAGGCGTCGACCGCTTCGCCATAGTTGCCTTCGGTTCCAAGCCGGATGCCCGCGCGGCCGTGTTCGTAGGCTTCCCGCTCGTGCGGGTTCATTGGTGTCGTTTTCTTCTTTGTCATGTACGCCAGTCCACATGCTCCCAGGAACAACCCCTCCGTGTCCCCTCCACCAGCAAATGGACCATAGCTTGCCGAGATCAACAAGATCTCAGTGCAATTTTATGGTATTCTAGGCGAATAAAAGCACGAACTCATGAGTCTTACCGCAGTCGCCGAGCCAATAGCGGCCGGGCGAGCGACCATGGGGTCGAACATGCTGCGCAACGACAAAGCCGGATTTGGGTGGATCACCATCGTCCTTCACTGGGCGATTGCGGCATTGATCCTCACCCTACTCGGCCTCGGCTTCAGCATGCGGCGAACGCCCGTCGATCCGGTGCTGCAGTTTTCGCTTTACCAATGGCACAAGTCGCTCGGTTTCACCGCGCTCGGTCTGGCGACAATCCGCGCGCTCTGGCACCTGGTCGAGGTTCGTCCGCGTCCGCCCGCAGGCCTCAACGCGCTCGAGCGCCGTGCAGCCAGCGCCACCCATGTGGTGCTCATCCTCCTCGCGCTCGCCGTTCCGCTTGCCGGCTGGGCGGTGGCCTCGACATCGACGCTGAACATACCGAGCTTCTATTTCAACTGGATCGTCATCCCCCACCTGCCGATGGCGAAATCGGAAGCGGCCGAAGACCTCTGGACGCTCGTCCATATGACGCTCGCCTACCTCCTGCTCTGCTTCGTCGCGCTTCACGTCCTGGCCGCCCTCTACCATCACTTCGCACGCCGCGACGACGTCCTCGTCCGCATGCTTCAGACCGGATCACGCCAACGCGCTTCCTCCCAAGCGGCTGGTTCGGATCCGGTTATCGCCGGAAGGAAGAAACCATGACACTGCACTCGCAATCACCAACAAAGGCCATTGCCTTCACGCTGCTGCTGGCGCTCGGGAGCATTCCGTCGCCCGCCACGGCAGCCGCGCCGGACCTTGCCGATGCTGCCGGCAACTACGGGATCACGCCGGCTTCGCGTATCCATTTCACCGTTGCGCAAGCGGGCGGCGGCGGCATTGTCGGCGATTTCGCCAAGTTTTCCGGCAACTTCCGCATCGACCGAAATGATGTCGGCCATTCGACGGTCGAATTCACGCTTTACCCGGAGAGCGTGAAAACCGGAGAAAAGCGGATCGAGGACTTCCTGAAGTCGAGCGCCGTCTTCGATACCGCAAACTTCAGCACCGTCACATTCCATTCGACGACCGTGAAACAGACCGGACCGGACACGGCCGCGGTCGAGGGAACGCTGACGGCGCGCGGCACGTCGAGAAAGGAGCGCTTCTCGGTAACGCTGCTTGACTGGAACCGCGGCTCGATCGCCTTCAACATCCGCGGCAATATCCACCGATCATCCTACGGCATGGATGTCGGCACGCCGATCTATTCCAACGTCGTCGAGTTCGACATGAACATCAAAGGGCAGAGGCGCTGAACGCCCCTGTCCTTTGCAAGTCGATAGGCTTCTCGATCAACCGATCTGGCTGCCGACGAAATCCTTGACGATCCGCACGATGCCGCGGCCGAGCAGGTCGTCGAGGGCGGCGATGAACTGGTCGACATGACCGCGCTCGCAGATCAGCGGCGGTTCGAGCCGGATGACGTTGCGATTGTATTCGGTGAAGGCCACCAGCACGTCGTAGTCACGCAGGAGCAGCGCGCCGATGAAGCCGGAGAGCGAGCCTTTGAGCTTGTCGTCGAGCATCGAGACAACAGGACGCAGCACCATCGGCAGCGTCTGGCTGAAGTCCTGGAATTCCAGGCCGACCATCAAGCCCTTGCCGCGGACGTCCTTGATGATCTTCGGATACTTCTCTTTCAGCGCCTGCAGACGCTCGAGCAGATAGTTGCCGCTGTCGGCGGCGCGGTCGATCAGGTGCTCGTCGTAAAGCACATTGATGCCTTCAATCGCCGTGACGCAGGCCTCGCCCATGCCGCCGAACGTGGCCATCGCATGGATCATGGCGGTCTTCGGCGTGCCGTAAGCCTTCATGTAGACCTCACGGCGGGCAATCATCGCGCCGACGGCGGCCTTGCCGGCGCCCAGCGACTTGGCGAGCGCCGTCACGTCAGGCACGACGCCGTAATGCTCGAAGGCATAGAAGCGGCCGGAGCGGCCATAGCCGCACTGCACTTCGTCGGCGACCCAGAGCACGCCGTATTTGTCGCAGAGCGCACGCAGCTTCTGCCAGTACTCCGCCGGTGCCTGGATGATGCCGCCGCCGCCCTGGATGGTTTCGAGCACGATGACGCCGATTTCCGGGTCGGACTTGAAGGCATTCTCCACCGCGTCGATATCGGCAAAGGGCACGCGCACGGTGTTGTCCGTGATCTTGAAGTCGGCGCGGTAAAGCTGGCCATCGGTGATGGCGAGCACGCCCTTGGTCTTGCCGTGGAAGGAATTCTCCGCATAGACGACCTTCGGCCGCTTCGGGCCGGCGGCACGTTCGGCAAGCTTGACGGCAGCCTCCATGGCCTCCGAACCGGAAGAGCCGAGGAACACCATGTCGAGATCACCCGGCGAGCAGGCCGCGATGTTCTTCGCCAGCGCCGCTGCATATTGCGACATGAAGGCGATCGCGATCTCGTGGCGCTTTTCGTCCTGGAATTTCTGTCGGGCTTCCAGAATGCGCGGATGGTTGTGGCCGAAGGCGAGCGAGCCGAATCCGCCGAAGAAATCGAGGATCTGGCGGCCGTTCTGGTCGGTGTAGAACATGCCCTCGGCGCTCTCGATCTTCACCTTGTGGAAGCCGAGCAGCTTCATGAAGTGGAGCTGGCCCGGGTTCAGGTGTTCCTTGAACGCGGAGGTGATGTCGCCGATCGACATGGCTTTCGCCTGTTCGACGGTGATGAGATCGGGCCTGGCAACGCCGCCACCGAGCGAAGGGGCGGCAACGGCAATACGGTTCGGTCTGTCCAGCATGATCTCTCCCCTCATTCGGCCGGCACGGCGACAGTTGCAGGAACTGCGGCGCCCATCTTCTTGGCCCGATATTCATCATAGGCGGCGATCAACATGTCGCCATCGTTGAACTCCGCGCGCCAGCCGAGCTCGCGCTTCAGCTTGCCGGTCTCGCGCACGCACATTTCGTCGGCGATCAGGTACTGCTCCGGATCCATGATCGGCTTGTTGATCAGGTCGAACAGCGCCAGCGTCTGCTTCACCGCAAAGGCCGGTGTCGGCAGCAGGAACGACTTCGAGCCGGCGTGCTTGATCAGGTTGCCGAGCAACTCCCGCACCGAAGGCGGATTGTCAGAGCCGAGATTGTACGCTTCGTTCGGCACGCCGCCCTTCCAGGCAAGGCGCGCAGCTTCGGCGCAATCGAAGACCGAGATGAACTGGTAGGGCACCTTGCCCGAGCCGATCATCGGCACCGGCAGGTTCAGGTCGATCAGCTTGAACAATTTCTCGAGGATGCCGAGACGGCCGGGACCGATGATCAGGCGCGGGCGGAAGATCGAAATGTTCATGCCCTGCTTGCGCCACTGCATGGCCAGCTGCTCGGTTGCCCATTTCGACTTGCCATATTCGCCGAGCGGCTTTGCCGGATGGGTCTCGGTTTGCGGCGACTGGACGGTGTGGCCATAGATCATGTCGGTGGTGAACTGCACCAGGCGTGATGCGCCGGCGGTATCCATCCCCTTCATGATGTTTTCGGCACCGTAATAATTGACGGGCCAGAAGAACTCCCAGCGCTTGGCGCGGACCTGCAACGGCGACAGCATCTTGGCCGCCATGTTGTAGATCATGTCGTCGGCGCCGATGCCGACCTTTTGGACGGCTTCCAGATCGGTGACGTCGCAATGGACGAAGCGGACGCGGCCGTAGTGCGGCAGGTCGGACTTGACGATATCGGCGACAACGACGTCCTCGCCTTCCTTGACGAGGCGTTCCGCCAAATGACGGCCAACGAAGCCGTCGCCACCAAAGATGATGTGTTTCATGACTTGCTCCCGAATTCTGCGGTGCTCACCCCGGCGGCATCAGCCGATTTTTCGTCGGCGCTGGATGAGATGCCCGACTGGGCGATAAGAACGGTTCCGGCGCAGATCAGCGCGATGCCGGCGATACGCCAGGCATTGAGGTCTTCGCGAAAGACGAAATAGGCGAAGACCGCAACGAGAACGTAAGCGAGGCTCAGGAACGGATAGGCAAAGGAAAGCTCGACCTTCGACAGCACATAAAGATGCGACGCCATCGAGATGACGAAGGTCGCAAGACCGGCAAAGACCCATGGGTTGAAGACGATCTGAAACAGCCGGACGATCGCGGTTTCGGCAGTCATCGAAATCGGTCCGAGCGTCATCATGCCCTGCTTCAGCATCAGCTGAGCGGCGGCGTTGGTGAGCACGGTAAAGAGAATGAATGGAATATATTTCATAGTTTTACTCCCAGTCCCGAAAATCTACTTACGGGCAAGAGACGGATATTCCGTGAAGTTTGCGCATTTAATTGAATAAAATTGTCTGCATTCTCATTCTGGCAAAGCCAGAGCCGTGCGTTTCCAGAAGTTCGAAACCAGCGCAGGGTCGCGCAACGTTTCGATCTTTCTCCAGAAAGGAAAAGATTTTTCAAAGACTTGCGGGCTCATGCGGGCATCCTTGTACGGATTGATCGCACCGCCGGCCTCGACTACGATGCGATCGAGCGCATCGAGCAGCTTTACTGTCCGTTCACCTTGATTGGCGAAGTCCAGCGTCAAAGTAAAACCGGGACGCGGGAAGGACAAGATGCCCCGGGAGCCGATGTCGCCGAAACGCTTCAGGATCGTCAGAAACGACGCATGGCCGGCCTGGCGGGCGGTTTCCATGAGCTTGGCCGTGATCTCCGGTGCGTTTTCCGCGGGATAGACGCTCTGATGCTGGTAGAGCCCGCGCGGGCCATAGAGCCGGTTCCAGGCGCCGATCGCATCCAGCGGATAGAAATAGGACGTCCAGGGAACGGTCGTCACCGTCTCGCCCGGCTTCACCTTGCGGAAGTAATACTCGTTGAAGCCTTTGAGCGTTGCCTGGTTGAGGAGGTTGAACGGCGGCGAAAACGGCACGGACAGCTTCAATCCCTTGGGGATGTCGGGCAGTTCGCAGGAACCGTCGGCATGATCGCCGGCGAGCAGCACGCCCCTGCCCATTCGAGATCCCTTTGCGAGCTGGTCGATCCAGGCGACGGAGTATTCATGCTCGGCATCGACGCCGTCGACGAGGGCAAAATATTGGTCCAGGTTCTCGAAACGGATCGCGTGCTGCTGCACATGCGGCGACGGCACCTTCATCAACCGGATATCGACGGTGAGGATCAGTCCGGTCAGCCCCATACCGCCGATGGTCGCGGCGTAGAGTTCCGGGTTTTCGACCGGCGAGCAGGTCAGCCGTTCGCCGGTCGAGCGCAGCAGCGTGAAACGCGTCACGTGATTGCCGAAGGTGCCGCGCGCGTGATGGTTCTTGCCGTGCACGTCGTTGGCGACCGCGCCGCCAACGGTGACAAAAGCCGTGCCAGGCGTCACCGGCAGGAAGAAACGATGCTCGATCGCCCGTTCCAGCACCTGGCGCAGCGTCACCCCCGCCTCGCAGGTCATCATGCCGGTGCCGGGATCGAAGGCGAGTATCCGGCCGTGAAGGTTGCTTTCGATCAGCGTACCGCGATCGTTGTGGCAGCTGTCGCCGTAGCTGCGTCCGTTGCCGAAAGGCAGATAGCCTTCGGCCTCAAGGCTGCCGAGCCGGTCTTCATAGTCGTCAGGCGAAATTCCAGGCCGCACGCGATTGTCGATGCGGCCCCAGCTTTCATGGTCTTGCAGGGTCATTGCGGCCCGATGGCTCCAAATAGGATCAGCAGCGCGCCGATCAGCATGGTCAGTTGGCTGCGCCAGTCGCGCATGATGAAGACGACCGGATCCTCATGCAGCATGCCGCGGCGCGCAAGCATCCAAATGCGCAGCAACATATAGAGCACCAGCGGGCAGAGCGGCCACAACGCCCAGGGCGTGGTGTACATCTCCTGCAGTTCCTTGCTGTGCACGTAGAGCGCCAGAACCAGGGCCGAGGTGAAGGCGGAGGCAACGCCGGCCTGGCCGACCATCTCGAAGTCGACAGCGAGATAGCCACGCCCCGGCACGTTGCCGCCGTCCTTGTCCTCGAATTCGTGCAGCTCGACGTAACGCTTCACCAGCGCGAGGCTCAGGAAGAAGAAGATCGCAAAGGACACCAGCCAGAAGGACAGTTCCGTGCCGGTCGCGGCCGCGCCAGCGACGATGCGTGTGGTGTAGAGGCCGGCGAGCGTGAACACGTCGACGAGCAGCTTGCGCTTCAGCACGAAGGTATAGGCCGTCGTCGCGCAGGCGTAGAAGGCGAGCACCCCGGCAAACTTCCAGGGCAACAGAACGGTCAGCGCCACGGACGCGATGATGAGGCAGCCTGCAAGCACCAGCGCTGTCGGCACGGACATCTGGCCGCTCGCGAGCGGCCGGTAACGTTTCTTCGCATGGCGGCGATCGTTGGCAAGGTCCGAAAGATCGTTGATGACGTAGACGGCGGATGCGAGGAAGCTGAAGGCAAAGAAGGCGATGATGACGCTGACGATCGCATCGAAGTGCAGTACCTCGTGGTTGAGGATCATCGGCACGCCGATGAGCACGTTCTTCGCCCATTGATGCACGCGGATCGACTTCATCGGCGCAAGCGCGCTGACCTTGCCGGTATCGAGCCGTTCGGCATCATGGTTGCGACGCCATCTTTCCGCGGCCGCATCGGGCGAGACCACGATCGCGCGGCGTGCCACCTCAAAGACGGCGATATCGTCACGGCTGTTGCCCATGTAGTCGAAGGCGCCGTCGCCGTACCGCTCTACCAGCGCCCGGCGCTTGTTGCTGCTCGTCAGGTTGAGCGCGTCGGTCGAATGCATGACCGAGGAGAACATGCCGACATGGGCGGCAATGTCGTTTGCAACGGACGGTGCTGCGCCGGTCACGAGCACGAGTTCTCGCCCGCTCTTCTTTTCCTCCATGAGCCGGTCGATGACGGCCTGCCGATAAGGCCAGTCTTCCGCACGGCGGCCGGATCTAAGGGCCACTTCGTGCTTCAGGCGTGCCTTACCTTTTGCCAGCCAGACCAGCATCGGAAACAGCATCAGCGGATTGCGCAGCAGGATGATCGCCGCCCCTTCCCACAGGGTGTCGGCGGCCAGCAAAGTGCCGTCAAGATCCACACACAGCGGAATGTGCCGTGTCTCGGTGCGCGCGTCCATGAAGTCCATCCCAGCCATAGTTGCCGGTATCATCACGACTTCAACTTTCCAGAGTGGAAACGCAGGCCTTTGTTTCGCTCGCAAATTGGCGGGCTGGTTAACAAATCCGCAGCAGCAGGGCGACGCCTATCGCCTGTCGCGTGAACGAAGATTCACGCACCAGGCCTTAGGCTCTTGTTTTGATGCATGTCGCTGCAGCAAAACCGCTGCACACTTTTGCGCGACATGCATTAGCGGCTGCCGATCCAGTTCAGCGCATCGCGCCAGTCGGTCATGCGCACCGGCGTTCCGTGCGAGCCGGTTTCGAAAAGCACGAAGCGCGTCGGATAGCCCTTGGCCTTGAGAGAGCGATAGAGCGCCTTCTGGCCTTCGGCGGGATAGACGCTGTCACGGCTTCCATGGCTGAAGAACATCGGCAGCTTCGCCTTGTAGGCGGCACTTTTCGTGAAGTCCGGATCACTGACGCCGCCCATGACCATCATGCCGGAGAGTGCTGCGACGGCGGAGGCGTCGCGCGAGACACCCCAGCAGATGAAGCTTCCCATCGAGGCGCAGGCGAGCACGACCGGACGGCCTCCGGAACGTTCGGACGCGTATCGAACCAGGCCGGCGATATCGGCGGCACCTGCCGTATCGAAGGAGCGGACGCTCGGGGCGTAGTAGACGCCGCCATTGGCGACGGCGAGGTTCTTCAGCCGGTTGAAGTTTCCACCGAAGGAAAAGTCGTTGGCACCGAGCCGACGGTCGCCGCTGCGGCCATGGATGAAGATGACCGAGAAGCTGGCGCCGCGATCGGGGCCGACACGGGTCACGTCGAGCGCGCGGCCACCGATATCGAGCGTTTCATTGACCTGCTCGTTCTTCACGCCAAGCGACACATAGGCGCGCTTCACCCGGCGTTCCGGGATTTCGTCGCGTTCGTTGATATCCCGCAGTTCCTGGTAGTCGACCGTCAGGTCGTCACCACCATCCTCCTGGTCGAGCACCTTGGCATAGGAGAACAGATCGTCCTTGTAGGGCTTGAGCGTCTGCGCCTCTGCCGACGAGGCGGCAATTGCCAAGGCTAGGGCGAACAGGCAGGCACGAAACGGAAAAACAACTGTGGACACGGCCAAATGACGGGCTCCCTCTTTCGCCGCAAGCCTTGCCATTGGCCGCACCGCAAAGCAACACTTGGCCCGAAACACGGCCGTTCGTGCGAAAAATCATCGGCGGCCGGCGCCAGAAATTCTCCTTTTGTTCGCGTATCCTGTGAGAGTCTGGCAGAATTCAGGTGATTCGACCGCCGGGGGATGGCGGCAGAGCCTGGGGCTTGCTATGGCCTCTGGCATTCCCGAACGACAGGAACGATCCGAACGGCCCCATGGACGACAACAGCGACCTCTTCTCAATGCCCGAGCAACCGAAGGCCGTACAGCCGAGCGCCAAGCCGGCCGTGGCTGCAGCCCCCATCGCGCGCGAAGAGCCGCGCCCTGCCCCGAAAGGCAGCGATGGCAGCGATTACGATGCGTCGGCGATCGAGGTGCTCGAGGGCCTTGAGCCGGTCCGTCGTCGCCCGGGCATGTATATCGGCGGCACCGACGAGAAGGCGCTGCACCATCTCTTTGCCGAAGTCATCGACAACTCGATGGACGAAGCGGTCGCCGGCCATGCGAACTTCATCGAGGTCCATCTCGACGCGGACGGGTTCCTGACAGTCACCGACAACGGCCGCGGCATCCCGGTCGAAAACCATCCGAAATTCCCCGGCAAGTCGACGCTCGAAGTCGTCATGACGGTGCTCCATGCCGGCGGCAAGTTCGATGGCAAGGCCTACGAGACCTCGGGCGGTCTGCACGGCGTCGGCGTATCCGTCGTCAACGCACTCTCCGACGCGCTCGAAGTCGAGGTCGCCCGCAATCGCAAGCTCTATCGCCAGCGCTTCTCCCGCGGTATTCCGCAGGGCGGGCTCGAGGAACTCGGCGACGTGCACAATCGCCGCGGCACGCGCGTCCGCTTCCATCCGGACCCGGATATTTTCGGACCGCACGCGCATTTCGAGCCCGGCCGGCTTTTCCGCATGGCGCGCTCGAAAGCCTATCTCTTCGGTGGCGTCGAGATCCGCTGGTCCTGCGATCCGTCATTGCTGCAGGAAGGTTCGGAGATCCCGGACAAGGCCGTCTTCCACTTCCCGGGCGGCCTGAAGGACTACCTGGCGGCGACGCTCGGCAAGGAATTCACCGTTACCCGCGAGATCTTCGCCGGCAAATCGGAGAAGGCCAACGGTCACGGTTCGCTAGAATGGGCGGTCACCTGGTATGGCGGCGACCAGCAGGTTCATTCCTACTGCAACACCATTCCGACGCCTGAGGGTGGTACACACGAGGCGGGCTTCCGCATCGCGCTGACCAAGGGACTGAAGAACTATGCCGAGCTGAAGCAGAACAAGCGTGCAGCGCTCATCACCACCGATGACGTGATGATCTCGGCCGCCGGAATGCTGTCCGTGTTCATCCGCGAACCGGAATTCGTCGGCCAGACCAAGGACAAGCTAGCGACAGTCGAAGCACAACGCATCGTCGAAAATGCGCTGCGCGATCCCTTCGACCATTACCTTACCGACAATCCGGCCGAGGCCGACAAGCTGCTCGACTGGGTGGTCGAGCGCGCCGAGGAGCGCGTGCGCCGGCGCAAGGAAAAGGAAGTCAACCGCAAGACGGCCGTGCGCAAGCTGCGCCTGCCCGGCAAGCTTGCCGACTGCTCGCAGAACACCGCTGAAGGCGCCGAACTCTTCATCGTCGAAGGGGACTCAGCAGGCGGCTCGGCGAAGCAGGCGCGCAACCGCGCCAACCAGGCGATCCTGCCCTTGCGCGGCAAGATCCTCAACGTGGCGAGCGCTGGTCGAGAAAAGCTCGGCGCCAACCAGCAGATTGCCGACCTCATCCAGGCGCTTGGCTGCGGCACCCGCAGCAAGTACCGGGAAGAGGATCTGCGCTACGAGCGCATCGTCGTCATGACCGACGCCGACGTCGACGGCGCACATATCGCCTCGCTGCTGATTACCTTCTTCTACCAGGAGATGCCCGAACTGATCCGCGGCGGTCACCTCTATCTCGCCGTGCCGCCGCTCTATCGCATCAGCCAGGGCGCAAGGACGCTCTATGCCCGCGACGACGCGCACCGCGAGGAGCTGATGCGCACCGAGTTTGCCGGTCGCGGCAAGGTCGAGATCGGCCGCTTCAAAGGTCTCGGCGAGATGCTGCCGGCGCAGCTCAAGGAAACGACGATGGATCCGAAGTTCCGCACGCTGCTCAAGGTCGAGATCGACGATGTCGATTTCGAGGGCACGCGCGAAGCGGTCGACAACCTGATGGGCACGAAGGCGGATGCCCGCTTCCGCTTCATCCAGGAGCGCGCTGTCTTTGCGGACAACCTGGACATCTGAGCCGGCTTTCTGCCGGCAAGCAGGATCACAATAATCCATACAGAAACGGCGGCTCACAGGCCGCCGTTTCTGTATTCAGGGTTTGAAGGCCGCTCGAGCTTACGCAACGTGAACGGGCTTCTCCATGAAGAGGCTCAGCGGATCCGGCTGATACCCCCCGAACGGCGGGCGCTCGACGTAGCCGGCCGCCTTGTAAAGGCCTATCGCTTCGGGCTGATAGATGCCTGTTTCGAGGCGGATTGCCACCAGTCCGAGTTGCGCCGCGCGCACCTCCAGCGCCTGCAGCAACAACTTGCCGACCCTCAGCCCCCTCGCCTCGGGATCGACGAACATGCGCTTGATTTCCGCAGTCCCGTCACCGGCATCAACCAGGGCGCAGCAGCCGACGGTATCGCCGCCACGCCGTGCGACGAAGAACGATACCTCCGGCTTTTCCAGGTTCGACAGATCGACCATGTGATTGCTCTCGGCGGGGTAGAGCGAGGCGGCGTAGGCGTCAGAGAGTTCCAGGAGACGCAGAACTTCAGCTTGGCGCGGCGTCTCCTGGGCTATGATTACGGCAGGCAATCGGTCGTCCTTTTCATTCAGGCGTGGTTTTGCGCCAAACTACCGCCGGCCTACGCCCGGACCAATACGTCAAATGGCGCAGGCTCGTATGCCTCCCCATCAATCCGCCTAACAGGCTGAAACAATTTGTTCCGCGCTGCCGGCAGCATCGCCCTATTTCGAGGAGAATCATGCAGGCATAGGTTGATCCACCACAACCTGCAAAGACGATGGGAATGCGATGCAAGCGGCGCTGATAGTCATGACCATTCTCGGCTGCGACCACGACGTCAGCCAATGCCAGTACATCTCGACGGTCAACGGCAGTTGGCCATCGATCGCGCAGTGCGACACGGCTTCGAACGCGCAACTGCCGAAGTTTTCCAATGCGAACTATCCGGTCGTCGTTGCGGTATGCGAGAGCTCGGCGCCCAGCGTCGCCGAAATCCCCGCGCCGCCACCGGGCGCCCAGCAGAACCAGGCGCTGCCCGTTCCGGCAGCGGAGCCGGAACCCGAGCAAGGATTGCCGAAACGCACGCTGGCTTTCCTGTCGGGCGCCATCCCCGATCGGGAGAAGCTGAAGACCATCGTCACGAAGCCGGTGCGCTATGTCGAAGATGGCTATTCCTGGGTCGCGCGCCGCTTTACCGACTGACGCGCCAAGCACGCCTCAGACGAGGCCGGCCGAAATCAGGCTGTTCGCCGAGGCCACGACGGCCTCTTCGGCAGAGCGCGGCTGCCACCCGAGAACACGGCGCGCCTTTTCGTTGGAAATGCGGGGGTCATGCCCGAGTTCGCGCACGATGAGGCGCAGGCCCGCATCGAAGGGGGCGGCAAGCCCTGCCAGCCAATTGGGCAGCACGAACCTCGGAAGCCTGCCCGCATGTTCAGGGAACCTGCGCCGGAGGATGGCCGTGATATCCGCAAGGGAAAGCGCCTCTCCCGCAATCAGGAAACGCTCGCCTGCCGCTGCGGCGACGCTTAAGGCCTGCACATGCGCATCCGCCACGTCGCGGACGTCGACAACCGGCACGGCGAACTTCGGCAAGGCGGGATAGTTCCCCTTGAGCAGGTTGCGCACCACGGCGACGGATGTGCCGATCTCATGGCCAAGAACCGGCCCGAGGACGATTCCGGGATTGATGACCACAAGCTCCAGGCCGCTGTCAGCCGCATAGTCCCAGGCCGCGCGTTCGGCGAAGGTCTTGGAGCGGTAGTAGGGTGTCGCAAGCGATGACTGCGGATCGGTCCAATCGTCCTCCGTAAACGGCGCGCGCCCTGCCCCGTAGATGACCGCGGCGACCGACGACGTGAGCACGACGCGTTTGGCACCGGCCGCATGGGCTGCCCTGAGCACACGCAGCGTGCCGTCACGGGCCGGCCCGATCAGCTCATCTTCATTGGCAGGCAAGCGAACCGGAAATGGCGAGGCGGTGTGGACGACGTAGGAAACCTCGGCAAAGGCCTCAGCCCAGCCCCGCTCCTCCAGGAGATCCGCCTCTCCAAACGTCAGGCGCGCGGCATCCGTACCACCGGCCGCGCGAATGGATCGCTCGATCTCCTCGGCGCGCCCGAGCGCGCGAACCGTGCCGTGCACAGGATAACCTTCGCGCAGCAAGGCGAGCGCGACGTGCCGTCCGACAAAACCGCCGATTCCGGTCACGGCAACGGTCGCGGTCCTCGCGTTCATGGGTCCATTCCTCGCTAAAGCGGGTCGCGATCAGGCGGCCTGGCGTGCGGCAAGTTCCGCGTAGTCACGGGCCGACTGGCGTTCCTCGGCGAATGCCAGGCGCTCGAGCAGATCGATCATCGCTGCGTCGGTCGGCGATGTTGCCCGTCCACGTCGCAGGCGCACGAGCAGTTCTGCCGAGACCGTCGCGTGGCCGCCGATTGAACCCGGCCCGTCCTGACGCCACAGGAGGACCGCTGTCGCAAACGTCTCGCTGACGTCGCGGCCGAGCCCGGCGCTTTCGAACAGGGCACGGATCGAGTGGACGCGCCCACCGGACAGGATGGAACGCACGCGTTTTTCGCTGACGCCGGAGAGGTCGACGATTGCGGCCGAGAAAAACTCTGCACGGCCGGTCACGAGCGCATGCAGCAGGAAGGCGGGCGTCAGGCGGCCGGTCTCGCGCAGATGCGTGACGAGGTCCGGCAGCTCCTCGACGGCCGTCGTTCCAACCATGCCGACGGCGGCGATATCGCAGGCTTCGCGGGTGACCCGCTGCACGCGACCTTCTCCAATCGTCACCTGTACGAGGCCGAAGGCGGCAAGTGCTGCACCGACTTCTTCGACAAGCGCGTGGCGGGCGGCACTCGGCAGGTCGTTGCGCGCAAGAAGCAGGTCACGAACCGAAGCCGAATGGCCAAGACGCTCGGCAATGCGCTTCAGCGAACGGCGCGACAGAAGAGCGCCGGGGTTTTCGAGCAGGATCAGCATTTCGTCTTCGTCGCCGATTTCGGCGATCGCAGCGGCGACCCCGCGCGAAACGAAACTGCGCGCCGCGATCAGCGCGCGGGTCTCCAGCGTTCCCCGAGCCGCGAGGTCGACCAGGTCGTCGTCGGTCAGGACGGGAGAATGCGAAACGACGAGATAGGCAATTTCAGGCTGGTCCCCGGCAAGACCAAGAATGATGGCGCGCGGCACGGAAGAGCAACCGCAAAGGACTTCGGCCAAGGCAAGGCGAACTTTGGGCGACGGATCGTCCAGCAGGAAGGTCATCGCCATCTCGGCGGCGCGACGATCGAGGCCATTCAGTTGCGCGTCAACATAGGCGCGGCCGAGCGCGCTGGCGGCGCGAATGCGTTCGCCTGTTCTCGCCGTTTCCACCCAGCGAAGAAATGCTTGTATGATCACCTACGCCCCACTAGACCACGCCAATGCCACCGATGTTCTGAGCCTAGCGAGCAAAGGTTTAAGATTGGTTCACCATGTCTGTTAACCGCCTCCAAACCATAAGGCCGCTGCTGTTTGCGGACGACGACGCGCTTAGCCTGGACGTGAGCGTTCTCAACACATTGGCTGGGCTGATCCTGACTGCCGGCCTCGGCCACGAAACGCGTCTTGGCCTCGCCCGGATGGAAGGACGCGATCTCGCGCTGCTCGCCTGTGTGGAACCGGTAGGGCTGCTCCATGAAGACGACGTACACCGGCTGCTTGATAGCGGCATCGATGGCGTCGTGCTTACCGGATGCCGCGGCCGCGCGGACATACAGAAGCTCGACGTGATGCTGCGGGTTGCCGAAGCAAGGATTGGCCTTCCAGCCAATCGCACCCGGATTTACGCCGAATACGGCGCAGCACCCGAAGGCCTGCTGTCGCCGCACACACTGGCGGGGTGCTCGCAGCGACTGGAAGGATTGATCTTCAACGGCTCGGCGCTGGCAAAGGCAGTCGGCTGCAAGGAGCCGGCGAGTGCCGCGCATCAGGGCGTGGCCGCGCCCGTGCTCGCGGGTCGCGCCAATGTGGTGCTAAGGGCCCATGACGCCGGCATCCGCGCCTATGAGGTGCTGCCGCCCACCGCCGATGCTGCAGCCACACGCTGGGCGCTTTCACAAAGCAGTAACGACGGATTCGCTTCGGTCGTCTGCCGCTCGCCCGAGCAAGCAGTCATCGCCGGCAGCGTATGACGCCGAGCCGGCGCGGTAACCGTCAGCGCGTCGGGCGGGTCATCTGGAAGACGTCGCCGCCGTCGCAATAGTCCATGTAGCCGAGGCGGGCGAGCGGCTTGACCGTCGCCATGTCGAAACGGCCATCGCGGATCGCATCTTCGCGAATGTGGATGCCGACGACCTGGCCGATGACGACGTAGTTGTCGGACAATGCACCATCCAGATCCTTGGGCTGGAACATCTCGGTCATCCGGCATTCGAGCGCGGCATAGGCTTCACCGACGAACGGCGCCCCAACCAGCGCGCCGTCGACCGGCGTCAATCCGGCGATCTCGAATTCGCTCTCGCCATGCGGCGCCGGGATCGACGTCTTGTTGATGGCGGCCGCCAGGTCACGGCTGGCGAAGCTCGCCGTGAACTCGCCGGTTGCCTCGATGTTGCGAACCGAATCCTTATAGCCGCTCGATGAAAACATCACGAGCTTCGGCCGGTCGCTGATGGCATTGAAGAAGGAATAGGGCGCGAGGTTCAGCGCGCCCTCGGCCGACCGCGTGCCAATCCAACCGATCGGCCGCGGCGAAACAATCGCCTTGAAAGGATCATGCGGCAGACCGTGACTGTTCGAGGTCGTATCGTAAAACATCAGGCTTCCTCGCCAACCCAGGTGACGATCTCGGCCAGCTCCGGCCGCGGCCGCTCCGTCGGTGGCACCATGGCGGTACCGATATGGATGAAGCCAGCAATTTTCTCGCCCGGCTTCACGCCCAGCAGCGGATAGGCGCGCTCGTCGAAAGCATACCACTCGGTCAGCCAGTTGGATGCGTAACCGAGGGCGTTGGCGGCCATCAGCAGGTTGAGGCAGACGGCACCAGCGGACATGACCTGTTCCCATTCCGGGATCTTGAAATGCGGCGCGGCGGTGCTGACGACGGCGACGACCACAGGCGCACGCGACAGGCGAGTTTCCTCCACCTTGATCATCTCTTCCGACAGATCCGGCTTCAGCTCAAGCGCCATTGCCTTCAGCTTGGCGCTGATGCGTACCCTCTCCTCGCCGCGATAGACGATGAAGCGCCAGGGCGCGAGTTTGCCGTGGTCCGGCACGCGCGAAGCAAGCTTCAGCATTTCCTCGACCTCGGCCTTGCCGGGACCGGGACCTCCCATCTGGAAAGCGGGGATGGAGCGACGGGACGTCAGGTAGTCGACGAGCTTAATTTCGGTTTTCATGTCAGATGAATTCCACTAATTTGCCGCCCCACAGGCAGCCACGAAAATGCCATACCGGCGTCCCAAGTGGAGTCACTCAGTCAGGAAGTCAACTGTTCTCATGCGTGCACGCTCTCGTATTTTCCTTCAGACCGGTCTTGCGATCCTTGTCGCCGGCACCGCTACGGGAAATGTGTTCGCAGAGGATGCGACCCAGGCGTTTGAAAGTTTCCCCTCGATCGCCGGCCCGCGCAAGATGCCGAAGCTGACGGGCTTCAGCCCGATGACATCGGATCCGCTGGCGGACGGCACGCTGAAGGATATCAAGCTCGAGGCGCTGCTGACCGAAAAAGGCGGACCGGTCGAAGCTGGGCTCACCTGGCGTGTGTTCAGCCCGATCCCCGGAAGCGACGGCAAGCTGCCGCTTCTCGCAACGTCGGAAGGCGGCTCGACAGCGTTCAATCTGGTACCGGGCGAATATTTCGTCAATGTCTCCTTTGGACGCGCCTCGGCCACGCGCAAGGTCCGCGTGCCGGAGCAAGGCGCGCTCGACAAGCAGGTGCTGGTGCTCGATGCCGGCGGCATGAAGCTCAATGCGGTCTCCGGCAGCGACGTGCGCATCCCACCGGCCGAACTCAGCTTCGACGTCTATTCCGCCGACACCAAGAGCGACGGCGAACGGGCGCTCATTGTCGAGGACGTCAAGCCGAACACGGTGGTCCGGCTGGGTGCCGGAACCTATCACGTGACCTCCAGCTATGGCGGCACGACCAACGCCTCGACCGCGGCAGACATCCAGGTCGAAGCGGGCAAGCTGACCGAAGCAACCATGCAGCACCGCGCCGCCAAGCTCACGCTCAAGCTGGTTTCGGAACCGGGCGGCGAAGCGATCGCCAACACCGCCTGGACGATCCTCACCTCCGCCGGCGATACGGTGAGCGAAGCCAACGGCGCCTTCCCGACGCAGGTCCTGCTCGAAGGCAGCTATTCCGCCGTGGCGCGCTACAAGGACAAGATCTACGAGCGCGACTTCACCGTGAAGGCCGGCGTCAATATGGACGTGGAAGTGCTGCTCAGCAGCGGCGGCAACAATGCGAACACCAATGCGAGCGTTGTGTCGGAAGCACAGGACTGAGCTTCGACGTAACGGAACGCAGTTGACCTAACGTCAGCCTGCCCGTCGCATGAACCGCCGACGCGGCGGCGCCATGGAAAAGACCGCTTCATAGATGCGCGCCAAAAGGTCCTTGCGATCGCCACAGGCACAGAGATCCTCGGGCGTGAGCACGCCGCCGATGCGCGCCGCGATCGTCGTTCCGGACAGACGCCGGAATTCGCGGATCAAGAGCGACAGTCTCAGCGTCAGTGAAATCTTGCTCGCCAGGTGGAAGAACGGGCCGTTCTGCCCTTCGAAGTAGATCGGGATCACGCTCGCCCGCGCCGCCTGAATGAGCTTTGCCGGAAAGATCTTCCACGGCAGGTCCTCGGCCCGACCAAAACCCTTCGGCGCGGTCGCCACGCCGCCGGCCGGGAAGATGACGATGGTCACGCCTTCCTTCAGCAGTCGCAGCGCTTCATGGCGTGTCGCCATGTTGACGGCCAGCGCCTCCTTCGTCTCTTCGAACGATACCGGCAGCGAGTAAGGCGCCATTTCCGGCACCTTCAGCAGTTCGTTGTTGATGAGGACGCGGAAGGGACGGCCGAGCTGTTCGGCAAGCGCCAGCACGGCGATGCCGTCGCCGATGCCGAAAGGATGATTGGCGATGATGACGATCGGCGTATCGGGCAGGTTCCGCGGCGGCCACTCGCCTTTTGTCTGCAGCGTCACATCGATGAGCTGCAACATCTCCCCGAAGACGCGCTCGCTCTTGCCGACGATGTCGGACCGCCAGCGCGTATAAAGCTTGGCATAGCGGTTGCGGCCCGACAGGCCTTCCATGGAGCGAATGAACCAGCGCTTCAGGCGCCGGTCGTTCTCATTGGCGTAGGACAGCTCTTTGAACTGCACGGAAATCTCCGATGGATACGATCTTATCCGGATATTCCGCTAATATGACAGTTTGCTGACAAAGCAAGTGCTCGGGGTCTCAACCCCGAGCTTTCTTTTCTGCCTTGCGCTTGAGATCCGGCGCCATGGCTTCGAGCGCAAGCGATGCAATCGCCTCGTCGAGCGACATGGCGGTCTGGGCCTGCGAGCCCAGACGGCGGATGTTGACCGAGCGCTCTTCGGCTTCGCGCTTGCCGCAGACCACGATGACCGGAACCTTCGTGACCGAATGTTCGCGGACCTTGTAGTTGATCTTCTCGTTGCGGAAGTCGGTCTCTACAGTCAGCCCTGCATCACGCAGGAGTTCGGCAACCTCGCGACCGTAGTCGTCGGCTTCCGAAGTGATCGTCGCGACGACGACCTGCAGCGGCGAAACCCAGAGCGGCATGTGGCCGGCGAAGTTCTCGATCAGGATGCCGAGGAAGCGTTCCATCGAGCCGCAGATCGCGCGGTGGATCATCACCGGCTGGCGCTTTTCGGATTCCTTGTCGATGTAGAAGGCACCGAAACGCTCCGGCAGGTTGAAGTCGACCTGGGTCGTGCCGCACTGCCATTCGCGACCGATCGCGTCCTTCAGGGTGTACTCGAACTTCGGACCGTAGAAGGCGCCCTCGCCCGGCAGAATGCCGGTCTTGATTCGGCCTTCCGACTGCGCCTCGATCGTCTTCAAGACGTCCGTCATCACGCTTTCGGCGCGATCCCATAGCTCATCGGAACCGACGCGTTTGTCCGGACGGGTGGAGAGCTTGACCACGACTTCCTTGAAGCCGAAGTCCTCGTAGACCGAGAGGATGAGGTCGTTGATGCGCAGGCATTCTTCCGCCATCTGCTCGTCGGTGCAGAAGACATGCGCGTCGTCCTGGGTGAAGCCGCGCACGCGCATCAGCCCGTGGAGCGCGCCCGACGGCTCGTAGCGATGAACGTTGCCGAACTCGGCGAGGCGCACCGGCAGTTCGCGATAGGACTTCAGGCCATGCTTGAAGATCTGGATATGGCCCGGGCAGTTCATCGGCTTCAGCGCAAAGATGCGCTCGTCGTCGGTCTCGTCACCGGCAACGGTCACCTTGAACATGTTGTCCCGGTACCAGCCCCAGTGACCCGAGGTTTCCCAGAGCGACTTGTCGAGCACCTGCGGCGCGTTGACTTCCTGATAGGTGTTGGCGAGCCGGCGACGCATGTAGGCAACCAGCGTCTGGAACATGCGCCAGCCCTTGCCATGCCAAAAGACGACGCCCGGGCCTTCTTCCTGGAAATGGAACAGGTCCATTTCGCGGCCGAGGCGACGGTGGTCGCGCTTTTCGGCTTCAGCGAGCACGTGCAGGTACTGGTCGAGCTCTTCCTGGGTGTGCCAGGCGGTGCCGTAAATGCGGGTCAGCATCGCGTTGTTGCTGTCGCCGCGCCAATAGGCGCCGGCCACCTTCATCAGCTTGAAGGCGGTGCCGATCTGGCCGGTCGAGGCCATGTGCGGGCCGCGGCAAAGATCGAACCAGTCGCCCTGATAGTAGATCTTGAGATCCTGCCCTTCGGGGATCGCGTCGACGAGTTCGACCTTGTAGGCCTCGCCCTTTTCGGCAAAAACCTGGCGGGCCTTATCGCGCGACCAGACTTCCTTGGTGAAAGGCTTGTTGCGGGCGATGATCTCCTTCATCCGCTTTTCAATGAGCGGCAGGTCGTCGGGCGTGAAGGGCTCGTTGCGGGCAAAGTCGTAATAGAAGCCGTTGTCGATGACCGGGCCGATGGTCACCTGCGTTCCTGGCCACAGTTCCTGAACGGCCTCCGCCATCACGTGCGCGGCATCGTGGCGGATCAGTTCGAGCGAGCGCTTGTCGTCACGAACGACGATTTCCAGGCGACCATTAGTCACCGGATCGGACAGATCGCGCAGCTCGTCGTCGAGCGCGATCGCAACCGCCTTCTTGGCGAGCGACTTCGAAATCGATTCTGCCACGTCGCGGCCGGTCGTGCCGAAGGGATATTCGCGCACCGAGCCATCAGGAAATGTAAGGGAAACAGGATTCGACATAGTGATCTCCTATCCAGTCCCGCCAACGAATGCGGGTGGTATGGTTGACCGGCAAGGCCGGTGAATTGACGATACAGCGTCGCATCCGTCAGACGCGCAGAGATCGCTGTAGTGCTTTTGCTGCGTGTTTTTCCCCGAGCCGAAGGACGACCCGCGGAAATACGCCGTAGCCTGATAAAGGGTTTTCGAAAGTGAGTAAAGGCAAAGGCTGCGGCGGACGCTAGCTGCGCAGCATCTCGCAAAGCCCCTTCACGGTGTTCCAGTTGCGGAACGTCCCGATGCCCAGCCGCTTGGTGGTCATGGCGCCGAGCAGCTTCGATTCGCTCGCCTTGCCCGGGAAATGCACCCAGAGATCGCCATCGACGATCGCCAGTCGCTCGCCGGCGGTGCAGTAGCGCCGAAGCCCTTGGAGCGCCGCTTCCGTCAAAGGTTCGCGCATCACCCGGACATGAACCTGCGTCGCGTCCGCCTCGCCCTCCTCATGGAAGGGATTGGCTGCGGCAAGCGTCTGCCAATCGGCGCCCGACCGGACAAGAATGTCGACGTGCCGGCCAAACGTCTCGGCAAAGGCCTTCTCAAGCGGCATTTCGAGGTCCCGAGTGGACGTTTGTCCGGTCTGAAACACCAGATTGCCCGTTGCGACCAACGTCCGCGGCGCTTGATAGCCGAGCCCTTCAGCCATCTTCTTGAGGTCAGCCATGACGACCCGGCGGCCGGGCCCGAGAACGATGCTGTAAAGCAAGGCGACGTAGCTGTTCATCATTCCCCTTGTCAGGCGCGCCAGAAATCCGCAGCGCCCGCCGGCAGCCGCGCGAGCACCCGGTCGAGTTTCGCCTCGTCGATGTTGCGACGCAAGGCGCCAGCGACGTCTGCAATGGCGCCGTCCGGGGAAATATTGTGATCCGGGCGCAGCGCCTGTACCTCGCGGGTCATGGCGATGCGACCCGAAAACGGGAGCCGCGGCTCTTCAAGGTCCCACTCGGCAACGAAGATCGCCCGGATGACAGGCGGCAGGATGTCGGCAAACAGAATGGCATCCTCGATCTCGAGCCGGCGCCGAAACGTCTGCAGTACCGCCTGGACCATCGTATAGGCCTGGTTCGTCGTCTGCAGCCCGGCCAAGTCGCGGGCATCGAGAAGGAAGCGCTCGAAGTCTAAGGAAGCCTGACGATACTCCATCGGCATGGGCATGGCGGTCATCCAATCTTCGGCCGCGGCCGCCAAAAGCGCCACGGCGCGTACCATACGAGGCGCGGTTCAAGCCGCTCCGGCACAGGATCGAAACCATGCGTTCCGCCCGGCCCGCAGCGCGCCACGCGAAACAGCGTCATCCAGCCTCCGGCCCAGAAGCCGTGGCGGGCAATCGCCTCATAGCCATATTCCGAACAGGTCGGCAGGTGTCGGCACGAATTGCCGATAAAGCTCGAAAGCGTGAGCTGATAGGCGCGGATCAGCGCCATGCCGGCGAGCCGCCCGGGGGTCTTGCGAAAGGGGCCCGACCAGTTTCGGCCACGGACCGCTGGCGCTGCCTTTTCATGTGCAGCGTGTCGGCAATTCGGTTCGCCGCACATCTCAGACGGCCGCGAGCAGTCGCCTGGCCTCGATCTGCTCGATGGCATCGACGACCGCATCGAAGGTTAGCATGGTCGATGCGTGGCGCGCCTTGTAGTCCTTCACCGGACGCAGGAAGCGCATATCCTCGAAACGGCCCGAAGGCCCCTCACCGTCCGCCTTCAACATAGCCAGCATGTCTTCGCGCGCCTGGCGGATCTCCTCAGCCCCGGCGCCGACGACATGGCGCGCCATGATCGAGGACGACGCCTGGCCGAGCGCGCAGGCTTTGACGTCATGGGCAAAATCGGTGACGACGTCGCCATCCATCTTCAGCCAGATATGCACCTTGGAGCCGCACAGCTTGGAATGCGCCGTCGCGTCCGCATCGGCATCGCCGAGCGTCCCGATACGGGGAATGTTGCCGGCGAATTCGAGAATTCGGCTGTTGTAGATGTCATCCATCATTTGACGCGATCCGACTGATTTTTCGCGGTTTTGAGTGATCGACGCATGATTTTCTCCGGTAGACGGGAAAAAAGCACGACGCGACACGCTCCGCCTCTTTCATCTCTATGGCACCATACTATATGCTATGTCGTGTTGGGGCGACAGTTCCGCAAGAGGAACAATGTCGCCTGTTGTTTGGGAAACCGTGCCGGAAGGTCCAGTGCACTGCTAAGCCAGGACCGGAAAGCCCCGGAGCCCGCCAACGGAACCCAAGCCTGCAGGGTTAGGCGAATGGCCAGTGGCGAGTTGTCCGAAAGATAAAACGTCAAGCAATCCCGTATTGCTAAAAGAGGCCATTATGGATGCCATAGTGAAGAATTTTCCTGTGCTCGACGATGCGAGCGGCCGCCCCACCCAGAAGGAGGCCGAGGAAGCGGTGCGCGTTCTTTTGCGCTGGGCTGGCGAAGACCCGCAGCGCGAGGGGCTTTTGGATACGCCCGCGCGCGTGGCCAAGTCCTACCGCGAGCTTTTCAGCGGTTATGATCTGGCTGCCGAAGACGTGCTTGGCCGCACCTTCGAGGAGGTTGCCGGCTACGACGATATGGTGCTCGTCAAGGACATCCCGTTCTATTCGCATTGCGAGCACCACATGGTGCCTATCATCGGCAAGGCGCATGTCGCATACCTGCCGAACGGGCGCGTGCTCGGCCTGTCGAAGATCGCCCGCGTGGTCGATATCTACGGCCGCCGACTGCAGACGCAGGAATCGATGACGGCGCAGATCGCCAGGGCGATCGACGAATCGCTCGCCCCGCGCGGCGTTGCCGTGATGATCGAAGCCGAGCATATGTGCATGGCGATGCGCGGCGTGCAGAAGCAAGGCTCGACAACGCTGACGACCACATTTACGGGTACCTTCCAGACGGAACCGGCCGAGCAGGCGCGGTTCATGACGATGATCAGGGGCTTCAAGTAAGGCTCCGACAGACGGAGCCTTTCCATGACGCTCACCTTCGACGCTCCCTCCTCAGACAAGGCCGAACTGGAAACCGGTCCGGCCTTCACTCCCCGTTTTGATGAAAAGGGGCTGATCACCGCCGTCGTCACCGACGTCAGGGACGGCGAGTTGCTGATGGTCGCCCACATGAACGCGGAGGCCCTGGCCCTGACGATCGAGACCGGCGTGGCCCACTACTACAGCCGCTCGCGCAAGAGCCTCTGGAAGAAGGGCGAAAGCTCCGGGAACCTGCAGGCGGTCAAGGAAATCCGCACCGATTGCGACCAGGATGCGATCTGGCTGAAGGTTTCCGTCGCCGGCCACGACGCGACCTGCCATACCGGCCGCCGCTCCTGTTTCTACCGCACCGTCGGCACCGAAGACGGCAAGGCCTCGGTCAAAATCACCGACGACCACAGGCATTTCGACCCCGCCGAGATCTATGATAAAAATTAAGCATCGCGCATCTTTTTGGCGCGGGTGCATGCTATATTTATATTTTGGAAACCAACCGGGCGCCTAATCCTTAAGCAGGGATGCGGCGCAATCGGAACGATCTCGTTCCAAACTGTATTGCAAACTGTATCCAATGTTTATCGGTCGTGCCGCAATCGTCGGTGGGATCGGTGATATACCTTAGACAAAGGTGCCAGTCTTTCAGCAATGAAGCGGACAAGGCCAGCACCGGCGCCGGCTTGGCGGAGCCTCCCCAGGACGCGCGCATGAAATTGCCTCTCTCCAGGATCAATCCCGACCCCTGGAAGTTTAGTCAGCGATGAATTGCCACAGCGACCTTCGCGCATTCTCATCGACGTGTCGCGCTGCGGAGTATTCGGCGGTGTTGGAGGTGCCGGATGTTGAATTGGACGTTTACGCGTAACAATCAGATTACGGATCTGTCCGGACCGGACGGAACATCGATTTCGACAACGCCACCTGAACCGGCGCCACCTCCGCAAAAACCGAAGATCGCAATCGCGCTTGGCGGCGGTGCCGCGCGCGGCTGGGCCCATATCGGCGTGCTGCGCGCGCTCGACGAAGAAGGCATCGAAGTCGGCATGATCGCCGGCACCTCGATCGGCGCGCTCGTCGGTGGCTGCTATCTTGCCGGCAAGCTCGACGAACTCGAAGCCTTCGCCCGCTCCCTCACCGTACGCCGGATCGCCGGCCTGCTCGATTTCGCCATCGGCGGCGGCGGCCTTTTCGGCGGCCTGCGGCTCACCAAGCGCATGCAGGAGCATCTGGAAGGCCTCAGCATCGAAGGCCTCGACAGGCCGTTCATTGCCGTTGCAACGGAAGTTCACAGCGGCCACGAGGTGTGGCTTGAAAAGGGATCGCTGATCACCGCGATCCGGGCCTCCTACGCCCTGCCCGGCATCTTCGAGCCGATCAAGGCGAATGGACGCTTGCTGATCGATGGCGCGCTCGTCAATCCGGTTCCGGTTTCGGTGTGCCGCGCCCATGAGCAGCAACTCGTCGTCGCGGTGAACCTCAACTACGATCTCTATGGCCGCTCGGCCGTCGTCAAACACAGCGCCGGCGCTGAATCCCTGGATGCGCCCGCCAAGGAAGCGCCGCACCAGTCGCGCCTCGGCATGACCAGCGTCATGGTCCAGGCCTTCAACATCATCCAGGACCGGATTTCCCGCGCCCGGCTTGCCGGCGACCCGCCGGACCTGGCGCTGCACCCGAAACTCAACGACATCGGTCTTTCGGAATTCCATCGCGCGGGCGAAGCAATCGATCGCGGCTACCACGAGGCAAAAGCGAGGCTGGTTGAAATTCGCCGCATGCAGGAAGTGCTCGTTCGCTGACGGAGCGTGCCCGGCATGAAAGCCGCGATACGCGGCGGCGCACTTACCGGTCGCCCAGGGTGCATCCTGAACACACGGGTGCTTCGCGGCTCCCAGGGGGATTAAGAGGGCGGCGCAATGCCGCCCTTTTCTCTCAGCCGGCGATATAGGCCTTGATCTGTTCGGTCTCGTGCTCGATGGCGCGGATGTGATGCTTGATCACGTCACCGATCGAGACGATGCCGGCAAGCTGGCCGTTCCTTTCGACCGGCAGGTGACGGGCCCTGAGCTTGCTCATCATTTCCATCAGGGTCTGAACCGACATGTCCTCGGTGCAGCAATAGACATTCTGCCACATGACCGCTGCCACCGGCCTTTCGAGACAGGTCGAACCCTGCTTGGCAATCGCTGCGACGATGTCGCGCTCGGTGAGGATGCCTGCGATCTGATCGTCCGCGTCGAGGATGACGACCGCACCGATATGATTGTCACGCAAGAGGATGGCAGCCTGTTGGACTGTCATCTGAGGGCCGACCGTTACGACATTCCGGCCCTTTTCATCGAGTATGGCTTTTACTGACATGCGCACATCTCCCGTTGCGACAACACCGGGTCGGCAGGGATAGGTCCAGCCATCTCACGTGCGGTACGGTCGGGCGATGGAACCTGTACCCTGGCCGCTTGCGAAAGCCGTCTCGCGTGCTCCTCAGACGCGGATGGCATTCGATACCCGGCCTACACGGGTCGCCCAGTCTTTCGATCACGGGCGACCGTAACAAATGGTGCGCCAGCGCCTTGGGGAAATCAAGCGCTCACAAGCGCCGTCCGCCAATCTTTCGCTCCGTCAGTCACGCGGATCGAAAAGGCTGAAGAGCAGAAAGCCGAAGAGGAAGCCGCCGATATGCGCTTCCCAGGCGACGCTGCCCGCTCCGCCGGGGGTAAACATGCCAAGGCCGATTAGGAAATTGGTCAGGAACCAGATACCGGCGAAGACCACAACCGAGCGGTTGGCCAGAGCCTCACCGACGTCGAGCCGGCGATTGAGATGGGCAAACTGCCGGCTGATGCGTCCGCTCGGCGAAAAGACGAAGCGCGCGGCAGCCCCCATGAATCCGGACACCACGCCGGAAGCGCCGACGACGACGATCATTTCCCCCCAGTGAAACGCCGTATGCAGCGCGACTGCGGCCGCCGCCGACAGGCACCAGAACACGGCGAGACGCCCCATGCCGATCCGCCGCACGACCGGCGCACCGAAGGCCACCATCCAGAAGATGTTGAAGATCAGATGCTCCCAGCTTCCATGCAGGAAGGAATAGGTGACGGGGCTCCACAGCCAGGCAAGCCCCTGCTCGGCCAATGGGTGATCGTAGCGGGCCGGGAGAAAGGCGAAGTTGAAGATGATCTCCTGATCGATCGCCGGCGGCAGCACGTAGGTTCGCAGAACATGGATTGCGATCAGAAACAGCAGGATGAAGGTCAGCCCCGCCGGCAGATTGAAGGCCGGCTCGCGCGCCGGGTTCGCGGCGCTGTCGCGCTCTGCTTCCGGTGGCGTCGCCGTCTGATCTCGTTCCATGGTTGCTGTGTTCTCCTCTCAATGCGGCCCACACATTCCTGTGCGATCGCGGCAATGGCATGGCATCACCGGAATTAGGACTGGAGTTGGGGCGACCAGCCATAAGCAAACAAAAAAAGACCGTCCAGCAAAAACTGAACGGTCGCCAAGCTCAGATCCGAGCTCCAGTTCAAGTGCCGAAGACAACGCTTCGTAAAGTGATGTCCTCCCCTGCCAGTTGCGGCGGCGCACTGCAACGGAAACCGTTTGTTAACCTTAATTTCCGGCTGGCACGGTTTTCGCTCCTTAATCCTCAGAACCGAAATGCATGGCCGAAGATGTCTCGAACCGGGACACAACGGGCCGCAGGAATGGAATGAAAGAAGCGATGCGCAGCAATACGACGACGGAGCTTTTCCGATACTGGAACACCATTCGCGGGAAGCGCGAGCTTCCGCGCCGCGACGAGCTTGAACCTTCCGACATCAGAACGCTGCTGCCGAACCTGTTCATTCTCGAGCGCGACCGCAATGCCGGCATCTCGTTTCGCCTAGCGGGAACCCAGGTGTGCGCCCTCTTCGGGCAGGAGCTGCGCGGGCGGCAATTCGGCATGCTCTGGCTCGGCAGCCAGGCGGCGAAAACGCAGCGCATCACCGGCCAGGTCATGACGCACCGTGTGCCGCTCGTGCTTTCGGCCAAGGGCCGTACCGCCGACGCGCGGGAAGTCGATATCGAAACCCTGCTTTTGCCGCTTGCCTCCAGCGAAGGCGAAAGTGACCGGGTCCTTGGCGCCCTCTCACCTCTTTCCCGCCCGTATTGGTTGCATGCAACCTCAATCGAATGTCTCGATGCGACGGGCATGAAGGTTCTTGACCCTGATCGGACCGCTGTTTTTCGCGACGAGGAAACCGAACGACAGAGCGATGCCTTTGCGAAATCGCCTGCCGCCGGCGCATTTTCGCGCGAATTCCGCCAGTTCGGGCATCTCCGCATCCTCGAGGGCGGGCGCCGCGATTGATCGCGCCGACTGTCCCGAGATGATGTCAGGGACCAACCGGAGGACGAACCTTCTATTAACTTGAAAAGGCTAAGCTCCGCCAGCCAAGCTATGTCGCCACAGAGTCAACATGTTCTCGTTTCAGCACGCACAGAATACCGCTCCGAAACCGCACCACGAAGGTGCGTTCCAGCGCGTTTCCGTGAATCTGGCGGGGCGGCTGATGCTTGCCAATCGTGACGAGTTCGAGTGCACCGCCATCGACATGTCGCCCGGCGACGTCCTGCTTTCCTCGCCGGCCCAGCCGCGCGCGGGCGAACGCATCATCGCCTATGTCGATCACGTCGGTCGCCTCGAAGGCACGGTGTCTCGCATCGCCGATGGCGCTTTCGTCATCCAGCTCAACGCGACCGAGCGCAAGCGCGAGAAGCTCGCGGCCCAGCTCACCTGGATCGCCAACAAGCATGAGCTCGGCCTGCCCGAAGACCGCCGCCACGATCGCCTTGCGCCGCGCAAAACGGTAACCGAATTGACGCTCGACACCGGCGAGAAGTTCCCGTGCCGCATCATCGACCTTTCGCTGTCCGGTGCTGCCGTCGACATCGAGAACCGCCCGCCGATCGGAACCGCCATCCTCCTGGGAAATATGAAGGGCCGGATCGTCCGTCACTTCCAGGAAGGCTGCGCCATCGAGTTCTTGGGCATCCAGTCCCGTGAGGCACTGACCGAATTCCTCTAACGGCGCGCCTGCGCCGTCCTTCGGCTACCCGCCTTGCATTGAGCAACGCTCCTAGCCCCCATCTCCCGAACTGTCCTTCAGACATAAAACCGTCTTCGTGCTTCTTTTGTGCGGCAAAGAACCCCCGCTCCCACATCGCTCCGCTCGGCTACGCCCGAGAGAACGCGCTAAAGGCGTGCTCGCTTAGGCCCTACGTCCCCGAGCCCGAAGACACACGATGATCGGTGGCAACCGGAGCGGTTTTCGCGAGTAAGAAGCGCGCCGCATCCGCGCCTGGATCATTTCGAGACAAGTCCGGCGCCGCGATCAAAATGCTCTCGTCGTCCGCAAATATTTTTCCGGTGGAATTCAAGCGAAAACGCATATTTCAAGTCAAAACTCTCCCGAAGTGGCAAGTACAGACGCTGCAAAGATGCATCTCCTGCCGTGGCCGCGCCGCAGTTTTTGCACCGCCCAGTCGCTCGTTTCGCGCATACCCAAACAAATACAGCGGGTTAAATGCTTAACAAATTACACCTCCACGAGCGGGCGGAGCTAAAATCGATAAAATTTGATTCAAATTCGATTCAAATACAAATAAAATTCTATTCTTGTTTTATTCTTATACGACTTTCATTTGTACTTGTTTTTAGCTCGCAAGTTCGCGAGCGATAAAAACGTCTGTGCCATTGTCGAACCATAACGGGGAGACAATCATGCTCAAGACAATCACCAAGCTGATCGCGGTTGCGGTCCTTTTCACCGGCGGCCTTTTCGGCACGGCTCAGGCGCTTCCGGCCAACATGGTCGTGACCGGCTCCACCAACCCGCCGATCGGCCACTACGAGTTCTGCAAGATCTATGCGTCGGAGTGCACCTCCAACGGCAAGGACGGCGGCCCGATGGTGCTGACCCGCGAAGGCTGGCAGAAAATTCTCGAGATCAACTACGACGTGAACCAGGCGATCACTCCGATGACCGACATGGAAATCCATGGCGTCGAAGAGAAGTGGTCCTATCCGGAAACCGTCGGCGATTGTGAAGACTACGTTCTCCTGAAGCGCCGCAAGCTGATCGAAAACGGCTTCTCCGCATCCGACCTGCTGATCACCGTCGTGCTGCAGCCGAATGGCGACGGCCATGCCGTCCTCACCGTTCGTACCGACCGCGGCGACTTCATCCTCGACAACATGCGCAACAAGGTGCTGCTGTGGTCGGATACCGAATACACCTACCTCAAGCGCCAATCGACCGAGCATTCCGGCCGCTGGGTCAAGCTTCAGGACGGCCGCACCGTTGCCGTCGGTAGCGTTCGCACGCAGTAAGATCTGAAATACAGGCGAGCCGCCACCCGGCGGACGTCTCCCAACGGGCCTCGGTCAGTCCATTTTCCCCGTCCAGACCGAGCCTCGGCCGGTTCCGTGTCCCTCGGAACCGGCCATTTTTTTATGCGGCCTTGTCTCCCCGGACGCACGCGGGCATAGGGCATTCATCGAAAGTTAACCGTCTTCGACCAGCGTCGGGCAAGCGGCGTCCGCCACACTTCGGTCCGCCGCCAACCAGGGGCTCGACACTCGACTTGGGCGCGGCCAACGCGACGGGACGGCCACCATGAGCAACGCTCCAAACGGGATAGACGAACCGGAACTCCGGCCGCTGCTGTCGGCCCGCTTCATCTACCGGGTGACGGCGGTCGTTGTTGTGCTCGCAGCCCTGACGGCGGCAATCGCGTTCGCGGGAAGATGGTTCGGCGAAAACCTGGCGCTGGCCGGTCACACCGCCAGCAGAGAGCCCTACGATATCTTCATCGGACAGGATCATCTGCGGCTGCCGGCGAACATGATCCGCTTCGAGGCCCAACGCGCCACCTCGATCGTCGGGCGTGTCGATGTCTATCTGACATGGCCCAGCCTTGAAGGTTACAGCGACGAAAATCGCGACCTCTTCAACGACGTCGACGCGCCTGAAAATCTGATCTTCCTGCAGATTTCGCAAAGCACGATGTCCCGCGACATGTCGGGTCGGGTGGAGCCGATCTACAAGCAGGTTTTCGACGGCCCTCCATCCCGCGGGCCGAACGGACTGCTTTTACATGCGACCAAAGCTGCCTCCAGCTATGCAGGCGAAGTCTTTTATACTGCGGAGCGGACAGGCCAGGCGCCCTACGTGGTGCGCTGCCTGAAATCCGACGCGCAAACCATATCGACCAGCGCCGACTGCCAGCGCGACATTCATGCCGGCAAGGACCTCGTCGTCCTCTACCGCTTCGCCAATAAACTGTTGCCGCAATGGAAGGAAATCGACAACGCGATTACAGCTTTCATCAAAAGCCGAATCGTGCCCTGATTTCGTCCAACTGATGTGGTGCAGGCAGGCACCGCATCATTGCGCTACACCGGAATTGTCTTTGTACGAATGCGTCCGATTCCGGAAACCAATCATTCATCATAAACCGATTGGTAACGCTATGCCGATACTGTCTCGAGAACGGTCGTTCCCGGAGGCGGCGTCCGGACAACCCCATGACATGAGAATAAAGAGCAGCGTAGTGTCCCAAACCGGTTTTTTTGATCTCGCGAAGCGCCCGTTCGGCGCTCTTTCAAAGATGGTAAAGCGGGTCGTCCTGGCAGGCACCATTGCCTCGGTCGCCTTTGTGTTGCCCGGCTTTGCGGCGTCGACCTACGCCAATCCCAAATATTCGGGCATCGTCGTCGATGCCAAGACCGGCAAGATCCTCTATGGCGAGGATGCCGACGAACTGCGCTATCCGGCGTCTCTCACCAAGATGATGACGCTCTACCTCACCTTCGAGGCGCTCGAAGCCGGTCGGATCAGCAAGTCCACGCAGATTCCCTTCTCGAAAAATGCGTCCGCGGAACCTCCGTCTAAGCTCGGCGTGCGCGCCGGCCAGTCGATCACCGTCGAACAGGCGATCCTTTCGCTCGTTACACGGTCGGCCAACGATGCCTCCACGGCACTTGGCGAGTATCTCGGCGGCTCCGAGCAACGCTTCGCCCGCATGATGACGAACAAGGCGCGCGCGCTCGGCATGACGCGCACGACGTACCGCAACGCCAACGGCCTGCCCAATCCGGAACAGCGCACGACCGCACGCGACCAGGCCCGCCTCGGCCTCGCGCTTCGCCAGCATTTCCCGCAGTATTACGACTACTTCTCCACGCGCAGCTTTCGCTTCGGCAAGCAGACCATCGGCAACCACAACCGCCTGCTCGGCAATGTGCGCGGCGTCGACGGCATCAAGACCGGCTACACGCGCGCTTCCGGCTTCAACCTCGTGACCTCGGCCCAGCTCGACGGCCGCAGCATCGTCGCCGTCGTCATGGGCGGCACCTCGGGCGCCAGCCGCGATGCACAGATGCGCCGCCTGGTCGCGAAGTACATGCCGGACGCATCGCGTCGCGGCAACGGCAACCTGATTGCCGAGACCAAGCCGACCCCCGTTCCGGCCGAAGAGACCCAGGTTGCAGCCGCAGCGCCCGTTGCCGAGACGCCGGTCGTCGCAGCCGTCGCCGCTGGCCATGACCTGCCCAACACCGGTCCCGTTCCGGATTTCCGCTACAACGGCGAAAGCGCCAGCAGCGTGCAGATGGCCTATGCCGGCAACAAGCGTGCATCGGACAACCCTGTCCTTTCTCCGAAGATCGTTCCCAACACGCTCGACGCGCAGAGCCTGAAGCTTCGCCAGCCTGTGACCGCAGCGATGGTCGACACCCAGATCACCAATTCCGTGCCGAAGAAGGCAGAGGCTGTTGCCAAGGCAGAGCCTGCTGAAGTCGCAAAGGCCGAGCCGATGCCGGCGCAGCCGCAGGGCTGGGTGATCCAGATCGGTGCCACTCCGGACAAGGATCAGGCCATGACGCTGCTCGGCAACGCCAAGGACAAGGGCGGCAAGGCACTGCGCAACGCGCAGCCGTTCACCGTCGCCTTCGGCCAGGTCTACCGCGCCCGCTTCGGCGGCTTCGATGACCAGAATTCGGCAGTCAACGCCTGCAAGGCCTTGAAGAAGAAAGGCATCTCCTGCTGGGCCAGCCAGCAGTAACGACGAAATTTGGCGGCCGGATGTGTTTGTTTTCCGGCCGCCTTCCTCGGATTTGTACAGCGTAACGAGGTTAAACATGGCAATGAACGAGAACGTTCCGGGTGTCACCCCGCTGCCGGGGCGACGGGCTAAACCGTCGCGCATCAATCTGCACCCCCTGCACGAGGCGGCCATGCGCATCGCCGATCTCGGCCTCAATCGATCGAAGGCCAAGACACGCGATCTCGTCGGCATGCTTTTGACGCACGGAGCTCGAGCCTGGCGCTCGACCCAGCCGCGCGCCGGCATCCACCTTCACGTGACGGCGCCAAACCGGCGCCATCCGCTGAAGATGCGGATCACCTGAACATTCACAGTCCGGAAGGCGGCCACGGCCGCCTTTTTGCTTTCTGGCTGGATGATGGTGCGGCCTCGGCAGGGCCGTTTCGCGCGCGCAGAAGAGTGCGAAAGCAGGCGACACCTTCAAGGACGCGTTGGTTGCCGCTCGATTGCCAAGAGCTCAGCAAAATGCCCGCGGCATAGGACTTCTAGAGAAGCCCGAGTTCGGCCAGTTCGCGCCGCAGTTCGAGCGGCATCTCGGAGCCGCCGCCCGATAGCGACGCCAGGTCGCGCGGGGCGTCCTTGTCGGTCAGGTAACGCCATCCCTGAAACGCGCGACGCGGCTGCAGTTCGGTTTCGATCACTTCCGGACCCAGCAGCAGATTACAACGGCCGATACCTTCGCCGTCGGTAAAGGTCTCGATGCCGATGAGCGGCTGGCGCGCCTGCACGCTGCCCTTGATCACCCAGTAGAGCGAGCCGCCTTCCAGCAGTTCCTCCACGCGCTTGGGCACCATGCGCGTCGTGTGGAACGAGTGCGGCTCGAGGCCGGCGGCCATGGCCGCCATCGCCTTGCGCGAGACCCATTCGCGCAGGTCCTCGATCGATTCCGCTCCGACGCAAAGCTTTATGAGATGTAGAGACATGGCTTTTTTTGAACACCCGTCCGGCCGTTGCGGTCAAGCGGCCAGACGTCGTTCATCCACAATCACCGCAATACGTCCGGTCGATACACCGGCGTCTGGGCTTCGAGAGGCTTGCAAGCCTCAACATTCGACAACGTTGACCGCAAGACCGCCGGTCGATGTTTCCTTGTACTTCTCGTTCATGTCGACGCCCGTCTGCCGCATCGTCTCGATGCAGGCGTCGAGCGGCACGAAATGCTTGCCGTCACCTTTGAGCGCCAGAGAAGCGGCCGTCACCGCCTTGACCGCTCCAAGCGCATTGCGCTCGATGCAGGGCACCTGCACGAGGCCGGCCACAGGATCGCAGGTCATACCGAGGTGATGTTCGAGTGCAATCTCGGCCGCATTTTCGATCTGCTCGGGGGTACCGCCCATAACGGCAGCAAGGCCCGCCGCCGCCATCGCGGACGCCGAGCCGACTTCGCCCTGACAGCCGACCTCAGCGCCGGAAATCGAGGCGTTGTGCTTGATGATGCCGCCGATCGCGGCAGCCGTCAGCAGATAGTCGCGAATGCCTTCCTGGTCGGCGTCGTCATGGAAATGCATGTAATAGCGGATCGTCGCCGGCACCACGCCTGCGGCACCGTTGGTGGGCGAAGTGACGACGCGGCCGCCGGCGGCATTTTCCTCGTTGACCGCCATTGCGTAGACGCTCAGCCAATCGTTGGCGAGCAGCGGATTGGCCTTGTTGGAACGCCACTCTTCCTGCAGCTTGTCGTGGATCGAGCGGGCGCGGCGGCGAACCTTCAAGCCGCCGGGCATGATGCCGTCCTGGCTCAAGCCCCGGTCGATGCAATTGCTCATGGCGCCCCAGATGCGGTCGAGCCCGGCGTTCAGTTCGTCCGGCGACATCGTCGCCTCTTCGTTCGCCCGCTTCATCTGCGCAATCGTCAAGCCGGAGCGCGCCGACATGTCCAGCATTTCCTGGGCCGAGGAGAACGGGAACGGCACCTTGACGCCCGTCGCCTTGTTCTTCGAGGCGCGCATGGCCTCAAGTTCCGTGTCGGTCACGACGAAGCCACCGCCGATCGAATAGTAGATGCGCTTCAACAGCAGGCGGCCGTCGCGGTCGAAGGCAGAAAACGACATGCCGTTGGCATGGCCGGGCAACGGCACCTTCTTGTCGAAGACCAGATCGGTCTTCGGCTGGAATTCGTAGGACGGATGGCCCGGCGGTGTAATGCGGCCCGTGCGTTCGACCTCATCGATGAGGGCATCCATGCGATCCGGATCGACGAGATCCGGGCGTTCGCCAACGAGTCCGAGGATCACCGCCCTGCCCGTTCCGTGGCCGATGCCGGTGTGGGCGAGCGAACCGTGCAGGCTCACCTTGATTGCCGCAACGGAGGCATGGGACGGACGTGGCCAGTCGTCGGAAAGGATGAGATCGAGAAAGCGATTGGCGGCCGACATCGGCCCCATCGTATGCGAGCTCGAAGGCCCGATACCAATCTTGAACACGTCGAAGACGGAAAGAAACATAAGCTGCCTGCCCCGGAGACTGACCCGCGACGCACGGGCATGATCGCCCGGCACCGCATTAACGATTGCCTCGATACCACGCTTCGAAGTCTATGCGAACCGGCGTGATACCGTCTTATTTGCTGGTGGATTTTACGCCTTGATCGGTGCCGATTTAAGGAGATCCGCAAGCAGATATAGGAACGAAGCCTAAGCGATCCCATAGCAGGCCGTCAGGCGGTCAACCGACATTCGATCCCGTCCGTGCGACATTGACCTCCCGCAAGGGCTCCGGGTAGCGCCACTGGTTGCCTGGAATCAAAAACGGCGCGGCTTTTGGGAAGCCGCGCCGTCAATCAGTGGACTTTTCTAGATACTAGATATCAAAGGCCGCCGAAAAGATAAGCAAGAACAAGAACGCCAGCGAAACCAGCCACGGCGCGTGCAGTTACGCCCCAGCAAGACTTCTGAATTGTATTGTCCATGATGTCTCCGAAAACACTCTCAACGGCCGCGGGCAGCACCGTAGGCGCCCGCGTCTGGGGCCATGCATATTGAAGAAAGCGTAAATGCGCAATGGGGGAATGTGGCGGAAAGGTGTCAAGCCCGTGCGACCGAACACAGGATCCTGGTGAAAACCGCACAAATGGTCGGTACGGCCGGGAAGAAATTCCGCCGCAATTTCATCACAGTAGTTGACGCGTCGCGGATTCCGACACCGCCCCGGCCACCTTGCAATTTCCAAAAGCCATGCCAAAAACACGTGTATGACCTTCGAAGATTACATAGCGCTTGTCGTGTTTATCCTGCTTTGGGCGGGTTTCAGCTGGGCGACCGATGGCACGCGCGGCTTCAAACGCGTGAGTCTTACGCGCCTCATGAACGAGCATCGCGGCCGCTGGATCCGCAATTCGCTCAACCGCGACCTGAAGATGATCGATACGCAGATCATCGCGGGGCTCCAGGCCGGCACCGCTTTCTTCGCTTCAACGACCATCTTCGCGCTCGGCGGCTGCTTCGCACTGCTCGGCGCTACCGAACAGGCGCAGATGATCTTTGCCGACATGCCCTATGTCTTCCATGGCGGGCGCACGGCGTTCGAGCTGAAGGTCGGCGGCCTCACCTGCCTCTTCGGCTACTCCTTCTTCAAGTTCGGCTGGTCCTACCGGCTGTTCAACTATTGCTCGATCCTGATGGGTGGCATCCCGATGACCGCCGACATGCAGCGGGATCGACATGCGGCGGAGAAGGCGGCCGAACGGGCGATCCGCATGAACGTGCTTGCCGCCAAGCACTTCAACGCCGGTCTCCGGGCGATCTTTCTTTCGATCGGCTATCTCGGCTGGTTCATCAGCCCCTATGTGTTCGTGGCGCTCACCGTCTTCGTCATCTTCGTCTTGACCCGCAGACAGTTCTTCTCGGAGGCGCGTTCCGCGCTCCTCAAGGACGCAACACCCTGACAATCCGCGCAACCGGCGCGCCGGACGGCTGCGGATCGCAGCCGCGGCGTTCCATCAGCAATCAAGGACGCGTGCCTGGCGCAAGCCAGGCCTGCCACTCTTCCTCACGCCAACAGGATGGCGAATGCCCATGTCCGATATCCATGTGACCGCACCGGCAGCAGAGACCCCAGCGAAACCGACAGGCAGGCGGCTCGCCTTCATCGATGTCGCGCGCGGCGTGGCGCTGCTTGCCATGGCGACCTATCACTTCGTCTGGGACCTCGAGTTCTTCGGCTATGTCGCAGCAGGCACGGCCGGCACCGGCGGCTGGAAGATTTTTGCGCGGCTGATTGCCAGCAGCTTCCTGTTTCTTGCCGGCTACAGCCTCGTGCTCGGACAATGGCCGACGATCCGCATCAACGCGTTCCTGCGCCGTTTCGCCAAGATCGCCGGCGCCGCAGCGCTGATCACGATTGCCACCTATTTTGCCTTCCCGGACACCTTCATCTTCTTCGGCATCCTGCATGCGATCGCCGCGGCAAGCCTGATCGGCCTGATATTCCTCAGGCTTCCTGCCGTCGTTTCCTTCGCCGCAGCCGCCGCGGCCATCGCGGCACCCTTCTATCTGCGCTCGCCGATCTTCGATGCGCCCTGGCTCTGGTGGGTCGGTCTGTCCGAGACGCTGCCACGGTCCAACGACTACGTGCCGCTGTTGCCGTGGCTCGGGCCGTTTCTGCTCGGCCTTGGTGCCGCCAAGCTCTTCCACGCGCGGCTGGTATCCGCGCTTGCAAGCCGGCCCTCCACAGATGGCAAGGGGCGGCTGTGGATGACGCCCCTCGTCTTCGGCAGCCGTCACAGTCTGGCCATATACCTCATTCACCAGCCCGTGCTCATCGGACTGGTCTATCTCTTCTCGCTGATCTCTCCGCCGACACTGCCGGATCCCAAGGAAGCCTACCGCAGCAATTGCGTTGCGGCCTGCAACCAGGGAAATCCTGCCGTGCCGTGCGACAGCTTCTGCGGCTGTACCCTCGACCGTCTGGTGGAACAGAACCTGTTCGACAGCCTGAACAGGGGAGAGATCAACGTCAGCAGCGATGAACGCATTGCGCGAATCGCGCAGCAATGCACAATCAACGTGCAATCAGGGGACTAGGACATGAATGCCTATCGTGCCAAGCCGCTGAACTTCCCATGGCCGGCCCTTCTCTACGGGGTCGCCACTCTTGCGGCGCTTCTACTGGCGCGACATTTTCCCATTCCGGTGGCACATGGCCACGGCTGGTTTCCCTGGATCAGCGGCGGCGCCCTGATTATCGTCGCGATCTGGCTGGCCCTGTGGGCCGTCAAAACGCTGCTCGATCGGCATACGGCGGTCATGCCCTACCGATCAGCCACATGCCTGGTCACCTACGGTCCGTTCCGCTTCACGCGCAATCCGATCTATCTCGGCTACACCTTGATGATGATCGGCTTTGGGCTGGCGACGCTCAATCCGTGGTTCTTCATCATGGCGATTGCAGCCGTGATGCTGACCACACTCTTTGCCATCCGCAATGAAGAGCGGCACCTGCTGTCGCGCTTCGGTTTCGAATTCGAGCGCTACTGCCGGCATACCAGCCGTTGGATCTGAGCGCCGGCAGGGATACACGCAGCAAAAAGGGCAGCGCGAACGCTACCCTTCGAAAATTCCAGACATAAACCAGCGACCCTTCAGGTGCCGACGCCGATTTCGGCCAAACGCGTCAGGCACGCTTCCTCGACATTGTCGAGTTCCGCCAGCGTATCGTCGATGTCCTTGCGCTTCTGGCGCAGCTCTTCGCGCTTTTCCTCGACGCGCGACATCAGCAGCTGAAGCTGGCCGAGCTCGCCGGGAGGGTCCTTGTAGACCTGAATGATTTCACGGATCTCGGCGATGGTGAAGCCGATGCGGCGCCCTCGCAGAATCTCCTGAATGAGCCGCCGGTCGGCCGGCCGGAACAGGCGCGTGCGACCACGGCGCTCCGGATGGATGAGGCCCTCGTCCTCATAGAAACGCAGCGTTCGCGTGGAAATGCCGAATTCCCGCGTCAATTCGGTGATGCTATAGTATTTATCCACGCTGCCATTCCATGTGTTCCTGAGCATGCACTATCGTTGACCTTGACGTAAAAGTCAAACAACGCGCCACGTTACGTGACGTGGAACCACCAGGTGGCGATGCCGAGAAAGCTGAAGAAGCCGGTGATATCGGTAATGGCCGTCACGAAGACGGCGGAAGAGACCGCCGGGTCGGCGCCGAAGCGATCGAGGCAGAGCGGCACGAGGATGCCGCCAAGGGCCGCAGCCATCATGTTGATCAGCATCGCAGTTGCGATGATGCCGCCGATGTTCAGGTCCTGAAACCAGAGACCGGCAAGAAGCCCGATCAGCGTGCCGAAGATCATGCCGTTGAGCAGCCCAACGCCGGCTTCACGCCGGATGATGCGCGGCGCGTTGTGAATGTCGAGACCCCGTGTTGCGAGCGCGCGCACGGTAACGGTCATCGTCTGCGAACCGGCATTGCCGCCCATGCCCGCAACGATCGGCATCAGGATGGCGAGAGCCACGATCTGCTGGATCGTCGCGTCGAAGAGGCCGATGACCGAAGCGGAGATGCAGGCGGTCATCGAATTGATGAACAGCCAGGGCACGCGCGAGCGCGATGCCTCCCCGACGGAGTCCGAAAGCTCTTCGTCGCCGACGCCGCTCAGGCGCAGCAAGTCTTCCTCGGCCTCTTCCTGAATGACGTCGACGACGTCATCGATGGTGAGCACGCCAACAAGCCTGCCATTGTCATCGACGACGGCCGCAGAAAGAAGGTCGTATTGCTCGAATAGCTGGGCCGCCTCTTCCTGGTCCATCTCGGCCGGAATGGCATGGCTGGTGTCGTGCATGATCGCATCGACCTTGACCGAACGCTTGGTTCGGAGGATGCGGTCGAGGTCAATGGCGCCGAGCAGCTTGAAGGTCGGGTCGATCACGAAGATCTGCGTGAAACTCTCCGGCAGGTCCTCGTCTTCGCGCATGTAGTCGATCGTCTGGCCGACAGTCCAGAATGGCGGCACCGCCACGAACTCGGTCTGCATGCGCCGGCCGGCCGTGCTTTCGGGGTAATCCAGCGAGCGTCGCAGGCGAACCCGTTCGGTAAACGGCAGCTTCGCCAGGATCTCGTCCTGGTCTTCCTGGTCCAGGTCTTCCAGAATGTAGACCGCATCGTCCGAATCCATCTCGCCGATGGCCTCGGCGATCTGTTCGTTCGGCATGTGCTCGACGATATCGAGACGGATCGCTTCGTCGACCTCCGTCAGTGCCGAAAGGTCGAATTCCTTGCCGAGCAGCGAAACCAGCGCCAGGCGCTGATCGGGCTGGATCGCCTCGAGCAGGTCACCCATTTCCGACGAGTGCAGGTGGGCAACGTGCTGGCGCAGATAGATCGTATCGCGGTCGGCGATTGCCGCGCCGACATGCATGAGAAAATCAGAGCGGATAGAACCGTCGTCGGCATAAATGTCCGAGCCGTCAAAGGCCTTGACGTCTTCTGAGCCGCGGTCTTCGTCGCCAGTATTGCTCATGCGCGCCCTCGAAACGATTTGCTGCTTCCCGGCCGTCCGCCTCGCGAGCCGGAAAGAATGCGTCCACTGACGTTTGCCTCGCCCTCATCCGCCGCCATGGGCGGGAATTCTGGCCTTACAGCCTGCTAGCGCAAAGCCCTGCCGAGGTCCACAGCACAGATACCACCGGGCGCGCCGCAACAACAGATTTATTCAAGCTGTTGCAAATACATGAAAAACCGGCTGCTTCTCGACACAGTCGACATCGACCGCGCGATCGGCTAGCACTTCAGTCGAGATATCGGAGGCGCAACACCCATTTGGCGCCGCCAAGGAAGATCTGATGGCCATTCGCCCCATTGTCCGCTTTCCCAACCCGCTGCTGACGCGGAAGGCGGAGACGATCACCCGCTTCGACGCGGCATTAGAGGCGCTGGCCGCGGACCTTCTCGACACGATGCGGGACGCCCCCGGCGTCGGCATCACCGCGCCGCATATCGGCATCCTGGAGCGCGTGACGGTGATCGAGTTCGATCGCGAAAGCGGCGCCAGGACCTTCGTCAATCCGGAGGTCATCTGGTGTAGCGACGAGAAGGCGACCCATACGGAAGGCAGCGTCTCGATGCCGGGCATCCTTGAAGAGGTCGAACGCCCCCGCGCCGTTCGCGTCCGCTACCAGACGCTTGGCGGCGAGACGATCGACGAGGAAGCCGACGGCTTCATGGCCACCTGCCTGCAGCACGAAATCGACCAGCTCGACGGCATCTTCTGGACACAACGGCTCTCGCGCCTGAAGCGCGATCGCGCCATCAAGAAGTTCGAAAAGCTGACCAGGGAGCAGGCGCGCGGCTAGCGCACCGATTCCCTGCTCGCAACATCACGTCATAGTCACCAAGGACCGAACCATGAAACCGACCTATCTCGCCCTCATCGGCCTCCTCGCGCTCGCCGGCTGCAACAGCGCCCAGCAAGATCTCGAGCCCCTGCCCCAGAGCCTGACCTATGGCGAGAACGCGGCCAGCAGGAAGACACAGGCCGCACCGGGCGCCATGATCCAGAACCGCTTCATGTATGAAGGCCAGATGGTCTACGAGACCTACGAGGTTCAGCCCGACCGCACCTACAAGCTCGTCCGCCGCCGCATGGACCAGAGCGGACCTGCCGGCAACAACTGACACGGATCAGGGCGGACGGGCGCAGCGACCTCTGTCGCCCGTCGCCGCTATGTATTTCGAGCCGCGTACACCGCCGTTTCGAAATCGAGATAGCTCCCGAACGAAGCGGGATCGGCAAAGGGCAGTATCTGTGTCGCCCACAGGCCACCGAGACCGTTTTGGCGATCTATCCAGTAGTAGAGGTTCGCAAGCCCCGCCCAGGCTAACGCACCGGCTGGCCGTCCCGTCGGTGCTGCTTCATCGTTGATCATGAAGCTTATCCCCCAGGACTTCGGCATGCCGGGGAAAAATTCGGCGTCGTGCGACAGGCTTCTTATTACCCCCGGGAGCCTCTTGATCTTCCTTTCTCCGAGGCCGTTCCTTGCCGCCATTTCGACCGTTTCCGTCTTCAGCACCCGACCGCCGGGTGACATCCCGTCGTTGAGCCACATGCGGATAAATTTGGCGTAGTCGACGGCCGTCGAATAGAGACCGTGCCCGCCCATCTGGACCTCCGGGTCCTGCGGGAGCCTGAAATCAGGCAACGGCGACAAACGTCCGGCATCGTCCCTTTGGTGCAAGGTAACCACGCGGGATGTCATGGATGCGGTCATTGCAAAGCCGGTGTCTTCCATGCCAAGCGGCTGGAGGATGCGTTCCGCCATCACAGCGCCAAGCCGCTTGCCGGTGATGCCCTCCACGACCTGCCCGGCCCAGTCCAGGCTGCTCCCATATTCCCAGTCGTCGCCCGGATCGAAGAGCAAAGGCGTCCGGATGGATGCATGGGAGGCGGTGATCACGCTCGGCTGTCCATGTTGCCGCGCCAACCGGGCATAGGTCTCGTTGAAAAAATCGTAGCCAAAACCGGCCGTGTGCAGGAGCAGCATGCGCGTGGTGATGTCTCGTTTGGGCGGGCGGAGTTTCGGATTCCCGGCGAGGTCAAAACCTTCGATCACCTGCAGCGTGCCGATTTCGGGCGCGTACTGCCTGGCGGGAGCGTCGAGATCGAGCTTGCCCTCCTCGACCAATTGCAGGCAGGCCGTCGCCGTGATCGCCTTCGTCATCGAGAAGATCGCAAAGACGCTGGCGATGGTCATATCCGTCGCGCCAGCCAAAGAGCGCTTTCCGGTGGCGCCCGCGTAAAAATTGCCGTGGCGATCCGTGGCGATTGCGACAACGCCTGGCACGCCATCGGCGGAAGCGACCGCGGCGTTTAGGATTGCATCGGCAGCAGTCTTGAGATCGCCGGACAAAGGAACCTCCCGCACAGCCAAGGCTTCGACACGCGTGGCGGTCGTGCCACCCTTCACGTTGAACCGCCGCACAAATCTTAACATCAAAGGGCGACCCAAGCCATTTTCTACCGGCCAACTCAGCGCGAAACGAGCGAGACTCGGATTGCCAGAAGGCATCACGATGCCGCCGATCAGGGCGCGCCAGAACGGGGAAGCTAAACATGGATTTGAAACAAAAAACCCGGCCGAAGCCGGGTATTTGGTGCGGTCGAGAAGACTCGAACTTCCACGGGTTGCCCCACAGCGACCTCAACGCTGCGCGTCTACCAATTCCGCCACGACCGCATCGTGGTAGGGCCGACTTGCGTCGGCGCGGCTGCATGTAGCAAAAGCCCCTTGAGTGCACAAGGGATGGCTGTGGACAAATTAAACGATGGCGACGGACGGGAGGGCATTCACAGTGCGGCGCGAAAAGACGGCGTTCAGCGCGCGCATTTCAGACCAGCGAACGAACCTTCCCGACGCCTTTCGAGGCTCGCTCTCGCCACGACGGGATCGTCGGCAATTCGTTCGGCATTCGCGCGCAAGATCAGCGACGGCCGCCACCCCTATTCGAACGCATGATATGGACTGGAAGACAAAGGGATGCGCCGGTTGCGCCCGGGCAGAAGGCCTTGTCAGGCGACATGTAAAACTGGTCCGGTAGCGACACCTAAAACTGGTCCCCCTTTCAGACCTTAGGAGGGACTAATGGACGTTGAGACAGGTACGAAGATCTCCGCGAGATTGGCGCGGAGAGAAGCGATGCTCGAACCGGACGAGGTGACTGCGATGCTGCGGCTCAAGAAGCTGGGGTGGGGCACGCGGCGGATCGCGGCGGAGCTGGGATGCTCGCGCACGACGGTACAGCGATACATCGAGACGGGTGGCTGGCGCGGGTATCGGCGAGCCCGCCGGGAAACGCAGCTCTCGAAGCATGAAGCGTGGGTCCGTGAGCGGTTCTTTCGCCATGGCGGCAATGCTGATGTCGTGCGGCAGGATCTGGCTCGAGAACTCGGCATTGAGGTCAGTCTGCGCACGGTTGAGCGAGCGGTCGCGGGGTATCGGCAGCAGTTGGCGGCATCGGCTTTAGCGACGATGCGCTTCGAGACACCGCCAGGCCATCAGATACAGATCGATTTTGGCGAGAAGCGAATGGAGATCGGAGGCGAGAAAGTCCGCGTCTACATCTTCGTGGCAACGCTTGGCTATTCGCGTCGCACATACGCGACGGCGTTTCTCCACGACCGTCAGTCTGCCTGGTTCGATGGGATGGAGGCAGCCTTCAGGCATTTTGGCGGTGTCACAAGCGAGGTCCTTCTCGATAATGCTGCGGCATTGGTAACACGGCACGACGCGGTGACCCGCGAGGTCGTGTTCAACGATCGGCTGCATGCCTTCTCCCGCTATTGGGACTTCCGTCCTCGCGCATGTGCACCATACCGGGCTCGTACCAAAGGCAAGGACGAGCGAGGCGTCGGGTATGTGAAGCACAACGCACTTGCCGGACACAGCTTTGACAGCATGGAAGGCCTTCACCTGCACCTTGCGTGGTGGATGCGCACGGTTGCCGATCTTCGATGCCATGGCACGACAGGCGAACCACCACTTGAGCGCTTTGTCCGCGACGAAGCTATGACGCTACACCCACTAAATGGCAGGCCGCCATTTCGTCAGATCCGAGAACTGCTGCGCAAGGTCCACGCCGATTGCGCCGTTGAGGTCGACACCAACGCCTACTCAGTCCCGTGGCGGCTCATCGGCGAGATTGTCGAGGTGACGATCAGCGGTGGCCAGGTCCGCGTATTCCATGCTGGTCAGCTTGTCGCGAGCCACGCCGAGTCACACGGGCGTCATCGTCGCCTGACGGATCCCGCCCATTTTGTCGGCGTCAGCGGCTTCGGCATGCCTGTCAAGCAAGCCGCGCAGGCCGATCCGCCCGCTCCCAAGCTGCCCGAACTTCTTCGCCCACTGTCGGAATATGAGCGGTTGATCGGAGGGCAATGGTGATGGCAGTTGATCACGACACGCTGATCGGCTGGCTGAGCCGGCTGAAGCTCACCGCCATCCGCGACCAGCTCGACAACCTTCTTGACGAAGCCTCGCGCGCGGATCTCACCATTCGCGAGACGCTCGCATTCCTGTGCGAACGCGAGATTGCAAGGAAGGACGAGAGACGCATCATCATGGCGATGAAGATCGCGCATTTCCCGCATGCACGAGATCTCGAGGGATTTGATTTCGAGGCGCAGCCCAGTGTCGATCCGCAACAGATACGAGAACTCGCCACCGCCCGTTGGGTGGCAAATGGTGATGCCTTGCTGCTGCTCGGTCCACCTGGCGTTGGGAAGTCCCATCTCGCGATTGCGCTTGGAAGAGAGGTCATCCGTCAAAACTACACGGTGTTGTTCACAACGGCGCAGGCATTGGTCGCAACGCTCGTGAGAGCACATGGCGAAGGACGCCTGGAAGAACGACTTGGGTTTCTCGCCAAGCCCAAGCTGCTCATCATCGACGAGCTTGGCTATCTTCCACTCGAGCCCAATGCAGCCCACTTATTTTTCCAGCTCGTATCGAGGCGCTACGAGCGGGGTGCAATGCTCGTCACCTCCAACCGCAGTGTCGGAGAATGGGGAACAGTGTTCGGCGACCCCGTCGTGGCAACTGCTATCCTTGATCGGTTGCTGCATCACAGCCACGTCATCACAATCCGTGGCGACAGCTACAGGCTACGAGAAAAGCGCCGTAGCGGGCTTCTACAGAAGTCCACGACGGCAGCCGGTATGGAGAGTAACTAAACACCCTTGGCGGACCAGATTTGCGTGTCGCCTAAGGACCAGTTCACGATGACGCTTGATAGGCCTAATTGGATAACACCAGGATTAAAAACAAAAAACCCGGCCGAAGCCGGGTTTTTTTGGTGCGGTCGAGAAGACTCGAACTTCCACGGGTTGCCCCACAGCGACCTCAACGCTGCGCGTCTACCAATTCCGCCACGACCGCATCGTGGTAGGGCCGACTTGCGTCGACGGGGCTGCATGTAGCAAAAGCCCCTGGGGGGCACAAGGGGATCACGACAGAATTTTGACGGGAAATGAAACTATTTCAACAGCCCGCCCAAGGAGCCCCGGAAACGCTGGACTCTTGCCTCGCGCCATCCCATGTACAGGCTCTAAAAAACAGGAATGCCGAGCGAATGCAGCGTGAAAATCTGAGCCAGGACATGTTTGCCCCTCCGGAATCACCCCCGGTTCGCTGGCGGATTGCCTCCGAACTGGTCGATTATCCGCAGGCCGTCGAGCTGATGGAGCAGGAAGCCGCGGCGATTGCCGCCGGCACCGCAGATGAACTGGTCTGGCTCGTCGAGCATCCGCCGCTCTATACGGCCGGCACCAGTGCCGACGCCGCCGATCTCGTCATGCCCGACCGTTTTCCGGTCTTTGCCACCGGCCGCGGCGGCGAATACACCTATCACGGCCCGGGCCAGCGCGTCGTTTACGTCATGCTCGACCTCAAGCGCAGGAAGCAGGACGTACGCGCTTTCGTCGCGGCACTCGAAAGCGTCGTCATCTCCACGCTCGATTCGATGAACGTTCGGGGCGAGCGGCGTGAAGACCGGGTCGGTGTCTGGGTGCGGCGCCCGGAAAAGCCTGCCCTGCCCGACGGCTCCATGTCGGAAGACAAGGTCGCCGCGATCGGCATCCGCCTGCGCAAATGGGTGAGTTTCCATGGCTTTGCGCTCAACGTCGACCCGGATCTCGACCATTTCGGCGGCATCGTGCCCTGCGGCATTCGCGGTTATGGCGTCACCAGCCTCGTCGATCTCGGCCTGCCCGTAATGATGCCGGACGTGGACATCCGCTTGCGCGAGGCCTTCGAGACCGTGTTCGGTCCGACGCGGAACGACGCGCCGTAAGCCCGTTCAACTTGCCGTTCGACGTCCAGCCTGCCGCTCACGCCAGATGATGAAGAGGCCCGAGCCAACGATGATGGCGATACCAAGCCATTTGGAGAGCGACGGAAAGTCTCCGAAGATGAGATAACCGAGCGCCGTCGCCGTGACGATCTCGAAATAATGAAACGGCGCGAGCAGCGAGACGGGTGCCGCCCGGAACGCCTTGACCACCAGCAGATGGCCGTAGCCGGACAGCGCGCCAAGCACGATCACGAGCATCCAGCCAAGCGGCGACTTCGGCAGCGACGGCACGAAATCGGCGCTGCCCATGCCGTTGCCGATCAGGATCACCAGCGCCATCGTCAATGTGCCGCCGATGCCGGCTATTGTCTGCATCGTCAGCGGCGAGTCGCCGGTACCGACAGCACGGTTGAGGAGCAGGTAGCAGGCAAAGACGAAGGCGCAGGCAACCGGCAACAGCGCGGTCAGGCCGAAAGCGGCAAAGCTCGGCTGGATGACGATCATCGCTCCACCGAAACCGACGACAATGGCGAGCCAGCGCCGCCAGCCCACTCTTTCCTTGAGGAACACCGCCGAAAGACAGGTCAGGATGAAGGGCTCGACGAAATAGATGGCGAAGGTGTCGGCAAGCGGCATGTACTTCACCGATATGAAGAAGAACAAGGCCGCGGTCGCCAGCAGTACACCGCGCAGCAGATTGGCCCAGGGCCGCTTTGGCCTCAGCGCCCGCAGGCCACCGGCGCCAAGCAGCATCGGTAGCGTCGCTACCAGTTGGAAGAAGAAGCGGTAAAAGGTCACCTGCCCCGGCGACATGCCCTCATAGACGGCCATGTATTTCGCAATCACGTCCATACCCGGCAGGATGACCATGGCAAAGAGCATGATGGCGACGCCCTGCATCACCGTGTCGGCGGGTTCGGTGGTCGCAGTTCGGGCGTCTGTCATGGGGCAAGCTCCTGTGGCCGCCGCACATTAGAGCCTACGCGTTGGTTTTCAACGGCCGAGGATGCGACGGAGAAAGAACTATCCGCGCCCTAGCCGCAATTGACGGTGTTTTTGGCGCTTCGGGGTGGTCCCTCGCCGCCCAAATGCCTATAAGCTCAGGACAATCTTCCGCCCCGGATCCAAAGGTCGGCCGTCGGCCCCCATGGTTCGGGACCTTTGAACGTGACCGTGGCAAAGGAGATGTCCATGCGCTTGTCCACCGAAACGATGATTGCCCGCCTGCGCGACACCAGCGACGGTGATACGCTGGGAGGACGCATCTGGAGGGCGCGCGACGCCGCAAATCTCAGCGCCAAGGAACTGGCCGATCAACTCGGCGTGCGCACGGAGACGATCGCGGCCTGGGAACGGGATCGGGCCGAACCCCGCACAAACCGGCTGTTCATGCTTGCAGGCGTACTCGGCGTCACCCCGGCCTGGCTGATCGCCGGGCTCGGCCGCGCGCCGGATGCCGACGCAATCGACGAGAAGGACGGCCTGCGCGAGCAGCTCGCCCTCGTCAAGAAGCTGCACGAACAGACCGGCAAGGCGATTGCCGCTCTTGAGATGGAACTCAATCGCGTTCAACAGAACATTCGATAACCTATTGCGATTCCACTTAGGGCCGCCGTTCTGGCGGCCCGACGTCATTTCAGTCCAAGGAGAAAATAGATGGATGTACGCGCCGCCGTTGCCGTTCAGGCAGGCAAGCCGCTCGAGGTCATGACGGTTCAGCTCGAAGGCCCGCGGGCCGGCGAAGTGCTGATCGAGGTCAAGGCCACAGGCATCTGCCACACCGACGATTTCACCCTGTCCGGCGCCGATCCGGAAGGCCTGTTCCCGGCGATCCTCGGCCATGAAGGCGCCGGCATCGTCGTCGACGTCGGCCCGGGCGTGACCTCGGTGAAGAAGGGCGACCACGTCATCCCGCTCTACACGCCCGAGTGCCGCTCCTGCCCATCGTGTCTGTCGCGCAAGACCAATCTGTGCACCGCGATCCGCTCGACGCAAGGCCAAGGCCTGATGCCCGACGGCACCTCGCGCTTCTCGATCGGCAAGGACACGATCCACCACTACATGGGCTGCTCGACCTTCGCCAACTACACGGTGCTGCCGGAGATCGCGGTTGCCAAGGTCAACCCGGACGCGCCGTTCGACAAGATCTGCTACATCGGCTGCGGCGTGACGACCGGCATCGGCGCCGTCATCAACACGGCACAGGTGGAAATGGGTGCGACTGCGATCGTCTTCGGTCTCGGCGGCATCGGCCTCAACGTCATTCAGGGCCTGCGCCTTGCCGGTGCCGACATGATCATCGGTGTCGACCTCAACAACGACAAGAAGGCCTGGGGCGAACGCTTCGGCATGACCCACTTCGTCAACCCGAAGGAGGTCGGCGACGACATCGTGCCGTACCTCGTCAACATGACCAAGCGCGGAGCCGACCAGATCGGCGGCGCCGACTACACCTTCGACTGCACCGGCAACACCAAGGTCATGCGCCAGGCGCTCGAGGCCTCGCATCGCGGCTGGGGCAAGTCGGTCGTCATCGGCGTTGCCGGCGCCGGCCAGGAGATCTCCACCCGGCCGTTCCAGCTCGTCACCGGTCGCACCTGGATGGGCACCGCCTTTGGCGGCGCGCGCGGCCGCACCGACGTGCCGAAGATCGTCGACTGGTACATGGAAGGCAAGATCGAGATCGACCCGATGATCACCCACACGATGCCGCTCGAAGACATCAACAAGGGCTTCGAACTGATGCATTCTGGCGAGAGCATCCGCTCGGTCGTTCTCTACTAAGCTGCTATTTTGATTCAAGGAGGCGCCGGAGACGATTGATTTCCGGCGCCTTTTTCAGTCCCGTTGAGAAGTTGATTCAAGATGATCTATGTCGACGCAGACGCCTGCCCGGTGAAAGCCGAAATCCTGAAAGTGGCCGAGCGCCACGGGATCGAGGTGACCTTGGTCGCTAATTCGGGCCTGCGCCCTTCGCGCGACCCGATGGTGCACAATGTCATCGTCTCGGCAGGCTTCGACGCGGCCGACAACTGGATCGCCGAACGGGCGCACGAGGGCGATATCGTCGTTACCGCCGACGTGCCGCTTGCCGTTCGCTGCGTTGCCGCCGGCGCACTTGTCACCGGCCCCTCCGGCCGGGTCTTCGACAAGGGCAATATCGGCATGGCGTCTGCGATGCGCGATCTCGGACAGCACCTGCGCGAGACCGGCGAGAGCAAGGGCTACAACGCCGCCTTCACACCGCGCGATCGATCCACCTTCCTCGAAACCCTTGACCGACTCGCGCGTCAGTCGAAAAAATGATCGCGCAACGGGCGGGACCATGGGGCCCGCAATCGCAGGGGCACTAGCATGGCAGCGACGACGAAGCTCAGGCACTGGCCGTTTTACACCGCCATTCTGTGCGCGCTCGCAAGCGTGCCTGTCCTCTGGTTCGTGGCGCAGCGTTTCGCCCTTGAAGGGGCAGCGATCACCTTCTTCTGCGTCTATCTCGTCCTATGCTGGCGGCGCTTGCGGATGATGACCGGTCGGCATCTGAAGACCCATGCCAGGAACACCGACGAGCCCGAGGTCGTGATCCTGCTCGTGACGTTCGGGGCAGCCGCGAGTTCGCTCGTATCCTTGTTTTTCGCGCTCAACGGCGAGAAGTCCGGCTCGGCGCTGGCGCTCGGCCTCGCCTTTGCCTCCGTTGTGCTCGGCTGGGCAACGATCCACATGATGGCGGCCATGCACTACGCCCATGTCTATTGGGTCCCAGCACCCGATGGTCCGACCACCGAACCGGCACGCGGACTCGATTTTCCCGAAACGCCCGAGCCCGGCGGCTTTGACTTCCTCTATTTTTCCTTCGTCATCGGCATGACGGCGCAAACCTCCGATGTCGCCATCACCAAGACGGCCATGCGGCGCATCAACCTGATACACGCCATCGTATCGTTTTTCTTCAACACCGTGCTCGTCGCCGCCGCCGTCAATGCGGCCGTGCAGCTTGCCGGTTGAGCATCTTTATCCAAGGAGCATCCCATGAAAGTCCTTTCGCAAAACACCACCTTCGGCGGCATGCAGGGCGTCTTTTCGCACGAGTCCGAGGCATGCAAGGGCGAGATGACCTTCGCCGTCTTTGTACCGCCGCAGGCAATCAACGAGCCGCGGCCGGTGCTCTGGTATCTCTCCGGCCTCACCTGCACGCATGCGAACGTCATGGAGAAAGGCGAGTACCGGCGCATGGCCGCCGAGCTTGGCTTGATCGTCGTCTGCCCGGATACGAGCCCGCGCGGCACTGATGTTCCCGACGAACTGACGAACTGGCAGATGGGCAAGGGTGCAGGCTTCTATCTCGATGCCACCGAAACGCCCTGGGCCGAGCACTACCAGATGTATAGCTACATCACCGAGGAGCTGCCCGCCTTCGTCAGCCAGCACTTCCGCATGGACATGAGCCGCCAGGGCATCTTCGGCCATTCGATGGGCGGTCACGGCGCCATGACCATCGCGCTCAAGAACCCGGGCCGCTTCAAGAGCTGCTCGGCCTTCGCCCCGATCGTCGAGCCTTCGACCGCCGACTGGTCGATCGGCGCCTTCGAGAAATATCTGGGCGCGGACCGCGCCGCCTGGCGCCAATATGATGCCTGCGCGCTCGTCAAGGATGGTGCGCGCTTCCCCGGGTTCCTGATCGATCAGGGCAAGGCGGACAGCTTCCTTGAAAACGGCCTGCGTCCCTGGCTGTTCGAGGAAGCGGTCAAGGGCACCGGCATCGATTTGACGCTGCGCATGCATGAACGCTACGACCATTCCTACTACTTCATCTCGACTTTCATGGACGATCATCTGCGCTGGCATGCCGAGCGGCTGATCTAGCCACCGAATGGCGCAATTTCGTATGAAAGCCGCTTTCGCGGAATTGCGCCGTCAATCTACCCGGAGCGACTGATGACCCACCTTCTCCTTGTTGGCGCCGGCGGCGCGATCGGCTCGATGCTGCGTTATCTCGTCGGTCTCTGGGCCGTTCACCGCTTCGGGTCCGGCTTTCCCTGGGGCACGTTTGGCGTCAACATAACGGGGTCGTTCCTGATCGGCGTGCTCGCCGAAGTGATCATGCGCAAGTTCGGCGCCTCGCCGGACATGCGTGTCTTCCTCATCACCGGCATTCTGGGCGGTTACACCACCTTTTCCACCTTCTCGCTGGACGCAATCACGCTCTTCGAGCGCGGCGATGTCATGCTATCGGCCGTCTATGTCATCGCCAGTGTCGCGCTTTCGATCCTCGCGGTCTTCAGCGGGCTGGCTCTGATGCGCGCAATAGTCTAAAGGCTCGTCTTACAGGCGCTGCGTATCCAGGGGACACGCGGCGCATTGCTGCATTGTCCTTCAACCGTTGTCGCTTCGAGGGCATTGTCATGCAGCAACGAAAATATTGCGGCAGCCTTTGCGCGCCTGAAGCCTCCTCTTTGCGTCATCCCAACGCAGGGGCTTCGGACCGACGCGCGACGCTGCGACCAAACAGAAGGCAGGTTCGCTCAAATGGCAGGCATAGAACACAGGCAGGTGGACGGTGACGAGGCGGGCATGCGCCTGGATCGCTGGTTCAAGGTGCATTTTCCGGGACTGGGCTTCGGCCCGCTGCAGAAGCTTTTGCGCTCCGGCCAGATCCGCGTCGACGGTGCCCGCGCCAAATCCGACACGCGGATCCAGCCCGGCCAGACGATCCGCATTCCGCCGCTCGGAGTGGATCCCAAGGAAACCAAGACCGGGCCGATCGCCGGACGCGACCTCAGGAACTCACCCGACGGCGAACTGCTGTCGCGCATGGTGCTGCACGAGGACGCCAAGGTTATCGTGCTCAACAAGCCTGCCGGCCTTGCCGTTCAGGGCGGCTCGGGCGTCAACCGACATATCGACAAGATGCTTGAAGCCTGGACCAACCAGAAGGGCGAAAAGCCGCGTCTCGTCCACCGGCTCGACCGCGACACGTCAGGCGTCTTGGTGATCGCCCGCACCCGGGGTGCAGCGCAGAAGCTGACCGCCGCCTTCCGCGAGCGCGACACCAAAAAGACCTACTGGGCGCTGGTCAAGGGCGTGCCGCGCAAGCGCGAAGACCGCATCTCCACCTGGCTCGTCAAGGAGCAGACGCCGGATGGCGACCGTATGCGCATCGCCAAACACGGCGAAGACGGTGCCGACCACGCCATCTCCTACTACCGTATTCGCGAACAGGCCGCACAGAACCTCGCCTGGCTGGAGATGGAGCCCTATACCGGCCGCACCCATCAGCTTCGCGTCCATGCACTGCACATTGGACACCCGATCCTCGGCGACCCCAAATATTTCGACGCCGATATCAACTGGAGCCTGCCCGGCGGCATGCAGAACCGTCTGCATCTGCACGCGCGCCATATCGATATTCCTCACCCGGACGGTGGCCGCCTGCGCGTGACCGCACCGCTGCCACCGCACATGGTCCAGAGCTGGAACCTGCTGGGCTTCGAAGAGAACGAGCCTGGCGAGGACGACTGATGAAACTGGCGCTTTTTGATTGTGACGGTACGCTGGTCGATAGCGGAGGCCTGATCCATGAAGTGATGGCGCGCACCTTCGAGGCCTTCGATCTCGAGCGCCCGCCCCTCTCGGCAACCAAGAGCATTATCGGCTTGACCCTCGACATTGCCATCGCGCGCCTGCTCGGCCGCGAACATGTCGACGATCAGGCGCTGGCGATGACGGCGCACTACAAGTCGATCTTCGCCGGCGTTCGCGCAGAGGCAGGCTTCCAGGAGCTTCTGTTTCCGGGTATCGCCGACATGATGCAGACGCTGTCGTCACGCGACGCACTGTTGATCGGCGCCGTAACCGGCAAGTCGCGTCGCGGCCTGACGCATATTTCCGAGACTCACGGCTTCGACCGGATCTTCTTCGTGTCCCGCACCGCCGACGACTGCCCCTCCAAGCCGCATCCGGCCATGGTGACGGAATGCTGCTTTGAAGCCGGCATCGATGCGAAGGATACGGTCGTCATCGGCGACGCGATCTACGACATGCAGATGGCCAAGGCCGCTGGAGCATCCGCCATCGGCGTCGCCTGGGGCTATGCTTCCGTTCCCGACCTCATCGAGGCGGGCGCGGATTTCGTTGCCCGGACGCCGGCCGACATCATTGAATGGATGGAACACAATCATGTCTGATATTCGCGACGAACTCAGCGGTGCGATGAGCCACGAGGATCCGGTCCGCCGCGCGCAAATCCAGATGCTGAAGCCACTACCGAAGCGCTTCTACAAGGACGTCAGCGTGGCCGCGGCCGATGGCGATACGCACGCGGTGCTGCTCGACGGCCGCACCGTGCGCACGCCGGCCAAGCAGCCGCTTGCCGTGCCGACGCGCAAGCTCGCCGACATGCTCGCCGCCGAATGGGATGCGCAGGCAGAGGTCATCGATCCCGGCAAGATGCCGATCACGCGTATCGTCAATACCGCACTTGACGGCGTCGCCAAGGACCAGCGCTCGGTCTTCGACGATATCCTGCGTTTCGCCGGAACGGACATGCTCTGCTATCGCGCCGATAGCCCGGAAGGCCTTGTCGCCCGCCAGAACGAAATCTGGAACCCGGTGATCGAGTGGGCCCAGCAGGCACTCGGCGCCCGTTTCATCCTCGCCGAAGGCGTGATCCACCAGGAGCAGCCGGAGGAAGCACTTTCCGCCTATGCCGAAGGCCTGCGCGCCTTCGCAACCCCGCTCGGCCTCACCTGCGTCCACACGGTGACGAGCCTCACCGGCTCTGCGTTGCTGGCGCTCGCCTTCGCTTCCGGCCGGATATCCGCCGAAGAAGCCTGGACGGCCGCCCATGTCGACGAGGACTGGCAGATCGAACATTGGGGAACCGACGAGGAGGCCTTCCGCCGCCGCGAGAACCGCTGGCAGGAAATGCAGGCGGTCGCCACGGTTCTTGACGCCCTGCGCTGACGACACCGGATACCACGGAATGCGAAGCGGGCTGCGTGTCTTCCGACGCGCAGCCCGCTTTCTTTTTTGTTCAATATGTCGGCGTCAGAGCGGCTCTGTTCGCGCTAACGTAACGGAAGCCAATAGCCGCAGCGTTAAGCGGCCAGCTTCAGGCCGGCGATACCGCTGACGATGAGCGCGATGCAGCCAAGGCGAACGAAGGTTGCCGGCTCTGCGAACAGGAAAATGCCGAGGATCACGGTGCCGACGGTGCCGATGCCGGTCCAGACAGCGTAAGCCGTACCGAGCGGCAGGGTCCGCACGGCGAGACCGAGCAACGCGATGCTGAGGATCATCGAACCGACGGTCAGGATCGTCGGTGTCACCCGCGTAAAACCATCCGTGTATTTGAGACCAATTGCCCAGCCGATTTCAAGAATACCGGCAAGCAGAAGAAGGAACCAGGCCATGTCAAACTCCCAAAGTTTGGAGCGAGGCCGTCCCCGCGGATGTTCGGTATCGCCTTTGCGAACCGTGCAGCCGTCTGCAACGCGGGTTCTATCTCACACTCCAGTTTCGCCGGCAAGGCGGTCAAGGGCAAATCAGCCCTGCGTCCGCGGCAAAGCTAAACCATTTCACGCTGTCGTTGAAACCATGGAAACGTGAGGGGTCTGCAAGTCTGCCCCTACGGTGCGTTGCGCTCCCGACGGAGTTTCGCCCACCATTCCAGCCGCTTGCGGATCTCGCGCTCGAAACCGCGCTCCGGCGGATCATAGAAGTTTCTGCGCCCCATCTTCTCGGGGAAATAGTCCTGGCCGGAAAAAGCATCCGGCTCGTCATGGTCGTAGCGGTAGCCGTCGCCGTAGCCCTCACCCTTCATCAGTTTCGTCGGGGCGTTGAGGATATGTTTCGGCGGCAGCAGCGAGCCGTTTTCCTTCGCCGCCCGCATCGCTGCCTTGTAGGCGGTATAGACGCCGTTCGATTTCGGCGCGGTCGCGAGATAGACGCAGGCTTCGGCAAGCGCCAGTTCGCCCTCGGGCGAGCCGAGATAGTCATAGGCGTCCTTGGCGGCGTTGCAGATCACCAGGGCCTGCGGGTCGGCAAGGCCGATATCCTCGACCGCCATGCGCACCAGGCGCCGCCCGAGATAAAGCGGATCCTCGCCGGCATCGAACATGCGGCAGAGATAGTAGAGTGCGGCATCCGGATCAGAGCCACGCACCGACTTGTGCAGGGCCGAGATCAGATTGTAGTGGCCGTCCTGGCCCTTGTCATAGACCGGCGCCCGGCGCTGGACGATGTTCTGGAGTGCTGCCGCATCGAAGATCTCGTCGCGCCGCGCCGCGCGCCAGACTTCTTCCGCCAGCGTCAGCGCAGCGCGACCGTCGCCGTCGGCCATGCGGATGAGGCTGGCGCGCGCATCCGCATCGAGCGGCAGTTTCTTGCCCTCGGACTCTTCGGCGCGCGACAGCAGTTCCTCGATACTGTCTTCGCCATGCGGCTTGAAGGTCAGCACCCGGGCTCGGGACAGGAGAGCGGCGTTGAGTTCGAAGGATGGGTTTTCCGTCGTCGCGCCGACAAGGATCACGGTGCCGTCTTCCATCACCGGCAGGAAACTGTCCTGCTGTGCCCGGTTGAAGCGATGAATCTCGTCGACGAAAAGCAGCGTCTGACGGCCGGACATGCGCCTTGCCCGCGCCGCCTCGAACACCTTCTTGAGATCAGCGACGCCGGAGAAGATCGCGGAGATCTGCTCGAAGGCGAGACCCGCCTCCCCCGAAAGCAGCCGCGCCACGGTCGTCTTGCCTGTTCCGGGCGGCCCCCAGAAGATCATCGACCCGAGCGAACCCGAAGCAATCATGCGCGACAGCACGCCATCCTCACCGGTCAGGTGATCCTGACCGGTGACTTCGGCAAGCGTTCGCGGGCGAAGCCGGTCGGCAAGCGGTCTTGCCGACGCCATTTCCGGTGGTTCGTGGGCGGTGAACAGGTCGCTCATCGGAAGAACTGACGGATGAGCTGGCCGTCGCGCTCGATCTCGACACGCCAGAAGGAGGCATCGTCGGCCATTACCTGTTCCAGCGTCTTCGACGTGTCGATCGCCGTGCCGTTGACCGACCGCACGATGTCCTTCGGCTCGAGGCCGATGCGGGCGGCGGGCGAACCGCGGTTGACCTGCATGACGACGACGCCCTGCAGCGAGGTCGACATGCGCAGCTCGTCGGCAAGGCGCGGCGACAGGTTGGCAACGACTGCACCGGCGAAGGGGTTACGACCTTCGATCAGCCGTTCATCGCGTGGCGAGGTCTCGGGCGCCCGGTCGAGCTTGATCGTCACTTCCCGCGGCTTGCCGTTTTCCGATACGGTGACGCGCGCCTCATGACCGATGCCGACCGTCGTCAGGCGATAACCGAGTGCGTCGGGATGTTCGACCTCGATGCCGTTGACGGCGGTGATCACCTGGCCGGGCTTGATACCGGCCTGTTCGGCCGGGCCACCGGCCACGACGGCGGTCACCAGCGCACCACGGGCGCGGCTGAGGCCAAGGGCTTCGGCCACTTCCGAAGTGACCGGCTCGAAGCTGGCGCCGATGAAAGGACGCACGAAGGCGCCGTTGCCACCTTCGGCCGACGCAACGAAGACCTTCACCAGATTGGCGGGGATGGCAAAGCCAACGCCGTTAGAACCGCCGCCCTTGGAGAAGATGGCCGTGTTGATGCCAATGAGCTGGCCGTTCATGTCGATAAGGCCACCGCCGGAATTACCCGGGTTGATCGCCGCATCCGTCTGGATAAAGAAGCCGAAATCACCCGAGGAGACCTGATTGCGCGCGAGCGCCGAGACGATGCCACTCGTCACCGTCTGGCCGACGCCGAAGGGGTTGCCGATCGCGAGCACGAGGTCGCCGACCTCGACTGCATCGGAATCACCAAGCGGCACGATGTCGAAGGGACCGTCCGACTGGATCTTCAAAACAGCGAGGTCGAGCCGGTCGTCCTTGAGCACGATCTTGCAGGGAAACTCGCGGCCATCGGCCAGCGCCACCTTTATATCGTCGGCGCCCTCGATGACGTGGTTATTGGTCACGACGATGCCGTTCTTGCCGACGATCACCCCGGAACCGAGCGAAGACTGCTTCTCCGAGCGGTTCGGCATGCGTTGGCCGAAGAACTCCTCGAAGAAGGGGTCACCGGAGAAAATCGAACGGCGCTCGACCACCCGCTCGGCATAGACGTTGACGACGGCATTTGCCGTCTGCTTGACGAGAGGCGCAAAGGAAAGCTGCATTTCGGTCCGCGATTGCGGAACGCTCTTGGCCTCCTGGGCCAATGCCGGACAGGCGAGAGAAACAGCGATGACGAGCGAAACAAGCGCTCTTCGACCTACGATCATGTAAAGCATTCTCCTATTCGTCGCGGCTACGTTCAGATAGGATTTCGCGGGAAAAAAGGCAAATGTTGGCGCAGGATATGCAAAGTTGCCAGCTTCACGCGCTACGCACGAAAACGTGGTTCGCAACCCCTTTCACGGTGATCGAAAGTCTGGTGAGTTCATAGAAGACAAGGCTCATAAATCACTTCGGAAAAGACCATGCCATCTTACCGCCCGCCGCGAATCGTTTCCTCCGAGATCACCCCGGAGGCCCTCTTTTTCAACCGCCGCACCTTCCTAGGGGCTGCTGCCGGCGGCGGCATGCTGCTTGCGGGCAGCGGCACGGGGCTGGCGGCCGCACTCGGCGCGCCCAAGAGCAAATACACTGTCGACGAAGACCTGACGCCGGAGGCCGACGTCACCAGCTACAACAATTTCTACGAGTTCGGGACCGGCAAGGGCGACCCTGCTGCCAATTCGAACAGCTTCAAGCCAACGCCCTGGACCGTGAAAGTCGATGGCCTCGTCGGCAAGCCGAAGGAATTCGGGCTCGAGGAACTGCTAGCGCTCCCGATCGAGGAACGCGTCTACCGCATGCGCTGTGTCGAGGCCTGGTCGATGGTGATCCCCTGGACCGGGTTTCAGCTCTCGGCCCTGCTCGACAAGGTAGAGCCGCTTGGCAGCGCGAAATATGTCTCGTTCGAAACCGTCGTGCGCCCGTCCGAAATGCCGGGACAATCCGGGTTCTTCCAGCCGCTTGCCTGGCCCTATCGCGAAGGGCTGAGACTCGACGAGGCCCGTCACCCGCTGACGCTGCTGTCCGTCGGCGTCTACGGCAAGACGCTTCCCAACCAGAACGGCGCGCCGATCCGGCTGGTTACCCCTTGGAAATACGGATTCAAGGGGATCAAGTCGATCGTGCGTATTTCGCTCACGGAAACCCAGCCACCGTCCACCTGGAACCTCTCGGCGCCGAACGAGTACGGCTTCTTTGCCAACGTCAATCCGGCGGTCGATCATCCACGCTGGAGCCAGGCAACGGAAAACCGCATCGGCGGTGGCGGCTTCTTCGGCTCCAACCGGCGCGATACCCTGCCCTTCAATGGCTATGCCGACGAGGTGGCCGGACTTTATGCCGGCATGGATCTCAGAGCGAACTATTGATCATGGCCCGCCTGCCCTCGCTCCCGAAACGCTACCATTCGGCCTCGGTCTGGGGGCTCTACGGCTTTGGTCTGCTGCCCGCCGCCTATGCATTCTATCTCGGCGCTACGGGCCAACTGCCCGGAAACCCGGTCAAGGAATTCGAACACCTGCTCGGCCTCTGGGCGCTGCGTTTCCTCGTCGCGACATTGGCGATCTCGCCGATTCGCGACCTATTCGGCATCAACTGGCTGCGCTATCGGCGGGCCTTAGGTTTGCTGGCGTTCTACTATGTGCTGATGCATTTCCTCGCCTACATGCTGCTCGATCAGCGGCTAAACTTTCCGAGCATACTGGCCGACATCGCCCGCCGCCCCTTCATCACCATCGGCATGGCCGCACTCGTCATGCTGATCCCGCTGGCGCTCACCTCCAACAACTGGTCGATCCGCAGGCTCGGTACGCGGTGGAACACGCTTCACCGCCTGGCCTATGTGATCGCCACCGCCGGCGCCGTGCATTTTTCGATGTCGGTGAAGGTCATCGGCGCCGAACAGCTGCTTTATCTCGGGCTCGTCGCCGTACTGCTTGTCTGGCGGCTGGTGCGCAAGCCGTATCTGCGGCGCAAGCGACAGGCGGCCAATGCGTCGGTCAGAACCGCCGCCGGAAGCGCCTGAGGCCATCTTCGCCTCGCCAGGACATCGACCCTCGATCGCATTTCGACGAAACGGTGACAGAACGAGCACACCGTCAAACGCACGCTAAGCAACAGCCCCAAAAGAAAAAGCGGCCGGGTGACGAACACCCGGCCGCTTCAATCTTCTGCCTTCGATCGGCTTAGGCTGCTTCAGCAGCTTCGGCTTCTGCAGCAACGCGGGCGAGATCCTTCGCGCCCTTTGCCGAGACGTCGCGGTCAACGAATTCGATGACGGCGAGCGCGGCGTTGTCGCCGTGCCGGAAGCCAGCCTTCATGATGCGCAGGTAGCCGCCGTTGCGGGTGGCGTAGCGCGATGCGATCGTGTCGAACAGCTTGGCAACGACAGCGGCGTCGCGGATCTGCGAGATCGCCTGGCGGCGAGCGTGCAGGTCACCGCGCTTGCCGAGCGTGACGAGCTTCTCGACGATCGGGCGGATTTCCTTGGCCTTCGGCAGGGTCGTAACGATCTGCTCGTGTTCGATCAGCGAAGCTGCCATGTTGGCAAACATCGCCTTGCGGTGGCTGGCGGTTCTATTCAGCTTGCGGCCGGCTTTACCGTGGCGCATGGCTATTCTCCTTCACTTGCAGGCATTCGCCCGCAGTCTAATGGTTAGTATTGGTCTTCGTAACGCTTGGCGAGATCTTCGATGTTCTCGGGCGGCCAGGACGGCACTTCCATGCCGAGGTGCAGGCCCATGGAAGCGAGAACTTCCTTGATTTCGTTCAGCGACTTGCGACCAAAATTCGGCGTGCGGAGCATTTCTGCTTCGGTCTTCTGAATGAGGTCGCCGATGTAGACGATGTTGTCGTTCTTCAGGCAGTTGGCCGAACGGACCGAAAGTTCCAGTTCGTCGACCTTCTTGAGAAGCGCCGGGTTGAAGGCGAGTTCGGTAACTGCCTCTTCCTCTGCTTCCTTCTGCGGCTCGTCGAAGTTGACGAAGACCGACAGCTGGTCCTGAAGGATGCGGGCCGCAAATGCGATCGCATCTTCACCGGTGACGGAACCGTCCGTCTCGATGGACATCGTCAGCTTGTCATAGTCAAGAACCTGGCCTTCGCGGGTGTTTTCCACCTTGTAGGACACCTTCTTGACCGGCGAGTACAGGCTGTCGACCGGGATCAGGCCGATCGGAGCATCTTCCGAACGGTTGCGATCAGCCGGCACGTAACCCTTGCCGTTGTTGACGGTGAACTCCATGCGGATCTCAGCGCCCTCGTCGAGGGTGCAGATCACATGGTTCGGGTTGAGGATTTCGATATCGCCAACCGTCTGGATGTCACCGGCGGTTACAACGCCCGGACCCTGCTTGCGCACGACCATGCGCTTTGCGTCGTCGCCATCCATCTTGATGGCGATTTCCTTGATGTTGAGCACGATGTCCGTCACATCTTCCCGGACGCCCGGGATAGAGGAGAACTCGTGCAGGACGCCGTCGATCTGCACTGCGGTGACAGCAGCACCGCGCAGCGACGACAGCAGCACGCGGCGAAGCGCGTTGCCGAGCGTCAGACCGAAGCCGCGTTCAAGCGGTTCCGCAACCAACGTTGCCTTGGTGCGGCCGGAGGAGACGAACTCCACCTTGTTCGGCTTGATCAGTTCCTGCCAATTCTTCTGGATCATGTTTTCTGCCTTCCGTTCGTTGCCACCATCCAATCGTGGCAACCGAGCCCCGAAGACCGGGAGCGCGCATCTGCGCCCTCACCGGCATATTGAATGCATATGATCAGACGCGGCGCTTCTTGCGCGGGCGGCAGCCGTTGTGCGGGATCGGGGTCACATCGCGGATCGAGGTGATCATGAAGCCCGCAGCCTGCAGCGCGCGAAGAGCGGATTCACGGCCGGAACCCGGACCGCAAACTTCGACTTCCAGCGACTTCATGCCGTGTTCCTGAGCCTTCTTGGCGCAGTCTTCAGCGGCGATCTGTGCGGCAAACGGGGTCGACTTACGCGAACCCTTGAACCCCTTGGCACCGGCAGACGACCAGGCAATCGCGTTGCCCTGTGCGTCGGTGATGGTGATCATGGTGTTGTTGAACGACGAATTGACGTGCGCGACGCCAGACGTGATGTTCTTGCGTTCGCGACGGCGAACGCGGGTGGCTTCCTTGGCCATAGGATCCCTTTCTTAGATCTCTGCACCGCCGTAATTCCAGCGGCTCCACCGGGAAAAGGATTTGACGTCCCCTGCCCTGCATCTTCATTTCCCGCAGGACGAGATATCGTCCGGCGAACATATCGCCCGGCCGGATCGGCCGAACAAAGGTCAGGCAAACGCCCTTCCAAACTGCAAAAGGAGGCCGGCGTTTGACACCAGCCTCCCAATCTCCCTTTTCGGGAAATTACTTCTTCTTACCGGCAATCGCCTTCGCCGGACCCTTGCGGGTGCGAGCGTTGGTGTGGGTGCGCTGACCGCGAACCGGCAGGCCACGACGGTGACGCAGGCCGCGGTAGCAGCCGAGGTCCATCAGGCGCTTGATGTTCATCGAGGTCTCGCGACGCAGGTCACCTTCGACCTGGTAGTCGCGGTCGATCGTTTCGCGGATCTGCAGGACTTCAGCGTCCGTCAGCTGATGCACGCGACGATCAGCCGGAATACCGACCTTCTCGATGATTTCCTGTGCGAATTTCGGGCCGATCCCGTGAATGTAGGTCAGCGCAATAACTACGCGCTTTGCCGTCGGGATGTTGACGCCAGCGATACGTGCCACGTCTATTCTCCTTGCGTTCCAGTTGCCATCCGGCAATAGGTGCTTCGTTACGCGACCTCGAAGAGCCGCACGTTGATTGAGGTTCGAGACACGTCAAAAACGACCGTACCCGGACTTCATTTTCTTTGAAGACCGCGCCGACCGCTCTCATGTCGCGAGTTGGCGCTGTCTTTGGCGGAATCGGCCGGAAAAGTCAACTCCCCGGCAGTTCCTTTTCGGCAAAGACCAGTGTCTAAGCCAGAATCTTCTCGATCTCGGCGGTGACGGTGTTCACTTCCGCCATGCCATCAACCGTTCTGAGCTGCCCCGTTCCGGCGTAGTGCTCGGAGAGCGGCGCCGTCTTTTCACGGTACTCGGTCAGCCGGCGCTTGAAGGCTTCCGGATTGTCGTCCGAACGTACAGTGCCGCCGGCTGCGATGGTTTCCGCTACGCGATTCTCCATCCGCTTTACAAGGGCTGCCTCGTCGACCTTGAGCTCGATTACGGCATCGAGCTTCAGACCCTTGCCCTCGAGCATCTTGCCGAGCGCAATCGCCTGCGGAACCGTGCGCGGGTAACCGTCGAGGATGAACCCCTTCGCGCAGTCCGGCTGGTCGATGCGATCCGACACGATTTCGTTGACGATCTCATCGGATACCAGCTGACCGGCATCCATGACCGCCTTCGCACGCTTGCCGACCTCGGTCGCCTGGGCGACGGCCGCCCGCAGCATATCTCCTGTGGAAAGCTGCGGAATGCCGTATCTCTCCGTCAGAAGCTTGGCCTGTGTCCCCTTGCCAGCGCCCGGCGGTCCCAAAAAAATCAGTCTCATCGTCCCCTCTTTCCTCCGCGCAGCTTCGACTTCTTGATCAGCCCCTCATATTGCTGTGCGATGAGGTGGCCCTGGATCTGTGCTACCGTATCAAGGGTGACGCTGACAACAATCAAAAGCGACGTACCACCAAGGTAGAACGGCACGCCGGTCTGAGCGATCAGAACTTCCGGCAGAATGCAGACGAAGATCAGATAGGCCGCACCGATCACGGTGATGCGCGTCAGGACATAATCGATATATTCCGCGGTACGCTCGCCCGGACGAATGCCCGGAATGAAGCCGCCGTGCTTCTTCAGATTGTCGGCCGTGTCCTTCGGATTGAACACGATCGCGGTGTAGAAGAAGGCGAAGAACGCGATCATCGCACCGTAAAGCACCATGTAGAGCGGCTTGCCGTGCGCAAGTGCACCAACCACGGTGGTCGCCCAACCCGGCAGCGTCGCCGTGTTGGCAAAGCCTGCGAGCGTTGCCGGCAGAAGCAGCAGCGACGAGGCGAAGATCGCCGGGATGACGCCCGCGGTGTTGAGCTTCAGCGGCAGGTGCGAGGTGTCGCCCTGGAACATGCGGTTGCCGACCTGGCGCTTCGGATACTGGATCAGAAGCCGCCGCTGCGCACGTTCGACGAACACGATGAGCGCGATGACGCCGACGACCATGACGATGATCGCGAGGATCAGCGGGGTGGACAGAGCGCCGGTGCGGCCGAGTTCGAGCGTGCCGGCGAGCGCCGTCGGCAGATGTGCGACGATACCGGCGAAAATGATCAGCGAGATGCCGTTGCCGATGCCGCGCGAGGTGATCTGTTCACCGAGCCACATCAGGAACATGGTGCCGCCAAGCAGAGAAATGACGGTCGAAACACGGAAGAACCAACCCGGATCGTTGACGAGGCCGTTGCCGCTCTCGAGGCCGACGGCGATGGCGTAAGCCTGCGCCGTGCCAAGAAGCACCGTGCCGTAACGGGTGTACTGGTTGATGATCTTGCGGCCCTGCTCGCCTTCCTTCTTCAGCTGTTCCAGTGCCGGAACGACAGAGGTCATCAGCTGAACGATAATCGAAGCAGAGATATAGGGCATGATGCCGAGCGCGAAGATCGCCATGCGCTCAACTGCACCGCCCGAAAACATGTTGAAGAGGCCGAGGATACCGCCGCTCTGGCCGCGGAATGCCTGGGCAAACGCTTCCGGGTTAAGACCGGGCAGCGGGATATAGGTGCCAAGACGGTAAACCAGAAGCGCACCAAGCGTGAACCAGAGCCGTTTCTTCAGATCTTCCGCCTTGGCGAAAGTCGAGAAATTCAGGTTCGAGGCGAGCTGTTCCGCTGCAGAAGCCATGCAATTCTCCGCGTACCAAATCTCGGAATCAGCGGGAACACCCGGTCCGTTCCGGAAGGACTAACTTTTCGTCTTGAAAACCGGACGCGAGGCGATTGTGTCTGCAATCGGATGCCTCACCGTGGTTTCCGCTATGTCCGCCGCGGCGAGCGATTCGCGCTTGCGGACGTGAGGCTCACATATGGGAGCAAAACCGCCCGGAGTGAAGCACCCCGGGCGGTTCATCAATAATATTATTCAGCAGCCGCAGCGAGCAGCTTGATCGAGCCGCCAGCCTTTTCGATCTTCTCGATCGCCGACTTGGAAGCACCGGCAACTTCGAGCGAAACCTTCGCCTTCAGTTCGCCGTCGGCCAGAACGCGGACGCCGTCCTTTTCGCGACGGATGACGCCGGCAGCCTTGAGGGCAGCTGCGTCAACGGTCTTGGAAGCGTCGAGCTTCTTGGCGTCGATTGCCGTCTGGATACGGCCGAGCGACACGACAACAAACTCCGAAGCGAAGATGTTGTTGAAGCCGCGCTTCGGCAGACGACGGTAGATCGGCATCTGGCCGCCTTCGAAGCCGTTGATGGCGACGCCCGAACGAGCCTTCTGACCCTTCACACCGCGACCGGCGGTCTTGCCGGAGCCCGAGCCGATACCACGGCCAAGACGCTTACGGCTGTGGGTCGAGCCTTCGTTGTCCTTGATTTCATTCAGTTTCATGAGCTTATCCCCCTCACTTCTCGTCGACGACGCGAACGAGGTGCTGGACAGTCCGGATCATGCCGCGGACAGACGGAGTGTCTTCCAGCGTGCGAACCCGGTGCATCTTGTTGAGGCCCAGACCGATCAGCGTCTGACGCTGTACGGCCGGACGGCGAATGGGGCTACCGACCTGCTCGACGGTAACGGTCTTCGCTGCGACTTCTTTCTTAGCCATCTGTCAGCTCCCTTATTCTTCGGAAGCAGCGCCGGAGGAAACACGACGAGCCTGGAGCGTGGCGTACTTCATGCCGCGCTGAGCTGCGATGTCCTTCGGGTGCATCTGGTTCTTGAGGGCGTCGAACGTTGCGCGAACCATGTTGTAGGGGTTCGACGAACCGGTCGACTTGGCAACGACGTCATGAACGCCGAGCGTTTCGAAGACGGCGCGCATCGGGCCACCAGCGATGATACCGGTACCGGCCTTGGCCGAACGCAGCAGCACCTTGCCGGCGCCATGACGGCCGTGAACGTCGTGATGCAGGGTACGACCACCACGCAGCGGGACGAAAATCAGGTCGCGCTTTGCGGCTTCGGTTGCCTTGCGGATGGCTTCCGGCACTTCGCGTGCCTTGCCATGACCGAAGCCAACGCGGCCCTTCTGGTCGCCAACGACGACGAGAGCGGCGAAACCGAAACGACGACCGCCCTTCACCACCTTGGCGACGCGGTTAATTGCTACGAGCTTATCGACAAATTCGCTGTCGCGCTCTTCGCGGTTCTGGCGATCTTCGCGAGAACCCTTTCTTTCCTGTGCCATTGTCCTTTTCCTTTTTCTTTTCCGGGTGCAATCGGCAGATTGACAAAAGTCGCCCCCGTCCGATGGATCGGATGCGACCGGAAACCTATGAGAGTGCCAGGCAGGCGCAACGCCCGCCTGGCGACCGATCAGAAGTTCAGACCACCTTCACGGGCAGCATCGGCCAAAGCCTTGATGCGGCCGTGATAGATGAAGGCGCCACGATCAAAGACAACGTCCTTGACGCCAGCCTTGGCGGCACGCTCAGCGATGAGCTTGCCGACGGCAGCAGCAGCTGCCGTGTCAGCGCCCGTCTTCAACGACGAACGCAGATCGGTATCGAGCGTGGAGGCAGACGCAAGCGTCTTACCGGCCACGTCGTCGATAACCTGTACGTAGATGTTCTTCGACGAGCGATGAACCGACAGGCGCGGACGGCCATTGGCGACCGCCTTGATTTGACGGCGCACGCGGTTGGCGCGACGCACAAGAGTATCTTTCCTGCTAGCCATTTCGCGTGATCCTTACTTCTTCTTGCCTTCTTTGCGGACAATCCGCTCTTCGGCATACTTGACGCCCTTGCCCTTGTAGGGCTCGGGGCCGCGGTATTCGCGGATTTCCGCGGCAACCTGGCCGACCTGCTGCTTGTTGATGCCGGACACGATGATTTCGGTCGGCTTCGGAACAGCAATCGTGATGCCTTCCGGGGTCTGGTAGACGACGTCGTGGCTGAAGCCGAGCGCCAGCTGCAGGTTCTTGCCCTGCAGCGACGCACGATAACCAACGCCGTTGATTTCGAGCTTGCGCTCGTAACCGTCCTTGACGCCCTTGAAGATGTTCTCGATCATCGTGCGGGACATGCCCCACTTCGAACGAGCATCCTTGCTCTGGCTGAGCGGCTGTACAACAACCGCATTTTCTTCGAGCTTTACCGATACTTCGTCGTTTGCAACAAAGAACAGTTCGCCCTTCGGGCCCTTCGCCGTTACCTTCTGGCCATCAACGCTTGCCGTGACGCCTGCCGGAACCTGAACGGGCTTCTTACCGATACGAGACATTTTTATACCTGTCTGTTCGCTATGGAGAACTTGCTACCGTCTTCGATTAGAAGACGGAGCAAAGGATCTCGCCACCAACATTCTGTTCGCGTGCCTGATGATCGGCCATCACGCCCTTCGGGGTCGAAAGGATGGTGATGCCGAGGCCGTTCGCGACCTGCGGAATGGACTTAACCGAGACATAAACTCGGCGGCCCGGCTTGGAGACGCGTCCGATCTCACGGATCACGGAAGCGCCTTCGTAGTACTTCAGTTCGATGTTCAGCTCGGCCTTGCCGTTGCCGAATACGACTTCGGAGTAACCACGGATGTAGCCTTCAGCCTGAAGAACATCCAGAACACGTGCACGGAGCTTCGAAGCCGGCGTGGAAACGCTCGACTTGCGGCGAGCCGCGCCGTTACGGATACGGGTGAGCATATCGCCCAGCGGATCAGTCATTGCCATGTGCCCGTCTCCTTACCAGCTCGACTTGACAATACCCGGCACCTTGCCGAGGTTGCCCAGTTCGCGAAGCGCAATACGCGACATACGAAGTTTACGATAGAAGGCGCGCGGACGGCCGGTAACTTCGCAACGGTTGCGGATGCGGGTCTTGGATCCATCGCGCGGCAGGCCTGCCAGCTTGATGGTTGCCTTGAACCGCTCTTCAATCGGCAGAGACTGGTTCATGATGGTCGCCTTCAGAGCGGCACGCTTTGCAGCCTGCGAGGCAACCAGTTTGCGGCGGCGCTTGTTCTTTTCAACTGCGCTCGTTTTCGCCATTACAGTTATCCTTCTTTACGCTTGTCGTTACGGATTACTGACGGAACGGGAAGTTGAACTCTGTGAGCAGAGCGCGAGCTTCGTCGTCGTTAGTAGCCGTCGTGCAAACGATGATGTCCATGCCCCACATCTGATCAACCTTGTCGTAGTTGATCTCAGGGAACACAATGTGTTCCTTGACGCCCATGGCGAAGTTGCCACGTCCGTCAAAGGACTTCGGATTGAGGCCACGGAAGTCGCGAACGCGCGGAAGCGCAATGTTCACGAGGCGATCCAGGAACTCAAACATCCGAACGCCGCGCAGGGTAACCTTGGCACCGATCGGCATACCTTCGCGAAGCTTGAAGCCTGCGATGGAGTTGCGAGCGCGGGTGATGACCGGCTTCTGACCAGCAATCGCTGCGAGGTCGGCTGCAGCAACGGTCGGCTTCTTGGAGTCGCCCGTCGATTCGCCAACGCCCATGTTGATGACGATCTTGTCGAGGCGCGGGATCTGCATTTCGTTGGCGTAGGAGAACTTCTCCTGCATAGCCGCACGAATACGCTCGACATATTCCTTCTTGAGCCGCGGCTCGTAAGCGGACTTAGCCATCGATCACTACTCCCGAACGCTTGGCCACGCGGACCTTCTTGTCGCCATCGATCTTGAAACCGACGCGGGTCGGCTTGCCGTCCTTCGGATCGGCAATCGCGATGTTCGAAAGATGGATCGAGGCTTCCTTGTTGATGATGCCGGCTTCCTGGCTCTGGGTCTGGCGCTGGTGACGCTTCACCATGTTTACGCCACGCACGACAGCCCGGTCTTCCTTCGGCATTACCTGTACGACTTCGCCGGTACGACCCTTGTCCTTACCGGTGAGAACGACGACTTTGTCGCCTTTGCGAATCTTTTGCATCTCTCAACGCTCCCTTAGAGTACTTCTGGAGCCAGCGAGATGATCTTCATGTGGTTCTTGGCGCGAAGTTCGCGCGGAACCGGTCCGAAGATACGAGTGCCGATCGGCTCTTTCTTGTTATCGATAAGAACGGCTGCGTTGGTGTCAAAGCGGATGACAGAGCCATCCGGACGGCGGATGTCCTTCGCAGTGCGAACGACAACAGCCTTCATGACATCACCCTTCTTTACGCGGCCGCGCGGAATGGCTTCCTTGATCGAAACGACAATGATGTCGCCGACCGACGCATACTTGCGCTTGGAGCCGCCCAGCACCTTGATGCACATGACACGACGTGCGCCGGAATTATCCGCCACGTCGAGGTTTGTTTGCATCTGAATCATGTCAGGTCGCCTTCTTGTTGTTACCAGGCCGGTTGGGTCGAAACCCCCTCGCCCGGCTTATAGTGCTCATCTCAAAGCAAAAGAACGCCCGGAATCGAGCGTTCCCCTGCTTCAATTGCGTGCTTCATACAGGTATTTTCCCAAGACGCAAGGGTCTTGGCGTCAAAACCTGCTGAAATCAAGCGTGGGCGGCGACTACCGTCCAGCGCTTATCCTTCGAGATCGGCGCACATTCCTCGATGGAAACGACGTCACCAACCTTGTACTGGTTGTTTTCGTCATGCGCCTTGTACTTCTTGGAGCGACGGACGGTCTTCTGGAGGATCGGATGCGCAAAGCGGCGCTCGACCCGTACGACGACGGTCTTGTCGTTCTTGTCGCTGACAACAGTGCCCTGCAGAATGCGTTTCGGCATATTTTCTGGTCCTTAGGCCTTGGCTTCTGCCGCCTTCTGGCGGGCAATGGTTTTGACGCGTGCGATGTCCTTGCGGACTTCGTTGATACGCGAAGACTTCTCGAGCTGGCCGGTTGCCTTCTGGAAGCGCAGGTTGAACTGCTCCTTCTTCAGCTTGGCGAGCTCTTCGTTGAGTTGATCGGCGCTCAGGGCGCGAACATCTACGGCTTTCATGAGTTCACTCCTTACTCTGCGATACGCTGCACGAAGCGCGTCTTGACAGAGAGCTTGGCAGCGCCAAGACGAAGTGCCTCACGGGCAAGTTCTTCGCTGACACCATCGATCTCAAACATCATTCGGCCGGGCTTGACCTTGCATGCCCAGTATTCGACCGAACCCTTACCCTTACCCATGCGGACTTCCGTCGGCTTGGCGGTGACCGGAACGTCAGGGAACACACGGATCCAGACGCGGCCGGCGCGCTTCATGTGACGCGTGATCGCGCGGCGGGCCGCTTCGATCTCGCGTGCATTCACGCGGTTGGGTTCCTGAGCCTTAAGGCCGAATTCGCCGAAAGCGAGATCAGATCCGCCCTTGGCTACGCCCTTGATGCGGCCCTTGAACTGCTTGCGATACTTCGTACGCTTTGGCTGCAACATTTTTTTACTTCTCCGATATTGGCTGCCAAACGCGAATGTTACGCGTTTTCACGACGGCGGTCACGATCGCCACGGTCGCGATCACGGCCTGCCGGGCCCTGGTTGTCACTTTCGATCGCGCGACGCTCCGAAGCCATCGGATCATGCTCAAGGATTTCGCCCTTGAAGATCCAGACCTTGATGCCGCAGATACCGAAAGCGGTTTCCGCTTCAGCCGTGCCGTAGTCGATGTCCGCACGCAGCGTGTGCAGCGGAACGCGACCTTCGCGGTACCATTCGGTACGAGCGATTTCGGCGCCACCGAGGCGGCCGGCGCAGGTGATCTTGATGCCTTCGGCGCCAAGACGCATGGCCGACTGAACAGCGCGCTTCATCGCACGGCGGAAAGCCACGCGGCGCTCGAGCTGCTGGGCAATCGACTGAGCGACGAGGGTCGCGTCGACTTCCGGCTTGCGCACTTCAACGATGTTGAGGTGCGTTTCGGAGCTGGTCATCTCGGAAAGCTTCTTGCGGAGCTTCTCGATGTCAGCGCCCTTCTTGCCGATGATCAGGCCCGGACGAGCGGAGTGGATCGTGACGCGGCACTTCTTGTGCGGACGCTCGATTACCACCTTGGCGATGCCGGCAGCCTTCAGTTCTTCCATCAGGTAAGCGCGGATCTTCAGGTCTTCGTGAAGAAGCTGGCCGTACTCGGCGTTGTCCGCGAACCAGCGGCTGTCCCAGGTCCGGTTGATACCGAGACGGAAGCCGATCGGATTAATCTTCTGACCCATTATGCGGCCTCCCCTTTGGCTTCCACTTCACGGACGACGATCGTCAAGTGCGAGAACGGCTTTTCGACACGCGATGCACGGCCGCGACCACGAGCGTGGAAGCGCTTCATGACAATCGACTTGCCAACGTAAGCTTCTGCAACGACGAGCGAATCGACGTCGAGATCGTGGTTGTTCTCCGCGTTTGCGATGGCAGATTCAAGGGTCTTCTTGACCGTCTCTGCAATGCGCTTGCGGGAGAATTCCAGTTCGGCCAGAGCGCGATCGACCTTCTTGCCGCGGATCATCGCGGCAACCAGGTTGAGCTTCTGGGGGCTGACGCGGATCGTGCGCGCAACTGCCTGCGCCTCATTATCCTTCAGCCGGCGTTCGGCTTTTGCCTTGCCCATTGTTACTTCCTCTTTGCCTTCTTGTCCGCACCGTGACCGTAGTAGGTCCGGGTCGGAGAGAATTCACCAAACTTGTGGCCGACCATGTCTTCGTTGACGCTGACCGGGACGTGCTTGCTGCCGTTGTAGACGCCGAAGGTGAGACCGACAAACTGCGGAAGGATCGTGGAGCGACGGCTCCAGATCTTGATCACTTCGTTGCGACCGCCTTCGCGGACCTTCTCAGCCTTCTTGAGAAGATAACCGTCAACGAACGGACCTTTCCATACTGAACGAGTCATTCGAGACTTCCTCTCTTACTTCTTCTTCTGGTGGCGCGAGCGCATGATGAACTTGTCGGTCGACTTGTTCGAGCGCGTACGCTTACCCTTCGTGGGCTTGCCCCACGGGGTAACCGGGTGACGACCACCCGAGGTACGGCCTTCACCACCGCCGTGCGGGTGGTCAACCGGGTTCATGACGACACCGCGAACGTGCGGCTTCTTGCCACGCCAACGCGAACGACCAGCCTTACCGTCATTGATGTTGCCGTGGTCGGGGTTCGACACGGCGCCGATCGAGGCGAGGCAGGAACCATGCACCAGGCGCTGTTCACCAGAGTTCAGGCGAAGGATCGCCATGCCCTGGTCGCGGCCAACGAGCTGTGCGTAGGTACCGGCGGAGCGGGCCATCTGGCCGCCCTTGCCCGGCTTCATTTCCACGTTGTGGATGATGGAGCCGACCGGGATGTACTGCAGCGGCATCGTGTTGCCGGGCTTCACGTCAACGGCCTTTTCCGAAGCGATGACCTTGTCGCCAGCAGCAAGGCGCTGCGGAGCGAGGATGTAGGCCTTTTCGCCGTCGGCGTAGTTGACGAGCGCGATGAACGCGGTGCGGTTCGGGTCGTATTCCAGACGCTCGACCGTGCCTTCAACGTCGAACTTGCGACGCTTGAAGTCCACCAGACGATAGGTGCGCTTGTGACCGCCGCCCTGGAAGCGAACGGTGATGCGACCGAGGTTGTTGCGACCGCCCTTGGAGGACAGGCCCTCGGTCAGCGCCTTTACCGGCTTGCCCTTGTAGAGGCCGGACCGGTCAACGATGACCAGCTGGCGCTGGCTCGGGGTCGTCGGATTGAAACTTTTCAATGCCATTTTCTTGTTCCCTTTTGGGTTTTTACCCTAATGGGCCTATCCGTTAGAGACCGGTGGAGACGTCGATGGACTGACCGTCGGCGAGCGTAATGACCGCCTTCTTCACGTCCTTCTGCTTTCCGGCAAAGCCGCGGAAACGCTTCGTCTTGCCCTTGCGGACCAGCGTGTTCACGGCCGTAACCTTGACGCCGAACAGAGCTTCGACTGCAGCCTTGATTTCAGGCTTCGAAGCGTCCTTGGCGACGTTGAAGACGACCTGGTTCTGTTCGGAAACCAGCGTCGACTTTTCAGTGATCGAGGGGGACACGATCACGTCGTAGTGGCGAAGATCCGTCATTTGAACCGCTCCTCCAGAGCTTCCACGGCAGCCTTGGAAAGCACGAGCTTGCCACGGCGCAGAATGTCGTAAACGTTGATGCCCTGAACCGGCAGAACGTCCACGTTCGGGATGTTCTGGGCTGCGAGCTTGAAGTTGTTCTCGATCTCGGCGCCGCCGATGATGAGAGCGTTGGTGAGACCGAGCGACGCGAATACGCCGGCGAGAGCCTTCGTCTTGGCTTCCTTGGCAACGAGATCGTCGATGACGATGATCTCTTCAGCCTTCAGCTTGGCCGAGAGTGCATGGCGCAGGCCGAGGGCGCGAACCTTCTTCGGCAGGTCATGGGCGTGGCTGCGAACAACCGGGCCATGAGCCTTGCCACCGCCCCGGAACTGCGGAGCACGAGCGGAGTGGTGGCGGGCGCGGCCCGTACCCTTCTGCTTGTACATCTTGGCGCCGGTGCGGGACACTTCAGCGCGGCCCTTGGCCTTGTGCGTGCCCTGCTGCTTCTTGGCGAGCTGCCAGCGAACGACGCGGGCAATGATGTCTTCACGGGGTTCGAGGCCGAAAATGGCGTCAGAAAGAGAAACCTTTCCTGCGTCCTTGCCCTCGAGGGTTTTGACGTTGAGATCCATTATTCGGCTCCCTTACTTCGATGCTTCGGCGCGCACAGCGGCCGGACGCGGAGCGCCTTCCGGGGTGCCCGACTTGATGGCGTCACGAACGACGATCCAGGCACCCTTGGAGCCGGGGACAGCGCCCTTGACCAGGATCAGACCGCGGTCTTCATCGGTCGATACGACTTCGAGGTTCTGAGTGGTGACGCGCGTCTGGCCCATGTGACCAGCCATGCGCTTGCCCTTCCAAACGCGGCCCGGGTCCTGGTTGGAACCGGTAGAACCATGCGAACGGTGCGATACGGAAACGCCGTGCGTTGCACGCAGACCGCCGAAGTTGTGGCGCTTGATGGCGCCGGCAAAGCCCTTACCGATCGTGGTACCGGTGACGTCGACGAGCTGACCGGCGACGAAATGGTTCGCCGTCAGTTCTGCACCGATGTCGATCAGGTTGTCCGCGGAAACGCGGAACTCGACGAGCTTCGCCTTCGGCTCGACGTTGGCAGCAGCAAAGTGGCCGCGCATCGCCTTCGGCGTGTTCTTGACCTTGGAGCGGCCAGCACCGAGCTGGACAGCAACGTAGCCGTTCTTTTCTTCCGTACGCTGGGCTACCACCTGGCAGCTTTCCAGCTTCAAAACTGTAACCGGGATATGCTCACCGGCGTCGTTATAGACGCGGGTCATTCCCACTTTCTGTGCAATCACACCTGAACGCATTGGTTCATTCCTCTTGAGAGTTAGTGACGGAGCGAGCCCCTTCACATCTCTGGTTTAAGGTTTCCTTGAGATCATCCGATCTTGAGGTCGCCCGTTTTTGGAAGCCGTTGGACCGAGGTCCACGTACCTTCCTTGTTTATTAAAGCTTGATTTCCACGTCGACGCCGGCAGCCAGGTCGAGCTTCATCAGCGCGTCAACGGTCTGCGGGGTCGGGTCTACGATATCGAGAAGGCGCTTGTGGGTGCGCATTTCGAACTGTTCACGGCTCTTCTTGTCGACGTGCGGCGAGCGGTTGACCGTAAACTTTTCAATGCGCGTCGGCAGCGGTACGGGACCGCGCACGCTTGCACCGGTACGCTTTGCAGTCGACACGATTTCGCGCGTCGAGGCGTCGAGGATCCGGTGATCAAACGCCTTGAGGCGGATGCGGATGTTCTGGCCGTTCATACGACTTATCCTTGTTCAGGTTACTTGCGGTTTCCGTGGAAAAACACGCAGTGAACTTCGTTTAATTTCGGCCAGTCCGCTAACTTTTCAAAGATCGGAGGGACAGGGTTTCCCCTGCCCCTTCCTATTTGAGCGGCCGTGGCCGGCCTGTCTTTCTGTGAGCGCACAACGTCGAAGCACCGTGCAAATCACGCGTGGGCGCCATTTGCACTATTTCGTCGTCTTCGGCAAGCCGTGCGACCAACTAAATCTTTCGGGGCGGGTATGTCCAAGGCGCATAGCACATGCGCCTTGTGTCTTCCCGCCCTCAGTCTCGTCGATTACTCGACGATCGAGGCAACGATGCCTGCGCCGACGGTACGGCCGCCTTCGCGGATTGCGAAGCGCAGCTTTTCTTCCATCGCGATCGGAACGATCAGCTCAACGGCAACGGTGACGTTGTCGCCCGGCATAACCATTTCCGTGCCTTCCGGCAGCGTCACGATGCCCGTCACGTCCGTCGTGCGGAAGTAGAACTGCGGACGGTAGTTGGTGAAGAACGGCGTATGACGGCCGCCTTCTTCCTTCGTCAGGATGTAGGCTTCAGCCATGAACTTCTTGTGCGGCTTGACCGAACCCGGCTTGCACAGGATCTGGCCACGCTCGACGCCGTCACGGTTAACACCACGGATCAGCGCGCCGATGTTGTCGCCAGCCTGGCCCTGGTCGAGCAGCTTGCGGAACATTTCAACGCCCGTAACCGTCGTCTTCGACGTGTCGCGGATGCCGACGATTTCGACTTCTTCGCCGACCTTGACGATGCCGCGCTCAACGCGACCGGTCACAACCGTACCACGGCCCGAGATCGAGAACACGTCTTCGATCGGCATCAGGAACGGCTGGTCGATCGGACGCTCAGGCGTCGGGATGTAGGCGTCAACAGCTGCCATCAGCTCGCGGATCGCGTCTTCGCCGATCTTCTTGTCCGAATCTTCCAGAGCAGCAAGAGCCGAGCCCTTGATGATCGGAATGTCGTCGCCCGGGAATTCGTAGGACGACAGAAGTTCGCGAACTTCCAGCTCGACGAGCTCGAGAAGCTCGGCGTCGTCAACCTGGTCGACCTTGTTGAGGAACACGACGATTGCCGGAACGCCAACCTGACGAGCGAGCAGGATGTGCTCGCGGGTCTGCGGCATCGGGCCGTCAGCAGCCGAGCAAACCAGGATCGCGCCGTCCATCTGCGCTGCACCGGTGATCATGTTCTTGACGTAGTCGGCGTGGCCGGGGCAGTCAACGTGAGCGTAGTGACGGTTCGGCGTCTCATACTCAACGTGCGCCGTCGAAATCGTGATACCACGGGCCTTTTCTTCCGGAGCAGCGTCGATCTGGTCGTACGCCTTGAACTCGCCGAAGTACTTCGTGATCGCTGCGGTCAGCGACGTCTTGCCATGGTCAACGTGGCCAATCGTGCCAATGTTAACGTGCGGCTTGTTGCGCTCAAATTTGCTCTTTGCCATTTCCGGCTCTCCGTTTTCTATCCCCTACCGGGGAAAACTTTTAACTTCTGTCAGCGTCTTGGTATTCCGGTCACTTCTGACCGGAATACTTCGCCTGGATTTCCTGCGCGACGTTCGACGGAACCGGCGCGTAGTGATCGAAGGTCATCGTGTACTGCGCGCGGCCCTGAGACATGGAGCGCAGGTTGTCGACGTACTTGAACATGTTCGCCAGCGGAACGTTTGCGTTGATCACAACGGCAACGCCACGCGATTCCTGGCCCTGGATCTGGCCACGGCGGGAGTTCAGGTCGCCGATAACGTCGCCGACGTAGTCTTCCGGCGTTACGACTTCGACCTTCATCATCGGCTCGAGAAGCTGTGCACCAGCCTTCTTGGCCGCTTCACGGAAGCAAGCACGCGATGCGATTTCGAAGGCGAGAACCGACGAGTCGACGTCGTGGAATGCACCGTCGATGAGCGTCGCCTTGACGCCGAGCATCGGGAAGCCAGCGAGCGGACCCGAAGACAGAACGCTTTCGATACCCTTCTGAACGCCCGGGATGTATTCCTTCGGAACAGCACCACCGACGATCTTGGATTCGAAGACGAAATCTTCGCCATCCGGGTTCGGTTCGAACACGATCTTGACGCGCGCGAACTGACCGGTACCACCGGACTGCTTCTTGTGCGTGTAGTCTTCTTCGTGCTGACGCGTGATGGTTTCGCGGTAGGCAACCTGCGGAGCACCAACGTTGGCTTCAACCTTGAACTCGCGACGCATACGGTCGACGATGATGTCGAGGTGAAGTTCGCCCATGCCAGCGATGATCGTCTGGCCGGATTCCTGGTCGGTCTTGACGCGGAACGACGGGTCTTCAGCTGCCAGGCGGTTGAGCGCGAGGCCCATCTTTTCCTGGTCGCCCTTGGACTTCGGCTCGATCGCGATCTGGATGACCGGCTCCGGGAATTCCATGCGCTCGAGGATAACCGGCTTCAGCGGATCGCAAAGCGTGTCACCCGTGGTGGTTTCCTTGAGACCGGCAAGAGCAACGATGTCGCCTGCGAAGGCTTCTTCGATGTCTTCACGCGAGTTCGAGTGCATCTGCAGCATACGGCCGACGCGCTCGCGCTTGTCCTTGACCGTGTTCATGACAGACGAGCCCTTTTCGAGCTTGCCCGAATAGATGCGTGCGAAGGTCAGCGAACCGACGAAGGGGTCGTTCATGATCTTGAACGCGAGCATCGAAAGCGGCTCGGCGTCGTCAGCGTGACGCTCGATCTCGGCTTCGGTCTTGGCGTCGATGCCCTTGATCGCCGGAATGTCGAGCGGCGACGGCAGGTAGTCGACAACCGCGTCGAGAAGCGGCTGAACGCCCTTGTTCTTGAACGCGGTACCGCAGAACATCGGGTGGAACTTCACGTCGATGGTGCCGCGGCGAACGAGTTCGCGGATCTTGTCGTTCGAGGGCATGTTGCCTTCGAGGTAGGCTTCCATCGCGGCTTCGTCGATCTCGACAACGGTCTCGATCAGCTTCTCGCGATATTCTTCGGCCTTGTCCTTCATGTCGTCCGGAATCTCGACGACGTCCCACTGGGCGCCGAGCGATTCGTCGCGCCAGACGAGAGCGTTCATCTCGACCAGGTCGATAACACCCTTGAACTCGGTTTCAGCGCCGATCGGCAGCTGCATGACGACGGCGATCGCGCCCAGACGGGTCTTGATCATCTCGACCGAGCGGTAGAAGTCCGCGCCGGTCTTGTCCATCTTGTTGCAGAAGATCATGCGCGGAACGTTGTACTTTTCCGCCTGACGCCAGACGGTTTCCGTCTGCGGCTCAACACCGGCGTTGGCGTCGAGCAGCGCGATGGCGCCGTCGAGAACGCGCAGCGAACGCTCGACTTCGATGGTGAAGTCAACGTGGCCGGGGGTGTCGATGATGTTGAAGCGGCGAGCCTTGCCGTCACGACCCTTCCAGAAGGTGGTCGTCGCAGCAGACGTGATCGTGATGCCGCGTTCCTGTTCCTGCTCCATCCAGTCCATGGTAGCGGCGCCGTCGTGGACTTCGCCGATCTTGTGGGACTTGCCGGTGTAGTAGAGAATGCGCTCGGTCGTCGTGGTCTTGCCGGCGTCGATGTGCGCCATGATACCGAAGTTACGGTAATCTTCGATTTTGTATTCGCGTGCCATAGTGGACTGCCTCTTGAGACGTTCGCGCCAGAATTACCAGCGATAGTGCGAGAACGCACGGTTGGCATCAGCCATCTTGTGCGTGTCTTCGCGCTTCTTCACGGCGCTACCACGGTTGTTCGCTGCGTCCATGAGTTCGCCGCAGAGGCGATCAACCATGGTCGTTTCGTTGCGCTTGCGTGCAGCCGTGATCAGCCAACGGATGGCGAGAGCCTGGCGACGCTCCGGACGAACGTCGACCGGAACCTGGTAGGTTGCACCACCAACGCGACGCGAACGCACTTCAACGTGCGGCGCGATGTTGTCGAGCGCGGAATGGAATACAGCGATCGGCTCCTGCTTCAGCTTGGCCTGAACCGCATCGAACGCACCGTAAACGATGGTTTCAGCGACCGACTTCTTGCCGTGCAGCATGATCGCATTCATGAACTTCGTGACAACCAGATCACCGAACTTCGGATCCGGGTTGATCTCACGCTTTTCTGCTCTATGACGTCTGGACATACTTCTCGTCTCTTCAAACTATTTAGCGCTCTACCACGCGGAGGACCTCGCGCAGCGCCGGGATTTTCAAAACCGAATTACTTCGGACGCTTCGCACCGTACTTCGAACGGCGCTGCTTGCGGTTCTTGACGCCCTGGGTATCGAGAACACCGCGGATGATGTGATAACGAACACCCGGAAGGTCCTTAACGCGGCCGCCACGGATCATCACGACCGAGTGTTCCTGAAGGTTGTGGCCTTCACCCGGAATGTAGCCGATGACTTCGAAGCCGTTCGTCAGACGAATCTTGGCAACCTTACGCAGAGCCGAGTTCGGCTTCTTCGGGGTCGTCGTGTAAACGCGGGTGCAAACGCCACGCTTCTGCGGGTTTTCCTGCAGAGCAGGAACCTTGTTGCGCTTTACCTGTGCCTGACGAGGCTTACGGATCAGCTGGTTTACGGTAGGCATATACCCATCCCTTGCAAAATCTTGTCACATTACCCTTGCGGGCGGATCGTTGCCGTCGCCGGCAGTTTCGAACGCCTCATGAAATGCGCAAAACAAGGGCCGATCCGCCTTTTCCGCAGATGGCCCCAAATAAAGCAGAGGACGCACTATTTCGTGCGTCGTGCGTGCAGCATTGTAGTCGTCAGCGTGCGTTTCGAACCTTGTTTGAGGCGAACTTCAGAACGCGACGTTCCGAACCAGCCAGCCTCACATGGGCTCCGATGCGGCGGGGTGTACTGATTTCAAGGCGAACAGTCAAGGGCAATTAAGAAATATTCCCGGACGCGTTCGCCCGGCATGCCTGAAAAACAAGGCTTTTGCACATGGTTTGGCGCCTGGCGCCCGCCTCATCTGCCCTTCTGTGCCCGGAGTGTCTGACGGGATTAAGGAATCGGCAACCACTTTGTGGGGGTTTTCCACGATGATCGACTCGCTCTCAACGGAAGCGTCCGCGCGGCATTGCATTTCCATCGCGCTGATTCAAAAAGGAAGCTAAGGTCGCACCAAACCCATTCGAAAGGAAACAAAATGGCCGTCACCCCAGACAACGACAATGCCCCGGACGAGCCGATGGTGTTCATCATCATCGGCAAGGCCTACGAGACCGACGGCGACGAGGACGGCGTGGACATTCACGTAATGCTGAAGGCGCCCGACGACGATACCGCGGTACGCGAAGCGCTCAACGCGCTTGCAGAAGAAGGTTTTCTCGAGGCCGACCTGGACCAGATCGGCACATTGACCGACGTTCCGAGCGAAGAGCCGCACGCGTCCGCCTATCAGGGTGCGCTCGAAGGCGAAGTCGCGATCATCCGCTTCAGCTGAGACGCTGCAAGACCGCCCATCGCACCAGCTCCCAAGACCGTATTTGCAAAAGAAGAAGCCGCCGAGATCGCTCTCGGCGGCTTCTTATTTTGTGAGGTTGGAGGGCGAACACGCCCTCCCCCATTATTCGGCTGCCGCGTTCTCGCTTGCGAGATCGGCGAGCATCGGCGTTGCCACGTCTGCACCGGTGCCGCGACGACGCTCTTCCAGGATCATTTCGTCGCGCGCGGTTGCGATGCGACGGATCTGGGTCATCGTGCCGCCGGTACCGGCCGGGATCAGACGGCCGACGATGACGTTTTCCTTCAGACCCTGCAGGCCGTCGGTCTTGCCGGCGATTGCGGCTTCCGTCAGGACCTTCGTGGTCTCCTGGAACGACGCTGCCGAGATGAACGACGGCGTCTGCAGCGAGGCCTTGGTGATGCCGAGCAGGACCGGATCGCCGTAAGCCGGCTTCTTGCCCTGTTCGATCAGGCCGTCATTGACGTCTTCGAGCTCGATGCGATCGACGTTGTCGCCGACGATGTAGGTCGAGTCACCGGCGTCGGTGATTTCAACCTTCTGCAGCATCTGACGGACGATCACCTCGATGTGCTTGTCGTTGATGACAACGCCCTGCAGTCGGTAGACTTCCTGGATTTCGTTGACCAGGTAGGAAGCAAGTGCTTCCACGCCCTTGATCGCCAGGATGTCGTGCGGCGCCGGGTTGCCGTCGAGGATGTAGTCGCCCTTTTCGATGTAGTCGCCATCCTGAAGATGGAAGGGCTTGCCCTTCGGGATCAGGTATTCGACCGGCTCGACACCGTCTTCCGCCGGCTCGATCAGAACGCGACGCTTGTTCTTGTAGTCGCGGCCGAAGCGGATCGTACCATCGATCTCAGCGATGATGGCGTGATCCTTCGGACGACGTGCTTCGAACAGTTCGGCAACGCGCGGCAGACCACCGGTGATGTCCTTGGTCTTGGCGCTTTCGAGCGGCGAACGTGCAAGCACGTCACCCTGCGAAACCTTCGTGCCCGGTTCGACCGACAGAATGGCGTCAACCGAAAGCATGAAGCGGGCGTCGCCACCACGCGACAGCTTCATGACTGCGCCGTTCTTGTCCTTGATGACGATCGCCGGCTTCAGGTCCGTACCGCGCGGCGTCGAACGCCAATCGATAACCTGACGCTTGGTGATGCCGGTGGACTCGTCGGTCGCTTCCAGAACCGAGATGCCGTCGACGACGTCTTCGAAGTGAACGGTACCTTCCACTTCCGTCATCATCGGACGGGTGTAGGGGTCCCATTCGGCGAGACGCTGACCGCGCTTCACCTTGTCGCCGTCGTCGACGAGGATCTTCGAACCGTAGGCAACGCGCTGCGAGGACCGCTCGACGCCACGTTCATCCAGGATCTGGACGGCCATGTTACGACCCATGGCGACGAGAACGCCGTCAGAGTTGCGCAGCATGTTGCGGTTCTTGATCTGAACCGTACCTTCGTAGGACGCTTCGAGGAACGACTGGTCAACCACGGTCGCCGTACCACCCAAGTGGAAGGTACGCATGGTGAGCTGGGTGCCCGGTTCACCGATCGACTGTGCGGCGATAACGCCAACCGCTTCGCCCATGTTGACCGGCGTACCACGAGCCAGGTCGCGGCCGTAGCAGACGCCGCAAACGCCCGTCTGGATTTCGCAGGTCAGCGCCGAGCGGATGCGGATCGACTGAATACCAGCCTTCTCGATCTCGATGACATCCGGTTCAAGGATCATCCGGCCGGCGTCGACGATGCGAGCGCCCGTGACCGGGTGATCGATGTCGTCCAAAGCCGTACGACCGAGAATACGAGCGCCAAGCGAAGCCACGACCTGACCGGCATCGACGATCGCCGTCATGGTGAGGCCCTTGTCGGTGCCGCAATCGACGGAGTTGACGATGCAATCCTGCGCGACGTCGACGAGACGGCGGGTCAGGTAACCGGAGTTCGCGGTTTTCAAGGCAGTGTCTGCCAGACCCTTACGGGCACCGTGGGTCGAGTTGAAGTACTCGTTAACGGTCAGGCCTTCCTTGAAGTTCGAGATGATTGGCGTCTCGATGATTTCGCCCGACGGCTTGGCCATGAGGCCACGCATACCGCCCAGCTGGCGCATCTGGTTCGGAGAACCACGAGCACCCGAGTGCGACATCATGTAGATCGAGTTCATCGGCTTCTGGCGACCATTGTCGTCGAACTCGACCGCCTTGATGCGGGCCATCATTTCTTCGGCGACCTTTTCCGTCGCCTTGCCCCAGGCGTCGACAACCTTGTTGTACTTTTCGCCTTGGGTGATGAGGCCGTCATTGTACTGCTGCTCGTATTCCTTCACGAGCGCTTCAGTGTCGCCGACGATCTTCACCTTGGTGTCCGGGATGACCATGTCGTCCTTGCCGAACGAAATGCCGGCGCGGCAGGCATGGGCGAAGCCGAGCTGCATGATGCGGTCGCAGAAGATGACCGTGTCCTTCTGGCCGCAATGACGGTAGACCGTGTCGATCATCTTGGAGATGTTCTTCTTGGTCATTTCCTGGTTGCAGGTATCGAACGGCACGTTGACGTTGCGCGGCAGCAGCTCGCCGATGATCATGCGGCCAGGCGTGGTTTCATAGATCTTCGAAACCGGGTTGCCCTCGGCGTCGACGGTCTTGAAGCGGCCACGGATCTTGGCGTGCAGCGTCACGGCCTTGGTTTCGAGCGCGTGGTGCAACTCGCCCATGTCCGAGAACGCCATGCCTTCGCCCGGCTCGTTCTGGTTCAGGATCGACAAGTAGTAGAGACCGAGAACCATGTCCTGCGACGGAACGATGATCGGCGCGCCGTTTGCCGGGTGCAGAATGTTGTTGGTCGACATCATCAGCACGCGGGCTTCGAGCTGAGCTTCGAGCGACAGCGGCACGTGAACGGCCATCTGGTCACCGTCGAAGTCGGCGTTGAAGGCCGTGCAGACGAGCGGGTGCAGCTGGATCGCCTTGCCTTCGACCAGGGTCGGTTCGAAGGCCTGGATGCCCAGGCGGTGCAGCGTCGGCGCACGGTTCAGGAGAACCGGGTGCTCGCGGATGACCTCGTCGAGGATATCCCAGACTTCCGGCTTTTCCTTTTCGACGAGCTTCTTTGCCTGCTTGACGGTGGACGAGAAGCCCTTGGCGTCAAGACGCGCGTAGATGAACGGCTTGAACAGCTCGAGCGCCATCTTCTTCGGCAGGCCGCACTGGTGCAGCTTCAGCTCCGGGCCGGTCACGATGACCGAACGGCCGGAATAGTCGACGCGCTTGCCGAGCAGGTTCTGACGGAAGCGGCCCTGCTTGCCCTTGAGCATGTCGGACAGCGACTTCAGCGGACGCTTGTTGGCGCCGGTGATGACGCGGCCACGACGGCCGTTGTCGAACAACGCATCGACAGATTCCTGCAGCATGCGCTTTTCGTTGCGGATGATGATGCCCGGGGCGCGCAGTTCGATCAGGCGCTTCAGACGGTTGTTACGGTTGATGACGCGGCGATAGAGATCGTTCAGATCCGAGGTCGCGAAACGGCCGCCGTCGAGCGGCACGAGCGGACGCAGATCCGGGGGGATCACCGGAACGACCTTCATGATCATCCATTCCGGGCGGTTGCCGGAATCCATGAAGTTCTCGACGATCTTCAGCCGCTTCATCAGCTTCTTCTGCTTCAGATCCGAGGTCGTCTCAGCGAGCTCGGCGCGCAGGTCGCCGGCGATCTTTTCCAGGTTCATTGAAGCGAGCATTTCGTAGATCGCTTCGGCGCCGATCATGGCGGTGAACTGGTCTTCGCCGAACTCGTCGACGGCGAGCATGTAGTCTTCTTCGCTGAGGAGCTGGTTTTCCTTCAGCGACGTCAGACCCGGCTCGGTGACGATGTAGTTTTCGAAGTACAGAACGCGCTCGACATCCTTCAGCGTCATGTCGAGCAGCGTCGAAATGCGGCTCGGCAGCGACTTCAGGAACCAGATGTGGGCAACGGGAGCGGCGAGCTCGATGTGGCCCATGCGCTCACGGCGAACGCGCGACAACGTCACTTCGACGCCGCACTTTTCGCAGATGATGCCCTTGTACTTCATGCGCTTGTACTTGCCGCACAGGCACTCGTAGTCCTTGATCGGTCCAAAGATGCGCGCGCAGAACAGACCGTCGCGTTCCGGCTTGAACGTGCGGTAGTTGATCGTCTCCGGCTTCTTGATCTCACCGTAAGACCAGGAAAGAATCTTCTCCGGCGAGGCGATCGAAATCCGAATGGAATCGAAGGTCTGTGCAGGCACCTGCGGATTGAAAAGATTCATGACCTCTTGGTTCATGCCTGTCTCCTTTACGGGCTTTACGCCCTGAGCTTGGCGAGGGTGCCGACAAATCCCGGGCGCCGGCCCCTGCCCCATAAACAGCTAAAACCGCATTGGCTGCGGCTTCGTTCCTGCCGGAGACGTCAGCGTCTCCCGGCGGAAACGGTGCGCGCCGCATGAGCGGCACGCACCTTGGGTCTCTTTACTCGGCTGCGTCGGGCAACTGCGCCGCGCCAGCCTCGTCGACCTTCGAGTTTTCGAGCTCGACCGAAAGGCCCAGCGAGCGCATTTCCTTGACGAGAACGTTGAAGCTCTCCGGAATGCCCGCTTCGAAGGTATCGTCGCCACGGACGATCGCTTCGTAGACCTTCGTACGACCGGCAACGTCGTCCGACTTGACCGTCAGCATTTCCTGCAGGGTGTAGGCGGCGCCGTACGCTTCGAGCGCCCAGACCTCCATTTCCCCGAAGCGCTGACCGCCGAACTGCGCCTTACCACCGAGCGGCTGCTGGGTGACGAGCGAGTACGGACCGATCGAACGGGCGTGGATCTTGTCGTCGACCAGGTGGTTGAGCTTCAACATGTAGATGTAGCCCACGGTCACCTGGCGGTCGAACTGATCGCCGGTACGGCCGTCATAGAGCGTCGACTGACCGGTCACCTTCAGACCTGCCTGCTCCAGCATCTCGTTGACGTCGGCTTCGACAGCACCGTCGAAGACCGGCGTTGCGATCGAAACGCCGCGACGGGTCTGCTCGGCCAGGCGCACGATCGACTCGTCGTCGTACTGCTTGATCGGCTCACCCTTCGGGCCCGACCCGATGACGCTGTCGATGGTGTCGCGCAGCGGCTGGATATCGGCACCTGCCTTGTAGGCGTCGAGCATCGCGCCGATCTTCTGACCCATGCCGGCGCAAGCCCAGCCAAGGTGGGTTTCGAGGATCTGGCCGACGTTCATGCGCGAAGGCACGCCGAGCGGGTTCAGAACGACGTCGACATGCGTGCCGTCTTCCAGGAACGGCATGTCTTCGATCGGTACGATACGCGACACAACGCCCTTGTTGCCGTGACGGCCGGCCATCTTGTCACCCGGCTGGATCTTGCGCTTCACAGCGACGAAGACCTTGACCATCTTCATGACGCCCGGAGGCATTTCGTCGCCGCGCTGGACCTTCTCGACCTTGTCCATGAAGCGCTGTTCGAGGCGCGACTTGGATTCGTCGTACTGGGCGCGCAGAGCTTCGATCTCGCCCTGAGCCTTTTCGTCTTCGACGGCGAACATCCACCACTGCGAGCGGGGGTATTCGCTGACGACGAGGTTCGAAAGCTCGGTGCCCTTCTTGAAGCCCTTCGGGCCGGCAACGGCCGTGTGGCCACGCAGCATGTCGACGAGACGGGCGTAGACGTTGCGGTCCAGGATCGCCTGTTCGTCGTCGCGGTCCTTGGCGAGGCGTTCGATTTCCTCGCGCTCGATCGCCATCGCGCGCTCGTCCTTCTCAACGCCGTGGCGGTTGAAGACGCGAACTTCGACGACGGTACCGAAGGTGCCCGGGGGCATGCGCATCGAGGTGTCGCGAACGTCGGAGGCCTTTTCACCGAAGATGGCGCGCAGAAGCTTTTCTTCCGGCGTCATCGGGCTTTCGCCCTTCGGCGTGATCTTGCCGACGAGGATGTCACCCGGCTGAACCTCTGCACCGATATAAACGATACCGGCTTCGTCAAGGTTGCGCAGCGCTTCTTCCGAAACGTTCGGAATGTCGCGGGTGATTTCTTCCGGACCCAGCTTGGTGTCACGCGCCATCACTTCGAATTCTTCGATGTGGATGGAGGTGAACACGTCGTCGCGCACGATCCGCTCGGAGAGCAGGATCGAGTCTTCGTAGTTGTAGCCGTTCCACGGCATGAACGCGACGAGCGCGTTGCGGCCGAGAGCCAGGTCACCGAGGTCGGTCGACGGACCGTCAGCGATGATGTCACCCTTGTTCAGGATGTCACCGACGGTGACCAGCGGGCGCTGGTTGACGCAGGTGTTCTGGTTCGAGCGCTGGAACTTCTGCAGACGGTAGATATCGACGCCCGACTTCGACGGATCGAGGTCTTCGGTGGCGCGGATAACGATACGCGTCGCGTCAACCTGGTCGACGACACCGCCACGACGGGCTGCAATAGCAGCGCCGGAGTCACGGGCAACGACCGGCTCCATGCCGGTACCGACGAACGGTGCTTCGGCGCGCAGCAGCGGCACGGCCTGACGCTGCATGTTCGAGCCCATCAGTGCGCGGTTGGCGTCGTCGTTCTCGAGGAACGGGATGAGCGCCGCTGCGACCGAAACGAGCTGCTTCGGCGAAACGTCCATCAGGTTGATGTTGTCGCGCGGCGCCAGCATAACTTCGCCGGCGTGACGGCAAACAACGAACTCTTCAGCGAACGAGCCATCGTTCTCGAGAACCGAGTTTGCCTGGGCAACGTGGTACTTCGCCTCTTCCATTGCGGAGAGATAGACGACGTCGTTCGTCACCTTGCCGTCAACGATCTTGCGGTACGGGCTTTCGATGAAGCCGTACTTGTTGACGCGGGCAAAGGTTGCAAGCGAGTTGATCAGACCGATGTTCGGGCCTTCCGGCGTTTCGATCGGGCAAATACGGCCGTAGTGGGTCGGGTGAACGTCGCGGACTTCGAAGCCGGCGCGCTCGCGGGTCAGACCACCCGGGCCAAGAGCCGAAAGACGGCGCTTGTGGGTGATTTCCGAAAGCGGGTTCACCTGGTCCATGAACTGCGACAGCTGCGAGGAGCCGAAGAACTCGCGAACGGCGGCCGCAGCCGGCTTCGCGTTGATCAGGTCCTGCGGCATGACCGTGTCGATTTCGATCGAGGACATGCGTTCCTTGATCGCGCGCTCCATGCGGAGCAGGCCGAGACGGTACTGGTTCTCCATGAGCTCGCCGACCGAACGAACACGGCGGTTGCCGAGGTTGTCGATGTCGTCGATCTCGCCCTTGCCGTCACGCAGCTCGACGAGCATCTTGACGACAGCCAGGATGTCTTCCTTGCGCAGGATGCGCACGGTGTCGGCAACTTCGAGGTCGAGACGCATGTTCATCTTGACGCGACCGACGGCCGAAAGGTCGTAGCGCTCGGCATCGAAGAACAGCGTGTTGAACATGGCTTCCGCGGAATCCATGGTCGGCGGTTCACCCGGACGCATGACGCGGTAGATGTCGAACAGGGCGTCCTGACGGTTCTCGTTCTTGTCTACGGTCAGCGTGTTGCGGATGTAGGCGCCTACATTGATGTGGTCGATGTCGAGAACCGGGATCTCGTCGAAACCAGCCGAGAGGATGACCGGAAGGGTCTTCTCGTCGATTTCGTCGCCGGCTTCGAGATAGATCTCGCCGGTGCTGTAGTTGACGACGTCTTCGGCAAGGTAGTTGCCGTAGAGGTCATCATTGGTCGCCTTGAGCGCCTTCAGGCCCTTTTCCTGCAGCTGGCGCAGCAGACGCGGGGTCAGCTTCTTGCCAGCTTCGACAACGACTTCGCCGGTGTCGGCGTCGACCATCTCGGTGATGGCCTTCTGGCCCTTAAGGGCGTCCGGCTGGAACGGCACGCGCCAGCCTTCGCCGTCGCGCTGGTAGAGCGACTTCGTGTAGAAGGTGTCGAGGATTTCCTCGCCGTCCATTCCGAGCGCCATCAGCAGCGACGTCACCGGAATCTTGCGGCGACGGTCGATACGGGCATGAACGATATCCTTGGCATCGAACTCGATGTCGAGCCAGGAACCGCGGTAAGGAATGACACGGGCCGCAAACAGCAGCTTGCCCGACGAGTGGCTCTTGCCCTTGTCGTGGTCGAAGAACACGCCCGGCGAACGGTGCATCTGCGAAACGATGACGCGCTCGGTGCCGTTGACGATGAAGGTACCGTTGTCGGTCATGAGCGGCATGTCGCCCATGTAGACGTTCTGTTCCTTGATGTCCTTGATCGACTTCGCGCCGGTATCCTCGTCGATATCGAACACGATGAGGCGCAGCGTCACCTTGAGCGGCGCTGCGTAGGTCAGATCGCGCTGACGGCATTCTTCGACGTCGAACTTCGGCGGCTCGAATTCGTACGAAACGAATTCAAGCATCGATGCGCCCGAGAAGTCCTTGATCGGGAAAACGGACTTGAAAACAGCTTGGAGCCCTTCATCAGGGCGACCGCCCTTGGGCTCTTCAACCATCAGAAACTGGTCGTAGGATGCCTTTTGAACCTCGATGAGGTTCGGCATTTCTGCGACTTCTGGAATTTTACCAAAAAACTTGCGTACGCGCCTGCGACCGTTAAACGAAAGGGTCTGAGCCATCGTCGCTCCTTGTCAATCTTGCATCCGGGCCTGCAACGGACGGGAACCGATGGCCAGTCGACCCCGTCAATCAATGAGTAGTTCAATCTCGTCCAACCAACGAAAAACGCTCAGCGCGGATTGCTGTGCTGCCTTCCGTTCGAGACCATCCTCTTGAAGAACCCATTACCCAAAAGCCGTTTTTCGACAGGCTTTTGGGTAATATGTTCTAAAAACGGTCAAAGAGAGGCGGCCTGAAAAGGCCACCTCCCCTTGCATGTAGCCGAATTACTTGACGTCAACCTTGGCGCCAGCGTCTTCGAGCTTCTTCTTGAGGTCAGCAGCTTCAGCCTTGGAAACTGCTTCCTTAACCGGCTTCGGAGCGCCTTCGACCAGGTCCTTGGCTTCCTTGAGGCCGAGGCCGGTGATGCCGCGAACTTCCTTGATGACGTTGATCTTGTTGGCGCCAGCGTCAACGAGGATAACGTCAAACTCGGTCTTTTCTTCTTCAGCAGCAGCCGGAGCAGCAGCGCCGCCAGCAGCAGCGACAGCTACCGGAGCAGCAGCCGAAACGCCCCACTTCTCTTCGAGCAGCTTGGAAAGCTCAGCAGCTTCCAGAACGGTCAGCGAGGAGAGGTCTTCAACGATCTTTGCGAGATCAGCCATTTTACTTTTCCTTTTGTTCGGTTCGAACTGGTTTTAAATACAACAGCGAAAATCCGCCTTAGGCGGCTTCGTCCTTCTTGGCATAGGCCGAGAACACGCGAGCAAGCTGGCTTGCCGGTGCCTGAACAACCGTTGCGACGCGGGTTGCCGGGGCATTGAGAAGGCCCAGCAGCTTTGCGCGCAGCTCGTCGAGCGAAGGCAGGGTCGCAAGCGACTTGACTGCTTCGGCGTTGAGCGTGGTCGTGCCCATGGCGCCACCGAGAACAACGAGCTTGTCGTTGGTCTTGGCGAAATCCATGACAACCTTAGGAGCCGTGATCGGGTCTTCGCTGTATGCGATCAGCGTCTGACCCTTGAAGAGATTGGTCATCCCTTCCGACTCGGTGCCCTGAAGAGCGATCTTGGCCAGGCGGTTTTTCGCGACTTTGACGGTGCCGCCAGCAGCGCGCATCTTCGAACGGAAGTCGTTCATCTGCGCAACTGTGACACCAGCATAGTGGGCCACGACAACCGAACCGGAAGCCTTGAAGACTTCGTTCAGCTCCGTGACGAATTCGCGTTTTTCCGCTCTTTCCACTGTCTGTCTCCAGTAGACAGGGTTGCAATAATGCAGCCCCATCGGGTTTGCCTTTGTCACCCGAGATCGAGCTCGATCCCTGATAACGCTTAAGGATCCTGTCCCTTGGCGTTCCCGGAAGAGCCGGGTCTGACACAAGGCAAGCGAGGTTCGAACCGAATTTCGACGCCTCCGGCGTCATGGCGAAATTCAGATCTTACCCGTCTCATGCAGGCCGAAGTGATTAAGGTATAACCACCCGCAATCTCGGACAGGAGTTCCGGATCGAAATCCGGATTTCCGGCCCCGAAGGGCCGGAAACTCTTTCCCGGGCCGAAGCCCGAAAATTCTTTAGGCGACGCTGAGCGTGGCCGGGTCGATCTTGAGGCCCGGGCCCATGGTCGACGAAATCGCGACGCGCTTGACGTAGTTGCCCTTGGCGCCGGTCGGCTTTGCCTTGATCACGGCGTCAGCGAAAGCACGGATGTTTTCTTCCAGTGCCTTGGCGTCGAAGGACGCCTTGCCGATGCCAGCGTGAACGATACCGGCCTTCTCGACGCGGAACTCAACGGCGCCGCCCTTGGAAGCCTTGACGGCACCAGCGACATCCATCGTAACCGTGCCAACCTTCGGGTTCGGCATCATGCCACGCGGGCCGAGAACCTTACCGAGGCGACCGACGAGCGGCATCATGTCCGGGGTGGCGATGCAGCGATCGAAATCGATCTTGCCGCCCTGGACGATTTCGACAAGCTCTTCTGCGCCAACGACGTCAGCACCAGCAGCCTTGGCTTCGTCAGCCTTGGCGCCACGTGCGAAAACGGCGACGCGAACCGAGCGGCCGGTGCCGTTCGGCAGGTTGACAACGCCGCGGACCATCTGGTCAGCGTGGCGCGGGTCAACGCCGAGGTTCATCGCAACTTCGACGGTTTCGTCGAACTTGGCAGTTGCGCGTTCCTTGACCATCGAGACGGCTTCGGTAAGACCGTAGATCTTCGTCGGGTCAACGCCCTCGCGGGACTTCTGTACTCGCTTTGCAATCTTCGCCATGGTCTTAGCCTACCACTTCCAGGCCCATAGCGCGGGCAGAGCCCTCGATCATGGCCATTGCGCCTTCGATATCGGCGGCATTGAGATCCTTCATCTTGGCTTCGGCGATCGACTTGATCTGAGCCTTGGTGAGCTTGCCAGCCGAACCGCCCTTGCCGGGGGTCTTCGAGCCGGACTGGATCTTTGCTTCCTTCTTCAGGAAGTAGCTGACCGGCGGCTGCTTCATGACGAAGGTGAAGGACTTGTCCTGGTAATAGGTGATGACGACCGGGATCGGCATACCCTTTTCCATTTCCTGCGTGGCGGCATTGAACGCCTTGCAGAATTCCATGATGTTAATGCCACGCTGACCGAGCGCAGGACCGATCGGCGGAGACGGATTGGCCGCCCCAGCCTTCACCTGCAGCTTGAGCTGGCCTGCAACTTTCTTAGCCATTTCTCTCTGCCTTTCTAAAATCCCCTCGCGACGGATCGCTCCAAGGACCTGTTATGCCAGTTACCCGGCTCTTGCCGACCTCGATGGCCGGCGGCTGCGGTTGCGTGGTACGGAACATCCGACCCGGCTAAGGCCGGCATCCTTCCACGCGCATGCGGATTTCTCCGCCAGAATGGGCCTAAACCCACCCTATCCTTTTAAGGCCTTATCAGACCTTCTCGACCTGACCGTATTCCAGCTCGACCGGGGTCGCGCGGCCGAAGATCGAAACTTCGACCTTGAGGCGCGAACGCTCTTCGTCGACATCCTGAACGACGCCGTTGAACGAGGCGAACGGACCGTCGGAAACGCGAACCTGCTCGCCGATCTCGAACGAGACCGAAGGCTTCGGACGCTCGACACCATCCTGGACCTGACCGAGGATGCGCTCGGCTTCATGGTCCGGAATCGGAACCGGCTTGCTGTCGGTACCGAGGAAACCGGTTACCTTCGGCGTGTTCTTGATGAGATGGAAAGCCTCATCCGTCAGGTTGGCGCGAACCAGAACGTAGCCCGGGAAGAACTTGCGCTCGGCGTCAACCTTGCGGCCGCGACGCACTTCGACAACCTTCTCGGTCGGCACGAGAATCTTCTCGAACAGGTGCTCGAGACCCTTCTGCTTGGCCTTTTCCTCGATCGATTCAGCGACCTTCTTTTCGAAGTTCGAATAGGCGTGAACAATGTACCAGCGCGCAGCCATACTAGCCTCCACCCAATCAAGCGCCAACGTTGAGGATGAGGCCGATCGCCCAACCCATCAACTGGTCCGCAGCAAAGAAGAAGGCAGCGGCAAAAAAGACCATGACAAAGACCATCAGCGTCGAGATCATCGTCTCGCGCCGAGAGGGCCAGGTCACTTTCGACGTTTCAGAGCGAACCTGCTGCAGAAACGTTACCGGATTCGTTTTGGATGCCATGTAATGCTCACGCCATTACGGCGCGTAAAGCCGATGATTCAGCCCCACGCACCGCGTGTCTGTTTGGACCCTACATAAAGACCGATTCTAAAAACCACAAGAGCCAATCAGTCTTTTCTGTGAATTTCGTCGACCGGCTAACCGATCCTTAAACTTACTCTGCCGAACCCTCAGCTCTTATGCAAGCCTGGAGAGAATGGCAGGGGCAGAGGGGCTCGAACCCCCGACCTGCGGTTTTGGAGACCGCCGCTCTACCAACTGAGCTATACCCCTATTCGGCTGCGTGCCCGTTCAACAACGTCTCGCCGCCTCAAGTCAGCGGCTTCATATTCAGTTTGCCGGAGGATGACAAGCACCTTTCAACGCCGATCCGAAAAAATCCGCATTCAATCGCATCTATCCCCTGCCCTGCCGGCCGGAGTGCCCCACAAAGAAAGGCAAGTCATTGCCTCGCCACTCAGAAATGGTCGCGGCGCTGCGGGCATTCGCTATCCTGCCAGAAGCTCTCCTCACCGGAATCGATTCGCATGTCGCGCATCACGCTGGTCGAATATGATCCTCTCTGGCCGTCGCTCTTTGAGGCGCGGGCGCTTTCCATCACCGCCCTGCTCTCGCCTTTCGTCCGCGAGATCCACCACATCGGAAGCACGGCGATACCCGGACTGGCCGCGAAGCCGAAGATCGATATCGATGCGGTGGTAGCGGACGTAGCGGAGCTGCCGGGGCTCAGCGCTCGCCTCTGCAACGCAGGCTACACCTTTCACGGCGACCCGCACGCAAGCGGCCTGTGGACGTTTACTATGGCAACGCTTGCCTATGGCACGCGGCTCTATCTCTGTGGAGACGACAACGCCGCCCATGCGGCACGTCTAGTGCTCAGGGACCGGCTGCGTGACGCTCCCGAACTCGCCAGCCGCTACGAAGCCCTGAAGCGGCAACTCGCAGAGCAGGCCAATGGCGATTGGGATATCTACACCCACGGCAAGCGCGCCTTCATCGACGAAATCCTGGCGACAACCGAAACGAAAAAGGCCCCGCCGTTGCCGGCGGGGCCTCTCTACTGATCTGAAATCAGTCGATTACTCGACGATCGAGGCAACGATGCCTGCGCCGACGGTACGGCCGCCTTCGCGGATTGCGAAGCGCAGCTTTTCTTCCATCGCGATCGGAACGATCAGCTCAACGGCAACGGTGACGTTGTCGCCCGGCATAACCATTTCCGTGCCTTCCGGCAGCGTCACGATGCCCGTCACGTCCGTCGTGCGGAAGTAGAACTGCGGACGGTAGTTGGTGAAGAACGGCGTATGACGGCCGCCTTCTTCCTTCGTCAGGATGTAGGCTTCAGCCATGAACTTCTTGTGCGGCTTGACCGAACCCGGCTTGCACAGGATCTGGCCACGCTCAACGCCGTCACGGTTAACACCACGGATCAGCGCGCCGATGTTGTCGCCAGCCTGGCCCTGGTCGAGCAGCTTGCGGAACATTTCAACGCCCGTAACCGTCGTCTTCGACGTGTCGCGGATGCCGACGATTTCGACTTCTTCGCCGACCTTGACGATGCCGCGCTCAACGCGACCGGTCACAACCGTACCACGGCCCGAGATCGAGAACACGTCTTCGATCGGCATCAGGAACGGCTGGTCGATCGGACGCTCAGGCGTCGGGATGTAGGCGTCAACAGCTGCCATCAGCTCGCGGATCGCGTCTTCGCCGATCTTCTTGTCCGAATCTTCCAGAGCAGCAAGAGCCGAGCCCTTGATGATCGGAATGTCGTCGCCCGGGAATTCGTAGGACGACAGAAGTTCGCGAACTTCCAGCTCGACGAGCTCGAGAAGCTCGGCGTCGTCAACCTGGTCGACCTTGTTGAGGAACACGACGATTGCCGGAACGCCAACCTGACGAGCGAGCAGGATGTGCTCGCGGGTCTGCGGCATCGGGCCGTCAGCAGCCGAGCAAACCAGGATCGCGCCGTCCATCTGCGCTGCACCGGTGATCATGTTCTTGACGTAGTCGGCGTGGCCGGGGCAGTCAACGTGAGCGTAGTGACGGTTCGGCGTCTCATACTCAACGTGCGCCGTCGAAATCGTGATACCACGGGCCTTTTCTTCCGGAGCAGCGTCGATCTGGTCGTACGCCTTGAACTCGCCGAAGTACTTCGTGATCGCTGCGGTCAGCGACGTCTTGCCATGGTCAACGTGGCCAATCGTGCCAATGTTAACGTGCGGCTTGTTGCGCTCAAATTTGCTCTTTGCCATGGGTACGTTTCCTGTGGTCAAGTATGAATAATGATCAGCCGGCAGGGCCGGTTTGTGGAGCCGTTTAAGGGTTTCAGGGGATTTGCGCAAGACTTAATTGCGCGCGCCCGGGCCGGCCGCCGCTGGCCTTTTCCTGCCGATATATAAGAAGCGCGCGACGCCGCTACAAGATTCAGTGCTATCGAGCTACGAATCGCAGCCGCAGTAAAACATTCAAACGCTTAGCGATGAACGTTGACTTGATACATTAATTCGAAAAGAAGGAGGAAGCCGCTATTGGAGCGGGTAGCGGGAATCGAACCCGCGTATTCAGCTTGGAAGGCTGCTGCTCTACCATTGAGCTATACCCGCGGGCCTTCGATCCAGAAGCAGAATGGTGGAGGGAGTTGGATTTGAACCAACGTAGGCTGAGCCAACGGATTTACAGTCCGTCCCCTTTAACCACTCGGGCATCCCTCCATTATTCTGTCGGGATCTTTCGACCAAGCATTTGAGATCGTGAGACAACCAGCGACTTGGCCGTGCCGCTCTCGATCTGTGGCCGGGTATATGACTGCCCCGTTTCGTCCTGTCAACACGGGTCAGCGGAAAATTTCCGATTTTCTCCACAGCCGTAAAAAAGGACCCGACGCTGAAAACCGTTTCGCCCCGCGTGCAACCTCTCTATAAGACGCCAATGAGCAAAGATCGCACCGGCGACAAGAGCGCCAAGGACACCCATTACGCCAACCTTCGGCGCGCGCATCGCGACGCCAAGCGGGAACGTGGCGAAATCCCCACGCCAAGAGAGGACAAGCGCCGCAAGGCGCCGGCCGACTGGAGGCCGCAGCCGCTCTCGCCCGAGCAAGTTCTACTCTATGGCCTGCACACGGTTCGCGCGGCGCTGGACAATCCGGCTCGCGAGGTCATCCGTCTCAGCGTTACGCCGAACGCGGCCGCCCGTCTGGAACTCGGCGAGCTTTCGGCCCTGCCCTTCCCGGTCGAAACGGTGACGCCGCAGGATCTCGACAAGATTCTCGGTCCCGACGCGATCCACCAGGGCGTGATGCTCGAGACCCGCCCGCTGCCGCATCGCCGGCTCGAGGCTCTGCGCGACTGCCCGCTGATTCTGGTGCTCGACCAGGTGACCGATCCGCACAATGTCGGCGCCATCATGCGCTCGGCCGTCGCCTTCGATGCCGGCGCGCTGATCACCACCATGCGCCACAGCCCGACCGAATCGGGCGTGCTCGCCAAATCGGCCTCCGGCGCGCTTGAGATGATCCCCTATATCCAGATCACCAACCTTGGCGATGCCATCGAGGAACTGCATCGGCTGGGCTTCCAGACGATCGGACTTGATTCGGAAGGGCCGCAGCCGCTGGAAGGGACATTCAGCGGCGAAAAGATCGCCCTCGTTCTCGGCTCCGAGGGCAAGGGGCTTAGGCAGAAGACCCGCTCGATCGTCAACGATCTTGCCCGGCTCGACATGCCCGGCGCGATAAAGTCGCTGAACGTATCGAACGCAGCGGCGATCGCGATGTATGCGGCGCGCCAGCATCTGAAGCGCTGACATCGCCAGGCGTTCCGGGCCGCCTCACCGCAAAGCGCGGCGGTCCTCCGCAGCTCACAGACAACGGCGCCAAAGCCGAGGCGGTAACGCGAAATAGCGCCTGTGGAAATTTCCGCTCCGGTGGGATCGCGGAGCGCTGCGCCGTGCAGTTTCGAAAAAGATCGGAATGAGGACGGCAAGCCGCTCTTCCGCGTCAGAAACGGATCGATTGCCCCGCAAGGCTACCCGGTGTGCTCATGCCGGCCGTAGGGCAGCCTTCACGCAGTTTCTTCCAGGTCGTGACGTTGAGGTTCATCTCGCAGCGCGCGAGGTAGGCGTTGCCGTCGACACGCAGGCAAGCGACCTGCCCAAGTTCGTATTTGGAACCGTCTCGATTGCGGCAGGTGCAGCCATGATCCGGCGGCGCAGCAAGGGTCGCTTCGGCGGCGAGCAAAAAGGCCACCGCAGCGGTCATGCCCCAAAGGATCGTCCGCCCGTCCATCATGAGGGCATTATAAAGCAGATATCGATGTTCGAAAACGGACAATGCCGGCTGCTTGCGCAACCGGCACCGTCCGCACGTGGGGCATACGCCCCTCCCACCGGATCACCTCGGTGATCCGCTGAATTTGGTCTTAGCTCGCCAGGCGAAGCACGCTGCCTTCCGAGATGGTCTTTTCGGCCTCGGCGATCGCAAACTGCTTGCTGTCGGCGCTGAGGTTCAGGCCTTCGGCGCGCACGAATTCGACATCGGTGATGCCAAGGAAACCGAAGACCGTCTTCAGGTAAGATTCCTGGTGATCCATGACGGCCGCCGGGCCGGCGGAGTAGTGGCCGCCGCGGGTGGAGGCGACGATAATCTTCTTGCCCTTGGCGAGGCCTTCCGGACCATTCTCGGTGTAGCGGAAAGTCTTGCCGGAGACGGCGATGCGATCGATCCAGGCCTTCAGCTGGCTCGGAATGCCGAAGTTGTACATCGGAGCGCCGATGATGACGGTGTCGGCGGCGAGGAATTCTTCCAGCATGTCGCGGCCAAGCTTGACGTCGGCAGCGAGACCCGCGTCGACGCCTTCGAGGTCGGCCGGGGCCATGATCTGGGCGCCGGTCAGATGGGGCAGCGAGCTGGCAGCGAGGTCGCGATAGGTCACCTGCGCATCCGGGCGGTCAGCCTTGACCTGGGCGGCAAGGGCGGCCGTCAGACGGCGGGAAACCGAGTGGTCGCCGAGGATACCGGAGTCGATATGAAGAACGTTCATGGGAACACCTTTGTGTTTACGTTGCGGTGATCCACATATGAGGGGAAAACAATGGCCCGATAAGCCAGCGGATATTTGACATACTGTTTCCAGCCGGAAACAATCATACCCATCATCCGCACCTCGGAGACAGGACAATGCAGGATCTGAACGACCTCGGGCTTTTTGCCGCCGTCGTGCGAAACAACGGCTTCAGTGCTGCGGCACGGGACCTCAATATACCCAAATCCAAGCTCAGCAAACATGTGGCCCGCCTCGAGGAGCAGCTCGGTGTGCGGTTGCTGGAGCGCTCGACCCGCAAGCTGCGTGTCACCGATATCGGCCGGGTCTTCTATGAGCATTGCCAGAGCCTTCTCGACGGGGTGGCTGCCGCCGAAGCCGAGATCGCCGCCGTGCGCGCGGAGCCCTCGGGCACGGTGCGGCTCGCCTGCCCGCTCGGTTTCACCCCTATGCTTGCCGACATCCTGCCGGCGTTTCACCGCCGCTACCCCGGCGTCCGGCTGCTGATCACCGCCACCAACCGTCGCATCGATCTGATCGAGGAGCGGGTCGACGTGGCGCTGCGTGCCCGCGGGCAGCTCGATACGGACAACCAACTCATCATCCGCAAGTTCGGCGAGGTTCGCGAGCGGCTTGCAGCCAGCCCCACCTTCCTCGCCCGCGCCGGCGAGATCACGATCGAGAACCTCAGCCAGCAGGCGACGCTGTCGATGAACGAACAGCACCCGACCGATGTCTGGCGGCTGGTTTCGATCGATGGCAACACGACGGAAATCACCCATCGTCCGATCGTCGGCTGCAGCGATTTCCTGATTCTCGAACGCGCCGCGATCGAAGGCATGGGGGTCGCCCTCTTGCCTGACCATATCTGCGAGCGCGCTTTCCGCGCCGGCGTCCTTGCGCCGGTGCTGCCGGAATGGACGTCGAACGACGTCGTCGTGCACCTCGTCTTCCCGTCCCGCCAGGGCATGTTGCCGGCGACGCGGGCGCTGATCGACTATCTCGCCGAGAACCTGCTCAACGCCCTGCAGAAATGCCGCGAGGTTCCTGTGCGCATGGGGCCGTCCTTCGACATCTGATGCCGCACGGCGCGGCTTTTCCGATCAGCAGCGGCAGATCATCAGCACGTTGCCATCGGGATCGCGAATCGTGAACCATTGCTCGGACTGCACCGGCGTCACGATCTCGAGACGCACGGAGAGCGCCGGACTAAGCGATGCGGGAGCCGGTGATCGATCGAGCGTTGACCGCTTACTCCGACCAAGGCTCCGCATCTCATCGGCGGCAAAGCTCGCCGCCGTCTGCAAGCTCGGCAAAAGACTTGGCGCCGACGTCATATCGATAGGCGATCACCTCCACTGTGCAGGCGTTCGTCGATCGCGCGCAAGCCTCCATCGAAACGCAGAGAAGGCCTTTAGCACCCCAGACCTTCGCAGGGGGATTGTCATAGATGCCTTCGTAGATCGTCTGCGTCCGCTTACCGCCATCACGCCACTCAACCACGATCTCCGAACGAAAGTGGTCATAACCGATGTTGCTGTATCCCACGGAATAGCGGACCGCCCCCAAACCGGAAACTTGGGTCGCGCTCGAACTCATCTCAGTCCAATCGGATCCCTCCTGCGCGTTGGCAGGGCTCCAGACGACAAACCCACAAAGCAGAACGACCGCCCATCTGACCGGCGCCAGTGCCGCGGGGTTGGTAAGGCTGCTTTTGGCGGCAGCCGAAAGAACGTGTTCGATGACCAAGACCTTTCCAAGAGAGCCAGCTGACGAATGCTCGTCCTCCGTTCATCGGCGCTGGAGAAACAATCGGCGGTGGCCGAAACCACTGATTCCCTATATTTCAGGAGGATGAGAACTCTTGGAAGACTGATCATCTCCGCCGTCCTGGCGTTCCTTGTCAGCCTTATCGTCGCGGGGCTGTTCCTACCCGTCTACGGCATATTCGAGGGCGGGCCGTACAACTGCCTGAAGGATGGCATTGCGGTATGCATCGCCGGCATACCGCTGAGCGCGCTGATCTATGGGCCGCTATTTTCGATTGCCGGCGTTCTGATCGGCACACCAGTGTTCATGGCCATCTTTGCGATGCGTGACTAACTGCTCGCTTTGCGCCGACGGTGTACCCGCGGCAACACGCCGAACCTGAAATTCCGGCTCGAATAGCCGCCAAAAATTCGGAAAAAACAATGGGGAAGAAATGAAGTGGTGCCCCCAGAGAGACTCGAACTCCCGACCTACTGATTACAAATCAGCCGCTCTACCAACTGAGCTATAAGGGCACTTGCTTTGGTGGGAGTTACCATAATCTGATGTGGTGTAAAGCAAAATTGCGAATTCTCCCAATTTTTCAGATGCGTTCGGTTCCGGGCCATGCCAGAAACGATAGAGAGAGATTGCCGCTGGCGGCGCATAACATATCGAGCGGACTAGAGTTTCATGGCCCGAACGTTCACTTCCCTAGCCTTTCTCGCCTCGTCCGCGGAAGAGGCACAAAAGGCTGCGGCTGATCTCAAGGCGATCTATGGCGACCATGATCCGTCGAAGGCCGATGTGATCGTCGCGCTTGGCGGCGACGGCTTCATGCTGCAGACGCTGCATCAGACCATGAACAGCGGCAAGCTGGTCTACGGCATGAACCGTGGCTCGGTCGGGTTCCTGATGAACCGCTACAGCACGGAGAACCTGACGGACCGAATCTGCCAGGCAGTCGAGAACGCGTTTCATCCGCTGGAGATGCAGACGACCGACGTCTATGGCGAGAGCTTCACGGCACTTGCGATCAACGAGGTCTACCTTTTCCGCCAGTCCTACCAGGCGGCGAAGCTCCGCGTCCTGATCGATGGCAAGACAAGGCTGGAGGAGTTGACCTGCGACGGCCTGCTGGTCGCCACCCCTGCCGGCTCCACCGCCTACAATCTCTCCGCCCACGGGCCGATCCTGCCGCTCGAGGCCCCGCTTCTGGCGATGACCCCGGTCAGTGCCTTCCGCCCGCGCCGCTGGCGTGGCGCGCTTCTGCCGAACCATGTCACAGTCGAGATCGAAATCCTTGAGGCCGACAAGCGGCCGGTAAACGCGGTGGCCGACCATCAGGAAGTGAAGTCCGTGGTCAAGGTGAAGATCGCCGAATCGGAAAACATGACGGCGCGCATCCTCTCGGATCCCGATCATTCCTGGTCGGATCGCATCCTCGCCGAGCAGTTTTCGAACTGAGCGCACGTTCTCCGCGCGACCTATGGTATCATTCTGCCGGCTAGGTTTCCGCCGGCCCGCAGTAAACGGCAACCGAGCCGCCGCCTTAAGGACGACGACCCAATGCACAGATCCGCCCTCCTCGCGCTGTTCCTGTTTCTCAGCAGTGCCGGCGCCAAGGCTCAGGATGCCAACATCGTTCCGCCTGAGGCGACCTTCGTGACCAGCACCGGCTACTGGGAGGAAAGCGGAGAGCCGCTTTCATCCCTCGATCCGAACGCGGCCGCCGAAAAGCCGGGCGACGCCCGGCGTGGTTACTACAAGCTGATCGCGCTTCGCCAGGCGGATGGAACCGCCCAGATCCATCTGCAGCAGGTGGCAGCGACCTCGGCCGGCCCTCTGGTGATTTCGTCGGCGGAACTCGAAGAATTCTCCGCGCTCAAGGCCTACGTCACCGACATCCGCCCGGAGACCTCGACCGGTGTCACCGCGCAGCCCGGCATGTTTGCGACCGTCTATCTGAAGACGGACCCGTCGGTGAGAGAGCCTGAGAGCTGGACCGTGCTCATCGACGATCTCGGCGACATCAAGATCGAGCGTGCCTCCAACTGAGCAAAAGAAAGGGCCGGATGCGAACACCCGGCCCTCTTCAATTGCACTGGTGCAGACCGCTGTCTGCCTTAGTTCAGATCATCCACGACGGCATCCGCGCCGCCGCTGACGCGGTGCGCAAGGGCGGCCTCCATGAACTCGTTGAGTTCACCGTCGAGAACGTCGCCCGGTGCCGTGCTTTCAACGCCGGTGCGCATGTCCTTGACCAGCTGATAGGGCTGCAGAACGTAGGAGCGGATCTGGTGGCCCCAGCCGATGTCGGTCTTCGACGCGGCTTCGGCGTTGGCGGCCTCTTCCCGCTTCTTCAGTTCGGCCTCGTAGAGGCGCGCACGCAACATGTCCCAGGCCTTCGCCCGGTTCTTGTGCTGCGAACGTTCCTGCTGGCACTGCACGACGATGCCCGACGGGATGTGCGTGATGCGCACGGCCGAGTCGGTCGTGTTGACGTGCTGACCGCCGGCGCCCGACGAGCGGTAGGTGTCGATACGGCAATCGCTCTCGTTGATGTCGATCTGGATCGAATCATCAACGACCGGGTAGACCCAGATCGAGGAGAACGAGGTGTGGCGGCGCGCGTTGCTGTCGTAGGGCGAGATGCGAACCAGGCGGTGCACGCCCGATTCGGTCTTCAGCCAGCCATAGGCATTGTGGCCCTTGACGAGGAGCGTCGCGGACTTGATGCCGGCCTCTTCGCCGTCCTGGATTTCCAGAAGCTCGACCTTGTACCCCTGGCGCTCGGACCAGCGGGTGTACATGCGCAAAAGCATGTTGGCCCAGTCCTGGCTTTCGGTACCGCCGGCACCCGAATGCACTTCGAGATAGGTATCGTTCTGATCCGCCTCGCCCGAGAGCATGGCTTCGACCTGCTTCTTCGCCGCTTCGTTTCTGAGATCCCGCAACGCCTGTTCGGCGTCGGCGATGATGGCGGCGTCGCCCTCTTCCTCGCCGAGTTCGATGAGTTCGATGTTGTCATTGAGCTGCTGCTCGAAACGGCGCAGGCCATTGATGCCGTCATCGAGTTGCTGGCGCTCGCGCATCAGCTTCTGCGCTTCCGAAGCGTCGTTCCAAAGCGCCGGATCTTCCGCTTTGTTGTTCAACCAGTCCAGTCGTCTTACCGCCTGATCCCAGTCAAAGATGCCTCCTCAGCAGGCTTATGGCCTGCTTGATTTCGTCGACAATGTTCTCGATTTCGCTGCGCATGATCCTGCTTCTTGTGAACCGATAGGAAAGTGAGCGTCAAATAGCGATGCCCACCGCTGATGTAAAGGCGGCGGGCATCGCGTGAAGGGGATAAGGACTAGAACAGGCCGTTGGAACCGGAGGTCACTGCCTGGTTCGCCTGCGGCGAGTTCTTGAGGATCTCTTCTGGCGGCACGTACTGGTCAAGACCGCCGATGACCGAGAAGGTGTCGGCCGGGCCGGTGCCGGGCTTGAAGGCCTCGATGATCGTGTCCGGCTCACCCTCTTGGGCGGCCATGCCGGTCTTGCGGTTGACGGCGACCATGCTCATGCCTTCGGGCACGACGAACTTGCTCGGGCGCGTGCCCTTCACCGCTTCTGTCATGAAGTCGTTGAAGATCGGCACGGCGAGGCTGCCGCCGGTCGCGCCGCGGCCAAGCGGGGCCGGGTTGTCGAAGCCGAGATAGAGGCCTGCAACCATGTCCGGCGTGTAGCCGACGAACCAGGCGTCCTTTTCGTCATTGGTGGTACCGGTCTTGCCGGCAACCGGACGATCGAGCTTGATCTTGCCGGCAGCCGTGCCGCGCAGCACCACGCCCTCCATCATCGACGTGATCTGGTAGGAGGTCATCGGATCGAGAACCTGCTCGCGGTTGTCGGTGAGAACCGGTTCTTCCTGGCTCTGCCAATCGCCGGCGTTGCAGTTGTCGCAGGTGCGGTCTTCGTGACGGAAGATCGTCTTGCCGTAGCGGTCCTGAATTCGGTCGATCAGCGACGGCTTGATCTGCTTGCCGCCGTTGGCGAGCACGGAATAGGCCGAAACCATGCGCAGGACGGTGGTTTCGCCCGAGCCTAGCGACATTGCGAGCAGCGGCGGCATCTTGTCGTAGATACCGAAGCGCTCGGCATATTCGGCAACGAGGTTCATGCCCATGTCGTTGGCGAGGCGAACGGTCATCAGGTTACGCGACTTCTCGATGCCGAGACGCAGCGTCGACGGACCGGCCGAGCCGCCGCCGTAGTTTTCCGGGCGCCAGACCTGGCCACCAGCGACGATCTCGATCGGCGCGTCGAGAATGACCGATGCAGGCGTATAACCGTTGTCGAGGGCGGCCGCGTAGACGAAGGGCTTGAACGACGAACCCGGCTGGCGCATCGCTTGCGTCGCGCGGTTGAATTCCGACTGGCCATAGGAGAAGCCGCCGACCATCGCCAGAACGCGGCCGGTCTGCGGGTCCATGGCGACGAGGCCACCCTGCACCTTCGGCGGCTGGCGCAGGCGATACTCGCCCTTCTCCGGCAGCGGCTCGACATAGATGACGTCGCCGGCGCCGAAGACGCCTTCAGGCGATTTCGCCGACTTGCGGTCGCCGCTGGCGGAACGGTAGGCCCACTGCATGTTCTTGGCGGAGATATGCCCGGTGACACGCTCGGCGACGATCTTGCCCGAGGCTTCCTTCTCCGGCTGAATGCCGATCTCGGCGCCCTGTCCATCGACGGAGAGAACGACGGCAAGCTTCCACTCCGGCACGTCGTTGAAGGCAACGACAGCGCCCAGCGGCTCGCCCCAATCGCCGCCGATTTCGATCGACTTGACCGGGCCGTGGAAGCCGCGACGCTCGTCGTAGCTGAGCAGACCCGCCTGCAGCGCCTTGCGCGCGGCGATCTGCAGCCGCGGATCGAGCGAGGTGCGAACCGACAGGCCGCCTTCATAGAGGGCGTTATCGCCGTATTTCTGGATGATCTGCCGGCGGACTTCCTCGGCGAAGAAGTCGGAGGCGAAGAGATGCGCCCCGCCGCGACGCGGGTTGACGCCGAGCGGCTGCTTCTTGGCTTCTTCGCCATCGGCCTTGGTGACGTAGCCGTTCTCGACCATGCGGTCGATTACCCAGTTGCGGCGCTCAAGCGCCGCTTCGGTCTTGCGGAACGGATGATAGTTGGCCGGGCCCTTCGGAAGGGCTGCGAGATAGGCGGTCTCGGCAATGGTAAGCTCAGTCACAGACTTATCGAAATAGGTCAGCGCCGCACCGGCTATGCCGTAGGAATTCAGGCCGAAGAAGATCTCGTTGAGATAGAGTTCGAGAATGCGGTCCTTGGTGTAGGCCTGCTCGATGCGGAAGGAGAGGATTGCTTCCTTGACCTTGCGGTCGATCGTCTGGTCTGACGAGAGCAGGAAGTTCTTGGCCACCTGCTGCGTGATCGTCGAGGCGCCGACCGGACGACGGCCGGAGCCGAAGTTCTGCAGGTTCACCGCGATGGCGCGCGCAAGACCGGTGATGTCAACGCCCGGGTGCTGATAGAAATTCTTGTCTTCAGCCGAGATGAAGGCCGCCTTGACGCGATCCGGGATGGCCTGGATCGGCAGATAGAGACGCCGCTCACGGGCATACTCCGCCATCAGCGCGCCGTTGCCGGCGTGGAAGCGCGTGGTCACCGGCGGCGAATACTTCGCCAGAACCTCGTAATCCGGCAGGTCCTTGGTGACGACACCAAGATAGAGCGCCACGGCCCCGGCCACACCCAGCAGCAGAAACGCGCCAATCCCGAAGAAATATCCAATCAGCCTGATCATCAGTCAGATACCGGTACCTTAATTATCGTCCAATTGCCGAACCGCCCGACTGACAGTCCATGCTCTGTCCTGCCGGCTTCTATACAGCGGGCCGACCAAACTCTTTCACGAGAAATCGTCTGGCGTCGCAACGCCCCACCTAGCCCGGCTCCTCATATGGCGGGGAACTCCGGGCTTCAACTCGTTTCTCAACAAATCCGGGCGCAATTCCGGTTAGGTCCCGGATTGTGCGTAAAATAGGGCTGTTATGCGATAATCCCGTGCGCATCCCGTTGAAAAGCATAGCGCTGTTACCGGGGCGACACAAATCACTTCGTTCCCGGGCCTGCCTTCAAGCGTCAGCCGCCGCTGGCGATGGCCTGCTCGCGGTATCGCTGAACAGCGACCGCAAGACGCTCTGAAACCTTCTTGCGCCACTCCGGATCCAGCAGCAGTTTTTCGTCCTCCTTGTTCGACAGGAAGCCCAGTTCAAGCAGGATCGAGGGCACGTCCGGCGCCTGCAGCACGCGGAAGCCGGCAAAACGGTGCGGATTGTTGATGAGATTGATCTGGCCCTCGAAGGACGTAACGACGGCGCGCGCCATGTTGACCGAGAAGGCCTGCGTCTCGCGGCGCGTCAGATCGATCAGGATGTCGGCCACTTCCGCCGGCTCGCTCTGAAGCGGCACGCCGGCGATTTCGTCGGACAAATTTTCGCGGGCGGCAAGACTTGCGGCCAGATGGTCGGAGGCCTTGTCGGAGATGGTATAGACCGTCGCGCCGCGGATGTCCTTCTGGCGCAGCGCGTCCGCATGAAGCGAAATGAAGAGATGGGCGCCCTTGTTGCGGGCGATCTGTACGCGCTGGGGAAGCGAGAGGAAGACGTCCTTGTCGCGGGTGAGGAAAGCCTCGATCCCGGCGCCCTTGTTCAGGGCCTCGACGAGATCTTTCGCGAAGGCGAGCGTTACATGCTTCTCCTCCGTCTTCGTTTCGCCGGCGAGCGCACCGGTATCGATGCCTCCATGGCCCGCATCGATCGCGATGATGAACGGCCCGCCTTCCCTCGTGGGAGCGACGGCAACCGGCCTGTCGGTCTTGGCGGCGGCGACCGATCCGGTCCACTGCTGTTCACCGAGAAGCGCATCGAAGCGCGCCTGGTCGACGCGCTCGGCATCGAGCACGAGCCGGTAGCCCTTGCCCCCCTCTTCCGCGACGACTTCCGCATGGGTTACCGCCACGGGGCCTTTCGCCGAAAGAACGATGCGGGAGTTGCCCGCCCCCATGCCGCCGTAGCGGATCGCATCGAAGAGGCCGCGCGGTTCAAGGCTGTCCGCCTTGAGGCCAAAGGCCGTTTCCGGCAGGTCGACCACGACGCGAACAGGATCGGCTACGTAGTGCAGGGAGAATTCCGGTTTGCGATCGAACTCGACGACGACGCGCGTGCGTGCATCGTCGCCGGCGATCCGCGCAGCAAAGGCGAGCAAAGGCCCCGGCTCGGCGGCAACAGCCGCCGGCACGTTCAAAAGAAGACCGCCGGCAAGCAGCGATGCTCCGAGCAGAAGCCTGCCCGTGCGCGACATCAACGACAACAGCGAACCACGCATACAAACCGCCAAAGGCCTCACCTCGGGCTCTCCACCACTTTCTCAGAAAACCAAACAGCAGCCGACGCACGGCTGCTGGACGCACAGGTTGATCAATGAACCCTTATGGTTAACCAATGCTTGACAATGATCATCTTCCCCGGCCCGCCGGGACAATCGATTTACCGTTTATCGACCTACTCCACGTGGACAAGCGAATCGATCATTATTGTGGCGGCACGGGCTTTTCCCTTGCCAATGTGACATAGAAAACATAAAAGCGTCACAAGGAGAAAGTGTTGACGGGATAGAACAGTCGACCGGGCAGCCGGAGCTTCTCCAAAGCTTGGCGCCAGGGTGCGGTCGAACCGGATTGACCGGTTAACTTATCGCAATTCCGCGGTCGCAAGTGTTCATCCGCCGTCGCTGCATTTCCTCCCCGTACACTGGATCGCAAATTTCCGGCGGTGGCCGGAGTTCTTGATGGTGATTTTTCACCGACGCCCGCAAGCGGGCGCATTCATCGGGTCTTCATGAGACCTTGGACATTGGCATTCTTGTTTGGTCATTGATGTTGACTCAGCAGTATCGGTCAGAAGTAGCGCGGCCCCGGGACACACATGTTCCGGCTGTCGTCTGGCTGCTGCACCATCGCCTGCGCCAAACAGGAACTTTCATATCCGGCGCACCTTCCGACGTGTTTGGCAGTCTTCCTAAGGAAGCAGGTCTGTCTCCCGTTCCGCTGGCGCGCCGAGGAGCACAGCTTAGATGGCAGAGAAAATGCTTATCGATGCGTCTCATTCAGAAGAGACGCGCGTCGTTGTCGTTCGCGGGAACCGCATAGAAGAGTTCGACTTCGAGTCGGAACATAAGAAGCAGATCCGCGGCAATATCTATCTGGCGAAGGTCACCCGGGTGGAGCCCTCGCTCCAGGCCGCCTTCGTCGACTACGGCGGCAACCGCCACGGATTCCTGGCTTTCGCCGAAATCCATCCCGACTACTACCAGATCCCGCTCGCCGATCGTCAGGCGCTCTTGAAGGCCGAAGCCGAAGAAGCGCGGCGTGACGACGACATCGAGCATGTCGAGACCGCCCCTGCCCCGGCAAGCGAACTTTCCGTTCCCGTAGACCTCGAAGTCGTCGCGGAAACTGAAGCCGAGCCGGTCGCAGCCGTCGCTGACGCCGCACCGGTCGTCGAAGAGGAAGCGCCGGCCGAAAAGCCGAAGGCGAAGCCGAAGCGCACCCGCAAGACCAAGGCCAAGGCCGCTGAAGAAGCGGCTGCTGCATCGACCGACGGCGACGAGAGCAATGGCGGCGAAATGGCTGCCATGGTCGATACCGACGCCATTTCCGAGGATGTCGACAGCCGCCGTCGCCATGACGATGACGATGATGACGACGACAGTCACGACGGCGAAAAGGAAATCATCGAATCCGTCGGCGCCGAAGACGCCATGGAAGAAGTTCCGGATCGCCAGGTTCGCAAGCCGCGCAAGCAGTACCGCATCCAGGAAGTCATCAAGCGCCGCCAGATCCTGCTGGTTCAGGTCGCCAAGGAAGAGCGCGGCAACAAGGGCGCGGCACTGACGACCTACCTGTCGCTCGCCGGTCGCTACTCGGTGCTTATGCCGAACACCGCACGTGGCGGCGGCATCTCCCGCAAGATCACCAATCTGCAGGACCGCAAGCGCCTGAAGGAAATCGCCCGCGGCCTCGAAGTGCCGCAGGGCATGGGCGTGATCCTGCGCACCGCCGGTGCCAACCGCACCAAGGTCGAGATCAAGCGCGACTTCGAGTATCTGATGCGCCTGTGGGAAAACGTCCGCACGCTGACGCTGAATTCCACGGCCCCCTGCCTCGTCTATGAAGAAGGCAGCCTGATCAAGCGCTCGATCCGCGACCTCTACAACAAGGACATCAGCGAGATCATCGTTTCCGGTGAGGAAGGCTACAAGGAAGCCAAGGGCTTCATGAAGATGCTGATGCCCAGCCACGCCAAGGTGGTTCAGCCTTACCGTGACGTGCATCCGATCTTCTCGCGCTCCGGCATCGAAGCGCAGCTCGACCGCATGCTGCAGCCGCAGGTAACGCTGAAGTCCGGTGGCTACATCATCATCAACCAGACCGAAGCCCTGGTTTCGATCGACGTCAACTCCGGCCGTTCGACGCGCGAGCACTCGATCGAAGACACCGCTCTCCAGACGAACCTGGAAGCGGCGGAAGAAGTGGCACGCCAGCTCCGCCTGCGCGACCTTGCCGGCCTCGTCGTCATCGACTTCATCGACATGGAAGAAAAGCGGAACAACCGCTCGGTCGAGAAGCGTCTGAAGGATTGCCTGAAGAACGATCGCGCCCGCATCCAGGTCGGCCGCATCTCGCATTTCGGCCTGCTCGAAATGTCGCGCCAACGCATTCGCGCCTCGGTGCTCGAATCGACGATGCAGACCTGCCCGCACTGCAACGGAACGGGTCACGTCCGCTCGCAGTCTTCGGTTGCACTGCACGTCTTGCGCGGCATCGAGGAACACCTGCTGAAGAACACGACGCACGACATCACCGTGCGCACCATCCCGGATATCGCGCTCTACCTGCTCAATCAGAAGCGCGGCACGATCATGGACTACGAAGCCCGCTTCGGCGTTTCGATCATCATCGAGGCTGATGCCCATGTCGGCGCACAGCACTTCGCGATCGATCGTGGCGAGCCGGTCGAAAACCCGGTCAAGATCGAACAACTGCTGCACTTCGAGCCGGAAGAGGAAGAAGACGACGTCGTGATCGAAGAGGATCTCGACGAGGAAGAAGCAGAAGAAATTGCCGGCGAACAGCGGCAGGAACAGCCGAAGGCTGCTGCTCAGTCCGACGATCAGAACGGACGCAAGCGCAAGCGCCGTCGCCGCCGGCGCGGCAAGGGCGGCCAGCAGGCCGAAGGCAGCGCTCTCCAGGTCTCCGAATCGGCAGGCGATGCCGACGACGGTTCCGATGAGGACGAAGGCGATGACGAGGGCGTCGATGCAGACGCCGCGACCGCCGATGGCGATCAGAAGCGCAAGCGCCGCCGCCGCGGCAAGCGTGGCGGCCGCCGCAACCGTCCGGAAGGCGAAGGTGAAGGCGAAGGCCAGCTTGAAGCCGGTGCCGATGCGGAAGCCGGCGACGACGGCGCAGAAGAAGCCGAAACCGTAGAGGCACCTGCCGCTGCGGCCGAGGTCGAAGTGGCTGTCGCTGTTGAGGAAACGGCTGTGGTTGCCGAAGAAGCCGAGGTGGCGGACGTAAAGCCTGCCAAGCCGAAGCGCACCCGCAAGAAGGCCGTCAAGGCTGAAGAACCGGCAGTAAGCGTCGACGAAGTTGCCCAGGCAGCCATCGAAGACCAGCCTGCGGTTGCCGACCCGGCCGTCGAAGCGGTGGAAGAGGCTGCGGCCGACCTTGCCGAAACCAAGCCTGTGCGTGCGAACCGCGACCTCTCGAAAATCGCTTCCGAACCGGTGGTGACGTCGAGCGCGACGAAGCCCGAAGAGGAAGAGCCGGGCAAGCCCAAAAAGGGCGGCTGGTGGCAGCGCCGCGGCTTCTTCTAAGAGGCCGCGCGGCCAGCGCCAAACTCTGAAAACACGAAAGGCCCGGAGCGATCCGGGCCTTTTCCTTTGGGCGGATGGCAGAAGGGACTTGCCCCTGCCTGCCTGTTCAGAGCGTCACGCCAGCCAACGCGCGATCCTGTCCATGGCCTCGACCATGTCGGCCTCGGCGCCGGCATAGGAGAAGCGCATCGTGCGGTGCCCTTCCAGCGGATCGAAGTCGAATCCCGGGGTTGCCGCGACGTTGATCTCGGCGAGCATCCGCTTGGCAAAGGCCATGCTGTCATTGGTAAAGCGGGTGACATCCGCATAGGCGTAGAAGGCACCGTCCATCGGCGAGGCGATCGAGAAGCCGATCTCCGGCAACCGCTTCATGAGCATGTCCCGGTTGGCGGCATAGGCGGCCTTGTAACGGTCGAGCTCCTCATGCGCGTTGAGCGCTGCTTCTGCCGCGATCTGCGAGAGCTCGGGCGGCGAGATGTAGAGGCTCTGGGCGATGCGCTCGAAGCCGCGCACCTTGTCAGCCGGCAGCACCATCCAGCCGATCCGCCAGCCGGTCATGCAATAGTATTTCGAGAAGGAGTTGATGACGATTACCTCGTCGGTCACCTCCAGCGCGCTTGCCTCTTCGCCGGCAAAGGTCAGTCCGTGATAGATCTCGTCGGAAATGAAGGCGATCGATTCGGCCCGGCAATAGTCAGCCAGCACCTTGATGCCCGCCCTACCCGTCACCGTTCCGGTCGGGTTGGCTGGGCTCGCCAAAAGCACGCCCTTCAATGGACGGCCTATTTTCGCAGCGGCACGCGAAAGACTTTCAGGCGTCAGAGTGAAGCCGGTCTCGGCATTGGCCTCGACCTCGACGACCGTCAGGCCAAGCGCTGCGAGGATGTTGCGATAGGCCGGATAGCCGGGCCTCGCGATCGCGACGCAATCGCCAGGATCGAAGAGGGCCAGGAAAGCGAGATTGAAGCCTGCGGATGAGCCGGTGGTGACCGCGACCCGCTGCGGATCGAGCGCGATGCCGTGGCGCTTTTCATAGTGCCGGGCGATTGCTGTGCGCAGCGACAAGGTGCCGAGCGCATCGGTATAGCCGAGCCGGCCATGTTCAAGCGCTTTGCGCGCCGCTTCAAGAGCTGCCTTCGGCGCCGGGTGGGCGGGCTGCCCGACGGCCATCGAAATCACCGGGTGGCCGGCATCCCGGCGACGGGTCGCCTCCGCCAGTACGTCCATCGCATGGAAAGGTTCGACGGCACTGCGTTTTGACAAATCTACCAACGGAAAATCCTCGATATGCGGCTGTTCTCCAGCCCTTTGCCCGATGAAAATGACCTTCACAAGTCCGCGAGTGCCGTATTTCCGCCGATTTTGCCGTTTCGTTTCCGCGGCACCCACCCTATGCTGCCGGCATATTGCGAATACGAGGAATCCTGTTGTCATTCAGAACAGCCGGTTGACCCGGCGACACGCGATGGACGACACACGGGATACGCAAGGACAACGAGGTAGAAATGAACTTCAGCACCAAGATGATTGCCGCCGGGACGCTCGCAGCGCTCGTAGCCGGGGTCAGCCTGCCCCAGAACGCATTCGCGCTCGACGCGAAGCAGAAGGAAGAGATCGGCGCCTTCATCAAGGAATACCTGATCGCCAATCCGGAGATCATGCTCGAGGTCCAGGAGGCGCTGACGACGAAACAGCGCGCCAAGCAGCAGGAAGCGGCGGAAAGCGCGATCACCGAGAACAACAAGGCGATCTTCAATTCCGACTACGACATGGTGCTCGGCAATCCCAAGGGCGACGTCACCGTTGTCGAGTTCTACGACTACAACTGCGGCTACTGCAAACGCGCGCTTTCCGACATGGACGACATCCTCGCCAAGGACAAGAACGTGCGCTTCGTGCTGAAGGAACTGCCGATCCTCGGACCGGATTCGCTGGCCGCCCACAAGGTGAGCGCCGCCTTCCGCCTGGTCGCTCCGGAAAAATACGGCGACTTCCACCGGGCGCTGCTCGGCGGGGAAGACCGCGCCACGGAGGAGACAGCGCTTGCAGTTGCCGCCAAGCTCGGCGTCTCCGAAAAGGACCTGCGCGCGAAAATGGAAAAGGAGCCGCATGATGCGGCCGTGCGCGAGGCCTACAGCCTTGCCAACGACCTCGGCATCACCGGAACGCCCTCCTACGTCATCGGCAACGAAGCGGTCTTCGGGGCCGTCGGCGCCGAGGAGATCGAGGGCAAGGTCGCCAATATGCGCGAATGCGGCAAGACCGCCTGCTGACAAACCTTCCCATGACTGTGGACAAATCCCGCTAGGGCCCAAAGGGCTTTTCCTCGCGGGACCATCAGTCTATAGGTAACCCTCCATGACCGGACCGGAATCCCTTATGCCATCGACCATTTTCGTGCTGAACGGCCCCAACCTGAATGCGCTGGGCAAGCGCGAGCCGGGTATTTATGGCGGCCAGACGCTGGCCGACATCGAGGCCATGTGCAAGGCAGAAGGCAAGGCGCTCGGATTCGACGTCGATTTCCGCCAGTCGAACCATGAGGGAATGCTGGTCGATTGGCTGCACGAGGCCGGCAACGTCGCCGCGGGCGTGGCAATCAACCCGGCCGCCTATGGCCACACGTCGATCGCGCTTCACGATGCCATCCGCGCCATCGGCATTCCGGTCGTCGAACTGCACCTCTCGAACATCCATGCGCGTGAGGAGTTCCGCCACAAGTCGATGATCGCACCCGCCGTCAAGGGCGTCATCTGCGGCTTCGGCGCCCAGAGTTACATTCTTGCGCTGCATGCGCTAAAGAACCTGACAAATCCGTCGAAATAAAAAGAACACAAGAGGCTCATATTCCATGGCTGACAAGAAACCAGGTATCGACCAGGCGCTGATCCGCGATCTCGCCAACATTCTCAAGGATACCGATCTGACCGAGATCGAAGTCGAGCAGGACGACCTGCGCATTCGCGTTTCGCGCAACGGCACGCCGGTTGCCATGCCGATGGCCATGCCGCAGATGCCGGCTTACCAGATGCCCGCCGCAGTGGCCGCTCCTGCAAACGCCGTTGCTGCTCCTGCCGCCGAGAGCGCCCGTGCATCGAAGAATGCCGTGACCGCACCGATGGTCGGCACTGCCTATCTGTCTCCCGCACCGGGAGCCCGCCCCTTCGTTGAAGTCGGCGCCACGGTCAAGGAAGGCCAGACGATCCTCATCATCGAAGCGATGAAGACAATGAACCAGATCCCGGCTCCGCGCTCGGGCAAGGTCACCGAAATCTTCGTCCAGGACGCAGCCCCCGTCGAATATGGCGAACCGCTGATCGTAATCGAATAAGGCGGCGCGGCGATGATCTCGAAAATTCTCATTGCCAATCGCGGCGAAATCGCCCTTCGCGTGCTTCGTGCCTGCAAGGAACTCGGCATCGCCACGGTCGCCGTTCATTCCACGGCCGACGCCGACGCCATGCATGTGCGCCTCGCCGACGAGAGCGTTTGCATCGGCCCGCCGCCCTCGCGCGATAGCTATCTGAACATTCACCAGATCGTCGCCGCCTGCGAAATCACCGGTGCCGACGCTGTGCATCCAGGCTACGGCTTCCTGTCGGAAAACGCCAAGTTCGCCGAAATCCTTGAAGCGCACGACATCACCTTCATCGGCCCGACGGCGGAACACATCCGCATCATGGGTGACAAGATCACCGCCAAGCAAACGGCGCAGGAACTTGGCATCCCGGTCGTTCCGGGCTCCGACGGCGAAGTAAAGCCGGAAAACGCCCTCGAAGTCGCCCGCAAGATCGGTTTCCCGGTCCTGATCAAGGCGACCGCCGGCGGCGGCGGCCGCGGCATGAAGGTCGCCCGCAGCGAGGCTGACCTCGAGGAAGCCGTTGCGACGGCCCGCACCGAAGCGCTTGCCGCTTTCGGCAACGACGCCGTCTACATGGAGAAGTACCTCTCCAAGCCGCGCCACATCGAAATCCAGATCGTCGGCGACGGCGCCGGCAATGCGGTGCATCTCGGTGAACGCGATTGCTCGCTGCAGCGTCGTCACCAGAAGGTCTGGGAAGAGGCAAACTCCCCGGCGCTCAACGTCGACCAGCGCATGAAGATCGGTCAGGTCTGCGCCGACGCCATGAAGAAGCTGAAGTATCGCGGCGCCGGCACGATCGAATTCCTCTACGAAAACGGCGAGTTCTATTTCATCGAAATGAACACCCGTCTTCAGGTCGAGCATCCGATCACCGAGGCGATCACCGGCATCGACCTGGTGCACGAGCAGATCCGCGTCGCCTCCGGCGGTGGCCTCTCGGTCCGGCAGGAAGACATCGTGTTCTCCGGCCACGCGATCGAGTGCCGCATCAATGCCGAAGACCCGCGCACCTTCGTCCCATCCCCGGGCACGATCACGCATTTCCATGCGCCGGGCGGTCTTGGCGTGCGCGTCGACTCGGGTGCCTATCAGGGCTACCGGATCCCGCCTTACTACGACAGCCTGATCGGCAAGCTGATCGTGCACGGCCGTACCCGCGTCGAATGCATGATGCGTCTGCGCCGCGTGCTTGACGAATTTGTCATCGACGGCATCAAGACGACGCTTCCGCTGTTCCAGGACCTGATCAATAATCAGGACATTGCCAACGGCGACTACGATATCCACTGGCTGGAGAAGCATCTGGCCGCCACGTCCGAGTAAGGACCTGACATTGAAGGGGACGCGCAGCAAGCAGCCCGATATTACGCCGGACATGCTGCTGCGCGCCTATTCGATCGGCCTCTTCCCGATGGCCGATTCGGCTGACGACCCGGAAATCTTCTGGGTCGAGCCGGAAATTCGCGGGGTGATCCCGCTCGCAGGCTTCCACACCTCTCGCAGCCTCGCCAAAACCATCCGCCGAAAGCCCTTCGACATCCGCTTCAACACCGCGTTCGAAGCGGTCATGGACGGCTGCGCTGCCCCTGCTCCCGACCGGCCAACCACCTGGATCAACAACAAGATCCGCACGCTCTACGCGACGCTGCATACGATGGGCTATGCCCACAGCGTCGAGGCGTGGGAAGGCGACCAACTGGTTGGCGGACTTTACGGCGTTTCGCTCGGCTCGGCCTTCTTCGGCGAAAGCATGTTTTCCAGACGCACCGACGCCTCGAAGATCTGCCTCGTCCATCTGGTCGAGCGACTGAAGGCGCGTGGCTTCGAACTGCTCGATACACAGTTCACCACCGAGCACCTGAAGTCGTTTGGTGCCATCGACGTGCCAAAGGCGGAATACGAAGTGCTTCTGGCGAACGCGATGTCGTCGCCCGACCTCGCCTTCTAACCAAGCCAAATCTCAAAGAATGGGAATACGCCGCCGCTCAGCGCTTCTGCGCGGTGTCCGGCGGCGGCAGGTCCGAGGTCGCCTTGCAGGACTGCAGCCAGACGTCATAGACCGGATGCTCGACGGCGTTCAGACCGGGGCTATCGGCAAACATCCAGCCGGTGAAGATGCGGCGGATCTTGCGGTCGAGTGTGATTTCCTCGACCTCGACGAAGGTCGTGATCTTCTGCGCTTCCGTGTCGTCACGGCTGTAGCAGACGCGCGGCGTGACCTGAAGGGCGCCGAACTGCACGGTCTCGCCGATGTAGACGTCGAAAGTAGTGATGCGGCCGGTGATCTTGTCGATGCCGGAGAACACGGCGACGGCGTTGGAAAGGCGGGCTGCGTCAACCGCTTCCGCAGATGCGACCAGCGGCAAGGCGGCAAGCAGGGACAAGCCCAAACGCCGCGTTCCTTGGCCGATTGCCTTGCGCAGATCAGAACCTGCCATAGTCGCCTGTCTCCCGCGTATCCTGTTCGTCATCGATGGATTTCAGGCGCTAACCATCAATTGTGGCCGCGCCATGATCGAGGAACCCATTCCGCGGTCCGTCGTCGTCACTGAGAACAGATTGTTCAGGAGCCGGGCGTCCAGGCGTCGTAGTCGCCGGTCACGCGGGGACGCTTGCCGGTGGCGGCAATCGAGCCTTGCGGGCGGTAGGCGTTGGCCGTTCCGGTCGGATTGACGCGGTGCGCCTTCTGCCATTCGCGCGGCGTGTACTTTTCATCAGCCGGAGAAACGTCGGTCCGGTGATGCATCCAGCCGTGCCAGCCGGCCGGAATGGCGGAGGCTTCGGCGTAGCCGTTGTAGATCACCCAGCGGCGGGTGCGGCCTTCGGAGTCCTTGCCGCCCTGGTAGTAGACATTACCGAGCTCGTCTTGACCGACCCGTTGACCGTGGCGCCAGGTGTGAAAGCGCGTTCCGATCGTCTGTTCGTTCCACCAGGTGAAAATCTGCAGCAGGAGCTTCATGGATGCCGTCCTTGACCGGCCGTTGGGAAGGCGGCCAGATACCAAAACAATGTTCCCGCTTATGCCCCGCCGCTCAGGGCTTGTCCAGTGATTCCGAGGCGGAGGCGGTCATTTCAACGGCAGCTGAAAGCCGAAGTGGCTGCGCGCAAAGCCGAGACGCTCGTAGAACCGATGCGCATCGGTGCGCACGGCGTTGGACGTGAGCCTTACCTTCTTTGCGCGCTTCTCCCGCGCCTCGCCGATCGCATGGCGCATCATGCGCTCACCGATCCCACGGCCGCGCATGTCCGCACGCGTCTGGACCGCTTCGACGATCAGGCTGGAGCTTCCACGCCCCGACAGAGACGTGTGCAGCGCGGTTTGAAAAGTACCGACGACCTGCCCTTCAAGAACCGCGACAAAGAGCGTCTGCAGCGTCGAGGCTTCAATCCGGTCGAAGGCAGCGGCGTAGTCCGCGAAGGCCTCGGGGTCGGTCGTGTCGCCGTGGCCGCCGAGCGGATCATTGGCGAAGAGCGCGACGATCGCTTCGAGGTCCTTACGCTCGGCCTTGCGGATCAAGAGTTCGGTCGCGTCCATGGTTTCCCCGCTCACATCGTTCATCGCCCGCGGATCAAACACCCGGAGGTAACGGCGCGATGACAGAGCCGTGCCTCTCAAGCTTATCCACAGGCATGCGAAACTTCAGGCAATCGGACGGATCGCCTAGCCGAGAAGCGGCTTTTCCAGAGCGATGGCCGGCAGACCGGACGGGTCGTCAACCGGGGTCTCGCCCACTTCGGCAAAGCCGTGCGCGCGATAGAAGGTGAGCGCGTGCAGGTTCTGCGGCTCGACCTCGACGCGCATGCGCTCGGCGTCCGGGAAGCAGGTTTCGAGTTCGGCGAAGATATCGCGACCGACGCCCTGGCGCTGGAACTTCGGAAGGACATAGAGCTGGTGCAGCACCACCGTCTTGGCTTGCGTGTCGGACATCGCCGCATAGCCCATGCCGCCCAGCTGCCTTCCATCGTCGGCAACAAGAAACTCGGCGTTCTTGCGCGCGAGCCGGGCTTTGAGCGCCGGCAGCGAATGCCAGCGCTCCGTGAGTTCGTTGACCTTCTCGACACCGTAGAAAGTGTCATAGGTCGCGTGCCACGTTTCGATCAGCAGAGCGCGAACCTTCTCCAGGTCGCGCTCGCTTGCCGTGCGCACGAAGAACATCGTTATTCCTCGATGCCGAGCTTGGCCTTGACGAGCGCCTGTACGGCCTGCGGATTGGCCTTGCCGCCGGTCGCCTTCATCACTTGGCCGACGAACCAGCCGGCGAGCGAAGGTTTGGCCTGCACCTTGGCGACCTGATCCGGGTTGGCGGCGATGATCTCGTCGACGGCCTTCTCGATGGCGCCGGTGTCGGTCACCTGCTTCATGCCGCGCGCTTCAACGATCTCGGCCGGGTCGCCGCCCTCGTTCCAGACGATCTCGAAGAGGTCCTTGGCGATCTTGCCGGAGATGGTCTCGGCCTTGATGAGATCGATGATGCCGCCGAGCTGTGCCGGGGAAACCGGAGTCTCTTCAATGGCTTTGCCGGCTTTGTTCAAGGCACCGAGCAGGTCGTTGATGACCCAGTTGGCGGCAATCTTGCCGTCACGCCCTTCGGCAACCGCCTCGAAATAATCGGCGATCGACTTTTCGGAGACGAGCACCGAGGCGTCATAGACCGAGAGGCCGAGGTCGCGCACGAAGCGCTCCTTCTTGTCGTCGGGCAGTTCCGGCAGGTCGGCCTTCAGCGCCTCGACGAAGGCGTCGTCGAACTCCAGTGGCAGCAGGTCCGGATCCGGGAAGTAGCGGTAGTCGTGCGCGTCTTCCTTGGAGCGCATCGAGCGGGTCTCGCCCTTGTTCGGGTCGAACAGGCGGGTCTCCTGGTCGATGCTGCCACCGTCCTCAAGAATGCCGATCTGGCGGCGTGCCTCGTATTCGATCGCCTGGCCGATGAAGCGGATCGAGTTGACGTTCTTGATTTCGCAGCGCGTGCCGAAGCCCTCGCCCGGACGACGCACGGAAACGTTGACGTCGGCGCGCATCGAGCCTTCGTCCATGTTGCCGTCGCACGTGCCGAGATAGCGCACGATCGAGCGCAGCTTCGTCATGTAGGCCTTGGCCTCATCCGACGAGCGCATGTCCGGCTTGGAGACAATCTCCATCAGCGCCACGCCCGAGCGGTTGAGGTCGACATAAGACATCGACGGATGCTGGTCGTGCATCGACTTTCCGGCATCCTGTTCCAGATGCAGGCGCTCGATGCCGATCTCGACATCCTCGAACTGGCCCTGACGATCCGGGCCGACCGAAATGATGATCTTGCCCTCGCCGACGATCGGATCCTTGAACTGCGAGATCTGATAGCCCTGCGGCAGGTCCGGATAGAAATAGTTCTTGCGGTCGAAGATCGAGCGATTGTTGATCGCGGCCTTGAGGCCGAGACCGGTGCGTACCGCCTGCTTCACGCATTCCTCGTTGATCACGGGCAGCATGCCGGGCATAGCGGCATCGACCAGCGAGACGTTCGCATTCGGCGCATTGCCGAACTCCGTCGATGCGCCCGAGAACAGCTTCGAATTGGAAAGCACCTGGGCATGGACTTCCATGCCGATGATGACTTCCCAGTCGCCAGTGGCGCCGGGGATGAAGCGTTTCGGATCGGGGGTGCGGACGTCGACAATGCTCATATCATGCTCTTCTTTGAAGCCTGAATTCTTGGTTTCTCGGTAGAACAATTGGTCCGCCGGTGCAAGTTGTTCGGCTGGATCAGAAGCGCCATATGCAATCTCATGCGGACGGCGAGCCTCTCTTAACCACCGTTTAGCGCCTATCGGCAAGACTTCGCTCATGTCCATCGGCCCTGCCCTGCTCTCGTTCGCAATTCTCATCAACTTGGCGGCCTTCGGGCTGTTCTGGTACGACAAGCAAGCGGCGCGCTCCGGCCGACGGCGGATCAGCGAGCGGACCCTGCTCACTCTCGCCTTTTTCGGCGGCAGCCCGGGAGCGATGACGGCGCGCCATATCTTCCGACACAAGACGCGTAAGGAACCCTTTCGCACGCGCCTCGCGTTGATCATCGTCTTGCAAGTGGCGCTGGCGGCCATTGGCACCCTGGCGTTGCAATGACACCTTGACGCGCGAACGACGGCCTTTTAGGAAGGCACCGTTCTATTGGAGTTTTTATGTTCCGTTCTTCGCCTGAGTCCCGGTAAAGCCCGTCCGCGTAATCCGCTTTGATTGCGCGCACGGGCCGGAAACGTCACCCCGCATCTTCAGTAATTTGCGGAACGTTTTCCTGCGTTCAAACGAACGCGATTCCGGAACATTCAGACAATGGACATCTCGCGCGCAGAACAGCGCATTCTTCATCATTTGGCCCAGGGCGGCCGCATCGAAATCACCCGCGACGACAAGGCGATCACCGAAATCCGGTGCTTCACCCGTGACGGCTGGGTCTATCCCGGCTTCGACCTCGAACTTTTCCGCAAATTGAAGCGGAAGAAGGCGATTTCATCGTCCGGCGGAAAACCCTACCGCATCACGGAACGCGGGCTGCAGCTCGTGCGCTCCGAACTTAACAACCGCTAGCGGCGAATACGAACGATACCGGGCATGCCAGCATGCCCGGTATCGTCAGATGCGCACTTTACTTTACGGAAAGTGACTTACGTTGCGTGAGCGCTCGACGGGGCAGCGCATTGCACGCGGTCACGGCCCGCAGCCTTCGCCTGGTAGAGCGCGCGGTCGGCCGCAAGCAGCAGGCCGTCGAGACCGGTGTCGCGGGTCATGACTTCGGCAGCGCCGATGCTGATGGTGACGGCGATCCTTCCGCCCTGCTCCAGATCGATATGGAGCGCGCGCACGGCCTCGAGCAGTCGCTCGGCGACCTTGAGCGCATCAGTCGGGGATTGCCGAACCAGCACAACGGCAAACTCTTCGCCGCCAAGCCGACCGACGAGATCCTCAAAACGCAGCGTCCCGCGAACGGCGCCTGCGACCGAGACCAGCACCTGATCGCCGACGGCGTGACCATAGGTGTCATTGATCGCCTTGAAGCGGTCGATGTCGAGCATCATTACCACCGTCCCGCCTTTTCGGGCGACCGGCGCTGCGATCAGCGCGGCCGCGCGCGCCATGAAGGTCGCGCGCGCCAGGCACTGGGTCAGAAAATCATAATCGACCGCATGGGACAGGCGCCCAATCAGCGCCCGTCGTGCGGCATCGACGCTGGCGACCGCCAGCGGGCAGAGCGCAAGAAGGGTCGTCCCCAGCCGGGTGGAGGTGAGCGTCTCCTCGGCAACGCCGCTGACGCCGAGATGCAGGGCGCCGGAGGCAACGGCAATCTGCGTCAACACACAGACGATCGCCGTCAGGATCGTCACCGGGAACAAGCCATAGCTGAGCGCGCACCACAAGAGTGCCGGCACCGGGAAAGCGAAAGCGCCTGGGCCGCCGATGACGAGCGCCGCAGCGCAGGACAAGACCAGGGAGACGAACGGCCAGACGGTTGCAGAAGCAGAGGCCGTTGAAACCGTCATTCTCGTGGCACGGGATCGCAAACCGTCTTCAGGAAGCGGCGCTGCCAGGAACACCGGGAGCAGAACCACATAATTGACCAGCTCGGTGGTGAGCCAGGCGACGAATGCGTCCGCGACGGGTTTGCCGAAGGACAGGTGAACCGCGACCGCTCCGACGAGCGAGGCGCCCATCGCCGCCAAGGAGGAGGCAGCGAACATGTAAAGGACCGAGCGCGCCCGGCGCAGGTGCCGATGCTCCGGCGAAAAGCGGCGATAGAGCAGGAATCCGATGACGACGCCGACCATGTTGGCCGCATTCAACGCCGCGGCTTCATAGAGATCCGCGCCGGTCACCAGGTCCGCAAGAACGTAGGCCAATGCCGCCGTCAGCCATCCAGCCGGGCTGGCGAGCGACGGTCTTCTGATCAGCAGGCCGAGCAGAATCGCATTTGCCGGCCAGATCGAAGCCAGCATGCCGACCGGGCGACTCAAGATGCCGAGCACGCAGGCGGTGAAGACGATCACGCCCAGGCCGGCAAGCCAAAACGAATGGTGGAAAGGTCTCAGAACCAACGGTCGCGGAACCGTTTTATCCAGCATCTGCAACAAGCGCCCCCCTTGCGGTGCCCCACCACAACGTCATACCCCATAATATTTCATGGGCCTAATGAATGCGGTGTGAATAGGCCAGCCGGCTTTGCGCGTGGCTGCCATGCATGAGGTGGCGGGGTGTCAATGATCCGGGCTTTGCTCCAGAGATTTGCTCAGACCGATGAAGGCAACGTCGCTGTCGAGTTGCGGCGCATAGGCGGTCGACAGCCAACTCACGCCATAGCCGTGATTGCGGAAGAAGCGCACGGCGCGGTCGTTGCGCGCGTGCGTCTTGGTGGTGGCCGCGTCGAATCCGTCCGCAGCAATACGACGCTCGATCTCAGCAAACAGCAGCCCGCCGAAGCCCCTGCCCTGGAGCTGCGGCTCGATCCATAGATCGGAGATCGCATTGTCGAAGTTCTCGCACGCCACCCAACCGCAGATGGCGCCTTCGCCTTCGACGAGCAAAACGGAAAGCCAGTGATCGAACAGAAAACGGAGAAATGCGGCCTCGGCCACGCGCCGCATCTTTTCGCCATCGGCGAGGCCCGCAATTGCCGACTGCCAGGATCTAAGGCCGATTTCGGCCAGCCGGTCGACGTCGCCGGCGCGGGCATGGCGGATGACGGGCATGACGCGGTCTCCTTCCGCGACAAGAGTGGCTTTCAATGCAACCGAAGAAGAAAGGGCGGTACCTCGTCGGTACCGCCCCTCAAGAGATTACCACCATTTGGTGGGTGTGAAGCGGCCGGCCGCCTGTTCGATCACATGCGCCGTCTTGAACAGCGTCTCTTCCTCGAACGGCTTGCCGATCAGCTGCAGGCCAAGCGGCAGGCCCTTGTGGTCGAGACCGCCGGGAACGGCAATACCGGGAAGGCCGGCCATGTTCACCGTTACCGTGAAGATGTCGTTGAGGTACATCTTGACCGGATCGGATGCCAGATCCTCGTCGGCGATGCCGAAGGCAGACGACGGCGTCGCCGGCGTCAGGATGGCGTCAACGCCGGCATGGAACGCCAGTTCGAAGTCGCGCTTGATCAGGGTGCGCACCTTCTGCGCCTGCAGATAGTAGGCATCGTAGTAGCCAGCCGAAAGCACGTAGGTGCCGATCATGATGCGGCGCTTGACTTCGTGACCGAAGCCGGCGGCGCGCGTCTTTTCGTACATGTCGACGATGTCCTTGCCGTCGACGCGCAGGCCGTAGCGAACGCCGTCATAGCGGGCAAGGTTCGAGGAGGCCTCGGCGGGAGCGACGATGTAGTAGGCCGGCAGCGCGTATTTCGTGTGCGGCAGGGTGATGTCGACGATCTCGGCACCGGCTTCCTTCAGCCAGGCAATTCCCTGCTGCCAGAGCGCTTCGATCTCTTCCGGCATGCCATCGACGCGGTATTCACGCGGAATGCCGATCTTCATGCCCTTGATCGACTTGCCGATCGCGGCTTCGTAATCCGGCACCGGCAGATCGACCGAGGTCGTGTCCTTGGTGTCGACGCTTGCCATCGACTTCAGGAGGATCGCGGCATCGCGCACGTCACGGGCGATCGGGCCTGCCTGGTCGAGCGACGAGGCGAAAGCGACGGTGCCCCAGCGCGAGCAGCGACCATAGGTCGGCTTGATGCCGACGGTGCCGGTGAAGGCTGCCGGCTGGCGGATGGAGCCGCCGGTATCGGTGGCGGTCGCGCCGGCGCAGAGATGCGCGGCAACGGCTGCGGCGGAACCACCGGAGGAGCCACCCGGCACGAGATCCAGATTGGAGCCCTTGGCGCGCCACGGGTTCTTGACCGCGCCGTAGTAGGAGGTCTCGTTCGACGAGCCCATGGCGAACTCGTCCATGTTCAGCTTGCCGAGCATGACGGCGCCGTCGTTCCAGAGGTTCTGGGTCACGGTCGATTCGTAGCGCGGCGCGAAACCGTCGAGGATGTGGCTGCAGGCCTGGGTGTGCACGCCTTCGGTGGCGAAGAGGTCCTTGATGCCGAGCGGGATGCCTTCGAGCGCACCGGCCTTGCCGGCGGCGATACGCGCATCCGAGACCTTGGCCATCTCTCGTGCCTTTTCGGGTGTGACGGCGATGTAGGCGTTGATCGCCTCATTGGCGGCATCGATCGCGCCGAGATAGGCGTCGGTCAGTTCGACGGCGGTGATGTCCTTCGCGGCGAGCTTGCTGCGGGCTTCGGCAATCGTCAGGCTGGTAAGGTCGGTCATGGTAAAATCTGGCTTTCGCAATCAGAAACGTCGGGGCGGCTGGCGGGAGATTACTCGACCACCTTCGGAACGAGGAAGAAATTGCGATCGGAATTCGGCGCATTGGCAACGATGTCGTCGGCCTTGTTGCCGTCCGATACCGTGTCCGTCCGCTTCTTCATATCCATCGGCGTGACCGAGGTCATCGGCTCGACGCCATCGACATTCACTTCGGAGAGCTGCTCGACGAAACCGAGGATGCCATTGAGCTCACCCATCATCCGTTCGGCTTCTTCTTCGCTGACGGCGATACGGGCAAGGCGCGCGACGCGCTTCACGGTGGCAAGGTCTACGGACATGATCGTCTCCGGTAACTGGAACTTCCCCCGCTATAATGGCGCAGGGCGAGCCACGCAACGGGGGAATTACCGGAGGACCGGGCCTCTCGTCAAAAGGCCCGGCGCAACATCAGATCTCGACGACGCCGCCGACGTGCGGCGTCGCCACCTTGGTCGACGCGCTTTCCATGCCGGCAACGAAGGTTTCCGGGGTCTGGTCGATGATCGGGAACGAGCCGTAATGGCAGGGGATGGCTGTCGAGAACTTGAAGAAGCGCTGGCAGGCCAGGGCCGCAACCGCCCCGCCCATGGTGAAACGATCGCCGATCGGCACGATGCCGATCTCCGGCTGATGCAGCTCGTTGATCAGCGCCATGTCGGAGAAGATGTCCGTATCACCCATGTGATAGAGCGTCGGCTCGTCCTCGAAATGCAGCACCAGGCCGTTGGCATTGCCGAGCGAGTGCGAGACGCCGTCCTCGGTCAACTGCGCCGACGAATGCAGCGCGTTGACGAAGGTCGTCGAGAAACTACCGAGATTGATCGTGCCGCCGGTGTTCCCCATTTCCAGCGCCTTGACGCCATGCCGGCCGAGCCAGGCGGCAAGGTCGGCATTGGCAACGACCGTCGCGCCCGTCTCCTTGGCGATCGCAATGGTATCGCCGACATGGTCGCCGTGACCATGGGTCAGGAGAATGTGGGTGAGCCCGGCGGTCGCGTCCCGGCGCTCCTCGTCGCGGAACGCCGGATTGCCGGTAAAGAAGGGGTCGATCAGGATTTTGGACTTTGCCGTTTCGATGTGAAAGGCGGCATGGCCGAGCCATTTGATCTTCATGACGATCTCCCTGATGATTTGTCTGTCGCAACAGCATATGGATCAGACAACTCTCCGCGCAAAGATCGAATCGACAATCCCATGGCAATTCTCACCATCGAAGAACTCGCAGCCCAGCTACAGCCGAACCAGGCGATTGCAGGCCTCGACCTCGGCACGAAAACGATCGGCCTCTCGGTCTCCGATCTCGGTCGCCGCTTTGCGACCCCGCGCGAGGTGATCCGTCGGGTCAAGTTCGGCGTGGACGCGGAGGCGCTGCTGTCGGCAGCGACGAAAGAAAAGATCGCGGCCTTCGTCATCGGCCTGCCCGTCAATATGGACGGCAGCGAGGGGCCGCGCTGTCAGGCGACCCGCGCCTTCGTGCGCAACATGGAACAGAAAACGCCCCTGCCCTTTGCCTTCTGGGATGAACGGCTTTCGACCGTCGCGGCCGAGCGGGTGCTGATCGAGATGGACGTGTCACGACGCAAGCGGGCCGAACGCATCGATTCGGCCGCGGCCTCGTTCATTCTTCAGGGCGCGCTCGACAGGCTGGCGTCGCTGGCAAGAGACGGCCTCTCGGACTGAGGGGCCGCGGCACCGAAGTGGCGACGATACCAGGCGGCGATCTGGCGGCGCTTGCGAAAGCCGATAATGGCGAAAACGATCAGGCTGTCGACGACGATCGCGCGGGCTACGAGCGGCGGAATGGTTTCCGGCGGGATGCCGAGGACATTGCCGTAGATCTGGAACACCAGATCATGGGTTTGCCTCGTCAGCATGAAGAAGCCGAAGCTCATGTCGTAGTACGACAGGCCATACCAGGAGCCCAGCAGCAGGATCGGCCCGCCCCAAAGGATCAGAAACCACTTCATGCGGCTCCCCTTTCCGAGATCTGCCGAAAGACAACTGGGTAAATCGCGCGGTCAGCCAGCACGACGGCCACAAGAACCATCGCGGGAACTGCGATATCTAGCGCCAGTCCGGCAAAAAACATCATCATGATGATCATAAGACCAGTTCTCACCGAACCGCTCCATTCCGGAATCCATTAAAATGCCGGATCAATCTCCGCCCTTGCGGCGACCCGCGCAACGTAAACCATTTGTTAAGGTTAATTTTCACAGGGCAGTCCGGTCGCGGATCCTTGAAGGCGGGACACTCCCGTTTGATCGCCGCCTCGTGCCACCAGCGCATTCCGGTCGGCGATGATTTGAGGTAGCGATAGACGTCCCGCACGCAGGCCCTCCCCCATGACCGTCGTCTTTGAAAGCATTCTTCCCGTCTTCCTCCTGGTTCTGCTTGGCGCCTGGCTCAAGCGTTCGACCTTGATCGATCAGGGTCTTTGGCTCGGGCTCGAGCAATTCGGCTACTTCATCCTTTTCCCGTCGCTGTTGTTTTCGACGCTCGCCCAGGCCGATTTTGCCGGATTGAAGGCCGATGCGACGGCGATCGCAACGATCGGAAGCGTCAGTTTGATGTCGGTCGTCGTGCTGCTGTTGTGGCCGATGCTGCGGAACCGCCAGGTATCAGGTGCGTCCTTCACCTCGGTCTTCCAGACGGCGACACGCTGGAATGGGTTCATGGCGCTGGCGATCGCGCAGAAACTCTATGGCCCGATCGGCCTGACACTGACCGCCCTGGTGATGACGCTCGTGATCATCCCGATCAATCTCTACAATATCGGTGTTCTCGTCTGGTTCGGCGGTGGCAATCGCGACTTCCGCCGCTTCTTCGCCAAGATCGTCACCAATCCGCTGATCGTCGCCTCGGTGCTCGGTATTCTCGTCAACATGATCGGATTGAAGATCTACGGCCCAGTGATGGCCACGATCGATATGCTGGCAAGCGCCTCGCTCAGCCTCGGCCTGGTGATGGTCGGTGCGGGCCTGCGGGCATCCGATGCGCTCAAGCCCAGCAGGACGGCGTTGCTCGCGGTCTTCCTCAAGCTGATCGTGATGCCGGTCTTCATGGTGAGCGCGAGCTACCTGCTCGGCATTCGCGGCGATGCTCTGCTGGTCATCGCGCTCGGCGCGGCCGTGCCGACCGCGATGAACGGCTATCTACTGGCCAAGCAGATGGATGGCGACGCCGAACTCTATGCGGCGGTCGCGACCGTCCAGACGGTCGTTTCGTTCTTCACGATACCGCTGGTCCTCTACCTGACGGCTTACGCCGCAGGGGGCTGACGGCCTATCCCGCAGCGGCCTGACGGCTTACGCCGGACGTCCTGCGGCTCAGGCCGCAGGGGGATAGAGAAGGTCGAGGATGTAGGCGGAATCGAAGCGCGAATCGAGCATGCCGTAGGTCGAGCGCCACCCGGCAGCCAGGCGCGATTCGAGGAAGGCATCGGCAATGCGACCGGCACCGAGACGGTAGAGCTCGGCGGCAGCGGCGGCGAGCGCCAGTTGCTCGACCAGCATGCGGGCCGCACCCTCATCACGCTCGCACAGCGACATAGCCGCGCGCAGCACGTCGATCGTCTTGCGACCGGACGGGCCGAGATCACGGGCCAGCACGACGAAGAGCTGCTCGAACAGATCCTTGCCCTTGGCGAGAACCCGCAGCACATCCAGCGCCATGACGTTACCGGAGCCTTCCCAGATGGCATTCACAGGCGCTTCGCGGTAGTGGCGCGCCAGTGCCCGCTCTTCCACATAGCCGTTGCCGCCGAGGCACTCCATCGCCTCATAGATCAGAGCCGGCGCGATCTTGCAGGCCCAGTATTTCGCAACCGGCGTCATGATCCGCGCGTAGGCCGCGTCTTCCACGCTGCTGCGCGCCTTGTCGAAGGCTTCGGCCAGGCGGAACGAAAGTGCGCTTGCCGCGGCAACGTCGAGCGCCATGTCGGCGAGCACCCGCGTCATCATCGGCTGGCTGACGAGCGGCTTGCCGAAAACCTTGCGGCCGCGCGTATGATGTACGGCTTCGGCAAGCGAGGCGCGCATCATGCCGGCGGAAGCGAGCGCGCAGTCGAGCCGCGTCAGCGTCACCATGTCGAGGATCGTGCGGAGGCCGGCATCCGGCGCGCCGAGAATGAAACCGAACGTGTCTGAGAACTCGACCTCGGAAGACGCATTGGAGCGGTTGCCGAGCTTGTCCTTCAGCCGCTGGAACCGCAGGCCGTTGGCGCTGCCATCTTCCAGGAGCCTCGGCACCAGGAAGCAGGCAAGCCCTTCGCGGGTCTGCGCCAGCATGACGAAAGCGTCGCTCATCGGCGCCGACATGAACCACTTGTGGCCATTCAGCCGATAGATGCCCTCGCCCACCCGTTCGGCCGTCGAAGTGTTGGCGCGCACGTCGGTGCCGCCCTGCTTCTCGGTCATGCCCATGCCGACGGTGACGGCCGACTTCTGCATCCACGGACGGTTGGTGGAATCGTACTTTCGCGACAGGATCTTCGGCGCCCACTCCTTCTGCACCGCCGGCGACGCAGTGATCGCTGCCAGCGATGCACTGGTCATCGTCAGCGGGCAGAGATGACCGCATTCGAGCTGCGCCGTCAGATAGAAGCGGATCGCCCGCGTCTTGTGCGACTGGCTGCGCTCGTCCGGCAGATTTTCCCAGGCGGACGCGTGCAGGCCCGAGGACATCGAGCGGCGCATCAGCGCATGCCAGGCCGGGTGGAACTCGACGACATCGAGACGCTCGCCGCGCGGCCCGTGGGTCTTCAGCTTCGGCGGACCTTCGTTCGCCATGCGCGCCAGTTCCTGGGCCTCCGGCGAGGTGACGTAGCGGCCGAGCACGTCGAACTCATCGCGCAGCGTCTTGCTCATGCCCGATGTGATGTCGACCACCAGCGGATCGGAGCGATAGGCGTTGACACCGGACCAGGGCTTGGGCTGGTTGAGCTCGGCGAGTTTCTGTTCAGTCCGGTTCATCTGATTCATGGGCCGGTTCTAGCGCAAGTTTCTCGACCACGGAACGGGGCGAAGAAAAGATAGGATCGCCGTTGCAAGTTTTCTGCGGACTGAACCGCGCAAGCCTTGCCGTGCCGGGGACCAGGTCTTATAGAGCGACCACATTTCCAGAGCGCAAGGGCGGCCCATGATCACTTTCCCGCATCGCCACCTGCTCGGCATCAAGGGGCTCACGGAGCAGGATATCACCTATCTGCTCGATCGCGCCGATGAAGCCGTCCAAATCTCCCGTCAAAGAGAAAAGAAGACGTCGACGCTTCGGGGTCTGACGCAGATCAACCTCTTCTTCGAGGCCTCGACCCGCACGCAATCTTCCTTCGAACTTGCCGGCAAACGCCTTGGCGCCGACGTGATGAACATGTCGGTCGGCAATTCCTCGGTGAAGAAGGGCGAAACGTTGATCGACACGGCAATGACGCTGAACGCCATGCACCCGGACGTGCTGGTCGTGCGCCACTCCTCGGCCGGAGCCGCAGCCCTTCTCGCACAAAAGGTCTCCTGCTCCGTCGTCAACGCGGGCGACGGCCAGCACGAGCACCCAACGCAGGCGCTGCTCGACGCGCTGACGATCCGCCGCGCCAAGGGCAAGCTCTCGCGCATCATCGTGGCGATCTGCGGCGACGTGCTTCACTCGCGCGTTGCGCGCTCCAACATCCTGCTCCTGAACCAGATGGGCGCACGGGTTCGGGTCGTCGCACCGGCGACGCTGCTTCCCTCCGGGATCGCCGACATGGGCGTCGAAGTCTACCACTCGATGGCCGAGGGCCTGAAGGATGCCGATGTCGTCATGATGCTGCGCCTGCAGCGCGAGCGCATGGCCGGGTCCTTCGTGCCGTCTGTACGCGAATACTTCCACTACTACGGGCTCGATGCGGAAAAGCTGAAGGCAGCCAAGGCGGATGCGCTTGTCATGCATCCCGGGCCGATGAACCGCGGCGTCGAGATCGCCTCGGAAATCGCCGACGGGCCGCAGAGCGTGATCGAACAGCAGGTCGAGATGGGCGTTGCCGTGCGCATGGCGGTTATGGAAACGCTGCTTCTCTCGCAGAACCAGGGGCCGCGCACATGACCAGACCACTCGTTCTGAAGAACCTTCGCATCGTCGATCCCTCGCGCAATCTCGATGAAGTCGGCACTGTTATCGTCGGCGACGACGGCCTTATCCTTGCTGCCGGTGCCGATGCCCAGAACCAGGGCGCGCCGGATGGCGCCTTCGTCAAGGACTGCGCCGGCCTCACCGCCGTTCCGGGCCTCGTCGATGCCCGCGTCTTCGTCGGCGAACCGGGAAGCGAACACCGCGAGACCTTCGAGTCCGCATCGCGGGCCGCCGCTGCCGGCGGCGTCACCACCTTCATCGCCATGCCGGAGACCGACCCTGTCATCGACGACATCGCGCTCGTCGAGTATGTGAAGAAGACGGCGCGCGACAAGGCGCTCGTCAACGTACACCCGGCCGCAGCGCTGACCAAGGGTCTTGCCGGCGAAGAGATGACCGAGTTCGGCCTGCTTCGCGAAGCGGGTGCTGTCTGCTTCACCAATGGTCGTCGCTCGATTCACGACACGCTGGTCCTGCGCCGCGCCATGACCTATGCGCGCGAATTCGGCGCCGTCATCTCTCTTGAGACCCGCGACAAGTATCTCGGTGCCAACGGCGTCATGCACGAGGGCCTGCTTGCAAGCTGGCTCGGCCTTTCCGGGATCCCGCGCGAAGCGGAGATCATTCCGCTCGAGCGCGACCTGCGCATCGCCGGACTGACGCGTGCCGCCTATCACGCCGCCCAGATCTCGGTTCCCGAATCGGCCGCCGCGATCCGTACCGCACGCGAGCGTGGCGCCAACGTCACCTGCGGCGTGTCGATCAATAATCTCGCGCTCAATGAGAACGACATCGGCGAATACCGGACATTCTTCAAGCTTTCGCCGCCGCTGCGCAGCGAGGACGACCGGATCGGCATGGCCGAGGCACTGGCCGACGGCACGATCGATATCATCGTCTCCTCGCACGACCCGCAGGACGTCGACACCAAGCGGCTGCCCTTTGCCGATGCTGCCGATGGGGCGATCGGCCTGGAAACGCTGGCCGCGGCCGCGCTTCGCCTGCATCACAGCGGCCAGGTTCCGCTGATGCGCCTGATCGATGCGATGTCGACGCGGCCGGCGGCGATCTTCGGTCTCGACGCCGGTACGCTGAAACCCGGCGCCAAGGCCGATATCACCGTCCTCGATCTCGACGAGCCTTGGGTGCTTTACGAAGAGGCGATCGTTTCTCGCTCCAAGAATACGCCGTTTGAAAATGCGCGCTTTACCGGGCGGGTCGTGCAAACCTATGTTGCCGGCAAGCTGGTGCATTCGGCCTAAGCCGAAAGCGGTCGCGCGGGAGGGGAACCGGTGGATCTATTGTCCTGGCAGCTTGGGCTGCCCTTTACGCTCTTAAGCCTTGCCTTCGGCTATCTGCTTGGCTCGATCCCGTTCGGACTGATCCTGACGCGCATGGCCGGGCTCGGCGACGTACGCAAGATCGGCTCGGGCAATATCGGCGCGACCAATGTGCTGCGAACCGGCAACAAGAAGCTTGCTGCCGCAACGCTGTTGCTCGATGCCCTGAAAGGCTCCGCCGCAGCGTTCATCGCATCCTACTGGGGCGTCGAGGCGGGAATCGCCGCGGGCTTTGCCGCCTTCATTGGCCATCTCTACCCGGTCTGGCTTGGCTTCAAGGGCGGCAAGGGTGTCGCCACCTATATCGGCGTCCTGCTCGGCCTTGCTCCCCTCATGGTGCTTGCCTTCGCGGTCATCTGGCTCGGCATGGCGAAAATCAGCCGCTACTCCTCATTGTCCGCCCTGGTTGCAACGGCTATCATTCCGGTTCTACTTTACGCGGCAGGCAACGAGAAGGTCGCCCTCCTCTTTACCGCCATGACGGTCATCACCTGGGTGAAGCACCGCGCCAACATTCGGCGGCTGCTCGCCGGCACGGAAAGCAAGATCGGAGACAAGGGATAATGTCTGACGCCAGCGCAGGACGAAACGGAGTGGCGCTGACCGAACGACAGAAGATATCCTGGCTCCGGCTCATTCGCAGCGACAATGTCGGCCCCATCGCCTTCCGCGACCTGATCAACCATTTCGGCACCGCTGACAACGCGCTCGACGCCTTGCCTGAACTGTCGCGGCGCGGTGGAACCAGGCAGACCTATCGTGTGGCTTCCGTAAGCGAGGTCGAACGGGAACTCGAAGCTGCCCGACGCCACGGCGCCGTTTTCGTCGGCATCGGCGAAGCGGCTTATCCCTCGGCGCTGCGGCAGATCGACGGTGCTCCCCCTCTGCTCGCGATGAAAGGCGATCTCAGCGCGGCTGGCCGCCCGTCGCTCGGCATTGTCGGCTCGCGCAATGCGTCGGTCAGCGGCGCAAAGTTTGCGGCGATGATTGCGCTCGACGCCGGCCGCGCCGGTTATGTCGTGACCTCGGGCCTCGCGCGTGGCATCGATACGGCCGCCCATCGTGCCAGTCTCGAGACCGGCACGATCGCCGCCCTTGCCGGCGGTCTCGACCGCCCCTATCCGCCCGAGAACGTCGGCCTGCTCGAAGAAATCACGGCCGGTCGGGGCCTCGCGATCAGCGAAATGCCTTTCGGCTGGGAGCCACGGGCGCGCGACTTTCCGCGCCGCAACCGGCTGATCGCCGGCATCAGCCTCGGCGTTGCGATCGTCGAGGCCGCGCACCGCTCCGGCTCGCTCATCACCGCGCGCTACGCCGCCGATTTCGGCCGGCTCGTTTTTGCGGTTCCCGGCTCGCCGCTCGATCCGCGCTGCCATGGCACCAACGATCTCCTGAAACAGGGCGCGATCGTCACGACCGGCCCGGATGACGTGATCGAGGCGCTGGCGCCACTCAGCCAGCTGGAGCTGCCGCTGCCGGGCGTGCGGGAACCGGATGGTCAGGCGCGGGCTGGTGTTCCGGTGAGCGCGAGCGACAGAGACCGCGTCGCGGTTAGCACCGCGCTCGGCCCGACGCCGGTCGAGATCGACGATATCGTCCGCCACGCCGGGCTTTCGCCGGCTCAGGTCTATCTGCTTCTGCTGGAACTTGATCTGGCCGGTCGGCTTGATCGCCATGCTGGCGGCCTCGTGTCGCTCGCGACGCCCGAATGATGACAAGCCACAGCCACAGGCGGGCACGCCAGCGGGACCAATCACGCGTTTCAGATCGCAGATTCAGCGTGTTTCCGCATGGTTCGCCCACTGGCCTCTCTTCGTTATTTTGGGCGAACCCCCTTGACCCCGTTCGAATCCCTGTCCATTTCGGGGCGTCGATATCAGGCGAAGTACGGCGCAAACGGCGCTGACGCCGAACCAGGACCGGTTGTCTCAGAAAATGACGATGAATGTTGTAGTGGTGGAATCGCCTTCCAAGGCAAAGACGATCAACAAGTACCTGGGCCCCGGCTACAAGGTACTGGCTTCGTTTGGTCACGTGCGCGACCTGCCGGCGAAGGACGGTTCGGTCCGTCCGGACGAAGACTTCGAGATGTCCTGGGAAGTCGACAGTGCCTCGGCGAAACGCATGAAGGACATCGCCGACGCGGTCAAATCCGCTGACGGCCTCATTCTCGCAACCGACCCGGATCGCGAAGGTGAAGCGATTTCCTGGCACGTACTTGACCTTCTGAAGAAGAAGAAGGTGCTCGGCGACAAGCCGGTCAAGCGCGTGGCCTTCAACGCCATCACGAAAAAGGCCGTTCTCGAAGCGATCGCTCATCCGCGCGACATCGACACCTCGCTGGTCGACGCTTACCTGGCGCGCCGCGCACTCGACTATCTCGTCGGTTTCAACCTCTCGCCGGTGCTCTGGCGCAAGCTGCCGGGCGCCCGCTCGGCTGGCCGCGTGCAGTCGGTGACGCTGCGCCTCGTCTGCGATCGTGAAAACGAGATCGAGCGCTTCATCTCCGAGGAGTACTGGAACATCTCGGCGCTCTTGAAGACGCCGCGCGGCGACGAGTTCGAGGCGCGTCTCGTTTCGGCCGATGGCAAGCGTCTTGCGCCGAAGGCTGTCGGCAACGGCGAAGAAGCAAATCGTCTCAAGACCCTGCTCGATGGCGCCGCCTATGTGGTCGATAGCATCGAAGCAAAGCCGGTCAAGCGCAACCCGTCGCCGCCCTTCACCACCTCGACACTGCAGCAGGCCGCCTCCTCCAAGCTCGGCTTCTCCGCTTCGCGCACCATGCAGGTCGCGCAGAAGCTCTATGAAGGCGTCGACATCGGCGGCGAGACGGTCGGTTTGATCACCTATATGCGTACCGACGGCGTGCAGATGGCGCCGGAAGCGATCGAAGCCTCGCGCCTTGCGATCGCCAGCCAGTTCGGCGACCGCTATCTACCGGAAAAGCCGCGCTTCTATTCGACCAAGGCGAAGAATGCCCAGGAAGCGCACGAGGCCATCCGCCCGACCGATTTCAACCGGACGCCGGACCAGGTTCGCCGTTTCCTCGATGGCGACATGCTCAGGCTATACGACCTCGTCTGGAAGCGCGGCATCGCCAGCCAGATGGCATCGGCCGAGATCGAGCGTACGACCGCGGAAATCACTGCGGACAATGGCGGCCAGAAGGCCGGTCTGCGCGCCACCGGCTCGGTTATCCGCTTCGACGGCTTCATCGCTGCCTATACGGATGCCAAGGAAGACGGCGAACAGACTGATGACGGCGACGAGGATGGCCGCCTGCCGGAGATCAATGCGCGCGAAAACCTCGCCAAGCAGAAGATCAATGCCTCGCAGCATTTCACTGAGCCGCCGCCGCGCTATTCCGAAGCAAGCCTGATCAAGAAGATGGAAGAGCTCGGCATCGGCCGTCCCTCCACCTATGCCGCCACCGTCACGACCCTGCTCGATCGCGACTACATCACCAACGACAAGCGCAAGCTCATCCCCCAGGCCAAGGGACGGCTGGTGACGGCGTTCCTGGAAAGCTTCTTCACACGCTATGTCGGTTACGACTTCACCGCGTCGCTCGAAGAAAAGCTCGACCAGGTCTCCGCCGGCGAGGTCAACTGGAAAGACGTGCTTCGCGACTTCTGGAAGGATTTCTTCGCCCAGATCGAGGAAACCAAGGAACTGCGCGTCACGAACGTGCTCGACGCGCTGAACGAGGAACTGGCGCCGCTGGTCTTCCCCAAGCGCGAGGACGGCGGCGATCCGCGCATCTGCCAGGTCTGCGGCACCGGCAAGCTGTCGCTGAAGCTCGGCAAGTACGGCGCCTTCGTCGGTTGCTCGAACTATCCGGAGTGCAACTTCACCCGCCAGCTTTCCTCCGACAGCAACGGCGAGGAGGCGGCGGTCTCGAACGAACCGCAGGCGCTCGGCAAGGATCCGCATACCGGCGAGGAAATCACGCTCAGGAGCGGCCGCTTCGGCCCCTATGTCCAGCGTGGCGACGGCAAGGAAGCCAAGCGCTCGAGCCTGCCGAAGGGCTGGACGCCGTCGACGATCGACCATGAGAAGGCGGTAGCGCTGCTGTCGCTGCCGCGCGATATCGGTGCCCATCCGGAATCCGGCAAGATGATCTCAACCGGGCTTGGCCGCTACGGACCGTTCGTGCTGCACGACGGCACTTATGCCAACCTCGAATCGATCGAGGACGTCTTCTCGATCGGCCTCAATCGCGCCGTCTCGGTTCTCGCCGACAAACAGTCGAAGGCCGGTGCCGGCCGGGGCCGCACCGCTGCCGCGTCGCTCAAGGAACTCGGTGACCATCCCGACGGTGGCCCGATCACCGTTCGTGACGGTCGCTACGGCCCCTACGTCAACTGGGGCAAGGTCAACGCCACCCTGCCGAAGGGCAAGGATCCGCAGTCGGTGACGGTCGAGGAGGCACTTGTGCTGATCTCGGAGCGTGCTGCCAAGGGCGGAACGGCCAAGGGGAAGGCAACCAAGGCCAAGACGACCAAGGTAGCGGCGAAGTCCGAGGACGGCGCCAAGGCGACCAAGGCTAAGGCCAAGGCGCCCGCCAAGAGCAAAACAAAGACGGCCGCCAAGGCCAAGAAGGACTGATCTTGACCAGAATACCGCGCGACCCGACCGAACAGTCCGGCAAGAGAAGCCAGGGCAAGAAGCCTGCTCGCGCGGCAAAGGCCGGATCGGCCCAGCCAAGCGAGCCGATCATCCACGGCGCGGTCCCGCCGCGTGACGTGCTGATGCGCTTCATCGCTGAAAACCCGGACCGCGCCTCCAAGCGCGAAATCGCCAAGGCTTTCGGCCTGAAGGGCGAGACCCGTGTCGAACTCAAGGCCCTGCTGAAGTCGCTGGAAGTCGACGGCCTGGTCGAAAAGAAGCGCAAGTCGCTGGTGCGTCCGGGCTCCCTGCCCCCGGTGACCGTGCTCGACATCACCATCCGCGATGTCGATGGCGAGCTGATCGGCCGCCCGGCCGAATGGCTCGACGACGACGGCGTCGCGCCGGCGGTGCTGATCAAGCAATCCGTCGTCGCCAAGGGTAAGGGCAAGGCTCCGGTCGGCGGTCTCGGCGACCGCGTTCTCGCCAAGATCTTCCCGGCCAAGGAACGGGGCGGCCCGGCCTATACGGCGCGCATCATCAAGGTGCTGGACAAGCGCAAGGATGCCGTGCTCGGCGTCTTCCGCTCGACGCCCGGCGGCGGTGGCCGCCTGATGCCGATCGAAAAGCGCGGCGAGGAAATACTTGTTGATCCGGAGTTCACCGGCAACGCTGAGGACGGCGATCTGGTCGAGGTGCAGCTGTCGCGTCTCGGCCGCTACGGTCTGCCGCGCGCGCAGGTGCAGACCGTCATCGGTTCGGTCGCCTCGGAGAAGGCGATCTCGATGATCGCCATCCATGCCCACGGCATTCCCCACGTTTTCCCGGAACGGGTGATCGAGGAGGCGAACGCCGCGGGCCCCGCCACCATGGCGCACCGCGAGGACTGGCGCACGCTGCCGCTGATCACCATCGATCCGGCCGACGCCAAGGACCATGACGACGCCGTTTATGCGGAGCCGGATCCGTCCGAGGACAATCCCGGCGGCGTCATCGTCACGGTGGCGATTGCCGACGTCTCCTACTACGTGCGTCCGAAGTCCGCTCTGGACCTTGAAGCGCTGAAGCGCGGCAACTCGGTCTACTTTCCCGATCGGGTCGTGCCGATGCTGCCCGAGCGCATCTCCAACGACCTCTGCTCGCTCAAGGAAGGCGTCGATCGCCCGGCGCTTGCCGTGCGCATGCGCTTCTCCAAGGAAGGCCGGAAGGCCGGCCATACCTTCCATCGCATCATGATGAAGAGTGCGGCAAAGCTCTCCTACCAGCAGGCGCAGGCAGCGATCGACGGCAATCCGGACGACAAGACCGGGCCGATCCTCGAGACGATCCTGAAGCCACTCTGGGAAGGCTATCGCATCCTCACGCGCGGCCGCGACCGGCGCCAGCCGCTCGAGCTCAACATGCCCGAGCGCAAAATCATCCTGAAACCCGACGGTACGGTCGACCGTGTCTTCGTTCCCGAACGCCTCGACGCGCACAAGCTGATCGAGGAAATGATGATCCAGGCGAACGTTGCCGCCGCCGAGACGCTGGAGCAGAAGCGCCAGGTGCTGATCTACCGCGTCCACGACCAGCCCTCGCTTGCCAAGCAGGAAAGCCTGCGTGAATTCCTGGCGACGCTCGACATCTCGCTCGTCAAGGGCGGGAACATGCGCTCGAACCACTTCAACGGCATCCTCGCCAAGGCCGAAGGCAAGCCCTTCGAAACCATGGTCAACGAGATGGTGCTGCGCTCGCAGAGCCAGGCGATCTACAGCCCCGAGAACATCGGGCACTTCGGCCTCAACCTCTTGAAGTACGCGCATTTCACCTCTCCGATCCGGCGCTATGCCGACCTGATCGTGCACCGGGCGCTGGTTGCCTCGCTCGGCCTTGGCGAAGGCGGGCTGACACCGCAGGAAGAGGCCGTACTCGACGACATCGCCGCCGAGATCTCGACTTTCGAGCGCCGTGCCATGGCGGCCGAGCGCGACACGGTGGACCGACTGATCGCGCATCATCTCAACGGTCGCGTCGGGGAGGAATTCGACGGCCGCGTTTCCGGTGTCACCAAGGCGGGACTCTTTGTCACCCTGCCGGCCTATGGCGCCGACGGCTTCGTTCCGATATCAACACTTGGACGCGACTACTTCATCTACGATGAGGCGCATCAGGCGCTTTCCGGCGAGAAGACCGGGCTCGGCTATCGCCTGGGCGATCCGGTACGCGTCAAGCTCGTCGAGGCCGTGCCGCTTGCCGGTGCGCTCCGCTTCGAGATGATCAGCGAAGGACGCAAGATGCCGACGGCAACGCGCTCCTTCCACAAGTCCGGTCGCAGGGATCGCACCGGCGCCCGGAAGAAGCCGGGGACACGGCCGCCGCGCGGCCGGCGATAGGGTCCCGATAGGACAGAGGAATGCACATGAAAGCGGCGTCAGGCGAAACACTTCATCTGGGCGGGTCCAAAAGCGACGAGCGCTCCGTTGGTCTTTCGATGAAACGCGGCTTTCTCGGCCGCTGTCCAGCGTGCGGCAGCGGCAAGCTGTTTCGCAGCTACCTCAAGTCGGTTGAGACGTGCGCGGCCTGCGGCGAGCGCATGGACCACCACCGCGCCGACGACTTCCCGCCCTATATCGTCGTCACGATCGTCGGCCACCTCGTGCTTGCCGGCTACATGGCGACCGACCTCATCCTTCCGCTCAACAGCTGGCAGCATCTCGCCATCTGGGCACCGATCACCGTCATCAGTTCGCTGGCGCTGCTGCAGCCTGTAAAAGGCGCCGTCATCGGCCTGCAATGGGCGCTGAAGATGCATGGCTTCGGCGGACACGAAGATGCGCCTGAGGACGTGTTGCCCCCGAGAGACGAACGGGCATGAGGCCGGCGCGGGAGACGGGCAACGAACCCAAGCCTCCGCGTCCCGCGACCATGCGGCCCCGGGATGCCGCTTCGATCATGCTGCTCGATCGCGTTGGCGGCCGCGTGCGTGTGCTTATGGGGCGGCGCCACAGTGCGCACGCCTTCATGCCGGATCTCTATGTGTTCCCCGGCGGACGCCGCGATACCGGCGATCATCGAATTGGCTTCGGCTCCGATCTCCATCCCTCCGTCCTGCGAACGCTGAAGGTGGCCGGCGCGCGCGGACTGTCGGATACCCGGGCGCGCGCGCTCGCGCTTGCCGCCCTGCGTGAACTTTACGAGGAAGCCGGCATCGCCATAGGCGCGCCGCTTCCTTCGGCCGAAGCTCCCGTTCCCTTTCTTCCCGATCTTGCAAAGTTGCGCTATATGGCTCGGGCCATCACCCCTCCAGGCAACACGAGGCGGTTCGATACGCGCTTCTTCGCCGTGTTCGCCGACGAGGCCGAAATCGATCCCACGCGGTTCCTGGACAGTCGGGAGCTTCAGGATTTGCAGTGGATCGATGTGAACGTTACTCCGTCGCTACGGATACCTGACATCACCGCGGTCATCCTCGCGGACCTCAGGAACGGACTGGACGCCGATCCTTCGCTGCCCTGCGAACGACCGGTTCCACTCTATACCTCGCGCCATGGGCGCTTCGTGCGCACATTGCTCTAAGGATCCGCGTCAGATGTCACAGCCATCGCCCGGTACGGCTGCACCGGTTGAGGAAATTCACTGGCGGTCGCTGATCGCGGCCGTTGCTGCCATCAGCGCGGTCGGCATCGCCATCGGCCTCGGCCTGCCGCTGCTATCCATCATCATGGAGAAGCGCGGAATTTCCTCGACCCTCATCGGCTTGAATTCCGCCATGGCGGGCCTGGCATCGATGGTGGCTGCCCCCTTCACGACGAAGTTCGCCCACCGGCATGGCGTAGCGCCAACGATGCTATGGGCCGTGCTAATCGCGGCCACCAGCGCGCTCGGCTTCTATTACATCACCAATTTCTGGCTCTGGTTCCCGCTCCGAATCGTTTTCCACGGAGCGATCACCGTCCTCTTCATTCTTTCCGAGTTCTGGATCAACGCGACGGCCCCGCCGAGCAAGCGCGGTTTCGTGCTGGGGATCTACGGCACATTCCTGTCGCTTGGGTTCCTGACCGGCCCGCTGCTGTTTTCGATCCTCGGCAGCGAAGGCCTCCTGCCCTTCCTCGTCGGCGCCGGCGTCATCCTCCTGGCATCCGTGCCGATTTTCCTCGCACGCGACGAAAGCCCCGTCATCGACGAGAAGCCCGAGCGGCATTTCCTGCGCTACGTCTTCCTCGTGCCCACGGCAACGGCTGCCGTCTTCATATTCGGCGCGGTCGAATCAGGCGGTCTCTCGCTGTTCCTCATCTTCGGGACGCGGTCCGGTTTCAGCGAATCGCAGGCAGCGCTTCTGCTAACGGTCATGGGGGTCGGCAATTTCATCTTCCAGATCCCGGTCGGCATGCTCTCCGACAGGGTCAAAGACCGGCGCACACTGCTCTCTGCGATGACGCTGATCGGTCTTATCGGCGCGCTGTTCCTGCCGCTGTTGGTCGAGAGCTGGTTCCTGATGGCAATTGTGCTGTTGTTCTGGGGCGGCTGTGTCTCCGGCCTCTACACGGTCGGCCTCAGCCACCTGGGCTCACGGCTTCAGGGCGCGGATCTCGCCGCCGCCAACGCGGCCTTCGTGTTTTCCTACGCCGTCGGTACCGTCGCTGGACCGCAGGCGATCGGCGCGGCAATGGACGCCACCGGCAACAACGGTTTTGCCTGGGCGATCGCCGGCTTTTTCGGTCTCTATGTCGCGCTTTCGGTGGTCAGGATCGTTTTGAAACCAAAACGGTCTTGACTTTTCGGCCGCGATTTGTAGTTTCGCGCCAACCTTGCCCGTGGCCCGCAACCGGTTGTCCACGGCTTTCATTGTTACAAAGGCAGGACGACCATGGCAAAAGCCACCACCATCAAGATCAAGCTGCTTTCGACAGCCGACACGGGTTTCTTCTACGTCACGACCAAGAACAGCCGTACGATGACGGAAAAGATGACGAAGACCAAGTACGACCCGGTCGTCAAGAAGCACGTCGAATTCAAGGAAACCAAGATCAAGTAAGATCGCCGGTTTTCGGGAATTGAAGGGCGCCGACCGCAAGGTCAGGCGCCCTTTCCTTTTTAGGCCAATGCCTTGAGCATCTAGCGTAGGCGCTGAGTGAAACGGGTTCCACGCCAGGGGGAGGAAACGGCTCGCCCGCCCCTGCTATTCCCCCAGAATCAAAACGCCGCCCCGAAGGCGGGACGGCGTGTCGGAAAGGGGGTCGGCTGGCCTCTGACTGCGGCACGAGGATTCCGCGGACGCCAAAAGCCAACCGACCGACCCCACGACCCAGGAGATGCGGCGGACCTGAGCATCATGGGGTAACGAATATCGCAGAAGGCTGGATGCCCCCTCTTTCATGAGCATCACCTGAAAATAAAAAAAAATCAACGAATTCTTAATGCGCGGAGCGGTGCCGCTCGGCGCATGGTTAATTCTGTATCAGACCTGGACAGGCACACTGCATGATCTCTGCTGCCACCCAAACTCCCCGGTAGCAACAGGTGACGCGAGAATACAACTTTGAATGCAGGCCGCAAGAGGCGGGCAAAGAAATTCCCTGGGGTGCTTTGAGGCCAGAAACGCAGGAGGCGCAGCTCAGGCGGCGGCTGCCACCACCCGATTTCGGCCTTCGTGCTTGGCCTGATAGAGCGCCATATCGGCGCGCTTCAGCAGCGCTTCGGCCGTGTCGCTGCCGGGCCTGAGCGTGGCAATCCCCATGGACGCGGTGACCTTCAGGGGGCCGTCCGCCTGCGGGATCGCAAATGGCAGGCTTTCGATGATCGTGCGCAGACGCTCGGCGACACCGGCCGCCATTTCGGCTGACGTATCCGGCATCACCACGATGAACTCTTCACCGCCGAACCGGCAGGCAAGGTCGGCACCCCGCACCGTCGTGCGGATGCGATTGGCGAATTCCCGCAAGACTTCGTCGCCAACGTCATGGCCGTAGGTGTCGTTAACCTGCTTGAAGCGGTCGATATCGGTCATGCAGATGGACAGCGGCCGACCGCGCGCAGCAGCCCGATCCATCAGCAGTTTCAGGTGCGTGTCGAAATAGCGCCGGTTATGCAGCCCGGTGAGGCCGTCGGTGACGGCAAGCTCGATGGTTTGCTGCACGCTCGACCGCAGCCTGTCATTGCAGTGCTTGCGCCGGATCTGGGTCATCGACCGGGCAATCAGTTCATTCGGATCGACCGGCCGCATCAGATAGTCCGTCACGCCCAGATCGAGCGCGCGGACGACCAACTCGTCGCTGCCCTGCTCGGCGATCAGCAGGATAGGGATGAACCGGGTGCGCTCCAGGGAGCGCAACTGCGAGCAGAGGCGCAGCGGATCGTAGTCGTCGAAATTCGCATTGACGATGACGAGGTCGAAATTGTTCTCCGCCGCCTCGAACAATGCCGCCTGCGGATCGGAGATGACCGAGACCTCGGCAATCGGCTTGAGGGCGCGCTGCAGCCGCTCCTGCGACGAGCCGCGGCCATCGACGAGCAGGACGTTGCCGGGCTCGTCAGGCCGGTCCGCCCGGCCAACATCTTCAAGCCCGATCGTCTGCGCCGTCTGGGCCCGCAGGCGCAGCTCATCGCTGACGTTCTTCAGGCGCACCAAGCTCTTCACCCGCGACATCAGCTGCAGATCGTTGACGGGCTTCGTCAGGAAATCGTCGGCGCCGGCCTTCAGGCCACGCACGCGATCAGAAGGCTGGTCGAGCGCGGTGACCATGACAACCGGGATATGTGCCGTCTTCGGGTTCGCCTTCAGCCGTTCGCAGACTTCGAAACCATCGAGACCGGGCATCATGATATCGAGCAGCACCAGGTCGATGGGCGTCTTTTCGCAGAGCGCCAGGGCGGCATAACCGTCACTGGCCGTCAGCACGTCGAAGTACTCGGCAAGCAACCGGGCTTCGAGCAGCTTCACATTGGCCGGAACGTCATCGACAACAAGAATACGCGCAGTCATATCAATTTTCCCGCCGCTCAGGCATCGCCCAGGTAGGTTTTGATCGTCTCAATGAACTTCGGTACGGAGATCGGCTTGGAGACATAGGCTTCGCACCCGCCCTGGCGGATCCGCTCCTCGTCCCCCTTCATAGCAAAAGCGGTCACGGCGATGACCGGGATGACGTGTAGCTCGTCGTCTTCCTTCAGCCACTTCGTCACTTCCAGACCGGAAACCTCCGGCAGCTGGATGTCCATGAGAATGAGATCGGGCCGATGCTTGCGCGCGAGCTCGAGCGCCTCCATGCCGTTGCGAGTCTGGATCGTCGCATAGCCGGAGGCCTCAATCAGGTCGCGGAAGAGCTTCATGTTCAGCTCGTTGTCCTCAACAATCATCACCTGTTTGGGCATGTCGATCCCTTGCTGTCCATCGTCACCTTGCAAGTCTCCTCAGGACAATTAACGTGCGGAGCCGACGACTCGACCCATTTCCTCAACGTCAGAGATAGGCCTATTTGGTTGAAAAATAGGTAACTCCGCACGTAAAAACCATACGGGGACAAACCATTGAAGAGCGCCGACGAAATCGCCATCGACATTCTCTCCTGGCTTGCCGGCGAGCCTGAGCTTCTGTCCCGCTTTCTGGCGCTGACCGGCACGGACCCAACGGCGTTGCGCAACGCGATTGCCGAACCCGGCTTCATGGGCGGGCTCGTCGCCTTTCTGATGGACCATGAGCCGACCCTGATGGCATTCTGCACGGCGACCGGTACGGCGCCTGAAGACGTCGTGCGCGCCCATATGGCACTTTCCGGCCACGCAGGCTTCGAGGATTGAGGGTGGCAAACGCGCCGACAGCTCACCGCATCACGCTTGGAAACCGCCCGCTGATCGTCAGCGACATCGACGATGTCGTGCTTGAATTCATCAATCCGTTCAAAGCGTTCCTTGGGAGCTGCGGCCATGTCCTCCTGCCCCGATCGTTTCGCCTGACCGGCAACATCATCACCCACGCGGACGAGCAGCCGGTGACGGAGCCAGAGGTCAAGATCCTGCTCGACACCTTCTACGGCTCGCAGGATCGTTGGCAAACGCCCGCCGCCAAGGTCGTCGAGACCCTGGCCGCATTGTCGGAGGAAGCCGATATCGTCTTTCTGACTGCGATGCCGCCGCAGCACGCTGCGGTTCGTCGCGCTCTTCTTGACCGGCTCGGCCTGCCCTATCCGCTGCTTGCGTCCGAAGAGCCGAAGGGGCCGATCGTCCAAAAACTTCACGGCAGCCGCACCGTCCCCCTCGTCTTCATCGACGACATGCTTCGCAACCTGCGATCGGTGAAGGATCACGCGCCGACCTGCCTGCCGATAAACCTCATGGCCGACTCGGAGTTCAAGGCGCTCGCGCCGAAGCTCGACGCCGACATCCGCGCCGTCGCAGACTGGCCGGAGGCAGCCGCAGCCATTCGCGCGCACTTCCGCGGCTAGCCCGGATCGGCTGCCCGTCGGCGCAAATTCAGCCGCGCCGGCGCTGCGAAAGACGCGCCCGGTGATCCTTTTCAACGGCGACAATTGCATTGTGATTTCCAATCGCGCCTCCTTGAGACTCGCTAGAGTAGAGCTTAAGGTCGCAATGTTCAATATTTGTTCCCGATATGCCCGACAGCGCTGCTCACTCTCCAGGCTTCTGCCGCGACTGCCTCAAGGAACAGGCGGCGTCGGTGCGGCGCTGCCTTGCCTGCGGCAGCCCGCGCATTCTGCGGCATGCGGAGCTCTATGACCTGACGCTGGCGCACATCGACTGCGACGCCTTCTATGCCTCGATCGAGAAGCGCGACAACCCGGAGCTTGCCGACAAGCCGGTGATCATCGGCGGCGGCAAGCGCGGTGTGGTCTCCACCGCCTGCTACGTCGCCCGCATTCACGGCGTGCGCTCGGCCATGCCGATGTTCAAGGCGCTGGAAGCCTGCCCCCAGGCCATTGTCATCAAGCCCAATATGGAGAAATACGCCCGCGTCAGCCGCGAGGTGCGCACGCTGATGCAGGAACTGACCCCGCTGGTGCAGCCGCTGTCGATCGACGAAGCCTTCCTCGAACTCAGCGGCACGGAGCGACTGCATCACGATCCACCGGCACGCACGCTTGCGCGGCTCGCCCGCCGGATCGAGCAGGAAGTCGGCATCACCGTCTCGGTCGGCCTCTCCTATTGCAAGTTTCTCGCCAAGGTGGCGTCCGACCTGCAAAAGCCGCGCGGCTTTTCCGTCATCGGCCAAGCCGAGGCGCTGGAGTTCCTGCGCGAGAAGCCGGTGACCCTGATCTGGGGCGTCGGCAAGGCCTTTGCCGCCACGCTGGAGCGTGACGGCGTGCGCACGATCGGGCAATTGCAGACCATGGAAGAAGGCGACCTGATGCGGCGCTATGGCACCATGGGGCAGCGGCTCTTTCGCCTATCGCGCGGGCTCGACGAGAGAGCGGTCGAAATCGACGGCGAAGCCAAGAGCGTTTCCGCAGAGACGACGTTCAACGACGATATCGCGCGCTATGACGACCTGGTCACGCATCTGCGGCGCCTCAGCGAGCAAGTGGCCCACCGGCTGCGAAAGTCGGAACTCGCCGGCCAGACGGTCGTTCTCAAGCTCAAAACCGCCGACTTCAAGATCCGCACCCGCAATCGGCGCCTGGATAGCCCTACCCGCCTTGCCGACCGCATTTTCCGCATCGGCCTGCAGCTTCTCGAAAAAGAGGCGGACGGAACGAAGTATCGGCTGATCGGCATCGGCGTCAGCGATCTCTCCGCCCCGGATCTCGCCGATCCGCCCGATCTCGTCGATCCCGCGGCCACCAGGCGCGCTGCGGCCGAGGACGCGATCAACAAGCTGCGCGACAAATTCGGCAAGGCGAGCGTCGAAACCGGCTACACTTTCGGCACCAGAAAACGCGATCCATGAGACCACAAGCGTGCTTGCCCGAGCAGGCACGCTTCGCAAAGCGATCACGCAACCTTGATCGACAGCCCACACAGCAGGATGAATTCCTTAAAGATTGAAGGCTAGGCTTGTTCGCCAAGTCACGTGTTGGGTTGAGTGTATGGTATCGCGTTTCGCTCTCACCGCCAGCGTCGTCGCACTGCTTTTGTCGCCGGCTACCGGCTTTGCAGGCAGTCGCGGGCCGCTGCAGATCATCGTCTCGAAAGATCAGCAATCGCTCGTCGTCTATGACGGCGACGCTGTCATTGCGACATCACCGGTCTCGACCGGCAAGGCGGGCCACACGACGCCATCGGGCATCTTTTCTATCCTGGAAAAGCGGCGTCATCACAAATCGAACATCTATTCGAACGCTCCGATGCCGTTCATGCAGCGGCTCACCTGGTCGGGCATTGCTCTGCATGGCTCCAACCATGTGCCGGACTATCCGGCGTCCCATGGCTGCGTGCGGTTGCCGAGCGAATTTGCTGCCTCGCTCTACAAGTTGACCGAGCGCGGCGTGCACGTGCTGATCTCCGACCGGCAGATAACGCCCTTGGAGGTCAAGAGCGCCCTACTCTTCCGCCCGGCCCCGATCGATCTCCAGCCGCCGCTTTCCGACGTGCCGCTCAGACCGGCGATCAGCCAGGCCGGCGATGCGCCGGTGGAAGTGGCGATGCGGGAGCCGCCCGGCGGCGCCAATTCGGCGCGATCCACCGAGGAGCCGATCCGTATCCTGATCACCCGCAGCGATACCCGCGACACCATGCGCGAGGTTCAGACGTCCCTGGATTTCCTCGGCTACGCGCCGGGCGCGATCGACGGCCATGCCGGGCCGGCGACGATTGCGGCCCTGCGTGCCTTCCAGGCAAGCGAAGGCATCGACGGCGACGGCAAGCTGACACCGGACCTGACCGACCGGCTCCTGCGCAAGGCCGGACGTACGCCACCGCAAAACGGCAAGATCCTCGTGCGGCAAGGGTTCAAGCCGCTCTTTGAAGCCGGGCTTACGATCGACAAGCCGGAAGAGGCGCTCGGAACGCATTTCCTCCAGTTCCGGCACAATGAAGAAGAAGGTGCCGAAGGCAAATGGTTCGGCGTCTCGCTCGAGGACCACCTGCCCGCCTCGACGAAGAAGCGGCTCGGCATCTCCACGGAGGCCGATCCCTTCGCCTATAACGGCATCCAGCGCACGCTGGCGCGCATGACGATCTCCGACGTTGTGCGCAGGCGCGTGGAAGCGTTGCTCGCCGAGGGCTCGTCGCTCTCGATTGCCGATGTGGAAAGCGGGTTGGAGACCGGTCAGGGCACCGACTTCATCACCATTACTCGGACACGTCCCGGCGACTGATCTGCGAGACCGGCAGACAAGCACCCGGCGAGCGTCCCGCCGCGGGTCGATAGGTTCCAAGCCGGCTCAATCGCCGCTCCACTGCAATTCAGCGGAGCCCCGCCTCGGATTACACCAGTTCGACGTCGATGACGCCCGGCGCCGAGCGCAATGCTGCAGCGATCTCCGGCGAAATCCGGAACTTCTCGTTCAGTTCAACCTCGATCTCGCGCTGGCCATTGTCCTTGATGACGACGAAGGAGACGAGCCCGTCGCCCTTCGTGTTGAGGTGCGAGGCGATCGACTTCAGCGGCCCGGAATCGCGCACATAGACGCGCAGCGCCTTCTGCAGTTGCAGCGATTCTTCTTCGAGCGACCGCAGCGTCTGGATGCGCAGGCCGATGCCTTCCGGCCGCTCTTCCGCCGCCACGGTCATGACCAGCGACTTGCCGGGCTCGAGCAGGTCTCGATACTGGTGCAGCATCTCGGAGAACAGTACCGCCTCGAACTGGCCGGAGGAATCCGAGAAGGCGATGATTCCCATCTTGTTGCCGGTGCGCGTCTTGCGCTCCTGCTTCGAGGTTACTGTTCCGGCGAGCCTTCCGGCCGTCGCCCCCTTCTTCACAGCGCCTGCGAAATCGCCGAAGGTCTGCACGCGCATCTTGGCGAGCAGCGCATTGTAGGTGTCGAGCGGATGGGCAGACAGATAGAAGCCCAGAACCTGGAACTCACGGTGCAGCTTTTCCGAGGCAAGCCACGGCGTGTAGGTCGGAAGCGCAATGCGCTCCGGCCCGGTGGCCGCCCCTGCGCCGAACATGTCGCTCTGCCCGCTCGTCTTGTTTTCCTGAGCCCGCTGGGCAAACCCGAGAATACGATCGAGCCCGCCGACCAGCTCCGCCCGGTCGTAGCCGAAGCAATCGAAGGCGCCGGCGGCAATCAGGCTTTCAAAAACGCGACGGTTGAGCAGCTTGGGGTCGATCCGGAGGCAGAAGTCTTCGAGGCTTGCGAAGGCCTTGTCGCCTCGAACCTCGACGATGTGCTCGACCGCTGACTCGCCCACGCCCTTGATCGCTGCAAGCGAGTAATAGATGCGGCTTTCGCCCGTCTGGAAGTGCCGGAACGAGGTCTGTACCGACGGGGCGATCACCTCGATGCCCAGACGCTTGGCATCCTGGCGGAAGTCGTTGACCTTTTCGGTGTTGGACATGTCGAGCGTCATCGACGCCGCCAGGAACTCCACCGGATAATGCGCCTTCATGTAGGCGGTCTGATAGGACACGATCGCGTAGGCTGCCGCGTGCGACTTGTTGAAGCCGTAGTTGGCGAACTTGGCGAGCAGGTCGAAAATGAGGTCGGCCTGCGGCTTCGACACCTCGTTCTTGACGGCGCCGTCGACGAAACGGGCGCGCTGCTTGTCCATCTCCTCCTTGATCTTCTTACCCATGGCGCGGCGCAGAAGGTCGGCCTCGCCGAGCGAATAGCCAGAGAGCACCTGGGCGATCTGCATCACCTGCTCCTGGTAAACGATAACGCCCTGCGTTTCCTTGAGCAGGTGGTCGATCTTCGGATGGATCGACTCGACCTCTTCCTCGCCATGCTTACGGGCGTTATAGACCGGGATGTTCTCCATCGGGCCTGGGCGATAGAGCGCCACGAGTGCGATGATGTCCTCGATGCAGTCGGGCCGCATGCCGATCAGCGCCTTGCGCATGCCGGCACTTTCCACCTGGAACACGCCGACCGTTTCGCCGCGCGACAGCATCTCGTAGGTCTTCAGATCATCGAGCGGGATGCTCGCGAGATCGACCTCGATGCCGCGCTGCTTGACGAAATCGACCGCGACCTTCAACACCGTCAGCGTCTTCAGGCCGAGGAAGTCGAACTTGACGAGACCGGCCTGCTCGACCCACTTCATGTTGAACTGGGTGACCGGCATGTCGGAGCGCGGATCGCGATACATCGGCACCAGCTGCGACAACGGCCGGTCGCCGATCACGATACCGGCGGCGTGGGTCGAGGCGTGGCGGTAAAGGCCTTCGATCTTCTGGGCGATATCGAGAAGGCGGGCGACCACCGGCTCCTTCTCGGCCTCTTCCTGCAGGCGCGGCTCCTCCTCGATCGCCTTGGAAAGCGGCGTCGGGTTGGCGGGGTTGTTGGGCACCAGCTTGCAGATCTTGTCGACCTGACCATAGGGCATTTCGAGCACGCGACCGACGTCTCGCAAGGCGGCACGGGCCTGCAGCGAACCGAAGGTGATGATCTGCGCCACCTGTTCGCGACCGTACTTGCGCTGCACGTAGCGGATCACCTCTTCGCGCCGGTCCTGGCAGAAGTCGATGTCGAAGTCGGGCATCGAGACGCGCTCGGGATTGAGGAAGCGTTCGAACAGCAGCGAGAAGCGCATCGGATCGACGTCGGTGATCGTCAGCGCATAGGCGACGAGCGAGCCGGCGCCCGAGCCGCGACCCGGCCCGACGGGGATGTCGTGCTGCTTGGCCCATTTGATGAAGTCGGCAACGATCAGGAAGTAGCCGGGGAACTTCATGCGCTCGATGACGCTCAATTCGAAGGCCAGGCGCTCGCGGTATTCCTCTTGGGTGTAGCCGGGCGCCATACCCAGTCTCGCGAGACGGTCTTCGAGGCCCTCCTCCGCCTGGCGACGCAGTTCGTCCGACTCGGCGCGCTCGGCCTCCTCCGGATCCGCCGTCGCGCCGGTAAAGCGCGGCAGGATCGGCCCACGGGTCTTCAGCATGAAGGAGCAGCGCCGGGCGATCTCGATCGTGTTTTCCAGTGCCTCGGGCAGATCCGCAAACAGCGCCGCCATTTCTTTGCGGCTCTTCAGATAGTGGTCCGGTGTCAGGCGGAACCGGCTGTCGTCCGACACCATGGCGTTGTGCGCTACCGCCATCAGGGCGTCATGCGCCTCATAGTCGGAGGGCGACGGGAAGAAGGCTTCGTTGGTGGCGACAAGCGGAATGTCGAACTTGTAGGCAAGCTCGATCATCCGGCTCTCGTGCCGCCGGTCGTGGCCACCGTGGCGCTGCAGCTCGATATAGAGCCGATCGCCAAAGAGATCATGCAAGGCTTCGAGACGCGCTTCGGCGAGCGCCGTGGAGCCCGCCTTCATGGCGATATCCACCGGGCCACCGGACGCGCCGGTCAGCGCAATCAAGCCCTCGGTGCCGCATTCGCCAAGCCAGGAGCGCGTAATGCGCGTCGCCTGGCTGCCCTCGCCGCTGAGATAGGCACGGCTGACGAGATCGACGAGGCGCGTATAGCCGTCATCGGTGGCGGCGATGAGCACGATCGACGGCAGCTTGGCGAGCTGATGCCCATGGCCGCGCCGATCCCCCTCGGTCTCGTCCTCCATGTCGATCGACAGCTGGCAGCCGGTGATCGGCTGCAGCCCGTCACCGGCTGCCTTCTGCGAGAATTCGAGGGCTGCGAAGAGATTGTTGGTGTCGGCGATCCCGATCGCCGGCTGGTTATCGGCGACCGCCTTGCCGATGACCTTCTTCAGCGGCAGAGCGCCTTCGAGCAAGGAGAAGGCAGAGTGGACGCGCAGATGCACGAACTGCGGATCCGTGCCGAGCGCCTCACTCGATGCTGCCTTGCTGTCGTCTGCCATTGTCGCACCCTGATTCCTGTCCAGTCGGAAGGATATCCCGTTTATCGCCCGTCATGTCCAGATTCCCCTGGCATGTCGTCCCCCTTATTCAACGGGGATGAGACGCTTTGCGGAGGTGCTTGAGAGAAGATGTTGACGCCCGCCTTCAGAGGCCGAGCGCAATGAAAGAGATGCTTGCGATGAACAGGCTCATCGACGCGAAGGCGGCGAGGTCACGAACAAAATCAGTCATAACATGGCTCCTTTTCCGTTATGTTTTTACTTTGTTCCATTTTTGTTCACGCGTCAAGCAGTGCACAGGCATTCTGTTCACGATGGTTAACATCGCGCCCGAATGCAGGTTAACTGACGACGAAGCCGCTTGAGGAAAGCGCGGTGCCCGCATATCAAGAGGAACGACCACGCGGAGCGCTCCGACATGCTTGCACGCCTGATTCTCCCCTTGCTGATCCTGCTTCCGACCACCGTCTCCGCAGCAGAGACGATAGACCCCGCCCGCATCGTCTCGGCGGCGACCGGCGACTGGAACAAGGACGGGAGCCAGGATCTCGCGCTCATCGTACGACCCGCCCAAGGCAGCGACGAGGACAACGGCATCTATCTCTATCTCACCGGCGACAACGGCGCGCTGGCATTAAAGTCGGCCATTCCGAACAAGGTCTGGGGTCAGTTCGAACTCGTCGGCCAAGCGCCGTCGATCGAGGCGCTGCCGAGCGGCTCGTTGCTCATCACCAGTCAGAACGATGCCATCGGGCGCGACCGCTGGGAACAGAAGCTGACGGTCGCCTATCGCAACTTCGACTTCGTGGTGGCGGGCTACACCTACTCGTCCTACGATACGCTCGATCCGGACAACACCGCGCAATGCGACCTCAACGTGCTGACGGGCAAGGGCAAATCGAACGACACGCCAATCACCGCGAAAGGCGAGCTCATCCTTCTCAAGGACTGGAGCGACGATCGCGGGCAGAAGGCGTGCGGCCTGTAATAACCGGGTGATTGTTCTCTATTTGTTCTTTACAACTTCAGCGGATCACGACATCCTCCGGCGCGAACGTATGAGGAACAATCATGGCCGCGCTCGAAGCACTCAGAGAATTCATCGTTGAAGCCAAATCAAAAACCTATGTCGGCGGCGGCGGGCAGCGACCGTCGTCACGCCCGGGTTCCCACGACATCGGCTACGAGCGGGATAGCTGGCGCTACCTCGACAGCTATTTCGGCGGGACCGATTTCGCAGGCCAGGAGACCGTGTGGCAGAATGACGAGCCGCACTGGGCGATGAACTACTTCGGCCGGATCATCCGACCTGACCTCATAAACGGCGAAAAGGCAGGCGTCGTCATCAGGGCGGCGCTTCAGGCGATGTACCGCGACAAGCGGCATTTCCTCGGCGGCACGGAGTTCCGGCACGCCCATGGCTACTACATCGACAACAGCCGCGGCGACACCTCACATTTTTCCGGGCATGAGGTCATCTTCGTCGACGGCGAGGAAGCCTACGAGCTCGACTATCGCGGCGGTCTGATCAGGCGTTGAGGGCAAGGCCCGCAGCAAGTGACGCAAGAGCGCGCAGCGGTTCGCGAATCTGAAGGATCGCGGCGCGCTTTGGACGCCAAACGCCGCGGATGGCCGGCGAAGCTGGTAATCGCTGTGTCAGACGCACGCATTCATTCAAGAAACGACGTTGCAAGTCACAGCGTGGGGTCAATCGTAACGCAGGGCCTGCACCGGATCGAGGCGCGAGGCGCGCCAGGCCGGAAAGATCGTGGCGAGGAAGGAAAGGGTCAGCGCCATGACGACGACGAGTGCGGTCTCGTCTGCGTTCATATCGGCCGGGAGCTGGTTGAGGAAATAGAGCTCAGGGCTGAATATCGTCGTTCCCGAGATCCAGGAGAAGAACTGTCGGATGGATTCGATGTTGAGGCAGACGACGACGCCGAGCGCCACGCCCGCGACCGTTCCGGCAACGCCGATTGCAGCCCCCGTCATGAAGAAGATGCGCATCACCGAGCCGGAGGTCGCGCCCATGGTCCGCAGGATCGCGATGTCGCTGCCCTTGTCCTTCACCAGCATGATCAGGCCGGAGATGATGTTGAGTGCCGCGACCAGCACGATCAGCGACAGGATCATGAACATCACGTTGCTCTGGACCTCGAGCGTCGAGAAGAAAGTCTTGTTGCGGTCGCGCCAGTCGGTGATGAAGATCTGCCGTCCGGCCGCATCCTCGATCGGCTGGCGCAACTCTTCGACGACATCTGGATGTTCGACGAAGATCTCGATCGACTGAACCAGTCCCTCGGCGTTGAAGAACAGCTGTGCCTCTTCAAGCGGCATGAAGATGATTGTTGAATCATATTCCGACATGCCGATCTCGTAGATCGCCGAGACGGTATAGGCCTTCACACGCGGGTTCATGCCGAGCGGCGTCACGTCGCCGTTGGGCGAGGTCAGCGTAATCGTTCCGCCGACCGTTATGCCAAGCTGTTCGGCCATGCGCGAACCGATAGCCACGCCAGAGCCGGAGGCAAAGCCGACGAGATCGCCGGACTGGATGTGGTCAGAAACCGACTTCATCTTGCTCAAGTCGTCGGCGCGGATGCCGCGCACCAGCGCGCCGGTCGAACTGTCACCGACCCCTTGCGCCAGAACCTGGCCTTCGACCATCGGGATCGCCATGGTGACGCCTTTGACGCCCGAGAATTTAGTCGCAAGCTCGGCATAATTGTTGAGCGGACCGTCGATCGGCTGGACGATCATGTGGCCGTTGATGCCGAGGATGCGGGAGATGAGTTCGGTGCGGAAGCCGTTCATGACGGCCATGACGATGATCAGCGTCGCCACGCCGAGCATGATGCCGATGAAGGAGAAGCCGGCGATGACAGAGATGAAGGCTTCCTTGCGCCTGGAGCGCAGGTAGCGCCACGCCACCAAACGCTCGAAGGCGGAAAAGGGTCGGCTGGAGGACTTTTCAGGCCGCTCTGCGGCCTGCACCTGATTTTCAGTCACGGCGGTCATCCTGCCTTCCCTCGCCTCGTCACTTCGTTGCGACCAGCTTGTCGATCACCGCTTCGACGATCATCGACGGCGGTCTAGATTTACGTCGAGAGACTTGTACGTGCGCCAGCGAAAGGCAGGCTGACGTGGCGGCGTCCGAGTGGTCGTCGCGTCCGCCCTCCGGCACACTCACTTCATCTCGACGACCTTGCCGTCTTCGATCGTCACCCGCCGATCCATCAGTCCGGCGAGCTCGTGATTGTGCGTCGCGATCAATGCCGCGAGGCCCGACTGCCGTGCCAGCGCTTCCAGCGCCTCGAAGACATAACCGGCGGTCTCCGGATCGAGATTGCCTGTCGGTTCGTCGGCAAGGAGAACGAGCGGCGCGTTGGCAACGGCACGCGCAATCGCAACGCGCTGCTGCTCGCCGCCGGAAAGTTCCGCCGGGCGGTGATCGGCGCGGTGGCCGATGCGCATATAGTCGAGCAACGCCCCAGCCCGCTCCGCGGCTTCCGCCTTGGGCAGACCGGCGATCAACTGCGGCATCATGATGTTTTCGAGCGCCGAGAACTCAGGCAACAGGTGGTGGAACTGGTAGACGAAACCGATCTCGTTGCGACGGATCGCCGTGCGCCGATCGTCATTGAGCCCGCCGCAGGACACCCCGTTGACCAGCACCTCGCCGCTATCGGGGCGTTCCAGCAGACCCGCCACATGCAGCAGCGTCGATTTTCCGGTCCCTGACGGCGCGACCAGCGCCACAGTCTCGCCGCTTCTCAGCGTGAAGTCCGCACCCTTGAGGATGGAAAGGAACGTCTCGCCTTCCCCATAGTGTCGTTCGACGCCGGAAAGCTGCAGTGCCACGCGCGCATTCATTGAGGTGATGTCCTTGTCATTCGTAACGCAGGGCCTGCACCGGATCGAGGCGCGAGGCGCGCCAGGCCGGAAAGATCGTGGCGAGGAAGGAAAGGGTCAGCGCCATGACGATGACGAGTGCAGTCTCGTCTGCGTTCATGTCGGCCGGAAGCTGGCTGAGGAAATAAAGCTCTGGGCTAAACAGCGTCGTTCCGGAGATCCAGGAGAAGAACTGTCGGATGGATTCGATGTTGAGGCAGACGACGACGCCGAGCGCCACGCCCGCGACCGTTCCGGCGACGCCGATTGCAGCCCCCGTCATGAAGAAGATGCGCATCACCGAGCCGGAGGTCGCGCCCATGGTCCTTAAGATCGCGATGTCGCTGCCCTTGTCCTTCACCAACATGATCAGGCCGGAGATGATGTTGAGCGCCGCGACCAGCACGATTAGCGTCAGGATCATGAACATCACGTTGCGCTCCACCTGGAGCGCGGAGAAGAAGGTCTTGTTGCGGTCGCGCCAGTCGGTGATGAAGATCTGCCGTCCGGCCGCGTCCTCGATCGGCTGGCGCAACTCCTCAACGACATCTGGATGTTCGACGAAGATCTCGATCGACTGAACCAGTCCCTCGGCGTTGAAGAACAGCTGTGCCTCTTCAAGCGGCATGAAGATGATTGTTGAATCATATTCCGACATGCCGATCTCGTAGATCGCCGAGACGGTATAGGCCTTCACACGGGGGTTCATGCCGAGCGGTGTCACGTCGCCGTTGGGCGAGGTCAGCGTAATCGTTCCGCCGACCGTTATGCCAAGCTGCTCGGCCATGCGCGAACCGATAGCCACGCCAGAGCCGGAGGCAAAGCCGACGAGATCGCCGGACTGGATGTGGTCAGAAACCGACTTCATCTTGCTCAAGTCGTCGGCGCGGATACCGCGCACCAGCGCACCGGTCGAGCTGTCACCGACCCCTTGCGCCAGGACCTGGCCTTCGACCATCGGGATCGCCATGGTGACGCCCTTGACGCCCGAAAATTTGGTCGCCAGTTCCGGATAATTGTTGAGCGGACCGTCGATCGGCTGGACGATCATGTGGCCGTTGATGCCGAGGATGCGGGAGATGAGCTCGGTGCGGAAGCCGTTCATCACCGCCATGACGATGATCAGCGTCGCCACGCCGAGCATGATGCCGATGAAGGAGAAGCCGGCGATGACAGAGATGAAGGCTTCCTTGCGTCTGGAGCGCAGGTAGCGCCACGCCACCATACGCTCGAAGGCGGAAAAGGGTCGGCTGGAGGACTTTTCAGGCCGCTCTGCGGCCTGCACCTGATTTTCAGTCACGGCGGTCATCCTGCCTTCCCTCGCCTCGTCACTTCGTTGCGATCAGCTTGTTGATCGCCGCTTCGACGGTCATCGTCTCGCGCTCGCCGGTCTTGCGGTCCTTGACCTCGACTTCGCCATTGGCGATCGAACGCGGTCCGACGATGATCTGGACCGGAACGCCGATCAGATCAGCCGTCGCGAACTTCGCACCAGCGCGGTCGTCCCTGTCGTCGAGCAGCGCCTCGAATCCAGCCTTGCCGAGTTCAGAATAGAGCGTCTCGCAGGCGCCGTCACAAGCGGCATCGCCCGCTTTCATGTTTATGATGACGCCATCGAACGGCGCGATCGACTTCGGCCAGATGATGCCGTTGTCGTCATGCGAGGCTTCGATGATCGCCGGCACCAGACGGGTCGGGCCGATGCCATAGGAGCCCATGTGCACTGCATGCTCCTTGCCGTCGGGGCCGAGAACCTTGGCGCCCATGGCTTCGGAGTACTTGGTGCCGAAATAGAAGATGTGGCCGACTTCGATGCCGCGGGCCGACAGTCGGTCGCCCTCGGCAACCGCGTTGAAGGCTGCCTCGTCGTGCATTTCCGACGTCGCCGCATAACGCGAGGTCCACTTGTCGAAGATCGTCTTCAGGCCGGCAACGTCATCGAAATTCGTGTCTTCGCCCGGAATATCGAAGCCGAGGAAATCCTTATGGCAGAAGACTTCGGACTCGCCGGTATCGGCAAGAATGATGAATTCGTGGCTGAGATTGCCGCCGATCGGGCCGGTATCGGCGCGCATCGGAATGGCGCGAAGGCCCATGCGCGCGAAGGTGCGCAAGTAAGCGGCAAACATCCGGTTATAGGCGTGTTCGGCCCCTTCCCGATCGAGATCGAAGGAATAGGCGTCCTTCATCAGGAATTCGCGCGAGCGCATGGTGCCGAAGCGCGGACGGATCTCGTCACGGAACTTCAGCTGGATGTGGTAGAGATTGAGCGGCAGGTCGCGGTAGGACTTCACGTAGGAACGGAAGACGTCCGTGATCATTTCCTCGTTCGTCGGGCCGTAGAGCATCGGCCGGTCCTGCCGGTCCTTGATACGCAGCATTTCCTTGCCGTAGGCGTCGTAGCGACCGCTTTCCTGCCACAGCTCGGCAGACTGGAGGGTCGGCATCAGAAGCTCGATCGCGCCGGAGCGGTTCTGCTCCTCGCGGATGACCGCGTTGACCTTGTCGAGAACCCGCTTGCCCAATGGCAGCCAGGTATAGATGCCCGAAGACTGCTGCCGGACCATGCCCGTGCGCAGCATGAGGCGGTGGGAAACGATTTCCGCTTCCTTGGGATTTTCCTTCAGGATGGGCATAAAAAAGCGGGACAGGCGCATGACGGGTTCCAGAACTTGATGAACGTCGCACTATCGGCGGATTCGGGCGAAATGACGTTGAGCGAGATGCCGGCTTCACCTTTTGATTGGTAAAGGCGACCGCTGCTTTTCGGGTCGGGCTCTCCATTTTCCATCACCGGCAAAGCCGGCAGGAACCTTTAGGAGCCTTGCGTTCATAGCTGCTTCGCCGGCGGAAGAAAACCCTGCTCTCCGTTGTCACGGGCAGAGAAAGCATCCACGGATTTTCAGGGGGAACTCGACGCCGCTCCTGCGTCAAAAGAGCACGCTAGTAACAAGATTACGACAGTAATTGTCAACGGGAATATTTTACCCAACTGTAGCAAAAATGCAAAAAAACAGGATGACAGAGCCCAATGTTTGGGCTAGTTTCGGCTCACAAAACAGGCATGAAGACTAAATTCTTGCCGACTTTCGCGGTCAAGTCTTGGGAGGATAAGATCTTAGGCGCGCTTCGTCGCTGCCGCCGGAAACGGATTAAAGATCACGCGAAACTTGAAAAACAAGGCTTTTAGCCTTGTTTTTTTTTGCTTTTCAGCAAGAGACAGACGCGCGAAGCACCTTGCAAAATTGAACTATGTCAATTTCACGGCGGTCAATCCTGCAATTGCCCGGGTTTTGCCCGCGGGCATGCGCGCAGGCTCCGTCAAGGCACAGATGTGCCCATCAAATTGCACAGAACATGTCGCATTGAGAGCGACCGGCTCACGCGGCGGCCGCGATGAACTTATCAATCAAATTTTGGGTAGAAACGCGGAATGGAATCTATGCCGTAGCCGAGCCTGACGGACAGGATATACCAGGCAAGTTGAATGACGGCCGCAATCACCGTCGTCAAAAGCACAACACGCTTGGCGTTGAACTTCGCCGGGGCGCTCTCGACACTCCCCGGAACGACGCTGTTTTCTTCAGCCTGAGTGCGCACGCCGAGGGGCAGCACGGCAAAGAGCGTGATCCACCAGATGATGAAGTAGATGGCAAAGGTCGAAAAAAGCGGCATTTCAAGCTCCCGGTGAAGGCGATCGGCAAGACAGCGAGCAACCCGCGTTTCGCCGCGACTTCCGCGACATTCCGTCCGCCTTATAGCGCTGACCGCCCGATCGCACAAACCGGCATCGCGCGATCTACTGTCACACCTCTTCGAGTTCGATCAGCGTACCCTGAAAATCCTTGGGATGCAGGAAGAGCACCGGCTTGCCATGGGCGCCGATCTTCGGCTCACCATCGCCCAACACTCGCGCTCCGGCGGCGCGCAACGCGTCGCGCGCCGACAGGATGTTCTCTACCTCGTAGCAGATGTGATGCATCCCGCCCGAAGGGTTCTTCGCCAGGAAAGCGGCAATCGGTGAGCCCTCGCCGAGCGGCTCCAGCAGCTCGACCTTGGTGTTTGCAAGCGTGACGAACACGACGGTGACGCCGTGTTCGGGCAAAGCCTGTGGCTCGGTGACGGAGGCGCCGAGCGTCGAGCGATAGCTTTCGGCGGCGGAGTGAAGATCCGGCACTGCGATGGCGATGTGGTTCACTCTTCCAAGCATTGCGATCTCCCGCTTTGACGTCCGGTTCCGCTTACATGGTCACGGGCGACCGGCCAATCAGACTTTGGTGACAAACACCGTGACGATCGGCTTCTTGCCCCAGATCTGGTTGGCGGTGCTGCGCACGGCGCGGCGGACCGCCTCCTGCAGCATTGCCAGATCCTTGCGCTTTGCCCGCGGAATGCTCTCGACGGCGCCAAGAATGGCGTCATAGAGCGTGTCCTCCATGTCCTCGCCCTCGTCGTCGAACTCCGGCAAGCCGATCGCGACGATATCCGGGTCGCCCATGAAATCGTAGCGGCTGTCGAGAACCACGTTGACGGCGACATGGCCGGCGAAGGAGAGCTTGCGGCGTTCGCCGATGCCCATCTCCTCGAAATCGCCGATGAGGCTGCCGTCCTTGTAGATGCGGCCATGGGGCGCTTCGTCGATCACTTCGGCGGGACCTGGCGCAAGACGCAGCATTTCGCCGTTCCTGAGACGCGGAACGCTGGCGATGCCGGACTGCCGGCCCAGTTCGCCATGCGCCGTCAGATGCGCCGCCTCGCCATGAACAGGTACGAGGATCTGCGGCCGTAGCCACTGGTACATCTGCTGCAGCTCGGTGCGACGCGGGTGGCCGGATACGTGCACCAGCGCCTCGCTGTCGGTGATGATGTGGATGCCCTGTTCCACCAGGCCGTTCTTGATGTCGTTGATCGCCTTTTCGTTGCCCGGGATCGTGCGTGAGGAAAACACGACCGTGTCGCCAGCCGAGAAGGCGACATTTCGCATCTCGTCACGGGCGATCTTGGCAAGGGCTGCCCGCGGCTCGCCCTGGCTGCCAGTCAGGATGACCACGACCTTGTCGCGCGGCACGTAGCCGAACTCGTCTTCGGCGAGGAAAGGTTTGATGCCTTCCATCAGCCCAAGATCCGTAGCGACGGCGACGACCCGCTTCATCGAACTGCCGAGCAGAAGCACATCCCTGCCGGCCTCTTCCGCCGCTTCGGCGATCGAGCGGATGCGCCCGACATTCGAGGAGAACGTCGTGATCGCCACCCGACCCTCAGCGTTGGCGATGATCTTCGTCAGGCTTTCGGAAACCTCCTGCTCCGACGGCGAAACGCCGTCGCGCATCGCATTGGTGGAATCGCAGACGAGCGCAAGCACACCTTCATCGCCGATCTGGCGGAAGCGTGTCTCGTCGGTCAACGGTCCGAGCGACGGGTGAAGGTCGATCTTCCAGTCGCCGGTATGAACCACGGTGCCGACCGGCGTGCGAATGATCAGCGACATTGGCTCGGGGATCGAGTGGTTGACGCCGACGGCCTCAATCTCGAAGGGGCCGACATTGATACGGTCGCCCTGCTTGAAGATCGTGATGGGGATCTCGCCCCGGCTCTTCTCGAAGTCCCGCTTGGCTTCGAGCATGCCTGCCGTGAACGGCGAGGCATAGACCGGCACATTGAGACCGGGCCACAGGTCGTTCAGACCGCCATAGTGGTCCTCGTGCGCATGGGTGATGATGATCGCCTTGAGATTGCGGCGCTCTTCGGCGAGAAAGCCGATATCGGGGAGCACGAGGTCGACCCCCGGGAGCTCTGGCCCCGGGAAAGTCACACCGCAATCGACCATGATCCACTGGCGGCTGCCCGGCCGTCCGTAGCCGTACAGGCCAAGATTCATGCCGATTTCGCCGACGCCGCCGAGCGGCAAGAACACCAATTCTTCTTCTTGCGCCATGTCGTGTTGCGCCCCTGTTCCAAATTTATCCGAAAAATACGTCGCCGGCGGCAATCGCCTGCGTCATGCCGTTGCCGGTGTCGAGCACCAGCCGTCCGGCCTCATCAATACCGGCAAAGCGCCCTGAAAGCGACCGGTCCGGCAGGTTCACGGTTATCGTTTCACCGATGCCGCGGGCTGCCGCCCGCCATTGTTCGATCGTCGTAGCGATACCGGCGCCCCGATCCCAAACCTGCAGGGTCTCCGCCATCGTCAGGAACAGGCGAGCAAACAGTTCGTCGGGCGAAACCGACGCACCTTCGTTGGCCAGCGACGTCACGGGATAGAGCCCTTCATCCGGCTGGACCGCGATGTTGATGCCGCAACCGATGACCAGCGCCCGGCGCCCGTCCGGGAGGCTTTCGCCTTCAAGCAGGATACCGCAGGTCTTCTTGCCGTCGATCAGGATGTCGTTCGGCCACTTGATCTCCACCGGCGCCGAACCCGGCGGCATCACCTGTCGGATCGCCCTGTGAACGGCGACGGCGACAGCGAGCGGCAAAGAGTGCAGGTACTCGACCGGTGCCGGCTCGATGAGGAGAAGCGAAGCGTAGAGATTGCCCGGTTCGGAGAACCATGCCCGGCCGCGACGTCCGCGCCCGCCGGTCTGCCTGATGGCCGTGACCCAGAGATTGCCCGGGTCACCCTGGCGCGCACGCGCCAGGCATTCACTGTTGGTCGACCCGACCGCATCGAGAGCGACGTGCCGGAAATCGTCGAGCGAGATCCGGCCGCCACTTTCAAAGGCGATCAAAAGAAGGTCCGCGCCGCGACTTCAGCGGCGTTTCCGAGCGGGCCGCCGATGAGCACGTATCCGAGAACGAACAGGCCCGAGAGACCGAACACCAGCCGCAGTTCGCCGGCGGTGCGGGCGAACTCGCCCTTGGCATCGTCGAACCACATCACCTTGATGACGCGCAGGTAGTAGTAGGCGCCGACGACGGATGCGAGAACGCCGATGATGGCGAGCGCATAGAGCTGGGCTTCAATGGCCGCCATGAAGACGAAGTACTTCCCGAAGAAGCCTGCCATCGGCGGGATGCCGGCGAGCGAGAACATCAGGACGGTCAGCACCGTCGCCATGAAGGGGTTGGTCTGCGAGAGACCGGCGAGATCGTCGACGTTCTCGACGTTTTCGCCTTCCTTGCGGCGCATCGCCAGGATGCAGGCGAAGGTGCCAAGCGTCATGACCATGTAGATGAGCATGTAGAGCAGCACGCCGCGAACACCAGCCATGGAGCCGGCAGCAAGGCCGACCAGCGCGTAGCCCATGTGGCCGATCGAGGAATAGGCCATCAGGCGCTTGATGTTCTTCTGGCCGATCGCCGCGAAGGCACCGAGCAGCATCGATGCGATCGAGATGAAGACGATGATCTGCTGCCAGTCTGCAACGACAGGCTCGAAGGCGTTGATGACGATGCGAACGAGGATCGCCATGGCGGCGACCTTCGGTGCCGCCGCGAAGAAGGCGGTGACCGGCGTCGGCGCGCCTTCATAAACGTCAGGCGTCCACATGTGGAACGGCACGGCCGAGATCTTGAAGGCTAGGCCGGCGAGTACGAAAACCAGCCCGAAGATCAGGCCGAGCGAGCGGCCTTCAGCCGTCAGCGCAGCCGCGATCTGGGTAAAGCCGGTGTGGCCGGTGAAGCCGTAGATCAGCGACATGCCGTAAAGCAGCATGCCCGAAGAAAGCGCACCGAGGACGAAGTACTTCAGGCCGGCTTCCGTCGAGCGGATGCTGTCTCGGTTGATGGCAGCGACGACATAAAGGGCCAGCGACTGCAGTTCCAGCGACAGGTAGAGCGAGATCAGGTCGTTGGCCGAGATCATCAAGAGCATGCCGAGCGTTGCCAGCACCAGAAGCACCGGGAACTCGAAACGGTCAATCTGGGCGGAGCGCGCATGGCCGACCGTCATCACCAGGGCGGTGATGGAGCCGATCAGGGCCAGAACCTTCATGAACTTGGCGAAGGGGTCCGACAGGAAGGCGCCGCCATAGGCTTCGCCTTCACCGGTCTTAAGCACGAGCCAGAGGCCAGCGATGATCAGGAGGGCAACCGCAAGACCGGTGACCGTCGACGCCGACTTCTCGCCGGAAAACACGCCAATCATCAGCAACGCCATCGCGCCGACCGCGAGGATCAGCTCGGGGATCGAGAGTTGCAGGCTTGCAAGGAGGGTTTCAGCAGTCATGTCCAATCACGTCCTGTGGTCATTGCACCGAAAGCGCAACGTTTTGCGCTGCCTGCAGGGCTGCGGAGTAGTTGTTGACGAGCAGATCCACGGAGGCCGCGGTCGCATCGAAGATCGGTGCCGGGTAGACGCCGAAGAAGATCGTCAGGATCACCAGCGGATAAAGGATGGCCTTTTCGCGACCGGAAAGATCGAGCAACGACTTCAGGCTTTCCTTCTCCAGGGCACCGAAGACGACCCGGCGATAAAGCCAGAGGGCGTACGCTGCCGAGAGGATCACGCCCGAGGTCGCAAAGAGCGCAACCCAGGTGTTGGCACGGAAGGCACCGACGAGGGTCAGGACTTCGCCGACGAAGCTGGACGTGCCCGGCAGGCCGACGTTCGCCATGGTGAACACCATGAAGGCGACGGCGTACTTCGGCATGTTGTTTACGAGGCCGCCATAGGCGGCGATTTCGCGGGTGTGCAGGCGGTCGTAGACAACGCCGACGCAAAGGAAGAGCGCGCCGGAGACAATGCCGTGCGACAGCATCTGGAAGATCGCACCCTGCACGCCCTGAACGTTGGCGGCAAAGATACCCATCGTCACGTAGCCCATGTGCGCAACGGACGAATAGGCGATCAACTTCTTGATATCGGTCTGCATCAGCGCCACCAGCGAGGTGTAGATGATGGCGACGACCGAAAGCGTGAAGACGAACGGCGCGAAGTAATCTGAGGCCAGCGGGAACATCGGCAGCGAGAAGCGCAGGAAGCCGTAACCGCCGAGCTTTAGCAAGACGCCGGCCAGAATGACCGAGCCCGCCGTCGGCGCCTGAACGTGTGCGTCGGGAAGCCAGGTGTGGACCGGCCACATCGGCATCTTCACCGCAAAGGAGGCGAAGAAGGCGAGCCACAGCCAAGTCTGCATCTGGCGCGGGAAGTTATAGGCCAGTAGCTGCGTGATGTCGGTCGTACCGGCCTGCCAGTACATCGCCATGATCGCGAGCAGCATCAGCACTGAGCCGAGCAGCGTATAGAGGAAGAACTTGTAGCTGGCGTAAACGCGGTCCTTGCCGCCCCAGACACCGATGATGAGGAACATCGGGATGAGACCGGCTTCGAAGAACACGTAGAAGAGCACGATATCGAGCGACACGAAGACGCCGATCATGAACGTTTCCAGGACCAGGAACGCGATCATGTAGGCCTTCAGCCGCTTCTCGATCGACAGCCAGCTCGCCAGTACGCAGAACGGCATGAGGAAGGCCGAGAGCACCACGAACAGCATCGAGATACCATCGACACCGAGATGGTAGGAAATGCCGGTGCCGAGCCACTCGTGCTTCTCGATCATCTGGAAGCCCGGGTTCGAGGAATCGAACTGGTACCAGATGTAGACCGACACGGCGAAGGTGAAGATCGTCGTCAGCAGCGAAACGTTCAGGATATTCCGGCGGCCGTAGGCGCTGTCTTCCCTTGTGAGCAAGAGAAGCAGGACGCCGACGAGCGGCATGAAGGTGACCGCGGAAAGTACGGGCCAATCGGTCATCAGAAGGAACTCCTGAACATCATCCAAGTAACAAGCGCGGCAATGCCGATCAGCATCGCAAACGCGTAGTGATAGAGGTAACCAGTCTGCAGGCGGACAACGCGGTCAGTGACGTTGAGCACACGTGCGGCAATGCCGTTCGGGCCGTAGCCGTCGATCACGCGACCGTCGCCTTCCTTCCACAGGAAGGTGCCGAGCCACTTGGCCGAGCGTACGAACAGGAAGTCATAGAGCTCGTCGAAGTACCACTTATTGAGCAGGAACTGGTAGAGGCCACGGTGCTGCTCTGCCAGATACTTCGGCAGTTCCGGCCGGCGGATATACATGTACCAGGCCGTGAAGAGGCCAAGCGCCATGGCGACAAACGGGCTCCACTTAACCCACTTCGGCACGTGGTGGTACTCATGCAGGATTTCGTTTTCCGCCGAGGTGAACAGCGCACCCTTCCAGAATTCGGCATAGCCTTCGCCGAAGAAGTGATCGTGGAAGATGAAGCCGGCGACCAGCGCACCGACGCCAAGGATATAGAGCGGCACCAGCATGACCTGCGGCGATTCATGCACGTGATGCATGACATCCGAGGAAGCGCGCGGCTTGCCATGGAAGGTCATGAAGGTCAGGCGCCACGAATAGAAGCTGGTGAAGAGTGCCGCGACAACGAGCAGCGCATAGGCGAAACCGGAAACCGAGCTGTGGGCGGCATAGGCGGACTCGATGATCGCGTCCTTCGAGAAGAAGCCTGCGGTACCGATGATCGTGCCAGGGATGCCGACGCCGGTCAGTGCGATCGTGCCGATGAACATCATCCAGTAGGTAACCGGAATGTGCTTCCTGAGACCGCCCATGTAACGCATGTCCTGCTCGCCATCGACGGCGTGGATGACCGAACCGGCACCCAAGAACAGCAGAGCCTTGAAGAAGGCGTGCGTGAACAGGTGGAAGATCGCCGCGCCATAGGCACCGACGCCGAGGGCCACGAACATGTAGCCGAGCTGCGAGCAGGTCGAATAGGCGATGACGCGCTTGATGTCGTTCTGGACGAGGCCGACGGTCGCCGCGAAGAAGGCGGTGATCGCGCCGATGATGGTGACGACGGTCAGCGCATCCGGCGACAGCTCGAACACCGGCGACATGCGGGCGACGAGGAAGACGCCGGCGGTAACCATGGTTGCGGCATGGATAAGAGCCGAAACCGGGGTCGGGCCTTCCATGGCGTCCGGAAGCCAGGTGTGCAGCAGGAACTGCGCCGACTTGCCCATCGCGCCCATGAAGAGCAGCAGGGATGCGGCGGTGATGGCGTCAGCCTTGTCGAGGTGCATGCCGAACAGGGTGACGACGGCCTCCCCTGCTCCCGCACCTTCGGCCGGCAGATAGGTCTTGGCGGCAGCGAAGATCGTTTCCAGGTTGACCGAGCCGAACAGCACGAAGACCAGGAAGATACCGAGCGCGAACCCGAAGTCACCGACGCGGTTGACGATGAAGGCCTTCATCGCAGCAGCGTTGGCCGACGGCTTCTTGTACCAGAAGCCGATGAGCAGGTAGGACGCAAGACCCACGCCTTCCCAGCCGAAGAACATCTGCACCAGGTTGTCCGACGTGATGAGCATCAACATCGCGAAGGTGAAGAGCGACAGATAGGCAAAGAAGCGCGGACGATGCGGATCGTGGTGCATGTAGCCGATCGAATAGACATGCACGAGGGTCGACACCGTGTTGACGACCACGAACATGACCGAGGTCAGCGTATCGACGCGGAACGCCCATTCGACATCGAAGGTGCCGGACTGGATCCAGCGCAGCACCGACACCTTGATCATTTCCTGGTGGCCCATGGCGACGTCGAAGAAGACGTACCAGGAGAGCGCAGCGGCAATGATCATCAGACCGCTGGTGACATATTCCGATGCCTTGGCGCCGATCGAACTACCGAAGAGGCCGGCGATCAGAAAGCCGATCAAAGGCAGGAAGACGATAGCCTTGATGATGGTATCCATAGCCCAATCAGCCCTTCATCATGTTGACGTCTTCAACAGCGATCGAGCCGCGGTTGCGGTAGAAGACGACGAGAATTGCAAGTCCGATGGCCGCTTCCGCAGCCGCGACGGTCAGGATGAACAGGGCAAAGACCTGGCCAGTGATGTCATTCAGGAACGCCGAGAAGGCGACCATGTTGATGTTGACCGCAAGAAGAATGAGTTCGACCGACATCAGGATGACGATGACGTTCTTCCGGTTCAGGAAGATGCCGAAGACGCCCAGCGTGAACAGGATGGCGCTGACGGTGAGATAGTGGGAAATTCCGATTTCCATTTTTTTGTTCCTCGATCTCGCGTCCGACTTAAATGCCCTGGCCGGGCTTGACCGTGACCACTTCGACGGCGGTCTCGGGCGTGCGGGCAACCTGCTGCGGGATGTTCTGGCGCTTGATGTTTTCGCGGTGGCGCAGGGTCAGCACGATCGCGCCGATCATGGCTACGAGCAGGACCAGGCCGGCGATCTGGAAGAAGTAGACGTAGTGCGTGTAGAGCACGTCGCCGAGCGCTGCCGTGTTCGTGCGGTCGGCGACCGCCGGGATCGGCATCGAAATCGACTTGGCGATCTCAGGCGAGAATGTCGCACCGCCAACCACGATGATGAGCTCGGCTGCAAGGATCAGACCGATCAGCGCGCCCACCGGCGCATATTCAAGCACGCCGGCCCGCAGTTCCGCGAAGTCGATGTCGAGCATCATGACCACGAACAGGAACAGCACCGCGACCGCGCCGACATAAACGACCAGCAGGATCATCGCGAGGAATTCGGCGCCAGTCAGCAGGAACAGACCTGCCGCGTTAAAGAAGGTCAGGATCAGGAACAGAACCGAATAAACCGGGTTCCTGGCCGCAATGACCATGAATGCCGACGCCACCGCGATGAAGGCAAAGAGATAGAAAAAAAGAACCTGCAGACCCATGATCGGTGCCTTCTTCGTCTTGCACGGCGTGAGGCGCTTCTGGCCCCACTCCACAGGCAAAGCCGGACACGCGTCCGGCCGTTGCCCAAACCTATGTCACATGCACCGCCCTCCCCGGGGCGGCGCTACGCTCTGGCCTCAGCGATAGGGCGAGTCCATTGCGATGTTGCGTGCGATTTCCCGTTCCCAACGGTCGCCGTTGGCGAGGAGCTTGTCCTTGTCGTAGTAAAGCTCTTCGCGCGTCTCGGTGGCGAACTCGAAGTTCGGGCCCTCGACGATGGCATCGACCGGACAGGCTTCCTGGCAGAAACCGCAATAGATGCACTTCACCATGTCGATGTCGTAGCGAACCGTACGGCGTGTGCCGTCGTTGCGGCGCGGGCCGGCTTCGATGGTGATGGCCTGTGCAGGACAGATCGCCTCGCACAGCTTGCAGGCGATGCAACGCTCTTCACCGTTCGGATAACGGCGCAGCGCATGCTCGCCGCGGAAGCGCGGGCTGACCGGTCCCTTTTCGAAGGGGTAGTTCAACGTCGCCTTCGGCTTGAAGAAATAGCGCATCGACAGAAAGAACGCGCCGACGAATTCCTTCAGGAACAGCGAGCTGACGGCTTGCGAAAGACCGGCCATCATTTACCTCCAGAGTTGCCGGCCTGGGAGCGACCGGCGGTATGCTGCCAAACGTGAGCCATCGTCATGCGGCTCCCGTCAGCTTGAGAACGAACGCAGTGATCACGACCATTGCGAGAGAGATCGGCAGGAAGACCTTCCAGCCAAGACGCATCAGCTGGTCGTAGCGGTAACGCGGCACGAAAGCCTTCACCATCGCGAACATGAAGAACACGAAGGATGCCTTCAGCACAAACCAGATGATGCCGGGTACCCAGTTGAGGAACCAGACGTCCACCGGAGGCAGCCAGCCACCGAGGAACAGGATCGTCGTCAGCGCGCACATCAGGCAGATGGCGGCATATTCGCCGAGCATGAACATCATGTAAGGCGTGGAGCCGTACTCGACCATGAAGCCGGCGACGAGTTCGGATTCCGCTTCGGGAAGGTCGAAAGGCGGGCGGTTCGTTTCGGCCAGCGCCGAAATGAAGAACACGATGAACATCGGGAACAGCGCCAGCCAATGCCAGTCGAGGAACGACGCCGGCAGGCCGAGGTTGGTGCCGATGCCGCTCGACTGCGCGTTGACGATGTCCGTCAGGTTCAGCGAGCCGACGCAGAGCAGGACGGTGACGATAACGAAGCCGATCGAGACTTCGTAGGAGACCATCTGTGCCGCGGAGCGAAGCGCGCCGAGGAAGGGATATTTGGAGTTCGACGCCCAGCCGCCCATGATGATGCCATAAACTTCAAGAGAAGATATGGCGAACACGAAGAGGATGCCGACGTTGATGTTCGCGATCACCCAGCCGGCGTTGAGCGGGATCACGGCCCAAGCGGCGAGCGCCAGCGTCACGGAGACGAGCGGGGCGAGCAGGAAGATCGCCTTGTTGGCGCCGGCCGGGATAACCGGCTCCTTGAAGACGAACTTCAAAAGGTCGGCGAAGGACTGGAAAAGTCCCCAGGGGCCCACCACATTCGGACCACGGCGGAGCTGAACTGCAGCCCAGATCTTACGGTCTGCGAGCAGGATGTAGGCGATGAAAAGCAGCAGCGCGACCAGGAGCAGCAGCGACTGGGCGACCATGATGATCGCGGGCCAGACATAGGTCGAAACGAAAGCGTCCATGATACTCTATTCCCTCGCGCTCATTCCGCCGCAGCTTTGAAATTGTTGCGTGCCAAAGCCGAGCATTCGGCCATGACGGCGGATGCGCGCGCTATCGGGTTCGTCAAATAGAAGTCTTTGACCGGAGACGCAAACACGGATTTGCCCATCTCACCTGCTTTTTGACCAAGTGCGGCAATTTCGTCGCCGTTGCCGCTCGCGATCGCGTCGATATCGGCGAAATGCGGGTGGGCCGCATAGAGCTTCGAGCGCAATTCGCCAAGCGAATCAAAGGGCAGCTTCTTGCCGAGCACGTCGGAGAGCGCGCGGATGATCGCCCAGTCCTCGCGTGCGTCGCCCGGTGCGAAGCCGGCGCGGTTGCCGACCTGAACGCGGCCTTCGGTGTTGACCCAGGTGCCGGACTTTTCGGTGTAGGTCGCGCCCGGCAGGATGACGTCGGCGGCATGTGCGCCGTTGTCGCCGTGCGAGCCGATATAAACCGTGAAGCCGGACTTGCGTTCCGCAAGGTCGATCTCGTCAGCGCCGAGCAGGAAGAGAACGTCGGAGGCGGTGACCATCTCGGCCGCCGTCTTGCCGTTCGCGCCCGGAACGAAGCCGAGGTCGAGACCACCGACGCGGGAAGCGGCCGTGTGAAGAACGGCAAAACCGTTCCACTCGGCGGTAATCGCACCGACGGCGCCTGCGAGCTTGGCGGCGGCAGAAAGAACGGCATCGCCGCCCTCCCCTGCAACAGCACCCTGGCCGATGAGGATCATCGGGCGCTGCGCCTTCTTTAAGGTCGCTGCAAACTTGCCCTTGCCCGAGACGAGCTCGGCGAGCGTTTCGGTGCCGGCGCCGAGATACTCGTATTCGTAACGCAGTTCGCCCGGCTCGCCGATCACGGCGATCGGGAAGTTGCCCATGCGGTAGCGCTTGCGGATGCGGGCGTTGAGAACCGAAGCCTCAAAGCGCGGATTGGAGCCGATGATCAGCAGCGCGTCAGCGCTTTCGATGCCAGCGATCGTCGGGTTGAAAAGGTAGCTGGCGCGACCGAGCGACGGGTCGAGTGCGGCGCCATCCTGGCGGCAGTCGACACTCTCGGAGCCGAGCGCTGCGATCAGCTGCTTCAGCGCGTACATTTCTTCGACCGAAGCGAGGTCGCCGGCAATGGCGCCGATCTTGTCGCCGGAAGTCTGGGCGACGGCAGCCTTGACCGCCTGGAAGGCTTCGCCCCACGTTGCCGGCTGCAGACGGCCGTCCTTCTTGACGTATGGACGATCGAGGCGCTGCGTCTTCAGGCCATCCCAGATGAAGCGGCTCTTGTCGGAGATCCACTCTTCGTTGATGTCCTCATTGACGCGCGGCATGATGCGCATGACTTCGCGGCCGCGGGTATCGACGCGGATCGCCGAACCGAGCGCGTCCATCACGTCGATGGATTCGGTCTTGTTCAGCTCCCACGGACGGGCGGTGAAGGCAAACGGCTTCGAGGTCAGCGCACCGACCGGGCAGAGGTCAACGACGTTGCCCTGCAGTTCGGAGGTCATCGCCTGCTCGAGATAGGTGGTGATCTCGGCGTCTTCGCCGCGGCCGATCAGGCCAAGTTCGGCAATGCCGGCAACTTCGGTCGTGAAGCGAACGCAGCGCGTGCAGTGAATGCAGCGGTTCATCACGGTCTTGACGAGCGGGCCGATATACTTGTCTTCGACGGCGCGCTTGTTTTCCTGGTAGCGCGAGCTGTCGATACCGAAGGCCATGGCCTGGTCCTGCAGGTCGCATTCGCCGCCCTGGTCACAGATCGGGCAGTCGAGCGGATGGTTGATCAGCAGGAATTCCATCACGCCTTCGCGCGCCTTCTTGACCATCGGCGTGGTCGTGAAGACTTCCGGCGCTTCGCCGTTCGGGCCCGGACGGAGGTCGCGCACGCCCATGGCGCAGGAAGCGGCGGGCTTGGGCGGCCCTCCCTTCACCTCGATCAGACACATGCGGCAGTTGCCGGCGACCGAAAGCCGCTCGTGAAAACAGAAGCGCGGAACTTCAGCCCCGGCCTCTTCGCACGCCTGAAGCAGCGTGAAATGATCCGGTACCTCGATCTCTTTTCCGTCGACTTTCAGCTTTGCCATCTTCGTACTCAATCCTGTCTTCCGTCCGTCGGCCCATCGGCGACGCACAATTCCAACACAGCCTTGCTGCTTGCGGGCGATGGCCGTCCCCGGTCCCCGCCCTGTTGTCTCAAGCGCCTTTCAGCGCCTTGGCCTGTCCAACCCAATCGTCCCGCTTGATCCGCCCGCCGAAACCGAGTTCGTCGTCGAAGCGGGCGACATCCGCCTCGCTCCAACCGGCGATGTCGGCAAAGCCGCTGATGCCCTTCGCGTTCAGCACCTGCTCGAGCTTCGGGCCGATGCCGGAGATCCGCTTCAGGTCGTCGGTGGCTTTCGCCTTGGCGCGCGTCGCGCGAACCTTGACCACCTTTTGAGCGGCAACCTTCTCGACCACCGGCTTTGCGGCTGCGCGCTTGGCAGGCGCGGACGGCTTGGCGACCGGTTCCGGCTTTGCGTCGGCCTGCACCGTCTTTGCGACAACGGCAGTCGTCGTGTCAGACGATGCGGGCTCTGCCCGCTTCTGCGCCGCCTCGACGGCCCCTTGCATCGCGCCGATCATGGCGCCCGCAATCTGGGTCGTGAGACCGAAGCCGATCGCGGTCGCTGCTGCAACTGCGGCTGCCGGGTGAACCATCAGCGGATGCAGCGGCACCTGTGAAAGGCCCTTCATCCATTCGCCCATGCCGAACGGGTCGGCCGGATCGCCGCCAAGCGGACGTGCGAACGGAATGCCTGCTTCGGCCTGTCCCTTCATCTGTCCCTCTTCGCGTGCGCCGGCCATCGTCGGGTTACTCCGCCGCTTCCAGAACCGCGCCATGCGACGACGCATTGCGCGTATATTCGTCGATGCGCTTTTCCATTTCCGGACGGAAATGCTTGATCAGACCCTGGATCGGCCAGGCAGCTGCGTCGCCGAGCGCGCAGATCGTGTGGCCTTCCACCTGCTTGGTGACGTCGAACAGCATGTCGATTTCGCGCTTCTGGGCGCGGCCCTGAACCATGCGTTCCATGACGCGCATCATCCAGCCGGTGCCTTCGCGGCACGGCGTGCACTGACCGCAGCTCTCGTGCTTGTAGAAGGCCGAGAGACGCCAGATCGCCTTGATGATGTCGGTCGACCTGTCCATCACGATGACGGCGGCGGTTCCAAGACTGGAACCGACCTCGCGCAGACCGTCGAAATCCATGATCGCGTCCTTCATCTGCGCGCCGGGCACGCAAGGAACGGACGAACCGCCGGGAATGACGGCAAGCAGGTTGTCCCAGCCGCCGCGGATGCCGCCACAGTGCTTTTCGATCAGCTCATGGAACGGGATCGACATCGCGTCTTCGACCGTGCACGGGCGGTTGACGTGACCGGAGACCGAATAGAGCTTGGTGCCGTGGTTGTTCGGCCGGCCGAAGCTCGTGTACCAGCCGGCGCCGCGGCGCAGGATGGTCGGGGTGACCGCGATCGACTCGACGTTGTTGACGGTCGTCGGGCAGCCGTAGAGGCCCATGTTGGCCGGGAACGGCGGCTTCAGGCGCGGCTGGCCTTTCTTGCCTTCAAGGCTTTCGAGCAGCGCCGTCTCTTCGCCACAGATGTAGGCGCCGGCACCATGGTGCACGTAGATGTCGATGTCGTAGCCGAGCTTGTTGTTCTTGCCGAGCAGGCCATAGGCGTAGCACTCGTCGATCGCCGCCTGCAGCGCCTCGCGCTCGCGGACGAATTCGCCGCGGACGTAGATGTAGGCGACATGGGCACCCATGGCGAAGCTGGCGACGACGCAGCCTTCGATCAGCGTATGCGGATCGTGACGCATGATGTCACGGTCCTTGCAGGTGCCGGGCTCGGACTCGTCGGCATTGACGACGAGGTAATGCGGACGGCCGTCGCTTTCCTTCGGCATGAAGGACCACTTGAGGCCCGTCGGGAAGCCGGCGCCGCCACGACCGCGAAGGCCGGAAGCCTTCACTTCGTTGACGATCCAGTCACGGCCCTTTTCGAGCAGCTGCTTGGTGCCGTCCCAGTGGCCGCGCGCCATGGCGCCCTTCAGGGACTTGTCCTTGAGGCCGTAGATATTGGTAAAGATGCGGTCTTCATCTCTGAGCATAATTCACCTCTTTACCGCGGCTTCTTGCCGAAGACCTTGATGTATTCGGCTTCGCCGCCATTGGCGAGCGCCTTGGCCTGCTTGACCCAGTCGTCGCGTTCGATGCGGCCCTTGAAATTCAGGTATCCGTCGACCCACTCGCGCTCCGCCTTCTTCCACGAAGCAACTTGCGCGTAGGTGTAGATGCCCAGTTCGTTGAGCGTACCCTCGATCTTCGGACCGACGCCCGAGATCATCTTGAGATCGTCGGTCGCTGCCGGCTTCTCGATGCCGGCCGGACGGTTCTTGTCCTCCAGCGACGGCTTGCCGGAGACGGCAGCAGCCTTGGCCGGCTTCGACTTGTCGACAGTGTCGCCTTCCACCTTGGCGTTGGCAGCGGCTTCCGCCTTTGCCGTCGCCGGGGTCTTCAGCGATGCGTCGGTCACGGCCGACGCGGTCTTGGCGCGGCCGGCATTCGACGGCGGTACGGAGACGGCCGGAGCATCGCTCACCTTCTTGGCGGCGCTGGACGCAGCCTTGGCCGGAGCCGCATCCGCAAGCATGAGGGTCGTCGGGCCGCCTTCCGGAGCCGAATAGATGCGATCGATCTGCGGACCGGGGGTGATTTCAGCACCCTTGCCTGCTTCGAAACGGTCGATGATCTGCTCGAGTTGCTCGGGCGTCAGGTCTTCGAAGGTGTCCTTGAAGATCATAACCATCGGCGCGTTGACGCAGGCGCCCTGACATTCGACTTCTTCCCAAGAAAGCGTGCCACTCTCGTTCAGGGTGAAGGGATCATGGGCAATCTTGCTCTTGCAGACCTTGATCAGGTCTTCGGCGCCACGCAGCATGCAGGGCGTCGTACCGCAAACCTGAATGTGGGCGCGCGTGCCGACCGGCTTCAACTGGAACTGGGTGTAGAAGGTCGCAACTTCGAGCGCGCGGATGTACGGCATGCCGAGCATGTCCGCGATCGACTCGATGGCGGCCTTCGTGACCCAGCCGTCCTGGTCCTGAGCGCGCATCAACAACGGGATGACGGCAGACTGCTCTCGACCCTTGGGGTACTTATTGATCGTTTCCTTCGCCCAGGCGGCGTTCTCCTTGCTGAAGGCAAAGCTCGCTGGCTGGACGGTGTCTTCGGCTAGTCGACGAACGGACATTCTAGTGGACACCTTATCAGTTAATCGAACCGCACCGCGATTTCGTCACCGAGACGAATTCGCAGGCATAGGCTGACTGGTCTTTCTGCAAAAATACGATGTAGCGCGTGCCATTGGCGACCGCGGCCTTGATCTCGTAGCCCTTGGCAACGAGATCGGCCATCGAGCCCCCGCGCATGCCGCCCGACGTCGCGCCGCTTTCGACCTGCTCCTGCGCAGAAACGGTCGATGCAAGCGCGAGAAGAGCGAGCGTGGCCAGGGGCGCGAGACGCATCAGCGGTCCACCTCACCGAACACGATATCGAGGGAGCCCAGCACGGCCGAAACGTCGGCAAGCTGGTGTCCCCGACAGAGGAAATCCATCGCCTGCAGATGCGCATAACCTGGGGCACGGATCTTGCAGCGATAGGGCTTGTTGGTGCCGTCGGAGACGAGATAGACGCCGAATTCGCCCTTCGGCGCTTCGACGGCGGCGTAAACTTCGCCGGCCGGCACGTGGTAGCCTTCGGTATAGAGCTTGAAGTGGTGGATGAGCGCTTCCATCGAACGCTTCATCTCGCCGCGCTTCGGCGGAACGATCTTGCCGTCGAGCGACGAAACCGGGCCGACCTTGGCATCGCCGAGCAGGCGATCGACGCACTGGCGCATGATGCGGGCCGACTGGCGCATTTCGATCATACGGATCAGATAACGGTCGAAGCAGTCGCCGTTCTTGCCGATCGGGATATCGAACTCGAGATCCGAATAGCACTCATAGGGCTGCGAACGACGCAGGTCCCAGGCAGCGCCCGAGCCACGCACCATCACGCCCGAGAAGCCCCAGGCCCAGGCATCGTCAAGCTTGACGACGCCGATGTCGACGTTGCGCTGCTTGAAGATGCGGTTGCCGGTCAAGAGTTCGTCGATGTCGTCGACGGTCTTCAGGAACGGATCGATCCACTTGCCGATGTCTTCGACGAGTTCGTGCGGCAGGTCCTGATGGACGCCGCCCGGACGGAAGTAGGCCGAGTGCATGCGCGCGCCGCAGGCACGCTCGTAGAACACCATCAGCTTTTCGCGCTCTTCAAAGCCCCAGAGCGGCGGCGTCAGCGCGCCGACGTCCATGGCCTGCGTCGTGACGTTCAGAAGATGCGAGAGGATGCGGCCGATTTCCGAATAGAGGACGCGGATGAGCTGGCCGCGGATCGGAACTTTGGTCGCCGTCAGCTTCTCGATCGCCAGCGCGTAGGCATGCTCCTGGTTCATCGGCGCCACGTAGTCGAGGCGGTCGAAATAGGGCACGGCCTGCAGGTAGGTCTTGGTCTCGATCAGCTTTTCGGTACCGCGATGCAGCAGGCCGATATGCGGATCGACGCGCTCGACGATTTCGCCATCAAGCTCGAGCACCAGACGAAGAACGCCGTGCGCCGCCGGATGCTGCGGACCAAAGTTGATGTTGAAGTTGCGGACGTTATGTTCGGTCATACCGATTGCTCCAGGTCGGACGACAGCCGTTCACCGGCTACCGCGGACCACTTAGTCTCACCGTGCTTTCGCCTTCTCGTCGCCGGGCAGCACGTAGTCCGTGCCTTCCCAGGGAGAGAGGAAGTCGAAGTTGCGGAATTCCTGCTTCAGTTCGACGGGTTCGTAGACGACGCGCTTTGCTTCGTCGTCGTAACGCACCTCGACAAAACCGGTGACCGGGAAGTCCTTGCGCAGCGGATGTCCTTCGAAACCGTAGTCCGTCAGGATGCGACGCAGGTCAGGATGGCCGGTAAACAGGATGCCGTACATATCGTAGGCTTCGCGCTCGAACCAGTCGGCACCGGGATAGACCGGCGTTGCCGACGGAACCGGCTCGTTCTCGCCGGTTGCGACCTTGACGCGCACGCGCAGGTTCTGGCGCGGCGACAAGAGATGATAGACAACGTCGAAACGGTCCGGCCGCTGTGGCCAGTCGACGCCGCAGACATCGACGAAATTGACGAAGGCGCACTGCACATCGTCACGAAGGAACGTAAGCAGCGCGATCAGGTTCGCCGACGTCGTCGTCAGCGTCAGCTCGCCATAGGCCAGCGATGCGTCGGAGATCAGCGCACCGCGCGTTTCGCGCAAGTAGGACGCAAGCTCATTCAGGGCTTCACTCATATCAAAGACCCCCTGCCCTTAGCGCTCGATCGTGCCGGTCCGGCGGATCTTCTTCTGCAGCAGGAGCACGCCGTAAAGCAGCGCTTCTGCCGTGGGAGGACAGCCTGGCACGTAGATGTCGACGGGAACGACGCGGTCGCAACCGCGAACAACCGAATAGGAATAGTGGTAGTAGCCGCCGCCATTGGCGCACGAACCCATCGAGATGACGTAACGCGGCTCCGGCATCTGGTCATAGACCTTGCGGAGCGCAGGCGCCATCTTGTTGGTCAGCGTGCCGGCGACGATCATGACGTCGGACTGGCGCGGCGAGGCGCGCGGCGCAAAACCGAAGCGTTCGGCGTCGTAGCGCGGCATCGACATCTGCATCATTTCGACCGCGCAGCAGGCGAGACCGAAGGTCATCCACATCAACGAACCGGTACGGGCCCAATTGATGAGCTCGTCGGTCGAGGTGACTAGAAAACCCTTGTCGGCGAGCTCATTGTTGATCTCGCCGAAGAATGCATCATTGCTGCCAATCGGCTTGCCGGTGGAGGGATCGATGATCCCTTTCGGCTTGGGCGCAACGAGCGTGGTGCCGGAGGTCAGTTCCATTCCAGCGCTCCCTTCTTCCATTCATAGATAAAGCCGATCGTCAGCACTCCGAGGAAGACCATCATTGACCAGAAGCCGAACCAGCCCAGCTCGTGGAACGAAACCGCCCAAGGAAAGAGGAAGGCAACTTCGAGGTCGAAGATGATGAAGAGGATCGACACGAGATAGAAGCGGATGTCGAACTTCATGCGGGCGTCGTCGAACGCATTGAAGCCGCACTCGTAGGCCGACAGCTTTTCCGAATCAGGAGCCTTGAAGGCGACGGCGAAGGGAGCAATCAGAAGCGCCACACCGATCACCAATGCGATTCCAATGAAAATCGCGATCGGAACGTAGGAACCGAGAAGTTCAGTCATTGTTATCCGTCCCTGCCTGCGGGAGGGCGCATGGGAGAGCGCCAGAACAACAAATCTCGCAGGCCGAAAAATATGTTGCAACGCCGGAGTGGTTAGCGCAGCCCGCGCCGTCGCGCAAGCCTTGAGGGGCCATTTAAACCGCTTCGCAACACAGGATCGGACGGGTGATACCGACAAAGCGCGGATTCGCGGGCCGACGCGAACTTTACGGTAAAACAAAGCGAGACGAGACAGATTGCCGCAGCGCACAATCCGGCCCTAGGGCCGGCGCAATTCACAGGAAGGACGGAGAGAAGAAATGGCGCGAGTGACGGGGCTCGAACCCGCGACCTCCGGCGTGACAGGCCGGCACTCTAACCGACTGAGCTACACCCGCGCATGATGACCGCGAACGATCATTAGTATCACCATCGGCCCTCGTTGAGAACGCCTAGGCAAATCCAGATCAAGAGTGGCGCGAGTGACGGGGCTCGAACCCGCGACCTCCGGCGTGACAGGCCGGCACTCTAACCGACTGAGCTACACCCGCATCATCTTGACTTGGTTGAGGCGTTTCCGCCCCGCATCGAGCAGCAGCGCCGTTCGATGAGCGGCTAACTAAGCGGTTCGGATTGGGGTGTCAAGCGTGTTTGAAGACAAATCCGTGACGGAGTGAAAATTGATCCACAGGGCGATAAAAGGATCGAAATCGGAATGGACCAATGGCGCCTGCCGCCACCGGCCCGTCGTCACCTATCCCAACACGCACTCGTCGATGCGCGTACACGGAGGCTGATTCCGGATTGCCTCCCCTCCCTCCCCCGTTCGCCGTTACCGAGGCACCGTCCGCGCATTTTGTCCACAAGCACGAAGCCCGCAGTTTCAGGGTGTCGCGCAACCGCCAACAAAAAAAATCATAAAAACGATACAAATGCTCTTGCGGTTTTTTTCGGTTACGCCTAGATCACGGCCACCGACGCGGCGGACTGATCCGGTCCAAACGCGGAAGGGCGATTAGCTCAGTTGGTAGAGCGCCTCGTTTACACCGAGGATGTCGGGAGTTCGAGTCTCTCATCGCCCACCATTTTCTCCCACAGAAAATCATCACCAAATCTGCTCAAATTGCTGTTCGCGTTATCGCGTGCCGTTTGCGATAGGCCTGCCGCTTCGAATTGCTTTGGCTTTAGAGCTCAGCCGTCAACGGTCGGGAATCAGGGATTCGACGGCCTCGATCGCGATACCCGCCACCGTCAGCCTCGCCGGAGCAGCAAACCCGCCAAATCCCAACGTATCGATAGGCCCACCGGCGCTACCCGCCGCGATACTGCTCGTCGCTGACATGCTCCAGCCAATCCACAGCCTTGCCGTCGAGCGCTTCCTGAATCGCAAGATGCACCATGGCCGTATCGGGTGCTGCACCGTGCCAGTGCTTTTCGCCCGGCGGGAACCAGACGACATCGCCCATACGAATCTCTTGCACAGGGCCACCCCAGCTTTGCACGAGACCACGGCCGGCGGTGACAACCAGGGTCTGGCCGAGCGGGTGCGTATGCCAGGCCGTCCGAGCGCCGGGCTCGAAGGTGACGCTGACAGCGCGGACGCGCGCCGGGTCTGCGGCCTCGATCACCGGGTCCTGGCGTACCGTGCCGGTGAAGTATTCCGCCGGGGCGCGCATCGAAGGTCTCGATCCACCGGGTATGATGTCCATATCTCGTTCCTCCCATTTTCGTGTGTGGCGCTCGTCGTCAGCGAAAGTGCGCTACGGCCAACAGGCCCGACCTCGCCCGCGAGCCTATCATAACCTGTGGATTGTCACAGTCGGACAGGCCTCACGGGCGATCTCGCAAAGATGCTCGTGGTGCGTCAGATAGATCACCTGGCCGACGCGGGCCATTTCGGCCATCTGCTCGAAGGCGCGGCCGGCGCGTCCGTCGTCGAAGGTCTCCATGATGTCGTCGGCGATGAAGGGCAGCGATTCGCGCGCGGCTGCGATTTCGTGATAGCCGGCGATTCTGAGCGCCAGATAGAGCTGAAAGCGCGTGCCCTTGGAGAGATCCTTGGCAAGCTTCGACCCACCGGCCGCCGCATTGGCGATCAGGAACTCCTGTCCCCGGTCGGACTGCGCCGACAGGCCGGAATATTCTCCGCCGCTGATCCGGCTGAAGGTCTCCGACGCGCGCCGCATCATTGCGCTGCGATGCCGCTCGCGGAAAAGCCGGAGCGCGGTCTCGGCGGCGATTACGCCGGCGCGAAGCCGCAGATAGGCAAGCGCCTTGTTTTCGATGTCGAGCAGCAACGTCCGCCGCTTCTGTTCGAGTTCTGCGACCGTGTCGCCGCCTTCGACAGCCGCGAGCGCCTTTTCTCTTTCCCGCATCTCCGTATGCAGTTCACTGACGTCGCGGTCGCTTTGTTCGAGTGCGGCATCCATCCGTGCCAGCTCCAGCCGCACCGCCGTGTCATCGAGTTCCGCGAGCAAAGCCTCCGCCTGCGTGCTCTCGGCGACATCAAGGCGGGAGGCAAGATCCGCCTCCGATTCGGCGATGCGTTCACGCAGGCGCTGCTGTTCCCGACCGGCCTCGAATAGCTGCGCGGCCTCATCGAGCGTTTCGCAGTCGAAGAATTCAAGCACCTGCCGCCTGCGCGCCACATGGAGTTCCCGCTCCGCACAGGCGACACGCCGCTCTTCCTCCAGGCGGGCGATTTCGGCGAGGAAGGTTGCGCGGCGATCCGAAAGCCGCTGCGCCTCGGCGGCGCGCGTCTTCAACGTCATGTAGGTCGTCAGTGTGTCATCAGCGGCCGTCCCGCGGGCAAGCTTGGCAATGGCACGGTCGAATTCAACCTGGTCCTTGCGCATGCCGGCGATGCGATATTCGAGGTCGGCCTTGCGCTGCGTCAGCTTATCGAGCTCCTGCAGGATCGTCAGCATCGGACCGGTCTGCTCTGGCGTCAGCGGTTCGCTCCGCGCGGCCAACCAGCTTTTGGCAAGAAGTTCCGACCATTGTTCTTGCCACGCGTCCATCGCGTCTTCAGCCAGATCGAGCGCCGACTGCCGGCTTTCCAGAAGCGTTCGCGCCCGCTTTGCCGCCTCACGGGCTGCGTTGCGGGCGCCGTCCAGCGCACGCGCCTGCGACACCGCCTGCTCGGCGGCAAGGAGAAGGTTGTCGAGCCGCTCCGGCAGGCGTCCGTCGATATCTATGGCCGCAAGCTCCTCGCGCAAGCCGGCAATCGCTTCGGCCTCCTCGGAATGGGCGCGATCGAAATCCTGGCGCGCCGCGCGCAAATGCGCGCGCAGGTCCAGCGCCGCAAGCCGTGTGGTCAGCCAAGCCTCCAGCTGCGTCAGACGCATCACGCTAGGTAAGCCGCAGGCCAAGACGGCTGTTGCCAAAACCTGCGCTTGCGTCGCCGCGTCGGCCAGAGATTGCTTCTCCTGCTGACGCAGCGTCGCGATGCGGGCACGCCGCTCGGCGATCGACAGCGACAAGCCGCGCATGTCGGCAAGCTGCGCCGTGTCCGCAAGGCGTCGCGCGGAAACCTCATCGTCTTCGCTCATCGCCTGCTCGAAGGCAGTGGCCGTTTCCAGAGCAAGCTCCGCCTTGTGCTGGCGCCACGCTTCATTGCGGCGCTGACGCAGTGCTGAGGCCGAGAAATCGTCCATCGTGCCGCCAACGGCGGACAGCCCGGCCAGCCGCGCCTCGTCCCCCGCCAGCAACTCCTGCTCGGCGGCGATGCGGTCGACAACTCGCAAATGCCGCTCCTCCTGACTGGCAGCTGCCCTGCGCCAGGTCTCCAGCGTTGCCGGCGACGGGGCGTCGAGCGCGAGCAGGTCATCGGCCGTTCCGGCAAAGGGCCTCAGCTGCACAAGCTTGTCGGCGAGTTCCGCATCCAACCGGTCGATGGCCTGTTGCGCCGCCTGCTTGCGCAGGACGCAGTCACTGCGTCGCAACAGCGACAGCTTTTCGGCAAGTCCGGAGACGTCCGCTGCCCCCTGCTCTTCGAGCCGTAGCAAATCGCCTTCAGCGTCCCGATCTGATTCGACGGCGCTCTGCAGCTCCAGGCGAGCCGAAGCGACACGCTCGACGAGGGCCGAGTGCCGGCGCGCCAAATCCTGAAGCTGCGCGCCGGTCCCGGCCGCAAGTAAAAGCGACGCGGGATCGCGGTCGGCCGGTTCGCCGAGCCGCAACAGGCAGCCAAGAATTTCTGCCCCGGTCCGCGCCAGATCCTCCAATCGAGACGGCATGTCGCGCGCCGCGGTGACATAACGTGCATCAAGCGCGGTTTCCTGAAGCGCGGTCAGGCGCTCGATCAGGCAGAGACCTTCCTTGTCGAGCGGCATTTCCTCGAGCGCATCGCGGCGATGCTGCATCTCGCTGTCGATCTGTCGTAGCCTGATCTCGGTCTCCGCCTCCTGGCGCCGAAGCGCCGGCAGTTCACTCGCCCACTCCGCTGGCGGTACCGGCAGCGGCGGAGCGCCCGCCAGTTCCGCGCGGAGGGCGCGCAGCCTGCCGAAATGGGGCAACGCTTCGACCTCGGCTTTCAGGCGGGCCCGCGCCAGCCGCAACTCGGCTCGACGCGTGATCGCTTCATCGTGGCGTTCACGCGCCTGCGTCAGCGTTTTGCGCAGCGCCGCATATTCGCGTGCATTGATATCGAGCGCATTGCGTTCGACCCTCAGGGCCTCAAGCTCGCCTTTCAGTTCCGCAAGCTGATGCTTGCGCGCCTGTGGCCGGTAGAAGCCGTCGGCCTGCCCGCGCAGGGCTGCAAGGATCGCCGTGCTGTCCGGAAGGCCCGAGCTTGCCGAAAACAGCAGCGACCCGAGTTCGCCTTCGCTTTTCAGGATCGCCTCGCCGCCCTTCTCGATGCTCTCGTCGTCCAGCGAGAACATCATTTGGTAGGTGTCGCGATCGATCGCGCCGAGCGCTCCGGAAAACAGGTTGTCGGGCAAGGGCTGGTCGTCGAGGCCGACCAGCGAGTTCGTCTTTCGCTTGATCCGGAAGACGCGATCGCTGCGGCCGGCCGCTTCGATCGTGCCGCCCACGCGCATCGTCTGGTAAGGGTGCAGGAAGCCGTAGGGGCTCGAATGCTCGATGCCGAAGAGCAGGTCGAGAAAACCGGAAAACAGAGTCGACTTTCCAGCCTCGTTGGGGCCGTAGACGATGTGGAGGTCGGGAGTGCCGGGCACGCCATCGCCGAAGTCAAGGCGACGATCGGTAAACTTGCCGTAGCGGACGAGATCGAGCGCGCTGATCCGCATCAGTGGCCACCCTCGCCGGCGCCGCCGCCATGAAGATGGGCGAGCACCTCGGCGGTTCCCGACAGACCGGCTTCAAACGCCAGCCGCGCGACCGCCTCTTCGTCCGGTGCCAGCGATTGGCGAAGCTCGGGCGGAAGCTGTTGCAGGACGTCTTCCACGGCCGCCAGCACGTCCTGGCGAAACCCGTGCGCCGGCAAGACGTCCGCTTCGACGAGCGCCGCCAGCTCTTCGACGGGATCGAGCATGGCGCCCGGTTTTTCGGTCCGGGCGTTGCCGCAGGTGAGTTCGACCTTCTCGATCCAGCAGCCGGCGATGCCGGCGGCGATGTTGTCGATCTCCGCCCGCAACAGGTCCGCGTCACGGCGAAGGCGCCAGGCCAAGGGCGTCGCGCCGGCGAGCGTCAGACGCAGGATGACGTTCTCTGCCGCTGCTTCACCACAGGTGTGCGAAAGCGCCTGCCTGACGGCATCGAGCATGTCGCGCCATTCCGAGATGCCCGTCAGATCGACACGAAGGCGTTCGAAGCTGGCGATGCCGATCGCCCGCTCGGCAAGACTGACATGGCCGTCGTCGTCGACCGTGACGAACGACACGCTCTTCACGCCGACTTCGTTGATGTCGCGACCCTGCGGCATACCCGGCATGACGATGAAGGGCTCCGCCGCATGGACCTGCCGCTGGTGGATGTGGCCAAGTGCCCAGTAATCGAAGCCATGGGCAACGAGATCGGCGACGCTGCAGGGGGCATAGAGATCGTGACCCGCGGCACCTGCGAGGCTCGTGTGCAGCATGCCGATGTTCACCGCGCCGGGCACCGGCGGCTGGAAGGCCGGAAGCAGGCTTTCGGGCGCATGCGGGCTGGCGAAGCTTACGCCGTGCACATAGACGTCGCGACCGCTTGCCAGCGTCTTGGCGACCACCGCCTTTGCCCTGCCCTTGAAGACGTGGGCGGATGGCGGCAGGGTCAGTTCATTGGTGACCTGCGACTGGGCGTCGTGGTTGCCGCGGATGATGAAGACGCGGATGCCGTGTTCATCCAGCCGGCGCAGTTCCCGTCCGAGAAACAGGGCCGTGTTCATCGACGTCTGGCTGCCGTCATAGAGATCGCCGGCAATCAGCAGGGCATCGGCCTCTTCGGCGATGCAGAGATCGACGATCTTGACCAGAGCCTGCCGCGACGCCCCGCGCACGATCTCTGCGAGGTCGGCATTTCTAAGGGCGAGGCTGCGGAGAGGCGAATCGAGATGCAGGTCTGCGGTATGGACGAAACGGAAGGGCATGGCCGACCATGGCCGTCCCGCCACCGCCCGTCAATCAGCCGTCACACGTCATCCACTTGCGAAATGCGCAGGCTCCCGGCAAGCATATTTCAGCCTGCTGAAGTAAAGGCGGCGCTAATACAAATGCGGTTGGCGGCGATTGTTAACATCGTCTGTTCAAGACATCGCGGCGCTACCTGCAAATATCAGATTATACTCACTTTAATTGATTAGGGCTTTTGTAAGATCTTGTTCGATAGGTTTGCCCCGGCTGCGTTTCAAGCGCGTCCAGGCACCGGAATGATTCCTGCTTCGGCTATCCGCTCCGTCATGACGATCAAGAGCCGGAATGACTTAATTCAAGTACAATTTTACGGACGGCCGTCCTTCCGGGGGTACCATGTCACGGCTCAAGATTTCCCACACGCTTATTGCCCTTTTCCTCGTGGTCGCCGTTATCGTTTCGGCGCTTGCCGTTTCATCTCTCGGCGGCATCAAGATGATGAACGAGCGCAACAACGAGATCGCCACCACCTGGCTACCGCGCGTCTCGCTTTCCCGCGCGCTCGAAACGCAGCTTTCCGATACCCGCATGGCGTTTGCCCGCCATCTGATTTCCCTGACGCCGTTTGAAAAGAAGGCAGCGGAAAAGGTCATCGGTGAGACCGTCGGAGGCTTCAACAAGCTCGCCGACGAATATTCGAGCCTGATGGTCACCGATGCCGACAAGGCGGCGCTCGACAATGTCCGGACTGCCTATCAGGCCTATCTCTCCGTCGCCGAAGGCATGGTCAAGCTCTCCAACAACCTCGAGAACATGAAGGCGCAGAGCGTCTTCAAGGTCGAGATGCGCGAGACCGAAGGCAAGGTCGACGAGGCGATCAAGGAAATGCGGGCGCTGAACCTCACCGGCGCGGATGCCGCCGTTGCCGCAAGCTCGGCCACGCATGACCAGATCCGCATGATCGAGATCGGCGTCATCGCCCTTGCCGCCGTCATCGTGCTCGGCGCCATCCTCTATGCCGTGCGCGGCATCGCTCGCCCGATCCAGATCATCACCCGCTCGATGGCACGCCTTGCCGAAGGTGACACCGACAGCAGCATCCCCTATGGTGCCCGCAAGGACGAAATCGGCGAGATGGCCCGTGCGGTCGAGGTCTTCCGCCAGGCGGCGATCGCCAATCAGCATCTCGAAGCCGACGCCCAGACACAGCGCGCCAAGGCGGAAGCCGAGCGTCTGCGCGTGACGGAAGAAGCGGAAGCAGCAGCCCAGCGCCGCCTTCAGGAAGCCACCGCCGGTCTTGCGAGCGGCCTGCGCCGCCTTGCTTCGGGCGATCTCGCCTTCCAGCTCAACGAACCCTTCTCGCCCGATTTCGAGCAGCTGCGTCACGACCTGAACCAGGCTGTCGCCCAGCTCGCCGACACGCTTGCCGCCGTCTCGTCAGCATCGGGCAGCATCGACAGCGGTGCCCGTGAAGTCAGCCAGAGCGCCGACGACCTGTCGCGCCGGACCGAGCAGCAGGCAGCGTCTCTGGAAGAAACGGCGGCAGCACTCGACCAGATCACGGTCAATGTCGGCAATTCGTCAAAGCGCACTCACGAGGCCCGCAGCGTTGCCGGCCAGGCCAACGAAAGCGCCCGCAAGTCCGGCGCGATCGTCTCCGGCGCGGTCGACGCCATGGGCCGCATCGAGCATTCGTCGAGCCAGATCTCCAACATCATCGGCGTCATCGACGAGATCGCTTTCCAGACCAACCTGCTGGCGCTCAACGCCGGCGTCGAAGCAGCACGTGCCGGTGATGCCGGCAAGGGTTTCGCCGTCGTCGCTCAGGAAGTGCGCGAGCTTGCCCAGCGCTCGGCCAACGCGGCCAAGGAGATCAAGGATCTGATCCGCAACTCCGCCGTTGAAGTCGAAAGCGGCGTCCGTCTCGTGCGCGAAACCGGCGAGGCTCTTCGCACGATCGAAGGCTTCATCGTCACGATCAACCAGCATATGGACGCGATCGCCGTCTCGGCACAGGAACAGTCCGCCGGGCTCTCCGAGGTCAATACGGCCGTCAACCAGATGGACCAGGTCACCCAGCAGAACGCGGCGATGGTCGAGGAAGCCAATGCGGCAAGCGCGACGCTTGCCCAGGAAGCCGGCCGTCTGCGCGAACTGATCGCGCGCTTCACGCTCGCCGAGGCTGGCGGTCACGGCTACGCCCAGTCGACCAACGGCGCGCGCTGGGCCGCCTGATCGCGATCGGAGGCGACGCGCAAGTCGTGTGACGCGCAAACGGTCGCCTGTCGCGAGAATTTCTTGCCACATCGAGTGAAACGGCCGCCAGAAATGGCGGCCGTTTCTTTGTCGGCAATGGAGTTACCGTGAAACGCCGGAGGTTTGTGTCGACAAATGCGGCAATTATAACTATCACTAATGTTACTGCCATTTCACATGGCACCTCATGAAATTCCAGCGACGATCATGAAGAAGACATTTGAAGTTTCCGATAGACTGTTCGAGCTTTACCACCGGGTTCACCGGCTGGTGAACGAATCGATGACCGAGGAAGGCGTGTCGCTGGCGCGCAGCAAGTTCCTCTTCTTCCTCAGCAAGCTCGGCCCCTGTCGTTCGACCGACATCGCCTGCGCGCTGAACTTCGCGCCGCGCACCGTCACCGAAGCGATCGACGGCCTGGAGCGTGACCGCCTGGTCATGCGCAAGCCCGATCCTGAAGACCGGCGCGCCAAGATCGTCTCGATCACCGAAACGGGCCGCGTCGTACTGGAAGCCGCAGAGCACCCGCGCAAGCAGCTGCTCGAGGAGATCTTCTCGGCCCTCGACGACGAAGAACTCGACGCGCTCTTTGATATCGTCGGCAAGCTGGTCGACCGGACGGACGAGATCCGCAAGCGCAAGGATGAGGCCGAAGAGGCAGCGCAGATCGCGATCGCCCGCTAGGAGCGTTCTCGCTCGTCGCAAATCACAAGTGCCGAAACAGAAAGAGGCCGGGACGTCATGTCCCGGCCTCTCCCGTTTTCTCCGGGCGGTAACGCTTACATCGCGTTGATTGCGCCAATGGAGAAGAACAGGGTTTCGCCAGAGGAGTCGTCGACGCCGTCATTGTCGGTGACGACATAGCCGTTGCCGGCGGCATCGACGGTGAAGCCTTCGACCTTGTCGACGACGTAGCCATTCAGCGCCTTCAGTTCCGGAATGAGATCACGAACCTCTTCCTTCTTGACGACGGGCAGTTCACCGCCAAGGGCAGCTGGCTTCAGTTCCGAGAGCGCAACGCGATAGATCTTCTTCAGCTTGGCAGCCTGACCGATCAGGTTGTCGCGCTCGATGACATAGGCATAGTCGCCGTGGACGGAAATTTCCGACAGACCAACCCAGCCGTCACCGGCCTTTTCGAGCGGGTAGCGCACGGCGCCCCATTCTTCGCTCTTCAGGTTGTAGGAGACGAGCTTGACGAAGCCCTTCTCGTCATCCTTCCATTCGCGCTGAACCGCCATCCACAGCGTCTGCTCGTCGCCTTCGCCGACAACGGTGATGCCTTCGAAGCCAAAGCGGGTTTCGCCGGCACGCAGCGCTTCCGGCAGGGCGATTTCCTTCTTGATCTCGCCCTTCTTGTTCACGTGGAAGATCGCGTGGCTGTAGAGCTTGTCGGAGTTGCCTTCCGACGCGAGCCAGAAGCCCCCTTCCCCGTCATTGGCGATGCCTTCGATGTCGAGCTTCTGCGCCGGTGCGCCATCGCGGGTGATGGCGAGCGCTTCGGTGATCAGCGCCGGCTTCTGGGTGGCGTCGATGGTGAAGATCGTGGGCTGCGACGAGTAGACCGAATCGTTGACGGCGCGCAGGAAACCGGGCTTGTCGGCAACGGCAGCGAGACCGGAGAGTGCGCCGAAGCCGATCGGCAGGCCATCCTTCTCGGCGGAGCGGATCTGCGGATAGACCGCTTCGCCCTCGGCACGCTCATAGATCATCACGTGCGAGCGCGCGCCGCCGTCCTCGACGAGATCGACTTCGTTTGCGGTCGCAAAGAGATTGCGCGCGGGGATCGCGACGGCGCCTTCCGGCGAGATGCCCGACGGCAGGAGCTGCAGCAGCTCAGGCTCGGCGCCCGTATCCTTGTAGACGCCGACGATCGAGGCACGTTCGGACAGAACGAAGAACAGGTTGTCGTCACCGAACTTCGCCGCTTCCAGGCCCTCGGGCTCAACGCCCTTGGCCGAAGAGCGCTTCTCGGGATAGTGTCCGATGGCGGCAATCGCATGCTCGAAGCTCGCGCCCGATTCGAAGAGCACCTTGCCGGTGGTGTCGAAGATCGTGAAACCGCGCGAACCGCCTTCATAGTCGCCTTCGTTGGCAACGACGATGCGGTTGTCGCCGAGCCACTTCACCGCGTCGGGCTCGCGTTTGCGGCCCGGCTGCTCGTCCTTGAAGGCAATCGCGCCGTTGCGCTTGGTGTCGATGTTCTTGAGGTCGACCGTGCCGGCAGAGAAATGCGTCTTCACCGTTCCCGTCTTGCCGTCGATGATGACGATGTGGTTGTTCTCCTGCAGCGTCAGCGCGATCTCGTCCTTGCCGTTGAAGGAAACGAATTCCGGCTCCGGGTCTTCACCGGCGATTTCGGCAAGACCGGTCAGCGTCACGCGCTTCAGCGAACCGCAATCGGCAACACCATCCTTCAACGACAAGATGACGAGGTCGCCGGCCGGCATCTGCGGGATCTTGCCGTCGTTCAGCTCTTCATCGCGCTCGTTCTCGATGGCGATGGCCGCCAGCGTGCGGTCCTTGTTGACGGCGATCGAATCCGGCTGGCCGCCGAGATCGCAGGTCGCATCGACTTTCTTCGAGGCCAGATCGACGATCGCAAGAAGCCCCGAAGGCTTGACGAAGCTTTCGCGCGTGTTGACCGCGACGAGTGCCTTTGCACCGGCGATGGTGACCGAGGTCGGCTCGCCGGCAAAAGAGACCGTGCCGGCTGCCTTCGGCGCCTTGGCATCGGTGATGTCGATCAGGCCGACGCGCTTGCCGGGGCTGTCGGAATAGACAAGCGTGTTGCCGTCTTCGCTGGCCGTGATGATTTCGGCAGATGTCGGCGCCTTGCGCGCATCGCCTTCCGGCAGGTTATCGGCAACAGCAAAGGATGCAATGCGGTTGAAGACGGGCTCGGCCGCCGCAGGAAATGCTGCGGATGCAAGAAGAACGGCCGCAAGCGCGGTCACGCGCGAAGTGATGGTCATGAAATCCCCCATGTGCGAACACTGAAAACATGGGGGTTCTGCGCGATGCCGATGACAGCCGAATGACAACGCTTGGGTTTTACACCGTTCCGGTTGCAGGCGCGGCGCGCTCGCGCCGCATCTCGTTGCGCATGATGAACAGCGAGGCGCCAAGGATCAGCACTGCGCCGACCCAAAGATATCCTGTCGGCGCGTAACCGAAGACCAGCCAGCCCGCAAAGACGTTAAGCGGCAGCTTCAGATCGTCGAAGGGCTGCACATAGGCAGCGTCGGCAACAGTATAGGCGAGCGTCAGCAGATATTGCGCGACTACGGTCAGTATCCCGGCGAGCAGCAGGAAGCCGAGTGCTGTCCCATCCGGCATGGTGAAGCCGGCCGAAAGCGCGATGGCGCCGTTGATCGGGGTCAGAAGCACAAGCAGCCATACGGTGATCGTTTCGGGGCGCTCGAGACTTGTGAGGCTCTTGGTGATGAGCGACGAAGCGCCCCACAACAGCGCCGACAGGATCGGCAAAAGGGCGGCCCAGCTGAAGCTGTCCGACCACGGTTCGAGAATGATCATCGCCCCGGCGAAACCGACCGCGGTTGCGGCCCAGCGCGCCGCGCCGACGCGTTCGCCGAGAAACAGGCGGGCGCCGAGGATGATGAAGAACGGTGAGGTCATGACCAGCGCGATCGCCTGCCAGATCGGCACGTGCGCCAGACCGGAGACCCAGGCCCCCACACCGAAGGCGGCCAGCACCACGCGCACGACGTGACGCCAGGGATAGTCGGTGCGCATGGCCGACAGCCCGACGCGTCGCAGAAACGGCAGTGAGAAGAGGAAGGCGAAGGCATATTGCCAGAACGCCATGGCGGTGGCTGGAAAACCGAGCTTCATCGTCAGCCATTGGGTGACGACATTGAGGCCGGCGAAAGCGATCCCAGCCAACACCATGAAGCCGGCTCCGGCCATGGCGCGCGAGGAGAAAAAGCCGAGGGAAGTCTGATTCATGTCATGCACCCTGAAAGCGGACCAAACACAAATCAGGACGCATGAGCGCACGGCACGACGCCGGGCATCCCTACCCTTCGTGCCAGCGACCATTCTCTTTCATCCGGACTATGACCGTCGGCTCCGGAGTTGCACCGGATCTGCTGACCCTCTCCCCAAAAATCGAGGAAAGGCGCTCGCGGGCTTGGGCCACCTTCGCGCGTCTCCAAGACGCCGCGCTGTCATGCCCTTACCGCCGGTGGGGACTTTCACCCCGCCCTGAGAATGGGCAAGCCCTAGAGCAAATGACGGACACTCGCAAGGGCTGCCCCAAAAATGCGAAAGGGTCCGGCTTGCGCCGAACCCTCGAATACCTGGACTGCCGGCCTCGTGTCCGGCCGCCAAGCAAATCTCATCAGCCGTTGACGGCATCCTTCAGGCCCTTGCCGGCCGTGAACTTCGGCACGTTGCGTGCCGGGATGTCAACTTCCGCACCCGTGGACGGGTTACGGCCCTTCGAGGCTTCGCGGCGCGAAACCGAGAAGTTGCCGAAGCCGACCAGGCGAATGTCGCCGCCGTTCTTCAGCTCAGCCTGGATGGTCTCGAAAACTGCATCAACTGCAGAAGATGCGTCGGTCTTGGAAAGTCCGGCCTTCTCAGCAACGGCAGACACGAGCTCATTTTTGTTCATGTTTCCACCCCTTTCAGATTGGTTCGAAACGACTGTGTTTTAAGGCGCGGCGGCTTGCGCTTCGCCCGCGTCTTGCCTTTCCCAATTGCGCCTAATCCCTTGGAATGCAAGGCTTGCAGGGCGCTTTTACAACAAAAAAGACCGGCCAATGGCCGGTCTTCCCAATTTTTCTGCAAAATGAGCGCCGCGCGAGCCGGCTGCACCCATTTTCAAGCCCCCGTCAGTGGGCGACGGAGGAGCCTGCTTCGTCCTGCGAATCAACCGGTGCTACGGTTGCCGGCTCGTTTGCCGGGTCCCAATCGATCGGTTCCGGCATGCGCACCAGAGCGTGTTCGAGCACTTCGCCCACCCGCGAAACCGGGATGATTTCGAGCGCGTTCTTCACGTTGTCCGGGATCTCGGCGAGATCCTTGGCGTTCTCTTCCGGGATCAGCACCTTCTTGATGCCGCCCCGCAGCGCTGCCAGGAGCTTCTCCTTCAGACCGCCGATCGGCAGCACGCGGCCGCGCAGCGTGATCTCGCCGGTCATTGCGACATCCTTGGAGATCGGGATGCCGGTCATGATCGACACGATCGTGGTTGCCATGGCGACGCCGGCCGACGGGCCATCCTTCGGCGTCGCACCTTCCGGTACGTGCACGTGGATGTCACGCTTGTCGAACAGCGGCGGTTCGATGCCGAAGTCGATTGCGCGCGAGCGGACATAAGAAGCCGCCGCGGAAATCGATTCCTTCATCACGTCGCGCAGGTTGCCGGTGACGGTCATGCGGCCCTTGCCGGGCATCATGACGCCTTCGATCGTCAGAAGCTCGCCGCCGACCTCAGTCCATGCGAGACCGGTGACAACACCGATCTGATCGTCACGTTCGGCTTCGCCGTGGCGGAAGCGCGGAACGCCCAGATAGTCGTTAATGTTGGCAGCGTTCACTTCGACCTTCTTGGCCTTGCCCTTGATGATCTCGGTCACGGCCTTGCGGGCGAGCTTCATCAACTCGCGTTCGAAGTTACGCACACCGGCTTCGCGGGTGTAGGTCTGGATGACCGCCATCAGCGCGCCGTCTGTGACCGAGAATTCCTTCGGCTGCAGCGCGTGGTCGCGGATCGCCTTCGGCAGCAGATGCCGCTTGGCGATTTCCAGCTTTTCCTCTTCCGTGTAGCCGGCGATGCGGATCACTTCCATGCGGTCCATCAACGGCGCCGGGATATTCAGCGTGTTGGCGGTGGTGATGAACATCACGTTGGACAGGTCGTATTCGACCTCCAGGTAGTGGTCCATGAAGGTCGAGTTCTGTTCCGGATCCAGCACCTCGAGCAGCGCCGACGACGGATCGCCGCGGAAGTCCTGGCCCATCTTGTCGATTTCGTCGAGCAGGAACAGCGGATTGGACCGCTTCGCCTTCTTCATCGACTGAACGACCTTGCCCGGCATCGAGCCGATATAGGTGCGGCGGTGGCCACGGATCTCGGCTTCGTCACGAACGCCGCCCAGCGCCATGCGCACATATTCGCGGCCGGTCGCCTTGGCGATCGACTTGGCGAGCGAGGTCTTGCCGACGCCCGGAGGGCCGACGAGGCACAGGATGGGGCCCTTGATCTTGGTCGAACGCGCCTGCACGGCGAGATACTCGACGATGCGCTCCTTGACCTTGTCGAGGCCGAAATGATCGACGTTGAGCACTTCCTCGGCATGGTTCAGGTCGGTCTTGATCTTCGACTTCTTGCCCCAGGGCAGGCCGAGCAGCCAATCCAGGTAGTTGCGAACGACGGTGGCTTCCGCCGACATCGGGCTCATCTGGCGCAGCTTCTTCAGCTCTGCATCAGCCTTTTCGCGCGCTTCCTTGGAAAGCTTGGTCTTGGCGATACGCTCTTCGAGCTCGGCCATCTCGTCGCGGCCGTCTTCGCCGTCGCCGAGTTCCTTCTGGATCGCCTTCATCTGTTCGTTGAGGTAGTACTCGCGCTGGGTCTTCTCCATCTGGCGCTTGACGCGCGAGCGGATGCGCTTTTCCACCTGCAGGACGGAGATCTCGCCTTCCATGAAGCCGAGCGCCTTTTCCAGGCGCATCTTCACGCTGGTGGTCTCCAGCATTTCCTGCTTTTCGACGATCTTGATCGACAGGTGCGAAGCGACCGTGTCGGCCAGCTTCGAATAGTCCTCGATCTGGCTGGCAACGCCGACGACCTCGGGAGAGATCTTCTTGTTGAGCTTTACGTAGCTTTCGAATTCGGACACGACCGAGCGGCTGAGCGCCTCGATCTCGACCGGATCTTCCTCCGGCTCGCTCAGGCTATGCGCCGAAGCCTCATAGAATTCCTCGCGCGGCGTGTAGCCGTCGATTTTGGCGCGCGCGCGGCCCTCGACCAGTACCTTGACGGTGCCGTCGGGCAGCTTCAGCAGTTGAAGAACGTTGGCGATGGTGCCGACTTCGTAGATCGCGGACGGTTCCGGATCGTCGTCTGTGGCGTTGATCTGGGTGGCAAGCATGATCTGCTTGTCGGTGCCCATGACTTCCTCAAGCGCACGGATCGATTTTTCGCGGCCGACGAAAAGCGGCACGATCATATGCGGGAAGACTACGATGTCGCGGAGCGGCAGGACCGGGTAGGTCGCGCTTTCAGTCGCCGGTGACGTTTTGTTCGTCATGTCATTTCCTTTCCGTCCCGATTTCGGGCCCGTATCCGGGAGCCCTACAGGCACTCCCGGCTGTCATATTTTCCACATGAAAGTGGAGTGCGACCGCGTCCATTTCAAGGCTCGACGCAGACATCCACAAACAGTGGCCGGGTCCTTCTGACTACGCATCAATGCTGTTGCGGACCTTGCGACGGACTACAAGCTCATGGACCGCAACCATTAAGGTCCTTCATTGAATCGTCACATCATTGCGTTGTTTGCGGCACTTTAGCAACAATCGAATTGTGAAATCTGCGCCCCGGCGCAGGTGTCTCAACAGCTAAGTGTGAACACATGAAGCAGACATGAAAAAGCCCGCACGAGGCGGGCTTCTCAAAGGGTAATTCAGGACGCTCAGGCCGAAACGTTGGTCTTTTCGTCCGACCGTTCCGAGTAGATGTAGAGCGGCCGGGCAGCGCCCTTGACCACCTCGTCCGAGATGACCACTTCGCGCACGCCTTCGAGCGTCGGCAGCTCGAACATGGTGTCGAGCAGGATCTTCTCCATGATGGAGCGAAGGCCACGGGCACCGGTCTTGCGCACGATCGCCCGACGCGCGATCTCGCGAAGCGCGTCCTCGTGGAAGGTCAGTTCGACGTCTTCCATCTCGAACAGGCGCTGGTACTGCTTGATCAGAGCGTTCTTCGGCTCGGATAGGATCTGGATCAGCGCATCTTCATCGAGATCTTCCAGCGTCGCCAGAACCGGCAGACGACCGATGAATTCCGGGATCAGGCCGAACTTGACGAGATCTTCCGGCTCCAGTTCGCGCAGAACTTCGCCGACACGGCGATCTTCCGGCGAGCGGACCGTTGCGCCGAAACCGATCGAGGTCTTCTCGCCACGGGCGGAGATGATCTTGTCGAGGCCGGCAAAGGCACCGCCGCAGATGAACAGGATGTTGGTCGTATCCACCTGCAGGAATTCCTGCTGCGGATGCTTGCGGCCGCCCTGCGGTGGTACCGAGGCAACCGTGCCTTCCATGATCTTCAGAAGCGCCTGCTGCACGCCCTCGCCCGATACGTCGCGGGTTATCGACGGGTTGTCGGACTTGCGCGAAATCTTGTCGACTTCGTCGATGTAGACGATGCCGCGCTGGGCGCGCTCGACGTTGTAGTCGGCAGCCTGAAGCAGCTTCAGGATAATGTTCTCGACGTCTTCACCGACATAACCGGCTTCGGTCAGCGTCGTTGCGTCGGCCATGGTGAACGGCACGTCGATGATGCGGGCGAGCGTCTGGGCGAGATAGGTCTTGCCGCAGCCGGTCGGGCCGACCAGCATGATGTTCGACTTCGCAAGCTCGACGTCGCTGCCCTTGGCGGCGTGCGCCAGGCGCTTGTAATGGTTGTGAACGGCGACCGAAAGGATGCGCTTCGCCTGCTGCTGGCCGATGACGTATTCGTCCAGAACCTTGATGATTTCCTGAGGCGTCGGAACACCGTCGCGGGACTTGACCATCGAGGTCTTGTTCTCTTCGCGAATGATATCCATGCACAGTTCGACGCATTCATCGCAGATGAACACGGTCGGTCCGGCAATCAGTTTTCGGACTTCGTGCTGGCTCTTGCCGCAGAACGAACAATAAAGTGTATTCTTCGAGTCACCGCCGTTGCTTCCGCTGACCTTGCTCATTTCCACTTCCTTCCAGCACGCCGGACACTTTCAAGATAAGTATCGCGGACCACTCAATTTGCCCTGAGCCTCAACCTCAAACAGGGCTTCCGGGAGTACTCACCGCCCCAGGCGTAAACGCCCGACGCAGTCGCAACGACTCTCCCAACTCCGAACGAACACTACGCTGACAGATTCCAACATAGCATTAATGGTTCATATTACCGGCTTTACCCTGTCGATAAAGCCCTTGAGCCATTACAATTGTGTCACAATTACATCTATCCCGACACAAATGCGCGTTATCAGGCCTGCTCGCCGCCCTCGATCTCTTCGCGCGAGGTCAGAACCTTGTCGACAAGGCCCCAGCTCAGAGCTTCGTCCGCATTCATGAAATGATCGCGATCGAGCGTCTGCTCAACCTCTTCATAGGTCCGTCCGCAGTGCTTGACGTAGACCTCGTTGAGGCGGCGCTTCATCTTCAGGATGTCCTTGGCGTGGCGCTCGATATCCGAGGCCTGGCCCTGGAAACCGCCCGAGGGCTGGTGAACCATGATGCGCGCGTTCGGCGTCGCGAAACGCATGTCCTTGTGGCCGGCGGCCAGGAGCAGCGAACCCATCGAGGCGGCCTGACCGACGCAGAGCGTCGAAACGGCCGGCTTGATGAACTGCATCGTGTCGTAGATCGCCATGCCCGACGTGACGACGCCGCCCGGCGAATTGATGTAGAGCGCGATTTCCTTCTTAGGGTTTTCTGCTTCAAGGAAAAGAAGCTGGGCGCAGACGAGCGTTGCCATCTGGTCTTCGACCGGGCCGGTCACGAAGATGATGCGCTCCTTCAGAAGGCGCGAAAAGATATCGTAGGAACGTTCACCGCGGTTGGTCTGTTCAACAACCATCGGCACCAGTGCCAGGGCGGTATCAACGGGATTTCTCATATCGAACCTTCATCAATCGGGTTCGCAAAACCTTTGCGAACCGGGAATCACGGGATTTACCTTCTGCTCCTACATAGAGTGTCAACACCCTTCACTTCAAGTCGCGAAGCTTCGATAAGCTTAATCGAAGGTCCGCTTTGCTTCGAAGTTCGGCCGTCCTCCACACATGGTTGGCGATAGAACATTTTTCCATCGATATCCTCGGTTGAGGCCATGGACGCAAACTCTGCACACAGGCTTCGGTGATATCGGTAAACGAAGGGGAAATCCGCGAACCTGGGCGCTGTTCACAGCTGCGACTCGATCGGCAACACACGGATTACCCCGGCGATCATGCGCCTTGCCAGGCTCGCGTCCGGCTCGTGGCGCACCAGCCGCTCGGAGCCATTGGCGCGATCACGCCAGACAAGACGCGATCCTTCGATGTCGACCCGGTAGCTGATCGACGGCGAAGTTTCCTCCTCGAACATGGAAGCCAGTTCGCCGGCGAGTGCCGCATCCTGAAAGACGACGCCCATTTCCGTGTTGAGTGAAGCGGAGCGCGGATCGAAGTTCATCGAGCCGACAAAACCGTTCAGGCCATCGACCACGAACGCCTTGCTGTGCAGGCTCGCGTTGCGGCGTCCGAACAATGTCATGCGGTGTCCCTCGGCGACATCGCCCTGCTCCTTCAACTCGAAGAGCGCGACGCCGGCCCGGATGAGCTTCCGGCGATATTTGACATAACCGCCGTGAACGGCGGCAACGTCGGTCGCTGCAAGCGAATTGGTCAGGACCGCCACGCGAGCGCCGCGCGAAACAATGGCGGCGAGTTCCCGCGTGCCGGCAACGCCGGGAATGAAATAGGGCGAGATTATCCGCAAGTCCCGCGTGGCTGCCTCGATCAGCGGAAAGAGTTCGCGCAACAGCCAGTTCTGGCGCCGCTGCATCAGCGCCTTTTCCGGCGGATCGGATGCCAGACGGATCTCGGAACTCCAGTGAAGCCGCCGTGTGCCTTGGTAGATCTCCGCCTCGTCAACCGCCTTGTCGACGCGCTCGAGATAGAACCGGCCTGCCGGCGTGCGCGCCAATCCTTCGACGGAATCGCGCAGTGCCGGCAGATACTGCTTGCGCGGCGTGCGCAGCGCCGCGATCGGGAGCACGGATGTGCTGTTCCAGTAGCGGTCGAACATGGCGGATGCCTGCTCCAGCACGGGTCCGACCATCCAGACATCGAGGTCACGGAAATTGGAGAGCTCGGCGGCATCGAAATAGGCGTCTCCGATGTTGCGGCCGCCGGCTATCGCAACGCGGCCGTCGGCTACCCAGAGCTTGTTGTGCATGCGGCGCGTGGCGCTGAAGGCGCGGATCGCCATTTCGAAGCCGCGGCGAAAGCGGTCGGTGCGCGCCCGGCTCGGATTGAAGAGCCGTACGTCGATATGGGGATGGGCGTCGAGCGCGATGCACATTCGGTCATGGATGCCCGCATTGATGTCGTCGAGCAGCAGCCGGACGCGCACGCCACGGTCCGCGGCGGCCAGGATCTCGCGGGCGAGAAGAAGACCGGTCAGGTCGCCCTTCCAGTAGTAGTACTGCAGGTCGAGGCTGCGTCCGGCGCGCCGTGCTGCGTGCGCTCGGACCACCAGGGCCTCAATATTATCGGAAACAAGCGCCACCCCATTGGCACCCGCCTGCCCCGCAACGAGCGGCGCCACATATCGGTCGAGCTCCGTGCCGGCATCGGCCAGCGGGAGTGCGCTTGACGGCGGCCCGTGCGGGCGGCGGCCGAACCGGCCGTAGACATAGAGAACCGTCGCCACAACCAGTCCGAGGATGGCGGCAACGGTGAACAGGATAGAGGATCCCATCGAAAACTCGCCCGTGCCTTTAGGCCGCCCCCGTACGCCCGGCTTCGACCCGTCGGCCGTCTCTTTGTTCCGGCTGCGCCGCCTTCAGGTCGATCGAGGCCTTTACCGGCAGATGATCCGAGGCAATCCGCGCCAACGGCGAATCGTGCACGGCGACCGACGTCACCAGGCTATGCGGGTTTCCGAGCACACGGTCGAGCGGCAACAGGGGAAAGCGTGAGGGAAAACTGGCGACCGTCGCGTGGGACGGATCGAATACCGGGCTGAGGAAGGACAGCGACGAACGCCGCCCCATCCGCCATTCATTAAGGTCGCCGATGAGCAGCGTCGGCCGCCCGTTCGCGTCGGACGCTGCCTCGAGGATCGCCTCGGCCTGCTGGGCACGCGAATGCCGCAGAAGTCCTAGATGGGCGGCGATGATGCGCAGCGGCCCCACTTTCAGATCGAGATCGACGACCAGCGCACCGCGCGGTTCCACGCCGGGCAGCTTGAGCTGCCGCACGTCGGAAACGGCGCCCTCACGCAGCAGCAGGACATTGCCGTGCCAGCCATGCCCCTTGGTCGAAAATCCGGAAATCGGCACCGAAACAAGGTGTGCCTCGCGGCGCAAATGCTCGAGATCGAGCAGACCGGCACGCTCACCGAACCGCTGGTCGGCCTCCTGAAGCGCGACGATATCTGCGCCCAACTCACCGATGACATTGGCGGTACGACCGGGGTCGAAGCGCCCGTCGGTGCCGACGCATTTGTGAATGTTGTAGGAGGCGATTACGATATCGCCACGGCTGACCGCGGCTTCGCGATGAACGACGGTGGGGCGTCTCTTGCGGATCGCAGCGACGATCCCCGCCGATAGACTGGACTGGTTTTTTCCCATGCCGCTCCCTGCTTGCTGGCCGCATCATGCGCAAATAGGTCGCCTGGTGCCACAGAAAAAGGGAGGAAAGCGGAAGTTTGTTCCCCGCGGATAGCACGCCTGGAGATACGGACGCCGGCAGCAAACGCGCGCTACCGGCGCCCCTTCCCGCGCTTTCGTTCAATCGGCCGGCCCTGCAAACAGGATCAGATTTCCGTCGGGATCGAGCACGATAAACGTCCGTGCGCCCCAGGGTTCCGTGCGCAACGTTTGGTGAAAAAAGACCCCGGCCGACTGGTAGCTCAGGAACAATTGCTTGATGTCATTGGCGGTATCGAGGGCGATGGAGGCGGAAAGCAGGTGCTCGCGCTGCCGGATGTCGCCGACGAAGACGGGTTCGCAGACGAGACGCAGAGCGAGCCGAGCATTGTCCCGGATCACCTGCCCGTAGAAGGGCGGATCGCCGTAGACGAAATCGACCGCAAAGCCGAGCTTCTCGGTGAAGAAGTCGCATGCGGCGCTGATATCGGCAACGAACAACTGCGCGGCTGTCGATTGCAGCACCGGCTGCGGTGTGGCGGGTTTGGATTGCATGGTCATTGTCAGGGCTCCTGATTTGAGCGCCTGCCAACTGTCGAACCCCGATTGACGCGCGATCAGTTCCTGCGCGTCGGCGAGCTTGAACTCCGACTTGAGAATAGTCTCGTCGTCAAGATCGCGGAAGCGCGGCAAGGCAGCCCTGATCTCGGCTGCGACCGGATAGTATTGGTCGCGATGCCATCTGAGGTATTGCTTCGCTTGCTTCTTCAGGTTTTCAAGGTTTGGCATGGGCGCAACTACGGTCTGTGTTCCGTAGGCGGGCGTTGCCCTTTCAGCCCTCTGCCGATGCGCCCTACGCAGCCAGCAGAGATTGGCCGCCATGGCACGTGCTGTCAACGCCCCGATGGCGGCGGGTGCCGATATCCGCCCTTGCCGGCCGAACCGCGGTTCCCTTAGACATAGGGACCATTGAAGTCCGCGAAGAGCCGCTGCCATGCCTGCCATTTCCATCGACCGCACGCTGAGGCGCGTTTCCATCGACGCGCGGGATCCAGCCTTCTACCGTGATCCGCTCGCAGCCTATGCCGAGATCCATGCGCAGTGCCCGGCCTTCTTCTGGGAGGAACGTCAGCAATGGTATTTCGCCGGCTACGACCTGGTGAACGCGCTTTTGCGCGACCGACGCTTCGGCCGGCAGATACTGCATGTGGCGACACGCGACGAACTCGGCCTGCCGCTGCCGAAGCCGCATCTGAAGGATTTCGACGCGCTCGAAGCGCATTCGCTGCTGGAACTCGAACCACCGGCGCACACGCGGCTGCGCACGCTCGTCAACCGGGCCTTCGTCTCGCGGCAGATCGAACAGCTGCGGCCGGACATCGAGCAACTGTCGCATGCCCTCATCGACAGCTTTGCCGATGACGGCGAGGTCGAACTGCTGAAAAGCTTTGCCGAAACGCTTCCCGTGACCATCATCGCCCGCATGCTCGGCATTCCCGTCGAAGCGGCGCCCGATCTGCTCGACTGGTCGCATCGCATGGTTCGGATGTATGTCTTCAACCCGAGCTACGAGACCGAACTCGACGCTAACCAAGCCTCCGCAGATTTTGCCGACTATCTGCGCGGCATCATCGCCGAGAAGTGCCGCACCCCCGCAGACGACCTGCTGACGCACATGATTACCTCGGAAAAGGATGGCGAGCGGCTGTCGGAGGCGGAGCTGGTCTCGACCACCGCCCTCCTCCTCAACGCAGGTCACGAGGCGACCGTGCACCAGATCGGCAACGCGGTGAAGACAATCCTGCAATCCGGGCTTCCGGCGAAAGACCTGTTTGCCACGGAGACGGCAACCGCGCTGACGGTGGAGGAGTGTCTGCGCTTTGCGGCACCGCTGCATATTTTCCAGCGTTATGCGCTCTCGGATATCGAACTCGATGAAGGCGTCACTCTGCGAAAGGGCGACAAGATCGGCCTGCTGCTCGGAGCGGCGAACGTGGACCCGAAGAAGTTCACCGGACCGAACGCGTTCCGGCCGACGCGCGACGAAGGCGCCAATGTCTCTTTCGGAGCGGGCCTGCATTTCTGTATCGGCGCGCCGCTTGCCCGGCTGGAGCTCAATCTGGCGCTGCCTATTCTGTTTCAGCGCCTGCCGAACATGCGGCTGAAGAACGAGCCCGAGGTCAAGGACGCGTTCCATTTTCACGGCCTGGAACGCCTCGACCTCGTCTGGTGACGAGCACCGAAGACTGATCTCCGGTGCCCCAGCGATCACAGACGGATGACATAGTCCTTGCGGGTCGTCTCCACGACCTCCCAGGTGCCCTCAAAGCCGGGACGCAGGATCATGCTGTCGCCGGCGCGCAGATGCGCCGCTTCGCCGCCATCCTGCGTGACGATCGAATAGCCTGAGAGGATGTGGAAGTATTCCCACTCCTCGTAGACGATCCGCCATTTGCCGGGCGTCGATTCCCAGACCCCGGCATAGAGACCACCTTCGGCCTCCTCAAGGTTCCAGGTCTTGAACTGCGGCGCACCTGAGATGAGCCGGTCGGCCGCAGGCGTACCGATTTCCGCCTCGGCGGTGGACAGGTCAAACTTCTGCATATTCGTCATCTTGGCACCCTTGCGAAGGGCGCGCTGGCGCGCCCTTCGCAGCTAGTGTTTCAAAGCTTTGCCAACGACTGTTCGAGATCGGCGATGATGTCCGAAACATCCTCAATGCCGACCGACAGGCGCACGACGTCAGGGCCGGCACCGGCCGCCACCTGCTGCTCGGGCGTGAGCTGGCGATGCGTGGTCGAGGCTGGGTGAATGACGAGCGAGCGCGTGTCGCCGATATTGGCGAGGTGAGAGAACATTTCCAGCCCCTCGACGAAACGCTTGCCCGCCTCGTAGCCACCCTTGAGCCCGAAGGTGAAGACGGCACCGGCGCCCTTCGGCGAATAGCGCTGCTGCAGGGCGTGGTTCGGGTCGTCCTCCAGCCCGGCATAGTTGACCCAGGAAATCTTGTCGTGCGTCTTCAGCCACTTGGCGACCGCAAGTGCGTTGTCGCAATGGCGCTGCATGCGCAGCGGCAGCGTTTCGGAGCCCGTTACCAGCATGAAGGCATTGAACGGCGAGATCGCCGGACCGAAGTCGCGCAGGCCGAGGACACGCGCGGCAATGGCGAAGGCGATGTTACCGAAGGTCTGATGCAGCACGACGCCGGCATACTCCGGACGCGGTTCGGACAGCATCGGATACTTGCCGGACTTCGACCAGTCGAAGGTGCCGCCATCGACGATGACGCCGCCCATGGAGTTGCCGTGGCCGCCGATGAACTTCGTCAGCGAATGCACGACGATATCGGCGCCATGCTCCAGCGGCCGCAACAGGTAAGGTGTGGCCATGGTGTTGTCGACGATCAGCGGCAGGTCGTGCTTGCGGGCAACCTCGGCGATGGCGGCAATATCGACGAAGGTGCCGCCGGGATTGGCGAGGCTCTCGATGAAGATCGCCTTGGTGCGCCGATCGATCTTCGCCTCAATGGAAGCCGGATCGGCAGGGTCGGCCCAGCGGACCTGCCAGTCGAAGGACTTGAAGGCGTGGCCGAACTGGTTGACCGAGCCGCCATAAAGCCGGTTGGCGGCAATGAAATTGTCGCCCGGGCTCATGATCGTGTGGAAGACGAGGAGCTGTGCGGCGTGGCCGGAGGCGACGGCGAGCGCCGCCGTGCCGCCTTCGAGCGCGGCAATACGCTCTTCGAGCACTGCCTGCGTCGGGTTCATGATGCGGGTATAGATGTTGCCGAACTGCTGGAGACCGAAGAGTGCCGCCGCATGGTCGGTGTCGTTGAAGACGAAGCTCGTCGTCTGGTAGATCGGCGTCGCCCGTGCACCCGTGGTTGGGTCAGGTTGCGCCCCCGCATGGATTGCGAGCGTGTTGAAACCAGGATTGTCTTTCGTCATTTCGTCCCTCCCGTGACCAGAGCGCGGCCGCCAACCGGCGCGCCGGAGATGCTCTATCACCTTGAATCTACGCGTGAACCGCTATCGAACCTGCGCAGTTGCACGCGCAAGCCGCGGCACTATTCCAGAGCCTTCGCATGCGGTCAAAGAGGATTTTTCAAGAACTGACGGTTGTATGGTCCGCCGGCGATGTGCCGCCCGAGATCAGCCGATCAGGCGTGGGTACTCGATCGCCGGACAGCGGTCCATGACCACCTTGATGCCGGCGGCTTCCGCTTTCGCCGCAGCGCCGTCATGGCGCACGGAGAGCTGGCCCCAGATCGCCTTCGGCAGCGTCTCCAACGCGAGAATCTCGTCGACGAGCGCCGGCAGGGCGTCGGCAGCGCGGAAGACGTCGACCATATCGATCGGCTCCTTGATATCGGCGAGCCGGCCGACCACGGCCTGGCCTTGGATGCTCTTGCCGACATGCCCGGGATTGATCGGGATTACCCGGTAGCCCTTGCGCAGCAGAAACGCCATGACCCGATGGCTCGGACGCTCAGGATTCGGCGAAGCGCCGACAAGGGCGATCGTCTTGGTCTCGCGCAGGATGTCTGCGAGATAATAGTCCGGGTAAGCGTCGTGGTTCATCTGCAGCTTCGGATCCGTTCGTGTTAAACGGTCGTATAATGATGGCGAGGCCGGCCAAGTCAACCGTGCGGCCCGCTCGTCCCCCGCCAAAGATTGCCGCTTCCGCAAGACTTTCCGGTTGCTTTTGCGCCCGTGCGGCGCGACAAGCGTCTCAACGCCCGCTACACCGTTTCCGAGGTTTCAATCTTGCCGCTTGATGTCATTGCGCTCGTCCTGTTCGGGGCGTTGTTGCACGCGACCTGGAATGCGTTGGTCAAGGCGGGAACGGAAAAGTCGCTCGACGCTGCGATGATCGCGCTCGGGGCCGCAGCCGTCGCCATCCCCTTCCTGCCGTTCATGCCATTGCCCAAACCGGAAGCGTGGCCATACATCCTGGTTTCGGCACTGTTCCAGTTCGCCTATTTCCAGCTCGTCGCCGCATCCTATCGCGCCGGCGACATCGGCCTTGTCTATCCGCTGATGCGCGGAGCGGCGCCGTTGATCGTCGCGATGACCAGTGGGGCGTTGATCGGCGAAAAGCTCACCTTCGGAACGATGATCGGTATCCTAACGATCTCTGCCGGGGTGCTGACGCTCGCCTTCGAGTCGCGCAAGGGCGGCAAGAACGCGATCGTGCTTGCGCTGCTCAATGCCTGCGTCATCGCAAGTTACACCTTTGTCGACGGCATCGGCGCGCGCGTCTCGGGCAATGCGATCTCCTACACGCTGTGGATGGCGCTGCTGCCGCCGGTTCTGCTTTTCACCTGGGCCTTTGCCCGGCGCGGCATCAAGCCGGTCGCCCGCCACGTCTACAAGAACTGGTGGCGGGGCCTCATCGGCGGCGCCGGCTCGATCGGCGCCTATGGCTTGGCGCTCTGGGCGATGACCAAGGCGCCGGTTGCAACCGTCGCGGCACTCCGCGAGACCTCGATCCTCTTTGCCGTGGTGATCTCGGTCGTGTTCCTCAAGGAACCGGTCAGCGTCTGGCGCATCGCAGCGGCCTGCGTCATCGCGCTCGGCGCCCTGCTCCTGAAGCTCGCCTGAGCGTCAGTCTTCCTTCCATTCCGGCATGCGCTTGCCGAGGAATGCGCCGATACCGTCCTCGGCATCGCGCGCGAGCATGTTCTCGACCATGACGCCGACGGCATAGTCGTAGGCCTCTGGCAGGTCCATCTCCGCCTGGCGATAGAAGGCCTCCTTGCCGATCTTCAGCGCCTGCGGCGACTTCGAGGCAATGACTGCTGCGTATTTGTCGACCACCTGGCGCAGGTACTGCTGCGGTACGATGCGGTTGACGAGACCGAAATCCTTGGCGGTCGAAGCGTCGATGGTCTCGCCGGTGAGCAGCATTTCCATCGCCTGCTTGCGATGTGCCGCACGCGTGAGCGCGACCATCGGCGTCGAGCAGAAGAGGCCGATATTGACACCGGGCGTGCAGAAGGTGGAGCTGTCAGTGCAGATCGCGAGGTCACAGCTTGCGACGAGCTGGCAGCCAGCTGCCGTAGCCAAACCATCGATCTCGGCGATGACGGCCTGCGGCAGCCGGGTGATTTTCAGCATGAGATCGCCGCAGAGGCGGATCGTCCGTTCGAAGAAGGCCCTGCCCCGGTCGTCGTCTTCGCGGTGCGCAGTCATTTCTTTCAGATCGTGACCGGCGGAAAACAGCTTGCCCGTGGCGGCGAGCACGACGACCCTGATGTCCTTGGCGGTGGCGACCGCATCGAACTCGGCGTGCAGCGCCTCCATCATGGCGATCGACAGCACGTTGGCCGGCGGGTTGTTGAGCGTCAGCCGCAAGACGGGCCCTGACTGTTCACGCAGCAGCAGGCCGTTCGGCTCTTCCTTCTTGAACGACACGACGTCGGCCATCTTCTTCTCCTGAAACTTGAATTTGGTTGGTGGTACGCCGGCCACGCGTGCCGTGCAAGCCGACAGCACACCCCGGTGACGCATTCCGCCTACGACCATTTTCCGCCTTGCGTCCGGCCACCAGCCGGTTTCAGGTGACGGACAGACATGTTGAAGGATAGAATGCATGACCATCGAGCCGATCATGACCGTCGACGACCTCAACCGATTTCTCGACACGGATTTCCCGCAGGTCCATACCGACGGCAAGGTCTTCCATGTCACGGCTGTTGGACCCGGCTTTGCCACCATGCGGCTCGATCCGAACGAACGGCATATCCGGCCAGGCGGCACGGTTTCCGGCCCTACGCTTTTCGCGCTCGCGGACGTCTCGGCCTATGTCGCATTGATCGCCCATATCGGACCGGTTGCGCTTGCCGTCACCACCAATCTCAACATCAACTTCCTGCGCAAGCCCGAGCCGGAACCGCTCGAATGCACCTGCCGCATCCTCAAACTCGGCAAGCGGCTCGCCGTTCTCGACGCGTCGATCGTCAAGGTTGGCGACGACGACCTCGTTGCGCATGCCACAGCGACCTATTCGATTCCGCCGCGATAATTTGTGGTATCAAAATACCATACATATAACATATTGTTTTTGCTTATCTTTATTTCCATGTCGCAGATTTCGCGTTCTTGACGCTTGTTTCGCACTTGCGTATAAGCTGCCGCAGATCGCGGTCCTCTGAGGGCCGCTTTCTCTTTTGCCCGGGAAACTGGACAAAACCAAGCAACAAGAAACGCCCAGCGGTTCGCCGCTCGGGTCCAAAGAAAGATTTTGATATGGCAACCTTCATTCAGAAGCCTGCAGAGGTGGAGAAGAAGTGGATCATCATCGACGCCGAAGGCCTCGTTGTTGGTCGCCTCGCTTCCCTCATCGCAAACCGCCTGCGCGGCAAGCACAAAGCTACCTTCACCCCGCATGTTGACGACGGCGACAACGTCATCGTCATCAACGCCGAGAAGGCAGTTCTGACGGGCAAGAAGTACACCGACAAGAAGTACTACTGGCACACCGGCTACCCCGGCGGCATCAAGGAGCGCACCGCGCGCCAGATCATCGAAGGCCGCTTTCCGGAGCGCGTCATCGAGAAGGCCGTCGAGCGCATGGTTCCGCGCGGTCCGCTTGGCCGTCGCCAGATGAAGAACCTGCGCGTATACGCAGGCGCCAACCACCCGCATGAAGCACAGCAGCCGGCCGTCCTCGACGTCGCCAAGCTGAACAGCAAGAACACAAGGAGCGCCTGATAATGGCTGACCTTTCCGCTCTCAAGGAAATCGCCACGACCGCGGAACCGGCTGCTCCGGTTCACGTCAAGAAGGTCGACGCCCAGGGTCGCTCCTACGCGACCGGCAAGCGTAAGGACGCTGTCGCCCGCGTATGGGTCAAGCCGGGCACCGGCAAGATCACCATCAACGGCAAGCCCTACGCGGCTTACTTCGCCCGTCCGGTTCTGCAGATGATCCTGCAGCAGCCGATCGTCGCTGCTGCCCGTGACGGCCAATTCGACATCGACGCGACCGTTGCTGGCGGTGGTCTTTCCGGCCAGGCCGGTGCCGTTCGTCACGGCATCTCCAAGGCACTCACCTACTTCGAACCGGGCCTGCGCTCGGTCCTGAAGCGCGGTGGCTTCCTCACCCGCGACAGCCGCGTGGTCGAGCGTAAGAAGTACGGCCGTGCGAAGGCACGTCGTTCGTTCCAGTTCTCGAAGCGTTAATCGCTTCAACTGCGACACTTGGAAAGGCGGGGCTTTGCTCCGCCTTTTTTTGTTATCATCCGCCGCAACGTCGACCCCTCGAGGCACAGCATGACAAGCTCCCCCGTCGCCAAGACCCCAGCGCCGCCCTATTACATCGTCACGTTCGCCTCGCGGCGCACGGCAGGCGACCACGGCTACGACAACATGGGAGACGAAATGGAGCGACTTGCGCGCGAGCAGCCGGGTTTTCTCGGTCTCGAAAGCGTGCGCGGCGCCGACGGCTTCGGCCTAACCAATTCCTACTGGGCGGATGAGGAGAGCATCGCGGCCTGGAAAAACAATGTCCGCCACCTGACGGCCCAGCGCCTCGGCCGCGAGCGCTGGTACGAGGATTATCAGGTTCGTGTGGGCAAGATCGAGCGCCAATACGGTTTCGAACGCCCCTAGTTCTGCGGCTGCGCACGGTCGCCGCCACAAGCGGGCTAAATCGGCAACTCCGTCGTCGACTTGAGTTCGCGCAGGACGAAGCTCGACACCACGGTGCGCACATGGGGATTGCGCATCAGATAGCGCGTCATGAAGGTATCGTAGCTTTCGACGTCATTGGCGCGGATCTTCAGCATGTAGTCGAATGTGCCGGATAGAGCGTAGCACTCCATGATCTCCGGCCGGTCGCGCACGACGGCGGAAAAGGCGGCAATCGCCTCGTCGTGATGATCTTCGAGCGTCACATGGGCGATGATACAGAGTTTCAAGTCGAGCTTTGCCGGATCGAGCAGCGCCACGCGCTTGCGAATGACGCCATCCGTCTCCAGTTCCTGCAGCCGCCGCCAGGCCGAGCTTTGCGACATGCCGGCTTTCTCCGCGAGATCGGAGAGCGACTGGCCGCTATCGGCCTGAATGAGCCGCAGCAGCTTTCGCACAGGCTGAAGACTTTCTTTCACATCGGACGGCATTTCGAATTTTCCTCCCGCGATCAGGCGTCAACGTGGCAACTGTGGAACAAATACTCGCTCCATCCGCGATACAATTGCAACAGGAGAGTTCATCTGACGAATGAGGAGACGTCATGACGAAGGAAAGCAGCTACACGGCCAAACTGCCGGAACCGGACGGCACCTATCACTATACCCCGGAAGAAGATGCGATCTGGGGCGAGCTGTACCAGCGGCAGATGAAACTTCTGGCCGACAAGGCGTGCGACGAATACCTCGAGGGCGCCAAGACGCTCGATCTCGGCCCTGACCACGTGCCGCAGTTGAAGGACGTGAACCGCCGCCTTGCCGAAACCACCGGCTTCGGTGTCGAAGGTGTTCCCGCCCTCATTCCGCCGTCCCGCTTCTACGAACTGCTGTCCCAAGGCAAGTTTCCGCTGGCGACCTTCATTCGCCGCCGCGAGCATATCGATTACATCGAAGAACCCGACATCTTCCACGAGGTCTTCGGTCACTGCCCGCTACTGACCAACCAGAGCTACGCCAACTTCGTCCGTCGCTTCGGCGAAAAGGCGGTTTCGCTAGGCAAGGGCTATTCCTGGCACATGTTCCGGATCTTCTGGTTCACCGTCGAGTTCGGGCTGATCAACACGTCGAAGGGCCGCCGCTGCTATGGCGCCGGCATCGTGTCTTCGCCTAACGAGACACGGAATGCGATGGGAACTCCAGGCGTCGAGTTCCGCCCGTTCGACCTGATGACTGTGCTGCGTACACCCTATCGCATCGATATCGTCCAGCCGATCTATTACGTGATCGACAGTTTCGCCCAGCTGGAAACGATCATCGAAGAGGATATCGCCGCGCGCATCACCGAAGCCAAGGCGCTTGGCGACTTCGCCCCGACCTACGAAGCCAAGGCCTCGTAATCGCCGAAGAAACGGCCGGCAGGGCCTTGCCTTGCCGGCAACGATTGTCCAACCTTCCGCCACCACAGGTTTGAGCGGGATGCGCGCAGAGGATGCGCGCTTTCCGGCTCCGAGGCAGAGGCGGGATATGGCGAACAGGACGATCGATCATGCGCTGACGGCGCGCTCACTCACATCGGCGGCGTCCGATCCGACCCATGCCGGGATTCTCTCCTTCATGCGCCGCAAATATTCGAAGCAGTTGAAGGGTGTCGATGCCGTCGTCTGGGGCATTCCCTTCGACGCCGCCACTTCGAACCGCCCCGGCGCGCGCTTCGGGCCGCAGGCGATCCGCCGCGCCTCGGCAATCTTCGACAACGATCCGCAGTACCCGTTCGACCGCGATCTCTTCGCGGAGATGGCGACGGTCGACTATGGCGACTGCCTGCTCGACTACGGCAATCATTCGAAGACGCCGGCAACGATCGAACGCGAAGCGACTAAGATCATCAGGAGCGGCGCCTATCTGCAGACGCTCGGCGGCGACCACTTCGTCACCTACCCGATCCTGAAGGCGCAGGCGGCTCTGCACGGCCCCCTCGCCCTCGTCCAGTTCGACGCCCACCAGGATACCTGGCCGGATGAACGCGGTCGCATCGACCACGGCTCCTTTGTCGGCCGTGCGGCGCGCGAGGGCCTGATCGATACAGATGCCTCGATCCAGATCGGCATCCGCACGCACGCGCCCGAGGATTGCGGCATCCGCATTCTCTATGGCTACGACGTCGAAGAGATGAGCGCTGCCGAGATCGCCGAGACGATCATAAGGCAGGTTGGCGAACGCAAGGCCTATCTGACCTTTGATATTGACTGCCTCGACCCGGCCTATGCGCCCGGCACCGGCACCCCGGTCGCCGGCGGCCCGTCGAGCGCCAAGATCCTTTCGGTGCTGCGCAAGCTCGGGGCGCTGACGGTGGTCGGCAGCGACGTCGTCGAAGTGGCGCCAGCCTACGACCATGCCGACGTCACCGCAATCGCCGGTGCGACGGTCGCGATGTATATGTTGGGCCTGCATGCGGAGAAGCTTGCCGAGCGTGCGCCGCTTCGCTGAGCGCTGCCGTTGCGATGAATGGCCGCTGCTTATATAGGAACAGGTGGGTTTGGCGGCGTTCCGCCGGCCCGTTGAGAAATTGATTCAATTCTATGCCAGAATGATTCCGGAACGGCTTCTAACTGTCTGGCAGAACGGGAAAATCATGAAACCGAAGATCTTCATCGATGGCGAACACGGCACCACGGGCCTGCAGATCCGCACGCGCATGGCCGGCCGTAGCGATCTCGAACTGCTTTCCATTCCGGAAGCGGAACGACGCAATGCCGCGATGCGAGAAGATCTTCTGAACGAAGCAGACATCGCCATCCTCTGCCTGCCGGACGACGCCTCGCGCGAGGCGGTTTCGATGGTCTCGGGCAACAACAAGGTCCGCATCATCGACACCTCGACCGCGCATCGCATTGCGCCCGACTGGGCCTATGGCTTTGCCGAAATGGACAAGGCGCAGCCGGAGAAGATCCGCAGCGCCCGTTGCGTCGCCAATCCCGGTTGCTATCCGACCGGCGCGATCGGCGTGATCCGGCCGCTGCGCCAGGCCGGCATCCTGCCGGACGGCTATCCGGTGACGGTCAACGCGGTCTCCGGCTACACGGGCGGCGGCAAGCAGATGATCGCGCAGATGGAAGACGCGACCAATGCGGATCACATCAGCGCACCGCACTTCCTCTACGGCCTGACGCTCAAGCACAAGCATGTGCCCGAGATGAAGATGCACGGGCTGCTCGACCGCGCACCGGTCTTTGCGCCCTCGGTCGGCAAGTTCGCACAGGGCATGATCGTCCAGGTGCCGCTCTATCTCGAAGACCTCGCCGCCGGCACGACGCTGGAGACGATCCATGCTGCAATCGTCGCGCATTATGCCGGCCAGTCGATCGTCGAGGTCGTGCCGCTCCAGGAGAGTGAAAAGCTCGGCCGCATCGACGCCACCGAGCTTGCCGGCAAGGACACGATGAAGCTTTTCGTCTTCGGCACCCCTGGCGGCAACCATGTGAACCTCGTCGCCCTGCTCGACAATCTCGGCAAGGGCGCTTCGGGCGCGGCGGTCCAGAACATGGACCTGATGCTGTCGGCCTGATCGGCACTGAGCTCAAAACAAAAGACCCCGGCGAGCCGCTCGCCGGGGTCTTTCTTTTTCCGGAGCTCGTCCGGCGTCAGTCGCGCAGTTCGATCGCCGTCGGCCGCGGGTACTCGCCGTAGAAACCGCGCCAGTGGGCGATGGCAAAGCCAAGCACCACAAGCGCGCCACCCTGGTGCGCCACGCCCCAGCCGACCGGCACCTGCAGCACCAGCGTGGTAATCCCGATCACCGCCTGCACCGAGACGAGCAGGAACAGGAGCACGGCGCGGCGCGCATGGGTGGTTTCGGGTGCGGCCCGCAGCGAGGCAATCATGTGCATCAGTGCGAAGGCAAAGAGCACATAGGCGCCAATGCGGTGGACGAACTGGACCGTCTTCGGGTTCTCGAACAGGTTGATCCACCAGGGCTGCTGCAGGAACAGGTCCTGCGGGATGATCGCGCCATCCATCAGCGGCCAGGTGTTGTAGCTGAAGCCGGCATCGAGACCGGCGACGAGCGCGCCGAGATAGATCTGGAACAGACTGAAGATGGCGATGATCGCCGCCATCTTGCGCGAACGGTCGGTGGGCGCCGTGTCATTCGAATGCGCGCTCAGCCCGCGGAAGATCCACATACAGGCGGCAAAGATCAGACAGGCGATGACGAGATGCGTCGCAAGCCGGTACTGGCTGACCTCGGTGCGCTCCACGAGGCCCGATGAAACCATCCACCACCCGATGAACCCCTGGAAACCGCCAAGCGCAAGGATACCGAGCAGCGGCATGCGCAGCTTGCGCTCGACCTTTCCGGTGAACCAGAAATAGGCAAGCGGCAACGCGAAGATCAGGCCGATGGTGCGGGCAAGCAGACGGTGCGCCCATTCCCACCAGAAAATCGTCTTGAACTCGTCTACCGTCATGCTGCTGTTCATCTGCTGATACTGCGGAATGCGCTGGTAGAGCTGGAATTCCTCTTCCCACTCGGCGACCGTCAGCGGCGGGATCACGCCATGGATCGGCTTCCACTCGGTGATGGAGAGGCCCGATTCGGTAAGCCGCGTCGCGCCGCCGACGAGCACCAGGGCAAAGAGGGTGAACAGCACGACTGCCAGCCAGCCGCGGATCTGCCGGCGGTTGCGGTCGGTCCTGCCGATCTCGTTTCGAAGCATTTGTTCAGTCGCCATTTCGACGCCGGCCATCATGTTCCCTCTGGTGTCGTAGGGTTGTCGGCGGTGCAACCGGACGGATCAACGGTCGCACCTCAGGAAAGCCGTTGATTTGCACCAGAGCGGCATGCAAAACAAGGCCGAAACCTTTGCGGCATGCGGTCGCGGCCGCTCCGCGCGCATTTGCCCATGTGAAAGATATGAAATGCCCGTACGCCTCAGAAAGCTGATCGGCACGATCCTGATCATCATCCTCGTCGTCGTCTATGCGCTGGCCGCCGTCACCTTCGCCTCGCTGCTGCTCGGCGCTGCCCCCTGGTACGTGCATCTGGCCTACTTCTTCTTCACCGGCCTGCTCTGGATATTGCCGGCCATGCTGATCATCAAATGGATGGAAAAGCCCGCCAAGGATCGTTGATCCTCAATCCGGTAGCCATTCGGGGGGACGCCCATGCGACTTGCAGTTATCGCTGACATCCACGGCAACGATCTTGCGCTCGAAGCGGTACTCGCCGACATCGATGCGCAAGGGATCACCGATATCGTCAATCTTGGCGACCATCTGAGCGGCCCCCTCAATGCCGCACGCACGGCCGACATCCTCATCAAACGGGCGATCCTTTCGATCCGCGGCAATCACGATCGCTATCTCCTGACGATCGATCCGCATGAAATGGGGCTGTCCGATCGCGCAGCCTATGATCAATTGCAGCCGCAGCACCGCGAATGGCTGGCCACCCTACCCGTCGCGCACGTCCACAAGGAAACGTTCTTTCTGTGCCATGCGACGCCGACGGATGACGAGACCTACTGGCTGGAGGCCTTGACGGCCGTCGGCACCGTCCACATGGCGCAGCATTCGGCCATAGAAGCGAAAGCAGCCGGCGTCGACTATCCGGTTATCCTGTGCGGCCACACCCATATCCAGCGCGCCGTGCGGCTTTCCGACGGCCGCCTCGTCGTCAATCCCGGCAGCGTCGGCTGCCCCGGGTATGACGACGACCAACCGGTGCCGCACAAGGTCGAAGCGGGCTCCCCGGACGCCCGCTACGCGATCATCGAGAAATCGGCCTCGGGGTGGCACGTCACCTTCCGCAATGTCCCCTATGACTGGATGGCAATGTCCCAGCTTGCGGCCAGCCGCAACCGCATGGAATGGGCAAAGGCGTTGGCCACCGGCTTTCTCGATTGAAATTTGCGCGCGCTTCACATTCCTCGCTTCACGCTTTGCTAACCGCGTTCGCCGGTTATTCCCAATCGGCTTCATAAGTATTCCCGAATTAAAGCGATCGTAGCGGGCTTGAGGTTCAATCTCTCCGCAACAAGGACCGGACGGCACCTGCGATGACGAACTCGGAACTCACCATGGACGGCTCCGGCGACCGCCGCGCGCACGCGTCCTTGCGTGCAGATCCGACCGATGCCGCCGGCCGCTTCGAAATCTCGCTTCACCGCAATATGGAGGCGCTCGAAACCGAGTGGCGCGTGCTCGACGGTCTTCCTGAGAACTCGCTGCATCATGCCTATCAATGGTGCAGCGCCTGGGCTGCGACCCATGTCAGCGACCTGGCCCTTCTGCGCGTTACCTTCGATGGCGAACTCCTGCTCGTCCTGCCGCTGGAAGTGGCGCGCGGACGCTTGTTTCGAACGGCAAAGCTGATCGGAACCGAGCATAGCAACCTCAACACCGGGCTCTTTGCCCCCAACGCCGCGGCGATCATCAGCACGCCCGCGCTTGCCGACGCGCTTGCCCGCGCCATCTGTGGCGCGCTGCGCGGCCTTGCCGACATCGTCATGCTCGATCGTCTACCGAGCGACTGGCGCGGTGCCCCCAGCCCCTTCTCCCTGCTTTCGAACGTTGCCAATCCCAACCCGTCGTTTCAGCTTCCCCTTCTCGGCGGCATTCAGCCGACACTGGCCCAGCTCAACGCCAAGCGGCGGCGCAAGAAGATGCGCATTTCCGAGCGACGGCTGGCTGAAATGGGCGGCTACGACTATGTGGTCGCGCGTACGGGTGACGAGGCCCACGCGCTGCTTGATACCTTCTTTCGGCAGAAGGCGACGCGTTTTGCTGCGCTCGGCCTTCCCGATGTCTTCCAGGACAAGGAAACGCAGGCGTTTTTCCATGCGCTCGCCGCCCGTATGGGCGACGACGTTCAACTCATGGAACTCAATGCCATCCGCCTGCGGGGCGAAAACGACGGCCGCATCGTCGCCGTCGCCGGACTTTCCCGCAAGGCAGATCACGTGATCTGCCAGTTCGGGTCGATCGACGAAGCTTTGGCCGGCGATGCCAGCCCGGGTGAATTGCTGTTTTACCGCATGATCGAGCGCCTATCGGGGGAAGGCGTGCGCCTGTTCGATTTCGGCGTCGGCGACCAGCCCTACAAACGCTCCTGGTGCACGATCGAGACACCGCTGCGCGACATCGTGTTGCCGGTGACGTTCGCCGGCCGGCTCGCAGGCCTGCGGCATCACCTCGTCGTGAGGGCAAAAAGGGCGATCAAGGCGAACCGGGCCGTTTATGCCCGCATCCAGCGCACGCGACGGCACAGGCAAGACAAGACCTTCGACAGCAGCGCCGACTGATAACCGAGATAAGAGGACGGGGCCCCGGCGCGTTGTCGCCGGTGGCCGGCGACACCATTATGCCGCGTCGCGGTCCGGGTATTCGGGGTCCGATTGTACCTGGCCGGTCATCAGCACGATGTCGCGATAGCCCGCTGCGCCGAATCCGGTCAGCACCTCGACGATCCGCTCATCGCTCACCGACGGCGCCGACAGGATGATTTCCGCGCCATCGCGGCCAGCGATCTTCTCAACAGCCATTTCATCGGCAGGGCCGCATTCGAGCAGGACGAGATCATAGGCGTTGGTCAAGGCGTCGATGATCATCTTCAGCCGGTCGATGCCGCGCATCGCCTGACGCGGATCGGCATCGCCCTGAGGAATGATGTGCGCGTCGGAAAAACGGTCGGCGTGGATCGTGTCCGTGAAGGGCACCTCCCCCGCCAGCAGGTTGGTGATACCAGGAAGCTGTTGCGAGCGCGCCATCAGGCGTGTCGGGCAGGCAGAACCCGTCAGGTCGATCAATACGACCTTCAGCTCCTCTTCGGCCAGCAACCGGGCGAGCATCACGGTGGCGGTAGAACCCTCGTCTCCGCCGGGCGAAACCGAAATCGCAACGCGCACGTTGGTGGCGCGCAGATGCTCGGCGACGGCCTCGATCGAGAAATCCGCCTCGGCTGCCTCTTCCTCCATGTCCGGTGCAAGCGACACGTCCATAGCAGGCAGCAAGTCGACGGCGTCATCTGCGGCGGGCGCAATTGCAGGCGAAGCCTGAGCCATCTCGACCGGCGGCAAATCGGCGACGCTTGCGGCCAGCGCCGGACGCGGGTGGACCGGTGCCCGTTCGCCCGTAGCCGCGACCGGCCGCAAGGCTCGTCCGCTGAAAAGCTCGCCGAGCATGATGCCAATGCAGGTCAGGAGGAACGTGGCAAGCGCTGCGACGACCGTGATCGGCAGCACTTTCGGGAAACTCGCGCCGGTCGGAACCACGGCACTCGAAATGACCCGTGCATCGGCCGGCGTCGCATTCTCCACCGTGCGCGATGTCGCTTCGCGGTAGCGCGCGAGATAGGTCTCCAGCAATTGCCGCTGCGCCGTTGCCTCGCGCTCGAGCGCGCGCAGCCCCACCTCTTCTTCGCCCGCCCGAGCCGACTGCGCCTTCAGCGCATTCAGCTGCTGGGTCAACTGCTGTTCGCGCAGTTCACCGACCTTCGCCTCGTTTTCAAGGCTCGTCAGGATCTTGCGGGTCTCGGAGCTGATCTGGCCGCGGATGCCTTCGAGCTGCGACTTCAGCGCCTTCAGGCGCGGATGACCGTCGAGCAGGGTCGTCGAAAGATCGGCGACCTGCGCCTGGAGATTGGCCTCGGTTTCCTTCAGCCGCTGGATCATCTGTGAACCGACGACGTCGGCGATGGTGTCCGGCGCGCGGCCGCTCGCAAGCGCCGAACGCACGCCGGCGGCACGCGCCTCCGCATTGGCACGCTCGCCGCGCACCCGGGTCAGCTCCGTCGAGATGTCCGTGAGCTGCCGCGTCGCGAAGTTGGTGGTTTCGCCGGTTGGCAGCAGGTCCGACGAGGCGCGATAGGCCGCCACCTTCGCCTCGGCGTCGCGCACCTTCTCGCGCAGATTGGCGATCTCCGGTTCGAGCCAGCGTGTCGCCTCGGAATTGGTGTCGAGTTTCGCACCGCTCTGGAGCGCCAGGAAGACCTTCGCCATCTCATTGGGCACGGCAGCCGCAAGCTGGCGGTCCTTCGAGGTGAAGCCAATCGCAATCACCCGCGACTTCTCCACCTGGTAGACCTGGAGCTTGTCGGAGAATTCCTTGAGCACCCTCTCCTCGGGCGGCATCTCCAGCGGGTTCTTCTTCAGCCCGAGCATGACGAGAAGATCCGAAAGCGCCGAGGGTGCCGACGACGGGTCGAATTCCTTGAGCTCATAGAGCTTCATGTTGCGGGCGACCTGCTTGATGAGATCGGCCGACTTGAGCACCTGTACCTGGCTGAGGATGCCGGATTCATCGAAGACGCGGTCGGCGCCCGCCTGGGAAGCCTGGTTGGGGCCGCTGAACTCCGGCTCGCGCGATTCGATGAGTACACGGGTTTCGCTCTGGTAATCCGGCGCGATCATCTTTGCTGCGCCGAAGGCAAGCGCCGCCACAGCGACGGTGGCGAGCAAAACCTTGACGCGCCGATCCCAGACGGCGCGAAACAGGCCGCCGAGGTCGATATCCACATCCTGTTGTGCGCTGCCGCTTCCCGACATGCTAGTCGCTCCGAACCTTCAAATCTCGCCGGACCGTAAAGGAACATGGTAACGCAAGGGTTAATGCGATCAACCTGCGGATGATAAAGACGGGGCGGTATCGCCAGGTCTCCGCGAAAATTCTACCGCGAGTTTACCTGCTATTAACCCTAACGGACCGATAACGTCACAAAAGCTGGTCGTTTCCGGAGCCTATGAACCGCATGTCCACCGCAGCTATCAAGACGGGTCTCGCGATCACGGCGGCAGCGCTGTCGATGTTGCTCGGCGGCTGCACGAGCTACCAGCCCGCACCCAAGGCCTTCAGTGAAGCCACGATCCAGCCCTATCGGCTCGACAGCGGCGACCGCCTGCGCATCAACGTCTTCGAACAGGCCGGTCTCAGCGGCACTTACACGGTCGATCAGGCCGGCTACGTCGCCTTCCCCCTGATCGGCACCGTCGCCTCGCGCGGCAGGACGCTACCCGAACTGGAGGGCATGATCGCCGCCAAGCTGAAGCAGGGCTATCTGCGCGATCCAGACGTCACGATCGAGGTCGATCGCTACCGTTCCGTCTTCATCATGGGCGAAGTCGGCCAGGCTGGCCAATACGCCTATGTGCCCGGCATGACCGTGCAGAACGCGATCGCTGTCGCCGGAGGCTTCTCTCCGCGCGCCAATCAGTCGAACGCCGACATCACGCGCAAGATCAATGGCCGCATCATCACCGGCCGGGTTCCGATCACCGACGCGGTTCTTGCCGGCGACACGATCTATGTTCGCGAACGCCTGTTCTGATCTCGATGCAACAAGAGCGGCCTTTGCGCATCATCCACTGCTTCAGGTCGCCTGTCGGCGGGATATTCCGCCACGTGCGCGACCTGGCCGAGGCGCATGCCAAGGCGGGCCATGAGGTCGGGATCCTCTGCGACAGCACGACAGGTGGCAGGCACGAGGATCGGTTGTTCGACGAAATCCGCCCCTATCTGGCGCTCGGCCTGATACGGATGCCGATCCATCGCTCGGTCGGGCCGTCGGATTTTGCCGCGTTGTGGCGCGGCTATAAGGAAATCAGAAGTTTGCGACCGGATGTGTTGCATGGGCACGGCGCCAAAGGCGGCGTCATTGCCCGGCTCATCGGTTCAGCCTTGCGGGTCAACAGGTATCGCGTAGCCCGCCTCTATTCGCCGCATGGCGGCAGCCTGCACTACCGTCCAGGCTCTATGACAGGCCGGCTGGTCTTCCCGGCGGAACGGATCCAGCAGCGGATTACCGACGCCCTCGTCTTCGTCTGCGATTTCGAGCGGCAGACCTATTTCGCAAAGGTCGGCGCGCCGCGTGAGCGCAACGAACTGATCTACAACGGCATCGACGACCGGGAGTTCGAGACCGTCCCGCCTGGGCCGGATGCGGTCGACTTTCTCTATATCGGCATGATGCGGGACCTGAAGGGTCCCGATCTGTTTGTGGAAGCTTTCGCCCAGACCGAAAGGCTTGTCGGCAGGCCGCTGTCGGCGCTTATGATCGGTGACGGCCCGCAGCAGCAGGAATACAGCGATCTGGTGCTGCAGCAGGGCCTCGCCCGCCGCATCCGCATGCAGCCGGCGATGAAGACGCGCGAGGCCTTCGCGCTGACGCGCAACATCGTCGTTCCCTCGCGCGCCGAGTCCATGCCCTATATCGTGCTCGAGGCGCTTGCCGCGCGGAAGCCGGTCATCGCCAGCCGTGTCGGCGGCATCCCGGAAATTCTCGGACGCGACAGCACCGCACTTGCCGAACCCGCCAATGCCCGGTCGCTCGCCGACATCATGGCCCGCGCAATCACCGAGAAGGACTGGGCGGCACGTGTGATGCCCGATCCGAGCACGTTCAAGTCGCAATTTGCAGCTTCGGTAATGTCGGCGGATATGCTAAGCCTCTATCGGGAATTGTGCCGTTACCAGCCGCCCGCCGATAGCGTGTTGCCCACAACGTAAGCGTTTCTTAGTGGCTTTCTGCTATCCCGGCTGAGGGACTTCAGCGCCGGAAGACAGCCATGAACAAGTTTGACCGCCCGGGTTCGTTCGATCCCGAAGCGCTTCGCAAGAAGATTTCGGAAATCCGCGCCCGCGCGCCCGGCGAAATGCCGGGCGAAACAACGACCACGGATCTCAATCCGCTGGCGCGGCAGATCGCCGAGCAGTTCAGCGCCGATACCTATTCGCCTGCGATGATCATGGGGCTGATGCGCCTGTTCGAATTCAGCGCGCTCTTTACGATCGGCTATGCCATCAACGCGCTCTATGTCCAGCCGGGCTTCGAACAACTGCCGCTGTACCTGGCAATTCTCGTCGGTGGTTCCGCATTGGCGGTCGCCGCCATGCAGATCGCCGACACCTATCAGATCCCGGCGCTGCGCGCCTGGCTGCGGGTGATGCCGCGCATCCTCGCCTCCTGGGCCATCGCGTTTGGCGGCATCGCCATCGCGCTGTTCTTTCTGAAATCCGGCCACCAGTATTCGCGCGTCTGGTTCGGCGGCTGGTTCATCGGCGGCGCAATCTTTCTGATCGCCGAGCGCGCCTTCATCGCCTATTCCATCCGCCATTGGGCCCGAAACGGCACGATGGAACGCCGCGCGGTCGTCGTCGGCGGCGGCCAGCCGGCCAAGGACCTGATCCGCACGCTCGAGGACCAGCCCGACAACGACATCCGCATCTGCGGTATTTTCGACGACCGCGACGAGCGCCGCTCGCCCAATGTGATCGCTGGCTACCCGAAGCTCGGGACGGTCGACGAACTGGTGGAATTCGCCCGCCTGGCGCGCATCGACATGCTGATCATCTCGCTGCCGCTGACGGCGGAGAAGCGCATTCTCCAGCTTCTGAAGAAGCTCTGGATCCTGCCGGTCGACATCCGGCTCGCCGCCCACGCCAACAACCTGCGGTTCCGCCCGCGCAGCTACTCCCATGTCGGCGATGTCCCCATGCTCGACATCTTCGACAAGCCGATCGCCGATTGGGACTCGGTCGCCAAGCGCGGCTTCGACATCTTCTTCAGCCTGGTCGCCCTCGTACTTCTGTGGCCGATCATGCTCGGCGCGGCGATCGCCGTCAAAGCGACGTCCCCGGGCCCGATCATCTTCAAGCAGAAGCGGCACGGCTTCAACAACGAGACCATCGAGGTCTACAAGTTCCGCTCGATGTATACGCATATGAGCGACCCGACGGCCCGCAACGCCGTGACCAAGCGCGACCCGCGCGTCACCCCCGTCGGCCGTTTCATCCGCAAGTCCTCGATCGACGAACTGCCGCAGATCTTCAACGTGCTGAAGGGCGAGCTGTCGCTCGTTGGGCCGCGGCCGCACGCCGTGCTCGCCCAGACCCAGAACCGGACCTACTCCGACGTCGTCGAAGGCTATTTCGCCCGCCACCGCGTCAAGCCCGGCGTCACCGGCTGGGCGCAGATCAACGGCTGGCGCGGCGAGATCGACAATGACGACAAGATCCGCCTGCGCACCGCCTTCGACCTGCACTACATCGAAAACTGGTCGTTGCTCTTCGATCTCAAGATCCTGTTCCTGACGCCGTTCCGGCTTCTCAATACCGAGAACGCCTATTGAGCACCGTCGATTCAGGTCGGCTCCCGATCGTTCGCCCCCAGCTCGCGGCGCTCTCGCTGCTTGGCTCCGGGCTCGTCGCCTTTGCCGTGTTTCTCTCCGGTTTCGTCATTTTCGAGCCGGCGCCCTATGAGCTGTTCCTGGTCGCACTCATCGGCCTTTGGGCGCTCGTGGGCCTCAAGATCTCGCGCAGCGTCGCCCCGCTGCTGACGCTTCTGACCCTGTTCATGGTCGGCGGCATCCTGTCCCTGACGGTCATGACCGACCTGACGAAGGGGCCGATGTACATGGCGGTCTCCGGCTTCCTCGCGCTCTCCTCGGTCTTCTTCGCAGCCATCATCGAGGACCGCCACGAACGCCTGCGGCTGATCTTCAATGCCTGGACGGCGGCGGCCATCATCACCGCCCTGCTCGGCATCCTCGGCTATTTCGGCGCCGTGCCGGGCGCGGAAAGCTTCACGCTCTATGGCCGCGCCAAGGGCGCGTTCCAGGATCCGAACGTCTTTGGCCCGTTCCTCTCGGTGCCGGCCATGTACCTCATCCACGGCATCCTCACGCAGCCCATCCAGAAAGCCCCCCCGAAGATCGCCGCGCTGATGGTGCTGGCGCTTGGCGTCTTTCTTTCGTTCTCCCGCGCAGCCTGGGCCCTCAACCTCTTCTGTGTCGTCGCCTTCGTCTTCGTCATGCTGCTCAAGGAGCGAAACGGCCTCTTCCGCCTGCGGATTCTGGTGTTGGCTCTCGTCGGCGGGATCATGATCGTCGGCGCCCTCCTCGTCGCGCTGCAGTCCGAGCAGGTCGCAACACTCTTTTCCAGCCGCTCGCAGCTGGTGCAGGATTATGACGGCGGCCACCTCGGCCGCTTCGATCGCCATCGCCTCGGCTTCCTGATGTCGATGGAAAAGCCGCTCGGCATCGGCCCGATGGTCTTCAGCACGATCTTCCCGGAGGATGAGCACAACGTCTGGCTGAAGTCGCTGACGTCCTACGGCTGGCTCGGCTTTGTCAGTTACGTGACGCTGATCGTCTGGACGCTCTCGCTCGGCTTTCGCTTTCTGCTGCTCAACCGCCCTTGGCAGACCTATCTGATGATCGCCTGGGTCGCCGTTCTCGGCCATGTCGGGGTCGGCAATGTCATCGACACGGACCATTGGCGCCACTTCTATCTGCTCATCGGAATCATCTGGGGATGCGCCGCCCTTGAATATCGCCATCGCCGGCAGGCGCGCGCCGGCCGGAGCTCCTGACCATGGAACATGTGGTTCCGCGCCGGTCGCCGGCCCCTCCCCTCAAGCTCCTGCAGGTGCTGGAGCCGAGTGGCGGCGGCTCGGGCCGGCACTTTCTCGATCTGTGCCGCGGCATGCACAAGCGCGGGCATCACGTCGAGGCCGTCTATTCGCCGGTGCGCGCCGAGGAAGGTTTCGTTCGTGAACTGAAGGCAATCGGCCTGCCGGCCGTACACGCCGTCAACATGAAGCGCGCACCCGGACCGTCTGACTTCGGCCGCTTTCTCGAACTCCGGCGCATCATGCGGGCCAGCAGTTTCGACATCATCCATGGCCACAGTTCCAAGGCCGGTGCGCTGACACGCCTGCGGCTGCCTGGCTCTCATGTTCCGCGGATCTACACGCCCCACGCTTTTCGCACGCTGGACCCGACGCTCGGCCGTGGTGGACGGCTCATCTACGGCACGATCGAATGGGCGCTGGCCCGTTTCTTTACCGATCACCTGATCTGCGTCTCCGACGACGAGTTCCACCATGCGCTCTCGCTGCATATGCCCGAGAAGCGCATGTCGGTGATCGTCAACGGCGTGGCACCGCCCTCATGCGAAATGGCGCAGACGCTGCGCGCCAGCTTCGGTATCGCGCCCGATGCCTTCGTCTTCGGCTTCGTTGGACGACTTTCCGCACAGAAGGCGCCGGAACGGCTGATCGCAGCGTTCAAGAGTGTCGCCGCTTCCGTCAGAAACAGCCACCTGGTCATGGTCGGCAGTGGCGAGCTCGAAGGTGACCTTCGCAAGGCGATCGCCGCAAGCGGACTGCAGAACCGCATGCATTTGACCTCCGCCTTCACCGGCCCGCAAGCCGTTCCCGCCTTCGACCTCCTGGTGATGCCAAGCCGCTACGAGGCCATGTCCTATGTGATGCTCGAAGGGGCCGCCGCCGGCAAGGCGATCATCGCAACCGACATCGGTGGCGCACGCACGGTGATCGAGGACGATCGGAACGGTTATATCCTGCCCAATAGCGACGACACGTCCGCGCTCACCAAGACCATGATCCAGGCGGCGGAGCCCGAAACCTTCAAGGCCCTGTCGGCTAGCGCCGAAAACCTGAAGGACCGCTTTACGCTCGCCGTCATGCTCGATCGCACAGAGGCCCTCTACCAGAAGGCGGCCTCAAAGCGGCAGACGGTCGACCTGCTCCAGTCAACCAGGTAGCGCAGAAAGAACGGCGTGATTGCCGCTCTGTATTCTCGGGAAACAGAAAAAGAGGCCCTGCTGAAGGACCTCTTTTGCTGCGGTCGCAGGAACGCTTAAGGCGTCGACCCTTCTGCGCCCGAACCGCCACCGGTATCGGGATTTGAACTCGGCGCCCCGGTATCACCGTTGGCGTTTGCGGTGCCGGTATCAGGGTTGGAGCTCGGAGCACCGGTGTCCGGGTTGGAACTCGCTGTACCCGTATCGCCCGGCGAGCCGGTGGGCTGGCCCGGAACGAGGATGACGGCGTCGTCTGCACGGGCAGTGCCGGACGCCGAGATGAGCGGCATTGCCGTCAGGGCCGAAAGCCCGAGCAACGACGCGGCAAAAATCTTCGAAAACGTCTTCATTACATTTCCTCCCTTGGCAGACAGACGCCCGCCATGAGGCCATTCCATCACTTTCGCGAGGACGGCGATCGACCCCAGCCGCGTGGACCATCGCACCGGAACGAGGCATTTTAGCGATTTCCGATGGGCGATAAATTTTGTCAGGCGCAAGCGACAAAACCGCATCCGATCTCGGAGCAGACACGGTGGGCCAAAGCGAAACAAATCAGCAGGCGTTTGAGATTTTTGCCGGGGCAATGGGTGCCCGAATGCGCGATTTTACGCGTGGAACTGCTGGCTACCGCCAGCCGCCAATTGCGGTAGCGCTGCTGTATGACTGAAATCAAAGAGGAAAATGGTCGGAGCGGCGGGATTCGAACCCACGACCCCTTGACCCCCAGTCAAGTGCGCTACCGGGCTGCGCTACGCTCCGAACCGAGGAAACCCCTATATAACCAACGCTTAGAGCGCAAGCGGGAAAATGCGGCCTGGATCGAAAAAGGAACAAACGGCGTGGAAAAGTATGCTTGGGAACTGAAAGTCCGACGGGACTTCCGCAAACTCACAGCATGGCGTCGCACCTGTGAAGCGACTGCGGACATAGAAAGCTCCCGCCATTCGCGCGCCACTGGGTGTCTGCAATTTCCGATGCTGCTTGACGAGGAAATCACCGACCGCCCGTCCGTCTACCGAACCTTCACCAAAACGAGATCCCGTCGCTCGAAACTTGCTGCCTAACGCAACGTTAGCTTGCCATCATGGATGATTTGAGGGACAGTTTGATACTGGCCCTTGAGGCCTGGAGCGTCTCCCCTTCTAGGAGAAAACCATGCCTCTTAAGTCCCTTATGGCCCTCACCGCGCTTGCGCTTCTCACGCTCTCCGGCTGTGCAACCTCCGGTTCGACCAACACGACCTATGCGCAGTGGACCGGCCCCTACCCGGAGCCTGACGTCTCCGCGGCGAGCCCCGGCGGCTTCCGAATCTCCTACTGACGCTTTTCAATCCTTGCTGGGATAATCGCGCGGGCGCCCTGCGGACGGGCGCGCATATGCCCCCCGTCGGCGGGCACCCCGCCGACGGCACCATCTTGGCAATCGTGTAAAAGGTGTCTGTGGAGGCAACCGCATTCGGCAGACGTTCGGCCGTGCGGAACCGGTCTTGATAATCGCCTGAAAGGCTTTCTCAGCGCACCTGGTCGAGAAGCCGCTTGCATTCCAGGAGGTCGTAGAGCGCCTCCTGAAGCAGAGCGCGATCTTCCTTGCCCACTGACGAGGATTTTCCGAGCGAGATCTCCGGCACGTCGTCGCTGCTGCCGCCGAAGGAGAAGAAGCGGCGGCTCGCCGGCGCCTTGGCACGGCCGACGATCTGATCCTCCTCGGAAAGACCAGCCTTCGGCGGTGCCGGCTCCTCGTTGCTGGAGGCTGCCAGCGCCTCGACGGTCGCGAGATCGCCGCTTGCAATCGCCGCGACGAACTTGTTGCCGTTGGTCTTCAGGAGCTTCTGCACGCCCTTGATCGTATAGCCGTGATCATAGAGCAGATGCCGGATACCCTTCAGAAGGTCGACATCCTCCGGCCGGTAGTACCGCCGGCCGCCGCCGCGCTTCATCGGCTTGATCTGCTGGAAGCGGGTTTCCCAGAAACGCAGGACATGCTGCGGCAGATCGAGATCGTCAGCGACCTCGCTGATGGTGCGAAAAGCGTCCGGGCTCTTTTCCATATCGTTCCCAATCCATGCCGTGCGACTCAGGCTCGAAAGCCGTAGTGAAGCCGATACCGCGCCAATGATGGCACGAATCGGCTCCATTTCAACGGCTTATGGATGGGTTTTCAACCACATTTGTGGCTGTCGTCAGGCGTTCACGAAACGGGAGATACCGGTTTCTGCTTGGCCCTGCGGCCCAGATGCGCCTTCAGGACGCGCTGCTTCAAGACATTCGACGCCTTGAAGGTCATCACGCGCCGGGGCGAAATCGGCACTTCCTCGCCGGTTTTCGGGTTTCGCCCGATGCGCTCGTTCTTGTCGCGGACCTGGAAGGTCGCGAAAGAGGACAGCTTCACACTCTCGCCACGCACGATTGCGTTGCATATTTCGTCAATGACGGTTTCCACCAATTCGGCAGACTCTGTCCTCGACAGACCCACCTTGCGAAAAACCGACTCAGCCAAGTCCGCCCGTGTTACTGTTTTTCCGCTCATCTTCCCCCACCAACGTCTGGTACGCCGATCAGCGTCCGAAGACTATTGCCCTTGCCTTTTGCGGTCAAGCGTCTGTTGCTTAAGCAATTTCTTTACCAGCGGAGAAGCACGGAGCCCCAGGTGAAGCCGCCGCCCATGGCCTCGAGCAGGACGAGGTCGCCCTTCTTGATCCGGCCGTCGCCCGCCGCCGCATTCAACGCCAGCGGAATGGAGGCTGCGGAGGTGTTGCCATGGAGATCGACCGTGACCACAACCTTATCGAGAGGGATGCCGAGCTTCTTGGCGGAGCCGTCGATGATGCGCCGGTTGGCCTGGTGCGGCACCAGCCAATCCAGATCTTCGGCCGTCGTCCCGGTCGCCTCGAAGGCAGCCTCGATCACATCGGTGATCATGCCGACCGCGTGCTTGAAGACTTCGCGGCCTTCCATCTTCAGATGGCCGACCGTCCCAGTGGTCGAAGGGCCGCCATCCACATAGAGCTTGTCGCGATGTGCGCCGTCGGAGCGAAGCTTCGCCGTCAGCACGCCCCGGTCGGCAATGGTGCCCTCGCCTTCCTGGGCTTCCAGGATGATGGCGCCGGCGCCGTCACCGAAGAGCACGCAGGTCGTGCGGTCGTTCCAGTCGAGGATACGCGAGAAGGTCTCCGAGCCGATCACCAGCACGCGCTTAGCAAGCCCACCGCGGATATAGGCATCCGCCGTGGTAACCGCGTAGACGAAGCCCGAGCAGACCGCCTGCATGTCGAAGGCCGCGCCATGGCGCATACCGAGGCGGTCCTGGATGTTGACAGCTGTTGCCGGAAACGTGTTGTCGGGAGTGGAGGTCGCCAGGATGATCAGGTCGATATCATCAGGGGTAAGCCCAGCATTGGCGAGCGCAGCACGCGCGGCACCTTCGCCGAGCGAAGCTGTGGTTTCGCCCTCGCCGGCGATGTAGCGCTGCCGGATGCCGGTGCGCTGCACGATCCACTCATCGGACGTATCGACCTTGGATTCCAGCTCCTGATTGGTGACCACGCGCTTCGGCAAAGCTGCGCCGAAACCGCGAACGACGGAACGGATCATCTATTCAAACCTCATCATTCATGCCGGCGGAAAGGGCCTTGGGCGGTTCGCCGCCATGGTACTTCGCCAGATCGAGCTCGATCTTCGACTTCAGGCCATTCTTCACCATGTCGTAGCCGACATCGATCGCGGCTGCAAAACCCTCGGCATCTGCACCACCATGGCTCTTGATCACGACGCCATTGAGGCCGAGGAACACGCCGCCATTGACCTTCCTCGGGTCCATCTTCTCCCGCAGGCGGTCGAATGCGCCCTTGGCCAGGATGTAGCCGATCTTGGCAAGAAGCGTGCGCGACATCGCCGCGCGCAGATATTCGGCGATCTGGCGCGCGGTGCCTTCGGCGGCCTTGAGTGCGATGTTGCCGGAAAAACCTTCCGTGACGACGACGTCGACGGTCCCGCGACCGATGTCGTCACCCTCGACGAAGCCGTAATAGTCGAAGCCGTCGATGTTGGCCTCACGGATCAGGCGGCCGGCTTCCTTGACCTCTTCCTGTCCCTTGATTTCCTCGACGCCGACATTCAGCAGCCCGACCATCGGCCGCTCGATCTCGAACAGCGCCCGTGCCATGGCGCCGCCCATCAGCGCGAAATCCATCAATTGCTGCGCGTCCGCGCCGATCGTCGCGCCGACATCGAGCACGATGCTCTCGCCTTTCAGCGTCGGCCAGATGGCGGCGATCGCCGGCCGTTGAATTCCCTGCATGGTGCGCAGACAGAAGACCGACATGGCCATCAGCGCGCCGGTATTGCCGGCGGAAACGACGACATCTGCCTCGCCGGCATTGATCGCGTCGATCGCTTTCCACATGCTTGACTTGCCGCGGCCGCGGCGAAGCGCCTGGCTCGGCTTCTCGTCCATGGCGACTGCAATCTCGCAGTCGTAAAAGGTGCTGTTGGCCTTCAGCTTCGGATGTTTTTCAAGGAGGCCCGCGCACTGCGCTTCGATGCCGAACAAAACGAACTTGATGTCCGGATGACGTTCAAGCGCCCTTGCGGCGCCGGGGATGACGACTTCAGGACCATAGTCGCCCCCCATCACGTCAAGTGAAATTCTGACCACGCGTGTCTTATCCTTCATTTCTGCCACACAACACGTGCCGCCGCGGCGTACTCAACGGAAACGCATTGACGAAACATATTGCTTCTGACGCTTGAGCCAAGCACGCGGCAGATCGCTTTAGCGGCTCTTCTGGCCGGTTTGGGGCCAAAATACTGCTTTTCCTTTGCGTGACAACCGAATTGTAGATGACGCTTTCGCGACCTCAGTCCTTTTTCCAGTCCTTCAGGACCGCAAAGGGGTTCGGCTTCTTGTCATCGGCAGATGTGCTCTCGATGCGCTCGCCGAACGTCACGCCGGGCTTACGGGGATAAGGCTCGATCGCGAGTGCAACCTGCTCGCTGACGACGACGCCGGCGTCGATGGTGTCGCCGATAAAGGTATCGGGAATATCGGGGCCGTCAGGGTCGAGAATCATCTCGCCACCGTCATTGCTCGCCTGGCGGGCAAGCCGCGAGCCCTCGGGCACGAAGATCGCTTCGACCGGTTCGTCGATATCGGCTTCGACCGGCTCAAGAGTGACGACACAGCTCTGCACGACGCGGGCCCTGACGTCGCCCTTGATCTTCACGCCATCCTTCTTCCAGCGCGCGATCTGCAGGTCGGCTTCGAGCGACAGAACCTCGTTGATGTTCCAAAGCGCGGCAAGCGCCTTGCGCTCGCGCTCGTTGGCGGAGAGATGCACGCTGACCGCGTTCGCCGAAATGTGCCCGACTTTCACCGGATAAGAAAAGGCCGCCTGACTTTCGTCTTTCATGATTGGATCCTTCCTCGCGCGGGCTACCTGGCACCCATCGCGAACGCAGCCGCCAACCGGCTGCCGGTGGCGACGCTCTTGTTTTCTATTACGCCCCAGCCGGCGGAATGTGCAACTGGCCGATTTCGACGGCGTCTTCCGCGACATCGACGAGCTGGGCCTCAACCGCCAGCAGATAGCCAGCAAGCGCAACCATCGAAGGCGCCGCGTCGCCGCCATCAGGATGGAAGTTGCGCCTGAGCGCTGCCGCCAGGGCCTCGACGTCCCTTGCTTCCAGCGCCGCCGCATAGGATTCGAGTCGACCGTAATACATGCCGGCCAACTTCTTCATCTTCTTCGGCACGCCGGCATCGCCGACGCCGAGCTCGCGGATCGAGTGATCCACATCCTCGAAGAAGGCATCGATGATCTCCTGGGCGATTTCCTGGCCAGGCCTTGCCGACGCACGTGTGCGGCGGAAATAGAGGATCAGCGTCGCCGACAGCATCTCGAACCGGCCCATGACCGTGTCCGGAACATCGAGGTCGGTGTAAAGGTAGGGCTGGCGTGCCGCCGCCGTCAGCAATGCATATTGCCGCTCGACAATCGCGGTGTTGCCACTTTTTCTTTTAAACAGTCCAAAAATCATCACAAAGCTCGGGCTTGGCTTTCTCGAAATGCGCGCAAGCGCCCATGACGTTGTTGCATGACAGCCGAAGCTGGTTTACCGAAGCAGGCACGAATTGCAATGGCGGATCTGCCATCGTTTCTCCAAGGGGAGCTGTCGTTGACGAAGCGGTATTTGAGAAAAAATTTTAAGACCCTCGGCCGCGTGGCGGTCGTAGCCACCATCGCCGGTTTTACCCTTTCCGCCTGCCAGTCCGCCAATGTCGGTGAAGTTCTCCATCAGGGCTATGTGGTTGATCAGGAAACGCTAAACCTCGTTCCGGTCGGTTCCAGCCGCGAGCAGGTGCTGCTCTCGCTCGGCACGCCGTCGACGACCGCGACCTTCGACAACGAAGTGTTCTACTACATCTCGCAGACGCGCAAGCGCCCTGTTGCCTTCATGAAGCCCAAGCTGATCGACCAGTCGATCCTGGCCGTCTATTTCGACAAGGAAGGCACCGTCAGCCAGCTGGCTCACTATACGCTGAAGGACGGCAAGGTCTTCGACATGCTGACACGCACGACGCCGACAGGTGGCAAGGAAACGAGCTTCCTCGGCCAGCTGCTGACGGGCCCCGGCGCCGGTCAGGCCGCGGCGCGCAGCCTGTTCAAGGACTTCGGCAACTAAGCCTCCCCATTCCAAACAAAAGGCCCGCGGAACGATGTTCCGCGGGCCTTTTGTTTGCGCATCGATGCGATCAGGCGAGGACGGCCAGAAGCAAGAGCGCCACGATGTTGGTGATCTTGATCGCCGGGTTCACAGCCGGCCCGGCCGTGTCCTTATAGGGGTCGCCGACGGTGTCGCCGGTTACCGACGCCTTGTGGGCGTCGGAGCCCTTCAGATGGCGTTCGCCGTTCTTGTCGACAAACCCGTCCTCGAAGCTCTTCTTGGCGTTGTCCCAGGCACCGCCGCCCGAGGTCATCGAGATCGCCACGAAGAGGCCGTTGACGATGACACCGAGCAGAGAGGCACCGAGAGCCGCGAAAGCCGAAGCCTTCGAGCCCGAGAGCAGCAGCACGCCGAAATAGACGACAATCGGCGCCAGCACCGGGAGCAGCGAAGGAATGACCATTTCGCGGATCGCCGCTTTTGTCAGAAGGTCGACGGCGCGGCCATAGTCCGGCCGTTCGGTCCCCTGCATGATGCCGGGCTTCTCGCGGAACTGGCGGCGAACCTCCTCGACGATCGACCCGGCCGCACGGCCGACCGCAGTCATCGCGATACCGCCGAAGAGGTAGGGAATGAGACCGCCGAAGATCAGCCCCGCGACCACGTAAGGGTTGGAGAGATCGAAGGAGATCTGCCCGACATCGGCGAAGTACGGATACTTGTCGCCGTTGGCGGCAAAGTAGCTGAGGTCGTTCGAGTAGGCGGCGAAGAGCACCAGCGCACCGAGACCGGCCGAGCCGATCGCGTAGCCCTTGGTGACGGCCTTGGTGGTGTTGCCGACAGCGTCGAGCGCGTCGGTGGATTTACGCACTTCCGGCGGCAGATGCGACATTTCCGCGATGCCGCCGGCATTGTCGGTGACCGGACCGAAGGCGTCGAGCGCCACGATCATGCCGGCAAGGCCAAGCATGGCGGTGACGGCGATGCCAGTGCCGAAGAGGCCGGCAAGCTGGTAGGTCGCGATGATGCCGCCGACGATGACGATCGCCGGCAAAGCCGTCGATTCCAGCGAGACGGCCAGGCCCTGGATCACGTTGGTGCCGTGACCGGTCACCGACGCCTGGGCGATCGAGTTGACCGGCCGCTTGTTGGTGCCGGTATAGTATTCCGTGATCACCACGATCAGGGCCGTTACGATCAGGCCGAGAATACCGCAGAGGAACAGATTCCAGCCGGTGATCTCCTTGCCGGCGACGGTGCCGATCGTGCCCCAGCCGATGGTGAAGGACGTGGCGGCGCCGAGACCGAGGATCGACAGGACACCGGTCACGATCAGGCCCCTGTAGAGCGCACCCATGATCGAGTTGTTGGACCCGAGCTTCACGAAGAAGGTGCCGATGATCGAGGTGATGATGCAAGCCGCGCAGATGGCGAGCGGATAGACCATGACGGTCGCAAGCACAGGCGTGCCGGCAAAGAAGATCGCCGCCAGAACCATGGTCGCCACGACCGAGACCGCATAGGTCTCGAACAGGTCGGCTGCCATGCCGGCGCAATCGCCGACATTGTCGCCGACGTTGTCGGCGATGGTTGCCGGGTTGCGCGGATCATCCTCGGGAATGCCGGCTTCGACCTTGCCGACGAGGTCGCCGCCGACGTCGGCACCCTTGGTAAAGATGCCACCGCCGAGACGGGCGAAGATCGAAATCAGCGATGCGCCGAAGCCGAGCGACACCAGTGCGTCGATGACTTCGCGCGAGGCGGGCTCATGACCCAGGCCGGCCGTGAGGACGACGTAGTAGACCGAGACGCCAAGGAGCGCGAGGCCGGCCACAAGAAGGCCGGTGATCGCGCCGGATTTGAATGCGATATCGAGGCCGGAGGCGAGGCTCACGGACGCCGCCTGGGCAGTGCGGACGTTTGCCCGGACCGAAACATGCATGCCGATGAAACCCGCGGCACCCGAAAGGATCGCACCGATCAGAAAGCCGAAAGCGGCGGCGGGAGAAAGAAGAACCCAAGCGGCGATGAATACGACGACGCCGACAATGGCAATGGTCTTGTATTGACGCGTGAGATAGGCCTGCGCCCCTTCACGAATGTAGCCTGCGATTTCTTGCATGCGGGCGTTCCCCTGGTCGGCGGCAAGCACCGACTGTGTTGCCCAGATGGCATAAGCCACCGCGAGCAACCCGCATGCGATAACGCCCAATAAAATGGTCATTTCGCATTACCCTCCGTTACAACCCGCGGACTCACTCCCGGCCGCAGGCCCCTCAAAACCGCGAATCACGCACCACCTCCTCAAGCAGCACCCCTCACGGCGCGGCCAGAGTGCGGTTGCAACAGGAGATCGTCAAGCCCCGAGAAACGCCACTGGCGGCGCCTCGTTCGCTTTAGATTTCAGGGGAATGGAGCGTTAGGCGGCGGTCTTGCGCGGCGCCCGCTTCAGAAGCAGCAGGAGGATAAGGCAGACGATCGTTACCGGCCATACGACCGCGTTCAGCATGTCCCAGCCATAGGCCGTGAGCACCTTGCCCGAGGCAAACGACGACAGTGCCACCGTGGTGAACAGGATGATGTCGTGGAAGGCCTGAACCTTGTCGGCCTCCTGTGGGCGATAGCTGCTGGCAACGATCGCCGTCGAGCCGATGAAGCCGAAATTCCAGCCAAGGCCGAGCAATACGAGCGCGCCCCAGAAGTTCCAGAGCTCGATACCCATATGCGCGACCGCGGCGCAGGCCATCAGCAGAAGGAGGCCGCAGCCGACGATGCGCTCGGCGCCAAAGCGGCTGATGAGCATGCCGGTGACGAAGCTTGGCGCGAACATCGCCAGCACGTGCCACTGGATGCCGAGCGTGGCGAGTTCGGTCGAGAAGCCGCAGCCGATCACCATGGCGACCGGCGCCCCGGTCATCATGAAGGTCATCAGCGCGTAGCTGGAAATGCCGCAGATCATGCCGGTGGCGAAGCGTTGGCTGCGGACAATCTCGCCGAGGGGACGGACAGACTGATCGTGGTGGGCACTCACCATTGCGCCCGGCTCGGGCAGCCGCAGCGGCGCGAAAAACAGGGCTGCAACCAGGCAAATCGGCATCAGGACGACGAAAGCCCCGGCAAAGGAAACCGGCGCGAACAGGTCGCCAGCAAAAATGACGATCTGCGGACCGAGAACGGCCGAAACGATGCCGCCGCCAAGGATCAGCGAGATTGCCTTGGGCTTGTAGAACGACGGCGAGGCGTCGGCGGCGGCGAACCGCAGCTTCTGCGTAAAGCCGTTCGACGAGCCGAGCATCGCAAGGGCGAAGGCGAAAAGCCAGAAATTCTCGCGGAAGAGCGCGACGGCGGCGAGTGCTGCCCCGGCGGCCGCTATTGCGGTCCCGCTCATGAAGGCGAAGCGGCGGCCGATCAGGCGCGACAACACCGCTACCAGCACGACGCCGAGCGCCATGCCGACGTTAAAGGCGGTGAGCGGCGCGGTGGCCAGCGACTTGTCCTCCGCCAGCATCTGGTAGCCGGCGACACCGCCGACCGAAAAGCAGATGGGCCCGACGACGCCAAGAACGGCCTGTGCGGCTGTCAGGAGGTAAACGTTGCGGCGTGTTTCGCGAAGGGTGTTCCCCATGTCCTCAGCAGCAGCCGCAACCATCGACCTTACTTCCTCGGTTCGCCGCGGACCTGCTTGGCAATGCGGTCGAGAACGGCATTGACCAGCTTGGGCTCATCATCCGAGAAGAAAGCCTTGGCGATCTCGACATACTCCGTGACGATCACCGGAACCGGCACGTCCTTGCGCTCGAGCATCTCGAATGTACCCGCGCGCAAGATGGCACGCACGGTGGAATCGAGGCGCGACAGAGCCCAGTCGTCCTGGAGGGCCGAGCCGATCAGCGGATCAAGCTTGCGCTGGTCGCGCACGACACCGGCGACAATCGACCGGAACCAGGAGGCGTCCGCCTTCAGGTAGGTGTCGCCGTCGACATCCTGTCCGAGGCGATGCGCTTCGTATTCAGCAACCACTTCCAGGACACCGGTGCCGCCGATGTCCATCTGATAGAGCGCCTGCACCGCAGCGAGGCGTGCTGCACCGCGCTGGTTGACCTGCTTCAGCGGTTGATCCGAGGGGGTTTTCGTCACTTTTCCGTGCCCAATTTCTTCTTAAGTTCAATCATGGTCAGTGCCGCACGCGCAGCAAAGCCACCCTTGTCGCCTTCCGACCGGCGGGCGCGCGCCCAGGCCTGATCGTCGTTCTCCACCGTCAAGATACCATTGCCGATCGCAAGGCTCTCGCTGACGGCGAGGTCCATGATCGCGCGCGAAGACTCGTTCGCGACGATGTCAAAATGGTAGGTTTCGCCGCGAATGACCATGCCAAGGGCCACGAAACCATCATATTCGGTGCCGCCCTCGTCGGCGCCGTCGAGTGCCATGGCAATCGCCGGCGGGATTTCGAGCGCACCCGGAACCGTCACGATATCATAGGTGGCCCCGGCTGCGTCCAGCGCATGCTTGGCGCCGTCGAGCAATGCATCGGCCATATCGTCATAGAAACGCGCTTCCACAATCAGGATGTGGGCTGCCGTGGTCTCTGCCATGGATCACCTGTCTTTGAGAGTTCCGCGCCGGATGCGACCGGCTGAGGCGGCGGTAAAACCACGCCCGGCGCCGAATGGCAAGCAAATTCCGCCGCAGACGGCCTTTTGCCGCGTTTACAGGGCCGCAACATGCGGCCGTTGCCGCTGCAAAATGCCAATGCCGTGGGTCTTGCGCGGCCGCGTTGCTGGTTCCAAGTTCGAAGCCGTCGATATCAAGCTGGATTTTTCGTATGCCCGAAATCGGTTCGACCAACATCGTCCTGCCCATGAAACCTCTTGGCGTCGTCTTCGACATGGACGGATTGCTCTTCGACACCGAAGCGCTCTACCGCGACGCGATGATCCAGACAGCGGCAGCGCTCGGTCACAACATGCCTGTCTCCCTTTATCTCGATACGATCGGGCTTTCGGCCGAGGCGACGCGCATGTTGCTTCGCGGTCGCTTCGGCGATGCCTTCGACCTCGCTCAGTTCTGGGAGCGTGCCTCGGCGCAATTTGCGACAATGGCGACGACCGAGCTGCGGCTGAAGCCTGGCGTCGTCAATCTCCTCGACCTGCTTGACGGCATGGGCCTGCCGTCTGCGATTGCCACCTCGTCACAACATCACGACGTCCAGCGCAATCTCGACCGGCACGGATTGCGCGACCGCTTCCCGACGGTCGTTGCCTTTGGCGACTACGATCATGGCAAGCCGCACCCGGCCCCGTTCCTGACGGCTGCAAGTCGGCTCGGTATCGCGCCGCAGTATTGCCTCGCTCTCGAAGACAGCCACAACGGCGTGCGTTCGGCTTCGTCTGCCGGCATGATGACGGTCATGGTGCCCGATCTCCTGCCACCGACCGAAGAAATGAAAACCCTTTGCGTTGGGATCGCTAGGTGTCTTCACGAGGTCACCACGGCGCTGAACGGCAGACGAACGTGAGCGCGCAGCTCGGCGTTAAACCAACGCGCGATAGCGCCCAGATGCTTTCGCCAATGGATTGCAACACTAGGATGTATTCCTGTAACCATCGTCGCTAATTTTAGCGATCGCAGGTTGACGACGGGACGAACGCGCGACACGGATAGAACGTATTAGCGTTGCCGCGACAACGGTACGCGAGGGAGGAACATGTGACCGATACGAAAAAGCCGATCGTTAATCCCAAAAACCTAGAACTCGACCACTGGACGCAAGGCACCTTTTTCGAATCCCGCGACGCCGCCTTCGGCGCGCTACTCGGCCTCAAGGATCTGGGCATCGGCTACGGTGAAGTACCGCCGGGCAAGTCCGGCTGCCCGTTCCACAATCATCACGTCGAAGAAGAACTTTTCATCATCATCGAAGGCGAAGGCACGTATCGCTTCGGCAGCGAGCGATATCCGGTCGGCCCCGGCGACATTCTGGGCGCCCCTGCGGGTGGACCGGAAACGGCCCACCACCTGATCAACACCGGCTCGGTGCCGCTCAAGTACCTTTCCATCTCGACCAAGGCGGCCACGGAAATCTGCGAGTATCCGGACTCCGGCAAATTCCTTGCCAGGACGCGTGGTTCCGATGGCCAAAGACGCTTCCTTTTCACCGGCCGTCCGGAAAGCGATGTCGACTACTGGGACGGCGAGCCCGGCGCCTGATTTCATCACAGCTTAGGATCGAATATGCATAGCGTTCCCATTATCGAGACCGACCGCCTCATCCTGCGCCCCTACCGCCGTGACGATTTCCCCGCCTATTCCGCGCTGTTCGGCGATGCCGAGGTGATCCGCTATGTCGGCGGGGTGCCGTTTACGCGCGAACAGTCCTGGACGCGGTTCCTGCGCCAAGTCGGCATGTGGCACTATTTCGGCTTCGGCTTCTTTGCCATCCAGGACCGGGAGACCGGGGGTTTTCTCGGCGAGGCCGGCTTCCACGACGTGCACCGCGCCATCACGCCTTCGCTCGAAGGGACGATGGAAACCGGATGGGCATTGTCACCGAAGGCGCACGGCAAGGGGCTGGCGACGGAAGCCGTCAGTGCGGCGCTCAAGTGGGCCGACCACCAGTTTCCGAAGCTGCGCAAGACCTGCATCATCGACGTCGGAAACCGCGCCTCGATCCGGGTCGCGGAGAAGCACGGCTTCAAGGAATTCTGGCGGACGACCTATCACGGCAACCACGTGATCATGTTCGAGCGCCACCAGAAGGCAGCAGCTGCGACAGGCGACCGAAGGGCTCGCGCGCACGCCGAAACATGAACAATTTTTAATTGTTTTCCTGATGCCAGCGCCATGGAAAGGGCCACATTCCGGCCCAGTTTCCTAGTCGTTGGCACGACGCGCCCTCCCCAAGAAGGGAGCAAACGCCGACCAATCAGTCGAAACAGTCCAGCGCCTTTGCTTGCGGGTGACAACGCCCGCAAACGAACCCTGCTGGCCGCCGCAATGGGCGATCCTCACCGGCCCGGAAACCCGCAAGGTTCCGCGTTCCCGTAACGGGTCGGCTTGCGCCTTGTTGCCGGTAAACAAAGGAGCATGACCATGAACCGCATAGCCAAGCTTTCCGTCATCGCTGCTCTCTCCGCCCTTTCCTTCGGCGGCGTCTCCTATGCTGCGAGCGCAGCCATGAACTGGCCGGCCGAAATCGACCACACCGTTCGCGATTTCAAGGGCGATCATTTCAACGTCGTCGACGTGGATACGCTGAAGGAATCGAGCCAGACGCGCATGTGGATCAACGAAGCGACGCCGCAACAGATTTCGTCCCTGCACGCGGCCGTCGAAGGCAACAAGCCGCTTGCAGCCAAGCTCAAGGCGCAGAATGTCGAGATGAACAACATTGCCGGCGCCGAACAGGCAGCCGATGGCAGCCTGACCCTCTACGTGCGTTGAGTGTCAACACCTCCCGAAACCAGAACCGCCCCCGATTGGGGGCGGTTTGCATTCGGCAAAAGAGGAAGTCGGCTTACTCCGGCTTTGGTGCCGGGAATTCGGCGAGGCGCGCCGCATAACGCGCCATGGTGTCCACCTCGAAGTTGACGAAATCGCCGGCCTTGCGCTCACCCCAGGTCGTGACCTCCAGCGAATGGCGGATCAGGAGCACGTCGAACTCGGCGCCGGCGACCTTGTTGACCGTCAGCGACGTGCCGTCGAGCGCGACCGATCCCTTCGGCGCGACGAATTTCGCCAGATGCTCAGGCGCGCGCAGACGAAAGCGCACAGCGTCGCCTTCCGCTTCCACCGACAGAATTTCCGCCTTGTCGTCGACATGGCCGGAAACCAGGTGGCCGCCGAGCTCGTCGCCGATCTTCAGCGAGCGCTCGAGATTGATGCGCGTTCCCTTGGTCCAGCCGGCGATCGTCGTCAGGCGGAGCGCCTCTTCCCAGGCCTCGACCTCGAACCAGCCCTCGTTGCTGCCGGCTTCAGGCAAAGCCGTCACCGTCAGGCAGACGCCGGAATGGGCGATCGAGGCACCCATGTCGATGGTCTTCGGGTCGTAGCTCGTGGCGACACGCAGCTTGATGCCTTCTTTCAGCGGGGTGACGGCGTCGACGGTGCCGATATCGGTAACAATGCCTGTGAACATCAGTTTTCTCTTTCGTATTCCTCGAACAGATCGCCGCCATACCGTGCCTCGGCGACGCGCCGGAAGCCTGCCGGCACGGACTTACGGTCAAATGGGGATGCAATGCCGTTTTCGCCAATGGTCCCCGGTCCGGTGTAGAGCTGGATACGGTCGACCAGATCAGCATCGAGAAAGGCGCGTGCAGCCACAGCACCGCCTTCGACCATCAGCGAGGAGATACCGCGGGAAGCGAGTGCCGCAAGAAGGTCGGCGATCGAGCCGGCTTCGAGCACCTCGACACCGGCGGCCTCCAGGGCCGCCTTGCGTGCTGCTCGGCCGCCATCAACGTCCGCATCCGCATCGCCGGATCCGTCGCTGGAGACCACGATGACGGGGACCTCCCGCGCCGTTAACACCAGTTTGGAGGAAAGCGGCAGGTCGAGCCGGCGGTCGAGAACGATGCGCAACGGCGAACAATGTTCGAGCCCCGGCAAGCGCACGGTCAGTTCCGGATCGTCAGCCGCAGCCGTGCCGATCCCGACCAGAATCGCGTCGGTCTCCGCGCGCAGCATCTGTACCTGCCCGCGCGAAATCGGACCGGTGATGCGCACTTGCCCCTCACCCTTGCGGCCGATCATGCCATCGGCCGAAACCGCAAGCTTGAGAATCACATAGGGTCTCTTGCTGACCTGGCGCATGAGGTAGGCTTCAAGCGCGTGATGCCCTTCCTCGGGGAGAACACCGATATCGACGGTGATGCCAGCATCGCGCAGGCGCACGACGCCACGCCCGGCAACCCGCACGTCCGGATCGAGGATCGAAATCACCACGCGGGATATGCCGGAGGCGACAAGCGCATCGGCGCAAGGCGGCGTCTTGCCGTGATGGGAGCAAGGCTCCAGCGTCACATAGGCCGTAGCACCCCTTGCCTTCGCACCGGCCTCCGTCAGTGCCTGGGTTTCGGCATGCGGGCGGCCGCTCCGCGCGGTTACGGCCCGGCCGACGATAACGCCGTCCTTGACGATCAGGCAGGCGACGGAGGGATTGGTGGATGTCTGTCCGAGATGGTGGCGAGCCAGCCTCAGCGCCGCGGCCATGAACCTCTCGTCTTCACGGTTGGGCGCTGTCATGGCTCTATCCAGCGTAATCTACTCGCCGGGATCGCGCGCGATCTTGGCGCTGATCTCGGTGATGACCTTCTCAAAATCCTCCGCATGGGAGAAATCGCGATAGACCGAAGCGTAGCGCACGAAGGCCACGTCATCGAGGCTCTTCAGCGCTTCGAGCACCTGCAGGCCGATTTCTTCCGAAGGGATCTCGGTCTCGCCGGAGCTTTCAAGGCGACGGACGATACCGGAAACCGCCCGCTCGATGCGGTCGCGATCGACCGGACGCTTGCGCAGCGCAATCTCGAAGGACCGCAGAAGCTTGTCCCGGTCGAAAGGAACCTTCCGACCGGTTTTCTTGATGATCATCAGTTCACGCAACTGCACCCGTTCGAAGGTCGTGAAACGACCTCCGCAATCCGGACAAATCCGGCGGCGGCGAATGGCATTCCCGTCCTCTGCCGGACGGGAATCCTTCACCTGACTGTCTTCAGAACCGCAATAGGGGCAGCGCATGGGCGACCGATCACATGTAGCCGTACATCGGGAAGCGATCGGTCAGCTTGATGACCTTGTCGCGAACGCCGGCTTCGACGGCGGCATTGCCCTCGTCGGAGTTGGCGACCTTCAGGCCGTCAAGAACCTCGACGATCCGCTCGCCGATTTCCTTGAACTCGGCTTCCTTGAAGCCACGGGTCGTGCCGGCCGGCGTGCCGAGACGGACACCCGAGGTGACGAAGGGCTTTTCAGGATCGAAAGGAATGCCGTTCTTGTTGCAGGTGATGAAGGCACGGCCAAGGGCGGCTTCCGCGCGCTTGCCGGTTGCGTTCTTCTTGCGCAGGTCGACGAGCATCAGGTGGTTGTCCGTGCCGCCCGATACGATGTCGAGGCCGTTGGCCTTTAGCGTTTCGGCGAGCGTGCGGGCGTTCTTGACGACTTGAGCCGCATAGTCCTTGAACGACGGCTGCAGCGCTTCGCCGAGTGCCACGGCCTTGGCGGCGATGACGTGCATCAGCGGACCGCCCTGGAGACCCGGGAAGACGGCCGAGTTGATCTTCTTGGCGATATCTTCGTCGTTGGTCAGAATCATGCCGCCGCGCGGGCCGCGGAGCGACTTGTGCGTCGTCGTCGTTGCAACGTGGCAATGCGGGAACGGCGACGGATGCTGGCCACCGGCAACGAGACCGGCGATGTGCGCCATGTCGACCATCAGCCAGGCGCCGACTTCGTCTGCGATCTCGCGGAAGCGCTTCCAGTCCCAGATGCGCGAGTAAGCGGTGCCGCCGGCGATGATCAGCTTCGGCTTGTGCTTGCGCGCCTGCTCGGCGACGTTGTCCATGTCGAGCAGGTGATCGTCTTCACGCACGCCGTAAGAGACGACGTTGAACCACTTGCCGGACATGTTGACCGGCGAACCGTGCGTCAGGTGGCCGCCCGAGTTGAGGTCGAGGCCCATGAAGGTGTCACCCGGCTGCAGGAGCGCCAGGAACACGGCCTGGTTCATCTGCGAACCGGAGTTCGGCTGAACGTTGGCGAAGTTGACGCCGAAGAGCTTCTTGGCGCGCTCGATCGCCAATTCCTCGGCGATGTCGACGAACTGGCAGCCGCCGTAGTAGCGCTTGCCCGGGTAGCCCTCGGCATATTTGTTGGTCATGATCGAGCCCTGGGCTTCGAGCACGGCGCGGGAAACGATGTTCTCGGAGGCGATCAGCTCGATCTCGTGGCGCTGGCGACCCAGCTCCTTTTCGATCGCACCGAAGATGTCCGGATCGCTGTCGGCCAGAGAGCGGGTGAAGAAGGCGTCATTCGTCTGTGCAGTCATCGGCGCGAGGCTCCTCTCAAGGGTGGCAGTTCTTTAGCTTCCTCGCACGGCGAGAGCAATATCCGCTGTGCGGTTTGCGTCATTTCCCCCATCTGCCGCGCCGAAATATCGCGGCGCTCAACCCATGAAAAAGCCGCGCTCCCAAGGGAAGCGCGGCTCGAAGAATTCCGTGTCGCAAATTCGCTTATTGCGGCAAGGCGTCCTGGTCGACCGAGCCGGGCGACTGCTCGACGCCATAGGGGGTCTGCAGCGCCAGTTCGGTGGCACCGTCGCGCTGATAGATATCGTCGCGGAACTGCACGACGCCGTCCTTGGCAGACCAGGCGGTGATGTAGGTGAAGAAAACAGGGACTTCCTCGGCGAGCGTGATCGGCGTGTTGACGCCGGTCTTGATGGTCGCCTCGATCTGCTGGCGCGACCAGCCGGGCGTTTCCTTCAGAAGCCAGGTCGAAAGGTCGCGCACGTTCTGTACGCGCACGCAGCCCGACGATTCGAAGCGCATCAGCTTGTTGAACAGGCCCTGCTGCGGCGTGTCGTGCATGTAGACCTGATGCTCGTTGTGGAAGTTGATCTTCGTCGACGACATCGCGTTGATCTTGCCCGGGTCCTGGCGGAACATCAGGTTCGGCGCTTTTTCGGCGTTCCAGTCGACCGTCTCCGGCGACACTTCGCCGCCGCTGCCATCAAACAGGCGGATCGAGTTGCGCGCCAGATAGGTCGGATCCTTACGCATCAGCGGCATGATATCCTTCTGGATGATCGAGCGCGGCGCGGTCCAGTAAGGGTTGAGGATGACCTCATAAATCTTCGAGTTGAGGATCGGCGACTGGCGGTCGATCTTGCCGACGATCGCCGTGTGGCGCAGCGCCACGCGGCCGTTCTCGACCGCTTCGATGTAGGCCGCAGGGATGTTGACCATCACGTAGCGGCGGCCGAGGTCGCCGGACATCGACTGCAGGCGCACGAGGTTGGTCTGGAGCTGGCCGAGGCGGGTGTTGGCGTCGACGTTGATCGCCTTCAGCGTGTATTCGCCGATGACGCCGTCCGCCGGCAGGCCGTGGCGGGCCTGGAAGCGCTTGACCGCGCCTTCGACGTAGCTGTCGAAGGACGAGGAGATGCCGGCCGAACGCGGCAGGTCGCCGGAAACCATCAGGCGCTGGCGGAGCTGCTGCACGGACGGATCGGTGACGCCGAGTTCAAGCTTGACGCTGGTCTGGACCGACGGCCAGCCGCCCTGCGACACGATGTTCTGATAGTCGAAGATCGCCTGCTGCACATGGGCGATCGTTTCCGGGCCGAAAACCGGCGTGTTCGAAACGACCGTCGTCGCGGTGCGCGATGCCCCTTTCGCGTCAAACTGGTCGTCCCAGGAGCCACGGCGAGGCGAATTGATGATCTCGTTCAGAGCGTCCTGTGCGCTTGCCGCGCCGGCGACTGCCACGGCGCCGAAGGTCGCTGCCGAGCGCAAGAAGGCGCGGCGCGAGAATGCATCAATTCCATTCTTTTTCGACATAATCCTACCATCCCAATGCGTCGGCACGCGCCCTATGCGCTGACACGCACGTTGCCGGAGCCCTAACACGATCGTGGTTAACAAAGGTCAACCAACGAGCCACCCTGCCCTCACATGTCTTCACGATGCCGCGAGTGAGGACCCTCATCCGGCAGGCGAAACGCGAAACGAATCCACACGCAAGAAAACACGTGGGCGCACCTACCGCATGTCGTCGTCGCTGTCATAGCAATATGGCCAATTCGTGTCTGGGCGCGAGCGAACGGCGACATGGCATGCCTTTTGCTTTTCGCCGGACGCGACTGGGTTGCAGCCGAACCGGAAACGGCAACATTTTGATTTACTAATGTTTTTGGTTTGAAAAATCACGCGAACGCGAGGAAAGCGTGCCGCAGCGGTGCAGCTTTTTGGCAACAGAACGGGGTGCCGCAAATGGCAAAGGTCGGACACGCAGGGATTGCGCCCGACCCTTGAACTGGAGGTTTTGGCCTGATTACAGGCGATACATGATCGAGTCGTTCCAGAAGCGATCGAGGCGCTGCAGGAGCTTATTCATCTGGGTGAACTCGTCCGAGCCGATACCGCCGACCTTCTGGATCGAGCCGACGTGGCGCTCGTAGAGCTTGGCAACGGTTTCGGCGATTTCCTGGCCGTCTTCCGTCAGGCTGATGCGGACCGAGCGGCGGTCGACGCGGGAGCGCTGGTGGTTGATCAGGCCGAGATCGACGAGCTTCTTGACGTTGTAGGAGACGTTCGAGCCGAGGTAGTAGCCGCGGGAGCGAAGTTCGCCGGCGGTCAGTTCCGAGTTGCCGATGTTGAAGAGCAACAGGGCCTGAACGGCGTTGACGTCGCTGCGACCTTCGCGGTCGAACTCGTCCTTGATGACGTCGAGCAGGCGGCGGTGCAGACGCTCGACGAGGTGAAGGGATTCCATATAGAGACCGCGGATGGTTTCTTCCTGGGGGTCTCGGGGCTGAACTGCCTGCGGCTTCATCTTGGTGTTCATTTGACTGCCTCACTGTTTTGTTTGGCGGTGTCTGTTTGTCTTCCCGCCTTGAGTGAGACCCTATCGAATACGTCTAAAATTCTACTTAAACCGCAGCCTTAACAAGAGCTTGCCATTTGGCGACCCTGTCTCAGGGTGAATCAACCCTTACCTGCCTGGCGAGCCGCCAGCGCTGGTAGAAGATCGCCGCGCGGAAAAGAACGAAGGTAACGGCAACCGCCGCATGCAGCACGACCAGCAGCGGACGGCCGCCGAAACTGGCCGGATAGAACTCGTACATCACGATCTCGATGGCTGCCGCAACCACCCAGACGACCGGCCCCCAGGAGACCAGCAGCCACAGGCCGAGGGCGGCGACCGGATAGATGACGGCAAGTGCGGTTGCGGCCGCCCGCCACTCCGGCGTCAGGAGATCGAAGCGTCCGGCGCCGCCATGGGAAAAGCCGATCAGCATGGCCCAGTAGTTCAGCGCGAACCAGATGCATGAGGCGGAGACCAGACGCAGAAAGAGACCGAAGAGGATCTCGGTCAGCGACGGTTTCGGCACATGGGCAGAATCATGAAGCATGGCCGGCAAGATAGGGCGGGTCTTTGCCATCCGCCAGCGGCATCGCGCCGTCCCCTCCCCCACGGCTCCTCTTAAAGAGAAGAAATGCCGCAGCCGGTTCGCCGGCCGCGCGGTTCCCAATGGCGGCCAGCCCATGATAAAGCGCTTGGCTATCGACGATTTTCACGGGAAAGGCGCGGCGCGATGAACGACAGGACAAATCTTGTGGACAGGGTCACCGGCCATCGCCGCATGCGCCGCAACCGCAAGGCCGACTGGACGCGCCGGCTGGTGCAGGAAAACCGCCTGACCGTCGACGACCTGATCTGGCCGATCTTCATCGTGCCGGGCGAGAACATCATCCAGCCGATCGACGCGATGCCGGGCGTCAACCGCATGAGCATCGACAAGGCCGTGGAAGCGGTAAAGGAAGCGGCCGGTCTCGGCATCCCGGCGATCGCCACCTTCCCCAACATCGACCTGTCGCTGCGCGACGATACCGGCTCCAACAGTCTTGCGGCCGACAACCTGATCAACCAGGCGACGCGCGCCTTCAAGAAAGCCGTGCCTGAGATCGGCATCATCACCGACGTCGCGCTCGACCCCTTCACCAGCCACGGCCATGACGGCATCCTGCGCAATGGCGAGATCGTCAACGACGAGACGGTCGAGACGATCGCAAGGGCGGCCGTCGCCCAGGCGGACGCCGGCTCCGATATCATCGCCCCCTCCGACATGATGGACGGACGCATCGGCGCCATCCGCCAGGCGCTCGACGCTCACGGCCACCAGAATGTCGGCATCATGTCCTATGCGACGAAGTTCGCCTCCGGCTTCTACGGTCCCTATCGCGAGGCGATCGGCACCGGCGGCCTTTTGAAGGGCGACAAGAAGACCTATTACATCGACCCGGCCAACGGCACCGAAGCGATCCGCGACGCAGCCCTCGACGTCGAGGAAGGCGCCGACATGCTGATGGTGAAGCCAGGCCTTCCCTATCTCGACATCTGCTGGCGGATGAAGGAAGCCTTCGGCCTGCCGGTCTTTGCCTACCAGGTGTCCGGCGAGTATTCGCAGGTGAAGGCGGCGGCTGCCAACGGCTGGATCGATGGCGAGAAGGTGATGCTCGAAACGCTGCTCGCCTTCAAGCGCGCCGGCTGCGACGGCATCCTCAGCTACTTCGCGGTCGAAGTGGCCCGCATTCTCGCCAAAGGCCGCTGAAACGCACCGCTTGATCCCGGCTCCGATCCTTGTTTTGCAGGGAATGCCATCCCATATCCTTGCTGCAACCAAACGAGGCTTTTGACCGATGACCATGCACAACGAAGAACTGAGGCTGCCGAGCAATGACTGGCGCGCCTATCAGGGCGTGCTGTCGCGACGCGTCTTTGCCTTTCTGCTCGATTACGCGATCATCGCGCTCCTCTGGATCCCCGCGGCGGTCGTCGTCTTCTTCCTCGGCATCTTGACGCTCGGCCTCGGCTTCATGCTTTATCCGGCGCTCTTTGCGATCGTCGCCATGCTCTATTTCGGCCTGACGGTCGGTGGCCGCGAACAGGCCTCTCCCGGTATGCGCTTGATGGGCCTGGCGATTGCTCGAACTGATGGACGCCCGATGGACTTCCTGACGGCGATCGTCCACCTCGTCATCTTCTGGATCGCCAACGCGCTGCTGACGCCGCTGATCCTGCTGATCGGCCTTTTCACCGACCGCAGCCGCCTGCTGCACGACCTGCTGATCGGTACCGTCACGGTGCGCCGCGACATGTATTGAAACCGGCGCAGGCATAGAGCTGAAAGCGTAAGGCGGTGTTTTCCGCCTCACCGCCGCCACCTATTGTGGTCACCACTAAAATATCGGCCGGCGCAGGCGGAAGCGGCAAACGAGTGAGTTGACGTTTTCCATTCTTGCGCCATGCTACTGTCATGAACCACAGCGCGAAGAGTGACCTCCGCACTCGATGAACACACAGACCGCACCGTCTCCGCAATTTTATCTGACTGCGCCGGCAGCCTGCCCTTATCTGCCGAACGAGATGGAGCGGAAGGTTTTCACCCACATGGTGGGCGAGCGCGCGCCCGAGCTCAATGATCTCCTGACGCAAGGCGGCTTCCGACGCTCGCAGAACATCGCCTATCGCCCGGCTTGCGAGACCTGCCGCGCCTGTATTTCGGTGCGCATCCTCGCCAACGAGTTCAAGCCCACCCGTTCCATGCGCCGGGTGCTTGCCGCCAATCACGACGTGATCTCGGCGGAATATCCGGCCGAGCCGTCGAGCGAGCAGTACAACCTCTTCCGCCGATACCTCGACCGACGCCACCAGAAGGGCGGCATGTCGGACATGTCGGTGCTCGACTATGCGATGATGGTCGAGGACACCCATGTGCACACCAAGATCATCGAATATCGCCTGAGGGTCGAAGGCGACGGCGTCAGCGAGAAGGCACGCGGGCCGCTGATCGCTGCGGCGCTCACCGACCGCATGGGCGACGGACTGTCGATGGTCTACTCCTTCTTCGACCCGACGCAGGAAGAGCGGTCGCTCGGCACCTTCATGATTCTCGATCACATTCGCCGCGCCCGGGAGCGCGGCCTTCCCCACGTCTATCTCGGCTACTGGGTGAAAGGCTCGCGCAAGATGGGGTATAAAACAAAGTTTTTGCCGCAAGAGCACCTCATGGCCCGTGGCTGGGAGCGCTATGAAGGCGGAGACACCACCCTGGAAGCCGCTCCTACGAAAACGGGTTAGAAATTGAGTTCATCTTCCGATGCCGCGATGCACCGGCGCGGCCTTGCCATCACCGGCCTCGGCGGCCTTGCCCTCTCCTTCGACATTCCGCTCATCCGATCCGCCGGCGGCGACGTCTGGTCGCTGCTCGCCGTGCGCAGCCTGTCGACTTTCGTGATCGCGCTCGGCGCCTGGTTCGTACTCAACCGGGTGCTCGGCCGGGAGATTTCGCTGCTGCCGGGCAAGACCGGCCTTTTGGTCGGCGTCTTCTACGGAATCAATTCCTGCACGTTCCTGCTCGCCGTCTTCAACACCTCGACGGCGAATGTGGTCTTCATCCTCGCCTTCACCTCGATGTTTGCCGCCATCCTCTCCTGGATCTTTCTGAAGGAGAGACCATCGAACGCGACGCTCGTGACCATGCTGGTCATGGTGCTCGGCGTCGGGCTGATCGTCCAGGACGGACTGGAAAGCGGTCACCTCTTCGGCGACGCCATGGCGGCATCCTCCGCCTTTCTGCTGGCAAGCGCGATTACGATCAGCCGTGCGAGCAAGCGCGACATGGCGCTGGTGCCGCTGGTGACGGCGATCTTCCCGGCGGCCGTCGCTCTCCTGATGCTGCCGGCAGGCGGCTTCACGATCGCCGCCCCCGGCTACATCCTCTTCAACGGCCTGGTGATGATCCCGCTCGCCTTCTTCTGCCTTGCGACCGGGCCGCGTTATCTCTCAGCCCCGGAAGTGGGCATGTTCTATCTGCTAGAGACTATTCTCGCGCCGATCTGGGTCTGGATGGTCTTCGCTGAAACGCCGACAACGCAGACGCTGATCGGCGGCTCGATTCTCGTCTTCGCGCTGATCGGCCATTCGCTTTGGCAGTTGCGCAGCCGCTCGCTGAGAGCGGCCGTTGCCTGCGCCGAGTAACGCTGTTCAAGACTTGTCGTCGCGCTGACCGCTGGGCCGCGGACGACGCTGCTTGTGGTCGACGCCCCGATCGCGCACCGGCAACGGCTCCTGCGGCTGTCCCAGCGAAGCCGGGCGGACGCCGGGCATCTCTACGCGCATGACCCACAGTTCGCGGTTGGTGTTGATCCAGGTGGCCGCGACGCTCAACGGCGCCGGATTGCCGATCAAGGCGTCGCCGTCGCGCCGTTTGAGGCGGGTGACGAGGCCTGCAGCCTCCAGGAGCGCGATGTGCGTCTCCAGCTCTTCGCGGGTTACCGCGACGGCTACGGCAATATCGGCGACGCGCGCCTCACCGGCAAAAAGGATCTCGAACATCCGGCGGCGGACCGGGTGGGCAAGGGCCAGCAGGACGTCATCAAGGGCTGTGGCATTCGGCATCGCTGTCATCCCTGTTGGACGCGCAGTGATCCATTATAGCCTTCCGGCTTACAAGCGCCAGTTGCGCCTGCGTTTCATTTGGATTTCCAATGATTTAAGAGATTGCGCCAAACTGCGCCAAAACGAAACAGGAGCCACGCGGCCTCTCGACCGCATGGCTCTCCTTATCCCGGTCAGCCGCTGAACTTGCCGCTGCGCGGGAAGCCCTTCGGAACGACGCGGCCGGCAGAAGCGCGGTCGCCCTGCCATTCGATCAGTTCGTCCTTGGTCTTGGTAAAGACCCGGCCGGCGCTGTCTTCCCAGACGAGACCGTCGGCGATCGTGAAGCAGCGAATGTCGGAGATGCCGCCATCCTTGTAACGCTGCAGCCGCACGCCCTTGCCGCGTGCCATCTCGGGGATCTGAACGAGCGGGAAGACGACCAGCTTGCGGTTTTCGCCGACGACGGCCACGTGATCGCCCTTGACCGGAACGACCAGCTTCGCTTCGTCGCTGGCCGAGACGTTCATCACCTGCTTGCCCTTGCGGGTATTGGCGACGATATCACTTTCGGTGACGACGAAGCCGTTGCCGGCGACCGAGGCGACGATGAGCTTGCGCGCCGGGTCGTGAACGAAGGCCGTCAGGACGTCCTGATCGGTCTCCATGTCGACGATGATGCGCAGCGGCTCGCCATGGCCGCGACCGCCGGGCAGCTTGTCGCCGCCGAGCGTATAGACCTTGCCGCCTGTCGTGAAGACGAGGATCTTGTCGGTCGTCTGCGCCGGGAACGCCACCTTCAGCGCGTCACCCTCCTTAAACTGGAGCGAAGACGTGTCGGAGATGTGGCCCTTCAGCGCGCGGATCCAGCCCTTCTCAGAGATGACGACGGTGATCGGTTCCTTCTCGATCATCGCCTGCTGGATCGCCTCTACGTCGGCTTCCGGCGCATCGGCAAAGGTGCTGCGGCGCTTGCCGATCTCGGTCGCCTTGGCAAACTTCTTTTTGACTTCGCCGATTTCCCAGGCGACGGTCTGCCATTGCTTTTCGTCGGAGGCGAGCAACGCCTCGATCTCGGCCTTCTCCTTCGAGAGCGCATCGAACTCGGTGCGGATCTCGAATTCCTCGAGCTTGCGCAAGGAGCGCAGGCGCATGTTGAGGATCGACTCGGCCTGGAGATCGGTGAGCGAGAACCGCTCCATCATCACCGTCTTCGGCTCATCCTCTTCGCGGATGATGCGAATGACTTCGTCGATGTTCAGATAGGCGACGAGGTAGCCGCCGAGGATTTCGAGCCGGCGGTCGATTGCGGCCAGCCGGTGGCGCGATCGGCGCTGCAGCACTTCGCGGCGATGCGCCAGCCATTCCGACAGCACTTCGTTCAGCGCCATGACCCGCGGCACGCGTCCGAGCGACAGCACATTCATGTTAAGCGGAATGCGACTTTCGAGCTCGGTCAGCTTGAACAGCGATTCCATCAGGATGCCGGCATCGACCGAACGGGTCTTCGGCACGAGGACGATGCGGATGTCTTCGGCCGATTCGTCGCGGATGTCTTCGAGCAGCGGCAGTTTGCGGGCGACCAGGAGCTCGGCAATCTTTTCGATCAGGCGGGACTTCTGCACCTGATAGGGGATTTCGGTGACGACGATCTGGTAGCCGCCGCGCCCAAGGTCTTCCTGCGCCCAGCGGGCACGAACACGGAAACCGCCGCGGCCGGTGCGGTAGGATTCGGCCATGCTTTCCCGGCCTTCGACGATCACGCCGCCAGTCGGGAAGTCGGGCCCTTCGATGCCGCCCTTTTGCGGGTTGGCCGGATCGTAAAGCAGATCCTCGACGGTCGCGTCGGGATGGCGGATGAGATGCAGCGCCGCGTCGCAAAGTTCATGCGCGTTGTGCGGCGGGATCGAGGTGGCCATGCCGACGGCGATGCCGGTCGCGCCGTTTGCGAGCAGGTTCGGGAAAGCGCCGGGGAGCACGGTCGGCTCCTGGTCTTCCTCGTTGTAGGTCGGGCGGAAATCCACCGCGTCCTGGTCGATGCCTTCCAGGAGCAGCGAGCAGACGTCCGTCATCTTCGCTTCGGTGTAGCGCATCGCCGCGGCGTTATCGCCGTCGATGTTGCCGAAGTTGCCCTGGCCGTCGACCAGCGGATAGCGGATCGCGAATTCCTGCGACAGGCGCACCAGCGCGTCGTAGATCGAGGCGTCGCCGTGCGGGTGGAACTTACCCATCACGTCGCCGACGATACGCGCGCATTTCTTGAACGAGGAGTTGGGGCGCAGCCCCATCTCGCTCATCGCATGCACGATACGACGATGCACGGGCTTCAGCCCGTCTCGGACGTCCGGAAGTGCGCGGTGCATGATGGTCGACAAGGCATAGGCGAGGTAACGCTCTTCCAGCGCCGCCTTGAGGTCAACCGGCTGAATGTGATCGTCCCCGCCTGACGGGGGATTGAGGCTTTGTCCCATAGGTTCTTGCTAGCGCAACAAACCCGGAACGGCAAGGTTTTCAGGGCTTGCGCTTGTGGAGAACCCCCTCGCCCCAAATAACCGGCTCGCGCACCGATCCGCTTGCCCCGGCGCAATGTTCGTGCAACGGTCGCGCCGCTATGCGTCGGAGGCTGCCGACAGGTAACGTCCCGGAAAGCATGCCCGAGCAGGAAGATGTGCGGTTCGCCCAAGCGAATATAATTTCGCCCTGTTTCGTAATAGCTTCGGCTGGAGTTGATTTGGACGATTTGCAAGGGGGATCGCAGGACGCGCATTGGCAGACGGAACTGGCGGCCGCGCGCCGCCGACAAAGACGAATGCTGCCATGCGCCTACAGTTGACGCCCTCTCCAAGGGAACCAGATCAGCGACGCCTTATCTTCTTAAACAGCTACACAATCAAAGATTTTCACGAAGGAACTCGAAATGATGCACACGCGCAAGATCCGCCTGATGATGGCGAGCGCCGCGCTTCTCACGCTGACCGGCCCGGCCTTCGCGCTCGATGGCGCCGATTTGATGAAGAAACTCGACGCAGCGACGAACGCGAACGGCACCTCGATCACCTATGACAAGGCCGAAGTCGACGGCGACAAGGTGACGGTGACCGGCGTGAAGCTGAAGGTCGCGAGCCAGCCGGGCGACGCTGTGGACCTGAATATCGGGGACCTGACCTTTGAGGGCGTCGAGGAGACCGAAGGCGGCGGCTATTACGCCGAAACTGTTTCGTTCCCCGACGTCAATGTCAGCCAGGACGAGGGTGCCATTTCCGTCAAGGACATCCTGCTCTCCGGCCTGACGATCCCGGCCAATGCGACCGGCGGAACGATCAACGACATCATTCTCTATGAAAGCGCCAGCACCGGCCCGATCGCCGTCAGCTCCAAGGGCAAGGAAGTCTTCTCGCTCGAAAGCACCGAAGCCAACCTCGCGCGCCAGGAAAATGACGCCGGCTTCGACTTCGACGCGACCGCTTCCGGCATCAAGGCCGACCTGTCGTCGGTCGAGGACGCCAAGACCAAAGAGGCGATCGAAAAGCTCGGCCTCACCACCATCGACGGCGCCCTGACGATGAAGGGCAGCTGGGAAGTCGAAAGCGGCAATGTCGCGCTCGAAGAATATGCACTCGACTTCAAGAATGTCGGCCGGTTGAACTTCGCTCTCGACATCTCCGGCTACACGCTTGCCTTCGTCAAATCGATGCAGGAAGCGATGAAGGCTGCCGAAGCCAATCCGAACAAGGAAGAGGCCAACCAGGCGATGGGTCTCGCCATGATGGGCCTCATGCAGCAGCTGACCTTCAACAGCGCCGAAATCCGCTTCGACGACGCCTCGATCACCAAGAAGGCGCTCGACTATGCCGGCTCGCAGCAGGGCGTGACCGGTGAGCAGATGGCACAGTCGCTGAAGGGCCTGGTGCCGATCATGATGGCGCAGCTCAACGTGCCGGAACTGCAGAACCAGGTGTCGGCTGCCGTCAACGCCTATCTCGATGGCCCGAAGAGCCTGACGATCAGCGCGGCACCGGAAAAGCCGGTTCCGTTCCCGATGATCATGGGTGCCGCCATGGGCGCGCCGAACACCATCCCGTCGGTGCTCGGCGTCAAGGTAACGGCGAACGACTAATCGTTCAGGTTTCTCCCGGCCTCAGCCGAGCCCGGGAGAAACCGACATGACGACCAGCCTTGCGCGCCGAGACAGGCACGCAAGGCTTGATGGCGCCGCACCGGCTTCCCATGTGGCCCACGGCATTCACTCGGCGGACTTCGCCGGCCGAAAGCTGCGCCGCCGCCCTCCCCTGAAAGAACAAGCACCGCCCTTTACTTGCGAACCGCATAGTCGGATCACGTTGCACGCCCTTGTGGAGCGCGCATCGGTTGCGGGACTCTTTTCTTCCCGGTGAGCTATTGCTTGCGCCAAGAAAATTTCACCGTAAGGCGATGGCGTTCTTCATCGAAATCGTGCATGCCACCCTCAGGCAATTCAGAATCCGATTTCCAACGAACTTGAGAGCATTTAAGCCTCGAAGGGGACGTCTCGGACTTTGTGCAAATATACAAATACATGCCCGAATATCGTCTCCACGTTACGGCAGATCGGACGTAAATGCTCGCCTGGCTCCAGCAGTCTGTAAATTTCACTGAAGAATTGTTGGAGGGGAAATTCGCCCCTGTCCGAGCTGACTACTATACGGGCCCGCCCGGTAAGCCATTGCGGCTGCTGCTCCAGGCGCGAACGGATTTCCTGTCGATCTGGCGGGCGAGCGACTATACCGAAACGATCTCGCAGACCCGGATCCTTGGGCGGCAGATCATCGTCGTCAACTCGCCCGACCTGATCCGGCAGGTCGTCGTCAAGCGTCACGAAAACTTCGAGCGCAAGAGCCCGCAGATGCGCCGGGCACTCGAATTCCTGCTGGGCGACGGGCTGTTTATTTCGGACGGGGACACCTGGAAGCAACGCCGGCCGCTGGTGGCGGACATCGTCCACGCCAAGCGGGTCCCCTCTTTCGGGCCCGTCATGGAAAATACGACCAGCGAACTGGTCGAGCGCTGGAACCGCATGCCCGATGGCGCCGAGGTCAACGCGTTGCACGAAATGGCGGGGCTGACCGCCGAAATCATCGCGCGCAGCGTCTTCGGCAACCAGCTCGGCGACGGTAGCGCGGCGGCGGTGACCGAGGGCTTCACCAGCTACCAGTCGCTGGTCGATTCCATCAACATCGGTTACTTCCTCGGCTTTGACGACGGCCTGCCGGTGCTGCGCACGCCGAGCCTGCGTCGTTCGGTCAAGCGCATCCACGCAACCATCGACAAGGTGGTTGAGGATCACCTTGCCGGACGCGGCGACCACAATTCGATGGTCGAGCTGCTGATCCGGCGCCAGCAACGAAACCCGGAACTGAAACTCGACCTCGTCGCCTTGCGCAACGAGGCCGCGACCATCTTCATGGCCGGGCACGAGACGACGGCGGCGACGCTGACCTGGACCTGGTATCTGCTTTCGAAGGCAGGCTGGGTCGAGAAGGCCGTTCACGACGAAATCGCCAGGGTCTGCGGCGACCGGACACCGACGATCGACGACGTGCCTCAGCTCGAATGGTGCCGGGCAGTTATCGAGGAGACGCTTCGCCTCTATCCACCGGTTCCGATCCTGGCGCGGCAGACCCGCGAGGCGGATATGATCGGCGACGTTGCCGCAGAGCCGGGCTCGCTCGTGCTGATCGTGCCGTGGCTCCTTCACCGGACTGAAAGCCTCTTCCAGGATCCACACCACTTCCATCCGGAACGGTTCACCGAAGGCCGGCGCCCGACGCCCTACAGCTTCATCCCCTTTGCCAGCGGACCGCGCGTCTGCCCCGGCCTGCATTTCGGGCTGACCGAAGCGATCCTGTGCCTGGCGATCATCGCGCAGCGCTACCGGGTTCGTGTGAGCCAGCGCCACGCGGTCGAACCGATCTGCCGCCTGACCCTCAGGCCGAAGAATGGCCTGCCGGTCACCTTGCACAAGCGAGAGGCCCCGTCGCATGGCGCCGGATGATCCGCACGCGGCGCAGCCGATCGGCAAGCGCAGGGCCTGGATCTTCGCCGAGGAAAGCGCCCCGCGGCTCGCCGATGCACTGGCGGGTGGCGACAGGGCGCGGGCCTTCCGGCGCTATTGGATCACCGACAACATTTGGAACGTCGCCAACATCGCCGCCCATTTCGGCATGAAGCTTCTGCCGATGGACGCCTGCTCCAGGCTCGGGGCGGCGCTCGGTCTCTTCATGGTTCCGCGCTTCCACAAGGTGGCAACCCGCCGCGCCCGTGAAACCATCGAACAGTTGCGGCCGGACCTTGACGCCCCGCAACGCGAGGCACTGTTTCTCGAAAACTGTCGCGCTCAGGGACGGTTGATGACGGAGTTCTCCGTCGTCAACCGATTGCAGCAGCGGCCGGAGCGGCTGAAGACCGAGGGCCTTGCACCCATCCGTGAGGCGGCAAACCGCGGCCCAGTCATTCTCGTCGGCCTGCATCTCGGCAACTGGGAAGTGGGCACGATCGCATTCCGCAAGCTCGGCCTCCAGCCGCATGCCTTCTATGTGCCGCCCAAGGGCCGGGCCAAGGCGTGGATCGCCGGTCGGGTGCGCAGCAAGGCTGGCTTGCAGTTTCTGCCTCCGGGAATGGACGGGATCCGGCCGGCACTGAAGGTTCTGAAAGGCGGCGGCGTTGTCAGCATCTTCTGCGACGAGGGGTTCGGCGGCATGATCCGCGGGCCGTTCTTCGGCCGCCGGCCGCATCAGGAAGGCAACATCGCCATCGCCATACGGCTGGCGCGCATGACGGGCGCTACGATCTGCCCCTGGTACGGCCTTCGCACCGACGACTTCCGCTTCGAATGCACGGCCTTGCCGCCGATACGTTTGCCGGCGGAGGAGCGCCCCAATGCCCGGCTGCTGGATGACATGCAGTTGCTGAACGACACGATCGAGCCGGTCGTCCGCGCCCATCTCGACCAATGGTATTTCCTCGATAACGCGCTACGGCCGCAGTGAGCTTACTCACGCCTTTTTAACGCCTGCACGTCGCGGCTTTGCGATCGGCGCTTGATGCCGGCCGGGTCTGGCCTATTTATTCCACCAAGGACCGAAATCCCTGTTCCTGACCGATAAAACGGAAGGAGAAACCCATGGGACTGAAGCAGGCGGACATTACAGCCATCCTTGGCCCGGTTGACGAGACGCTGATGGCCGAACTGCTTGCGACCGGCGCGACGGCCGGCGAGCTTGCGGAGGCGATCGCCTGGGTCAACAACGATGAAGCGCTGATCGGGGAAGGCCGCCATCTGCCGGCCGGCCGCGTTGCGGCGCTGATCGATATCTTGACCCCGGACAACGAAGAAGAGCGGAATTTGGGACTGTAGTCGCGAAAGCCGGTTGCCGGGTACGTCCGATTGCAAGCCGCCTTCCGGGCGGCTGGGTGCGTGAGGCCATATGTTCGTGTTGAGGGAGGTCCACAATGGCTGCCAAGGAAGTCAGGTTCAGTAGCGATGCCCGCGATCGGATGTTGCGCGGCGTCGACATTCTCGCCGATGCGGTCAAGGTCACGCTCGGCCCGAAGGGACGCAACGTCGTCATCGAACGCGCCTTCGGCGCGCCGCGCATCACCAAGGACGGCGTGTCGGTCGCCAAGGAAATCGAGCTCGACGACAAGTTCGAGAACATGGGCGCGCAGATGCTGCGGGAGGTCGCGTCGCGCACCAGCGACGTGGCCGGCGACGGCACAACGACGGCCACCGTGCTCGCACAGGCCATCGTCAAGGAGGGCGTCAAGGCGATCGCGTCCGGCATGAACCCGATGGATCTGAAACGCGGCATCGATCTCGCCGTCGACGCGATCGTCGCGAAACTGAAGACCCATGCGCGCAAGATTTCAAACAATGAGGAGATCGCGCAGGTGGGCACGATCTCGGCCAACGGCGACGCCGAAATCGGAAGCTATCTGGCAAGGGCCATGGAGCGTGTCGGCAACGAAGGCGTGATTACGGTCGAGGAGGCGAAGACGGCCGAAATCGAGCTGGAGATCGTCGAAGGCATGCAATTCGACCGCGGCTATCTCTCCCCCTATTTCGTCACCGACCAGGAGAAGATGCGGGTTGAATTCGAAGACCCCTACATCCTCATTCACGAAAAGAAGCTTTCCAACCTGCAGGCGATGATCCCGATTCTCGAAGCAGTGATCCAGGCAAGCCGGCCGCTGTTGATCATCGCCGAGGATGTGGAAGGCGAAGCGCTGGCGACGCTGGTCGTCAACAAGCTGCGCGGCGGGCTGAAGATCGCCGCCGTCAAGGCGCCGGGCTTCGGCGACCGGCGCAAGGCGATGCTCGAGGACATCGCCATCCTGACGGGCGGGACCGTCATCTCCGAAGATCTCGGCATCAAGCTTGAAAACGTGACGCTCGCCAATCTCGGGCGGGCCAAGCGGGTGATGGTCGAGAAGGAGGACACCACCATCGTCGATGGCGCCGGCACCAAGGCGGACATCGACGGGCGCGTCGGCCAGATCAAGGCGCAGATCGAGGAAACGACCTCCGACTACGATCGCGAGAAGCTGCAGGAACGGCTGGCCAAGCTTGCCGGCGGCGTCGCGGTGATCCGGGTGGGCGGCTCGACGGAAGTGGAAGTGAAGGAGAAGAAGGACCGGGTCGACGATGCGCTGCATGCGACGCGGGCCGCGGTGGAGGAAGGCATTCTGCCTGGCGGCGGCGTCGCGCTGCTCCGCGTCGTCCACGCGCTCGATGGGCTCAAGCCCGAAAATGAAGACCAACGCGTCGGCGTCGAGATCGTCCGGCGGGCGCTGGAGGCGCCGGTGCGCCAGATCGCCGAAAACGCCGGCGCCGAAGGCTCGGTCATCGTCGGCAAACTTCGGGAGATGAGCGACTTCGCCCAGGGTTGGAACGCGCAGACCGGTGAATATGGCGATCTCTACCGCATGGGCGTCATCGATCCGGCGAAAGTCGTGCGGGCGGCGCTGCAGGATGCGGCGTCGGTCGCCGGCCTGCTTGTGACCACCGAAGCGATGGTCGCCGAAAAACCGAAGAAGAACGTACCCACGCCACCGCCCGGCCCGGGCATGGATTTCTGACCCGCGCCAGGCGGTCGGTCGCCTAACCGGACGGCTGCCGGTGGCGCCCGACCTCGTCGATCGCAAGTTCAGCGATCGGCAAGAGGTCCGCTTCGCTGGCACCGTCCTGCGCCTGGACGGTCATGCACTGGAGAATGGCGCCGACGAAGCGCGCGAGGCCGCCGGCATCGGTATACGCACGTAGCTCTCCATCCGCTATGCCCTGCCGAAAGCGCGACTCCAGCAAGGCCAGCGTCTCACTGCGCAGTGCCGAGACGTGACTTGCGATTGCCTGATTTTCGACGGCGCAGGTCAGCACCGCGGTTGAGATCATGCAGCCCTTCGGTCGGCCGGGGCGGGTAAATTCATGGGCCGAGGCGCGCAGCAACTGGCCGATTACCTCGATCACGTGCCCTCCACCAGCAAGATTGCGGCCGGCCGCCGCCCCCTCCTCGCGCCGATTTTGTTCGAGCGCCTCGCGATCGAGATCTGCCTTTGAGGTGAAGGCCGCATAGAGGCTTTGCGGCGTGATCCCCATGGCGGCGGTGAGATCGGCGATCGACGCCCCCTCGTAGCCGAGCCGCCAGAAGGTTTCGCCGGCGGCACCAATCGGCGAAGGCAAACTGACGTTCTCGCCGGACCGCATCCTCGACGCCCAGAAATTCCCCTCAGGTGGGGCCGGCATGGCCGGGACGGCCAAGGATGTGCTGACCTTCCTCGAAGCCCTCCGCAAGGGCGGCAGCCCCATCCTGTCAGCAGAGACGGTGAAAACGATGATGCAGGACCAGACCGGGCCCGAAGCTCAGACGCAGGGTCCGGGCTGGGACTTCGGCTATGGCTGGGCCGTGCTCGTCGATCCCAAGGCTGGCGCCACGCCGCAATCGAAGGGCACGATCCAATGGGGCGGCGCCTACGGTCACAACTGGTTCGTCGATCCCGTCGAGAAGATCACCGTCGTCGCCATGACGAACACGACCTTCGAGGGCATGTGGGGTCCGTTCACCCGCGAGGTTCGCGACGCCGTCTACGGCAGGCACTGAACAGACATCTGGCGCAGACAAAGAAAAAGCCCGGCGAGACGATCGCCGGGCTTTCCTTTTGGGGTCAGGTCCGTTCGACCTCAGTCCTTCTTCTGCGGAATCGGGCGGATCGCCAGTTCGCGCAACTGGGCCGGCGTCGCTTCGGACGGTGCGCCCATCAGGAGGTCGACGGCTTGCTGGTTCATCGGGAAGATCGAGATCTCGCGCAGGTTCTTGGCGCCGACGAGCAGCATGACGATACGGTCGATGCCGAATGCCATGCCGCCATGCGGCGGTGCGCCGTACTGGAAGGCGCGGTAGAGGCCGCCGAACTGATCTTCGACCTCCTGCTGCGACTTGCCGGTCAGCTCGAACGCCTTGACCATGACTTCCGGAAGCTGGTTACGGATCGAGCCCGAGGCGATTTCGAAGCCGTTGCAGACCATGTCGTACTGGTAGGCCTTGATCGACAGCGGATCTTCGCCGTTCAGCGCTTCCAGACCACCCTGCGGCATCGAGAAGGGGTTGTGGGCGAAGTCGATCTTCTTTTCGTCTTCCAGCCATTCGTAGAACGGGAAGTCGACGATCCAGCAGAATTCGTAGCGGTCGCGGTCGACGAGGTTCAGTTCCTCGCCGGCGCGGGTGCGGGCTTCGCCAGCAAACTTGTAGAACTTGGCGGGGTCACCGGCGACGAAGAAGCAGGCGTCGCCGTCGTCGAGGCCGAGCTGGGTGCGGATCGCATCCGTGCGCTCTTCGCCGATGTTCTTGGCGAGCGGGCCGGCGCCTTCGAGCTTTTCGCCCTCCTTGCGCCAGAAGATGTAGCCGAGGCCGGGCTGACCCTGGCTCTGCGCCCAGGCGTTCATGCGGTCGCAGAAGGCGCGCGAGCCACCGGTCTTGGCCGGGATGGCCCAGACTTCGACCTTCGGGTTAGACGCGATCATGTTCGCGAAGACCTTGAAGCCGGAACCGGCGAAGTGTTCGGTAACCGCCTGCATCTCGATCGGGTTGCGCAGGTCCGGCTTGTCGGAGCCGTATTTGCGGATCGCCGTTTCGTAAGGAATGCGCGGGAACTTTTCCGTCACCGGCTTGCCGTCGGCAAACTCCACGAAGATGTCGCGGATCACCGGTTCCATCGTCGACCAGACGTCTTCCTGCTCGACGAAGCTCATTTCCAGGTCGAGCTGGTAGAACTCGCCCGGCAGACGGTCGGCGCGCGGGTCTTCGTCGCGGAAGCACGGGGCGATCTGGAAGTAGCGGTCGAAGCCAGCGACCATCAGCAACTGCTTGTACTGCTGCGGCGCCTGCGGCAGGGCATAGAAGCTGCCGGGATGAATGCGCGAAGGCACGAGGAAGTCGCGCGCGCCTTCCGGCGACGAGGCCGTCAGGATCGGGGTCGTGTATTCGGTGAAACCGACGTCGCCCATGTGGCGGCGCATCGACGAGATGATCTGGGTGCGCTTGACGATGTTCTTGTGCAGCGTGTCGCGACGCAGGTCGAGGAAGCGGTACTTCAGGCGCACGTCTTCCGGATAGTCCGGCTCGCCGAAGACCGGCAACGGCAGTTCCTTGGCGGCCGAGAGAACCTCGATCTCCTGCGCATAGAGTTCGATTTCGCCGGTTGGCATGCCCTTGTTGACGGTGTCGTCCATGCGCGCCTTGACGAGGCCGTCAATGCGCACGACCCATTCGCCGCGAACGGTCTCGGCCGCCTTGAAGGCGGGGCTGTCGGGATCGGCAACGACCTGGGTGATGCCGTAGTGGTCGCGCAGGTCGATGAAGAGCAGGCCGCCATGGTCGCGGACGCGGTGGACCCAGCCCGAAAGGCGAACGGTGGAACCGACGTCCGACTTGCGGAGGGCGGCACAGGTGTGGCTGCGGTAACGGTGCATCGTCTTATCCCGGAATTGCAAAGAGCCGCGCAAGCTCGTGGGACACAGCGCGCGGCAACATGGTCAAAATCGGGCGGAAAAGCGCATGATGCGCAGCCTTTGTCAAGCTGCAGCGCCCGCTGCCGCCCCCGATGGAGGTGCGTTGTAAACGAAGGCAAGAGCCAGTCCAAGACCGCTTGTGACAGAAGGCGGCCGAAATGGCGCGAAAAGAACGGCAATCGTCACAATTCGGGACTGTCCGGCGGCAGAATGCGGGGCTACACATGAGCAAGGCCCGATAGTGATCCCACCCGAGTCGTGGCCGCCTGCCCGGATGTCGCCTGCCCCATGTCCCAGATTCGCCCGCTTATCCCCCTCCTCGTCACCGCAGGCATCCTCATCGGCGGCAACGGCCTGCAGGGCACTTTCATCTCGCTGCGTGCACTCGAAGAAGGTTTCTCGACATCGCTGATCGGCGTTATCGGCGCCGGCTACAATATCGGCTTCGCGCTTGGCTGCGTCTACGTCACCCGCATCCTGCGCTCGATCGGTCACATCCGCACCTTCTCGGCGATGGCGGCGATCGCTTCGGCCGCAGCCATCTCGATGGTGCTCGTCATCAATCCGCTGATGTGGTTCCTGATGCGGCTTCTTGCCGGCATCTGTTTCGCCTGCCTGTTTGCGACAGTCGAGAGCTGGCTCAATGCCAGCGTCACCAATAAAAACCGGGCCCGCACGCTTTCGGTCTATCGCCTCGTCGACCTCGGCTCGGTCACGGCCGCACAATATGTCATTCCTGGCATCGGGCTTGGCGGCTTCGAGCTTTTTGCCATCATCTCCATGGCGCTGACGCTGTCGCTGGTGCCGATCTCCTTTGCCGACCGCTCGAGCCCTGTGGCCCCGGAGGCGATCCGCTTCGACGTCAAAGCGCTCTGGAACATCTCGCCGCTTGCGACCGTCGGCTGCATCGTCGTCGGTCTGACCAACGCCGCCTTCCGCTCGCTCGGGCCGATCTATGCGCAGGGCATCGGCCTGTCGGTGACGGCAATCGCCACCTTCATGAGCGCCGGCATCATCGGCGGCGTCGTGCTGCAGTATCCGCTCGGCCACTATTCCGATCGGTTCGACCGCCGCCTGATCATCCTGATCGCCACCTTCGGGTCGCTGCTCGCAGGCTTGTTTCTCGCCTTCGGCGCCGGCAACGACGAATGGCTGAACTTTGCCGGCATCTTCCTGTTCGGCGCCTTTGCCATGCCGCTCTATTCGCTCTGTTCAGCCCATGCGAACGACCACGCGGCCGAGGGGCAGCATGCGCTCGTCTCCGCCGGCATGCTGTTCTTCTGGTCGCTCGGCGCGATCATCGGGCCGCTGTTTGCCTCCTTCCTGCTCGAGGTCTTCGGGCCGCAGGCGCTGTTCATCTACACGGCAGCGATCCTCTTCCTGTTCATGCTCTACACCCTGCAGCGCATGACGGCGCGCGGGCCGGTGCCCGCCGGGGAGCGCGCCTTGCCGTTCCGCAATCTCCTGCGCACCTCGTCCTTTTTCAACAAGCTCGCCGCCGGCAACAACCACAAGCGCAAGGATCGCTGACCTGCGGCAAGATGCGCGCGATCCGGATAATTGCTGAACGCAATAATCAGGTTTAGAACCGGGGCACCTCAAACAGCAGCCGAGATTGCCGAAATGCCCGTCATCAGCCGTCGCACCTTCCTCCAAGGCTCCGCTGCTCTCGGAGGCGCCTTCGCGCTCGGCGCCGGCATGGCGGCGCGCGCCGGCACCGCACCCGATCCGCAGATCCTGATGGCACAGCTTGCCGAAGCCCAGATCGCCAAGGATGGGCTTACGCCCAAGGTCATGACCTACGGCTTGGGTGAGGCTCCAAGTACCGGCATGCCGCCCGTCCTGCGCATGCGCAAGGGCGAGCCCTATGCGGCCCGCCTCTTCAACCGGCTGGACGAGCCGACGACGGTACATTGGCACGGACTGCGCATTGCCAACGCCATGGATGGCGTGCCGGAACTGACGCAGCCCTATGTCTATCCGGGCGACCGTTTCGACTATGTGTTCACCCCGCCGGATGCCGGCACCTTCTGGTATCATCCACATTGCAACACGCTGACCCAGATGGGTGCCGGCCTGACCGGCATGATCGTCGTCGAAAACCCGGACGATCCGACGTTCGATGCCGAGATCGTGCTCAACCTGCGCGATTGGCGGCTCGGCACCGGCGGCGCGTTCATCGACGCATTCAAGCCGCGGGATGCGGCCCGCGGCGGCACTTACGGCACGGTGCGCACCGCCAACTGGCAGCAGGAGCCAACTTACGACGCACCGGCCGGCGGCCTGGTGCGCGTGCGCATCGCCGCAACCGACGTCACCCGCATCTATACGATCGGCCTTGAGGGCGCTGAGGCGAAGGTCATCGCGCTCGACGGCAATCCGGTCGACAAGCCCTTTGCACTTGATCGCTACGATTTTGGGCCCGGCCAGCGCGTCGATCTTGTCGTGCGCATGCCCGACGGCGAGGGTCAGACGGTTGCGCTCGGCAACCTGCGTGGATCGCATCCCTGGACGATCGCGCGCTTCCGGTCAGCCGGAGCGTCGCTCAAGCGCGACCTTCGGGATGTCGGTCCTCTGCCCGCCAACCCGATCGCGGAAGCCGACCTCTCCACCGCCACCCGCGTGCCGCTCGAACTGACGGCGACGGCCGAGCACAAGGCGACGCCTTCGATCTGCGGTTCGCTTGGCTACACCTTCTGGGCGATCAACAAGGTTCCGTGGCCGGGCGACACGCCCGATCCGATCGCGCCGATCGAGGAGATGAAGCTCGGCAAGAGCTATGTGTTGGAGGTCGCCAACCGGACGCCGCATGCGCACCCGATCCATCTGCACGGCCTGAGCTTCCGCATTCTCAATTCCAACAAGCGGACTTTCCTGCCGCCGCCGACCGATACGATCCTGCTTTTGCCCGATGAACAGGCGGAAGTGGCGCTTGTGGCGGACAATCCGGGCGATTGGGTCGTGCATTGCCATATCATCGAGCACCAGAAGACCGGCATGACGGGTTATTTCAAAGTCGTCTGAGATTTCGATTGTGACAGATGCCGCGAAGAGTTACACGAAATTCCAAGCCGCATTTTCGCCACAGTGATTTAAATCTGATGATTGAAACAACAGCAGACCTTGAGGCCGCCTGCCAGCAGCTGGCCCTATCAAATTATATTACGATCGATACCGAATTTCTTCGCGAGACGACTTTCTGGCCGGAGCTTTGCCTGATCCAGATGGCGAGCCCGGACCTTGCCGTCATCGTCGACCCGATGGCGAAGGGCATCGATCTTGCGCCCTTCTTCGCGCTGATGGCCAACCCGGAGGTCATCAAGGTGTTCCATGCCGCGCGTCAGGACATCGAGATCATCTTCCATCTCGGAAACCTTATTCCGCATCCGATCTTCGATACGCAGGTCGCAGCGATGGTTTGCGGCTTTGGCGACAGCGTTTCCTATGACCAGCTGGTCAACCGCGTCACCGGCACGCAGATCGACAAGTCCTCGCGCTTTACCGACTGGAGCCGCCGTCCGCTGACCGAAAAGCAGCTCGACTATGCGCTGGCCGACGTGACGCATCTGCGCGACATCTACAAATACCTGGCGGCAGAACTCGAGCGCGAAGGCCGTTCGCTCTGGCTGACCGAAGAGATGGCCATTCTCGAAGCCCGCGACACCTACGACCTGCACCCTGACGACGCCTGGCAGCGGCTGAAGATGCGGGTAAAGAAGCCGATCGAACTCGCCGCGCTGAAGACGGTCGCCGCTTGGCGCGAGCGCGAGGCACGCGCCCGCAACGTGCCGCGCGGCCGCATCCTCAAGGATGACGCCATTTACGAGATCGCCCAGCAGCAGCCGAAGGATGCGGAAGCACTGGCACGGCTCCGGACCATTCCCAAGGGCTGGGAACGCTCCACCGCCGGAACGGCGGTCGTCGAGGCCGTCAACGAGGCGCTGGCGATCCCGAAGGCCGATCTGCCGAAGCTTCCGCGCCAAAGCCATGCGCCGGAAGGTGCTGCGGCCGCTGGCGAGATGCTGAAGGTGCTTTTGAAGCTGATCGCCGAGAAGCAGGGTGTCGCCGCGAAGATCATCGCCAACAGCGAAGATCTCGACAAAATAGCTGCCGAGGGCGAGAAGGCGGATGTCGCCGCGCTCAAGGGCTGGCGGCGCGAACTCTTCGGCGAAACGGCACTGAAGCTGATCAACGGCGACGTTGCCCTGCGCTTCGTCGACAAGAAGATCGAAGCAGTGGAAATCAGCGCCGAGATCACGTCCGCGTCAGCTTGAAAAAGGGATTGGGCGGAGACAAGTTTCCGCCTGAATCCAGCTCTAGCGAAGGGCCGGGCGGAACAGAATCACCATCGTATCAAACGATGTGACGTGAGCCGGCGCCTTGGACAACGCCGACCGACACGGATGCCGCCTCTTCCGGTACCGGAGCTTTCTGCATGCGTTGGCGCTTTTCGACTTTCGAAGGACTTCTCTTGCTGCTGGTCGTTGCAGGCGCCGGCGCGGTCTACGCATGGGTTTTCTACGGCAAGGGCGCCCTGATCGGCGCGACCTATGCGCTCTTCATGTGCCTGCCGATCATCGCCTTCGAGCGACGCATCATTTTCCGGCGCCTGCATCGACGGATCCACGCCTTTTCCACGCCGGTCTTTTTCGTCGCGTCGCTGGTGATCTACTTCGTGCTTCTCGACATCGGATATGCCGCCGCTGGCCTGCTCATGCAGTCGGGCGGCGTCATGGAGGACCATTGGATGGACGCGATGATGCCGTCCAAGACGGTCCTAATCTTCGCGCTCGGCGTATCAGGTTCGCTCGTCTTCATCCTCAGGGTTCGCGAACTCCTCGGGCGCGACGTCTTTTTGAGCCTGCTCACCGGCCGCTATCGCAGACCGGTCGAGGAAGAACGCGTCTTCCTCTTCATCGACCTGGCCGGCTCGACCGCCTATGCCGAGAAACACGGCGACCTGCGGATGCAGGAGTATCTCGGCAGGCTGTTTGCGACGATCGCCGACCCGGTCATGCGCTACCGCGGCTCGATCGACGACTATATCGGTGACGCCGCCGTCATTACCTGGCCTTTCGATCGCGCAACCAACAATGCGGCCTGCATTCATTGCGTCTTCGACATTCTGGAAATGATCGATGCGGATGCGCGCCGTTGGCAAAAGGAGTTCGGCGAGGTTCCGCGGCTGCGCGCGGCGCTTCATGGCGGCACCATCGTTGCGGCGGAAATCGGGCTCGACCGGCACAAGATCACCTATTTCGGCGATACGGTGAACACCACCGCCCGGCTCGAAGGTTTCTGCAAGACGCTCGGCCACCAGGTACTGATCTCCACCGATCTCGCCCGCAAGATGCGTCTGCCGCATTATGTGCGGGTCGAGGATCTCGGCGAGCACGCCGTCAGAGGACGCGGGCAGAAGCTTGGCGTTCTGTCGTTGCGCGCAGGCAGCGCGGCTCCTCAGCTGGCATCGACCGCGGCCGAGTGATCCCGGCCGGCGCGCAGGGCATCGATCGGCCGGATCGCGATCGCCGTCAGCCGTGCAGCTTGGCACCCTTGGTGATCTTGTCGACCAGCTTCCTGTCCGCATGAATGGCAATGCCGGCGACTGCCGCGTCGTCCGGCCTGGTCTCGGCGAAAACCGCACGGTTGGCGTGGTCGTGACCGGTGGCAAACATGCCGTCGACATAGATCGAAGCTTTGACCTCTCTTTCGATCGCGCGCCGTTGAATGTTGCCGAGCGTCTTCCCATCTGCGGCAAGGACGATGATCGGCTGGATGCTCAAGGCGTTGTAGACGTTGCCGGCGCCATCGCGATAATCTTCGCCGATGATCCCGGGCTTCTGTCCGGCGATCCCGGTGGCGAGGAAGGCGGTGACGTTGAGCTTCTGCCAGGTTGCCAGGTCCTCGCGCAAGACGATTGCAAATTTGGTATCGAACATGACGGCCATCTCCATTTCAGCCCGACAGGGCGTGCCGGAAGACGCATTATCGGACGGCGCTGCGATCGATCTTGAACGATTGTGCGGCGCGCCTGGCGACGGCATTCGGGTTGCGCCTGCCGTCGATGGCATCGAGCGCATCGAGGCGCGCCTGCATGGAAAATTTTTCGAGCCGCACCGCCACGACACCTATGCCATCGGCGTAACGCTCGGCGGCGTCCAGACGTTTCAGTATCGCGGCGAAAGCCGCTTCAGCAATCCTGGAAGCATCATCATCCTCCACCCGGACGAGATCCATGATGGCGGCGCGGGAACGGAGATCGGGCTGCGCTACCGGATGATGTATCTGCAGCCGGAACGGCTACTCGCAGCCCTTGATGAAACCGACCGCTCCCTGCCCTTCGTCGCAGCCCCTGTCGTGGGCGACGAGGCGCTGCGGCAGGCGGTCGGCGAAGCCGTGATGGATCTCGACAATGGCATCGACGAACTGGCGCTCGACGACATTCTCGTGCGGATCGCCGAGGGGCTCTACCGTCACGCCGGCACCAAGGACGCCAAGCCCGCAAAGGCCGACAAGCGTGCCGTTCTACAGGCGAGCGAATTCCTTCGCGCCAATCTCGAACGGCCCGTCGGCTCGCAGGAACTTGAGGCGGTGAGCGGGCTCGATCGCTTCACGCTCGCCCGGCAATTCCGCCGGGTTCTCGGCACCAGCCCCCATCGCTACCTGCTGATGCGCCGGCTGGAGCGGGCACGGCAGATGATCGCCCGGGGCGAAAGCCTTGCCGGTGCTGCGCTCGAAACCGGCTTTGCCGACCAGGCGCATTTCACCCGTCATTTCAAGCGCGCCTACGGCCTGACGCCCGGCCGCTGGGCAAGCCTCGCCGTCGCCGGCTAATCCTGTCACCAAAGCTTCATCGGGTTGTAAAGCAAGCATCACCCAACCGTCATCATAGCCGCCTATCGGGTTGCGGACTGCAGCGCCGCGCGTCCTGGGACGCGCAAGGGTCGCTGCAGCACGTCGAATTTGCTGCACGTCTGCCTCCTTGGATCTAGGGCGATCCAAGGAGACATGCAGAAGGCTCCAACCCAAGGTGAACCTCATGACGAAAACGCTTCTCGCCACCGCGGCTCTTTCTCTTTTGATGACGATGGCCGCCTCGGCCGAGGAAAAGTCCTTTACCGCGACGCTGAAGGGCCACGCGATCCTGCCGGCCAACACGATCATCGCCGCCCCCTCGGACGCACCGGAATACCTCAAGACCTCCGGCAAGTTCACCACCGCGGACCGCAAGCGTGCCGAAGCGCTCGGCACCGTTCCGGGCAAGGACGGCGTTCGCCTGACCGGCCTGTCGCTGCCCTTCGACGGCCAGCCGATGCAGGGCTTTTCCGGCATCAAGGCGATGGAAGACGGCACCTTCTGGAGCCTCTCCGACAACGGTTTCGGCAGCAAGATGAACTCCAACGACGCCATGCTGATGCTGCACCACGTGAAGATGGACTGGGACGCCGGCAAGGTCGAAGCACTGAAGACGTTGTTCCTGACCGACCCGGACAAGAAGGCCCCCTTCCCGATCGTCATGGAAGGCTCGGACAAGCGTTATCTCACCGGCGCCGACTTCGACGTCGAATCGATCCAGCCGGTTGCGGACGGCTTCTGGGTCGGTGAAGAGTTCGGCCCCTACATCCTCAAGTTCGATCTCGACGGCAAGCTGACCGACGTGATCGCGACCACGGTCGACGGCAAGCCGGTGCTTTCGCCCGACAATCCGACGCTGACGCTGCAGGGCGATCCCTCGAAGAAGACGCCCGCCTTCAACCTGAAGCGCTCCGGCGGCTATGAAGGCATGGCGCTTTCCAAGGACGGCAGCAAGCTTTACGGCCTGCTCGAAGGCCCGCTCTGGACCGACAGCGAAACGGTTGAGCAGGCCGATGGCCGCCCGGCGCTGCGCATCATCGAACTCGATGTTGCGAGCAAAGCCTGGACCGGCCGCAGCTGGCTCTATCCGCTGGCTGAAGGCGGCGAGGCGATCGGCGACTTCAACATGCTCGACGACAAGACCGCGCTGGTGATCGAGCGCGACAATGGCGCCGGCACGGTGGACAAGGCCTGCGCCGATCCGAAGGACCCGAAGCCGGACTGCTTCGCAACGGGCTCCAAGGTCAAGCGCATCTACAAGATCGCCTTTGACGACAGCAATGCCGGCAAGGCCGTGCGCAAGATCGGCTACATCGACCTCTTGAAGATCGCCGATCCGGACAACAAGAAGCGTCAGGGCGGCGGCGAAGGCTTCTACGATATGCCCTTCGTCACCATCGAGAACGTCGACCGCGTCGATGAGACCCACATCATCGTCGGCAACGACAACAACCTGCCGTTCTCGGCCGGCCGCGCACTCGACAAGGCCGACGACAACGAGTTCGTGCTGCTCGAAGTCGGCGACTTCCTCAAGGCCGATTAATCAAAAGGGCGCGCGAACATCGGTTCGCGCGCCCTTCCCGTTTGACCGGTGACTTTTCGGCGTCAGCTTTCGAAGTGGAAAGCGAGACGCTTGCCAGTGAGCTTTCCAAGCTGCTGCAGGCGTCCGTCCAGGCGCTCGCCCTGGAATTCCGAATAGTCCGCAGGCACGACGATTTCGAGGTCCACGTCCGGCAGAGACGACTTGCGGAACGTCAGGTTACGGGCAATCCCCGGCATCGATGCGGAGAAAAGATAGGCGACACGCAAGAGGCCGCCGAGCAGCTTTGCCAGTTCCAGCAGGCGCGGCGTGGTGATGCCGGCAAGTGCGTTCGTGGCGCCGTCGTCGTTGAGCCCCTCGAAGCGGTAATAATTGGAAAGCGCAATATAGGCGCGGCCGGCATGGGTAATGCCGGAGAAGGTCGAGTGGGCGATGATGTTGAGCGCCTGGAGACCGCGATAGTCGGGGTGCGCCCGCCAGCTGATATCCGCAAGCAGGCAGGCCGCCTGGCGATACCGGCCTTCCTCTTCCGTCTCCTCGATCCCGAAGAACGGCACCATGCGACCGGTCCAGTCAGCCAGTTCGCGGGCGTGCTCGGGCGAGCGGGCACGCAGGATGGCGATCTCGTTGGCCGCCGTCAGCAGCGGATCCTGAGCACGTTCCTCGTCCCTCAAGAGCGAGAAAAGATAACCTTCGCGAACGCCGAGCGCCGAGAAGGAAATCCGCTCCGGCTTCATGATCTCCAGCGCTTCCTGCATGGCGATCGCGCCGAAGGGCAGAAGGCTGCGGCGGCTCTTCGAGATCGTCGAATAGGCGGACGGCTTGATGTTCTTCGGCTCGATCACTTCCGGCAAAAGCGCCATCGCCTCGTCAAAGGAAATCTCGTAGCCCTGCATCATGTGCAGCGGATAGTCGCGGATCTCCATGTGCAGCTTGGCGATCGAACGCCAAGTGCCGCCGACCGCATAGAACGTCCGTCCCGTGCCGGTCTTCAGCACCGCCGAGTTCTTCATGAACTTGCGCACCCAGGTGCGCGCCTTGGTGAGTGAGCCGTTGCTGTGCTCGAACAAACGAATACCGCCGAGCGGGAGGGTGATGCCCTTGCCGATCTTCGTGCCGGAGACCTCGACGAGTTCCAGCGAGCCACCGCCAAGGTCGCCGACGACACCGTCGGGATCGTGATAGCCGCTGACGATGCCCATCGCGGAATAATAGGCCTCTTCCTCGCCAGTAAGGATGCGGACCTTGTGACCGAGGATCGCCTCCGCCTTCTCGATGAAGGCGGGGCCGTTGCTCGCTTCGCGTGCGGCGGCCGTCGCCAGCACATACATCGAGGTCGCACGCGCCTGCTTGGAGAGCGCGTGAAAGCGGTGCAGCGCTTTCAGCGCGCGCTCGACGCTGTCTTCATCCATGCGTCCGGTCGCATCGATGCCCTTGCCGAGACCGCACATCACCTTTTCGTTGAACAGCATGGCCGGTGAGCGGCTCAGGCCTTCATAGACGACAAGGCGGATGGAGTTCGAACCGATATCGATAACGGAAACCGGGCGGATGCCGGGCAGACGCCCCTGCGCTTCAGATTCGACCATGCAATTCCAGTTTATTTGTGCCAGCCGCTCTTCCAGCCGGCTATGAGCTTCGGTGCGCTGGACTTCAGGGCCTCGCCCCGGCCGGAGAGGCTGGGATTGGTCATGAAATAGTGCTGTGCGTTGAAAGGCTCGGCATCCTTGCCGACTTCCATCCGGCGAGAGGTGCCATCGGGAAGAATTTCGTAGCTCTGCTGGTTGTCGATGAGATTACCCAGCATGATCTGCGACAGAACCTGTTCGTGCACAGTCCGGTTGATGAGAGGCACGAGCGTCTCGACCCGCCGATCCAGATTGCGCGGCATCATATCCGCCGAGCCGATATAGACAAGGGCATTCTCCGATGGAAGCCCGTGACCGTTGCCGAAGCAGAATATGCGGGAATGTTCGAGGAATCGGCCGACGATGGACTTGACACGGATATTGTCCGAGAGCCCCGGGACCTGCGGGCGCAGGCAGCAGATGCCGCGCACCACCAGGTCGATTTCGACGCCGGCACGGCTCGCCTTATAGAGCGCGTCGATGATCTCCGGATCGACGAGCGAGTTCATCTTCATCCAGATCGCCGCCGGGCGCCCGGCCTTGGCATGCTCGATTTCTTCGTCGACGTGCCTGAGAATGCGCGGGCGCAGCGTGTGCGGCGAGACGGCCAGCTTCATGCCCGCCTCCGGCTCGCCGTAGCCGGTAATGAAGTTGAAGATGTTCGCCATGTCGTGGGCGATGACCGGGTTGCAGGTGAAGAACGACAGGTCGGTGTAGATCTTCGCGGTGACCGGGTGATAGTTGCCGGTGCCGAGATGGCAATAGGTCCGAAGCTTGCCCTCTTCGCGCCGCACCACCATCGACATTTTGGCGTGGGTCTTCAGTTCGATGAAGCCGAAGACGACCTGGACGCCGGCGCGTTCGAGGTCGCGCGCCCAGCGGATATTGGCCTCCTCGTCGAAGCGGGCCTTGAGCTCGACCAGCGCCGTCACCGACTTGCCGGCCTCGGCGGCGTCGATCAGGGCGCGCACGATCGGGCTGTCGTTCGACGTGCGGTAAAGCGTCTGCTTGATGGCGACGACTTCAGGATCGCGCGCTGCCTGCAACAGGAACTGCACGACCACGTCAAAGGACTCGTAGGGGTGATGCACCACCATGTCCTTCTCGCGGATCGCCGCCAGGCAGTCGCCGGCATGCTCGCGCACGCGCTCGGGGAAACGCGGATTGTACGGCTCGAAGCGCAGATCGTCGCGTGGAGCCTTGGTGATTTCGGACAAAGTGTTGAGTGCCAGCAGTCCCGGCAGGACGGCGATCCGGTTTTCCGGGACGCCCAGTTCCTGCACGACGAACTGGCGCAGCGACGCCGGCATTTCCGAATCGGTCTCGATGCGGATCACCGAACCGCGGCGACGGCGCTTCAGCGCGGTCTCGAAAAAGCGAACGAGGTCTTCCGCCTCTTCTTCCACCTCGATATCGCTGTCGCGAATGATGCGGAAGGTACCGGAGCCTTTGACCTCATAGCCCGGAAACAGTCGGTCGATGAACTGGCTGACCATGTCTTCGAGGGTGATGTAGCGGATGACGTTCTTGACGTCGGGCAGCCGGATGAAGCGGTCGAGTGCCACCGGCAGACGCAGGAGCGCCGTCATTGGCTCGCGGCCGGTCTTGCTGACGAGCTGCAGGCCCATCGAAAAGCCGAGGTTCGGAATGAAGGGGAACGGATGCGCCGGGTCGATGGAGAGCGGTGTCAGCACTGGGAAGATCGACTGATCGAACTCGTTGGCAAGCCAGCTCCTGTCCTGCACCGAAAGCGAGGCCGGGCGAACGATCAGGATGTCTTCCTTGGCGAGATACTGCTGAAGCACGGCGAGCGAGGCCTGCTGCTCCATCTGCAGATTGTCGATTTCCTTCAGGATGTCTTCGAGCTGCTCGACCGGGGTCTTGCCGTCGGGCGAACGCATCGAGAGGCCCTGGCGCACCTGGCCTTCGAGGCCGGCGACGCGCACCATGAAGAACTCGTCGAGGTTGGCGGCCGAGATCGACAGAAAGCGAACACGCTCCAGCAGAGGATGCGCCGTGTTCAGCGTTTCCTCGAGCACGCGGCGATTGAACTGCAGCCAGGAAAATTCGCGGTTGATGAAGCGCTGCGGGCTCGTCAGCAGGTCGACGTCCTCCGCCGATGCCTGGTTTTCGTTCACCGCAGATAGCGCGTTATCCATGCTTTTCAGATCCCATTGCTCCGGCTGCACCGGCTATCTCAGTTTGACGACGGTTCTGTGACAGTCAATCGGACCGACGCTGATTTCCCAGTTCTTCGAGAACTTCGGAAGCGAGCGCGCGTGAAAGCTTCGTGCCGCGGGCCAGCGCCAGATGGTCGATGCGCTCGACGATCGTCTGCGCTGCCTCCAGCGAGCGCTCCATGCGCTGGACGATGTAGCCCACCAGCCGCTCGTCGACGAAAAGCTGGCGATCGGCAAAGAGCTTGATCAGCACCTGCGTCAGCAATTCGTCGTCCGGCTCACCGATCTCGACCACGGTCGCCGCCTTCAGGCGCGAGCGCAGATCCGGCAGCGTCACCGGCCAGGACATCGGCCAGAGCCGCGTCGTCATCAGCAGGCTGGTGCCGTGCTGGCGCACATTGTTGATGACGTGGAAAAGCGTCGTGTCGTCGAAGCCGCTGCGGTCGGCATCCTCGAAGAGAACAGGTCTTTCGGCCGCGATCAACGCGGCATCGGAGCCGGCGAGCGGGTGGATCACTTCCGCTCCTGCCCGCTCCTTCCAGATGCTGGCGAGATGCGATTTTCCCGAGCCGACCGGGCCGGCGATGATGACCACGGGCGCCGGCCAGTCCGGCCAGTGGTCGACGATGGCGATGGCCGCGCTCAGCCTGTCGGAGACGAGCAGGTCCTCACGACCCGTCGCCGGGTCGTGGCCGAAAGCCAGGGGGATTTGTTCGAATGGGCGTTTTGTCATGCTGTACTCGGGACAATCGTCGGAAATCAGGCGGCCTTGTCGCTCTTCGCCTTCTTTTCCACGGCCTTGCCGTGCCCGTGATAGAGGTCGCTATCAAGGTAGCGCTGGATGCCGAAGCGGACAAGCACGCCGATGGCGGCTGCTGCGGGCACCGCGACCAGAAGACCGACGAAACCGAACAGTGCACCGAAGGCAAGCAGCGCAAACATCAGCCAGACCGGATGCAGGCCGACGCTTTTGCCCACCAGCTTCGGCTGGAGGATATTGCCCTCCATGAACTGCCCGCTGAAGAAGACGGCAAGCACGAGGCCGATCCACAGATAGTCCGGCCAGAACTGGACCAGCGCGACGCCAACGGCGAGCACCAGGCCGACCATGGATCCGACATAGGGAATGAAACTGATCATGCCGGCGAAGAGACCGATCAGCAGACCGAAATTGAGACCGACCAGCGACAGGCCGATCCCGTAATAAAGACCAAGAATGAGGCAGAGCGAGCCCTGCCCGCGCACAAATCCGGCGATCGTCGCGTTCATGTCGCGGGCGATCTGGCGCACATCCGAGACGTAGTCGCGCGGAACCCAGCTATCGACCTTCTCGACCATCCGGTCCCAGTCGAGCAGGATATAGAAGGCGACGACAGGGGTGACGACCAGCAGCGAGATGACGTCGAGCAACGCCACGCCGGAGTTCCAGATCTGCTGGAAGAGCGTGCCGAGGAAGGCAGCACCCTGTTCGAGCAGTTTGCCGGAGCTTTGCTTCAGCGACGGCATCTGGCTCGCGAGCCAATCGGGAATCAGCCGCGTCTGCGCTTCGTTGACGAGCACCTGCAGCTTGGCGGCATAGCCGGGGATGTTCGCAATGAAATCGGCCGCCTGGCTGACGACGACAGGAATGATGACCATGAGGGCCAGCACGAAGACGACGACGAAGCCGATCAGGATCACGACCGTCGCCATCAACCGGCTCAAGCCGAACCGCTCCAGGCGGTCGGCGACCGGGTCGAGGAAATAGGCAAGCGCCATGCCGGCCAGGAACGGCAGCAGGATCGAGCTGAAAACCATGAGGAAGGCAATGAAGGCGGCAAGCACCAGTAGCCAGAAAATGACCTGGCGCTGCAATCCGGAACCGCTGACCTTGATATCCATGACACTCCTCGTGAGGCGCCGCTCGCCACTGTTGCGTATCACAACCCTGTCAAGGAGATAGGGGGCGGTGCGCGTAACGGTCAAGTCCGACCGGTGCAGTCATCCAGTTTATAGCCAAGCTGACTGGCTTGCGCCGTGGGATATGGGCAAAATGGTGAAAAAACGCCGCCAAGGCGTGCTCTCGGCTTGCACTCCCTTGCCTGCCGTGCCAATCGCATCCGCAAAATACCTGTCGCACGACGAGCCTTGGAGAACGAGCATGAGCCAGTCGGGAAAGAACGGTCTCACCTATAGCGACGCGGGCGTTGATATCGACGCCGGGAACCTGATGGTCGAGAAGATCAAGCCGCATGTGCGCTCGACCCGGCGGCCCGGCGCCGACGGCGAAATCGGCGGCTTCGGCGGTCTCTTCGATCTCAAGGCCGCGGGCTTCACCGACCCGGTTCTGGTGGCCGCCAACGACGGCGTCGGCACCAAGCTGAAGATCGCCATCGACGCCAACAAGCACGACACCGTCGGCATCGACCTCGTCGCCATGTGCGTCAACGACCTCGTCGTCCAGGGCGCCGAACCGCTCTTCTTCCTCGACTATTTCGCGACCGGAAAGCTTGACCCGGACCAGGGTGCCGCGATCGTCGCCGGCATCGCTGCAGGCTGCCGCGAATCCGGTTGCGCGCTGATCGGCGGCGAGACCGCCGAAATGCCCGGCATGTATTCGGGCGGCGACTACGATCTCGCGGGCTTTGCCGTCGGCGCTGCCGAACGCGGTCAGTTGCTGCCGGCCGGTGACATCTCCGAAGGCGACGTCATCCTCGGCCTCGCCTCCTCCGGCGTGCATTCCAACGGCTATTCGCTGGTGCGCAAGATCGTCACGCTCTCGGGCCTTGCCTGGGATGCTCCTGCTCCGTTCGGCGAAGGTACGCTTGCCGATCTCCTGATGACGCCGACGCGCATCTATGTGAAGCCGCTCCTGAAGGCGATCCGCGAGACCGGTTCGATCAAGGCGCTCGCCCACATCACCGGCGGCGGTTTCCCTGAGAACATTCCGCGCGTGCTGCCAAAGCACCTCGCTGCCGAGATCGACCTCGACGCGATCAAGGCGCCGAAGGTGTTCTCGTGGCTCGCCCAGACCGGCGGCGTTGCCGCCAATGAAATGTTGCGCACCTTCAACTGCGGCGTCGGCATGATCGCCGTCGTTCCGGCCGACAAGGCCGCAGAGGTTTCCGCCGTGCTCACCGGCGAAGGCGAAACCGTCTTTACGCTGGGCCGCATGGTCGCCCGCGACGAAGGTGCAGCCGGCACGATCTACAAGGGCAACCTGGCCCTATGACGACGGAAGTCTCGACGGGCAAGAAGCGGGTCGTCGTCTTCATCTCTGGTGGCGGCTCCAACATGCTGGCGCTCGCAAAGGCAACGGCCGAGCCGGATTTCCCGGCCGAGATCGTCGCCGTCATCGCCGACAAGGCGGATGCCGGCGGCCTCGCCAAAGCCGAGGCGCTTGGCATCCCCACGCGCGCTTTCCTGCGCAAGGACTACGACAGCAAGGACGCCCACGAAGCGGCAATCCTTGCCGAGCTCGACCGGCTGTCGCCGGACATCATCTGCCTCGCCGGCTATATGCGTCTGCTGTCGGCGACGTTCATCCAGCGCCACGAGGGACGTATCCTCAACATCCATCCGTCCTTGCTGCCGCTTTTCCCCGGCCTGCACACCCATCAGCGGGCTATCGACGCCGGCATGAAGGTCGCCGGTTGCACCGTGCACTTCGTCACCGAAGGCATGGACGAAGGCCCGATCCTGGCGCAGGCGGTGGTTCCAGTCGTGCCCGGCGACACGTCCGACAGCCTTGCTGCCCGAGTGCTGACCGTCGAGCACCGCACCTATCCGATGGCGCTTCGGCTGATGGCCGAGGGCAAGATACGCATGGAAGGCGGTCGCGCTGTGAGCAAGAGCCTTGGCGAGGCGACGGGTACGCTGATTTCGCCGGCTGCGTAATCACGCCGGGTTGCTTTGTCCCGACCACAGCGCATCACACGCGGTTAACGCCAGAATACCCCCTCTGCCCTGCCCGGCATCTCCCCCGCAAGGGGGGAGATCAGCAGATGGCGACCGCTCGGCGGTCATTGCCCGTTCGCCGGTGGCAACTCTATCTGGCGCAGAAGGATACCCCCATCGTCAACATCGAGCCGGCGGGCAATCTCGTTCAGTTGTAGCGGGTGGGCGCGTCTAGCCGATCTCCCCTTTGTGGGGGGAGATCCCCGGCGGGGCAGAGGGGGGTAAGCCTCACGCCCCCACACACCGACCGTTCACTTCGCCGAAGCCAGCCGGCGATCGAGGGCGTCGAGCACGCGCCGTGTCAGCGCCGGATAATCCTCGTCGAAGTGGTGGCCGCCGTCGATGCCGATGACGTCGACGCCGGTGCCCTTCAGTTGCGGGCAGGCATCATCCTCTTCGTCGGTGCCGTAGATGCATTGCACCAACGCCGGGTCGATGCGCTTGATATCGTCGAGCGGATCACCACCCTTGCCGTCGCCAGAAGCCCCTAGCCAACCCAGCACAGAGACCTTGTAATCGACCATGTGCGAGAGGGCCATCAAGGTCACCTGGCGAACATGGGCCTTTTCGCCGGCCGGCAGCAGGTTGAAGGTTCGCGGCAGGACGTCTGCACCGAAGGAATAGCCGATGAGGAGCACATTTCGCACGTTCCAGTGCTTGCGGTAGTAGCTCATCACCTTGGCAAGGTCGTCCGCCGTCACCTGCGGATCGCGCTCGGACCAGAAGTAGTGCAGGGAATCGAAGCCGACGACCGGTACGCCCTGCTGCTGCAGCACGTCGCCGACTTCCTTGTCGATGTCGCGCCAGCCACCGTCGCCTGAATAGATCACCGCCATCGTGTCACGGGTCGGCTTTGCGTCAAGGATGGTCAGGGGCAAGCCGAACGGATTGCCGGCGTCGCGCTCGCTGTCGATGATATCGGTGAGGTGATCGGACAGCGTCGTATAGGCGTCGTCGTCACTGTCCTCTTGCTCGACGTCCGGATGCTTGGCGATCAATGCCGCCACATGGGAGCGCCCGTCGGCCGATGCCGCGGGTGAAAAGACGACGGAAACCGGATCCGGCAATGCCCCGTCGGTCAGGCCATAGACCATGCGGTCGCCCTTCTTCACCTTTTCGGCCGGGGTGCAGAGTTGCTTTTCAAGCGCGATCCCCTCTTCCGGATCAATCGCAAGTGTTTGGCCGATGGTGGCAGGCGGTGTCTGGGCAGCGATGGCGAGTGCCAGCGCACCACCGGCACCGACGCCTGCGACGACGGGCAATTGGTAAGCGTCGGTGCCGACGGCACGCTGCACCTGCTGGCTCAGCGATTCGATGTCGGAGACCATGTAGATGCAGTCGCCATCATCCTTGGCGAGCGAAGCGAGATAGGCCTTGAGGTCGATGCCGACAACGACTGTCTTGTCATCGGTGAGCGTGTCGGCGATCGCCTGCTCCTTGTCCGTCCAGCCGGCGGCGTCCGACAGCAGCACAACAAGTGCGGCCGCCTTTTCCTTCGGCAGCATGATGCGCGGCGACGGGATCATCCCGGTATCGTAGCTCTTCGGCGCGTCTTCCGCGAGAGCGGGGAACATCGATGCGGAGAGCAGCAGCGCCGCCGAAGTCAGGCATTTCCAGGCGTTCGCGACAGGGATCATTTCTTCACCACTCCCTTGAGACCGCCGCCGATCAGGAATGTCGCATCCATCAGGGCGAGGATCGGATTGATGCCGCCACTGGCGACAAGATAGCGCGGTTGCCACTGCGGATGAAACTTCGACTTGAAGGCGCGCAAGCCCTTGAAGTTGTAGAAACGTTCGCCGTGTTCGAAGAAGGTGCGCCCGGCCCGGTCCCAGACCGGCGCGATCTGGCGCGTGGACATGCCCGACAGGGGCGCCATGCCAAGGTTGAAGGTACGGTACCCCTCGGCCTTCAGATACTCCATCACCTGGGCGAAGAGAAAATCCATCGCGCCCTTCGGCGCATCCGGCGAAAAGCGCATGAGGTCAACGGTCCCCTCCTCCTTGGTCGCCGTCACCAGAATATTGGCAAATGCGACCGTACGCCCACCACAGGTGAGGATCGCCACCGGCTGCTCGCGAAGATACTCGGGATCGAAGGCACCGAGCGAGAAGCCTTTCTCCTTGGCATTGTGATGCGCGAGCCAGGCATCGGAGACCGCGGTCAGGTCAGGCATGACGTCCGGAACGTTTTCGGGCGCTACGACACGGAACTCGAGCCCGTCGCGCTGGGCGCGGCTCACCTGCTGGCGCAGGTTCGCCCATTTGCCCCCCTTCAGCTCGAAGCGGGCGAGGTCGACGCGCGCGAGTTCGCCGAGCCGGAAGGCGCGCAGCCCGGCATCGGCATAGTATGCAAGCCCCAGGGGCGAGACCTGGTAGAAAACCGCCCGGCAGCCGGCCGCGCGCGCCTTTTCGATGAAGTGCCAGATCAGCTCCGGCCAGGCATCGATCGGGCCGACGGGATCGAAAAGCGCGATCCAGGAACGAGCACGCTGGCCATACATGATGAAGGCTCGGCCGTCGGCGGAAAACAACAGGCTCTTGTCGCCCATGCGCACCAGATTGGCATCGGACATGTCCTGCGCCTCGACGATCGAGAGCGCCCGCTCCATCGCGTCGTCGGAGGCAGGCTCGGCGGCTCCGGTTGCCGGGCGCATCAGGCTCCAGATCGCAAGCATGCTCGCGCCGATCGTTACGCCGAGAAGCGCGCGCAGGCCGCGGGGGGCTTCGGCGGAGAATTCGAACTGCCACCAGAGCTCATGGCTGTATTCGACATCGCGATAGACGAAGAGCAGCACGACCAGCGCGCCCAGGCAGATGACCCCGAGCGCCGTCAGCCACGGCACCGTCAGCGCCTGCCCGAACAGCGAGGCCGGCCGCACGAACAGGCGGCGGCTGACGATGAGCCCCACCAGGAAGAAGGCCAGCATGCCCGCTTCCACCACGGCGATCGCCTTGATCAGCGACAGCAGCAGCGCGGCGATCCCGATCACGATCGAGGCCCACCAGGCGCCGTCAAGCCTCAGCGCCAGTCCGCGCGAGACGACCACGAGGGCAAGGCCGAGCAGGCTGGCGAGGAAGTGTGCGCCCTCAACGATCGGCAAGGGCAGCAGTCCTTCGAGGAATGCCAGGTTCTCGTCGGGCGTCGGGGTCACGCTGGAAAGAACCAGCATGATCGCCAGCACGATGCCGAGCGTTGCCAAAAGCAGCGGCGTCATGCGGCCGCCGATGCGCCGCACGCTGGAGGCAACCGGATGACCGGACAGCTGGCGGAGTTCGATGCCGATGACGACGGCGATCGCGATCACGAGCGGCAGAACGTGATAGATCACGCGGTAGAGCACCAGCGCGCCAAGAATGGTGTCGACATCGGCATTGTGGCCGAGCGTCGCGATGATGATCGTCTCGAAGACGCCAAGACCGGCCGGCACATGGCTCAAGACGCCAACGCCGACGGCCAGCGAATAGACCGCAAGGAAGGCCGGCCAGCCGATCGTGCCGGCGGGTAGAAGAACATAGAGAACGGTCGCCGAGGCGGCGAGATCGAGCGCCGTCACCAGGAACTGGCGCGAAACGGTGCGCGAATCCGGGAGCCGAAGCGTCAGACGCCCGATGCTGACCTCGCGCCCGTCACGGGCAAGAAAGAACACTGTGAACAGACCGCCGAGGATCACGGCCGCGATTACGCGCAATACCAGAGGATCCATCCCGGTCATCGGCGCCACATACTCGCCGACGGCAAGCAGGCTGAGGCAAGTCACCGCCAGCAGCCCGAGCCCGAAGGCGAGCGTCACGAAGGCGATGATGCGGGCGATGTTCTCAGGCTCGATGCCGAGGCGCGAATAGGAGCGGTAGCGGATGGCGCCGCCACTGAGCGCCCCGAACCCCGCAGTATTGCCGACCGCGTAGGCCGAGGCCGCCGTCAGCGCCACGTCGGCATAGGGCAGCTTTCGCTTGACGTAATCAAGAGCGCTGACGTCATAGAAGGTGAGCGCGAGGAAACTCAATGCGGTGAAGAACACCGCCGCCGCGACGGAGATCCAACTGGTATCCGCCAATGCCTGGACGACCTCGTCGTACTGGACTTCGGACGTCAGGTGAAAGATCGCAAAGCCGAAAAGTGCGATTACGAAGAGCGTACCGGCAGCCGATAGATAACGGCGATTGCGACGCAGGAAGGAGAACCAGCCTCCCTCCGCCTGCTGCTCGTCGTCGGTTGCACGTTCCGGTAGGGAGGATGTCATGAAGCGCCCATGTCGATAATGAGGACATCAGCGCTTTAGCTTACCCGATACGGATCAAAAAGTGAAATATCGGTAATAAATTATACTCTTATAAAACAATCCCTTAGGCAAACAGTTGCTGCCGGTTGAGTTGGGCCCACTGCAGCAGCATGATCGTCTTGGCATCGCAGATCTCTCCGGTCGCGATCATTGCGACGGCTTCGTCGAAGGGGATTTCCAGCACTTCGATGTCCTCGCCCTCATGCGCAAGCCCGCCGCCGTCGCCGCGTTTTTCGGTGGCGTCGATGTGGCCGACAAAGAAGCTCGTGCGCTCGGTCAGCGCCCCCGGGCTCATATAGACATCGAAGAGGTGGATAACGTCCTGGACGTGGTAGCCGGTCTCCTCCAGCGCCTCGCGGCAGATCGCCTCTTCCGGAGTGTCGCCGTCGAGGAGCCCGGCGGCCGCCTCGATCAGATAAGCCGGGTCGCCCTGGAGCAGAACGGGAACGCGAAGCTGCCGCACCAGGATGACGCTCTGGCGCCTGGCATCGACGAGCAGGATGGTCGCCGCATTGCCATGGTCGTGGATCTCCCGCTTCAGCGTCACGGTCGCGCCATCGGACATCTGCTGTTCGAACGTCACCTCTTCCAGGTGCGCAAAGCCCTTCCACAGCGTGCGGCGGCCGACGATCCTGACGCGTGGGTCATGCTGGGTGCTCATGCAACTTCCTTCTCCGGCGAGTGCAATCCCGCCCTTTCAGCCATCAGTGGATATGTTCCGCTGCCGCGCGATCTTCCCGCTCCATCTGCAGCGTCGTGTGGTGCAGGTCGAACGTCGCGCGCAACTGCTCCTCGATTGCGCGGCGCACGGTCTCGGCATCGGCACCGTCGGCAAGTACCGCATGGGCGGTCAGCGACGGCTGGCTCTGGGTGATCGCCCAGAGGTGCAGGTCATGCACGGAGGCAACACCGGGAACGGCGGCAATCGTCGCGTGGACATCGGCGAGGCGCATGCCCGGCGGCACGCCTTCGAGCAGGATGTTGACGCACTCCTTCAGCAGCACCCAGGTGCGCGGAAAGACCATGAAGCCGATGCCGACAGCGAGCAGCGAATCCACCCACTGCCAGCCGGTCAGCCAGATGACCACCGCGCCGACGATGACGGCGAGCGAGCCCAGCATGTCCGACCAGACTTCGAGATAGGCGCCCTTGACGTTGAGGCTTTCGTCCTTGTGGCTGGTGAGCAGCCGCATCGAGGCGAGATTGACGAGAAGGCCGACGACGGCAATCACCAGCATGCTGCCGGACTGGATCTCCTGCGGCTCGGACAGCCGCTTCCAGGCCTCATAGAGGATGTAGAAGGCGACACCGAGCAGGAGCAGCGCGTTGAAGGCGGCAGCCAGGATCTCGAAGCGGGCGTAGCCATAGGTGCGCAAGAGGTCTGACGGGCGACGGCCGACATGGATCGCGACGAGCGCGATCGCAAGGGCCGCTGTGTCGGTCAGCATGTGCATGGCGTCGGATATCAGCGCCAGGCTGCCGGTCAGGATGCCGCCGACGACTTCGGCCAGCATGAAGCCGCCGGTCAGGCCAAGCGAGGCCCAGAGCCTTGAAACCGGCGTGCTCGTGACATCTGCATGGTGGTGGTCGCCGCTCATGGGAGGTTCCGTCTGCCGTTCTACAACCTGACTTAGCGCGCCAACCTTACCCAGACCCTGTTGTCGTGAAAGGCGGCACCACCATACGGCGCCACCGCATCGGCGCCGGTGAGCACATTGATGCCCTCCCCGTCGAGATGCGCGCCATTCGGCCACAGGCCCTCGGCGATGACGACGCCGCGACGGGCGCCGCCACCGATCTTCGCATGCAGACGCACCTCGCCGCGGACGTTGCCGAGTTGGACGACATCGCCATCGGCAATGCCGAGTTCTGCGGCATCTTCCGCATGAACCATCACTTCCGGGCGCACTTCCTTCTGGGTCGAGGACGGTGTCTCAGCAAAGGTCGAATTCAGGAAGGATCGAGCCGGAGAGGTCGCCAGCCGGAACGGGTGCTCGGCGTCGGCAACCTCGATGAGGTCGACATGATCAGGAAACTCCGGCAGCGCCTGGTGCGGCCCCTGAATGCCCATCGACTTCGGCGGCCGGTTCGGCGCCGGCGTCCCCGTCCAATCCGCCTTGAAGCGGAACTTGCCGTCCGGGTGGCCAAAGCCGTTGAGATAGTGCGCCTCCTCGAAGGCGGGCTGACAGTCGAGCCACTTCTCCCGTTTCATCTCTTCGTAGCCGATTCCGTAGTTGGCGAGCAGCCGATCAATGTGCTCACGCTCGGTCAGGCCGAAGCCGGCATGATCGGCAACGCCAAGGCGCTTGGCCAGTTCCTCGATGACGAACAGATTGGTGCGCACGGTCGAGGGTGGTTCTACCACCTTAGGGCCTATCAGGATGTGCTGATGGCCGCCGCCGCGATAGAGATCGTCATGCTCCAGGAACATGGTGGCCGGAAGCACGATATCGGCAACAGCAGCCGTATCGGTCATGAACTGCTCGTGCACGGCAACAAAGAGGTCGTCGCGCAGGAAGCCGCGCTTCACCAGCCGCTGCTCCGGCGCGACGTTCACGGGATTGGTGTTCTGGATCAGCATCGCCGTCACCGGCCCGCGGTGGCGCAGCGCCTCGGCGTCGCCGGTCAGCACCCGGCCGATCTGCGACTGGTCGAGCATGCGCACATCCGGATCGTGAAAGGCCGAGCCGATCAACTCGCGCTTGTCGAGCTTGAAGATATCGTTGTTGGAGTGGAAGGCACCGCCGCCTTCGTGTTTCCAGGAACCGAGCACGGTCGCCACGGATGCCGCCGCGTGGATGGCGACGGCACCGTTGCGCTGGCGCGTGAAACCGTAGCCGAGCCGGAAATAGGTCCGCGGCGTCGTGCCGACCAATTTTGCAAAGGCCTCGATTTCCTCGGCCGAAAGGCCGGTGATCGCCGACGCCCACTCCGGCCCGCGCGACTTCAGATGCGCTTCAAGGCCGGCCGGATCGTCGGAGAACTTCGCCATGTAGGCCCGGTCGGCGTAGCCGTCGCGAAACGCGATGTGCATCACGGCGCAGGCAAGTGCTGCGTCGGTGCCCGGCTTCAGCACCAGGCCCATGTCCGCTTGCTTGACCGTCGGGTTGTCGTAGATGTCGATGACGACGATCTTCGCGCCGCGATCCTTGCGGGCTTTCACCGCATGGGTCATCACGTTGACCTGGGTCGCAACCGCATTCGTGCCCCAGATCACCACGCAATCGGCCTTGGCCATTTCGCGCGGGTCGGGGCCGCGCAAGGCGCCGGTCGCCATGCTCAAGCCGGTCCAGGCCATGTTCGTGCAGATCGAGCCGAAGAAGCCGGAATAGCGCTTGGCGTGACGCAGCCGGTCGATCGAGTCGCGCTGCACCTGGCCCATGGTGCCCGCGTAGAAGTATGGCCACACGGTCTCGGCGCCATATTTCTGCTCGGCGCGAATGAACAGATCGGCGATCTCGTCGAGCGCGGCCTCCCAGCTCACCTCCTGCCAGCCGCCCTCGCCCTTGGCGCCCTTGCGGCGCTTCGGCACCATCAGACGGTCGGGATGATAGATGCGCTCGGAATACCGCGCCACCTTGGCGCAGATCACGCCGGCGGTGTAGGTATTGGCGGCTGCACCGCGCACACGGCCGATCCGCCCTTCGGCGGTCAGGTCGACTTCCAGGGCGCAGGCCGAGGGACAGTCGTGCGGACAGACCGAGTGGCCGATGGTTTTTTCTGCTTTGATGGGGGTCGCAACGTTCATGGCTTTTCTATATGGCATCGGCATTTCGGCTCAAAGAGCCAATCGCCCACCCATCGCAACTATTGATCACAGCCATCGGCGGCGCTCATGAACTATCGGCACATCTATCACGCAGGCAATTTTGCCGACGTCCTGAAGCACGCAGTGCTGGCACGGCTCGTCACCTACCTCCAGCAGAAGGAGAAGGCGTTCCGTGTTCTCGATACCCATGCGGGCATCGGGCTCTACGACCTCTCCAGCGAGGAAGCGCAGAAGACCGGCGAATGGCGCGACGGCGTCGGCCGGCTGCTCGAGGGCGAACTGCCGCCGGAGATCGCGGTGATCCTCGCCCCGTACCTGTCCTCCATCCGCGCGCTGAACCCCGGCTCCGAGCTGACGCTCTACCCTGGCTCGCCGAAGCTCGCGCGCATGCTCTTCCGACCCCAGGACCGGCTTTCGGCGATGGAGCTGCATCCGGACGACTACGAAACGCTGCACCGGCTGTTCGACGCCGATTTCCAGAGCCGCGTCACCGAGCTCGACGGCTGGCTGGCGCTGGGCGCGCACCTGCCGCCGAAGGAAAAGCGCGGATTGATTCTCGTCGACCCACCCTTCGAAAAGGAGGGCGAATACGAACGGCTGGTGGATGGCCTTGCGCGCGGCTACCGCCGCTTTACCGGCGGCGTCTATTGCCTGTGGTATCCCCTGAAGCAGGGCGCGCCGATCAAAGCGTTTCATGAGGCGCTGAAGGCGCTGGACATCCCGAAGATGCTCTGCGCCGAACTGTCCGTCAGAAGCGACCGGGAAACCACAGGGCTTTCCGGTTCCGGCCTCATCATCGTAAACCCGCCCTTCACGCTGAAGAGCGAGCTCGACCTGCTGCTGCCGTTCCTGAAAAGCCGGTTGGGGCAGGATCGTTTCGCGTCCAGTCGCTGCTTCTGGCTGCGCGGGGAAGAACAGACAACCCGAGGGGCTTGACGGACGGGCGCGACGCACCGCAATCTCATGCGACGACATAGGGAGACGCCCATGACTCGCACGCTCGCCGCCACGCTTCTCATTTCGCTTTCCCTCGCCGGCGCTACGGCGCCGGGCGCCATTGCCGCCGACTACATCGGCAGCAGCCAGGCGCAATCCTACAACGCCGGGGTCTGCAGTGAATCCTCGGTTCTCGGCTTCATCACATCCCGTTTCGAGTATCGGGATGCAAACTACCTGCACGCCAATCTCTCGATCGCCGAGATCCGCGACATGGGGCAGAATCGGCAGGAGTTCCGCGACGAGACGCATCTCGTCGAGCGTGAATATTGCTACGGGACCGCTGTGATGACCAACGGCGAACAGCGTGCGCTCTATTACCTCATCGAACGCCCGTGGGGCTTTGCCGGCGTCGGCAGAAGCATCGAGTTCTGCGTCGGCGGCCTCGATCCCTGGTATGTCTACGGCGCCTATTGCGCCTCGCTCCGTTAATCATGAGATCATTCCGGAAAACGCGCCGGCTTCTGCCGGCGCTTTTCGTTGCAGCAGCCCTCGTTGGCTGCAGCGATCAGAACACTGAAAAGGCGCCGACGGCGACGGGAACGCAAGCCACGAAGGCGGCCGTTACGGTGCCGGTCGGCAGCGGCTTCGATTTCTATGTGCTCTCGCTTTCCTGGTCGCCGACCTGGTGCGGCGACAATGACCCCAAGGGAAAATCCAGCCAGTGCGAAGTCGGCGGCAATCGCGGCCTGATCGTGCATGGCCTGTGGCCGCAGAACGAACGGGGTTATCCGGACTTCTGCCCGACACGACAGTCCGATCGCGTGCCGTCGTCGCTCGGCAAGCAATATCTCGACCTCATTCCATCGATGGGCCTGATCGGCCACCAATGGCGCAAGCACGGGACCTGCTCCGGCCTCAGTCAGGAGGAATACTTCGCCGTCACGCGCGCGGCCTGGGACCGGCTGACGCTGCCATTGGAGCTCGCACCTCCCCCGCAAGAAAAGGGCCTGCGCGTCGCCGCCATCGAAGATGCGCTCGTTGCCAAGAATCCCGGCATGACGAAGGACGCGGTCGCCGTGACCTGCGAGGGTAGTCGGCTCGAGGAAATCCGGATCTGCTTCGACAAGTCGCTCAATTTCCGCGCCTGCCCGGCGGTCGATCGCCAGGCCTGCCGAAAGGAAAGCGTGTCGCTGCCCCCGGCGCTTTGACCAGCCGCAGAAGGCACCTGTCAGAAACCCATCTCGCAATCCCTGGAAGGAAAGACGCCCGATGAAGATCTTGTACTCGCCCGCCTCGCCCTATTCGAACAAGGTGCGCATGGCGGCGCATTATGCGGGCTATGCGGCCGAAAGTGTCTTGACCGACACCAATGCCAACCCGCCGGAGCTGATCGACAACAATCCGCTCGGCAAGATCCCGACGCTGATTCTCGACGACGGACGGGCGCTCTACGACAGCCGTACCATCATGCATTTCATCGACCGGGAGACCAAGGGCAAGCTCTATCCCAGGAACGCCGAAAAGCGCACCGACGTCGAGTTGCTGGAAGCGCTATGCGACGGCGTCTGTGACAGCCTGCTGTCGATCGTCTACGAGAAACGCTCCCATCCGCCGGAAAAGGTGCACCAGCCCTGGATCGACCGGCAATGGGAAAAGGTCGAGCGCAGCCTCGACCATCTGAATGCCAACCTGCCGAAGACCGGGGCCAAGCTCAATGCAGGCCATTTCGCACTCGCGGCGATGCTGCGCTACATCGAGCTGCGGTTTGCCGGCGAATGGCAGAAGGGGCGCGCCAAGCTGAAGAACTGGCCGGCGAAGTTCGAAAAACACTTCCCGGATTACCCCAAGTTCAAGGCCTAACGTGCAGACACAAAAAAGGCCGGGTCTCCCCGGCCTTTTCTTTGATCCGGCAGAAGCCGATCAGAACTTCACGCCCATACCGACTTTAACAGCGTGCTCGTCGTAGCCGGACGAGACCTTGGTGCTGCCCATGCGGAAGTCCTTCGAACCGTAGTCCGTGTAACGGTACTCGACGCGTGCGGTGATGTTGTCGGTGACGAAGGTTTCAGCACCGACGCCTGCGGTCCAGCCGACCATGGTGTTCTTGTCGGAAGCGCCGCCGACGGTGCCCTTGGTCTGGCCGACGGCAAGACCTGCGGTACCGTAGACGAGGACCGGGTTCAGATCGACACCGACGCGGCCGCGGAGCGAGCCGTTGACGCCCTGCTTCATGCGCAGGTTGCCCTTAGTCGAATCCTGGCCGGAGTAACCGATATCGGCTTCGCCGCCGTATACCATCTGGCCGTCCTGAACGTTGTAGCCACCATAGAGGCCGCCGCCGAAGCCGGCTGCGGTGTTGCTGCCGGTCGCATCGTGCTGGCCATGCTTCCAATCGGCGGTGCCACCGACATAGGCGCCGGACCAGTTCTTGACTGCCGGCTCGCTGTATTCGGCCTGCGGAGCTGCCGGAACTTCGTCGATCGCGTCTGCAGCCTGGGCGGCCTGGAAGGCGATGAGGGACATAGCCGAAGCCATGAGGGTGGTGGTGAGCGTACGCATAAACATTCTCCTTTTCGTCCCGATGCGCCGAGGGCTTGGGGTCCCACAGTGAAACATCAGGCAACTCTTAATTTAACCCGCCCGGTTGAGCTGAAATTGGCCAGCAAATGCGGATTCACAAGAGCCAAAATGTGAAATTTTGGTGGCACAAACGCGCCCGAAGTTTGATGTTGCTTTGGCGCCACAGGATATTTGTTAACCATAAATCAAGATTAACGAAAGCTATACTATAAGTACGCAAAATAATACAATTTACGCCAATTCCATTAATTTTTGGGCAAGGAATCGTCAGGGAGTGTTTCAGCCCCGCGTTTCTTCCCTATATCTTCGTCCGCTGACGCGAAGATTCGAAAAAGCGGGATGAAACGTTGAAGAAAGCACTGAAGGCGGCTCTCGTAACCGGGGGCGCCAAGAGGATCGGTAAAGCTATAGTGGAGGACCTGGCCGCCCACGGCTTTGCGGTCGCCATTCATGCCGATGCCTCGTTTGACGAAGCGCGGGCCCTGGCCGAAACCCTGAAGAAGACGGGAACGAATGCCGTCGCGATTCGAGCCGACCTTACGGATACGGGCGCGACATCGACACTGATCGAGCGCGCGACAGCAGCGCTCGGGCCGATCGATCTGCTCGTCAACAATGCGTCGCTGTTCAAGAAGGATAGCCTCGATGCCTTCGACGAAGAGGTCTGGGACCAGCATTTCGCGCTGCATGTGAAAGCCCCTTCCCTGTTGGCGCGCGATTTCGCCGCGCAACTGCCGGCCAAGGCCAGCGGGCTCATCATCAATGTGATCGACCAGCGCGTCTGGGCTCCCAATCCGCGCTTTTATTCCTATATGTTGTCCAAGTCGGCGCTTTGGACGGCCACCCGGACGATGGCGCAGGCACTCGCCCCGCGCATCCGCGTCAACGGCATCGGCCCCGGACCGACGCTGCCGAACGAACGGCAGGACCCGAAGGATTTTGAGGCGCAGGTCGATGCGCTGATCTTGAAGCGCGGGCCGACGCTCGACGAATTCGGACGGACGATCCGCTTCCTGTTCGACACGCCGTCGATTACCGGACAGATGATTGCGCTGGACGGGGGCCAGCACCTCGCCTGGGAAACGCCCGACATCAGGGAGATAGTGGAATGAATGGACGCGTGCCGGCCGACGGCGGCATCCTTTATGATGGCAGCGAAGCGGAAGACGACGACGACCTGATCGAAGTGTCTGACGGGAGCGGCATTGCGGCCGTCGTCGAGTGGCACGAGAATCACTCGGAGACCGAGGGACTGAAGGGCGCAGAGTTGATCCAGGCCTTCGTCAAGCTGCTGCCGAATGGCCCCGGCGTCTATCGCATGTTCAACGAGGCCGGCGACGTTCTCTATGTCGGCAAGGCGCGCAGCCTGAAGAAGCGCGTCAGCAACTATGCCCAGGGGCGCGGCCATTCCAACCGCATCGCCCGCATGGTGCGCGAGACCGCGAACATGGAGTTCGTGACGACGCGCACCGAGATCGAGGCGCTGCTGCTCGAAGCCAACCTGATCAAGCGCCTGAGGCCCCGCTTCAACGTGCTTTTGCGCGACGACAAGTCGTTTCCCTATATCCTGGTGACCGGCGACAGCCGTGCACCGGCACTCTACAAGCATCGCGGCGCACGCAGCCGCAAGGGCGACTTCTTCGGTCCCTTCGCGTCCGCCGGCGCGGTCGGCCGCACGATCAATTCGTTGCAGCGCGCCTTTTTGCTTCGGACCTGCACCGACAGCGTCTTCGAGACGCGCACGCGCCCCTGCCTGCTCTACCAGATCAAGCGCTGTTCGGCGCCCTGCACCGGCGAAATCAGCGATCAAGGCTATGCGGAACTCGTTCAGGAGGCTAAGGACTTCCTCTCGGGCAAGAGCCAAGCGGTGAAGGCGACGATCGCCGCCGCCATGGGCGAGGCAGCCGAGAACCTCGACTTCGAAAGGGCAGCGCTTTACCGCGACCGCCTCGCCGCACTCAGCCACGTCCAGAGCCACCAGGGCATCAACCCCTCTGGTGTCGAGGAAGCCGACGTCTTTGCGATCCACCACGAGGGTGGCATCTCCTGCATCCAGGTGTTCTTCTTCCGCACCGGGCAGAACTGGGGCAACCGCGCCTATTTCCCGAAGGCCGACCCGTCGCTGCCGACGGCCGAGGTGCTCTCGCAATTCCTCGCACAGTTCTACGACGACAAGCCCTGTCCGCGGCAGATCCTGCTTTGCGAAGCGGTGGAAGAGCAGGAACTGCTCGGCCAGGCGCTGAGCGAAAAATCCGGATACAAGGTCGCGATCCAGGTGCCGCAGCGCGGCGAAAAGAAGGATCTCGTCGATCACGCGCTCGCCAATGCGCGCGAGGCGCACGGCCGCAAGTTGGCAGAAACGGCCTCGCAGTCGCGCCTGCTCGAAGGCTTCTCGGAAACCTTCAAGCTGGAGCGCACGCCGCGCCGCATCGAGATCTACGACAACTCGCACATCATGGGCACCAATGCCGTCGGCGGCATGGTGGTGGCGGGGCCGGAAGGCTTCGTCAAAGGCCAGTACCGCAAGTTCAACATCAAATCGACCGACATCACCCCGGGCGACGACTTCGGTATGATGCGCGAAGTGATGACGCGGCGGTTCTCGCGGCTGCTGAAGGAAGAGGGCAAACCGGACCGGAGCGCGGAGGTCGGTGACGATGCCGCTTTCCCCGCCTGGCCCGACGTCATTCTCATCGACGGCGGTCAGGGACAGATGACCGCGGTGCGCGCCATCCTCAAGGAGCTCGATGTCGAGGACTGCGTGACGGCGATCGGCGTCGCCAAGGGCGTCGATCGCGACGCCGGCCGCGAACGCTTCTTCGCGCTCGGTCGCGACAGCTTCACGCTGCCGCCGCGCGATCCGGTGCTCTATTTCATCCAGCGGCTGCGCGACGAGGCGCACCGTTTCGCGATCGGCTCGCATCGGGCTCGCCGCAAAAAGGAGATGGTCAAGAACCCGCTCGACGAGATCGCCGGCATCGGGCCGACGCGCAAGCGCGCGCTGCTCACGCATTTCGGCACCGCCAAAGCCGTCTCGCGCGCCGGCATCAACGACCTGATGGCCGTCGCCGGGATTTCCGAAACGGTGGCGCGGCTGGTCTACGAACATTTCCACGACGATGCCGGGAAATGAAAACCTGATGTCACAATTCACCCGGCGTTCACATGCGATAGGGCAAATATGACAGTTGACGACGATGACCTGTTGACCTCCGGCCAGCAAAGTCATTTCTGTACCTGACGAACCAGAGAACACGAATCCATGCCCACGCCCGTCGCCTACAGCATCCCGAACCTGCTCACCTACTTCCGCATCCTGATCGTGCCGCTGATCGTCCTTTGCTTCTTCGTCGAAGGACGGCTGCACAGTTCGGACTTCGCGCGCTGGACGGCAGTGGCGCTTTTTGCCGTTGCCTCGATCACCGATTTCTTCGACGGCTATCTAGCGCGCATCTGGAAGCAGACATCGAACATCGGCAAGATGCTCGATCCGATCGCCGACAAGCTGCTGGTCGCCTCCATCCTGCTGCTCGTCGCCGCCGACGGCACGATCGCCGGCTGGTCGATCTGGGCTGCGATCATCATTCTGTGCCGTGAAATCCTGGTCTCGGGCCTGCGCGAATATCTGGCGGCGCTGAAGGTCAGCGTTCCCGTTACCCGCATCGCCAAGTGGAAGACGACGATCCAGATGGTCGCCATCGCCTTCCTGCTTGCCGGCCCGGCCGGCGACAAGATTTTGCCCTATACGACGGAAGCCGGTATCGTGCTCCTGTGGATTGCCGCCGCGATCACGCTCTATTCGGGCTACGATTACTTCCGCGCCGGCCTCAAGCACGTGGTCAACGAATGAGCACCGTCAACCTGGTCTATTTCTCATGGGTGCGCGAGCGTATCGGCAAGGGCGAGGAAACCCTCGACCTTCCCGCCGGTGTCGTCACCATTGCCGATCTGCTTCAGCACCTGAAGACGCTCGGCGAGGAATACGAGGCGGCGCTCGAACATGAAAACGTCATCCGCGCGGCCATCAACCAGGAACATGTCGACCACAAGGAGCCGATCGCCGGCGCCCGGGAGATCGCCCTGTTTCCGCCGATGACGGGTGGCTGAGGCCATGCGCGCGCCGGTGACCGTGCGCGTCCAGCGCGAGGATTTCGACCTCAATAGCGAGGTCGCCAAGCTTTCGGCCGGGCGTGCCGACATCGGCGCCATCACCACCTTTTCCGGGCTTTGCCGCGACGAGGCAGGCACGCTTGCCGCCCTCGAACTGGAACACTACCCCGGCATGGCCGAGGCGGAGATCGAACGCATATGCCAGGAGGCGGTCGAGCGCTTCTCGCTCCAGGCGGCCACCGCCATCCACCGCTACGGCAAGATCCTTCCCGGCGAGAACATCGTGCTTGTCGTTGCCGCCTCGCGGCACCGGCAGGCCGCCTTCGACGGCGCCAACTTCATCATGGATTTCCTGAAGACATCGGCTCCCTTCTGGAAGAAGGAACATTTGGGCGACGGCACGACCGGCGGCTGGGTCAGCGCCAAGGATGCCGACGACACCGCACGGGACCGCTGGTCGAAGTAGCCGCCGTTCCTTGAGGTCAGGGAATGACCTTCTCCTTGCGCGTCACCGCCAGCACGATCACCAGAAATCCGAAGATCGCAAAGTCGCGCCAGAGGATCGGCCCATAGGCGCTCCATAGCGTTTCGAGCAGGCCGACCGCGGCAGCGCCGAGGGCTGCATAGAGCGGCGAGGCCTGGCCGCCGATGGCGGCGATGAACAGTACCTTGACGCCGAAAGTAAGCCCCGTGCCGAAATCCATGTTGCCGTAGTAGGACGCGGCGAGGATGCCGCAAAGGGCAGCAATCAGGGACGCCGCGCCATAGGCGGCGATGTAGACAGTGGCCGCGTCAACCCCGCAAAGCGCTGCAGCCCCCCGGTCTTCGGAGACGGCCCGCCAGAACCGCCCTGCCCGCGAATGGGTCAGGAACCAGTGCCCGGCCGCCACCAACGCCGCCATCAGCGCGGTATCGCCGAGTTGGATGACGGTCAACGTGACCGGGAAACGCGGATCATCCCAGAAGACGATGTTGGCATTGAGGAACGGCGGCAGCCACAGGCTGCGGGTCTCCGAGGCAAGCCGTGCCGTCTCCATCAGCACCAGCAGGCAGCCGAGCGAGGCGACGACGACGGTGTTGGCCGACGAGAAGGCCAACGGCCGCATGACATACCGCCCGGCGACGAGCCCGGCACCAACACTGAAAGTCAGGGCAGCCGCCGTACCGAGACCAAGGGCGGCCGGAAGCACCAGCCACAGCCGGTCCCAGCCGAAAGCAGCAAACAGCACAAAGATCTGGCCCGAGAAGGCAAAGAGCGCACCATAGGTGAGATCGGCCCGGCGGGTCACGGCAAAGGCGATCGCGTAGCCAAAGGCCAGCGCCGCGTAGAGCGCTGCGACGGGAACGGCATTGGCGAGCTGCTGCAGAAAATAGAGCATGGCGCATCCGGAGCGTGACAAGATCAATATAACTGGTAAAATCCATTTTACCAGTTAGGATTTTTGCATGACCTTCACCTGGACAGCCCATCGATTTGCCGGCGGCGCCCTGGCACTGGATGTCGCCAATTCCATCGTCCTGCGTTTCGATCCCGAACGCCGGATCGACCGCTTCGCCGATGTCGTCGCACTCCATTCCTTTGCAGAAGCCGCCAACCGCTACAGCGCGGAGAGTGTACGCTTCGGCGCGCTTGCGCCTGTCGCCGCGGAGAACCGTGACCGGCTCTTGCAGTTGCGCGAAGCGACCGACCGGCATTTTCGCGCAGAGATCTCGGACACAGGCCGGCCGGAACTGTTGGCGGATCTGCTGGAAGCCATCGCCGGCGTCTTGCGCGGCTCGACGCACCAGGGCGGCCTGCTTTCGCTCGACACCGCAACGGCGCAATCGGCGCTCACGCTTGCCGCCAACCCCGAGCCCGATCGGCTGAAGATCTGCCCGAATTGCGGCTGGCTGTTTCTCGACCGCAGCCGCAACCGCAGCCGCACCTGGTGCGACATGGCCGTCTGCGGCAACCGCACCAAAGCCAAGCGCCACTATCACCGCAACAGGGAAGAAGCAGGCCCATGACAAGGACATTCGGGATCTTGGCCACACTTGCCATCGCACTTGCCGCTGCGGCATGTCAGCGCGAGAGCGGCCCGGATCCGCTGAAGCTGACGGGCAAGATGTTCGTCTTCAACTACCGCCTCGCCTATGCGACCTACATGGTCACGCTGACCAAGGCCGAGGCGGTGCCCGACGGCAGCATCGTGGTGGCGCGCTTCGAAAATCCGGCCGGCGGCGACGCGCTGACACTGGAGCGCAAGCTCTTTCCGAAGTTGGAGAAGGTGGTGCTGGAAAGCCCCGATGTCACCTGCGTGAAGAAGGATCGCCCCTATACGGTGTCGATCGAGGTCAAAGGCCCCGAAGGCCAGTCACTGCAGAAGCTTGAGACCACCGTCGTCTCCGATGTCGATCAGGACATCATGCCGGCCAAACCGCTGGTCGAGGGCCCGGCCTACGACAAGAACCCGGCGGTCTTCAGCGGCGGCAAGGCACCAGCCCATTTCGAGACCGCGAAGTGCCCCGTCTGAGAGACCGGGCAACAAAAAACCGGAGCGTTTCCGCTCCGGCTCAAATCCTGAGTCAATTCAAGCCGCTATGGCTCGAACCGAAGATTTTGAATCAGCCAACGATCTCGGTGCCCGAGAACCAGTAGGCGATTTCTTCAGCAGCGGTTTCCGGAGCATCCGAACCGTGAACCGAGTTTTCGCCGATCGAGAGAGCGTGAACCTTGCGGATCGTGCCTTCGTCAGCGTTTGCCGGGTTGGTGGCGCCCATGACTTCGCGGTTCTTGGCGATTGCGTTTTCGCCTTCGAGAACCTGAACGATGGTCGGGCCGGAGGACATGAACTCGACCAGTTCGCCGAAGAACGGACGCTCCTTGTGAACGGCGTAGAAGCCTTCGGCTTCGCGACGGCTCATCCAGACGCGCTTGGAAGCGACGACGCGCAGGCCGGCATCTTCGAGCATCTTGGTGATGGCGCCGGTCAGGTTGCGCTTGGTCGCGTCCGGCTTGATCATCGAGAAGGTACGTTCAATAGCCATTGGCTCAAATCCCTTGTTTCTTGAGAAGTGGCGGTTCATTAGCCGCCAATTCCGCGCAAAACAAGGGGGTTCACCGATGATTCGGCTTAGGCCAGGCGGGTTTCACGCAGCCGTCACACTGCGCCCGAGCCCGCCATGCAGATCGAGGCAGCGCTCAAACCAGGCGGTGACGGGATCACCCGGCTGAAGCAGGCGCTGCGGCGAGACGATGCGCGCCCATTGAAACGCGCCGAAGACGATGTAGTCGGCGAAAAGCGGCGTTGCACCACCCAGAAAATCCTGAATCTTCAGCAGATGGCGCAAAGGCTCGAGCTTTTCCGAGAAGGTTGCGAGAGAGGATCCGCCACTTTCGGCCACGGCCTCGAGCGACGTGCCGAAGCGCTTTTCCCGGCTCTCGCGGAAATAGGCCTGATCGACGGGGTCCAGCCGGTCGTGAATGTCCCGGATAATGATGCGGGTGACGGCCGGGTGCAGCGTCGCCTGCGACCAACCCTCGACGAAGCGGGAGATCGCCATCGCCCCCTCGCCGGCAAAGAGCGCCGGACGGTCCGGATAGGTCCGTTCGAGATAAAGGGCGATCTCGAAGCTGTCCTTCACGAGCTTTTCTCCATCCCGCAGCAACGGCACCAGGTTCGTCGCCCCGTCCTCGATCGCTCGGATTTCGGTGAAACCGATCGGCACGGTGTCAAAGTCGAGCCCCTTGTGGGCCAGCGACATCGCGGTCTTCCACACATGCGGCGAGAAGGGACGCGCCCTGTCGGATCCACACAGCGAATAGAGCTTTCTAGTCATGCAAACTCTCCGGGACGATTGGCGTCCTCTTGAACGACATATCCGCCGCGTCATCAAATCAGTAAATTTCATGAATGATATCAGACACAGGAATGCGGTTCCGGGTTAGCGTCGCCATCCGCAACCGCAGCCATCAGGAAGGTAGCCGATGCTCGATCATTTTCGCATGTTCGCCGATTATAACCGCTGGGCGAACCGCCTCGTCTATGCTGCTGCTGCGGAGCTGACCGATGCCGAATTGCGGGAAAACCGCGGCGCCTTTTTCGGCTCACTGCTTTCAACCCTCAATCATATCCTCGTTGCCGACCGCATCTGGATGAAGCGCTTCACAGGCGAGGGCAATACCCCTGCTTCACTCGACACGACCCTGCACGAGGACCTCGCCGGGCTTACCGCCGCGCGGGCGGCCGAGGACGAACGCATCATCGCCTGGATCGACAACCTCAGCGACGAGCGCCTTGGCGCTTTGCTTAGCTACAGAACGCTCACCAATCCGGCGGCCGTCGCGCAGAGGCTGGCGCCGACGCTCGGCCACTTCTTCAACCACCAGACCCACCATCGCGGTCAGGCGCACGCGACGGGCGCCCGTCCCTGATACTGGACCTGGCCCAGTTTCTGAGGACCCAAGGATCACAGTGGGCGTAACGGCGAGCGTAACGCCTCGAAGCCGAACAGCCGCAGTGGCCGGATCTCACGCCCGCGCCATGCGGTAAGCTTCTTCAAGAGCTGACGCTGGCCGAGCCATGCGACGAGGCCGAGCGCCACGCCGCCGACGATCGACAGCAGCGAAAAAGCCGCCGGCGGCAAGGCCGGCTGCATCGGCACCATCAGCAATTCCGGCACGAAGCGGTGCAGGATGTAGATGTGGAAACCCGCCGCCGACAGGGGCAGGATGAGCTGAGCCGACCAGCGCGGCAGACTGACGCGTGGAAGGTAAAGCAGCGCTGCCAGGACGGCGATCTGCAGCAGATATTTGATCTTCGTGCCGATCCAGACTCCTTCGTAGAGGCCGAAGAACAGGAGGGCCCCCGTGCCGGCCAGCATCAACAGCAGCCGCTGCCTGGCCGTTTCCGCAACGGCGGCGCACCAGCCAATGACGGCGAGATAGAAGATCCATGGCAGCGTAAAGATCTGGCGATTGCCGATCGGCCAGACGAGTGGCAGCGCCAGACGGGTAACAAGCGCGGCCAGAAGCAAGGCCATCCCGGCGGCGAAGGGTTTTGCCGACACGAAACGGCGAAACTGCGGGACGGCAAAGAGCCCGACGAAGACCACCATCATCTGGCAATAGGCCTCGATGAACCAGTAGAGATAGGGCACCATGCCGTGCGTTTCCGGCAGGGCCACGCCGAAGTTGCCGACGAGAAAGACCGAGGCCCAGGGCACCTCACCCCAGGCGACCGCATAGGCCGCAACGATCAGATAATAGGGGATCAGCACCTGCGCGAGCGGCCGCAGGATCGCCCAGCCGTCGCCTGCAAGCAGCGCTCCCATCTGAAAGCGCGCAAGGCTGAAGCCGGCGAGAACGACCATTGCCGCCGACCCGCCGGGGATCGGCCACAGGACCTCGTGGTGCAGGACGACCAGAAGAATGGCAAGCGCACGGATCAAGAGGTCCGTGCCGATCCGTCGCGTGGCAGTCTCGCGCCGTTCCTGGAGCGATAGCTCGGCGATCGGCAAGGTCTCCCAGGTATCCGGAACTTGCCCCAGCGCCTTTTCCAGCCCGATCGACAGCTGAACGAAGCGCAAGGAATCGCCACCGAGCGAGACAAAGCTGTCGGACCGCTTCACCCGCTTCGGATAGAAGACCTGGGCAAAGAGCCCTTCGATACCGCCGTTATCATCACCGCCACTGGCCGCCGCCTGGCGGGCCGCCATGTTCAGCCCGTTGTAATCGATCTTGCCGCTGGCAAGCCGCGGCATCTCGGCAAGGGGCGTCGCCTTCAGGTGGGCCAATGTCAGCCCGCTTGCCTGCGCCAAGAGCCGCCTGATCTCTTCGGCATCGCGGCTGCCGGCGTAAAAGGCGTGAAGGCCGGCATCGTCGCCGACGACGGCAGCGGTGATGCCGCGCGCCTCGAGCCCCGCTTCCAGCACATCGTGCGCGATCCTGAACCCGGCGATCTTGGAGATCCGCTTCATGCGGCCGACGATCTGGAACAGGCCGTCGGCATGGCGCATGGCGAGGTCGCCGGTCCGCAATTCGGCAAGGTCGGCGCCGCGGCAGAGGTCATGCCGTGAAATGGCATAGCCCATCATGACGTTCGGGCCGCGATAGACGAGTTCGCCAGCCACGCCGTCGCTTTCGATCGGCACGCCGCTCTCGCTCACGATCAGAAGGCGTCCACCTGGAATGGCGACGCCGATCCTGTCCTCGTTGCCGGAAAGCTGAGCCGGCGGCACATAGGCGATGCGGGCGGTGGCCTCGGTCTGGCCGTACATGGCGAAGAAAGCCACACCCTGGGTGCCGAGATGGTCGTTGTAGAGTCGGATAACATCAGCGCTCAAGCGGCCACCGGCGACAGTCATGAAACGCAGCTTGGCGAAGCGACGGTCGCGGAAGCCCACTTTTTCCAGCAGCTCGTAGGAGTAGGGCACGCCCGAGAGGTTCGTGCTTCCGCTTTCCGCGAGACCATCGAGAAAACCGGCATCGAGGATGGAGCCGCCGGGAATATAGAGGCTGGCGCCGACGGCCAGGTGAGAATTCAGCACCGACAGGCCGTAGGAATAATGGAGCGGCAGGATCAGGCAGCCGCGATCTTCCGCCGTCAGGCCGAGATAGTCCGCGATCGCCACAGCGTTGGCGGAAATGTTTTCCCGCGAGAGACGCACGGCCTTGCCGCAACCGGTGCTGCCCGATGTCGAGAGCATGACGGCCAGTTCGTCATGGGGCGTCCGATCGCCTTGTCGCAGATGCTCCGTGCGCCAGCGGCCATCGATGCGACGGAAGCCGAAGTCTGGCTCGAAGGCATCGACCCAGGAGCCGGCAGCGCCGTTCTTCGGGGCTTGCATGGCGACGGCATGCCCGGCGGCGAGCGCTGCCAGATAGGCGACAATCGCATGCTCGCAAAGCTCGGCCTCGATCGTTACCAGCCCGCGCGGACCGCGAAAGGCAAGTGCCTGGCGGGTGACCCGCTCATGGAGTTCGCGATAGGTGACGATCCGTTGCCCGGAAAAGACCAGCGCCGGCCGGTCGCCCCATTTCGCCAGATCCGCAATGAACGAGAGGGACATGCTTGACCGTCGCTGTTTGCCCGGGCTCGATGCCCGATTTAGCAGCGCCGAATATAATTGGTGACTAAAGGCGTCAAGTATAAAGATGGCGACAGTTGACGACCGTCCATTCCCCGCGACATGCGGTTGCAGTGGACGGAGGACCGATGGAATTTAGCAACCATACCGGGCGGGAATCGCCCAGAGCCCGAAATCTTCAGACTCCCTTAAATGCAGCCTTCTCATAGTGGCGGCTTATCAAGCCAGAGATCGAGAAGCGACCGGGGGCCACGACAGAATGAACAGGCAAGTTCCAGCGGATGCCAGCCGATCGCAGGCAAGGCAGGCGGCGATCATTCTGAAGGTGGCGCATGCGATGTCGGCGCACGGGATCGCGGCCCTGCCCCGCAATTACGAGCTTGTCTACGAGGCGCTATCCGGTCGCCTGCCGGAGCTTTCCCGCGAACTCGCCGCACTCGGGCACAACCCGCAGCAGGATGCGCTGGATGCCCTGGGTCTCAGGCATCACCTCATCTCCCATGCAGCACTTGCCGCGGACCGCGCGAGAGCCGCGGGCCAGGAAGCGCTTGCCGAGATTGCCGGAAAGCTCAGGCTCGCCTTGCTGCAGAAACAGAGCTTCAAGGATGAACTGGACCATTTCGCCGGCCGCCTGGCCACGGACCCCGTTGCAGGCATGTCCGAATTCGCCGACGACGCCGCGCGACTGCGGGAAGCGGCTGGCCGTTTGACGAATGAAGAAGGCGCTCTCCAGCAGGCGCTGGAAACCAGCATGACACGTCTCGCCGAACTCGAAGGCGAGCTTGCCGAAAGCCGGCGATCCCTGACCCGCGACCCGGCCACGGGCCTGCCGAACCGCCTGGCGCTGACGGCAAAACTCGACTCGATCCTCGAAGCGGAACGGGCAGACCAGCCGGTTGCCCTGCTTCTTGCCTCGGTGGAAGGGCTGCGTGAAATGGCGGAGCACCACGGCGGCACGGTCGCCGCGAAGGCGCTTTCCAAGCTCTCGACGCTGTTTCGCAAGTCGATCAAGAAGGACGATTTCGTCGCCCGCGTGGGCCAGCAGGAGTTTGCCTTCGTGTGCCGGGATGTCAGCACCGAAAATGCCGAGGCCATTGCCCGGCGTCTGCGGCAGTCGGTGAAGGAACTGACGGTCACCCTCCCCGGACGGGCGCACACGGCCGAGACGCTTTCGCTTGCGGCCGGCATCACCCTTGCGCAACCGGCATCGACGAGCGCCGATCTGCTGACCCAGGCGGAGCAGGCCCTCGCCGGCGCACGCGATGGCGCCGGCATCCTGTGCTATTCGGCGGCCCTCGGCCGCGGCAGGGGCTACGGCCAGAGCGCCGCTTGACGCTTGCAAATCAGGCGGCGTCCGGGTGACGGCTTTCGTCGATTTCCGACGCCCTTTCACGCAGACAGCCGAGCAGCCGGAAGAATTCGGTGCGTTCACAATCGTCGAGCGCTGAGAACAGCTCATCGATCGTGCGATGGCGCGGCTGCAGTGCCGCCTCCAGCGCCAGCCGACCGCGGTCGGTGATCGAGATGATCTTCGCGCGGCGGTCTTCCGGATCCGGTTCGCGCAGGACCATGCCGCCCCGCTCCAGGCCATCGATCGCTTCGGTGACGGTTCTGGCCGCAAAGCCGAGCGCCGAGGCGATATCCGCGCAGCGACAGGGGCCGAGCGTGTTCAGATAAAACAGGAATTTGCTGCGCGCGAGCGAAACGCCTTCCTCCGACATCGATGCGTTCACCAGGCGATGAACGCAGTGGTAGAGCTCGAAGAGCCGCTCGGCGACTTCGACTTTTTCTGTCATGGCAATGTACCTCATTTGGCAACGCCAAAACGAAACAACCCGGCCCCGCGTGGGCGGGACCGGGTTGTTCGGTCAACCGTCTGGCGTGACTTACTGCTTGTTTTGGTCGGCCTCGCCGAAAGCCCTGGCGCCGCCATTGGCGATCGCGCCGCTTGCCGTCTTGTCGACGGATCTGTCTTCGATGCCCGCATAGTAGTCGCCGCGGCTTGCGGTCGCGGACACGCCGGTGCCGGCGGAGGCTTCGGCGCGGCCGGTAAAGAGCGGCGTGGAGCTAACGCCCTCGTAGTAGCTTCCGCCTGCGACAGCGGCGGACGCGCCGCCGAGCATGGCCGCCGCAACGAGGATTGCGGCAAAGGACTTCTTCATCAATCTGTTCCTTGGTGGAGGTAGAAGGTCGGGGACTAGGCCCGCATAGGCGCTTGGGGTCGCCTCATAGGATCATCACGGTGATCCATCAAATCCCTTGAAATGGGGTGCGGGCCAAAACCCGCGCCCCCTCATTCATCGCCGTTAGCGCGAAATGCCCTGGTAGTATTCGCCTTCGCCGCCGATCACGCTCTTCGGCGCGACGCTGAAGTTTGCGACCGAGCCGGTGTTGGTGCGATCGACATAGCCGGCTTCGGAGCTGCCGATGGTGAAGGACGACTTGCCGGTGACGGCCGGCGTGCGCTCGGTATAGAGCGGGGTCGGGCTGACGCCTTCATAGTAGCTGCCGCCGGCAAAGGCAGCAGAAGCGCCACCGAGGATAGCGGTTGCAACGAGAGCGGCGGAAAGAGCGGTCTGGATTGCGGTTTTCATGGTCTTTGCTCCTGGGAGGCTCGTTCGGCTGAACGAGGTTTCATCAAAAATGTCCTTGGCCGGATCGGTCGTCCCTCGGAACGCGGGGCCTCTGCCACTGGCGTTCGGTCGATCGAGGCGGTCAGAAGAGCGTTCCCCGCCCTTCCGTTGTTGAGATGGTCCCTCACGATGAGGATGTGTAGTATCGATTGTCGGAACGCCTTGTTCAAAAATCGATAACAATGACCTCTTGAATTCCCGACCCGCCACAGCGGTGGCAACAGCACGCCGACACCTCTTGCCTTCCCGGCCAAGTCCGGGCAAAAGGCCGCAATGATCCAGATTTCCGGCCTTTCCGCCCGCATCGCGGGACGTCTCCTCATCGAAAACGCATCCGTGACGCTTCCGGCGGGCACGAAGGCGGGGCTCGTGGGCCGAAACGGCGCTGGCAAGTCCACGCTGTTTCGCATCATAACCGGCGAATTCGCGTCGGAAGCCGGCACGATCGCGCTACCCAAAAACGCGCGCATCGGCCAGGTCGCGCAGGAAGCGCCCGGCACAGAAGAACCGCTGATCGAGATCGTGCTCAAGGCGGACAAGGAGCGCACGGCGCTGGTCGCCGAAGCCGAAACCGCGACCGATCCGCACCGGATTGCCGAGATCCAGACTCGGCTTGCCGACATCGGCGCCCATTCGGCCGAAGCGCGTGCTGCAAGCATTCTCGCCGGCCTCGGCTTCGACCATGAAGCACAGCTGCGTCCCGCCTCGTCGTTTTCCGGTGGCTGGCGGATGCGGGTGGCGCTTGCGGGCGTACTCTTTTCCGAGCCGGATTTGCTGCTGCTCGACGAGCCGACCAACTATCTCGACCTTGAAGGCACGCTGTGGCTCGAGGACTACATCCGCCGTTATCCGCACACGGTCATCATCATCAGCCACGACCGCGACCTCTTGAACACGGCGGTCAACGCCATTGTGCATCTCGACCAGAAGAAGCTCACCTTCTATCGCGGGCCCTACGACCAGTTCGAGCGGCAGAAGGCGGAAGCCGACGAGTTGCAGATGAAGGCGAAGGCCAAGAACGATGCGGCGCGTAAGCACCTGCAAAGCTTCATCGACCGCTTCAAGGCCAAGGCCACCAAGGCGCGCCAGGCGCAAAGCCGCGTCAAGGCGCTGGAGCGCATGGGAACGATTGCGGCCGTGATCGAAGATCATGTCCAGGGCTTCTCCTTCCCGGATCCGGAGAAGGAAGCGGCTTCGCCGATCATCGCCGTCACCGGCGGTACCGTCGGCTACGAGCCCGGCAAGCCTATCCTCAAGCGCTTGAACCTGCGGATCGACACGGACGACCGGATCGCGCTGCTCGGCTCGAACGGCAACGGCAAGTCCACTTTCGCCAAGTTCATCTCGGGTCGCCTCGCGCCTGAGGCGGGCGAACTGAAGATCGCTCCCAATCTCAAGGTCGGCTTCTTTGCCCAGCATCAGCTCGACGACCTGATCCCGACGCAAAGTGCGGTCGAGCATGTGCGCCGGCGCATGCCGGAAGCGCCTGAAGCCAAGGTGCGCTCACGCGTGGCGCAGATGGGGCTTGCGACGGAAAAGATGGAAACGCCCGCCAAGGATCTTTCCGGCGGCGAAAAGGCGCGGTTGCTGATGGGCCTTGCCGCCTTCGACGCGCCGAACCTTCTGATCCTCGACGAGCCGACCAACCACCTCGACATCGACAGCCGCAACGCGCTGATCACCGCACTCAACGACTATTCCGGCGCCGTGATCCTGATTTCACACGACCGGCACCTGATCGAAGCGACGGCCGACCGGCTGTGGCTGGTGCGCGACGGTACCGTGACGAGCTATGACGGCGACCTCGAAGATTACCGCAGCCTGATTGTCGGTGGCCCCAAGGCGAAGGACGAGAAGCCGAGGCCGACCGGTGTCGACGACAGCCTTTCGAAGGCGGACCAGCGCAAGGTCAATGCCGACAAGCGCGCCTCGCTGGCGCCGCTCCGCAAGAAGATCAACGAAATCGAATCCTTGACCGGAAAGCTGGAGAAACTGATTCAGGCACTTGATGTGGAACTTGCCGATCCGGCGCTCTACGAAAAGTCGCCGGCCAAGGCTGCACAAAAGGCCAAGGAACGCTCCGACGCGGCAGCGAAACTCACGCATGCCGAAGAGCAATGGCTCGAACTTTCCGCCGAATATGAAGACGCGATGGCCGGCTGACAGAAGCCGGCCCCGCCGTCGCCTCCCCTCCGTCAGCCCAGCTCGAAAGTGGTAATTCCGTCAATTCGCGCCAGCGGCAGCCCCGGATCCGGCCCACGATACATGCGCGCGGTCTCAAACACGGGCTTGAGATTGTAGCGATCGCAAAGTGCCTTGGCCGAGGCGTTCGGTTCAGGGATATCGAGGTATACTTCGCTGCCGTTGACGCCGGCGGCAAGCTTGCGAAAGACCAGATCGGCGCCGGTCTCGGTGTCGGAAAAGAGCGGCCCGATTTTGAAGCCGTTGCGGCAGGCCCGGATCGTCCCATAGGCCGCCACCGCGCCATCGCGCAGCAGCAAGACGCTGCGCCGCCCGTCGCTCGCCTTCAGCCACTCGCGCAGAAACACCTCGCGACGCGCCGGGACGAAGCGGCGATCATAGTCGATGAGGAGCGGCATGTGCACCGGCGCGACCTCCAGCAGATCCGCGCCCGGCGGCTCGACCACGTCGATGATGCCGCCGTAGCGGATGTTCGCGTGGGCGTAGACGAAGCCGGACCGGCTATAGTTCTCCTGCTGCGCGACCACACCGTCCAGACCGACGATGCGCCGATCGGCAACCGACATCGCCTGTTGCCACAGCTGTCGGCCGATGCCCCTGCCACGATGATCCGGCCGGGTGATGAAGAAGCCGAGAAAGCCGAAGCTTTCGTTGTACCGCGCCAGTGAGATCGCGGCGACCGGCGCCCCCTCTCCATCCGCCACCCAATAGCCCTCGGGGTCGGCTGCCCAGAAAGGCCCCGCGTCGCCGAGGCCGGGGTTCCACCCCTCTTCCGCGGCCCACTCGATCATGATGTCGAGGTCGGCTCGGCTTGCCCGACGGATCTGCTGCTGCATCGTTCACTCCTCGTTCGGGTGGTCAGACCACCCATGTCAGTCCAGTTGACGGCACGGCATCGCACGTCCATCGGTAGAGTTAGTGCGGCGACGTTGAGAGGGAATGACAATCTGTCGATTCCATCGACATCGATGTCATAGCCGTGGGCGGAGCGGCGGCTTGCTCCCGGTGTGCAATCTGCTACAAGAGCCGACAATAAGTCATACAAATCGAGCGGAACACCATGGCCCCCATCAAAATTGCGCTTGTCGGCATCGGCAAGATCGTTCGCGACCAGCACCTTCCGGCGATCGCCAAGAACAGCGACTATCAGCTGATTGCCGCCGCGAGCCGACATGGGACGGTCGACGGCATCGACAATTTCAAATCGATCGAGGCGATGCTCGACGCGGTTCCTGCGATTGAAGCCGTGTCGCTCTGCATGCCGCCGCAGTATCGCTACGAGGCAGCTCGCGTCGCGCTCGACGCCGGTAAGCACGTGTTTCTGGAAAAGCCGCCGGGCGCGACGCTCAGCGAGGTCGCGGACCTCGAGGCGCTGGCAGCATCGAAGGGGCTGTCGCTGTTTGCAAGCTGGCACTCCCGCTACGCGCCGGCCGTGGAAGCTGCAAAGTCCTTCCTGGCAACGACGACGATCAAGGATGTCCAGGTCATCTGGAAGGAAGACGTGCGCCACTGGCACCCGAACCAGGAATGGATCTGGGCGGCCGGGGGCCTCGGGATCTTCGATCCGGGCATCAACGCGTTGTCGATCGTCACCCACATCCTGCCACGCCCGCTGTTCGTAACGTCGGCCGTGCTCGAATTCCCCGAAAATCGTGACGCGCCGATCGCCGCCAACATCACCTTCACCGACGGCCAAAAATTGCCGGTCGCGGCGGAATTCGACTGGCGCCAGACCGGCAAGCAGAGCTGGGACATCGTTGCCCGCACGGCGGCGGGCGAGATGGTGCTGTCGGAAGGCGGCGCCAAGCTCTCCATCGACGGCAAGCTCGTGCACGAGGAGCCCGAGCAGGAATATCCGATGCTCTACCGGCGCTTCGCCGAAATCGTCAAAGCCGGGAAGTCGGACGTCGATCTGGCGCCGTTGCGCCACGTCGCAGATGCCTTCATGCTCGGCAAGCGCAAGTTCGTCGAGGCCTTCCACGACTGATCTTCCGGACATGCCGGAAACAAAGAGCCCGCGGTCTCGGCCGCGGGCTTTTTTTGTCGTAACGCTTGTAAACTCAGGCCTTCTTTTCCCAACGGCCGTCGCGGTTCTGCTGCCAGTAGGTCAAGGTGTGCCCCTCGCCCTTCAGCCGCTTCCAATGGCCGCGCGCGCCTTCGAGCTGTTCCTGGTCGTAGCCGTCGAACATGAAGACGATGCGCTCATAGGCCGAAACGTCAGGTGGGCTCGCGCCATCGATGACGAAACGCACCGTCGCCGCATTGGCATTGCCATCGTCGGCGACGAGCAACACCGGTTGGTCCGCAGCAAAGTCGCCGGCGTCAGTGCCATGCGGCAGGAAACTCTCGTCGCGATAGACCCAGAGATGCGTATCGAGCGCATCGCGGCGGTCTGCATCGACCGTCTGTACGACCACGCGCCAGCCGCGCTCGACACTCTTGTCGAGCAGCGGCGGCAGCGCGTCTTCCAGCTTCGATTCCGTCAGGTGGTAGAACAGGATCTCGGTCATGCCGATTGCCTCCCGCCTTTCATCACGTCCGGCATTGCCGATCAGGCCTCGTAGCTCGCCCGCACCAGCTCATCGAGCAGCCGCACGCCGAAGCCCGAACCCCAGGACTGGTTGACCTCGTCGGTCGGCGCACCCATCGCGGTGCCAGCGATGTCGAGATGCGCCCAGGGGGTATCCTTGACGAAGCGCTTGAGGAACTGCGCCGCGGTAACCGCGCCACCGTGGCGGCCGCCGGTGTTCTTCATGTCGGCGAACTTGCTGTCGATCATCTTGTCGTATTCCCGGCCGAGCGGCATGCGCCACAGGGGCTCGTGCGTCGCGATGCCGGCGGCAAGAAGCTGCCCCGCCAGACGGTCGTCGTTGGAGAACAGGCCGGCATGATGCGTTGCAAGTGCAACCATGATCGCGCCGGTCAGGGTCGCGAGATCGATGATCGCCTGCGGCTTGAAGCGATCGTTGCAGTACCAGAGCGCATCACACAGCACGAGACGGCCTTCGGCGTCGGTGTTGATCACCTCGATCGTCTGGCCGGACATGGAGGTCACGATATCACCCGGGCGCTGCGCACTGCCGTCGGGCATGTTTTCCACAAGGCCGATGATTCCGATGGCGTTGACCTTGGCTTCGCGGGCGGCGAGCACGTGCATGAGGCCGGTGACGGCGGCCGCACCACCCATGTCGCCCTTCATTTCCTCCATGCCGGCAGCCGGCTTGATCGAGATGCCGCCGCTGTCGAAGACGACGCCCTTGCCGACGAAGGCAAGCGGACGGTCCTTGGACTTGCCGCCCTTCCACTGCATGATGACGAGGCGCGGTGGGCGGCTCGACCCTTGCGCGACGCCGAGCAGCGCGCCCATGCCGAGCTTCTTCATTTCCTTTTCGGTGAGGATCTCTACCTCGACGCCGAGCTTTTCCAGCTCCTTCGCCTTGGCGGCAAACTCGACCGGGCCCAGCACGTTGGCCGGTTCGTTCACCAGATCGCGGGCGAGAAACACGCCTTCGGCAACGGCCTGCGCCGCCGTGAACGCCTTTTTCGCCGCGATGACCGTGCCGGTGACGATCGTCACCTTGGTCGGCTTGCCGGATGGCTTCGCGTCGTCGTCGGCCTTCTTGGTCTTGTAGCTGTCGAAGGCGTAGGCATTCATCTCCATGCCGAGTGCGAAGTCCGCTGCCGCCTTTCCGGTCACGTTGGCGTCGGGCGCGTCGATGAAGACCGTCACCTTGTCGACCGAACCAAGCTTCGCAGCGACGGCTCCACCGGCCTTCAGCCAGTCATGGTCCGTCAGCGCATCCGCGTCTCCAAGACCGAGCACGACGATTCGATCGGCGGGCGAGCCGTGCGGCGCGACGATGTCGAGGGAGGAGAATGCCTTGCCGGTAAACTTCTTGATCTTCGCCGCCCTTGCGATGACGTTCTCGGGGTCGGCGACATCGGCGCCGGCAGCCGCCGACGCGCCCGCGCTCTTCAGCAGAACGGCGACGCCACCGCTCGGCTTATGGGACTTGGCAAAGGTGAACTCAAACTTCATCGACATTGAAAACTCCGGGTATTTCCTGTCTGGACGCAACCCTTTGGATCGAATGGATCTTTCCGGGAGATCGAGCGCCAGCCCAAGGGGATCTAGGCCGCACAACGCAACCGGACGACACGGCAAGGCTTATGGCAAGCCGGCCTGTTACCGGGCGGTTACAGTGGCAAATATTCGCATCATTCGCCACCGTCAAAGCTGTTGCCGGCACCCTTCTCGCTTTTCAACCGCTTGGCAAGATGCCCGCAGATGTTTACATGCGGTTAACCGAGGTTCTTCGCCTTAAATTATCCCTGTTGCTGCACAATTCGAGCAGCACGGGTGGCTGGCAAAGAACCGGGCTTCGGTTTACGGACATGGGCGAAATCCGGTTCGATAACCGCCGCCGGAACAGAAACATGAGCAGGATTTTGGACCGGACACGGGCATGAAGCTGATCGAACGCTACATATTCCGGCGTGCCGTGATCATGTTCCTCGCGACGCTCCTGCCGTTGCTTGGCATCACCTGGACGACTCAGGCGCTGACCAACGTCAACCTCGTCACCGACAACGGCCAATCCGTGCTCGCCTTCGCCAAAGTGGCGACCCTCATCCTGCCTTCCGTCATCACGATCATCCTGCCGTTTGCGCTGGTGATCGGCGTCACACAAACGCTGACGACGATGAACACCGATTCGGAGCTGACGGTGCTCAACGCCGCCGGCAGCTCGCGCATGGCGATCATCCGGCCGGTGGTCTACCTGGCATTGGGCCTCAGCGTGCTTTCCTTCGTGGTCGACAATTTCGTCGAGCCCTATTCGCGTATGGCCTTGCGCAAGATGCTGGCAACCGCCAACGCCGATCTGCTGTCGTCCGTCGTGCAGGAGAACACCTTCCGCAAGGTCGCAGACAATCTTTATGTCCAGGTTGGCGCGCGGCGGGGCGGCGGCGTGCTGCAGGGCATCTTCGTCGCCGATTCGCGCAATCCGAGCTTCGAGCTCGTCTACTATGCCCGCGAAGGCGCCATCGACGACAAGAGCTCGGCGCTGGTGATGAAAGACGGGGAAGTGCAGCGCAAGCTCCCCGACGGCAGCGTGTCGATCATCAAGTTCGACTCCTATGCCTTCGATCTCGCCGACATGACCAAGACGACGCGCGAGGCGACCATTCGAGCGAAGGACCGCGACCTTCCCGGCCTGATCAATCCGGACCCGGAAGATCACGTCTACAAGAACAATCCGCTCGCCTTTACCGCCGAGCTCAACCGTCGCTTCACGGAATGGACCTTCCCCCTTCTCTTCGGCCTGATTGCGCTGGTCTTCAGCAGTGACGCACGCTCCCACCGCGAAGCTCGGCTTCATCCGATGGTCAGCGCGCTCGGCACGGCCCTGCTCATCCGCTGGATGACGTTCTATGCCGGCAACAGCGCCGAGGACTCCGTGTGGTTCGTGCCGTTGATGTATGCCGTGCCGCTGATGGCGGGCGCCCTCTGCATTCACCAGCTCGTCAGCAACAGGCGACTGGACATTCCGATGACCGGGCAGGAAAAGCTGCAGGAACTCCTGGTTCGCCTGCGCCTGATGCGGCCTGACGCCGAGAAAGGGCAGCCGTCATGATGGGCACGCTCGGCCGCTACTTCTTCATGCGCTACGTGATCACGACGTTCTGGTTCCTCGTCGGGATCTTCTCGCTGGTCTTCATCATCGACTTCAGCGAGCAGGCAAGCCGGCTGGCAAACCTGCCGCGCTACAGCATCTCCGGCGCCCTGTTGATGACCGCGCTCCGGATCCCGCTGATCCTGCAGCAGACGATACCCTTCGTCGCGCTGTTTTCGGCCATGGCGGCGCTGATTTCGCTCAACCGCCGCTACGAGCTGGTCGTGACCCGCGCAGCCGGCATCTCCGTCTGGCAGTTCCTGCGGCCCTTCATCCTCGGCTCCTTCCTCTTCGGCGTGCTGGCGGTCGTGGCGCTCAACCCGCTTGCTGCCTGGGGAACGAAGCGCGGCGAGGCGCTTTTGGCCGAATGGGGCTCCACGCGGAACGCCGATGCTGGCTCGATCCCGTGGCTGCGGCAGATCTATAACGGCACGGACACGATCATCGGCGCGCGCTCGGTTCAGGACAACGGCACCACGCTTCTCAACGTCACCGTCATCCACTTTGATCCACAGGGCACGATCATTCTGAGACAGGATGCGGCGTCGGCGAAACTCGAAGATGGTTACTGGCTTCTTAACGACGTCACGGAAACGCGCAATGGGCAGCTTCCGCAACGTTTGAAAACAGCACAGCTGGCCACCAATCTTAAGCCGGAGTTTGTTCAGGAACGTCTTGCAAAGGCTGATTCCATTCAGTTTTTCGACCTGCCGCGCAAGATCGAAGTGGCCCGCTCCTTCGGTTTTTCGACCAACGGCATGGAAACTCAATTCCACTCAATGTTGTCGTTGCCGCTGCTGCTCGTCGCCATGACGCTGATCGCCGCTTGCGTGTCGCTGAAATTTAGCCGGTTTAACCAATCGCGCTCCGTAATTCTCGGTGGCATCCTTTCAGGCTTCGTGCTTTATGTCGTCACCGTGCTTGTCAAAGCATTCGGGAGCAGCGGCATTGTGCCTCCTTTCGTTGCAGCCTGGTTGCCAGTTGTTGTAGCGATGGCGCTGGGCTCGACGATTCTTTTAAATCAGGAGGATGGCTAGTGGCGGTAGTGAACCGCAAACGTATAAGGCTGATCAACGCTGCCCTGCTTGCAGGCGTGGCGCTGCAGACACTTGCCATGGGAATGAGTGCGCCTGCAATGGCGCAGCAGGCTTCGGACCGCCTCGATTCGTTGCGCCCGAACATGCCGGAAGACGCCAAGCTGCTTCTGTCCGCCAATGAGCTCGTCTACAACAAGGACGCCGAAAAAGTGATCGTGCGCGGCAACGTGCAGATCGATTACGGCGGCTACAAGATGGTGGCCCGTCAGGTCGAGTACGACCAGAAGAATGGCCGCATCTATGCATCCGGGGAAATCCAGTTCATCGAGCCCGGCGGCAATGTCGTCTATGCCGACAAGATGGATGTCACCGACGATTTCGGGGACGGTTTCCTCGAGCAGATGCGCATCGAAACCACCGATCTGACGCGGCTTGCTGCCACGAGCGGCGAGCGCCGGAACGGCGAAGAATTCATCCTGAACGAGGCCGTCTATACGGCTTGCACGCCGTGCTCGACCAAGCCGGAACATCGCTCGCTGTGGCACATCAAGGCCCAGCGCGTCATCCAGAACGGCCGCACGCGGACCATCCGTCTGGAGAACGCGCGCTTTGAGCTGTTCGGCAAGCCGATCGCCTATATTCCGGTCATGGAGCTGCCGGACCATACGGTCAAGCGCAAGAGCGGCTTCCTGTTTCCGACGTTCCGCTCGGCCCAGAAACTCGGAGTTGGCGTCGGCGTCCCCTACTACTGGGCGATCTCGCCCTATATGGACGCGACGGCCACGCTTACCGGCCTGACGCGACAGGGCTTCCTGCTGGAGGGAGAATTCCGCCAGCGGTTCCACAACGGCTTCCATACGCTGAACTTCGCCGGCATCAGCCAGCTCGATAAGGGCAAGTTCACGCCCGGCACCGTCGACGCGATGCATACCAATCGCGGCATGATCGCGTCGAAGGCTGAGTTCGAGATCAATCCGCGCTGGACCTTCGGCTGGAACGTACTCGTCCAGTCCGACGCCAACTTCGCCAAGACCTACGAGCTGTCGACGTTCGACGGCACCACCTATACCAACCAGGCCTACCTGACGGGGCTCGGCAAGCGGAACTACTTCGATCTGCGCGCCTTCTACTTCGACATTCAGGACGCCGACGCCAACAGCATCGAGGAAAACCAGCAGCCGGCGGCGCAGGTCCTCGACTATTCCTACAAGGCGCCTGATCCCGTGCTGGGCGGCGAGCTTTCCGCGACGTTCAACTTCACGAACGTGAAGCGCAACCGGCTCGACGCGTTTACCCAACCGGGCGTGGTCCGCTTCCGCGGCCTAGAAGGCACCTCGCACCGCCTGACCGGCGAACTCGAGTGGAAGCGCACCTTCATCGCCCCGGGCGGCCTGGTCCTCACGCCGCTGATGGCAGCGCGCGGCGATGCCATCGGGCTGAACATGGACAATCCGGGTCCGGCCTACACCGGCGACTTCAACACGAGCGATGCGGCAACGCGGCGCATGTTGACCGCAGGCCTCGAAGCCCGCTACCCGATCCTGTTCGTCGGCGAGGACAGCAGTCACGTCGTCGAGCCGATCGCACAGCTCTACGCGCGCCCGAACGAGCAGTACGCCGGCGGCCTGCCGAACGAAGACGCGCAGAGCTTCGTGTTCGACGCAACGAACCTCTTTGACCGCGACAAGTTCTCCGGTTTCGACCGGATCGAGGGCGGCACCCGCGCCAATGTCGGCTTCCGCTACACGGGGACCTTCGATAGCGGCTACGGCCTGCGTGGCATCGTCGGCCAATCCTTCCATCTGGGTGGCCTGAACTCGTTTGCGACGGACGACCTGGTCAAGGCCGGGGCGAATTCCGGTCTTGAGACCAAGAGTTCTGACTACGTTGCCATGTTCGGCATCGACGCACCGTCCGGCCTGATGGCGAGCGTTTCCGGCCGCCTCGACGAAAAGGACCTGTCGCTGCGCCGCGCCGATACCACCGTCGGCTATCTCGGCACGACCTGGCAGGCCGCGATGACCTATACGCGCATCGAAGCGCAGCCGCTCTACGGATCTCTGTCCAACCAGGACGAAATCCAGACCGCCGCCGCCTACCGGTTCCACGACTATTGGTCGGTGTTCGGCGCGATCACCTATGACATCAACAAGGATGTCATCTCACGCAACGGTTTCGGCATAACCTATGACGATCAGGACACGCTGTTCTCGATCGTCTACAAGCAGGAACGCGATACCGATGCCAATGTCGCGAACGACTGGTCGATCGGCGCGAGAATCAGCTTCCGTACACTCGGCGACGTGAACGTCGGCGACACCAAGTTCGAAGAGCTCGACTATTATTGATATCGTCAAGCGAGTGGGCGAGCCAAAAGTTCGCCCATTCGTCGATATCGGCACCGTCAAACGGTCTTGTCATCGTTTGGCCGCATGTATTATGCATTCCCTCCGACAAGATAAGGCAACGGCGCAAGGCCGGCAGGCGGACAAAGCCTGTCGACGGTGATAGTCCGGGATATAGGAAAAGAGAATGGGCGGGAAAATGTCGATCTTGAGGACACTGTCGGTACTGGCTTTGGCCGGCACCTTGAGCGTTGCAATATGCTCCGGAGCTCAGGCAGCAGCGAGCACGGTCAAGGTAACGGTCAACAACACGGTGATTACCTCCGGCGACATCGCCAAGCGCGTGGCCTTCCTTCGCCTGCAGCGCCAGAAGGGCGGCAACGACGAAGCCAAGAAGCAACTCGTCGACGAAGTTCTCAAGCGTGCCGAGATCGCACGCATCGGCCAGTCCGTCAGCACGCAGGAAGTCGATGCCGCCTATGCGCGCTTCGCCTCGGGCAACAAGCTTTCGACCGAGCAGCTCGGCAAGATTCTCGATCAGGCCGGCGTCGGCTCCGAACATTTCAAGCAATTCATCGCCGTGCAGATGAGCTGGCCGCGTGCGGTCAACTTCCGTTACGGCAGCTCTAACCGCCTCCAGGGCGCCGACCTCGTCAAGCGCATGATGGAAGGCGGCGGACAGAAACCGGTGACCACCGAGTATTTCCTGCAGCAGGTGATCTTCGTCATTCCCGAGAAGAAGCGCGGCGCGATCACCGCGAAGCGGCAGGCGGAAGCCAACGCCTCGCGCGCTCAGTTCCCGGGCTGCGAAACCTCGAAGGTGTTTGCCGCCAACTATCGCGACGTGTCGATCCGCAGCCTCGGCCGCATGCTTGCCCAGCAGCTGCCTGACGAATGGAAGCCGCTGATCGAGAAGGCCGGCGAGAACGGCACCACCGGAACCCGCGTGACAGAAAAGGGCGTGGAGTACCTGGCGATCTGCAAGAAGCGTGAGGTCAACGACGACACCGCCGCCGAAATCGTCTTCCGCGCCGAGGATATCGGCAAGAAGAAGGCCGGTGGCGAAGACCCGAACAGCGAGAAGTACCTCGAGGAGCTGCGCAAGAAGGCGCAAATCGTCAACAAGTAATCACGACGGAAACATGCGCGAAACTACCGGCGGGCCCCTCGCCCTGACCATGGGCGACCCGGCCGGTATCGGGCCGGACATCAGCCTCTCGACCTGGCTCGGCCGCCGCGACCATGCGACGGCCCCCTTCCTTTTCATCGGCGATCCCGCGGTCCTTGCCGCGCGCGCCTCGATGCTCGGCTACACGGTGTCCATCCGCGAGACGGATTGCGCCGGCGCCCTCTCCCTCTTCGACACGGCGCTGCCGGTGCTGCCGCTTGCCTGCCCTGCCCCGGTCAAGGAGGGCGAGCCGGACACCGTCAATGCCAGCGCCGTGATCGGGGCGATCGACACGGCCGTGCGACTGGTGACCGCCGGACAGGCCTCGGCCGTGGTCACGAACCCGATCGCCAAGGCGGTTCTCTATGACGCCGGCTTCCGCTTCCCGGGCCATACCGAATATCTCGCCGATCTTGCCGAAAAGGCGACGGGACAGCCGGTGCTGCCGGTGATGATGCTGGCCGGACCGAAGCTGCGCGCCGTTCCCGTCACCATCCATATCCCCTTGAAGGACGTGCCGGAGCAACTGACGCCGGACCTCATCTACCGCACCTGCGCGATTACTGCGGCCGACCTTCGCAATCGTTTCGGACTTCGACAGCCACGGCTCGCGATCGCCGGGCTGAACCCGCATGCGGGCGAAAACGGTGCGCTCGGTCTCGAGGACGACGCCGTCATCCGGCCCGTCATCGACAGGCTGCGTGCCGAGGGCATCGATGCCGTCGGCCCGCTGCCGGCAGATACGATGTTCCATGATCGCGCACGCGCCACCTACGACGTGGCCATCTGCATGTATCACGACCAGGCGCTGATCCCGGCCAAGGCGCTCGGCTTCGACGATAGCGTCAACGTCACGCTCGGTCTTCCCTTCATCCGCACGTCGCCCGACCACGGCACGGCCTTCAGCCTTGCCGGCAAGGGCGTCGCCCGCGACGACAGCCTTCGGGCCGCGCTCGACCTTGCCGCATCGCTTGCGGCCAATATGCCAGGAGATACCCGCTGATGGCCGCCCTTGACGGTCTTCCTCCGCTACGCGACGTCATCCAGCGTCACGGCCTCGATGCCAAGAAGGCGCTCGGCCAGAACTTTCTGCTCGATCTCAACCTGACGCAGAAGATCGCGCGGACCGCCGGTTCGCTCGAAGGGGTAACGGTCATCGAGGTCGGCCCCGGACCGGGAGGCCTCACCCGCGCCATCCTCGCGCTCGGTGCCAAGAAGGTCATTGCGATTGAGCGGGACGCGCGCTGCCTGCCGGCACTTGCCGAAATCGGCGCGCATTATCCCGATCGGCTACAGGTCATCGAAGGCGATGCTTTGAAGACGTCGTTCGAGACGCTTGCCGACGATGGGCCGGTCAAGATCATCGCCAACCTGCCCTACAATGTCGGCACTCAGTTGCTCGTTAACTGGCTGCTGCCCGAGCGCTGGCCGCCCTTCTGGCAGTCGCTGACGCTGATGTTCCAGCGCGAAGTGGGCCTGAGGATCGTCGCCGACGCGGATGACGACCACTATGGCCGCCTCGGCGTGCTCTGTGGTTGGCGCACAACGGCGCGGATGGCATTCGACGTGCCGCCGCAGGCCTTTACGCCACCACCGAAGGTGACGTCGTCCGTGGTCCATCTGGAGCCGGTGGAAAACCCGATCCCCTGCTCGGTCTCGGCGCTCGAGAAAGTGACGCATGCAGCCTTCGGCCAGCGCCGCAAGATGCTGCGGCAGAGCGTGAAGCCACTCGGTGGCGAGGCGCTGCTTGCCAAGGCCGATATCGACCCGCAGCGACGCGCCGAAACACTTTCAGTGGAAGAGTTCTGTCGCCTGGCCAACTGCCTCTGAGCGGGCATATGGATCGCAAGGCGCGCGCTACAAATAACGTGAGTCAAAAATGGCTCCTCACGGAGCCATTTCTTTTGAAGCCTTAGAACGGGTTTTCGGTCAGCAGCCCGTTGACGAAATCGAACAGGCCGGGGCGCCGGTCGCGGCGCAGGCGTTCGGCCTCGACGATCGCACGCACGGACGCAAAGGCGCGGTCGAGGTCGTCGTTGAGCACGATGTAATCATACTCCCGCCAGTGCTCGATCTCGGCGCGCGAATTGGCAAGGCGCGTGGCGATCACCTCTTCGCTGTCTTCGGCGCGACGATGCAGGCGCGACTGCAGTTCAGCCATTGACGGCGGCAGGATGAAGATCGAGACGACGTCGCCCGCCATCTTCTCCTGGAGCTGCTGCGCGCCCTGCCAGTCGATATCGAACAGCATGTCGCGGCCCGCGGCCATGGCCGCCTCGACCGCGTCGCGCGGTGTACCGTAGAAATTGCCGTGCACTTCCGCCCATTCGAGCAGCGAGTCGGTGGACCTCAGCGCCTCGAACTCGCGGATCGACTTGAAGTGATAGTGCCGTCCATCGATCTCGCTTGGGCGCCGCTGACGTGTCGTCACGCTGACCGAAATGCTCATCTCCGGATCGGCTTCCAGGAGATTGCGCGCTATGGTCGACTTGCCTGCGCCCGACGGCGAGGAAATGACGAGCATCAGCCCACGACGGGCGATCTTGATGGGCGAAGGGGTCGCCGGGTTCATACCTTACTCCAGATTCTGGACCTGTTCGCGGAACTGGTCGATGACGACCTTCAGCTCGATGCCGGCGGCAGACACAGCGGCCGCGTTGGACTTGGAACAGATCGTATTCGATTCTCGGTTAAATTCCTGTGCGAGGAAATCGAGCTTGCGCCCGACGGGACCGCCCTTCGACAGAAGCTCCCGGGCGGCAACGATGTGGGAACCAAGCCGGTCGATCTCCTCGCGAAGATCCGCCTTGGTGGCGAGCAAAGCGACTTCGGCATGGAGCCGGTCCCGGTCGAGCGACGAGCCGTTGTCCATCACCAGAGCTACCTGCTGCGCCAGCCGATCGGCAATCGCAGCGGCGCTACGTGACGGGTCGGACTCAACCGTCGCCGTCAGCCGCTCGATCGTCTCGACCTGTCCCAGCAGGATCTGACAGAGTGCCGCGCCCTCATCTTCTCGCATCGCGCGCAAATCGGCGAGCGCACCCGCCAGACCTGCCAGGATACCGGCATCGAGCGCCGCACGCTCTTCTTCGCTTTCTTCCGGCTCGCGGAAGTCGACGATGCCGCGGATAGTGAGAAGCGTGTCGAACCGGAGTGGCGCGGGATCGACGAGATCACCGAGTTGGCCGCGCAGGTTCAGCACCGCCGTCAAAGCTGCCTGGTTGACCACGGCCTCGACGGCCGCCTCGCCGCCGCTGACGGAGAGGCCGACCTGAAGATTGCCGCGGGAAAAATACTCCGCTGCGAGCTTGCGCACCTCGGGCTCGAAGCGCTCGAGCCCCTGCGGCAGGCGCAGCCTGAGGTCCAGGCCCTTGCCGTTGACGGAGCGCAGCTCCCAGGCCCAACGACGGCGGCCGCTGCTGCCTTCTCTCCGGGCAAAGCCGGTCATCGATTGGAGCGGCATCATCACCTCCGTTGCGGTTTCAGCAGAAGCAATAAGGCGACGGCGCGGCATCCCGCAAGGGATATCCGCGCCGTGATTCGTCCGTCCACAATGCAAGCACCGCTGCGCGGCTATGCGCCGCCAGCAGCCGGCGTTATTGCGGCTGCGTGGCTGCCGGCTCGGCGGTGCCCGCGTCAGCCGCAGCCTTCGCCGCTTCTGCCGCCCGCTCTGCCTCGACCTTGCGCCAGCGGCGGACATTCGCATTGTGCTCGTCGAGCGTCTCGGCAAAGACGTGGCCGCCCGTGCCATCGGCAACGAAGTAAAGCTCAGGCGTGCGCGACGGATTGGCGACCGCTTCCAGCGCTGCACGACCAGGATTGGCGATCGGCGTCGGCGGCAGCCCCTTGATGATATAGGTGTTGTAAGGCGTCTGCTTGTCGATGTCCGACTTCAGGATCGGCCGGTCGGCCGGCTTACCGTCACCGCCGAAGATGCCATAGATGATCGTCGGGTCGGATTGCAGCCGCATGCCCTTGTCGAGCCGGTTGATGAAGACGGAGGCGACGCGCGGACGCTCGTCGGCGCGACCGGTTTCCTTCTCCACGATCGAGGCAAGCGTCACGAGCTCCTCAACCGTCGACACCGGCAGGTTGGGATCGCGCTTTTCCCAGATCTGGCCGACCAGCACCTTCTGGGCTGCGGCCATCTGCTGGACGATCTCGCCGCGCTTGGTGCCGCGCGTGAACTTGTAGGTGTCCGGCATCAGGGTGCCTTCCGGCGGCAGCTCCGTCGGCAGGTCGCCGACGAGCACCGGATCGTCGGCCAGCCTGTGGAACATCTGCTTGACGGTCAGGCCTTCCGGCAGGGAGACGGAGTAGAGGATCGACTTGCCCGACTTCAGGAGCTGCATGACCTCCTGCATCGACGAGCCGGCCTTGATCTCATATTCGCCGGCCTTCAGCGTCTCATTGTCGAGGTAGGCTTCGGAAACGAAACGGAAAACGCGCGCATCGGTGATGATGTTGCCGCGCTCGAGCCCGCTGGCGATCTCGCTCATGCCGGCGCCGCCCCGGACGATGAAGTTCTGGTTCGCCTGCAGCGGACCCGGCTTTTCGTACTGGTGCATCGCATAATAGACCGTGCCGGCAGCGGCGAGCGCTGCAAAGACAATGACGGTCATGACAAAGTTCAGGAAGATCACGACCTGGCTGCGGGCCTTGCGCGATCGTTTCGGCGGTTGCGGCACTTTTTCCGGACGCAGGGCCTCGTTTGCCGATTTCGGAATGATCGGTCCGTTGCTCGCGTTTTCACTGCGGCCAAATTGCGCCGCGCCGTTATCGTTTGAGTCGCTCACGATTATCCCGAACCCGAAATTCGCGGCCTCATTCTCTTCCTGCTTCCGGTGCGAATTTCGGACTGGACCGTGGCAGGCATAGGTCAAATTTATAAAACGGTGCCGCCCAGAAGGCCGACGTCCGCAGTTACTCAAAAATCCGCAGTCGGTGCAATCTCACCGAAGAACCACAGAAATGTGTCGAATCACCGTCCGTTCAAGAGAACGCGGCGGACGACCGACACTTTAATCCGGAACCACGGCCCGCGGCAAAAACCCGGCAAACCGCAATTCCAGGCAATGACTGAAGGGCAATCTGACAGATATGCCTTGCGCGAACATCGCGGTCGGCGAGCGCCGTCTTCCGTGACGACGCCTCCTCCCACCACATGCTTGTAGCGAGCAATACGGCAAAAGCTGGATCATCGCGCCGCCTTTGACGGTCGGCGCGACAATTGGCTCAAGCGACGCTCCGGGCGCGCGATCAGGCGCCGGTGTAGCGGCGCAGGACCAACGAGGCGTTGGTGCCGCCGAAGCCGAAGGAATTCGAGAGCGCCACGTTGATTTCGCGCTTGCGCGCGACATGCGGCACGAGGTCGATCTTCGTCTCGATCGACGGATTGTCGAGGTTCAGCGTCGGCGGCGCAATGTTGTCGCGGATCGCCAGCGCCGAGAAGATCGCTTCCACCGCGCCGGCAGCGCCGAGCAGGTGGCCGATGGCCGACTTGGTCGAGGACATCGAGATCTTCGACGCGTGTTCGCCGACCAGGCGCTCGACGGCGCCAAGCTCGATCGTGTCGGCCATGGTGGAGGTGCCGTGGGCGTTGATGTAGTCGATATCGGCAGCCGTCAGGCCGGCTCGCTTCAGCGCCATCTGCATGCAGCGATAGGCACCGTCGCCATCTTCCGACGGAGCGGTGATGTGAAACGCATCGCCCGAAAGGCCGTAGCCGACGACTTCCGCATAGATCTTGGCGCCACGGGCCTTGGCATGCTCGAGCTCTTCGAGGATGACGACGCCGGCGCCCTCGCCCATGACGAAACCGTCACGGTCGATATCGTAGGGGCGCGAGGCCTTCTGCGGATCGTCATTGTGCTGGGTCGATAGCGCCTTGCAGGCGGCAAAGCCGGCGAGCGAGATCCGGCAGATCGGCGATTCCGCACCACCGGCCACCATGACGTCGGCATCGCCGAGCGCGATCAGGCGGCTCGCGTCGCCGATCGCATGCGCGCCGGTCGAACAGGCGGTGACGACAGAGTGGTTCGGACCGCGCAACTTGTGGCGGATCGACACCTGGCCCGAGGCAAGATTGATGAGCCGGCCGGGAATGAAGAACGGCGAGATGCGGCGGGGACCCTTGTCGCGCAGCGTGTAGCCGCCTTCGACGATGCCTTCGAGACCGCCGATGCCCGAACCGATCAGCACGCCGGTCGCGATCTGGTCTTCATCGTTCTCCGGCTTCCAGCCGGCATCGGCCAGCGCCATGTCGGCCGCAGCCATCGCGTAGACGATGAACGGATCGACCTTGCGCTGCTCCTTCGGCTCCATCCAGTCGTCGGCATTGAAGGTAGCATCGGTGCCGTCGCCGAAGGGAATGCGGCAGGCAATCTTGGCAGGAAGGTCCTCGACCTCGAATTCGGTCACCTTGCGCGCGGCATTGTGCCCGGCAAGCAGGCGCGCCCACGTCGCCTCAGTTCCGCAACCCAAGGGAGATACCATGCCGGTACCGGTGATAACGACACGTCTCATAGTCCGCGACCCACCCTGACTTTTCCATTTCAGAGCCGGATCGGACCACGTGTAACGAACCCGATCCGGGCATCCATTTTAAGGTTCTTATTCACGATCAGAGGGATATGCGGGAAACGCTTGCTGATCGAAATCCCCGCTCAGCGCGGGATAGCCCACTTCCCTGGGCTGAAACGGGCCGCTTTAGGCGGCCCGTCCACGGCCGAAGCCGCTTTAAGGTATTAGGCCTGAGCCTTTTCGATGAACTTGACGGCGTCGCCGACAGTCAGGATCGAGTCAGCAGCGTCGTCCGGGATTTCAACGCCGAATTCTTCTTCGAAAGCCATGACCAGTTCGACGGTGTCGAGCGAGTCCGCGCCGAGGTCGTCGATGAAGCTTGCGCCTTCGCTGACCTTTTCGGCGTCGACGCCAAGATGATCAATAACAATTTTCTTTACGCGTTCTGCGATATCGCTCATGTCGGAGTTCCTCGACCTTCGTTTCTGTAGGCGCCTATTCCGGCACCGGTACTCTTCTGTAAGCCTGATAGACCAAGACGGCCCACCCGGCAATCCATCCAACCGGAACTGCGGCAAACCCAAGGCAGCCAAGGCTGCCGGGCACCTGGCGGGACCGGTCGACTGCTAACAGTCATGGCCCGATTAACACGGTTTAACGCTGTCGCAAAGTCCGAAAATGCCTGTCATTCGCTTGCTCAACATTGAATTTCAGGCATTTGGCAGGCGGCGTCCCGGGACGTTGAAGATCGCCCACCGCACAATCTCGGCGGGCGGCCCATCCCGGAAAGCGGATCAGATCATGGCCATGCCGCCATTGACGTGAATCGTCTGGCCGGTGACGTAGCCCGCTTCGTTGGAAGCGAGGTAAACGACCGCCGAAGCGATTTCAGCGCCGGTGCCCATCCGCTTCATCGGGATCGCGCCCATGATCGCGTCCTTCTGCTTGTCGTTGAGCTTGCCGGTCATCGCGCTTTCGATGAAGCCCGGAGCCACGCAGTTGACCGTGACGTTGCGCGTCGCGATTTCCTGGGCCAGTGACTTGGAGAAGCCGATCATGCCGGCCTTGGAGGCGCAGTAGTTCGCCTGGCCGGGGTTGCCGGTGACGCCGACGATGGAGGTGATGTTGACGATGCGGCCGAAACGGCGACGCATCATCGGATGGGTGAGTTCGCGCGTCAGGCGGAACACGGCCGTCAGGTTCACTTCGAGAACGGCATCCCAGTCCTCGTCGCTCATGCGCACGAAGAGACCGTCCTTGGTGATGCCGGCATTGTTGACGAGGATGTCGACGCCGCCAAGCTCGGCTTCGGCCTTCTCGCCGAGCGCCTTGACTTCGGCGCGGTCGGAAAGGTTTGCCGGGAAGAGCTGCACGCGATCGCCAAGTTCGTTGGCAAGCGCTTCCAGCTTTTCGACGCGGGTGCCGTGCAGACCGACGGTCGCTCCCTGGGCGTGCAGCATGCGGGCGATTTCTTCGCCGATACCACCGGATGCACCGGTAACGAGAGCCTTGCGGCCGGAAAGATCAAACATCTCTTTGATTCCTTATAACTGGAGCGCCTAGGCGTTCGCTCAGGCGAGCAAGGCGGCGAGTGCTGCGTCGATATCGGCGGGCGTATTGACGGCGATACCGTTGACGGTCTTGTCGATGCGGCGGGCAAGCCCGGTCAGGACCTTGCCGGAGCCGAGTTCATAAAGCGTCGTGACATTGTTGGCGGCAAACCATTCGACCGTCTCGCGCCAGCGGACCTGGCCGGTGACCTGCTCGACCAGCAGCCGGGCGATCTCGTCGGCATCGCTGACCGGGGCGGCGAGCACGTTGGCGATGACAGGCACCACCGGATTACGCTTCTCGACCTTGGCCAGCGCCTCGCGCATCGCGTCGGCAGCCGGCGCCATCAGCGCGGAATGGAAGGGGGCAGAGACCGGCAGCATCAGAGCGCGCTTGGCGCCCTTTTCGGAAGCGAGTGCTGCGGCCTTCTCGACGGCAGCCTTCTCGCCGGAGATCACCAGCTGGCCGCCACCATTGTCGTTGGCGATCTGGCAGGAACCGAGCGCGGAGGCTTCGCGGCAGACGGCTTCGACATCCGCATGTTCGAGGCCGATGATCGCCGCCATTGCGCCCTTGCCGACGGGAACCGCCGCCTGCATGGCGTTGCCGCGGATGCGCAGGAGACGCGCCGTGTCGGCAATGGAGAAGGTACCGGCAGCACAGAGCGCCGAGTATTCGCCGAGCGAATGGCCGGCGACGAAGGAAACCTTGGACTTGAGGTCGAGGCCCTTGGCTTCGAGCACGCGAATGACGGCCATCGATACGGCCATCAGCGCCGGCTGGGCGTTCGCCGTCAGCGTCAGCGTTTCCTCGGGGCCGTTCCACATGATCTCGGACAGCTTCTGGCCGAGTGCTTCATCGACTTCGGCAAAGACGGCTGCCGCTTCCGGAAAAGCGTCGGCCAGATCCTTGCCCATGCCGACAGCCTGGCTGCCCTGGCCTGGAAACGTGAATGCAATGCTCATGGGATCGTCCCTTCCCTAGATCACTAGGATTTCGGGTCGGCGCGACACGAAATCCTAGTGATCGGTTCTTATGAGTTAGAGCGGGATGCAGGCAGAAACCATACATCTCCGGCTTCCTCTCCATTCACATTCCTTACCGACGAGTCAAGCTTGGAGGCCGGCACGGACACGGCCGACGGGGCCTTTTGCCCTTGATCTTCAACAATCAAGGCGTAAGTTTGCCGCCCGATGTCGCTCTGCCCTACCCGATCACCAGGGTCGAGGCGACCGCTCCATTCCCGGTGCCAGCGCCCCTTCCCTCCCAGGTCGGCGCCGCCCTTCACAAGGATACTTATCTAGATGCGCTACAACACGCTTGGCCGCACCGGCATCAAAGTCTCGGAAATCTGCCTGGGCACCATGACCTGGGGTTCACAGAACTCCATCGCCGAGGCGCACGAGCAACTGGATTACGCCTTCGACAAGGGCGTCAACTTCATCGATACGGCCGAACTCTACCCCACGACCCCGCTTTCGCCAGAGACCTATGGCGACACGGAACGCTTCATCGGCGAATGGCTGGTCAGGCGCGGCCGGCGCGATGAGGTCGTCGTTGCGACCAAGGTCGCCGGCCCCGGCCGCCCCTATATCCGCAACGGCAACCCGACGACGCCCGAGGGCATCGACCAGGCGATCGACGCCAGCCTCAGGCGGCTGAAGACCGATTATGTGGACCTTTATCAGCTTCATTGGCCGAACCGCGGCCACTACCATTTCCGCAACGCCTGGTCCTATGACCCGTCCAGGCAGGACAAGGATCATGTCGCGAGTGACCTCCGGGCAATCCTCGACAAGCTCGGCGACCTCGTGAAAGCCGGCAAGGTCCGCGCCATCGGCCTCTCCAACGAAACGGCCTGGGGCACGATGAAGTTCATCGACATGGCGGAGCGTCATAGCCTGCCGCGCGTCGCCTCGATCCAGAACGAATACAACCTGCTTTACCGCGCCTACGACCTCGACCTGTCGGAGCTGTCGCACCACGAAGACGTGGGCCTGCTCGCCTATTCGCCGCTCGCCGCCGGCCTCTTAAGCGGCAAGTACCTCGATGGCGCGAAGCCGAAGGGCTCGCGACTTTCGATCAACGGCGATCTCGGCGGCCGCTTCACGCCGCACCAGGAACCGGCCGTCGAAGGCTATGTCAAACTGGCACGCGAGCACGGCCTCGATCCGGCGCAGATGGCCATCGCCTTCTGCCTGGCGCGGCCGTTCATGGCTTCCGTCATCATCGGCGCGACCTCGATGGAGCAGTTGAAGACCAACCTCGGCGCCATCGACCTGACGCTGTCGCAGGACATCGTGAACGGGATCCGGCGGCTGCACCGGATCTACCCGATGCCGATCTGAGCGTGAGACCAGATCGCCGATGCCGGTACCCCAGACGAAAGCGGAACTGCTTGCGGCGATCGACGTCCAGTTCGCCAGGCTGATGCGCGAGCTGGAACGGGTTCCTGACGAGCGCTACCGCGAACCGTCGCTCGAAGGCCACGCCAAGGGCACGATGATGAGCGTCGGCGACCTCGTCGCCTACCTCATCGGCTGGGGCGAACTGGTGATCAAATGGATCGATCGCGATCAGCGCGGCGAGCTGGTCGACTTCCCCGAGACGGGCTATCAATGGAACGAACTCGGACGGCTTGCGCAGAAATTCTATGCGGACTTCCACGCTCTTTCGCCGGGCGAGCTTGTCGCCAGACTGAAGCGCAGCAAGGAGACGCTCGAGGTACTCATCAGGGATCGCGACGAGCGGACGCTTTACGGGCGGCCATGGTACGGAAAATTCACGCTCGGACGCATGATCCAGTTCAATACTTCCTCTCCCTATGCCAACGCCCACGGCCGCCTGCGCAAATGGAAAAAGGTGAACGGGCTGGCGTAGAAAGCGGAAAAGACGCGGCAAGCCTTGCCTTCCGCGGAAAAATGCGTATAAGCGCGCTGTTCGAAATGCCCGGTCTTCTGGCTGGTGGCTGAACGGAGGGCCGGCTTCCTCGAGGGGAGCCGTTAGGATTGCACGTCTTTCCGGCCTCCCGTGTCTCCGCTCTCGACCGTCTCGATACAACACTTTCTTGCCGGCTGCCTGCAGCCACTAAGAACAGTCGTTGAGGCTTAGCCGCCGAGGTCCGGGCTGATTAACGCAAGAAAGGCAAGCCACAATGGCTCTTTATGAACACGTATTCCTGGCCCGCCAGGACATCACGCCGCAGCAGGTCGACGGTCTCGTCGAGCAGTACAAGGGCGTGCTCGAAGCAAACGGCGGTAAGGTCGGTCGCGTCGAGAACTGGGGCCTGAAGTCCCTCACCTACCGCATCAAGAAGAACCGCAAGGCTCACTACGTTCTCATGGACATCGATGCTCCGGCAGCGGCTGTTCACGAAATCGAGCGCCAGATGCGCATCAACGAAGACATCCTGCGCTACATGACGATCGCCGTCGAGAAGCACGAGGAAGGCGCGTCTGCCATGATGCAGAAGCGCGACCGCGACGACCGTCCGCGCCGCGATGGCGACCGTCCGGAGCGTGGCTTCGGCGACCGTGGTCCGCGTCCGGACCGTGGCGACCGCGAAGACCGCCCGCGCCGTCCGCGCGAAGACCGCGCGTAATCAAGAAGCTTTAGGAGATTAAGACAATGGCTGAAGTTTCTTCCGCTCCGGTTCGTCGCCCGTTCCACCGCCGCCGCAAGACCTGCCCCTTCTCGGGCGCAAACGCTCCGCGGATCGACTACAAGGACATCCGTCTTCTGCAGCGCTACATTTCCGAGCGCGGCAAGATCGTTCCTTCCCGCATCACGGCCGTTTCCCAGAAGAAGCAGCGCGAACTCGCCCAGGCGATCAAGCGTGCACGCTTCCTCGGCCTGCTGCCCTACGTCGTTTCCTAAGAACGGCTGACTCTCCGTCAGTCTTCTGACTCGACGGAACCCGACTTGTTGGGAGAGGCGCTCCCCTAACGTGAGCGCCTCTTTCTCTCCCTTCCGCGATGGGCGCGGATCGGAACCGGCGCGATGCGCCAAAATCCCATGCTGGGGCTGCGCTTTGGCCATCCCCTAACTGCACGAAGCAGGACAGCGAACGTGACGAATGTGAACAGGACATCGCTGCTGACCGGCGTTCTCGCCGGCTTTACCGCCGCCCTCTTGTCGATGGGCGCGAATACGCAGTCGTCTCTTGCGATCGTCCTTTATGCCGCTTCGGCACTTCCAATCCTGATTGCCGGCCTCGGCTGGGGCAATGCCGCAGCGATCACCGCGATCGTCACGGCCGGCGCCACCGGTGCCGTTCTCGTTTCGCCCTACTTCGCGCTGCTGATCCTCGTTGTCACGCTGATCCCGGCCGGTTGGCTGAGCCATCTCGCCAATCTCGCCCGCCCGGCGTCCGAACTCGGCGGCCCGGATGAGGCGCTTGCCTGGTATCCGCTCTCCGATATCCTCAGCCATCTCGCCGGTCTGGTGACCGTCGGCATGATCATCGTCGGCGTGATCGTCGGTTATGGAGCCGATATCTCCGATCGCATGGTCGATATCGTCATTCAGGCCGTGAAGGCGCAGGACAGCGCCTACAACCCGGATGCGGCTGCCATCGCCCAGATCAAGTCGCTTTTCACCCTCGCTTTGCCGCTCGTCCAGGGCGCGATCTGGGTGCTGATGCTGTTTACCGCCTACTACCTCGCCACCCGCATCGTGCAGATGTCCGGCCGGTCGTTGCGCCCGCGCGAGGACATTCCGTCGACGCTGCGCATGCACCGCAACGCGATCTTCATCTTTCTCGGCGGCCTGGTCCTCACCTTCCTCGGCGGCGCACCCGCAACGATCGGCGCGCTGATCTGCGGAACCTTCGGCGCGGGCTTCCTGCTTGCCGGTTTCGCCTCCTTCCATTTCCGCACACGCGGCAAGTCCTGGCGGCTTCCCGTGCTGTGGATTGCATACCTGTCGGTGCTCGTGTTCACGATCCCGGCATTCTTCTTCCTCCTGTCCGGCCTGATCGATACGCGACGCACCATCGCGGTCACGCCGGTTGGAAAAAACTGACCAACGAACTGGAACTCTGAAAGGAAACCAACATGGAAGTCATTCTTCTCGAACGTATCGCCAAGCTCGGCCAGATGGGCGAAACCGTAAAGGTTCGCGACGGCTTTGCCCGTAACTACCTCCTGCCGCTCGGCAAGGCGCTGCGCGCCAACGCTGCCAACAAGGCCCGTTTCGAAGCTGAGCGTTCGACGCTCGAAGCCCGCAACCTCGAGCGCAAGTCGGAAGCCCAGGCTGTTGCCGAGAAGCTCGACGGCAAGTCGTTCATCATCGTCCGCTCGGCTGGCGAAACCGGCCAGCTCTACGGTTCGGTTGCTGCCCGCGACATCATCGAAGTGCTCGCTGCCGAAGGCTTCAACGTCGGCCGCAACCAGGTCGACCTCAACCAGCCGATCAAGTCGATCGGCCTGCACAAGGTCACGCTGCACCTGCACTCGGAAGTCGAGATCTCGGTTGAAGTCAACGTTGCCCGTTCGGCCGAAGAAGCCGGTCGCCAGGCAAAGGGCGAAAGCCTGACCTCGGCCGACGCCATCTACGGCGTTGACGAAGACGCCCTGAAGCCGGAAGACTTCTTCAACCCGGAAGCCGAATTCGAAGGCGAAGAAGAATAAGCCTTAAAGGCCATTCAACACGCGAAAGCCCGGATCATCGATCCGGGCTTTTTTCTTGGTTGCGCGGCCGTTTCTGGCAATGGCTCTGTGGGCCTCGGCCGTCTTATCCGTGGGCAGCAACAGGCGCGACACCGATGTTCGCCTGGTCCGGTGCAACGCGCACCGGCGCGTCCTTGTCGACGCGCACGACGACCGAAAGGCCGGGCGACAGCATTTCCGCCAGCGGCTGGCCGGGATCGACGACGATGCGCACGCCGACGCGCTGGGCCACCTTGGTGAAGTTGCCGGTGGCGTTGTCCGGACGGATGATGCTGAACTCCGAACCGGCGGCGGGCGAGAACCGCTCGATATGCCCCGTCAGCTCGTTCCGCTGCAGCGCGTCGACCGCGATGGCGACGGGTTGGCCCGCCTTCATGCCGTCGAGCTGCGTTTCCTTGAAATTGGCGACGACCCAGACGTCGTTCGGCACCAGCGCCAGGAGTTGCGAGCCGGCCGTCACATATTGACCGATCCGCGCGCCGATCTCACCGAGACGGCCGTCCCGCGGCGCGACGATGCGGGTGTTGTCGAGATCGATTCGCGCGAGTTCGACGGCCGCTTCCGCCCCGCTCACCGCGGCTTGCAATCCGGCACGCGCGCCAAGCGTCGTCGCCAGCGCCTGCTTCGACACTTCCAGCCCGGCCTCTGCCTGGCTCACGGCAGCGTCGGCCTGCTCAAAGCCTGCACGCGCCTGGTCGGCATCACTGCGGGTCGAAACACCCTTTTCCGCGAGCGGGCGGATGCGGTCCCAGGTCGCCCGGGCCCGATTGAAGGCAGCCTTGGCACCATCGAGCTGCGCCTGGCTGGCGGCGATGCCCGCCTTGGCGGAAAGCTCCTGCTGAAAGGAATTGGCAAGTGCGGCTTTCTGCCCGGCAAGCGTGGCTTCCGCCTGCGCCACCTTCTGCGCATAGATGCGGTCGTCGATCTTGACCAGCAGTTGCCCGGCCTTGACCGTCTCGTAGTCGTGCACCGGAACGTCGGCGACATAGCCCGCAAGCTGCGGGCTCATGATCGTTACAAAGCCGCGCACATAGGCATTCTCCGTCGATTCCACCGAACTGTGGAACGGCGGCAGCCGCCAGGCGTAGAGCACAAGGGCGATACCGGCGATGCCGGCGAGAAGAACGATGATGCTCGTGGGAGAGCGCAGGGATTTCAACATGGTCGTCAACTCTGTCAATCAGGTGGCCGGCATCGGCGCAGGAGCGGACAATCTCTGCCTGAGCCAGTTGTGGGAGATGTGCAGCAGCAGCCCGGCGAGCGCGAAAAGCGCGACCGCCGAGGCAAGCAGGAAGGCGTCGTTGTAGGCGAGGATGTAAGCTTCGCGGGTCACCTGTTGTGACAACAACACGGTGCCCTCGCCGCCGAGCAGGGTCTTGTCGCCCATCACCTTGGCGTAGGCGGCGGAAAGCTGGTTGACGCGCTGGGCAACCAGAGGGTTCGAGAGCACGATCTGTTCCGCGAGAAGGTTGGAATGAAACTTTTCACGGATCGTGACGAAGGTACCGAAGGCGGCGGAGCCGATCAGGCTGCCGATGCTCTGGGTAAAGAGGAAGATCACGATGAAGCTGAGGATATAGCTCGGCCCCTTGGCGAGCGCCGCCTTGAAGCCGCGCGCCATGGCCGGCGGCAGGAAGAGCGCCGTTCCGGACGCGATCATCGCCTGGCTCAGATACATCTGCTCCGGCCGTGTCAGGCTGGTCGCCTGGCTGTCCATGTAGGCGCCGGCCGCCAGGAGGCCGAGTGCCAGAATATGCACGCGCTCCGCATGTCCAGGATTCATCAGCGCGGCGCAAAGCAGACCGCCGCCGATGGCCGCAGCAAGGATGATCCAATAGAGGGTTGCGACCTGCTCGAACTGGAGACCGAGCTGCTGGTAGAAGTTCGCAGCAACAGTCGATTGTTCGGAGGCGACCAGCCGGAAAATCAAGAGAACGGCGGCAAAGTGCACGATCTCCTTTGAAGCGATCCAGCGCACGTCGATCAACGGCACCGGGCGATAAAGCTCGATCAGCACCGCGGTCGTCAGCGTCGCTATCGAGACGACCAGCAGGACGCCGAGCCAAGGAGCCTCGAACCACCAGTAGAGGCGCCCCATGGTCAGGACCACGGCGAGGCAGCCGAAGGCGACGGCGACGAGGAGGTAACTCAGGATATCCATGCGCTGGATAACCTTGGCATGCGGGACCGGCGTCAGCGGCAGCAGGTAGATGATCGGCAGCGCGATCAGCGCCAGCGCCATTTCCAGCGTGTAGAGCGCATGCCACTGGCCATATTCGATCAAGGTCGGCGAGATCAGGCGGGTGACCGGCGCGGAAATCGTCGTGCAGGTGAGCGCCAGCGCCAGCCCGACGGTCAGTTTGCGCGCCGGCGGAAAGGCTTCGAGCATGTAGAGGAAGCCGAGCGTCGACATCGGTGCGGCGGCAATGCCGCTGATGAAGCGCACGACGATCGCCGAATGCAGATCGGAAACGAAGACGTTCATCAACGAGACGACGACGAAACCGGCGATGCTGATTTCGGCAAAACGGCGCAGCCCGTATTGGGCGCGGATCTTCACCAGCGCGATCGACAGGCTGACATTCGGCGCCATGTAGGCCGCCGAGAGCCAGCCGGCTTCGATGGAGGTCGCCGAAAGCGAGCCCTGGACCTGCGTAAGGTTGGCGAGCGCCAGGTTCATGCCGAGCCCCTGCGTCAGGAACAGGAGCACGGAGCCCAGGACATAGACCGCCGAAAGCAACAGACCTTTCTCGACGGGGGCCGGCACGGGGGTTGGCGCCGGTTCCGGCGCAATAACGGTTTCTCCGTGTTGGTCCTCGTCGACGGCCTCCGCGGCCTCAAGCTCGGAGGCAAGGCGATTGTCGTTTGCGGCGGCCGTCGCGACTGCGCCCATCGCCGTCACTCCCGCGCCAGCGACTGAACATTGTCGGCGATCGCACGAACCACCCGCTTTGTCACGGCAAGCTCGGCTGCGTCGATGCCTTGCAGCACTTCGGCCCGGATTTCGTCGGCAAGCCTGAGGATCTCGTCGGCAACGGTGCGGCCGAGTTCGGTCATATGGATCTGCTTGGCGCGTCGGTCGGAGACCTCGACCCGCCGCTCGATGAAGCCCTGCTTCTCCATGCCGTCGAGCAGGCGCACCAGTGTCGGGGTCTCGATGTCGAGTTCGTCGGCGAGCTCCCGCTGGTTCAGGCCATCCTTCTTCGTCAAGGCGAAGAGCGCGCGGGCACGCGACAGCGTCAGCCCCTTCTCCTTCACCCGCGCATCGAACACGGCGCGCAGCTTGCGATTGAGCAGCGACAGGGCATCGAACAGTTCGCGGTTCACGGTGGGTTGATACATTGGTATCTTTTCCATATTACTAGCATGCTAATTATTCTGCCTCTATCTAATCCAAATGCGGTGGATTTTCAAGATGCGGATTTGAGGCAGAGGAGGACGGCGCTACACTTCGTTTCGTCGGGAAGGTTCGGGTGATTCGCGGCGTCAACGACCAAATTTGTGACGACGGCATAATCCGCACATTTGCGAGCCCCCGCCTGTGGATCAGTCGAACAACGGGAACAGCGCCGGGCGCGGTGACGTCGCTTCGCGACTGTGTCCCTCGTGCACTTGACCCGGCCCGCGCTAAAACGCAAACCGGTGCCACACCAGACAGAGGCAGAGATAAACGAATGAGCGAAGCGTCGCGAAAGCTATCCCCTATCGGCAAGGATCAGGCGGACCAGCACTACCGCGAGGCCCCGAACAACCTCGAGGCCGAGCAGGCGCTGCTTGGCGCGATCCTCGTCAACAACGACGCGTACTACCGCGTGTCGGACTTCCTGAAGCCGGTGCATCTGCACGAGCCGCTGCACCGCAAGATCTACGAAGTCGCCGGCGACATCATCCGCATGGGCAAGATGGCGAACCCGGTCACCATCAAGACCTTCCTCAAGGCCGACGAGAAGGTCGGCGACGTGACCGTCGCGACCTATCTTGCGCGCCTTGCCGGCGCTGCCGTCTCGATCATCAACGCCGAAGACTATGGCCGGGCGATCTATGACCTGGCGCTGCGCCGTTCGCTGATCACCATCGGCGAGGACATGGTCAACATCGCCTATGACGCGCCGCTCGACATGCCTCCGCAGGGCCAGATCGAAGACGCCGAGCGCCGTCTGTTCGAACTTGCCGAGACCGGTCGATACGACGGCGGTTTCCAGTCGTTTAACGACGCCGTGGCGCTCGCCATCGACATGGCCGGCCAGGCCTTCGAGCGCGACGGCAGCCTTTCGGGCATTTCAACCGGCATCCTGTCGCTTGATGGCCGGATGGGCGGCCTGCAGCGTTCCGACTTGATCGTGCTTGCCGGACGCCCCGGCATGGGCAAGACCTCGCTTGCCACCAACATCGCCTACAACATTGCTGCGGCCTACGAGCCGGAAGTCCAGGCTGACGGCTCGTTCAAGGCCAAGAACGGCGGCGTCGTCGGCTTCTACTCGCTCGAAATGTCGTCCGAACAGCTCGCCACCCGTATCATCTCCGAGCAGACCGAAGTCTCCTCCTCGAAGATCCGCCGCGGTGACATCTCCGAGGCCGACTTCGAAAAGCTCGTCGCCTGCTCGCAGATGATGCAGAAGGTGCCGCTCTATATCGACCAGACCGGTGGTATCTCGATCGCCCAGCTTTCCGCCCGCGCGCGGCGCCTGAAGCGCCAGCGCGGCCTCGACTGCCTCGTGGTGGACTACATCCAGCTCATGACCGGCTCGGGCAAATCCAGCGACAACCGCGTGCAGGAAATCACCCAGATCACCACCGGCCTCAAGGCGCTCGGCAAGGAACTGAACGTTCCGATCATCGCGCTCTCGCAGCTCTCCCGTGGCGTCGAAAGCCGCGAAGACAAGCGGCCGCAGCTGTCCGACCTTCGTGAATCGGGCTCGATCGAGCAGGACGCCGACGTCGTGCTCTTCGTGTTCCGTGAGGAATACTACGTGAAGAACCTGGAGCCGCGCGACGAGTTCGACCCGAAGTACGAAGAATGGAAGATGAAGATGGAGCAGGTGAAGGGCACGGCCGACGTGATCATCGCCAAGCAGCGTCACGGACCGACCGGTACCGTGAAACTCGCCTTCCAGTCGGAATTCACGCGCTTCACCGATCTCGCCGATCCATCCTTCACCCAGTACGAAGAACACTAGGGTTCCGTGGGGGCGGCCGGAGCGGGCTGGGAAAAATGTTTGCGGTTTCCCAGCCCGCTCTCAATCTCAAATGGCACGTGCCTTTTGGCTGAAGCGCGCCGCGCCAGCACAAACCTCTCAGAACACGAGGCGCAGCAGCGCTACCGAGACGACACCGACGGCGACCGATACCAGGAGCGGCAGCCGCATGGCGGCCACGGCCGTCGCGGCAGCGGCGATCGTTTCCGCCGGGCCGGTCACGAAGGCCGTCGGCGCGATAACCGCCATCAGCACGGCCGGCGGTATCGCCTCCAGTGCGCGCTTCTGGCTTTCCCCGATCGTCACATACCGGATCAGCACGAGACCGCCGATGCGGGTCGCGATCGTCGCAACCGCCATGGCGACGATGGCAAGCAGTGTATTTGGATCGACGGTCATGCATGGGCCTCCTTGCGTGCACCGGAGAGAAGCGCGACCACGACCCCGGCCGCAGCCCCGGCAGCGATGTACCAGACACCTGGCAGCAACTGATGCGTGAGCACGGCAGCACAAGCGCTAGCCGCCAGAACGGCACCCGTCTCCCGTCCTTTCCAGAACCCCATGACCAGCACGATGAAGACGGCGGGGAACGCAAAGTCGAGGCCGGTAACCTTCGGATCGCCCAGGAAGGCCCCAAGCAACGCGCCCGCAAGACTCGTCAGCACCCAAAGGCAGTAGAAAGGCACCGCAAGGCCCGCATACCAGGCAGGCGTCAGCTTGCCGTTGCTCGCCCGCATCTCGGCCATGGCCCAGATCTCGTCGGCCAGAAGCAGCATCGAGGCATAGCGCGCCGGGCCGGAGAAACTATCGAGCTTGCCGCCGATCGAAGCGCTCATCAGCACATGGCGGATGTTGACGAGCAGCGCCGAAAAGCCAAGCGCCGCCCAGGACGCCGGATGCGTCCAGATATCCATCGCGACGAACTGGGACCCGCCGGCAAAGACCAGCGCGCTCATCAGCGTCACCTCGGCCGGCGCAAGTCCCTTGCTCGCCGCCACCGCACCGAACACGAGGCCGACCGGCATGACCGCGACGATCAGCGGCGTCATGGCGACCGCCGCGGCCCGAAATTCCTGGAACGCACTTCTTTCCTGCAACGTCCACGTCTCCATTCGCGCGATGCGCCGCCCTTCCACACAGGCGCGCGATCGCAATTGCCCGAGTGTTCTAGGACTCGGGCTGCGGATCGTCTTGAACGAAAGTGATCAGCCGGCGCGGAAGGCCCCAGGGGTGACGCCGGTGCGCGCCTTGAAATGACGGCTGAAATGCGCCTGGTCGGCAAAACCGCATTGATAGGCTGCGTCCACCGCCGACCAGCCGTGCCGCAGCAACGTCTTTGCCGCCCGCACGCGCTTGTCGGTCAGGAACGCATGCGGGGTGATGTGGAACTCCTTGCGGAACGCGCGGATGAGGTGGGCGCGGCTGAGGCCGGCGACCTTCGCCAGTTCCTCGAGCCCGATGTCCTCGGCATAGTTTTCCGCCAGGAAGTCGCGCGCCCGGTGCACGGCCGATTGCTCGCGCGTTTCGATCGGCGTGATGATCGTGCTGCCGTGGCGCTCGAACATCGCGGCAAGCACCGCGAACATTTTTTCCTCCGCCTCGAGCGTCGCCCCCGACACTTCGAGCGTGCGGTGGGCCTGATGGAAGGAAAGAGCCAGGTCCGGCGCCTGCAAAACACGCTTGGAGAAGGATGGCGTGCCCTTGAAAGCGCGTCCGGTGACATCCTCGATGATGCTCACCAGCAGTTCGGCGCTCGGATAGACCATGCGATAGCGATAGCCGCTGCCGCCCGGATGACCGTCGTGAATTTCGTCGGGATTGATCAGATAAAAGTATCCGGGGCCGGCCTCCGAACGCTCGCCCTTGATCTTGCTGATCTGCGAGCCGGCCTCGATGGCGCCGATGCTGAAGGTTTCGTGCGCGTGCGGCGCAAATTCATGGGTGATGAAGGTCGCCGTCAGACATTCCATGCCCATGAAGCGGGAATCCCGCCAGAAGCGCGTGCGCTCGGCGCCCTCTATCGGCATGACATCGATGGCTTCTTCCTGCGAAATTGTCTGCATGGCAAAACCATAGTGCGCCTGCGCGGCTGCGTCTTGCACAAAAGTGCTCGTTTGCCTGGTCCATCCGCGAGGGCGCCGCGACAGGGGAATATTTGCGACGCTCTGCGCTTGGCTGTATTGATCCTGGATCATCCACGCAGAGTGCCCGGCATGCTTCCTCCAGACTTCCTTTCCGCTTCCAACCGGCTCACGATCGATCTTGGCGCGCTTGTCGACAACTGGCGGGCCATGAACAAGCGCTCCGGCAAGGCGCGTGCCGCAGCCGTGCTCAAGGCGGATGCCTATGGCATCGGCATCGCGCAGGCGGCCCCTGCCCTCTATGCGGCCGGCGCCCGCGATTTCTTTGTCGCCAATGCCGAGGAAGGCGCAGCACTCCGTCCGCTTGCACCGGACGGCCGGATCTACATTCTCGCCGGGATGTGGCCGGGCAACGAGGCGCTGTTCTTCGACAACGATCTGGTGCCGGTCATCAACTCGGACGAGCAGCTGGCCGTGTTCATGGCCGCCCTTTCCGAGCGTGGCGACCACCCTTGCGTGCTGCATGTGGATACCGGCATGAACCGGCTCGGCCTTACGGTCGAGCAGGCCGTTGCGCTTGCGACAGACCCGGCGCGGCCGGCAAGCTTTTCGCCGGTGCTGATCATGAGCCATCTCGTCAGCGCCGACGATCCGGACCATCGGCTGAATGGCCTTCAACTCCGTCGCTTCCATGAGGTGTCGACTGCCTATGAAGGGGTCGATGCGAGCCTTGCCAACTCCGGCGGCGTCTTCCTCGGGCCCGACTATCATTTCGACCTGACCCGGCCGGGCATCGCCGTCTATGGCGGCGAGGCGGTGAACGACATCCCCAACCCGATGAAGCCGGTGGTGACCGCCGAAGCACGGATCATCCAGGTGCGCGACGTGGCCGCCGGCGGCACCGCGAGCTATGGCGCCTCTGCCCGCTTCGACCGCGACAGTCGCATCGCCACGGTGGCTGTGGGATATGCCGATGGCTATCACCGTTCCGTGTCCGGCGGCGGCGTCACGCTCAGGCAGGCAACGCCATCAGGGGCCTTCGGTTTCCTGCACGGCCAGAAGGTCCCGCATGTCGGGCGCGTCACCATGGACCTCAGTCTCTTCGACGTCACGGACCTTCCTGAAAGCGCGGTACGACCGGGTGATTACATCGAGCTCTTCGGCCGGCACATCGCCATCGACGATGTCGCGCGCGCCGGAGGGACGATCGGCTACGAGATGCTGACCAGTCTCGGCCGCCGCTATATCAGGCACTATATCGACAGCGTCTGACGCGCTCCTTCAGCTCATTTTTCGGTTATTCTTGCAGAAATTCACCTTTTGTTCCGCACTTTGCGGCATTATGTGACGATACAGATGATTCTTTGCCGCCGACGTCCCCTCGCGACGTCGGCGGTCTCACATTCCGAAAGTCGATGCCGATGGCGAAAGCGCGTACCCAATTCATCTGCCAGAACTGCGGCACGATCCACACTCGCTGGGTGGGAAAATGCGAAGGCTGCGGCGAGTGGAACACGATCATCGAGGACGACCCGACGGCGGGCATCGGCGGCGGTCCGTCGCGCGCGCCGAAGAAGGGACGCCCGGTGGCGCTCACCACCCTCTCGGGCGAGATCGAAGACGCGCCACGCATCCAGACAGGCATCTCGGAACTCGACCGGGTGACCGGAGGCGGCTTCGTGCGCGGATCGGCGCTGCTCGTCGGCGGCGATCCCGGTATCGGCAAGTCGACGGTGCTGATGCAGGCAGCGGCAGCGCTCTCGCGCCGCAAGCATCGCGTCATCTATGTCTCGGGCGAAGAGGCTGTGGCGCAGGTGCGTCTTCGCGCCCAGCGGCTGGGGGCTGCCGACAGCGATGTGCTGCTCGCTGCTGAGACCAACGTCGAGGACATTCTGGCGACGCTGTCGGAAGGCAAGCGCCCGGATCTCGTGATCATCGATTCGATCCAGACGCTCTGGAGCGACATCGTCGATTCCGCGCCGGGCACAGTGACCCAGGTTCGCACCGGCGTGCAGGCGATGATCCGCTTTGCCAAGCAGACGGGAACCGCCGTCGTGCTCGTCGGCCATGTGACCAAGGAGGGCCAGATCGCCGGTCCGCGCGTCGTCGAGCATATGGTCGACGCCGTGCTCTATTTCGAAGGCGACCGCGGCCATCACTATCGTATCCTGCGCACCGTCAAGAACCGCTTCGGCCCGACCGACGAGATCGGCGTGTTCGAAATGTCGGACAAGGGCCTGCGCGAGGTCGCCAACCCGTCGGAACTGTTTCTCGGCGAACGCAACGAGAAATCGCCGGGCGCCGCCGTCTTTGCCGGCATGGAAGGCACCCGCCCGGTTCTCGTCGAAGTGCAGGCGCTGGTCGCCCCGACCTCGCTCGGCACGCCGAGACGCGCCATCGTCGGCTGGGATTCCGCACGGCTCTCGATGATCCTTGCCGTGCTGGAAGCCCATTGCGGCGTGCGGCTCGGCCAGCACGACGTCTATCTCAACATCGCCGGTGGCTACCGCATTTCCGAGCCGGCGGCCGATCTAGCTGTGGCTTCCGCACTGGTTTCATCGCTTGCCGGGCTTGCCCTTCCGGCGGATTGCGTCTATTTCGGCGAAGTCAGCTTGTCGGGTGCCATCCGGCCGGTTGCGCATACCGCACAACGCCTTAAGGAAGCCGAGAAGCTCGGGTTCTCCCAGGCGGTCCTGCCGTCCGCTTCGACCGAACTGCCGAAAAACGGCAATGGCCGCTGGAGCGAGATGGAAAGCCTGCCCGATCTGGTGGCGCGCATCGCGGGGTCGCGAAACGCGCTGAGACCGGTGGAGGACGAAGACTGAAAGATGCGGATGCCGCAGGCCGCCCTTTAAGGGCCGCAAACAGGCTGCAAATGCCCTGAACTCAGGGCCGATGGCGGATAGGCTTGAGGAGACCCGGACGAACCGGGTCCGGAGTAAGGACAAAATGCCCATTACAATTCTCGACGGTATCGTTCTCGGCGTCGCCCTGTTTTCCGCAATCCTGGCCATGGTTCGAGGCTTCTCGCGCGAGGTGCTTTCGGTCGCGAGCTGGGTGGGTGCGGCGGCTGCCGCCTACTTCCTCTACCCGCATCTCCTGCCCTATGCGAAGCAGTATACCAACAGCGACACGGTCGCGATGATCGGATCGGCGGCGGTGATCTTCCTGATCGCGCTGATCATCATCTCCTTCATCACCATGCGGATCGCCGATTTCATCATCGACAGCCGCATCGGCGCGCTCGACCGCACGCTCGGCTTCCTGTTCGGCGCTGCCCGCGGCATCCTTTTGGTCGTCGTCGCCATGCTGTTCTTCAACTGGCTCGTCGCTCCGCAGCAGCAGCCGACCTGGGTCACCCAGGCCAAGTCGAAGCCGCTGCTCGACAATCTCGGCAACAAGCTGATCGCGCTTTTGCCCGAAGAAGCTGACGCCACCATTCTCGATCGCCTGCGCGGCAAGGACACGACCGGCGAAGGCGAAGGCGAAGCGCCGGCAACGACGCCCGGCCAGGCACCTGCGACGACGCCGGACCAGGCGCCCGCCGACGACGCCCCGGCCACCAACGGCTGAGACAGGAACGATTTGCCGACAAAGCCCGCCCCGCGGGCTTTGTCCTTTTGGGGAATAACGCTTGCAGCCGTTTTCAGCTAAGATTGCTTGAAGACGGCGGGCCTGATCACGATATGCGCACCGGTACGGAGCAAAGGCGACTGTGATGACCGATAGATCCATCGAAATCCACGATGAACTCGAAGGCGACGAGCTGCACGAAGAGTGCGGCGTCTTCGGCATACTGGGGCACTCGGACGCCGCGGCGCTGACGGCGCTGGGCCTGCATGCGCTCCAGCATCGCGGCCAGGAAGCAGCCGGCATCGTCACCTTCGACGGCAAGCAGTTCTGCACTGAGAAGCGCATGGGCCTCGTCGGCGACCACTACACGGATCCGGCGACGCTGGCGAAACTGCCGGGCTTCATGTCGATCGGCCACACCCGCTACTCGACGACGGGCGAAGTGGCGCTGCGCAACGTGCAGCCGCTCTTTGCCGAACTCGAAGTCGGCGGCATTGCGGTCGCCCATAACGGCAATTTCACCAACGGCCTCACGCTTCGCCGGCAGCTGATCGCCGACGGCGCCATCTGTCAGTCGACGTCCGACACCGAAGTCGTGCTGCACCTGATCGCCCGTTCCAAGCAGGCGTCCTCTTCCGACCGCTTCATCGATGCCATCCGCCAGATGGAAGGCGGCTATTCGATGCTGGCGATGACGCGCACGAAGCTGATCGCCGCACGTGATCCGATCGGCATCCGTCCGCTCGTGATGGGCGAACTCGACGGCAAGCCGATCTTCTGCTCCGAGACCTGCGCACTCGACATCATCGGCGCGACCTATGTCCGCGACGTCGAGAACGGCGAAGTCATCATCTGCGAGATCCAGCCCGACGGTTCGATCACCATCGACGCGCGCAAGCCGGAGGTTTCGCAGCCCGAGCGTCTTTGCCTGTTCGAATATGTCTACTTCGCCCGGCCGGACTCGGTCGTCGGCGGCCGCAGCATCTATGTGTCGCGCAAGAACATGGGCATCAACCTCGCCAAGGAAGCGCCGGTCGAGGCCGACGTCGTGGTTCCGGTGCCGGACGGCGGCACGCCGGCCGCCCTCGGCTATGCCCAGCAGAGTGGCATCCCCTTCGAATACGGTATCATCCGCAACCATTATGTCGGCCGCACCTTCATCGAGCCGACGCAGCAGATCCGCGCCTTCGGCGTCAAGCTCAAGCATTCCGCCAATCGCGCGATGATCGAGGGCAAACGCATCATCCTCGTCGACGATTCGATCGTGCGCGGCACGACGTCGGTAAAGATCGTTCAGATGATGCGCGAGGCCGGTGCGCGCGAGGTGCATGTGCGCGTCGCGAGCCCGATGATCTTCCATCCGGACTTCTACGGCATCGACACGCCGGACCGCGACAAGCTGCTCGCCAACCAGCATGCGGACCTCGCCTCTATGTGCCGCTACATCGGCGCGGACTCGCTCGAGTTCCTGTCGATCGACGGTCTTTATGAGGCGGTCGGCGGCGAAAAGCGCGATCCGAAGTCGCCGCAGTTCACCGACCACTATTTCACCGGGGACTATCCGACCCGCCTTCTCGACCAGGAAGGCGCCAGCAATGTCCGCAAACTCTCGGTTCTCGCCAGCAACGGATAATCAGACAGAAAAATGACGATCGATCTCAAAGGCCGGGTGGCCGTGGTCACCGGCGCATCGCGCGGTATCGGCTATTTCACCGCTCTCGAACTGGCCAAGGCCGGTGCCCATGTGGTTGCCTGCGCCCGCACCGTCGGCGGTCTCGAAGAACTCGACGACGCGATCAAGGCTGCGGGCGGCTCGGCGACGCTGGTGCCCTTCGACCTTGCCGACATGCCGGCGATCGACAAGCTCGGTGGCGCGATCAACGAACGCTGGGGTAAGCTCGACATCCTCGTTGCCAATGCCGGCGTGCTTGGCACGATCTCGCCGATCGGGCATGTCGAGGCGAAGGTGTTCGACAAGGTGATGAACATCAACGTCAACGCCACCTGGCGGCTGATCCGTTCGCTCGAGCCGCTGCTGATCAAGTCGGATGCCGGCCGTGCGCTGATCCTGTCGTCGAGCGCTGCACACAAGTGCAAGCCCTTCTGGGGGCCCTACTCCGCTTCGAAGGCTGCCGTCGAGGCTCTGGCCCGTACCTGGGCCGGCGAGACGCAGCGCCTGCCGCTGCGCATCCTCTCGGTCGACCCCGGCGCCACCCGTACGGCGATGCGCGCTCAGGCGATGCCGGGCGAGGATCCGGAAACCGTGCCGCATCCTTCGGAAGTCGCAGCCAAGCTGCTGCCGCTGGTTGGCCCCAACCAGACCGAGACCGGCAAGCTCTACATCGTGCGCGAAGACAAGATTGTCGACTACCGGCTGCCGGAATAAGCTTCGTCACACCGCTCAAATGAGAAAGGCCACCGTGTCGTCACGGTGGCCTTTTCATTTTGGGCATTGCCGGTCGGAAAGCCATTCACGCCTCTCGCGGACTTGCGTTAGTCCTTGTCGCCCGGCAGGCCGTCGCCGCCGGTCGAAGGATGGGCAGGCCAATCGCCGCCATATTTGCGCTGCCAGGATCGCGCGCCGAAGGGCAGCGTGATCAGGTAGCCAAGCGCCGTCACCGCCATCGTTTCCCATGTGTAGGTCATCAGCGTCGCGACGTAAAAGACGACGCCGAGGATGGCCGGCAGAACGAGGTCGCGGCGCACGCGGCTGTTTTCCGACTTGCCGGACCAGACCGGCAGACGGCTGACGAGCAGGAAGGCGATCAGCACCGTGTAGGCGGATGCGATGAGCGCGAAGGTGCGTTCTGGCGCCAGGCCCAGGAGGCCGAGATAGACCGGCAACAGCACCAGCATGGCGCCCGCGGGCGCCGGCACGCCGACGAAATATTCCGACTGCCAGGACGCCTTGACCTGGCGCTCCGCCATCACGTTGAAGCGGGCGAGCCTCAGGCCCATCGCGATCGCGTAGATCAGTGCCGCGATCCAGCCGATCGAACGCGCCTGGTCGAGGATGAAGACATAGAGCACGAGGGCCGGCGCGACACCGAAGTTGATGATATCGGCGAGCGAATCCATCTGGCCGCCAAAGTTCGACGTCGCCTTCAGGGCGCGCGCGACACGGCCGTCGATGCCGTCGAGAAAGGCGGCGAGCAACACCATGGCAACGGCAAGCTCGATGCGGTTTTCAAAGGCGAGCCGGATACCCGAGAGGCCGGCGCAGATCGCGAGCACGGTGATCAGATTGGGGATCATCAACCGTAGCGGGATTTCGCGCAGCCGTGGGCCGCGTGCGGTATCGCTCGAGCCGCTGGCGTCCTCGGACGCCTGCCGCGTGTCGATCGGTTTTTCCTGTTCAGAGCCTTCCATAGACACTCCTTATGCGCGGCGGCTGATGACCGGGCCCTTGGCCGAGCCAAACTCGGCGAGCACGGTTTCGCCCGCAACGGCAGTCTGCCCGACGCTGACGCGCGGCTCGGAGCCGGCCGGCAGGAACACGTCGAGACGCGAGCCGAAGCGGATCAGGCCGAAGCGTTCACCGGCCTCCAGCGAGCCGTTCTCGTACTTCCAGCACAGGATGCGGCGGGCAACGAGACCGGCGATCTGAACGACGCCGATGGCGCCGTGTTTTGTATCGATCACCAGACCGTTGCGCTCGTTCTCCTGGCTCGCCTTGTCGAGCTCGGCATTGACGAACTTGCCGGCGCGATAGGCGACGCGGGTGATGGTGCCGGCCATCGGCGCGCGGTTCACGTGGCAGTTGAACACATTCATGAAAACGGAGATGCGCAGCATCGGTTCCGAACCAAGGTTCAGTTCTTCCGGTGGCAGGACCGTCGCGATCGACGAGACGCGGCCGTCGGCCGGGCTGATCACCAGATCGTCGTCGAGCGGCGTCATGCGCTCGGGGTCGCGGAAGAAGTAAGCGCACCACGCGGTCAGCACGAAGCCGATCCACATCAACGGCTCCCACAGGAAGCCAAGCACCAGCGACACGACGAAGAAGATCGCAACAAAGCGGTAGCCTTCCTTGTGCACCGGGACAAGCGTGTTGCGGATCGTATTGACCAGGCTCATGAACTCTACTCCAGATTTTCCGTGGAACGTGATCGTTTTCTATAAGTTAGCGCGGGATGCGGACGGAAAACCGCAAACGCTTTTCCTGCCCCCCGCTCTAGCGCGAAATGTCCCGGCGGGCAACGTTGCCCGCCCGGTAGCGACAAAACGCGTCGCGCTCAGCAAAGAAAAAGACGCCATCAAACCGCCGGCTCGCCGCGGGTGACGATGCCGAGATCGTCGCTCTCGCGCACGCGCTTCAGTTGCTCTTCGGCCTGCGTCGCTTCGCGCTGGCGGCTCCACATCGAGGCATAGAGGCCGTCGCGATCGATCAGCTCGCCATGGGTGCCGCGCTCGGCGATGACGCCGTCCTTCAGCACGATGATCTCGTCGGCGTTGATGACGGTCGAGAGCCGGTGCGCGATGACAAGCGTCGTGCGGTTGCGCGAAACGACGTCGAGTGCCGACTGAATCTCCTGCTCCGTGCGCGTATCTAGTGCCGAGGTCGCCTCGTCGAGGATCAGGATCGGCGGCGCCTTGAGAATGGTGCGGGCGATCGCAACGCGCTGCTTCTCGCCGCCCGAAAGCTTCAGGCCCCGTTCGCCGACCATGGCCTGGAAGCCCTCCGGCAGCGTGCGGATGAACTCGGCGATCTGCGCGGCTTCGGCCGCCGCCTCGACTTCGGCTTCGCTCGCCGAAACGCGGCCATAGCGGATGTTGTAGGCGATGGTGTCGTTGAAGAGCACCGTGTCCTGCGGCACCATGCCTATCACCGAGCGCAGGCTCTTCTGCGTCACTGTGCGCACGTCCTGGCCATCGATGGTGATCGCCCCTTCCTGCACGTCGTAGAAGCGATAGAGCAGCCGCGAGAGCGTAGACTTGCCGGCACCGGAGGGGCCAACGACGGCGACCGTCTTGCCGGCGGGCACTTCGAAAGTGATGCCCTTCAGGATCGGACGCGCCGCGTCATAGGCGAAATGCACATCCTTGAAGGCGATGGCGCCCTTGCCGATGACAAGTTCGCTCGCATTCGGGCGATCCACCACTTCGGCGCGCACGTCGAGCAGGTCGAACATATGCTCGATGTCGGTGAGCCCCTGACGGATTTCGCGGTAGACGAAGCCGATGAAGTTGAGCGGGATCGCAAGCTGGATCAGCATGGCGTTGATGAAGACGAAGTCACCCAACGTCTGCTCGCCACGCTGCACGGCAAGCGCCGACATGATCATCATCACGGCCGTACCGGCGCCGAAGATCAACGCCTGGCCGAAGTTGAGCCAGCCGAGCGACGTCCAGACCTGGGTCGCCGCCGCCTCGTAGCGTTCCATCGACTTGTCGAAGCGACGGGCTTCCATCTCCTCGTTGCCGAAATACTTGACCGTCTCGAAGTTCAGCAGCGAGTCGATCGCCTTGGTGTTGGCGTCGGTGTCGCTGTCGTTCATCGAACGGCGGATGGCGATGCGCCAGTCGCTCGCGCGCACGGTGAACCAGATGTAGAGCCAGACGGTGACGGCGGTGACGAGGAGATAGCTGAAGCCGTAGCCCCACCAGAAGATCACTGCCGTCAGCAGGAATTCGATCAGGGTCGGAACGCTGTTGAGGATGGTGAATCGGACGATCGTTTCGATGCCCTTGGTGCCGCGCTCGATGACGCGAGAAAGCCCACCGGTGCGCCGCTCCAGATGGAAGCGCAGCGACAGCTGGTGCATGTGCACAAAGGTCTTGTAGGCCAGTTGCCGGACCGCGTGCTGACCGACGCTTGCAAACAGCGCATCGCGCAGCTGGTTCAAGCCGGCCTGCAAAAGACGCGCGAGGTTGTAGGCAAGCACCAGCATGACCGCGCCGGTCATGAACACGGGCAGAAAGCCCAGGACATCCGGCTTGCCGTTCAGCGCATCGGTTGCCCATTTGAAGGAATAGGGAACGAGGATCAGGACGACCTTGGCGATGATCAGAATGACCGTCGCCCAGATCACCCGAAGCTTGAGATCGGCCCTGTCCGATGGCCACATGTAGGGCCAGAGATTGGCGATCGTATGCAAGGGATTGCTGGTATCGGCCGAAACGGTTTTCTTCTGGGGTGCCACGTTCTGATCCGCTCTTACGTTTGCGCGCTTGGAGGCAGATTGTTGCGCATCCAAGCTCTGCGCCGAGCCTTCCCTGTAAACGAAGACCTGCGGCGCCGTCATCACCGTTCAATGAAAAGCGGCGCCCTGTCGAAGGCGCCGCCCTTGGTCTGGAGATAAGCATCCGTCGCAGCCGCCGCAATGTCGGCGGCCGCCGATCGGCTGCTTATTGCTCTTGTTTCATGTGCTTCTTGTGAATTTCCCGCGATTCGTCGTCCGGCAGCGCCTTGTCCGGCACGCCGAAGACCTGACCCGGGCGAATGCGGTCCGGATCCTCGATCTGGTCCTGGTTGGCGAGATAGATCGTGGTGTAGCGCAGGCCGGCGCCGTAGACGCGACGCGAGATCTGCCACAGCGTATCGCCGCGGCGGATGATCACCGAACTCTTGCTCTCCTTGAGCGGAGCCTGCTCGAGCGTCTGGGGCTGGTCGGGCGAGGCTGCAACGGCCGCGGTTTCGGTCGCCGACTGCGCCGGTGCAGCGTCGTTTACAACTGCGCTTCCAGCACCCATTGCCTTTGCCAGTTCGCCCGGAGCCGGGGCATTGTCCTTCGGCTGGGCCTTCTCGGGCGACGCCGGCGTGGCGCTGCCCTGCTCGGCAAGGACCGCACCAACCGTTTCATCAACCTTGGCAAGTGCCGTCGCCACGCTCGATGCGTCCTGAGGTGCAGCCTTCAGCGCCGCGAGCGCACTTGCGGAGGCCTTTGCGGCCCGCGTCGCGGAAGCGACGAGCGTCTGGTCGGAACTGTCGGCGAGGCGGAAATCGGCAAGCGACTTCAACGCGATCTCGGTCGCCGAACGGGCGGCGGCCAGTTGCTCGCCGTTCGGCACCTTGCCATTGGCATAGAGACCCTTCAGCAGCGCGAGCGCCTTTCCAGCTTCCGCACGCAGGCCATCGAGACCCGCGGTTGCGGACGGCGTGCCCGAAGGTGCCACGGCCGCGACCTGCGATCCGGCGGGCCGGTCGAAGGGAACCGAAGCGCGCATCACGACCTTGGTGCCATCCTCGTTCAGCATGTCGGCCCGAATGATGTGGCTGCCCACCGTCAACTCGATCTGGCCGTCGACGACGAAGTGGCCCTTGTCGTCGGCTTTCATTTCGCCGACGAGCCTGTCGTCGGCATAGACGCGAACCAAGGCGCCTGCCTTGGCGCTGCCGGCAACGAACATCTTGCTGCCTTCGATCTCGACGGCGCTCACCTGCAGGCCCGGCACGCCAGAAAGCTTGGCCGGCGCAGTAGCGGTATCGACCGCCTGCGGCGTTGCGGAAGCAACCTCGGCCGGCTTGGCGTCCACAGCCGCTGTCCCCTCCACCGTATCCGGCGTCGTGATCAGCCGGCTCGCCATGCCGGGCTTCGAGACCATGGCAAGCAGTTGACCGGACGGATCCTTGGGAACAGAAACGGTCGCGACCTCCTCGGAGCTCTTCACCGCACCGTTTTCGCCGGTGCTGCGCAGCGTGAGCTGATGGTCACCCGCCGGAAGCGGATCGTCGAAGACCGCGGCAAAGTCGCCGGTCGCGCCGACATCAGCGGTGCCGACCACCGTATCGCCGCTCAGGATCTCAAGCTTCGAATTCGGCTGGGCATGGCCGGCGATCACCGTCGAGCCATCGGGCTCCACGCGCAACACATCGAAACCGGGAATGGCGGGATCGGTTGCAGGCGCATTGGCGGCAGTCGCCGCGTCGGCCTTCGACTGTTCCTGCTGCGGCGCAGCATCCGTCTTTGCTGTCTCGGCAGAGGCGCCAGCCGCCTGCGGGCCACTGGTCGCAGGCGTCGCCTCGGTCGACTGTGTCGCGGTGCCTGCCGCCTGCTCCGCCGTTGGCTTCTGGCCGTCGTCGCGCAAGTTCGGTTGAATTACGAATACCATCAACGCTGTTGCTGCCACGAGGACAGAAATGGCCACCCAGCCGGCCTTATTTTTGATCATGCCACTCTCCACACGGAGCGGAGCAACGCTCCGCGCATGCCCTCTCATCGGCCTGCGGTGCGGGCTTGCGCCGTCATTATAGCGCAACAGCAAGCAACTCGTCCGATTTCTTCAATCAATCACTGAAATTGCTAGCGATTCGCGATTCGGCATACAAGCAGCCGAAGGCACGGCAACCCACAGAAAGCCGGGTTTCCCCTCATTTTTCTTGACCCATGCTGCGCTGCAATGTTTTTTGGGGGGCATGAGCACCGAGAACAGCACGATTCGATCCATCTGCGTCTATTGCGGGTCACAGCCGGGACGCGACAATGCCTACATGGAGGCCGGCCGCGCGCTCGGCCGATCCATCGCCGATCACGGGCTTCGCCTGGTCTATGGCGGCGGCACACGCGGCATCATGGGAGCGGTCGCCAGCGGCGTGCTTTCCAACGGCGGCGAAGTCACCGGGATCATCCCTGAATTCCTGATGGACAAGGAAGCGACCCGCCATTCGCTCGGCCAACTGAACGAACTGATCGTCACGGCCGACATGCACGAGCGCAAGCACACGATGTTCGAACGCGCCGACGCCTTCGTGGCTCTGCCGGGCGGCATCGGCACGCTTGAAGAGATCGTCGAGATCATGACCTGGGCGCAGCTCGGCCGTCACCGCAAGCCGATGGTCTTCGGCAACATCAACAATTTCTGGAGGCCGATGATGGACCTCCTGCAGCACATGCGCGAAGAGGGCTTCGTCCACACGGCGCATCTGGTGCAGCCGCTCGTCGTCAACGATGCCGCCGACATCGTGCCGACCATCCTGGCGGCCGCCAACGGCGGCAACGGCCGCGACGGCGAAGCCGAGATCATCTCCAAGCTTTGAGAAACCTGTTCAGCCAACAAAAAAGGCGCGCCCCCGGCGCGCCTTTTTTGTTTCTATCGCAACCGACCTTATTCGGCCGGGCTTGCCTGCAGGGCGCGGCGCGCCCTGCTTTCAGCCAGCATCGCGCCGGTATAGATCACCAGCGCCGCCCAGATCAGGCCGAAGGCGATGAGCTTTGCCGTACCGAAGGGCTCATGGAAGACGAAGACGGCGATCACGAAAATCATCGTCGGCGCGATGTACTGCATGATGCCGATGGTCGAGAGGCGCAGGAGCTTGGCGCCATTGGCATAGATCATCAGCGGCACGGCCGTGACGATGCCGCAGGACAACAGCCACAGGACGTCGGCCATGCCGGTGTCACCGAAATGGCCCTGCCCCGTCGTCTCCAGCCAGATGATGTAGCCGATGGCCGGAACGCTCAGCAGCAGGACTTCCAGGAAGAAGCCCTGGTTGGGGCCAACCGGCAGGGTCTTGCGGAAGAAGGCGTAGAAACCCCAGGACAGGCAGAGGCCGATCGACACCCACGGCAGACCGCCGGCATCAAAGGCGAGCACGGCGACGGCGGAAGCAGCGAGCGCGATTGCGACCATCTGCGCCGGGTTCGGCCTCTCCTTCAAAAGCACGGCGCCGAGGAAGATCGAGAAGAGCGGATTGATGTAGTAGCCGAGCGCGGTTTCGATGGCGCGGCCCGCCCCGATTGCCCAGACATAGATGCCCCAGTTGATGGTGATGAGCACGGCAGTCAGTGCGGCCATGCACAGCATGCGCGGCGAGCGCAGTGCCGTCTTGATATCGTCGGTGCGCCCGAGCCAGAGCAGCACGAGACCTGCGAGCGGCACCGACCACACGATCCGGTGCGCCACCACTTCCGGCGCCGGGATATGGGCGACAGCCTTCATGAAGAACGGCAGGAAGCCCCAAAGCAGATAGGCGGTCAGCGCGAAGGCAAAGCCTTGTGCGGAATCGGTATTTTCGGCGGGTGCTTTCGGCTCGGCCATATCATCTTTTCCTGGTGTTTTGCCGGAGAGCCCTGGCGGCAACGGCCGCTCACCGGTCAGAAGGGAGGGCACAGCCAGTCGGCCGGCACGATCTCCCATTGGTGCGTCCTACCCCAATGGCCGGTGATGCACCAATTCATTTCCGTGAAGGGAGAATGAGTTTTGCTCACCCTCCCCCGGCCAGTTCATCAGCGTTACCGGGCCGATCGCCGAAATTACTCGGCGGCGATCAGCCCGACGTGGTCGCGGTTCTTGAGCAGCTTGAAGACGATGCTGTCCATCAGCGCCTGGAAAGACGCATCGATGATGTTGTCGGAGACCCCCACGGTCCACCAGCGTGCGCCCGTGCCATCGGTCGATTCGATCAGAACGCGGGTGATCGCCTCGGTCCCGCCATTGAGGATACGGACCTTGTAGTCCGCGAGCTCCAGGTCTTCGATTTCCGACTGGTACTTGCCGAGATCCTTGCGCAGCGCCAGGTCGAGCGCGTTGACCGGGCCGTGGCCTTCGGCGACCGACATCATCGTCTCGCCGTCGACGACCACCTTCACCACCGCTTCCGACACCGTCTTCAGATGGCCGTTGGCGTCGAAGCGGCGCTCGACCATCACCCGGAAGCTTTCCACGTGGAAGAAATCCGGCACCGTGCCGAGAATGCGGCTGGCGAGCAGCGCGAAGCTCGCATCCGCCCCTTCATAGGCATAGCCGGTCGCTTCGCGTTCCTTGACGATGGCGATCAGCTTGTCGAGCTTCGGGTCGTCCTTGCTGACGACGATGCCGCGGCGCTTCAGCGCGTTGATGAAATTGGCCTTGCCGCCCTGGTCGGACACCATGACCTTGCGCAGGTTGCCGATGCTTTCCGGCGCCACGTGCTCATAGGTGCGCGGATCCTTGAGCAATGCCGAAGCGTGGATGCCGGCCTTGGTTGCAAAGGCCGACGCGCCCACGTAAGGCGCCTGCTGGTCTGGCGAGCGGTTCAACAGCTCGTCGAAGGAATGGGCGAGCTTCGTCAGCTCCAGCAAGCGGTCGGCATCGATCGCCGTTTCGAAGCGGCTGGAATAGGCCTCTTTCAAAGCAAGCGTCGGGATCAGCGTGACGAGATTGGCGTTTCCGCAGCGTTCGCCAATGCCGTTCAGCGTGCCCTGGATCTGGCGTACGCCGGCCTCGACCGCCGCAAGCGAATTGGCGACCGCCTGGCCGGTATCGTTATGGGCGTGGATGCCGAGATTGGCGCCGGGCACGCCGGCAGCGATCACGGCCGCAACGATCTCGCGCACCTCCGGAGGCTGCGTGCCGCCATTGGTGTCGCAGAGGACCACCCAGCGCGCGCCGGCGTCAAAGGCCGTCTTCGCGCAGGCGAGCGCATAGGCGGGGTTGGCCTTGTAGCCATCGAAGAAATGCTCGCAATCGACCATCGCCTCGCGACCGGAGGCGACCACCGCCTCGACCGAGGCCCGGATGTTGTCGAGGTTTTCCTCGTTGGTGCAGCCGAGCGCCACTTCGACGTGATAGTCCCAGCTCTTGGCGACAAGACAGATGGCGTCGCTCTTGGCCGCGAGCAGCGCCGCGAGGCCCGGATCGTTCGACGCGGAAACCCCGGCGCGCTTGGTCATGCCGAAGGCGACGAAGGTGGCCTTCTGGGTACGCTTGCGCCCGAAGAATTCCGTGTCGGTCGGGTTCGCGCCGGGATAGCCGCCTTCGATATAGTCCATGCCGAACTGATCGAGCAGGCCGGCAATCGCAATCTTGTCCTCGACGGAAAAGTCGATGCCGGGCGTCTGTTGCCCGTCTCTCAGCGTCGTGTCGAAGAGGTAGATGCGTTCCCTGGTCATGGCTCTCGTCCAAATATGCTCGGTTTACTTTTGCTCGGTCTTGCCTGCGAACTGGTCCGTGGCGCGGATCAGCCGGTCGAGGATGCCCGGCTCGGAATAGGCATGGCCTGCTCCCTCGACCAGATGCAGCTCTGATCCCGGCCAGGCCTTGTGCAGCTGCCAGGCGTACTTCGCCGGGCACGGCATGTCGTACCGCCCGTGGATGATGACGCCGGGAATGCCGTGCAGCCGGTGGGCGTCGCGCAGCAATTGGCCCTCTTCCATCCAGCCGGCATTGACGAAGAAGTGGTTCTCGATCCGCGCGAAGGCGTCAGCATAATCGTCGTCGGCGAAGGGCTCGCTGGTTGCGAGCTCCGGCAACAGCGTGATCGTCTCACCTTCCCAGATGCTCCAGGCCTTGGCGGCCGCAAGGCGTGTCGCCTTGTCCTCGCTCATCAGGCGGCGATGATAGGCGTGCATCATCTCGTGGCGCTCGTTCTCGGGAATGGGCGCGATGAAACGCTCCCACTTGTCCGGGAACATCTCCGAGACGCCGAACTGGTAGTACCAGTCGAGCTCGGCCTTGGTCAGCGTGTAGATGCCACGCAGCACCAGTTCGGAAACCCGTTCCGGGTGCTTCTCGGCATAGGCAAGCCCCAGCGTCGATCCCCAGGAACCGCCGAAGACCAGCCACTTGTCGGCGCCGGCCATCTCGCGCAGCCGCTCGATATCGGCGACGAGATGCCAGGTGGTGTTGGCTTCGATCCTGGCATTCGGCGTCGACTTACCGCAGCCGCGCTGGTCGAACAGCGTTACGTCGTAGAGCGTCGGATCGAACAGGCGGCGGTGGTTCGGCGAGATCGTGCCGCCTGGCCCGCCATGCAGGAAGACGGCAGGCTTAGCGCCCGGCGTGCCGGCCTTTTCCCAATAGATGGTGTGACCGTCGCCGACCTCGAGGTGGCCCGACGCATAGGGTTCGATTTCCGGATAAAGCGTACGCAGAACAGTCGTCATTTTCAGTCTTTCGTGAGCGGCCAGTGCACGGTGTCGTAGTCGGGATGCTGGCGGTTGGTTTCGAGAACGATCAGATGGCGGGTCGCCGAGACCTCGCTACCGTCATCCGTCTCCCTTGGTGGCAAGCCCGCGAGCCGTGAGAACCATATGACGCGGGATTCGACGCCGGACTGGTAAACGGGCTGTACGTCATCGGGGTCGTCGAGCGAGCCGAGCGCGATGTTGATGAAGTTCTCGTCGGGCATATCGTAGAACAGCGGCGTGCCGCAATCGCTGCAAAAACCGCGGCGCACCAGATGCGACGAGCGGAACCAGGACGGCTGGCCCCGGGTAATATCGAACGTGTCTCGGGACGCATTGGCGAGTGGCATGAAATAGTTCCCGGTCGCCTTCTGGCACATGCGGCAATGACAGATATGCGGGTCCGCAAGCACGCCCTCGGCGCGGTAGCGCACGGCGCCGCATTGGCATCCGCCCGTATAGATGCGCGCGATGGTCACCGGAATGCTCCCGAGGGATGCCATTGATCGGTCTCGTGGTCGGGATGCTGGAACGAGATGATGCTTTCCTGCCTGGCGTAAAAATCCTGATCCTCAAGCACCGGCTGCTCGAAGATCGTATCGACCCAGGGCAGCCGCGAGGCGTGATTGACCTGGATTTTCGGCGCCAGATCGGTGCGATCGTCAAAGGTGCCGATGGCGATCTCAAGGCCACCCGGATGCCGATAGGTCATCGGCGTTCCGCATTTCGGGCAAAAGCCACGGTCGATGTTGACCGAGGACTGGAAATAGCTCGGTTCGTCCCGCACCCATTCGACGCCATCCTTCGGCGCCGTCACCAGCGCCGAGAAGAACGAGCCGAACTGTTTCTGGCACATGCGGCAATGACAGATCGACGCGCGTCCGAGTTCACCCTTGATCCGGAAGCGGACCGCGCCGCATTGGCATCCACCTGTTCGAACGTTTTCGGTCATCGCTTCTCCTCCGGGGGCCAGGTCTCGGTGTCGTGGTCGGGATGCTGATAGGAAACGAGATTGGTCAGGAACTCGATTGCGTCCGGATCTTCCAGCGTATGAACGCCAGGCAGATCGGCAACGTGATCGACATAGGGCAGCTTACCCTCGACTCCCCATTGGATGGTCGGCACGATGCCTTGCGGCTCGTCGAAGGCAGCGATCGCCAGCGCCATGCCATCCGGTGCCTCGTAGGTCAGCGGCGTGCCGCAATCGGCGCAGAAGCCGCGTCGCGCGGCGTTTGACGACTGGAAGCGCTTGGGCTCTCCGCGGGTCCAGGTCACATGCGCGCCGCGAACCGAAACCAAGGGCATGTAGAAATTGCCGCTCGCCTTCTGGCACATGCGGCAATGACAGACGGATGCGTCACCGAGCTTGCCCTCGACGCGGAAACGGACCGCGCCGCATTGGCAGCCGCCGGCATAATGGGGCCTGTTGTCGAGACTCATCGCAACTCCTCCTTAGCCCGGCGCGTGGCAGACGGCTTCGATATTGTTGCCGTCGGGATCGAATACGAAGGCCCCGTAATAGTCCGGGTGGTAGTGCGGTCTCAGCCCCGGCTTGCCGTTGTCACGTCCGCCGGCGGCAATCGCCGCTTCATAGAAGGCATCGACCTCGGCGCGGCTGCGCGCCGAAAAGGCGTAGTGGCGGCCCGGGCCTGCCTCGGCCGTTTCATGCAGCCAGAAAACCGGCCGCTCGCGGCCATAACCGCCAACCTTCACGCCGCCGGTGTGCTCCAACGGCACCATCATCAGCAAGGAGGCGCCAAGCGGAGCAAAGGCCTTGTCATAGAACGACTGCGCCCGGTCGAAATCCGCGACGGGAATGCCCGTATGGTCGATCATCGCACGAACTCCTCTTTCATGCATGCGCTTCGCTTTTCGCTGCCCTTTCAGATGCCCTGTCCGATCGCTCTGATCGGACAGGGCTCTGGGGGCGGCCCACCGTCACCGTTTGATATCCCAGGTCGTCACCCGCTCGCCGGTTGCCGGATCCTTGCCGTCCTTCAGCTGAACACCGCGCGCCAGCAGATCATCGCGGATCTTGTCGGCTTCCGCGAAGTTCTTCGCCTTCAGCAGTTCCAGACGGGCCCGCACGCGGCTGTCGATGTCGCGGACCAGCCCCTCGTCGAGTTCGACCGCCTGCGGCACCACGCCGATCAGCGCAGCACTTGCGGCGAAGGTGCCGAGCAGTTTCGAATCGGTCGCCGCCTTCTGGGCAAGCGCATGGACCGCCTGGACGGCTGCGACCGTGTTGAGGTCGTCGGCAAGTGCGGCGACCACGGCCGGGTCGGCCTCACCCGTGGCGTCACCCGGCACCGGCCACTTGGAGAGCAGATGCTCTGCCTCTTCCAGCCGCTTCACCGAAAAATCGATCGGCTCGCGATAGTGCGTCATCAGCATCGCGAGCCTCAGCACGTCGCCCGGCCACTGGCGGCCGGCGAACTTTTCCGTGTGCAGCAGTTCGTAGATGGTGACGAAGTTGCCTTCGGACTTCGACATCTTGCGGCCTTCGACCTGCAGGAAGCCGTTGTGCATCCAGACATTCGCCATCACCTCGGTGCCATGGGCGCAACGGGATTGGGCAATCTCGTTTTCGTGGTGCGGGAAGATGAGATCCAGCCCGCCGCCGTGGATGTCGAAGACCTCGCCGAGATAGCGGCTGCTCATGGCCGAGCACTCGATGTGCCAGCCGGGACGGCCCCTGCCCCACGGGCTTTCCCAGCCCGGTTCGTTGTCGCCGGAGAGCTTCCACAGCACGAAATCGCCGGGGCTTTTCTTATGCGCCTCGACGGCGACGCGGGCGCCGGCCTGCTGTTCGTCGAGGTTGCGCTTCGAGAGCTGACCGTAATCGGCCATCGACTTGGTATCGAACAGCACCTCGCCGCCCGCCTGGTAGGCGTGGCCCTTGGCGATGAGCTTTTCGATGATGTCGATCATCTGGGCGATGTTGTCGGTCGCCCGCGGCTGGACATCAGGATCGAGGCAGCCGAGCGCCCTGGCATCGTCGAGAAACTGCGTTTCGGTCTTCTCCGTCACCCGGCGGATCGCGTCGTTGAGCGGCAGGGTCGGATAGTCCCGCAGCGCCCGCGCGTTGATCTTGTCGTCGACGTCGGTGATGTTGCGCGCATAGGTGACGTGATCCGCGCCATAGACATGGCGCAGCAGCCGGAACAGGACATCGAAGACGATGACCGGCCGGGCATTGCCGATATGGGCATAGTCATAGACCGTCGGGCCGCAGACATACATGCGAACGTTGTCGGGATCGATCGGCTTGAACTCGATCTTCTCCCGCGTCAGCGTGTTGTACAGCTTCAGTGTCGGCGTTCCGCCCATTGCCATTCTCCAAGATGCATACGACCGTAAAATACCGCGCCCGGGAGGCCCGCGCGTTTGTCATCTTGGATTTTAGGAGACGAAAACGGCCAGGCCAGCGGAGCGCTAGCGAATAATGTTCCGGCAGATAATGCAGATAACCGTTTTCATGGCCTCACTTATCGCGCGTCACCCGATTTCGGTCAAGAGGTCAGCCGCGTGCAAGCACAGCCGACTATCGAAAGGATTCCGCGGTCATGGATTTGTCATGATTAGGCTTATCTGAGATCGCCATGCGGAAAACAGATTCGCGGTGTAGTTGGTAGCACACCACGAAATCCTGTCTCCGGAGAGCGAGGAGGAGCGTCGCTTTCGTGAAGACGTGCGAAAGCGGCAGTGTATCCGGTTCGGGAAAGCATCAAGGAGTGAGTGCAAGTGAAAGCCGCAAAGACCAAAGACATCACCAAATCCGCCAACCTCGTCGAACAGTATCGCCCGCTCGGCCTGAAGGCCGTACTTGCCGCAGCGTTGCAGGTGAAGGCGAAGCCGGCTGGCAAGCTGACCAAGCGGCCAGCCTGACGGTTCCGACGCTCTTTTCCTTAAAAGAGAGACATCTGCCCGCCATCGGGCTCGGTCGGCTCGTCCTTGCCCTTTAGCTGGGCATTCGCAACCGACCTGGGCGTGACGGCATCCTGGATTTCGGGACCGGTGTTGACGACCTTGTTGACCTTGTCCGAGACAGGGATCGCCTCGAAGTAGTCCTCCGCGACGGGGCCGAAGAGATCGGCAACCTCGCGCGGCTCCTGCGTCTTGCAATCCAGCCAGCGGGCAAAATCCTCGGGCTGGATAACGACCGGCATACGGTCATGGATCTGCCGGATCGAGGCGTTGGCGGCCGTCGTCAGGATGGCCGCTGTGTCGACCTCGGAGCCGTCGGCCGAGGACCAGGTTTCCATCAGCCCGGCGAAAGCGACGATGCCGCCCTTCCGCGGGCGCACCCAATAGGCCTGCGACGGCTCGCGGCTGCCTTTCGGCGGCCGGCGCCATTCGTAAAAACCGGAGGCCGGCACGAGAACACGCCGGTGGCGCATGGCGGCGCGAAACGAGGCCTTGTCGATTGCCGATTCGGCCCGCGCATTGATCAGCAGCGGAAAGTCACGCGGGTCTTTCACCCAGCCCGGCATAAAGCCCCAACGCACGAGCACCGCCTTGCGCTCCGGCAGGTTGCTGCCGGGTGCCGCGCACTCGCCGGCCACGACAACCATGATCGGCTGGGTTGGCGCGATATTGAAGCGCGCCGGAAAGTCGTCGCTTTCCAGCAGGCTGAACAATTCCATCATTTCGTCGGGGGTCGCCGTCAGCGCAAAACGTCCGCACATGACATCGATGTGGCACTTCACGTAGGATGGGTCAACGCTACCGAGACGATTTGATTCCCTGATGCCGACCAAGCCCGAACTTGCTTCCTCCGTCATTCTAGAACGCGACGGCCGCTATCTGCTCGTTCGCCGGGCCAACCCACCGTCGGCCGACATGTACGCCTTTCCGGGCGGCCGTGCCGAGCCCGGCGAGACGCCGGCGGAGACAGCGCTTCGCGAATTGTTCGAAGAAACCGGCATCAAGGCGCGCGATCCGGTGCTGTTTGAAATCTACGATCTGCCAGGCAAGGAGTCCGAAGGGCGGCACTTCCTGCTTTCGGTGTTCCGGGCCGAGGCGGATGCCGACGCGGTTGCCATCGCCAGCGACGACGCGGCAGGGCTCGGCTGGTTCACGCCTGAAGAGATCTTCACCCTGCCGATCCCCGACAGCGTGCGCGAATGTGTGGAAAGACTCTCCGGCACCGGCGCGAACGCCGCGACATCCGGCGACGGCCTTGAAACCGCCGCCAATTCGGGCTTGATGAAATCATGATCCCTGTCCCGATCCTCGCAAGGCTTACGCTCGCCGGCATCGCCTTGACGGTCGCCACTGGCGCGGCGGCGCAAAAAACACCGACGAAAGAGGCGGCCAAGACCGAGACCGCAGCCCCTGCCCCGGCCGCCGTGGAAGAAAAGCCGACGCCCTATGACCAGCGGCTGATTCGGCTCTCCGAGATCCTCGGCTCCGTGCACTACCTCAGGAATCTCTGCGTCAAGGAACCGGAAGACGTCTGGCGCCGCTCGATGCAGGATCTGATCGACAAGGAAACCGCCACTGAAGTCAAACGACGCGAGCGGATGACTGCCGCCTTCAACCGCGGGTACCGCACCTTCGCATCGGTCTATACGAACTGCACAGGCCCTGCGATCGTCGCCGAACAGCGATATCGTGCCGAAGGGGCAACACTTGCGTCAGAAATCGTCGCCCGCTTTGGAAATTAGCAATAAATTAACCTCTTTTCTCACGACCCCGTGTCGTTTCGGGAAAAGGCTGCTAAGTTCGTTAAGAGAGTGGTAAGAAGTGGCGAGTCCGTCACGGTCGTTCAGTCGGAGTTCAGCCGAACGGCCATAATATGAACCGCTTGCACAATGGAAGTCGCATGGAACGAATGATGGAACCAAGCCTGACCGACATCGATGACATGATCGTCCACGAGAAGATGCAGGCTGCGCTGGAACACCAGAGCGAGGCCTGGGCGGACGGAATGGCCGACGGTATCGAGCCGGAAATCATCGCCGATGCGGCCATTGCTCTTGCCATGCGGGAAACCGTTCGGCTTCATGGCGAAGACGGCGCCGAGGCAATGCTCAATTCGCTTCGCGAGCGCGTGCTCGCCGGCGAATTCTCGCCCCAGCGCACGATTCAGTAATATCAGGACTGCCCGATGCATCGGAATCTTGCAAACCGGACCCTTCCGGTTCGCCTCGCCACACTGCTGTTGGCCGGTGTCGCCTTGACCACCCCGGCAGCGGTTTCCCCCGCCTTCGCTCTCAGCGAATTGCAGGGCGCGCCGCAACCCGTTCCGGCCGAGCAACAGCCTGCCGCCGGCGACCAGAAGGCGACGCCGCCTGCCGCCGAACCCGTTGCCGAAGAGCCGGATGAGGAAGAGACGCTTCCGCTCGAAATCCCGATGCCCGACCCGCTGATCAACAAGTCGGCGACAGCCACCAAGGAAGATGCTCCCGAAGCTGAAGAGCCGGAGCCGACCGGGCCTGTCGAAGTCCTGACCGACGTTTCCAAGATTCCGGCGCCGGTCGCCCGCATGCGCGAGCTGATCGTCGAGGCGGCGGCTTCCGGCGACATCGAGCGGTTGCGCCCATTGCTCGGCAAGGGCCCGAACCAGACCCAGGTCACCGGCGTCACCGGCGACGAAGACCCGGTGTCGATCCTGAAGAGCCTTTCGGGCGACCAGGAAGGCGTCGAAATTCTCGCGATCCTGCTCGACGTGCTGTCGACCGGCTTCGTGCTGGTAGACAAGGGCACGCCGCAGGAGGCCTATGTCTGGCCTTATTTTGCGGAAAAGAAGCTTTCGACGCTGACGGCACCGGAAAAGGTCGACCTGTTCCGCCTGGTCACCGCCGGCGATTTTGCCGACATGGAAGAATTCGGCAGTTACAACTTCTATCGCGTCGGCATCATGCCGGACGGCAAGTGGAAATTCTTCATCGCCGGCGACTGAGCGCCGGCGACCTGCTTGCCGATGACAGCCGAACATCCTACCTCTTCGCCAAGAGATCGCCGGTGAGACCGGGGCCTGAGTCGGCCACGGCTACCAGGTGATCGTTTGCTAGGTTAGCGCGGGAGCCTCCCCTCCCGTCGAACAGGATTCGAACGATGCCCAGAGTTCGCCTCGACGATCGTGCGATCGTCTCCATTTCCGGCAAGGACGCCGAAGATCTTCTTCAGGGACTGATCACCACCGACCTCGACGCGCTTGCACCCGACGAGGCGCGTCCTGGCGCGCTTCTGACGCCACAGGGCAAGATCCTGTTCGAGTTCCTGATCTCCCGCGACGGCGATGGCCTGCGGCTGGAAACGGCAAGCGACCAGGCCGAAGCGCTGCTGAAGCGCATGACGATGTACAAGCTTCGCTCGGCAGTCGAGCTTTCGATCAGGACTTCCGACGCCGTCACCGTGATATTCGACGAAGCAGAACCGACGGGTGCCTATCGGGACCACCGTTTCGAGAAGGCGGGCGTTGCGCTCTTTCGCGCCTATGGGGAAGCCACCGGCGACACGGCCGGCGCAGAAGACCTCGAACGGCTGCGGATCGCGGCGGGCATTGCGAATGCCGGTGCCGATTATGCGGTGCAGGACGCATTCCCCCATGACGTGCTCCTGGACAAAAACGGCGGCCTCTCCTTCAAGAAGGGCTGCTACGTCGGTCAGGAAGTGGTGTCGCGCATGCAGCACCGCAGCACGCCGCGCCGCCGGGTCGTGATCGTTTCGGCGGACGCCGCCCTTCCTCCCACGGGAACGACGATTACGGCGAACGACAAGGCGATCGGCGCGCTGGGCACGGTGCAGGGCAAGTCGGCGCTCGCGATCGTGCGCATCGACAAGGCCGGTGAAGCCATGGCGAATGGGATCCCGCTGCTCGCCGGCGACGTGCCGGTGACAATGGTTCTGCCCGAATGGACCGGCCTCACCTTCCCGACCAGCACGGACGAGGCAAGCGCGTGACGGCGGCCCGCGCCTGGCAGCGCATGCTTTCCGGCCGAAGGCTGGACCTGCTCGATCCCTCGCCGCTCGATGTCGAGATCGGCGACATCGCCCATGGCCTCGCCCGTGTTGCCCGGTGGAACGGCCAGACCGCCGGCGATCATGCCTTCTCTGTCGCCCAGCACAGCCTGATGGTCGAAGATATTTTTCGCCGCAGCAACAAGTGCAGCACCGACGATTGCCTGCTGGCGCTTTTGCACGACGCGCCGGAATATGTGATCGGCGACATGATCTCGCCGTTCAAGGCGGTGGTCGGCGGCGGCTACAAATCGGTCGAGAAGCGGCTGGAAAGCGCCATCCACCTTCGTTTCGGCCTGCCGCCGCATTGCTCCAAGGAATTGAAGGACCGCATCAAGAAGGCCGATCATGTCGCGGCCTATTTCGAAGCAACGGTGCTTGCCGGCTTCTCCGTCGAAGAGGCGCGCAAGTTCTTCGGCCAGCCGCGCGGCATCACCCGCGAGACGCTGCTGATCGATCCCTTGCCGGCGGTCGAGGCGCAGCGCCTGTTCACCGAACGGTTCCTCACGCTGGAAGCGCAGCGCGTGCCCGCGCGCGCGGAAATCTGACATGCCCGGCATCATCGTTTCTCCGCTTTCCCGCATTGCCGAAATGGCCGTCCGCCATGGCTGCACCGAGATGATCAGCCTCGTCGCCAAGGGCCAGGATTTCCATCGCCCCGGCGTCATCGCCAAGGCGCGACATCTGACGCTCGGCATGAACGACATCACCTTTGCCGGCACCGGCGACCTCATTGCGCCGCAGGAAGACCATGTCCGGCAGATCGTCGCCTTTGCGCGCGAATGGGACCGTGCACGGCCGCTCCTCGTTCATTGCTGGATGGGCGTCTCCCGTTCGCCGGCAGCCGCCCTCATCGCCGCGCTCGCGGCCGAGCCGGACCAGGACGACGCGGAGCTGGTGCAGCGGCTGCGCCGCGCCTCGCCCTATGCGACCCCCAACAGCCGGCTCGTCGAGATTGGCGACGGCGTGCTTGCGCGCAATGGAAGGCTGATCGCCGCCGTTCGCGCGATCGGTCGCGGCGCGGATGCCGACGGCAATGCGCCGTTCCTTCTGCCGCTTGCTTCCGAAGGAGCAGCCGTTGCCGATTGAGACGCAGCCGACAACGGTCGAGATCGGCCTCAATGCGGCGATCGTCGCCGTCGTCAACCGCAGCCCGCGCATCCTCGCCGTCAGCGAAAGTGACGGCGATGCGCGTGACAGCCTGCCCTTCGGCCCCTTCGATCCGGCGCTCCACCGGACCTTTGAGACGAGCCTGCGCGATCGCGTCGAAAAGCGTACGGCGCTGAAGCTCGGCTATATCGAACAGCTTTACACCTTCGGCGATCGCGGCCGTCAGCGGCTGCCGGGCGAAGAAGGCAAGCACATGGTCTCGGTCGGCTATCTGGCCCTGACGAGAACCGATGCCGAAAACACCGAGCGGCTGGCCGAAGCCGGCGCGCATTGGCGCGACTGGTACGGCTACCTGCCCTGGGAGGACTGGCGGCAGGGTCGCCCGGCGGTGCTGGACCAGGCGCTCCTGCCGGCACTTGCCCGCTGGGAAACAGGTGTGTCCGGTGACGACCGAGCCGCCCGGATTGCCGGGCGCCGGGCGCGCATTCGCCTGGCCTTCGGCCTCGGCGATTTTCCCTGGGACGAGGAACGCGTGCTGGAGCGCTATGAGCTCCTTTACGAGGCAGGGCTCGTGCCCGAGGCGGCCATCGACGGCCACGGTAATGGCAACGACGTTCTGACCGCCGGGCTGGCGATGCGCCATGACCATCGCCGCATCGTCGCCACGGCAATGGCGAGGCTGCGCGGCAAGATCAAGTACCGGCCGGTCGTCTTCGAACTGATGCCGCCCGAGTTCACGCTGACCGATCTGCAGGCAACCGTCGAAGCGATCTCCGGGCGCCACCTGCACAAGCAGAACTTCCGCCGCCTGGTCGAAGGGGCCGAACTGGTGGAGCCGACGGGGATGACGCTGTCTTCCACCGGTGGGCGGCCGGCCGCCCTCTTCCGCTTCCGCCGCCAGATCCTCGACGAGCGCCCTGCCCCGGGGCTCAAGGTCGGTGGGCGATGAGGGCAGTACCGCCCACCAAACGGTGGATCGGCACCTAAAAACATCCGACAGAACGCCCTACATGTGCGGGGATGATGCTATAATCGGTGCAGTGGGACGCGACCGAACTTTCGCTGCCCGCAAACCATGCGGCGTTTACGACCGAGGTGACAACCATGCTGCTCGTCCTGACCCTGCTTACGTCGCTGCTCGGCACCTCGCCCCAATCGGGAACCGACGAAAAGCCGAAGATGCCCGACTACTTCAAGAACCAACAGGGCGGCGGCATGCAGCCGCAGACAACCATTTGCAATCTCAACAGCCAGGACCTGAACGGGCAGTTCCGGACCTGCCGCTACGACTGCGGCACGCAGATCACCGTCGGCGAACGTTTCTCCTGCCCGTTCATCATGCAGCGTTGACGTTCAAAACCTCGGTTAGCTTCTGAAAAGACGCAACTCCGGACGGAAAACCGCTTCGCACTTTTCCTGGCGTTGGCCTCTTTTGGGCGCAACTCCGGACGGAAAACCGCTTCGCACTTTTCCTGGAGTTGCTTACCTTTCGATCACCACATCAAGGCCGATGTCGAGCGTCGGGGCGGCCATGGTGATCTTCGAGGTCGAGATGTAATCGACGCCGCTCTCGGCGATTGCCCGCACCGTATCGATCTTGACGTTGCCTGAAGCCTCCAACCGCGTCCGACGGGCATCGACCGCATAGGCGTCGGCGGAGAGCTGCCAAAACGCGCGGTTGACCGCAACGGCCTCGCGGAGCAAGTCCGGCCCCATGTTGTCGAGCAGGATGACGTCGGGTTGGGCCGTCAGCGCCTCGCGCATCTGATCGAGGCCATCGACCTCGATCTCGATCTTGACGAGATGGCCGCAATAGGCACGCGCCGCATGGACGGCGCTGGCGACGCCGCCGGATACGGCAATGTGGTTGTCCTTGATCAGCACGGCATCGTCCAGGCCGTAGCGATGATTGGAGCCACCGCCCAGACGCACCGCGTATTTTTCCAGCGCCCGCAGCCCAGGAATGGTCTTGCGGGTGCAGCAGACCTTCGCACGCGTGTGGGCGATCTCGTCGGCGAATTTCGCCGTATAGCTTGCGATGCCCGAAAGGTGCATCAGGAAGTTCAGGCCGACACGTTCGGCCGACAGCAGCCCGCGGGCGCGACCGGAGATCCGGGCGATCGCCGTGCCCGGCGCGACCCGGTCACCATCCGCCACCAATGCCTCGAAGTGGATCGACGGATCGACCAGACGGAAGGCGGCACGCGCAAGCTCCAGCCCGGCAACAACACCCGCATCGCGCACGTTCATGCCGGCCTTTGCGGTCAGCTCCGGCCCGATGGTCGAGAGCGTGGTAATGTCGCCGGCGCGGCCGAGATCCTCGTTAAGTGCGGCACGCACCTGGTCCTCGATCATCAGTGCGGGAAGTTCGGGGCGGAGGGCTGCGGTCATCTGCTTTTTCGTCCTTGAGTGTCGGTCCATGCAAGCGGCGCGCGTGAAATCACGCCGCTTCCGTCTCCGCCAGTTCGCTCGCCAGGCGGTTGGCGTCGGCGAGCGTCAGATAGGTGCGGCGGCGCCATTCCGGCTGTTCCTGTGGGCAATCGGCGCGGAAGTGACCGCCGCGGCTTTCCGTGCGCCGCAGCGCGCCGACGGCGATCAACTTGGCCGTGGTAATAATGTTGGTGAAGCGCATGCGGGTGTTGTCGCGCTCGAGCTGTGCGATCTCGCGGATCGCCTTTACCAGGCTCTCGCGGGTTCGGATCACGCCGACGCAATCGCTCATCACCTGGCGCAGGATCTTCAGTTGCGGGCTGTCCTCGACCGTCACCGGATCGTCGTTCTCGCCGGCATTGTCGCCCCATTCGGTAAGCTGCGGCGTCGGCAGCGTGCCCTTGATGTTTTCGGCGATGCGGGCGGCAAAGACGACGGCTTCGAGCAGCGAGTTGGAGGCGAGCCGGTTGGCGCCGTGCACGCCGGTGGAGGTCACTTCTCCAGCAGCCCAGAGACCATCGATCGAGGTGCGACCTTCGGCATCGGTGAGCACGCCACCCATGTGATAGTGAACCGCCGGCACGACCGGGATGGCTTGCGTCACCGGATCGATGCCGGCCGCCATGCAAGAGGCATAGACCGTCGGGAACATCTCGGGGAAATGCTTGCCCACAGCCTTGGTGCAATCGAGGAACGCGCCGCGGCCGGCCTGGACCTCGGCAAAGACACCACGCGAAACGATGTCGCGCGGCGCAAGCTCGCCGTCCGGGTGGATATCGAGCATGAAGCGATGGCCGGCGGCGTTCAGAAGCTGGGCGCCATCACCGCGCAGCGCCTCGGTCGCGAGCGGCGCCGGATCCTTGCCGATGTTGATCGCCGTCGGGTGGAACTGCACGAATTCCGGATCGGCGATGATCGCGCCGGCGCGGGCGGCCATGCCGAGCCCCTGCCCGCACGCTTCCCACGGGTTGGTCGTGACAGCATAGAGATGACCGATTCCACCGGAGCAGAGCACGACGGCACGGGCCGGGAAGGCCACACGCTTCTTCGACTGGCCGGCATCGGGCCGGGCGATGACGCCGGAGATGAATCGGCCTTCGCGCACGAGTTCCTCGACTACATAGCCTTCGATCACGCGGATCGACGGCGTCCGGCGGACGGCGGCTATCAGCGCTTCCATGATCGCCTTGCCGGCCATGTCGCCCTTGACGCGGACGATGCGTCGCTCGGAATGGGCCGCCTCACGCGAGAGCAGCAGCTTGCCTTCGAGATCGCGGTCGAAGGGCACGCCATATTCGAGCAGATCGTGAATGCGCGCCGGGCCTTCGGCCACCATCATGCGCGTCATCTTCTCGTCGACGATGCCGGCACCGGCGGCCAACGTGTCGGCGACATGTTTCTCGAAGGTGTCGCCGGGGCTCATCGCAGCGGCGATGCCGCCTTGAGCCCAGGCCGACGAGGCGCCGTGGCCGATCGGGGCTGCGGCAAGGATCGTCACCGGTCTCGGGCTCAGCTTCAGCGCGCAGAAGAGGCCGGCCAAGCCACCACCGACGATGACGATATCGTCAATCCCGTTGAAGGATTGCGGGCGGAAATGGTCGGTCAGCATGATTCATTCTCCTCCAATGCGCATGCCTGCATCCGGTATGACCCGGCGGAAATTGTTACTGCTTGAGGTTTACCATGCGCTCGACCGCAAGGCGGGCGCGATCGGCGATATCAGGATCGACGAGAACCTCCTCCGTCATGGTCAGCAGGCTGTCGAGGATCTTCGGCAGCGTGATGCGCTTCATGTGCGGACAGAGGTTGCACGGCTTGACGAACTCGACGCCTTCGATCTCGGCCTGGATGTTCGACGCCATCGAGCACTCGGTGACGAGCAGCACCTTCGACGGGCGGTTGTCCTTGACGTAGTTGATCATGCCGGAGGTCGATCCGGCGAAGTCGCAGACGGCGATCACGTCCGGGTGGCATTCCGGATGACCGATGATCTCGATGCCCGGATTGGCTTCCTTGTAGGCGAGCAACTCGGCGGCCGTGAAGCGCTCGTGCACCTCGCAGTGGCCCTTCCAGGTCAGGATCTTCTTGTTGGTCTGGCGCGCGACGTTCATCGCCAGGTATTCGTCGGGAATGCAGAGAACCGTGTCGGATTCCAGGCTCTCGACGACATCGAGCACGTTCGACGAGGTGCAGCAGATGTCGGTCTCGGCTTTCACGTCGGCAGACGTGTTGACGTAGGTGACGACGGGAACGCCGGGGTAGCGCTGCTTCAGCAGGCGGACATCGGCGCCGGTGATCGATTCCGACAGCGAGCAGCCTGCCTTGGCGTCGGGGATCAGTACGGTCTTTTCCGGACTCAGCAACTTCGACGTTTCGGCCATGAAGTGCACGCCGCACTGGATGATGATTTCCGCATCGACTTTGGCAGCATCGCGCGCGAGCTGCAGCGAGTCGCCGACGATGTCGGCGACACAGTGGAAGATGTCCGGCGTCTGATAGTTATGCGCGAGGATGACCGCGTTACGCTCCTTCTTCAGCCGGTTGATGGCGTGCACATAGGGCGCGTAGACCGGCCACTCGATCGCCGGGATGAAATCCTTGACCTTCTCGTAGAGATGCTCGGTTTCGCGCGCGATCGCCGGCGTAAAGGCAAGCTCGGGCCTTTCGATGATGCCGAAGCGCTCAGCGGCGCTGACAAAAACCGGTTTCGCCACGGCCGCGGTGCGGGGTGCAAGGCGCGTCATCGACATCTCCTCTCCGCCCCTCTTCCTGGGCGGGTTTTCAATTATGCTCAATCTGAGCATAATTGAACCAAAACAAAAGCGGCAAAGCCGCATGGGTTGATTTAGAAAGTTTTGTGACAGAATTCAAGAATAGAAGCGCCGCTTTTCGCGGCGCTTCTGATTTTGGTTCGCGATCAGGCCATCGCCGGCCGTGCCACGCCCTTCTCCTCGATCGGCCAGTGGACGATTGCGGCGAAGACGCCGAGGGCTACACCGAGCCACCACACCGGATCGTAGGAACCGAAGTGGTCGTAGAGGTAGCCGCCCATCCACACACCCAGGAATGAGCCGACCTGGTGCGACAGGAAGACGATGCCGCCGAGCAGGCCGAGGTGGCGCGTACCGAACATGATCGCGACCAGCGCATTGGTCGGCGGCACGGTCGAAAGCCAGAGCAGGCCCATAACGATGGCAAAGACGATGACCGAGGTCGGCGTCTGCGGCAGCAGCAGGAAGGCCGTCACCGCCACCGAGCGCGCGATATAGATCAGCGCCAGGAAATAGGGTTTCGAGTAGCGCTGGGCGATGAAGCCCGCCGACAGAGAGCCGATAATGTTGAAGAAGCCGATGAGTGCCAGCGCGATCACCGCATAGCGCGCGTCGATGCCGATATCGCCGATGTAAGCCGGGAAGTGCGCGGTGATGAAGGCAACCTGGTAGCCGCAAACGAAGAAGCCGGAAACCAGGAGCAGGTAGCTCTTGTGGCCAAGTGCCTCCTTCAGCGCCTCGCCGATCGACTGCTTGAATTGCGCCTCGCTCTGGCGGCCGGAGGACGCGTTGCCGCGCAGCGGGATCGCGAAGAACGGCACGACCAGCATGAGGACGCCGAGATAGACCAGGCTGTCCGACCAGCCATAGGCCGAGATCAGCCCCTGGCTCAGGGGCGCGAACAGGAACATGCCGGCCGAGCCCGCCGCCGTGCAGATGCCGAAGGCGAGCGACCGCTGATGCGGCGTGACGTTGCGGGCAAAGGCGGAGAGCAGGATGCCGAAGGAGCCGGAGCCCACCGCCATGCCGACGAGCACGCCGCCGCCGATGTGCAGCCAGATCGGCGCGTTGGCGAAGGCCATGATGAAGAGACCAGCAGCGTAGAGAAGGCCCGACATGGCGAGCACGCGCCACGTTCCGAACTTGTCCGCAATCGCGCCGAAGAAGGGCTGGCTCAGGCCCCAACAGAGGTTCTGCAATGCCATGGCAAGGCCGAAGGTCGTCCTGTCCCAGCCCGTATCGGCGAGCATCGGCAGCTGGAAGAAGCCCATCGCCGAGCGCGGGCCGAAGGTGAGCATCGCGACGACCGAGCCGGCCGCAATGATCAGCCAGGGCATCTCCTGACGGGCACTGGACGGCGCGGATGCTCCGGAAACAGCGGACATGGAATCTCTCCGATTGATGGAGCGCGATCCTAGGCGGCTGCTAAAACAGATAAAAGCCAATTAAATTGACGCCGCAATCACCGGAATTGATGCCTTGATCAAGCGGCGCTGCGGAACCGGTCGCGAAACGCTCTCGGCGTCATGCCCTTGGCCGCCTTGAACTGGCGATTGAAGTTGGCAAGCGAACGATAGCCGACGGCATCGGCGACATGAGCGATCGAACGCGCCGAACCACTGAGCAGCGCGCAGGCCTCGCCGATCCGCAGGCGCATCAGATATTCCGAGACCGGCATGTTGAGGTGGCGCAGGAACAGGCGATGCAGGCCGGAAAGGCTGAGCGCGGCCAGATCCGCGAGTTCGTCCATCGACGGGTTTTCGGCGTAATGCAGGTGGATATGGTCGAGCACCCGGTCGAGGCGGCCGCGGTCGACCGATCGGCCTGATGGCGTGACGACCCGGCTCGACAGTGGTGTTACCGCCTGCTCGCGCGCCAGGATCGTCAGCATCGACAGGACGTCCGGCAGGCGCTCCTCCGGCGCCAACCGGCGCAACCCTTCGAACAGCGGCCGCACGCGGGTGGCCACTTCCGGCGTGAACTGCAACCCTGGAGCCGAACGCTCGAACATCGCCTTGACGCCGGCGAGTTCGACGAAGCCCTCCTCCAGGCGCTCCACCCATTCCGGATGGAACCAGAGCACCAGCGCCACGTGCGGTTCGGCCTCGTCGACCTTGCCGGCGGAGTGCCAGGTGTGCGGCAGGTTGGAGCCGACCAGCACGAGATCGCCGTCCTCATAGGCACCGATATGGTCTCCGATGAAGCGCTGGCCGCGCGAGTTGAGCGTCAGCGTCAGTTCGAACTCGGGATGATGGTGCCATTGGAACGGGATGGCATCGTCGAGCCGGCGGTCTAGCAAGATTGATGAGGCATTGGTCGGCCTCGAGATCTTCTGCAAAACAGCCTTCATGTTGCACCATTCTCTCCTCAGAAGCCAGAATAGTATCAATGTAAGCAGGCTGCGTGCAACAGCGGCACCGTTGAAAGGGCTAGGTTTTCTCCATCACCAATCAAACCTGCCAGGCGAGGAGATCCACATGCAGCCACTCAGAGACAGTCACCCGACGGCGGCCCATCTCGATATTCAACTGAAGGACATCCGGAAGCGGCTGCCTCTGCGCGTGCTTTCGGAAGCGGACTGGCAGCACTGGATCACCAAGGGCTACGTCATCGTCCGTCAGGCGGTACCGGCGACCAATGTCGAGCGGCTCGTCGAGTTGCTCTGGCGCTTCGACGAAAAGGATCCGGCCGACCCTTCGACCTGGTATGCGCCGCAGCGACGCGAGCACAAGATGAAGGAACTCAACAACACCGGCATGCTGGAGATCTACAATCACCAGTATCTCTGGGACAACCGCCAGGAGCCGCGCATCTACGGCGCCTTCGTCGACATCTGGGACCGCGAAGACCTGTGGGTGACGATCGACCGCGCCAACCTCAACCCACCGAAGAAGGTCAAGGGCAATCCCAACGGCTTCATACATTGGGACGTCGACACCTCAATCCGGCCGCTGCCGATCGGCGTTCAGGGCGTGCTCAGCCTCAAGAAGCAGGACGGCGACGTCGGCGGCTTCCAATGCGTGCCGGAACTGTTCGAAAACTTCGAAAGCTGGGAGAAGACTCAAAGCGCCGACCGCGACCCGATGCACCCCGACATGACCGGTCTTTCGACCGTCAACATCGAGATGGAGGCCGGCGACCTGATGATCTTCAACAGCCTGCTGGCCCACGGCGTGCGGCCCAATCATTCCGATGGCCGCGTGCGCATGGCGCAGTACATTTCGATGCATCCGGCAGAATGGGGCAATGTCGCCGAGCGCGAGGAACGGGTGCACCTGTGGCGCGAGCTCGACCATCCGAAGCGCGACGCCTTTCCCGGCGACCCGCGCGAATGGGAAAAGCACAACGCCTCCCCCGCCAGCCTTTCGGATCTGGGCGCCAAGCTTCTCGGTATCACGCCCTGGGCTTGATACCGAGAAACGCGTGAGATCGTTTCCGTCCGGAATTGCTTCTGAACTAAGCCGAAGCACGCACCTTCATCGGCCAGCGCTCGCCGCGTCGGCCGATGATCTTGACCTCATCGCCGAGCTTCACGGTGCCTTCGCTGCGCGGCACCGCATTCCAGCCGAAGAGCACGCCGGTCACGCGGCGGTCGGCCGACATGCGCTTCTCCGCCAACCCCTGGATCGGATTGCCGCCGATGCGCTCGCCGGTGATCTGGTCCTGGGTCGTCATGATGCAGCGCGAGCAGGGTTTGACGAGATCGAAGCGGATGCCGCCGATCTCGACGCTCTCCCAGAAATCCTCCTCCCAGGCTTCATCGCAGTCGACGAGGATGTTGGTGCGGAACCGTTCCATGCCGACCGGTTCCTGGCCCTTTTCGGCGAGCGTCCGGTTGAGATCGGCAAGCGAACCCGTGGTCGTGATCAGGATCGGAAAGCCATCGGCAAAGCCGACGGGTGCGGCCGCTCCTGCCCATTCGGCGCCGACGAGCCGTTCGGCCGAGGCGTCCATATGGGCGAGCCTGACCGGGCGGCCGAACCATGAAGAGAGAACCTCGTCCGTCGTTTCATCCGACACGGCGGCATCGACCTCGCTGCCCCAAACGACGACGTTCAGACGACGGTCCGGATCGAAGCGGACGGAGATCTCCCGCTCACCCATCCTCAGGTGCACGCCGCCATCGATGTGGCTCGCCTCAACCTGCGCCAATGTCTGCAGTTCGCGCTGGGTGATAAAGCGCCCATCCGGCTGGATCAGCATGAAACGCCGGTCACCCTCGACGCCGTCGAGATTGACCGAGACCGTCTCGCGGGCAATCGCGCGACCGCTCTTCAGCGGATGAATGTTGAGGCCGGTCACCTTCATGGACAGTTCCTTCCATCTTCAAAAACTGATTCAAGCGCCTGACGATCCGATTCACCGGGCGGCTGCAATCCGTTGAAAGGCCTAGATCATTTCTCGGCTTGATGGAAACGGAGAAATGTTCCGGTGCAATCGGCGCGGCACAATCGCTCGCAGAAAAGCGCCCCACGCCCTTCCCGGCAACTAGATTTCATCCAGCATCATGGCGAGTACGTCGCGTAGCCGCTGCTCACGCTCGTGAGCCAGACGGCGGCCGGCCTCGGTCTTGAACCCGTCAGCGAGCCGGAAGAGCTTGGTCTCGAAATGATCGATGGCGAAGGCCTTGTCATCGAGCGCCCGCGCCTCAGCCAACGGATCGAGCGGGTCGTAAAGGCCGCTGCCCATGCGCCCGGCGATGTAGAAGCAGCGGGCAGCGCCGACCATGCCGATCGCATCCAGCCGATCGGCATCCTGAAGGATCTTCGCCTCCAGGGTTTCCGGCGGGATGTTCGCCGAGAAGCTGTGCGTCAGGATGGCGTGCGCCACCGCGGCAATCTCATCCGTGCCCCAACCGAGATCTTTCAGAATGCCCGTCGCCTTTTCGGCCGCCAGTCGTGATGCCTGCGTGCGCAGGGGCGAGTTCTTCTCGACCGAGACGCAGTCATGCAGCAGCACCGCGGCGGCGAGCAAACGCGCCTCACTGCCCTCCTCCGCCTGGATGCGGGCGGCATTCTTCCAGACACGGATCAGATGTGCGGCATCGTGCGAGCCGTCATCGGCGGCGAAGGCATGCGGCAGCAACGCCGCCGCAAGTTCCTCATGCGGCGCGAAGGCGGCCGCGAGTTTCGAAATCTCTGTCATGATGTCCTATTGCTGTTCGGCAGGCTTTGCCGGCGCCGTCGGTGCAGCGCCAACGCCGGACAAGATCTTCTGGTAGAAGAGCCCTATCCCGATCAATACCCCGCCAAGGCCGATGAAGGACAGAGCCCGCAGGAAACCTTCGAGGTTGGACATGTCGATCAGGAACACCTTCAGCACGGCAACGAAGACCAGAACGGCCGACGCGATGCGGATGCTCTTGGCATGGAAGCGCGAGCCGAGCACCAGCAGCAGCACGCCGAGCAGCAGCCAGACGACCGAATAGGTGTAGGTCTCGCCCTGCAGAAAGCCCTTCCAGTCCGCAATGTTTTCCCCCTGCCAGACACGGCGCACCGTGAGGCTTGCCCAGGCGAAAGCAAGCACCGCGCCGCTGACCGCAAGTGCCATGACATAGGGCAAGGGCCGCTTGTCGCGTGCATACCAGGCGAGCCCCGCATAGCCGAGCCCCGGTAACAGATAACCGATCAACAGCAGGTCGAAGAACGGGATACGCCCCAGCAGTTCGCCGCTGAAATAGGGGTTGAGGCCGAGGAGATGCGCCGAAAGCACCGACAGCATCGAGAGCACGCCGAGGCCCATGCCGCCGTAGCGGAAGACCGGGCTCGGTGATTTCATGTCGAGGCTCATGAAGATCGCCGAGGCGCCGATTGCCAGCAGCGTGTAGATCGACTGCTCGCCGAGGGTCGGCACCGCGCTGTCGAGCACGCCGCCGTTCATCGCATGGCGCACCAGGATCGCGAGCGTCAACAGCACGAAAAGGCTGGCAAGCGCCTGCAGCAGGTTGCGCACCCGCGTGCCTGGCCAGGATCTCAGGAAATAGGCGGAGCCCGCAAGCAGCACGGCGGGAATGCCGTAGCCCGGCAGCAGCGCATTGAAGACGGGCGTGGTGCCGAGATTGCCGGCACCGACGATCGTCGGCTCCCAGGCGATGCGCCCGAGTACGACGACGGCAGCTGCACCAGTCATCCACGGCAGGATCGGCCAGGTGCGGATCCGCGTGGCGAGCGCATAGGCCGTTCCAAGCACGGCGATCGCAAGCGTCGTGACCAGCCCGTCCGTCCAGGCGTGGAGGGCAAACACGAGAAAGGTGAAGGAGCCGGCCACCAGCAAGCCGGCCGCCGTATCGCGCGCCATCGCCTCGCTTTCGCGGCGGTAGAGCCAGTCCGCAAGCGCCAACAGCGCCGCCCCGGCGACGAGTGAGAACAGGCCGTGCGGCAGGTCGAAGGAATAGTTGCCGGTCATCAGGAACGACATCGCGACGAGCGCGACCGGAACGACCGCGGCGATGCCCGCCCAGAGTGTCGAATATTGCGGATGGGCGACGAGCCGGCGCGACAGCACGAAACCGCCGAGTGCGACGAACAGCGTCGCAAGCAGCATTGCGGTGATCATCGCGGTGCGCCCGGGCAGGACGACTGCCGGAAGAGCGTCGGCCAGCGAGGGATCGAGATAGGCGAGCACGCCGCTCAGCGCCGTCAGGCTCCAGACGCCAGCAACAGCGCCGACCGCTGAAAGCACGGCGGGATAGACTGCCGTTGTCCGCCAGGCGCCCAACGCCGCCAGCGCCGCAACGACAACTGCAAACTCCGCCACCGGAAAGCGGACCGCATAGACTGCCGGGCTGATGAGGAGGAGCGCAAGCATGGTGACGACGATCGCGGCCGAAATGGAGATTGCCGCGTGCGGTGGAACGAACAGGCGTTCCCATGGCCCGACGACGGCCCGGGGTCGGGTTGTCGCTTCGGTCGGCTCCAGCATTTCGGACCCTTCAGTCGCATCACGCACTTCGCGCGCTTCTGCCACTGGCTCCCGTTCGATGGCGGCAGGCCAGATAAGTCCGATGCCGGCGATCATCACAAGTAGGACGAAAGCGACCGGCCGTGCTTCGAAGGGCGATGCCGCAGCGACATAGGCAAGGCCCCAGAGCCCTATGCCAACATTGGCAAGCGTCGGCACTACGGTCCATCGGCGCAGCCGCGATGCAAGCAGGGTCGCGAGCCAAACGATCGCGAGGAAGCCGAAAAGAACCCAGGGGCGCGGTTCGTTGCTCGAAACCAGCGCCGGCGTGATCAGCGAGGCAAGCAGGCCGAGGCCAGCGAGCGCCTGCCCATGCAGCAGCGACAGACCAACAGTGGCGAGCGAAATCGCCGCCAGGAGAACGAAGGCCGTGCCCGTGCCGATATAGTCGTAGATGCCATAGGCGGCATAGGCGACCCCGAAGAGGGTGACGGCACCGGCCGCCGTCAGGATGCCGGGGATCATGGCGTTCTGGAATTCGTTGGCGATCACGGGCACCGCGCGCCGACGGATGACCTCGCCCGCCGCCATCAGCAGGAGGCCGAACAAGGCAGCAAGCGTCAGGCGAACCGCCGGGCTCAACAGCCCGGCATCGATTGAATACTTGACCATGAAGACGCCGCCGAGCGCCAACGCGATGCCGCCAACCCAGACGGCCCAACGGGCGCCGAGGCGACTTTCCAGGCTTTCGGTCTGACGGGGTACGGTTGCGACCGGCTGCGGTGCTTCCGTGCTGGCAGCGATCGTCTCCTCGCCCTCGATTTTGGCCGCGGCTCCTTCCGCATCGCCGAAAATCCGCGCGCCCTCGCGCGCACTGGCCGAGAAGGCGGCAGCGGCATCGTCCAGCGTCTCTGGCTCCGGCGTCTCCGACATGGCCGGCAACTCGTCCGCAGCCGCAAACGCCTCGGTCGCCGTTTCAGCCGGGGCGCCTCCGCCCGGAGCGGCCCTCAGCGCCACGACCTCCGCCTTGAGGGCGGCGAGTTCGGCACCAAGACGCTCGGTCGTCCTTCGGTTGCCGAGATAGGCGGACAGGGCCAGAATAAAGGCAGCTAAAGCAATAAGTTCGAACATACTTTCCCCTGGCAGTCGCAATCGCCGGCGCGCGCAACCATACAGACTTTTATGCAAGCGCCAAATCTATAGACGGCCGAGCGCTGTAATCTCTTCACGGAAATGTCGCAGAACTGTCATGGGGCAGCTGGTACAGGCGGATGAACACCGCTGCCTTGCGCGGTGGTTTCCATCGTTCAACCAGGAGACCCGATCATGGACAAGCATCTCGGCCAGACGGAAGAGACCGAATTCAAGACGCTGACGGAACGCAGGGAAGAGCTGGAAGACGTCGGCCACAACTGTTCCGCCAATCCGACAATGGGCGACATCATCCACCGCCGCTTCTCGCGCCGGTCGTTCATCGGCGGCTCGCTGGCAGTTGCCGCGATCTCGACCACCGTCAGCCCGCTCGCTCTCCTGACCGCCGAAGAGGCACGCGCCGAGGACGGTTCGCGCTTCGACTTTACCGAGATCGAAGCCGGCGTCGACGAAAAGCACCAGGTCGCCGAAGGTTACGATGCCGACGTCCTGCTTCGCTGGGGCGACAAGATCTTCGCCGACAGCCCGGAGTTCGACCCGAAGAACCAGACGGCCGCTGCCCAGGAAAAGCTGTTCGGCTACAACAACGACTATGTTGGCTTCATCCCGCTCGACGGCAGCGCCGACCACGGCCTGCTCGTCGTCAACCACGAATACACCAATGCCGAACTGATGTTCCCGGCCTTCGCCAGCGTCGTGAAGGAAAAGGTGACGAAGGACGGCAAGGAAGTCGAGGAAGAGAAGGTCGTTCTCGGCGAATACAGCAAGGAGCTGGTCGACATCGAGATGGCCGCACATGGCGGCACGATCATCGAGATCCGCAAGGTCGACGGCAAGTGGCAGCCGGTTCTCGACGGCAAGAACAACCGTCGCATCACCGTCAACACCGAGATGCAGATCACCGGCCCGGCCGCCGGTCACGACCGCCTGAAGACGCCGTCCGACCCGACCGGCAAAAAGGTGTTCGGCACGCTCAACAACTGCGCCGGCGGCGTCACCGCCTGGGGCACCTACATGATGGCCGAAGAAAACTTCAACGGCTATTTCGGCGGCGAGATTGCCGAGAACCATCCGGAATACAAGCAGCTGAAGCGGCTGGGCGCACCGGGCGGCCAGTATGAATGGGCGTCCTTCTACGACCGTTTCGACGTCTCCAAAGAGCCGAACGAAGCCAATCGCTTCGGCTGGATCGTCGAGGTCGACGCGCTTGATCCGACGTCGGTGCCGAAGAAGCGCACAGCCCTCGGCCGTTTCAAGCACGAAGGCTGCGAATCGATCGTCAACAAGGACGGCCGCGTCGTGCTCTATTCCGGCGACGACGAGCGCTACGACTATGTCTACAAGTTCGTGACCAAGGGCACTTTCAACCCTGACGATCGCGCCGCCAACATGGACCTCTTCGACGAGGGCACGCTCTATGTCGCCAAGTTCGACGAAGACGGCTCCGTCACCTGGATGCCGCTGACGCACGGCGAAGGCCCGCTGACCGAAGCCAACGGCTTTGCCTCGCAGGCGGACGTGCTGATCAACACCCGTCTTGCCTCCGACGCGCTCGGTGCCACCAAGATGGACCGTCCGGAAGACGTTCAGCCGAACCCGAAGACGGGCAAGGTCTACGTGATGCTGACCAACAACACCAAGCGCAAGGCCGAAGAAGTCGACGCGGCCAACCCGCGCGCCAAGAACGCCTTCGGCCACATCGTCGAGATCACCGAGACCGACGGCGACTTCGCGTCGCTGAAGAGCCGCTGGGACGTTCTCTTGAAGTGCGGCGATCCGAGCGTTGCCGAGGTCGGCGCTTCGTTCTCGACCGCCACCACCAAGAACGGCTGGTTCGGCATGCCCGACAATTGCGCCATCGACACCGATGGCCGCCTCTGGGTATCGACCGACGGCAACAACGAGAAGGACACCGGCCGCACCGACGGTATCTGGGCGATCGACACGGACGGCGCCGCCCGCGGCACGTCGAAGCTCTTCTTCCGCGTGCCGGTCGGCGCCGAAATGTGCGGCCCCTGCTTCAACCCGACCTCGGACACATTTTTCCTCGCCGTCCAGCACCCCGGCGACGCCGGCCTTGCAACTTACGAGACGCCGGCCACCCGCTGGCCGGACTTCCAGGACGACATGCCGGTACGCCCGGCTGTCGTCGCCGTAACGAAGCAGGGCGGCGGCCGCATCGGCTGATCAGGACTGCGATTACAAAAAGGAACGCCGCGCCATTCTGCGCGGCGTTTCTTGCTTCCGACATTGCTTGACCGACGCAATTCCGGGCGGAAAACCGCTTCGCACTTTTCCTGGAATTGCTCAGCTTGAAGTGACGCAATTCCGGACGGAAAACCGCTTCGCACTTTTCCTGGAATTGCTTTAACGCCTGAGATTGTCGATCGGGAAGATGGCGCAGGTTTCGGTGCCGTGGGCGAGCAGCTTGCCGTTGCGGTCGCGCAGCCAGGCTTCGGAGGTCGCGATGGTGCGGCCACGATGCACGATGCGCCCCTCGCAGAAGACCTCGCCCATATCGGGCAGCAGCGGCCGCACGAGGTTCACCTTGAACTCGACCGTCGTATAGGCCTCCCCAGGTTTGACGGTGGTGAAGACAGCGCAGCCGAGGGCCGAATCCATGATCGTTGCCGTCCATCCGCCATGCACTGTGCCAAGCGGATTGAGGTGTTCCTCGGTCGGCAGCCCCTTGAAGACCACCCGACCCTCCTCGACTTCGCTCAACCCGAACTTCAGCGTCTTCGACATCGGCGGCGCCGGCAGCTCGCCGCTCAAAAGATCCTGCATTGCCTTGAGACCGCCATCGCGGGCGACGCGGTCGAGCGACAGCACGCCGACGCCGGATACGGACATGCCGGGATAAAGCTCTTGGTACATCGATAACTCCTGGGAATCAGGCGGCTGAGGATTGCGCTTTCAGCGCCTTCAGCGCCGCATGGACGAAACCGTCGCGGGCGGAAGAAACGTCGAGGCCGCGCGGCTCATAGACATGGCGGTGGAGGAAGAAGGCGGTCAGGCGGAAGGCGGCGGCGAGGCTGTCGTGATCCGCAGCCCTTCGCGCTTCGGCCGAAAGGAAGTCCGGCAACGCCAACATGCGGTCGGCATAACGCTCTCCGGCCTCCCGGCAGACCGCCCTGCCCGATTTCGGCGAGACGTAAACGAGCTCGGTGCGGGCGCCCGTCGCCACGCATTCCGTGAGATCGAGCCCGAAGCCGAGGTCGTTGAGGACTGCGAGTTCGAAACGGACGAACAATTCGCCGGCGTCGGCGGGATCGGCCAGATGGTCGACGATGACGGCCAGCGCCTCATAGAGATGCGGATGCGGGTCGCGCTCGGGAAGCAGCCTAAGGAGAGCGCCGAGCGCCTGGATACCATAGACCGAGGTTGCCGTTTCCATCAGCCGGGCGGCCCGCAGCTCCACCGGTTCGATCCGGAATTCGCCCATGTGCTCGTCGAGCCGGGCGCGCCAGGTGACCTCCACCGAGTTGCCCGGCTGCAGCACCGGCTGCATCGTGCGCGAACGCCCCGAGCGCACCATGCCGAGATGCCGGCCGTGGGTTTCGCTCATGACCTCGACGATGGCCGAGCTTTCGCCGTGCCGCCGGATCCCGAGAATGATGGCCTGATCGCTCCATTGCATGGCTATGGCATACACCCGTGGTCGAAAGCGGATCAAGCTGTCTTGCGGAAGCAAAACACCATTGCCGACTGTAGCCTTTCGGCCACACCTAATGGTTGCCTCATTTGCGACATGCTGTCGCCGCCCCGACGCCGTCTTTGACATTAGAACGGAAGGGCGGCAAAAGCCGTGTCTCCCGCCCGAAAATGACAATCAGCAGGATCAAAACTTTATTATGTGTGTGTCCCGGAACAGCGCCGGCCGCCTGGCGCAGCTCTTCGCCCTTCTTCTCGCCACCTCGACGCTCGCAAGCTGCGTCACCACGTCGGGGCCAGCCAAGCCGAAGGGACCGGATCCATACTACGTGGCGATGTACGGCCCGCTGCCGAACGAGAAATTCCCACTGGATGCCATCGACATCAGCAAGGTCGACAAGCGCTATCTGCGCCAGCAGGTCGCCTACCAGACGCATGAGCCGCCGGGCACGATCGTGATCGATACCCAGAACCGCTTCCTCTACCTCGTGCAGGATGGCGGCATGGCGATGCGCTACGGCATCGGCGTCGGCAAGGCCGGCCTTGAGTTCGAAGGTGAAGCGCGGATCGCGCGCAAGGCCGAATGGCCGCGCTGGACGCCTACGCAAGAGATGGTGGCGCGCGAGCCGGAACGTTACGGCCCGCTTGCCGGCGGCATGGAGCCGGGCGTGCGCAACCCGCTTGGCCCCCGCGCGCTCTATCTATTCCAGGGCAACCGCGACACGCTGTTTCGCATCCACGGCACGACCGAGGCCTGGTCGATCGGCAAGGCCGTGTCCAGCGGCTGCATCCGTCTCTTCAATCCCGATATCATCGACCTCTACAGCCGCGTACCGGTCGATTCGCGCGTCGTCGTGCTGCAGGCCGAACCGCCGATGACAGAGCCGGCCGGCGGCATTCCTATGGCGAGCGCCGCCAATGGCGGCCTTCCTCCGATGTATTGAGACGCCGAATGCTCAGCCGAGCGCACCTCAGTGACGCCCGGCGCATTCAGGCACATTAACGCCCGTCGCTCAAGTCGGCGCCGCACTGCAGACGACCGGCCGGCTAGGCCTGCGGCTCGAGCGCCGGCTTGCCTGAGAGTTCGCTGAGGTAATAGCCGTCGCGCAGGTTGATGCCGTATTCGAGCCAGGCCTTCATACAGGCGAGCATCTGCGACCAGCCCTCGCAGTTGACGTAGGAGCTCTTCTGCCCCTGCGCGTTCTCGCGCCAGCCGGTTTCGGCGATCGTCACCATCGTGGCGCCATCCTCCAGCGGCTGGAAGCGCATCTCCACACGGGTCTGGTAGGCATCTTCGCCCTCGGCGACCATGGCGCCCCAGCAAAAGACGATACGCTCGTTGGGCTCGACCACCTCCACCTGGATCGGCACCTCGCCCCACCAGGTCACGGTTGCGCCGGCCACCAGCGGCCCGCTGATGCCGCCGAGCGTCACGAAGTAGCGGCTGAGCTGGTCCGGATTGACGACCGCATCAAATACCTGGGCGACAGGGCGGCCGATCCGTCCGTTCACACGAAATTCAAAGGGCATGGCGTATTCCTCCTGTCGGGGCCAACAAGAGTATGTTATAGAAACATAACATGTCAACCGATTCGAAAGACGACCTGGTATTCAAGGCGCTCGCCAACGGGCTGCGCCGGCAGATGCTCGACGCCATGCGCCAGGAGCCGCAGACCACCGGCATGCTCTGCGAGCGCTTCAGCAATCTCGACCGCTGTACGGTCATGCAGCACCTGAAAGTCCTTGAGCAGGCCGAGCTCGTACTCGTCCGCCGCGAGGGGCGTGAACGCTGGAACCATCTGAACGCATTGCCGATCCAGGCGATCCATGATCGCTGGATCAGCCAGTATGCCGGCCATGCGATGTCGGTGCTGTCCGCCCTGCAACAGGACCTCGACCGGTAACCAGACCGATGGTTTCGGCTTTCAATCGATCGGCTTTCTTCGTATGAACGGCCGATACGTAAATTGGGGACATCGTCGTGCGCTACCTCATCACCGGCACCGCAGGCTTCATCGGCTTTCACCTCGCCAAGCGGCTGATCGACGAAGGGCATTTCGTTGTCGGCTTCGACGGGATGACCCCCTATTACGACGTTACGCTGAAAGAGAATCGGCACGCGATCCTCGCTCGCTCGAACGGCTTCAAGCCCGTCGTCGGCATGCTTGAGGACAGAGACGCGCTGCGCCGGGCGGCCGAGCTCGCCGAACCCGAAGTCATCATCCACCTCGCCGCCCAGGCGGGTGTGCGCTACAGCCTCGAGAACCCGAAGGCCTATGTGGATTCCAACCTGGTCGGCTCCTGGAACATGCTGGAACTGGCGCGGGAGCTTAACCCTAAGCACCTGATGCTGGCCTCGACCTCCTCGATCTACGGCGCCAACGAAAAAATCCCGTTTGCCGAAACCGACCGTGCCGACGAGCCGATGACGCTCTATGCCGCCACCAAGAAGTCGATGGAGCTGATGGCGCACAGCTATGCCCATCTCTACAAGGTGCCGACCACTGCCTTCCGCTTCTTCACGGTCTACGGCCCCTGGGGGCGGCCCGACATGGCGTTGTTCAAGTTCGTCGATGCCATCCACAAGGGACAGCCGATCGATATCTATGGCGAAGGCCGCATGAGCCGCGACTTCACCTATATCGACGACCTGGTCGAGGGCATTCTCCGGCTTTCCCATGTGGCGCCGGCGGAAGAAAACCGCGTGGCGGAGGAAAAGGCCGAGGACACGCTCTCGCGCCAGGGGCCTTTCCGCGTAGTCAACATCGGCGGCGGGCAGCCGGTCGAACTGATGACCTTCGTCGAAACGGTCGAGAAGGCGGTCGGCAAGCCGGCGGTGCGCAACATGCTGCCGATGCAGCAGGGCGATGTGCCCCGCACCTACGCCTCCCCCCACCTTCTCGAAGCGCTGACCAATTTCAAGCCCTCGCTTTCTGTCGAAGAGGGCGTGGCGCGCTTCGCTGCCTGGTACAAGGATTACTACAACGCGAACCGGTGAGCCGCTCACCAGCTACTCCCCACGGATTATTCTGCTGGCGGGACGGCTTGCTTTAAGCGCAATCGAGCATAAATGGGTGCGAACCTGAGCGCATAAGCAATTGCAAAAATACGCAATTGCACGTTCTATGAACTGAGCTCGCTGTGGAACACAACAAGGGAAAGAGCCTATGAAAATCACGATGATCGGCGCCGGCTATGTTGGCCTTGTTTCCGGCGTGTGTTTTGCGGACTTCGGTCACGACGTCGTTTGTCTCGACAAGGATGAGAGCAAGATCGACGCCTTGATGCAGGGGCGCATTCCGATCTTCGAACCCGGTCTCGACCAGTTGGTGGCCAGCAACGTCGCTTCGGGCCGCCTTACCTTCACGACTGATCTCGTTGCCGCCGTCGCCGACAGCGATGTCATCTTCATTGCGGTCGGCACGCCGTCACGGCGCGGTGACGGCCATGCCGACCTTTCGTATGTGCATGCGGCTGCGCGCGAGATTGCCGAGAACCTCAAGGGGTTCACCGTGATCGTGACGAAATCGACCGTTCCGGTCGGCACCGGCGACGAGGTCGAGCGCATCATCCGCGAAACCAATCCGGACGCCGATTTCGCCGTCGTTTCCAACCCGGAATTCCTGCGCGAGGGTGCCGCGATCGAGGACTTCAAGCGGCCCGACCGCATCGTCATCGGCCTTTCGGGCGACGACGCGCGGGCACGGGACGTGATGACCGAGGTCTATCGTCCGCTCTATCTCAACCAGTCGCCGCTGGTCTTCACCTCGCGCCGCACGTCCGAGCTGATCAAATATGCCGGCAATGCGTTCCTCGCGATGAAGATCACCTTCATCAACGAGATGGCGGATCTCTGCGAGCGGGTCGGTGCCAATGTCCAGGATGTCGCCCGCGGCATCGGCCTCGATGGCCGAATTGGCTCGAAATTCCTGCATGCCGGTCCAGGTTACGGCGGATCGTGCTTCCCGAAGGACACCCTGGCGCTGGTGAAGACCGCGCAGGATTATGACAGCCCGGTGCGACTGGTCGAGACGACGGTGGCCGTCAACGACAACCGCAAGCGGGCCATGGGCCGCAAGGTCATCGCAGCGGCCGGCGGGGACGTGCGCGGCCGCAAGATCGCGATCCTCGGCCTCACTTTCAAGCCCAACACCGACGACATGCGCGACAGCCCGGCGATCGTGGTCGTCCAGACGCTGCAGGACGCTGGCGCCCATGTCATCGGCTATGATCCGGAGGGCATGGAAAACGCGAAGAAGGTGATCGACGGGATCGACTACGCCGGCGACCCCTACGAGGCCGCCAACGAAGCCGATGCGCTGGTCATCGTTACCGAATGGAACGAGTTCCGGGCGCTTGATTTCCGCCGGCTCAAGACCGTGATGAAGACACCCATTCTCGTCGACCTCAGGAACATTTACCGCGAGGACGAGGTGGTGAAGCACGGCTTCAGCTATTCGAGCGTCGGCCGGTCGCTCTGACAGGAGCGGCTGCGCCCGCTCAGCCCCAAGAAGCTAGGCTTTCGGTATCGGCAAGGGTGGCAGGGTTTCCCAGCTCTTGCCGGCGAGGATGACGCAGCTTCGCCCATTGACGTCGGTGACGATCAGCGTCCAGCTGCCGTTGTCGGCAGCGTAGATCTCCATGATCGCCTGCTGGTTGATCAGCGCGGTTGCCGCCTGCTTCTCTTGATATTGCCGCGTCAGAAACGCGATCACTTCGGACCGGTCGGCACAATTGACCGGAGCCTGGGAGATCGCGGGAACGGGACGCGCCGCCACGCCCGCCGCCAAGAGGGCGACCAATGCCAGGCCGCGGATCGCACTGCCCACCATCACCGAACTCCTTTCACCGGACGCCCGGCGAAGGAGTTTGCGTTGACCTTTCCGTCGCCGGCCGGCTGCGGCATGGGCACAATATGTCCGCGCCGCCCTGCGGTCAGTATGGTGGAAAGGCCGGATTATTACAATTAGCTAATTTATAGAGCATGCGGCCGCAGGCGCCGGATGCGCCCGCGGCGAAGGCCTGCCCTATTTGCGCTTCATCGCTTCCATCAGCGCCGCACCGAAGGCGCCCTGAGCCGGTTGCTTCGGCTTCTGCTGGCGCGGGGCGGGACCACGATTGTTGTTGCCGCCCGGCGCGCCCGACCGCGGCTCGCGGCCCGTCTCGGCGCCACCATCCTTGCGCATGGTGAGGCCGATCCGCTTGCGCGGAACATCGACCTCCGTGACACGAACGGTCACCACATCGCCGGCCTTTACCACCTCATGCGGATCCTTGACGAAGCGGTCCGCGAGCTGGGACACGTGCACGAGGCCGTCCTGGTGCACGCCGATGTCGACGAAGGCGCCGAAGGCGGCGACATTGGTCACGGTGCCCTCGAGCTGCATGCCGACCTTCAGGTCCTTGATGTCGTCGATACCGTCGGCGAAGGTCGCGGTCTTGAAGCTCGGGCGCGGGTCGCGACCGGGCTTTTCCAGTTCCGCAAGGATGTCCTTGACCGTTGGCAAGCCGAAGCGCTCGTCGACGAAAACCTTCGGATCGAGGCTCTTCAGCGCGACGCTGTCGCCCATCAGCGCACGTACGTCGCGACCACAGGCAGCAACGATCTTCTTGGCGACACCATAGGCCTCCGGGTGGACCGACGAGGCGTCGAGCGGCTCTTTGCCGTTGGGAATGCGCAGGAAGCCCGCGCACTGCTCGAAGGTGCGCGCGCCGAGCCGTGGCACGTTCAACAGTTCCTTGCGGCTCGCAAACGGGCCGGTCGCATCGCGATGAGCGACGATCGCCTCGGCGGAGGATTTGCCGAGGCCTGAAACGCGCGCCAGCAGCGGCGCAGAAGCCGTGTTGACGTCGACGCCGACGGCATTCACCGCGTCTTCCACCACCGCATCCAGCGAACGGCTGAGCTTCGACTGGTCGACATCGTGCTGGTACTGGCCGACGCCGATCGACTTCGGCTCGATCTTCACGAGTTCGGCCAACGGATCCTGCAGGCGGCGGGCGATCGAGACCGCACCGCGCAGCGAAACGTCAAGACCCGGGAATTCCAGGGCGGCGGTTTCGGAAGCCGAGTAAACCGAGGCGCCGGCCTCGGAAACGATGACCTTGGTCGGCTTCGGCGCCGGGAGCTGCGAGAGCATGTCGGTCACGAGCTTTTCGGTTTCGCGGCTGCCGGTGCCGTTGCCGATGGCGATCAGCTCCACCTTGTGCTTGCGAATGAGCGAAGCGAGTTCCGCCTGGGTGCCACGGACATCGTTCTTCGGCGGAAACGGGTAGACGGTTGTGGTTTCGAGCAACTTGCCGGTGCCGTCGACGATGGCGACCTTGACGCCGGTGCGGATGCCCGGATCAAGCCCCATGGTCGCCCGCGATCCCGCAGGTGCGGCCAGCAGCAGATCCTTGAGGTTGCGGGCAAAGACGTGGATCGCCTCTTCCTCGGCGCGCTCACGCAGTTCGCGCATGAGATCGAGCGACAGCGACATGGAGAGCTTCACGCGCCAGGTCCAGCCGATTATCTCGGCAAGCCACTTGTCGCCCGGCAGGTGGCCACCGACATTGTAGGCGGCGGCGATCATGCGCTCGACCGGCTTGACCGGCGAGGTATCGTCCTGGTCGACGACGATATCGACGGACAGCACCTCTTCGTTCCAGCCGCGCAGCATGGCCAGCGCGCGATGGCCTGGCGTCGTCGCCCAGCGCTCGGAATGATCGAAGTAGTCGGAGAACTTGGCACCGGCCTCCTGCTTGCCGTCGACGACCTTGGCGCGCAGGAAGGCGGCCCCCTTCATGTGGTTGCGCAGGCGGCCGAGCAGATCGGCATTCTCCGTCATGCCTTCGGCGATGATATCGCGCGCACCATCGAGCGCCGTCTTCACATCGGCCACCTCTGCAGTCAGGAAGGCCGCGGCGCGGTCGGCAGGTGCTATGGAGCGATCAGCAAGGATCGCTTCTGCCAGAGGCCCGAGGCCACGCTCGCGGGCGATTTCCGCCTTGGTGCGGCGCTTTGGCTTATAGGGCAGATAGATGTCCTCGAGTTCGGCCTTGGTTTCGACGGCGGCGATCTTGGCTTCGAGTTCGGCGGTCAGCTTGTCCTGGCCGCGGATCGATTCGAGGATCGATGCACGGCGCGCCTCGAGTTCGCGCAGATAGGTCAGCCGTTCCGAAAGCATACGCAGCTGCGTATCGTCGAGCCCGCCCGTCACTTCCTTGCGGTAACGCGCGATGAACGGCACCGTGGCGCCCTCGTCGAGCAACTCGACCGCCGCAACGACCTGCGAAGGTGTCGCCTTGATTTCGCTGGCGATGATGGCGGCGATGGGTTTTGCAGGGCTGGCCATATGGGAATTCCGTCTTTGCTGTTGATCGGCGACCATAAAGGCGCAGACCTTGAAGGCCAAGTGAAGGCCTTCAGCGGAAAACCGGAACTCCACAGAAGATGGATCGACCGCCCCGCTTTCAGGCGGGACGGCCGATGGTTCAGCACGCCATGGCGGCAGGCTCGACATGCTCCTGCTCGGGCACGACGTCCCAGGTGTTGACTGGCTCGAGCGGCGGCCGGCGCTTTTCGAACTCGATCAATTGCCGCTCCCTCTCCTCGATATAGCCGCGCGAGGCCGGGACGGCACCGAGAGACGGTGAGATCTGCAGCTGGAAGATGAAGTGCTTGTCGTAGAGGAAGGCCGTCTCAGACGCAGCCAGATAGAACTCCCACATGCGGAAGAACCGCTCGTCATAGAGCTTGATCGCCTCTTCGCGCCGGGCGACGAAACGCTCGCGCCAGGCTTTCAACGTCCAGGCATAGTGCATCGGCAGGATTTCGACATCCTTCACCAGCAGCCGCGTGCGCTCGACGGAAGGCAGGACCTCCGAAATCGCCGGGATATAGCCGCCGGGGAAGATGTACTTCTCGATCCACGGGTTGGTGGCCCAGGGCTTGTAGATCTGGCCGATCGAATGTAGCAGCATGACGCCGTCGGGCTTCAACAGCGCGTTCATCTTGTCGAAAAAGTTGCCGTAGTTGCCGATGCCGACATGCTCGAACATGCCGACCGAGACGATGCGGTCGAACTGCCGGCCCTGCAAAGTGCGGTAGTCCTGCAGTTCGAAGCGGACCCGATCGGAGAGCCCACGCCTGGCGGCACGATCCCGCGAGACCTTCAGCTGCTCTTCGCTGAGCGTGATGCCGGTGACCTCAACGCCCGAGGATTCGGCCAGATACATGGCCATGCCGCCCCAGCCGGAGCCGACCTCCAGCACCTTCTGGCCCGGCTCCAGCAGGAGCTTTGCCGCGATATGCCGTTTTTTGGCGAGCTGCGCGGCATCGAGCGATATGCCCTGCGGTTGAAAATAGGCGCAGGAATATTGCCAGTCCTCGTCGAGGAACAGGTCGAAAAGCTTGCGATCAAGGTCGTAGTGATGGGCGACGTTGTGCCGGTTACGATTGACCGGGATTCGGCTCAGCAATTGCTGACGCAACACATGCCACAGGCCGGTCATCGTGTTGGTGGCATTGGCCGCGTTCTCGATGCCGTTTTCCTTGACGATCGAGAGCACATCAAAGATGTCGCCCTTCTCGATGACGACACGCCCGTCCATATACATTTCACCGAAACGAAGACCGGGATCACGAACGATCGCCGCCTCCGCCTCCGCATCGATGATGCGGATTGATGCCGGCTTTCCGCTGCCGTCACCCAGGATCACTTTTTCACCGGAAGAAAATACAACCGTCAGGTTACCGTTGCGCACCAGACGGCGAAGCAATGTCAACAATGCTGCATTCATATCCCACCCCTACCAGAGCTACCGAACGTGTCCTGGTGCATGAGAGATGCGAAGGGTCGGCTCTTTCGGGGCTTCAGGAGTGGTTGCGCGGGGCGCATCGGGAACAGGCGCCAGCGCGTCCGGAAGCGGCGAGAACCGGCACGGGCGTAGCCTCACGGGTATCCGGCGGGCACATCGCCGCGAATTCGTCAGGCAGCCGCCATCGGGCTCCTATCCATCAGAACTCAAAATAAGGTAGGAAGCTTCGATCGATTGACAATGGGTTCTTTATGGCCCCTCATAAATTTGTTTCCTTAGCAAATGCTGAGAAACAAACCTAGATTTCAGCGACGCCTAGACCGGGTAGACGCGCGCGGTCATGGGGCCGGTCAAAATCGAGCAGCGGGCCTGCCGGAACGATGCGCGTCGGGTTGATGTGGACGATGCCATAGTAGCCGCGCTTGATATGGTCGATGCGTACGCTCTCGCGGATACCTGGCCACTGGTAGATCTCGCGGAGGTAATTCGACAGCGCCGGATAATCCTCGATCCGGCGGATGTTGCATTTGAACGCCCCGTGATAGGCCGCGTCGAAGCGAACGAGGGTGACGAAGAGGCGGATGTCGGCCTCGGTCAGGTGCTCGCCGGCGAGGTAACGATTGTCCGCAAGGTGGGCCTCCAGTTCGTCGAGCATGCCAAAGAGGCTTGCCACCGCCTCGTCATAGGCGCCCTGGGTCTTGGCGAAGCCGGATCGATAGACGCCGTTGTTGACACGCTCGTAAATCGGGCCGTTCCAACGGTCGATCTCGGCACGCAACGCCTCGGGGTAGAAGTCGAGCCGGTTGCCGGTGAGCCCATCGAAGGCCGAGTTCAAGATGCGGATGATATCGGCGGACTCGTTGTTGACGATCCGCCCTTCGCGCATGTCCCAGAGCACGGGAACAGAGACCTTACCGGTGTAGGTCGGATCGCTCGCCACATAGAGCTCGTGATGGAAGCGGATCTTGCCGACGCGCGCGCCGGCATCGACAGGCTCGTCATAGACCCAGCCATCTTCGCCCAGTTCCGGATTGGAAACGGTCAAGCCGACAATGTCCTGCAAGCCCTTGAGATTGCGGAAGGCGATCGTACGCGAGGCCCAAGGGCAGAGATAGGAAACGAACAGGCGGAAGCGCCCGGCCTCGGCTGGCAAGGCCTCCTGCCCTTCCGGGCCCGGCCTGCCATCGGGCGTGATCCAGCGATGAAACCGCGTCGGCTCGCGATGGAACGCGCCGCCCTTCATCTCGCTCGCCGCAACGTCGCCCTTGACCCATTTTCCCTCGACGAGCTGCGGCATCTCTTTCTCCTGGATCGCAAGTCTGGACGGCTACCTCTCACGGGGCCCGGACCACGGTCAACCGCGCGCGCGGGTGACACATTGTTCGCAATCCGCGACACGCACGCACGCGATACGTGCAAAACAACATCGTCGCGCCACAATGTCGGGCAATCCCGATTCCCAGAGGAGAATCAGGATGAAGAAAGCGCTTGCCATTTTCGTGCTGTTTGTCGCGGTCGTGTGGTTGCTGAACACATCGTTGTTCGTCGCGCCGCCGGCGGGCACCGCAAAACTGCTTGCCCACCGGGGCATGCATCAAACCTATCCGAAGGACAACGTCGGCAGGGACACGTGTACGGCAACGATCATCAGGACGCCGGAGCATCCCTATCTCGAAAACACGATCGCCTCGATGCAGGCCGCCTTCGACGCCGGCGCAGATGTCGTCGAACTCGACGTGCATCTGACGCCCGACAGACAGTTCGCCGTCTTCCACGACTGGACGCTCGATTGCCGGACCGAGGCCAAGGGCGTCACCGAGGAAACGCCGATGACGGCGCTGAAGTCTCTCGACATCGGCTATGGCTACACGGCGGACGGAGGCAAGACCTTCCCGTTCCGCGGCAAGGGCGTCGGCCAGATGCCGACGCTCGAGGAGGTGCTGGCCGCCCTGCCCGACCGCAAGTTCCTGATCAACTTCAAGAGCCGGCGCGCCGAGGAAGGCGCTGAACTCGCAACGCGTGTCGACGCGCAACCGCAATGGCGGGAGGCCGTGTTCGGCGTCTATGGCGGCGAGGAGCCGACCCGCGAGACGCTGAAACGCCTGCAAGGGATGCGAGGCTACGACCGGACGTCGACGATGGCGTGCCTGACCCGTTATCTCGGCTACGGCTGGAGCGGCCTGATGCCGGACGCGTGCAAGAACACGTTTGTGATCGTGCCCGGCAATTATGCGCCGCTTCTCTGGGGCTGGCCCGACCGTTTCGCTGCACGGATGAAGGCGGCCGGGAGCGAGATCATCCTGCTCGGTCCCTATGGCGGCGGCGATTTCACCACCGGCATCGACACGATGCAGGATCTGGAAATGGTGCCGCCAGGGTTCTCCGGCTACATCTGGACCAACCGGATCGAGATGATCGGCCCGGCGCTCGCAAAGCGGCAGGTCGCTGACGCCGGTACGAACTGACACAGGCGGCCGACTTGCCTGCGGCAAGCTTCGACCCTATGGCTTTGAGCAACCGTCGAAGCTGGCCGCAACGGCGGTCTCAACACCGCGGAAGGCAAGCGTATGAACGTCACGATCTACCACAACCCCGCCTGCGGCACCTCGCGCAACACGCTGGCGATGATCCGCAACGCCGGTATCGAGCCGACGGTGATCGAGTATCTGCAGGCCCCGCCGTCGCGGCAGGCGCTGGAAAAGATGATTGCCGATGCCGGCCTGACGGTGCGGGACGCACTCCGCGAGAAAGGCACGCCCTATGCGGAACTCGGGCTTGGCGAGCCCACGGTCAGCGACGAACGGCTGATCGACGCAATGATGGCCCACCCGATCCTCATCAACCGCCCCTTCGTGGTGACGCCGATCGGAACGCGGCTCTGCCGTCCATCCGAACGGGTGCTCGACATCCTGCCGGACACGCACAAGGGCCCGTTCTCGAAGGAGGACGGCGAACCGGTTCTCGATGCAAAAGGAAAGCTGATAGCGGGCGCCTGAGGCCGCCTGCGTTTGATACGGCACCCGTTTCAACGGGTGCCGTAAAACATCACACCAAACGGTGTGCGTGCGGCCTTATCGCGGAAATTCCAGACCCATTTCGCGGAAGCGCTCGGGGTCGTCGCCCCAGTTTTCGCGTACCTTGACGAACAGGAACAGGTGCACCGGCTGCTCAAGGATCTCGGAGATCTCCTTGCGCGATGCGGTCGAGATCGCCTTGATCGCATCGCCGCCCTTGCCAAGCGCGATCTTCTTCTGGCTCTCGCGCTCGACATAGATCACCTGCTCGATGCGCACCGAGCCGTCCTTGCGCTCTTCCCACTTCTCGGTTTCGACATGCGAGGCATAGGGAAGTTCCTGGTGCAGCCGCAAGAAGAGCTTTTCGCGGGTGATTTCAGCGGCAAGCTGGCGCATCGGCAGATCGGAGATCTGGTCTTCCGGATAGTACCAGGGGCCTTCCGGCAGCGTCTCAGCCAGGTAATCCATCAGATCCGTGCAGCCCGAGCCGTTCAGCGCCGAGATCATGAAGGTGCGCTCGAACTTGATCGTCTCGTTGGCGGCAGCCGCCAGCTTCAAGAGGTCTTCGGGACGCACCTGGTCGATCTTGTTCAGCACCAGGATCTTCGGCTGGTGCACTTCCTTCAGCCCCTCGAGGATCGCTTCCGCATCACCCTTCAGGCCGCGTTCGCTGTCGATCAGGAACATGATCACGTCCGCATCCTTGGCGCCGCCCCAGGCGGTCGTGACCATGGCGCGGTCGAGCCGGCGGCGCGGCTTGAAGATGCCGGGCGTGTCCATGAAAACGATCTGGGCGTTGTCATGAATGGCAATGCCACGCACGATCGCGCGCGTCGTCTGCACCTTGTGGCTGACGATCGAAACCTTGGCACCGACGAGGCGGTTGACCAGGGTCGACTTGCCTGCGTTGGTCGCTCCGATCATCGCCACGAAGCCCGAGTGGGTCGGCGCGCCTTCGGCGGCCGTATCTTTTTCCATGTCCGTCATGTTTTCCGTCAATTTCCGGCGGAACTCTTCCGCCACACGCCTTCGCGTTCCAACAATTTCGTCGCGGCCACCTGCTCGGCTCCGCGCTTGGATCTGTCCGTTCCGGTCTCCGGCGCGACACCCGTAACTTCGACGGTTACCGTGAAGCGGGGGTCGTGGTCGGGGCCGGAGCGCTCATCCGTCCGGTAGGCCGGCGCGATGCCGAACTTGGCATGCGCCCATTCCTGCAATTCGGTCTTTGCATCGCGGCGCGCCCCATCGGCACGCACCGCGCGATCTTTCCAATGGCGCAGCACGAAGCCGCGGGCAGCTTCGAGACCGCCGTCGAGATAGATGGCGGCGATCAGCGACTCTACCACATCCGCCCGCACATTCATCATCGCCTTGCCGGTTATCTTCTTGACGTCCGAGCCTGTGCGGATGAATTGGTGCAACTCCAGGTCGTCGGCGACCTTGGCGCAGCTTTCGGCGCTGACGAGCTGGTTTAGTCGGACCGAAAGCTCGCCCTCATTGGCATCGCGAAAGGTCTGGAACAGAAGCTCCGCCACGCAAAGCCCGAGCACCCGGTCACCCAGGAATTCGAGGCGCTGATAGTTGGAACCCTTGGCGCTTCGCGCGCTGGAATGGGTGAGCGCCCGATCAAGGCGCTCCTTCTCCGTGAACTGATAACCGATCACGGCCTCAAGCTTTACCCGATCCTCCGCGCCCAGCGACCGCGACTTCATCATTCGACCGCCTTGAACAGACGGTCGTAGCGCAGGTTCGTCGGCCACTTCCACACTTCGCGGAACGAGGTGTCGTGACCGAGCGAGAAGAAGATCATGCTGGCGCGGCCGACGAGGTTTTCGGCAGGCACGAAGCCGACGTCGAAGCGGCTGTCAGCCGAGTTGTCGCGGTTGTCGCCCATCATGAAGTAATGGCCGGCGGGCACGATGAATTCGCGGGTATTGTCGCCGCGCGCATCCGGGAACTGGTCAAGCGTGTCATAGGAGACGCCATTGTCCATCGTTTCGCGGAAAACCGGAACGTCGCCGCCGGTGTCGTACTGGTCGTCGGCGCGGAAGCCGCCATCCGGCGTGCGCTCGACCGGCTTGTCGTTGATGTAGAGGGTGCTGTTGCGCACCTGGATGCGGTCGCCCGGCAGGCCGACGAGGCGCTTGATGTAGTCGATATCCGGGTTCGGCGGGAAGCGAAAGACGACGATATCGCCGCGCTTCGGCTCACTTGCGAAGATGCGGCCGGAGAACAGATCGGGCGAAAGCGGCAGCGAGTACTTGGAGAAGCCGTAGGCGAACTTGTTGACGAAGATGTAGTCGCCAACCAGCAGCGTCGGCATCATCGAGCCGGACGGAATGGTGAAGGGCTGAAAGAGAACCGTACGGATGACCAAGGCCAGCAGCAATGCCTGGATGACGACCTTCACGTTCTCCCAGAGGCCGCTCTGCTTCGCTTCTGTCTTTTCTGCCACGCTACTGTGTTCCTTTATCATCGCAACGCCCGCGCGGGCCTGCTCTCAACTTTTGTCCGTACTCTCGGTCCGGCTTTGGACTGCGCGCAATCCCGGTCTCATATGCTGCAAACCGCCGCCCCTTCAATCGGTCAGGGCCGGTTTTTCCAGCGGAATGCTCTAAACCGTTCCCTCAATCGGGGCAACGGGCAGCGCCTCGATAATCACGAAGGCCTGGGCCAGTGGAAAATCATCGGTAATCGTCAGATGAATGGCGGCGCGATGATGCGGCGGCAACATCTGCTCCAGACGCGCGGCGGCACCGCCGGTCAGGTTCATTGTCGGCTTGCCGCCCGGCAAATTGATGACCCCCATGTCCTTCCAGAAGACGCCCTGCGCGAGGCCTGTGCCGAGCGCCTTGGAACAGGCTTCCTTGGCGGCGAAGCGCTTGGCGTAGGATGCCGCGCGGTTCTTCCGCCCTTCGGACTTGGCGATCTCGATTTCGGTGAAACAGCGCTGAACGAAGCGCTCGCCGAAGCGGGAAAGCGAGTTTTCGATCCGCCTGATATCGATCAGATCGCTGCCTATGCCTATGATCATGAAGAGGATCCGAGCTCTTTGGTGCGTGCCCGGCGGCGCTTTTGGAAGAGCCGGGCCGCCTGGTAGGCCGCAATATAGGAAAGGACGGCGCCGCCTGCCGCGAGCGGCAATGAGCCGACCAGCATCGGCTTGAACACCGGACCCCAAAGGGCCGGAAGGTCGAGGTGCTCGACCATGCGCATGACGTCGGCCGAGCTCGCAGCGTGTGCGCTCTCGACGCCGAGGATTGCCGTCCCGAGTTCGTAGGACGCCGTCAGGATCATCGGGATCGTGACGGGATTGGCGAGCGCGGTCGTGATCGCCGCCGCCACGAGATTGCCCGAGAACAGGAAAGCGAGCGCAACCGCTATAAGGATGTGCAGACCGAAAAACGGCGTGAAGGACGAAGCGGCACCCGCCGCCACGCCGACGGCAATCGAATGCGGTGTCGATGAAAGGCGCAACACACGCAGCGTCACATAACGCAGGCCGCGTGCAAAACCCTTGCGCGGCCAAACGAGGGACCGCAGCCTTTCGGAAATCGTAACCGGTTTTCTGCGCCTGAATAACATATGCCGTCATGACCGCGTCTTGAAGCCGTCAGCCGGCACAAGACCGCGCGTCCGCCTGTTTTCTGGCCGCAAGATAGGCGTCCTGCCTGTCGCTTGCAACCCGCACAGGCGCCGCGCGCATGTCGCAGGCGAGCCATCCACCGAACGCATGGCTCGGCATCCCGCCAGAAGACGGGACGCAGCGGGCTTAGTAGTTACGGAACAGGCCGCGATCGATCTGGCGCTGGCGGTACTCGAGGTCGATACGGTCGACCGAGTTATTGAGATAGGCGAGCTCGCGCTCTTCCTGAGTGGGGACGCGCAGAGCGCGGGTGATCTTCTTCAACTGACTAAACATGGCAAACCTCTTTGTTTACCTCCCGACCGAGAAGATAGTTTAGAGGTCCCTGTTCCACCAGACACAGGAAATAGCGGCAGCCATGCGCTGATGGCATGGCTTGCCATTTCGCCCCGCGCAGGCTGCCTGTTTTGCAGGCATTTGCGCAAGGCGCGGCCAGTCGGCTCATTCGAACAGGCGCTTCACCATGGACACGCTCGGCAATTCCTTGAGCTGCGTGATCAGGTGGTTGAGCTGGCGCAGGTCCCAGACTTCGAGGTCGAACTGCAGTTCGCTGAAGTCCGCAGCCACGCGCCCCATCGACAAAGTCCGGATGTTGACGTCGCTGGTGGCGATCGCCTGAGCCACCTCGGCCAGCGTCCCCGGCTCGTTCAGGGCGCTGATCGCGATGCGGGCGATGAAGCGGCTGCTGTTGGCCTCGTCCAGATCCCAGCGCACGTCGATCCAGCGCTCCGGCTCGTCATCGAACTTCTGCAGGATCGGCGACTGGATCGGGTAGATGGTGATCCCCTTGTCCTTCTCCATGATGCCGACGATGCGGTCGCCCGGGATGGCCCCGGCCGGGCTGAAATGAACCTCGGCATTGCCCGAGAGACCGCGGATCGGCAGGGCCTCCGGCCCCTCGACCTGGGCGACACCGTTGGCATCCTTGCCGCGGCCCGGCAACTTGAACACCATGCCGGCGGCACTGCGCATATTGAACCAGCCGTCGTCGGCACTGGGCTTCACCGTGACCCGCTCGTCCTGATGATCCGGGAAGACCGCACGCAGCACGTCGAGCGAGGAAAGCTCGCCACGGCCAACGGAGGCGATGGCGTCCTCGACTTCCTTCTGACCGAGCCGATGCAGCGCCGGCTTCAGCGCCTCGCGCGAAAAGCTCTTGCCGGCGCGCTCGAAGGTGCGCTCAAGAATGCGATAGCCGAGGCCGGCATATTGCTTGCGGATGGCCGCACGCGTCGCGCGGCGGATCGCCGAGCGCGCCTTGCCGGTAACGACGATTTCTTCCCAGGCCGGCGGCGGCACCTGGATGCCCGAGCGGATGATCTCCACTTCGTCGCCATTATTGAGGCGGGTGACCAGCGGCATGATACGGCCGTTGATCTTGGCGCCGACGCAGGTGTCGCCAATATTTGTGTGAACGGCATAGGCAAAGTCGATTGGCGTCGCGCCGCGCGGCAGTGCGATCAACTGGCCCTTGGGCGTGAAGCAGAATACCTGATCCTGGAAAAGTTCGAGCTTGGTGTGCTCCAGGAACTCTTCCGGGTTGTCGCCTTCCGCGAGCGATTCGATCGTGCGCCGGAGCCAGGAATAGGCGTTCGACGTCGGCGACAGGGCCGCATCTGCCGACGCACCCTCCTTGCCCTCCCTGTCCTTGTAGAGCGAGTGCGCCGCGATACCGTATTCGGCGATGTCGTTCATGCGTCGGGTGCGGATCTGTAGCTCGATGCGCTGGCGGGAAGGGCCGACGATGGTGGTGTGGATCGACTGGTAGTCGTTCTGCTTCGGTGTCGAGATGTAATCCTTGAAGCGGCCCGGGACGACGCGCCAGCGCGTATGGACGATGCCGAGCGCCCGGTAGCAGGACGGGATATCGTCGACGATGATGCGGAAGCCCCAGACGTCGGACAGCTGCTCGAAGGACAGCGACTTCGACTGCATCTTGCGGAAGACCGAATAGGGCTTCTTCTGCCGACCCTTCACCTGCGCTGCCTTCAGGCCCTCGGCCTGAAGCAGCTCGCGAAGCTCGTCCTCGATCTTCTTGATCAGGCCCTCGTTGCGCTCGGACAATTCCTCCAGTCGCCGGGTGACCGTTTCGAAGGCCTCGGGATTGATATGGCGGAACGAGAGGTTTTCGAGCTCCTCACGCATGTCTTGCATACCCATGCGGCCGGCGAGCGGCGCGTAGATATCCATGGTCTCTTCGGAGATGCGGGCGCGCTTTTCCGCCGACATGTGGTCGAGCGTGCGCATGTTGTGCAGCCGGTCGGCGAGCTTCACAAGCAAAACCCGCACATCGTCCGAAATGGCGAGCAGCAGCTTGCGCAGGTTCTCCGCCTGCTTGGCCTTCTTGGTGACGAGATCGAGCTTCTTGATCTTCGTCAGTCCTTCGACGAGCGCGCCGATATCCTCGCCGAAGAGATCGTCGATTTCCTGCCGTGTGGCCGTCGTGTCCTCGATCGTGTCGTGCAGAAGAGCAACGGCGATGGTCGACTCGTCGAGACGCATCTCGGTCAGGATCGCCGCCACCTCCAGAGGATGGGATATGTAGGGATCGCCGCTTGCCCGCTTCTGCTGGCCATGCTTCTGCATCGCATAGACGTAAGCCTTGTTGAGCAAGGCTTCATTGACGTCGGGCTTGTACTTCTGCACGCGCTCAACGAGCTCGTATTGGCGCATCATTCGCTGGCGATCCTCTAGATCATGATGATTTCAGGTCCCATCGACCTAAAATCATAAACGTGATCGTTCTCCTAATTTAGAGCGGGATGCGGGCGGAAAACCGCAAACAGTTTCCTTTTCTCGCTCTAGAAGAAATCAATAAAAAAGTGCGCCAATCATACGAGTGGCGCACTGCTTTGAAAACACGTGGGAACGGGCGTTCCGCGACGGATCTCAGTAGTCGTCGCTCTTTTCCGGCGGCACCAGACCTTCGATACCGGCAAGCAGCTCTTCTTCCGACATGCGGTCGAAGGTGATGGCTTCCGGCTGATCTTCGTCTTCGGCGACTTCGGTAAACGTCGTCTCGGCATCGGTCTGAAGCAGCGAAGCCGGATCGGGCTCGGGCTCGTCCACTTCGACATGCTTCTGCAGCGAGTGGATCAGGTCTTCCTTGAGGTCGCCGGGAGACAGGGTCTCGTCTGCAATCTCGCGGAGCGCGACGACGGGGTTTTTGTCGTTGTCGCGATCGATGGTGATGGCGGCGCCCTGAGAAATCAGGCGCGCGCGGTGGCTGGCAAGCAGAACGAGTTCGAAACGGTTATCGACCTTGTCGATGCAATCTTCGACGGTGACGCGGGCCATTGCCTGTCCTTTTGGGCTCGAAGCGCGGCGGCATCGCCGCTGCACGGATTGACAACACGAAACCGGAGCAGTCGCCTGACGGCGCCTCATCGGGTCCGATTTCTGGAATTAAGCGCCCGGATACAATCAAAACAAGGCAAGTTCAAGTTTTTCCTTCAAGGGACGCTCACGTAACGTCACACTTCGTGATAAAATGAGATGCGAATGAGTTGGAGACGTCGCTCACACATTACGGTTGTATTTTCTGGCCATAAATAAAGCCCCTGATGGAAAAAGCGACCCAGAGATGTGGACGATCTATAGCAACTGCTAAAACTAGCTATATTCGCGAGCGCGCGGCTGGAATAATGCAATACATAAGCTACATTATTTGCCATATCAGCAATTATTAATGTAATCGACTTACTTTTGCGCACCCGCCGGCAGGCGGCCTTTGATGCGCCGCGATTGAAAAAGGAAAGACGATGTTCGACCCCCGCGAAAAAATCGCACTCTTTATCGACGGCGCGAATCTTTATGCGGCATCGAAAAGCCTCGGCTTCGACATCGACTATCGTAAGCTCCTGAAAGCATTCCAGAAGCGCGGCTATCTGCTGCGCGCCTACTACTACACGGCCCTCATCGAGGATCAGGAATACTCTTCAATCCGCCCGCTCATCGATTGGCTAGACTATAACGGTTACAAGGTCGTGACGAAGCCGGCCAAGGAATTCACCGACTCGCTCGGCCGCCGCAAGATCAAGGGCAATATGGATATCGAACTGGCGATCGATGCCATGGAACAGTCCGAAACCGTCGATCACCTCGTCATCTTCTCCGGCGATGGCGATTTCACCACGCTGGTTGAAGCCCTGCAGCGCAGGGGGCGCAAGGTTTCTGTCGTTTCGACCATGTCGACGCAGCCGCCCATGATTGCCGACGACCTGCGCCGCCAGGCCGACCACTTTATCGATCTTGCGACGCTGCGTGCCGAAATCGGCCGCGAACCGTCCGAACGTACCCCGCGACACAACACCGAGCCGGTGGCCGATCCGGTCGAGATCTGAGGCGTTCATTCGAACGCAAGGCGCGTGATCGCGATTGCGCGAGCGCCGCTTGAACCACTCCGCGTCAACGGCGTCGATCGTTGAGTTCTCTCAATAAATATCAAGAATTGCAGGCAGGGCTTTCAGCGCGCCGTGGCCGACAGCTGCGTTGCATCGGCCGTCTTTGTCGGATGCAACGCAAAGCGATTTTTCTTAGCCGCGGTCCTTCAGCAGGCGGCTTTTCTGCCGGTTCCAGTCGCGTTCTTTCGAGCTCTCCCGCTTGTCGTGCAGCTTCTTGCCCTTGCCGAGCGCCAGCTCCAACTTGGCGCGGCCGCGATCGTTGAAGTAGATCTTCAGCGGGATCAGCGACATGCCTTCGCGGTTGACGGCGCCCTGCAACCGGTTGACCTCGCGCTTCGACAGGAGCAGTTTCCGCCGCCGCCGCGTTTCATGATTGAAACGGTTCGCCTGCAGATATTCCGGCAGATAGGAGTTGATCAGCCAGATCTCGCCGCCCTCGTCCGTCGCATAGGATTCGGCAATGTTGGCCTTGCCTTCGCGCAACGACTTGACCTCGGTGCCGGTCAAAACCAGACCGGCCTCGTAGGTGTCGACGATCTCGTAGTTGAAGCGGGCCTTACGGTTTTCCGCCACAACCTTGTTGACCGTGCGCTGGCTTCCTTTGGGTGCCATCAGTTCGTCAATCCTGCATGTCTGAGTGCTGCATCGATCGCAGACTCGGTTGCCGGCTCGAGCGTCGGCAACAGCGGCGAGCGCACGGTGCGGCTCATACGGCCGAGGCGGTTCAACGCATACTTGGCGCCGCAGAGACCCGGCTCCATGAAGATCGCCTTGTGCAACGGCATCAACTTGTCCTGATAGGCAAGCGCCTTGGCATAATCGCCGGCAAGCGTCGCTTGCTGGAACTCGGCGCAAAGGCGTGGCGCAACGTTTGCCGTGACCGAAATGCAACCAACGCCGCCATGGGCGTTGAAGCCGAGCGCGGTTGCGTCTTCGCCCGAAAGCTGGACGAACTCCGGACCACAGGCCATGCGCTGCTCGGAGACGCGCTCGATCTTGCCGGTGGCATCCTTGACGCCGATGATGTTGGCGTAAGCCTTGCTGAGCGCCGCCATGGTCTCGACACTCATATCCACGACCGAGCGGCCGGGGATGTTGTAGATGACGATCGGCAGCTTCACGCTCTCGGCGATCGCGGCATAGTGCGCGAAGAGGCCCTTCTGCGTCGGCTTGTTGTAGTAGGGCGTAACCACGAGGATCGCATCCGCGCCAGCCTTTTCGGCGTGCTGTGCAAGCTCGATCGCTTCCGTCGTGTTGTTGGAGCCGGCGCCGGCGATAACAGGCACGCGCTTGGCAGCCGCTTCGATGCAGAGCTCGACCACCTTCTTGTGCTCATCATGTGAAAGGGTCGGAGACTCGCCGGTGGTGCCAACGGGCACCAAGCCATGGCTGCCTTCTTTTATCTGCCATTCCACATGCGCGACGAAACCATCCGCATCCACCGCGCCGGTGGCGGTGAACGGTGTTACGAGAGCGGGAATGGAACCCTTGAACATGCACAACTCCTGACGGCGTAAAAGCGAAGTCTGCACTCATGCTTTGGCCGTAATCGACGGTTAAAAAACTGCCGCACCATAATCATGTGAGGTGGCTGCGGCAAGCGTTGTAACACGGCATTTCACGCCGGTTTTCATGCAAAAGCTTGATGTTTGGCCTGCATAATCACGACCGCCCAACCAGGGCGAGAGCGGGTTTGGCGCAATTGTTACGATCGATACTGGCCGCCCGTCTTGTCATCGGGCAATCTGGCGGCGGATGAATGTTGGACACGGGGAACACGGGGTTCTTGATGCGCGGGTCAATATATCTGCCTGTCGCCGCCATCATCGGCGCGGTGCTTCTGGCAGCGCCAACGGGCAACGCAGAAACCCTTGACCGCATACCGGTTCCGACACGCAAGCCCGCGCTCTTGGACAAGGCGGCCCCCATTGCCGCGAGCGAAACCACGAATGCCATAGCGACGGCTGCCGGACCCGTCAGCAGCGATCTCAAGACGGGGCTCGATGCTCTGTCCAACAAGCAGCCGGCCGCAGCGATTGCCGTACGCGACGCGATGACCGAAGGCACGCTCGACCGGCACATATTGACCTGGGCGATCGCCGTTTCCGGCCAGCGGGGCGTACCTTCCTTTGAAATCGCCGATGCCCAACGGGAATTGCAGGGATGGCCGGGGCTGAAATCGCTGCGCGCCAACTCCGAGCGAGCGCTCTATCGAGAGAACCCGCCGGCAGCCGATGTACTCGCCGCCTTCGGCAACACGCAGCCGGAAACGACGGAAGGCTCCCTCATTCTTGCGCGTGCTCTCGTCGCCACCGGAAAAGCCGACATAGCCGCCAAGAACCTGCGTGCGATCTGGCAACGCGACACGCTCGACAAGGACATCGAGACCAAGATCCTTGACGAGTTTTCCGGCCTCTTGACCACAGACAATCATCAGCGCCGCATGGTGCTGCTTCTCTATCGCAACCGCGCCGAGCAGGCCGAACGGTTCGGCGACCTTGGAAAAGCTCAATCGCTTTATCGCGCCTGGGCGGCGGTCAGCCGTGGCAGCGACAAGGCGCCGGCCCTCATCGCAGCGGTCGATCCCGCCTGGCGCAAGGACGCAGCCTATCTCTTCATTCAGATCGAGTACCTGCGCAAACAGAAGAAATACGAGGAAGCAGCGAAGCTCCTTGCGCGCATGCCCAAGGACAAGGGCGCCCTGGTCAACCCTGGCGAATGGTGGGTCGAGCAACGCGTCGTCAGCCGCGGGCTGCTCGACAGCGGCGATTTTCGAGGCGCCTATCGGATCGCCGCCGGCCATCTCGCGACCGAGGCGACCGATATTATCGACGCCGAGTTTCATGCCGGGTGGTATGCCCTGCGCGGCATGGAGGACCCGGCGACCGCAGCGCGTCACTTCCGCCGCATTCTGGAAGTGTCGAGCCGTCCCCTCTCCGCTTCGCGCGCTTGGTACTGGCTTGGGCGCTCGGCCGAGGCCGGCGGACCGGGTGACGCCAACGAATATTTCGCAAACGCAGCCCGCTACCCCGGAACATTCTACGGGCAACTCGCAGCCGCCCGGCTGGGTCGCAAGACGCTGAACGTCGCCTACCCCGCCCCGACGGCAGAGGACCGATCACGGTTCGAAAACCGCGAAGCGGTGCGCGCCATCACTCGGCTTGAAGGCACAGGCCACACCTGGCGCGCCGACAGCATCTACCGGGCGCTTGCCGACGAACTGACGAGCCCCGGCGAACTGGCGCTGCTTTCCGCCCGAGCGGAAAAAACCGGCAATCACCAGCTCTCGCTCCAGGTCGGCAAGATTGCCTTTGGCCGCGGAATCGATGTTGCAGCGCTTGCGTTTCCCGTGGGCGTGATCCCGTCAAGCGCCAATATCGACGGGTCCGGCAAGGCACTCGCCTATGCGATCGCGCGCCAGGAAAGCGCCTTCAACCCGGGCGCCATCTCCACCGCCAACGCCCGCGGTCTGTTGCAGTTGATGCCGGGAACGGCCAAGGGCGTCGCTAGCCGCTACGGCCTTGCCTACTCGCAGGACCGGCTGACGAGCGACGCCGGCTACAACGCCACGCTCGGCGCCCACTATCTCGGCGAACAGATCAGCAGTTTCGGCGGCTCCTACATCCTCACCTTTATCGCCTACAATGCCGGCCCGCGCCGCGTTCCGGAATGGCTCGACCGCTACGGCGACCCGCGCGGCAAGCCGATCGACGAAGTCGTCGATTGGATCGAACGCATTCCGTTTCAGGAAACGCGCAACTATGTCCAACGGGTGATGGAGAACTATCAGGTCTACAAATCGAGGCTCGGGCAAAAAGCCGATATCGTCGAAGACCTGAGAATGGGACGGCAATAGCCGGCCTCAGCCGCGATCAAATAATTGTGATCAGCGTCAACGGCACAAACCGCGCCTTCAACCATTTCCTTTCTAAAGCCAGACTTTTCCGAAGGAAATGGTGAACGTTATGAAGACCTTGACAATCGTCGCCCTTTCGCTGGCGAGCGCCTTGAGCAGCGTGCCGCCCGCCGGCGCGTTCCCGAGCGCTCCGCCAATCGTCTCCGCGACGACCAATGTCCAACAGGTTCAATTCTCCTACGAGCGCGGCGAAGAACGCAAGAGCCGATCCAGTTGCGCCGTTCCCTATTGCGAACTTCGCGGGCGACATGGCTATTATCGGGATCGCGACTACCGCGACTATAATCGCAGCGGGTATTACCGCGACAGGTACTATCGGGATCGATATCGCCGCCACTATGACCACGACGACAACGACGTCGGGGCGGTGATCGGCGGACTGGCCGCAGGCGCGATCATCGGCGGTCTGTTGAGCCAACCGCGATATTACAACAACCCGAGATACTACAACGGACCAAGAGCCGTCAGCGGCAATGCACACCAGCGTTGGTGCTATGCGCGCTATCGTTCCTATAGGGCCTGGGACAACAGCTATCAGCCCTATGGCGGCCCGCGACGCCAATGTAGCTCGCCCTATTGAGCTAAAAAGTTGTTGAGCAGAACGCTGCCAACGCAAGGGGAAAAGTCACATCTGTTGGATATCGCCAGCCACGCTCGGGCCGCCGAACAGCTATGTCGGCCCGAACAACTTGCCCCTCACCTTCAAACGGATAGATTTTAGCTGTCCGAGAGGGAGCAGCATGGGCCAAGGCATATTCCACGAGCATAACTTCCGTAGTTCCGATGGGCTGCTGCTCTACGCAAGAAGCTACGGCCCTCCCCCTTCGCCATCCGCGGCAACACCGATCATTTGCCTGCCAGGCCTCACCCGCAACAGCCGGGACTTTCACGAACTCGCAAGCTTTCTTTCGACGTCACGGGGCATTCCCGTCATCGCACTGGATTATCGGGGGCGCGGCAACTCGGAACGCGACGCCGATAAGAGCCACTACACGGTGGCCGTCGAAACGACCGATGTGATAACGGCCTGCGCTCACTTTGCGGTCGAAAAAGCAATCTTTATCGGCACATCGCGAGGTGGCCTGATCCTCCACAACCTCGTCGATCGCGCCCCTTCGTTGATTGCAGCCGCAGTGCTCAACGATATCGGGCCTGTGATCGAAATTGAAGGTCTGCTTGCGATCCGGGATTACCTCAACTCCAGCGCCGCTTCGCCAAGCTGGGCGAAGGCACCCGGCTACCTGAGGACACTGCACGGCGGCGACTTTCCAGTCTTAAGCGACGGCGACTGGTCGGACATGGCCAAAGCGATTTTTCGCGACGAGGACGGCATCCCGGTTCCCGATTTCGATCCAGCAATCGCGCAGTCCCTGCGCGGATTGACACGCGAAACACCATTGCCCGATCTGTGGACACCCTTTGACGCCATGAGCCAAGTCTCCCTGATGATCGTCAGGGGCGAGCATTCGCGGCTTCTTTCAGAGACGACAGTGCGCGAAATGCGCCGACGACATAATGCGATGACCGCCTTCATCGCGCCTGGCCAGGGCCATGCGCCGCTGCTTCATCTGGACGGTCCACGCGACGCCATCACCGCATTTCTAAACGACCTCGCGCGCTCGCGCTGACCCAAGGAAGCCGCGCCGACGCGGTCTTTACTCCCTGATCTCCTCAAGCACGATGATGCAAGTGCAGGACCAAAATTCATGGTGCCATACCAAAACGAAAAAACCCGGCTCGAAAGCCGGGTTTCTCTCTTCTGACCGAGGTCAGACGATCTTAGAAGTCGCGCTGCAGGCGGACGAAGCCGAATACCTGATCCTGTTCGCCGTCAGCATCTTCGTACTGAACCGACACGCGGGTCGCGAGACCTTCGGTGATCTTGTAGTCGAGCGTGACGCCAGCGCGCCATGCGTCGTCACCGCTGAAGTCGGTGAGCGAGCCGTGGCTCAGGTTGTCGAAGTACTGAACGCCGGGGGTGATGGCCAGCTTGTCGGTCGCGTTGAAGCGGTACGACGCAGCAACGGTCCACTCAGACTTTTCCCAGTAAGCGTTCGGGTTCGAAGCCCAGATACCAGCAACCTGGAAGACGCCCGGGCCGAGGTCAGCCGAGAGCAGAGCGCGGATTGCGCCTTCTTCGAGTTCAGAGTCGTAACCGCCGAGCAGGTCGAAGGAAACGCCGCCGAGCGAAGCCGAAACGATACCGGAAACGCCAACACCGTTCGACTTGGTCGAGGTGCCTTCGAGTTCGTCAACCGAGAGACCGGCCTGGAACGAACCGCCGTCGTAGAGGTAGGCGATCGAGTTGAATTCGGTGAAGTTGCCGAGCGAGTCGGTTTCGCCGTTCAGGCCCTTATCCCACCAGTTGTAGAAGAAGCCGGCCTTGAGGCCACCGAGCTGGATGTAGGCTTCGTCAACGTCGATGAAGCTGTCGCCGATGTCGGTGTCGTTGTCAGCGTTGAACTCAGCAGCGAAGAAGCCGGTGAGCGTGCCGTACTCGGTGTCGCTCTTGGCGTCAAACGAGATGTAAGCGCGGGAGAAAACGTCCCAGTCCGACGTGGACTGACCGCCCAGGTTGCCCTGGTTGTAACGGCTGTCAGCAGCGTCTTCACCGAACGAACCCTGAACACGGATGAAGCCGCCGATCTTGAGGCAGGTTTCGGTGCCCGGGATGTAGAAGTAGCCAGTGCCGAAAGCGTCGCAAACGCGAACGTATTCCATGGGCTCCGGCTCTGCTGCGACGATAGCGTCGGCTGCCTGAGCGCCGGAAACTGCTGCGAGAGCTGCAGCGGAGCCGAGAAGAAGGCTCTTGATGTTCATTTCTGACCTCCAGTCAAAAGTTTCAAACGGGTCTGGGTATTTTGCTGAAGGACAGCTTTCCCTGCCCCATCCCCAACGTTCAAGAAGTCGGACGATCAACCGCCCTTGCTTCCGGAGTTGAAAATACAAGACCGGATCACCGGCGCAACGTCCAACTAGCGAGTTCACGTCCTTTGCATCGCCCTTCGCCGAGGCCTGTTGCTGAAACGACACAAAATCGCCGCAGACCCCCGCAGAAAATTAACAAAGCATTAAGAAAACCCTTTAGCGACGGGGGGTTAGCATAAGGAAGGTGGGGGTCGCCTGTTTCAGAAAGAGGCAGAAACCCGCCCAAAACAGGGGAAAAGCTGGACGCGAACCCCGTTTCAGATGTCCAGTGAATGCCTAAAACAGCATTCGCTCCAAGAAAGCGCTTGGTGGAGAAAGGATGGCGGCCTGAGGAATCAGCAGAATCAACGCAGAGATTCGGCAAACGCCCCGACCAGGTGATTCTGAACGATGCAAAGATCAGCACCGCGCAGCACCAAGAATGCACGGGCGCCCCTGGCGACGACTGCCGCAACGGCTCACGAACCACAATAAATGAAATTCAGTCGAGAGATAGCCGAAACCAAATGCTCGCTCGAAGGGCGGGGCGCAAAGGACATGGGGCTATTTGGGACAATGGCGGAGAAGAAGGGATTCGAACCCTCGATACCGTTTCCGGTATACTCCCTTAGCAGGGGAGCGCCTTCGACCACTCGGCCACCTCTCCGTTAGCGCCTGACTAGTGTCACTCAGCGGCCAATGCAAGATTTTTTTGTCGGTTTCCGGGAAATCCTCGCATTTTCATGTGGGCCGATCGGCAACCCCCGTCGTGCCGCGTCGTGTTCGCCCTCATCTCCGCAGGCAAGATCAGCGTACGCAGCCATGTGATTCCACATCGGCGCATCGCCTGCTGCTTACGATTTGCGCGCGAGGCGCTCGATCGCCTGTTGGGTCGCCGCGCCGAACTCGCCGTCGACCGGACCACCATAATACCCGCGGTCCTTCAGCAGGTTCTGCATTTCCTTGCGGAATGCGGGCGTGAAATTGTTGGGCTGGCTCTTCAGTTCATCGAGTTTCGCCGGATCGCCGCCCTCGACGCTGGCTGCAGCCCAGCGAACCGCCTCCTTCGCGTCCGCCTTGGTGCCGAGGCCGTAATCATAGAGGCGACTGAGGTTGCCCATCGCATAGGCGCTGCCGGCGTTGGCCGCCATCTCATACCAGGTGCGCGCCTGCACATAGTCCTGCGCGACACCATTGCCGATATCGTAGAACCAGCCGAGCAGCGCCATGGAATAGGAATCACCCACGTTGGCCGCCTTCTCGTACCAGATCTTGGCTTCCGGGTAGCTCTGCTCAGTCCCCAGTCCGTTCTGATAGGCCCAACCGAGCGACGACATCGCGTTGGCGTCGCCGCTTTCGGCGGCCTTCTTATACCAGGCGAGCGATTGTTGGAGGTCTTTCGGCAGGCCAAGGCCTTCGCGATAGAACCAGCCCATCGTCGCCATGGCATTGGCATAGCCCTGATTGGCCGCCAGTTCATACCACCGGGCGGCTTCCGCATAGTCCTGCGCGATGCCGTCATAGCCCTCGCGATAGAGCCAGCCGAGCGAGGCCTGCCCATAGGCATTGCCGGCGCGGGCCGCCTGGTCGAACATGCGCTTGCCCTCGTCGACGTCCACCGGCCCATCGGTCCCGTAGACCGAGAACCAGGCGAGATTGGTCAACGCATACATGTTACCGCCGTCGGCCGCCTTTCGGTAGTTGCGCCGCGCTTCGACATAATTCCGCCCGGCGTCCTGCGCGCGCCCCAACATATTGACGAGCATCATATCGTCAGGGTTTTCGTTGACGGCCTGGGCACAGGCGGTGAGCGCCCTTTCGGCGTCGAGCTTCAGGAAATTGACCCCGAGGAAACCGGGCATCGACTGCGGCTCGCCGGCAAGCAGATAGCAATCGCGCGAAGCCTGGGTGTCCTTGCCGGTCGGCGAGACGTTGAGGCCCTTCTGCGGCTCGAGGGCTGCAATCTGCTGCTCGGCCTCCGCCTTGTGCTTGCTGTCAGGGTAGCGCTCGATGAAGCGCGTCAGCGCCGCCGCATCGGTCGACTGCTTCAAGGCGTCCCAGGCAATCTCGTCCGGCGTCACGCTCGATGTCTGCTCGGCTTCGCTCAAGAGCTTCAGCTTCTTTTCCGCGAGCATCTTATAGACCGGGTCCGAACCATGCTTGGCCAGGAAGGCGGTCAACAGGTCCTTGTCCGCGAGATCGCGGATGTTCTGCCAGTCGGCAGCCGCCTCGGATTGGCTGTTGGGCGACAACTGTCCGCCATTATTGGTGACGGTGATGTTCACCTCTTTGATGTTGAGAAAGATCTGGGCGCCGCCGAGCGAGCCGTAGACGAAAGGCTCCTGGCCGCGATTGGTTACCGACACCACCTCGTCGCGAACCTTTCCAAGCGCGATGCGGACATCGACGCCCGGTTCCGTCAGATACTTGGCGAGTGCCGTGGCGAAGGGGCTGTTCTTGCCCTCCCCGTCGAGCGCGACCGTGCCGGCCTTCGAGGCGAAGGCGACGAGCAGATCGGCCGATTCGGGCTCGACGCGCGCCAGTCCGCGCGAAACGGCCCTGGTCGAGATCGAACGCGTCATGCTCTGCTCGAAAGGATTGTTGCGACAGGCGTCGAGAATCACCAGCTTGAGCTTGGTCGCGCCTTCGAGCGAACGCTGAACTCGATCGAGGCCGATCGCCTCGTCCTCGATATCCTTGTCAGTCTTCAGTTGCGCGTCGACGGGAAGCAGGAAGTTCTCGCCATTCATCTCCATGCCATGGCCTGAGTAATAGACGATCGCAACTTCGGCACCGGTCGCGAGATCCTCGAAGTCGCGCAGCGCCTTGACCATCTCCTGGCGACCGACGTCGTGCACCGTCGTCACCGAATCGAACCCGGCATCCTCGAACGAAGCCTTCATCAGTTCGACGTCGTTGGCGGGGTTGTTGAGCGGCGACGTCGCTTCATATTTCTCATTGCCGATCAGCAGCGCGACGCGTTTTGCCGCCCATGCCCCTGATGGCATCGACACAAGCAGCGCCACACAGACGATCGAAAGCGGCAGCCACCGCCGCGCAAGCCCCAAGGCCATGTTATTCCCTCCAGCACCCATCATCGTCTTCCGCCTTGCCCAGCGTGAACGACAGACGATGCCTCGCCCGATTACCCTCGGAGGCGGCCGTCGGCGCCCCGGTCATGTCTAATGAAAGTATTACGTATGAGGTTGGGGCTTTCAATGTGCGCGCATGCCAAATTTAGCGACGACGCCTGCCGATGGCACAAGGTTTAAGCAAGGCGGCGTGCTTAGCTCAATCACGGGGGGCGCGGCGAGTCCGCCAAGAACACCACAGATCCGCCGAGGGCTGCGCTGATACGGAGCTTGCCATGTCGATGAAAATGCATGTCGCCGAGGTAAAGCCAGGCCAGCTCGCCACGACCCACCAGCATTATTTCATCGAGCGGCCGTGCAGGATCCTCGTCATTGGGCAGCACCTGAAAGCCAAGACAAAGTATCGGTGCCTGCTGCGCCATATCTCTATTGCCGGCGCGATGCTCGACTTCAATGCGACGATCCCGCTGCCGAAGCACTTCTTCCTCGAGATCGAGGGCTTCAAGGAAGAAATCGGTTGCTCTGAGGTTTACCGTGAGAGCGCGGAACTCGGGGTGCGTTTCAACATGCTGCTTTCGGCAGATTTCCTGAGACGCCTGATCCGCATGCAGTTTTCCAGCGGCGGACTTTGATCTCCTCAAATCAAGCGAGCCCCGACATTAGATTTCGAGCCCCGACATTAGATTTTTAGTGATCGATTTCAGGGGATTGCAAGTTTCTTCTGCAAGACTGATTCTAGCATCGGTAGAAATCGTCCACCGATATGATGTGGGACAAATGAATTGTCCGGGGTCCACGAATGCGGTCAAAGGTTGATCGTGCCGTGCGACCCGGCACTGGCGGAGAAAGACGCATGCAGAACCAGACCATGTATTCCTGCGTCCCCTCGCCATTTTACGAGCGGCGCTACGAGCGTTTCAACATCGGCCATGCGGGCACGCTGACCGCCGTGCAGCCGGGGCTCGGAAGCGTCTCGGTCCGGTCCTGCCGGATGATCGACATATCGCGCGGCGGCGCGAGCTTTGCCGTCGACACCAATATCGGTCTGCCGCAACATTATTATCTGCACATCGTCGGCACTTCGCTTCGGATCGGCTGTGCAGAGGTCTATCGCAACGGCGAGCGCATCGGCGTCCAGTTCATCAAGCCGATCGAGCAGACCTTGCTGCGCGAAATCATCCGGCAGGAGTTCTTCACCGGGCAAGTCAAAAACGCAAAGCCGCGGCGATAGGCCAGCCACAAAACGAAAGGCGGCAGATTCCCGCAGCTTTTCTTTCGGGAACGATTCCGAATTGCCAAAGCATGCGATAAGTTCCCCCGTACGTCATCCGAACGGGGCCTTATCTTCAGCATGTCCGCATTCTCTCGCTTCACGCCGCTCATCCAATCCCTACCGTCCACCATCCCCTTTGTCGGGCCGGAGGCGATCGAACGCCAGCGCGGGCGCGCGATCGCGGCGCGCATCGGCGCCAATGAAAGCGGCTTCGGTCCGGCGGAGAGCGTGCTTTCAGCGATGAGAGAGGCAGCCAGCGGAACCTGGAAATATGCTGACCCGGAAAATCACGATCTGAAACAAGCGCTTGCAGCCCATCTCGGAACCAACCCGGCCAATCTCGCGATCGGCGAAGGCATCGACGGCTTGCTCGGCCAGATCGTCCGCATGGTGATCGAGCCGGGCATGCCGGTCGTCACCTCGCTCGGGGCTTACCCCACCTTCAATTACCACGTCGTCGGCCATGGCGGCCGGCTCGTCACAGTGCCCTATGCGGGGGACCGGGAAGACCTCGATGGGTTACTGGCAGCCGTGAAGCAGGAAAATGCGCCGCTCGTCTATTTCGCCAATCCCGACAATCCGATGGGAAGCTGGTGGTCGGCCGAACGCATTGTCGAGTTCGCGAGGGGCCTGCCCGAAACGACGCTGTTCATTCTGGATGAAGCCTACTGTGAAACCGCACCGGCCGAAGCGCTACCACCGATCGACGCCCTGATCGACATGCCGAACGTGGTGCGCACGCGCACGTTCTCGAAGGCCTACGGGCTTGCGGGTTCGCGTGTCGGCTATGTGGTCACCACGCCGGGCACGGCCCAGGCTTTCGACAAGATCCGCAACCATTTCGGCATGAACCGGATCGGCGTCGCCGCGGCAATCGCAGCGCTTGCGGACGAGGTGTATCTGAAGGAAGTGACGGCCAAGATTGCGGCGTCGCGGCAGCGAATTGCTGCTATCGCCACGCAAAATGGCCTTGCCCCGCTCGTCTCAGCCACCAACTTCGTGGCCGTCGATTGTGGCCGGGACGCGGTCTATGCCCGCGCGATCGTCGATACCTTGATGAGCGACCACGGCATCTTCATAAGAATGCCGGGGGTGGCGCCGCTCAATCGCTGCATCCGGATCAGCACCGGACCGGAGACGGAGATGGCCCTGCTCGAAGCGGCTATGCCCGCGGTCCTGAAGAAACTCGCCTGACCCCTTTTCTCAAGGCCCAGCTTGCGGCGCCGTCGGGCGCCGCCCGTCCGATCAGTGAACCGTCATCCATTCGCGAGCTGCGCGCAGCGCCGCTGCGAGGTCCGGCTTACTCATCGTCATCGCCAGGTCGGCGCGCAGATCGACGGCGCGGTCGCAACCCTTGATCGCCGCGATGTTCAGCCACTTGTGGGCGGCGACGAGATCGACCGGGCGACCGTGGCCGGTCGCGTAGGCCAGACCCATGTCGCAAAAGACTTCCGCCTGGTTGTCACCACCCATCGCGGCATCCGAAGCAATCTGCATATCAAAGCGTGCCATTGTCGTGTCCCTGTCTTGCCTGGTTGGTTTTTCCGAAGCAGCCCGCCCGTTTGGGGCGGACCATGCTCCAGATCAGCACTTGTTTTGGTCCCTGTTCGACCTTGCCTCTTTGCGGGCCTTTCCGAAGCGCGCCGTCTTTTTTGCGGTGTCGTCCTCGGTGGTTTTTCGGAGCGTTTCGTTCCGCTCGTCTTATGGCTTCACTATGCCTGACGGGCTTCAATGGGCGCTTAAAATGCATGCTTAATTTGCGACAAACAAAGTTCAAACGCTTGGTAAACTTGAGTTTTTGTTAAACATCGGAAGGCTTGAAATCCGGCGCATTCGCCTCAAAATTTACGAAAAATTCAATCGACGATTTCAACCAAACGCTAACCACGAAAAGATCGGCGCCAGCAAAGTCCGCGCAATTCCTTGCGCAAGAAGCGCTCAAAACCGCCCAGGAAAAAGCGGCAAAGGCCGCGATTCGGCTGGTTTACCTTTACGTGCGCGTAAGCTATCTTGCCCGCGGCGGTGAGGAGACTGCCTTTTCATACGAGGACATCTTGAGCTGCCGGCGGAGCGGACCACGCCGGCAGCCTCAATCTGGAGGACACGAATGCTACGTACATTGCTCATCACCGCGACGCTGGCTCTCGGCATTGCCGGAACCGCCGCGGCGGCGGAACCGATCCTAGGCAACTGGAAGACGGCGAGCGGCGCCACGGCGGAAATCGCCCCCTGCGGCGGCGCCTTTTGCATCACGCTGAAGACCGGCAAGCATGCCGGCAAGCGCATCGGCAACCTTTCGGGCACCGATGGCAGCTACTCGGGCGAGATTACCGATCCGGACACCGACAAGACCTATAGCGGCTCGGGCGCTGTCAACGGCAATTCGCTGAAGATGAAGGGCTGCGTGCTGAAGGTGCTGTGCAAGTCGCAGACATGGACCCGTCTCTAACAGAGCCGGCGCGGCAGAAATCGCCGCTACGATTACGACGATGAAAGGGCAGCCGATGGCTGCCCTTTTTTATGGGCGCGAAGGATCTGCCGAGCGGCCTTTCGCCGGCGCCCTCAACCGGCCTTTTGAAATGGCCCGAGCATACGCCTTCCGTTTCGACGGACAGTGCCACCGGGGTCGGCCGGCTCTCGGCTCCGTGGGCGTACAACCGAAGATGAACGCCAGATGAACGGACATCTCAGCATCAATTCAGTTTGGGTATGCGAAAACACACTCAATCGATTTGAACCTGCCTCCAAACAACGGACAGAACCATGGATATCCTCGCTCGGCGCCTCACCATCATCAGCCTTCTGATGGTCGTTTTCGCTGTCACTCTTGCAGCTGCAGTCAGCGCTGACACCGAACGTCGCCGCAGCAACACCTATCTCGGTTCGCTGACCGATTGCACCGCCCACACGGCACAGTACTGCCAGGCCAAGCTCTAACGCAGCCAGGCAGGCTAAGTTCCAGAGCCTCAACTGAAGCCGATCACTTCGTGGTCTGATGGAGAGACGAACATGCTGGCAGCACTTTCGACTTCAGCCTTTCTGTCGCTGCGCGTCCTGGCGCTCGCCAGCCTGCTGATGGCGCCGGTCGGGGCGCTCGCCTACTCCAAGGCCAGCGGCACGGGCATCGGCAAGCAGGGCGCGGGCCTTGTCCTCTTCGTCACCCTGCAGCGCCAGGCCATGACCTGACGGATCGTTGCGGATCGGAACTACGAGCTGAAAGGGGCGCACATTGCGCCCTTTTGTTTTAACCGGCTTGCGCATCGGCGAGCCGCTTTCCTATCCTTGGTTTTCCAGAGGATTCGTCTCAGCCAAGGCCACCAGACCCGAACCGATGCCCGCCTATCTCATCTATGCCCTCGCCGCCCTTGCAGAAATTGCCGGCTGCTTTGCCTTCTGGGCCTGGCTGAAGCTCGACAAGTCTGCGCTCTGGCTTGTTCCCGGAATCGTCTCGCTGGCGCTCTTTGCCTGGCTGCTGACCTTGATCGACAGCCCCGCGGCCGGCCGCGCCTATGCGGCCTATGGCGGCGTGTATATCGCCGCATCGCTCATCTGGCTCTGGCTGGCGGAAGGCGTCAGACCGGACCGCTGGGATCTTGCCGGCATGACGGTTGCGCTGATCGGCAGTGCGATCATCCTCGCCGGCCCGCGTTGAGCAACGGGCCTCAAATCGCCCCGCGGTTGTGCGTGCCGCCATCTTGTCGTTTGCTTGTCAGAAGCCGCAGCCTATAATGCGACATGAACAAGCGAATCTCTTCACACTCCGTCCTTTCCACAGCAACGCCCGAGCCTTTCGAGCCGCAGTATTTCGATGATCCTGCGGCCGCAGTCGATTGCCTCGAGGCGCTTTACGAGCGCAATACCCGGTTCCTCTGCGAGGCGTTCGAGGGGCTGGGCAAGGGCGGCAAGCCGTTGACCCGTTATCGCGCCTGCTACCCGCAGGTCAGCATCGAGACGAGCAGCTTCGGCCATGTCGATTCCCGTCTTTCCTATGGTTATGTCAGCGCGCCCGGCGTCTATACGACGACGATCACGCGGCCAAAACTCTTCCGGCACTATCTGAAGGAACAGCTCGGGTTGTTGACGCGCAACCACGGTCTCGGCATCACGGTCTCGGAATCGGCCACCCCGATCCCCTTGCATTTCGCCTTCGGCGAAAGCGCCTATGTCGAGGCATCGGCCGCCAATGCCATCGACATCCCCTTGCGCGACCTGTTCGACGCGCCTGATCTGACGACCACGGACGATGAGATCGCCAACGGTTCCTACGAACCAGGTCCGGGCGAACCGTCGCCGCTTGCCCCGTTCACGGCGCAGCGCATCGACTATTCGCTGGCGCGCCTCAGCCACTACACGGCGACGAGCGCCAATCATTTCCAGAACTTCGTGCTCTTCACCAACTACCAGTTCTATATAGACGAATTCTGCGCTTGGGCCCGCCAGCAGATGGCGGAAGGCGGCAACGGCTACACAGCCTTCGTCGAGCCCGGAAACATCATTACGCCCGCCGGGGCCGACAAGCCGGAGACGGACTTTACCCTTCCGCGGTTGCCGCAGATGCCGGCCTATCACCTGAAGAAGAAGGGCCACGGCGGCATCACCATGGTCAACATCGGTGTCGGCCCGTCCAACGCCAAGACGATCACCGACCATATCGCCGTGTTGCGCCCGCACGTCTGGCTGATGCTCGGCCACTGCGCCGGCTTGCGCAACAGCCAGCGGCTCGGCGACTACGTGCTTGCCCATGCCTATATGCGCGAGGATCACGTGCTCGACGACGACCTGCCGGTCTGGATCCCGCTGCCGGCGCTCGCCGAAGTGCAGGTGGCGCTGCAGGATGCCGTGGCCGAAGTGACCGGTTATCGGGACTACGATCTCAAGCAGATCATGCGCACCGGGACCGTCGCCACCATCGACAACCGCAACTGGGAGCTTCGCGACCAGCGCGGCCCGGTCAAGCGCCTGTCGCAGGCGCGCGCCATCGCGCTCGACATGGAATCGGCAACGATCGCCGCCAACGGCTTCCGTTTCCGCGTGCCCTATGGAACGCTGTTGTGCGTCTCCGACAAGCCGCTGCATGGCGAACTGAAGCTGCCGGGCATGGCAACGGCCTTCTACAAGACGCAGGTCAGCCAGCATCTGAAGATCGGCATCCTGGCGCTGCAGAAGCTCGCGGCGATGCCGCCGGAAAAGCTGCATTCGCGCAAGCTCAGAAGCTTCTACGAGACCTCGTTCCAGTAGAGGTCAAAACGTCGCTAGGACATTGCCCCACGGCACGGCGCTCTAGCGACGTTTCCCCAAAACCATCGACAACAGCGTGCCCGCGACTGCGGACACGATGATCAGGAGATGCGCGTTGACGCCGGCCGTCGCCAGCAGTTCGAGGCCCGCCCGGCCGGCGGGGGCGCCGAAGGAAACGGCACCGGCCGCAATCGCTGCCGGATAGGTGCCGACGCCAGCCGGCGCATGCATCGGCAGCACCGAAGAAAGCTCGCCTCCGAGCGCGCCGCCAAAACAGGCCGCAAGCGGCGCAACTCCCATGAACGCCAGCACCCAGGCGAGCACGATTACCTTGACGGCCCAGTTGAGGATGGTCATGCCCCAGGCGCGCAGGAACGCAGCCACGGTGCCCGGCAGGCCCGCCTCCAATTCCTCGACGACCGGCTCGAACTTTGCCGGCAGGAGCCTGCGCGCCAGCGCGATTGCGTGGTCCTTCAAGAGAAAGAAGAGAAGCGGCGAGGCAAGCGCCGCAAACCAGACGAGCCAGAGCCCGATCGACCCTCTGCCGAAGACCAATCCGACGACGGCCACGACGAGGAGCGCATGCAGGTCGAGCAGGCGCATGACCAGAAGAGCGGCCGTCCCCCTGGCGAGCGGGACAGAAAACTCCGAACGCATCAGGAGAGGAAAGCTGGTCTCGCCGGCCCGAAACGGCAGCATGATGTTCAGGAGATTGTGGACCTGGGTGACCCGAAAGAGCGGCAGGAAACGCCCCGACGTTTCGCTCGGGAAGTAATCGTAGATGCGATAGCAGCGAATGAAGTAGGTCGCGATGAGCAGCAAGAGGGCCGCAGATGCGGCACCAACGCCGATTTCGGACCACTGGCGCAAGAGCGCCGACCAGCCCCAGAACCACTCAACGAAGGCCGCGTAGGCCGCAATGGCGCCCGCCGACAGCAATGTCATCCGGTTGCGGACGAGCCAGGATCGCCGGTCAGGCTCGCAATCCGATGTCATCAGGCCTCGATTTCCCGTGTTGAAGGGCAAGATTGAACGTTGGTTATCACCGATAACTGTGCAAGAAAACGATTATGTAAGCAGTCCAATTCTTGCGGCAGCGTGAGCGCCGTATGTATGAGCGGTTCCCATGCATCCCATAGAGCTATCCGTCGTCATTCCCGTATTCAACGAAGAAGACAGCATTCAGCCGCTGATTACGCGGGTCCGCGATGCGCTGGCGAATTTTCCGTCCCCTTGGGAACTGATCCTCGTCGACGACGGCAGCACCGATCGAACGCTTGTGAATGCAAGAAAGGCCCTTTCCGATCCCGGCATCGACCTCAAGATCGTTGAACTGCAAAAGAACTTCGGACAGACGGCCGCGATGCAGGCGGGCATCGATGCCGCCACCGGCCGCCTGATCGCCACGCTCGACGGCGACCTGCAGAACGACCCGGCCGATATTCCCGAGATGGTCACAGCGATCGAGGAGCGTCAGCTCGACCTGCTCGTCGGCTGGCGAAAGAACCGGCAGGATGGCCTGCTCCTTCGAAAAATCCCGTCCTGGTGCGCCAATCGCCTGATCGGCAAGATCACCGGCGTCCGGCTTCATGACTATGGCTGCAGCCTGAAGGTCTATCGCGCGTCCGTCATCAAGCAGGTGAAGCTGATGGGCGAAATGCATCGCTTCATCCCCGCCTGGGTCGCAGGCGTCGTGCCGAGCAGCCGCATCGGCGAAATGCCGGTCACCCACCACGCACGGCAGCATGGCCAATCCAAGTACGGGATCTCCAGAACCTTCCGGGTGATTCTCGATCTTTTGTCGGTGCTGTTCTTCATGCGTTACAAGGCGCGCCCGGGACACTTCTTCGGTTCGATCGGCCTTGCGACGGGGGCGCTCAGCGCCCTGATCCTCCTCTATCTCGGCTTCGACAAGTTCGTGCTCGGCAACGATATCGGAACCCGCCCGATGCTGATCGTCGGCGTGATGTTGTTCCTGTCGTCGGTTCAGCTCATCACCACGGGCATTCTCGCGGAAATGATGGCGCGCACCTATTTCAGCGACGACGGCACGACGAACTATATCGTCCGGCAGGTCTTCGTGCGGGACCAGACAGATGCTTGAGGCCGTCAACCGCCGGCCAAACCTGATCCTTGCGCTGATTGCGGGCTACTTCCTGCTTTGCATCGCACTGAGGCTTTCCGCTTCGACTTCGCTGGAGATCGACGAATCCGAGCAGGCCTATGTCTCGCAGTTCCTGATGCTCGGCTACGGCTCGCAACCGCCTTTCTACAATTGGCTGCAATACGGGCTGACCTCGCTGTTCGGCCCGTCAGTGGCGACGATGACCGTACTCAAGAACGGCCTATTGTTCCTCTGTTGTCTCTTCTTCGGCCTTGCATCCCGCGAGGTTCTCGGCGACCGGCGCCTTGCAGCCATCACGACAATGGGCGTCCTCGCTCTGCCGCCGATCTTCCTGCTTGCCCAGCGCGACCTCTCGCACACGGTCGCCGCGCTATTTGCCGTTTCGCTCTTCCTGTACGCATTCCTGCGGACGATGAGCCGACCGACCTTCTTTGCCTACGCTCTTACAGGCGTCGCCGTCGGGATCGGCGTCATCTCAAAGTACAACTTCGTGATCGTTCCGGTCGCGGCGATCGTCGCGATCCTGCCCGAACCGAAACTTCGCGCCCGGCTCTTCGACTGGCGCATCCTTGTCGCAATCGCAGTCTGCGCGCTGATTGCCCTGCCGCACGGCACCTGGGTCCTGCAAAATATCGGCGCCGCGTCGAGCAATACCTTCAAGGAAATGGGAACGGGGCAGGAAGCCGGTTTCGTGTCGAAGGCGTTGAAGGCGATCGTCGCGCTCTTTGCCTCGACGCTTCGCGGCTCAGCGATCATCCTCGCCGTCTTCGCCCTCGTGTTTCGCAAGGACCTGCCGGCGATCTGGCGCGCCGACAGCCTCTGGGCTCGGGTCGTCGGGCGCATGCTGGTCCTCTGTCTCGGCGCCGTTCTCGTCATCATGCTGGTCACCGGCGCCACCCATATGCGGGAAAAGTGGCTGGTTCTCTTCCTCGTCCTGCTGCCGCTCTATCTGGCCCTCAAGGTCGAGGCGTCCGGCGTTGACACCACACGTAGCGTCCGGCCCGTCGCCCTCTTTATCGGCTTCGTCATCGTGACCACGCTGGTCGTGGTGTCTACCCGCGCAGTCGTGCGCCCTTGGTTCGGCAAGGTTTCGAGACTGAGCATTCCCTACAGCACCCTCGTCGACACCGTCGTTCAGCAGCACGGACACGAACCGGCGATGGTTCTGGCCACCAACAAGCAGGTGGCCGGCAATCTGCGAACGCGCCTGCACGGGGCCAAGGTCTACGTGCCCGGCAACAACAGCAGCCCGGCGATCGGTCAGCTGGCCGGGCCGCTTCTCGTTGTCTGGACCAACGACGGCAAGGCCGATGCAGCGCCACCGGCGCCACTCGTCGATGTCCTCAAATCCTTCGGCGTGCCGGAAACGCACTTGCAGCCGCAGCAACTCGCCCTGCCCTATCTCCACGGCACGCTCGAGGATCGCTACAGTTTCGGCTACTTCTGGATCGACGATCCGTCGCGATCCGCGCCGACGAGCAGCTTGAGCTCGCCAGGGTGAATGCGAAGCGCGACGTCGCGGCCCATGGGCAGAAGTTCGCCGTCGATGACGCAGTTGATCTTTCGTTCGACCTTCGGAAAATGCAGATCGAGGGCATGACCGCTCATGGCGGTAATCAGCGGACTGTCGCGAAACTTGCCGCGCATTACATCGAGCGCGAGCTTGGCGACACCCGGCGGACTCAGCGGCGGCGCCGTGTAAAAGCCGAGATGGCCGGCGGTCACGTCGTCCGCATACATCAGCGTGTCGCGGCCGAACGGATTGTTGGAAACCGAGACCGCCGAGACATGACGGCTCTCCTTGTGACCATCGACATCGAACTCGATCTCGAAATCCGGAGGATTGAGAATCACTCCGATTGCGGCGCGGGTGCTGGCGGCGATCTTTCCCGCTCTTGAGCGAAAGCTGTAGGATTCGCGGTAGCGCACCATGCGCGCATGCAGCCCCATGGAGAATTGATGCACGAACGCACGGCCATCGGCGCTGCCGATGTCACCGTCGATAATCACGCCATTCGCCAGCACTTCCGGCACTTTCCAGATATCGAGCGGCAGCTTCAGCGTGCGGGCAAAAAGATTCATCGTTCCGGCGGGAACGACGCCGAGCGGCATGCGGTTCTTCCAGGCGACGCCGGCGGCGGCCGAAATCGTGCCGTCACCTCCGCCGGCAAGAATGGCGTCGAGGTCGTCGCGACGGCAGGTCCGCTCCAACGCCTCTTGCATCTCGTTTCCGGAAACCGCTGCAATCTCGATCTGGTGGCCTGCGGCCTGGAAGACGTCTTCGACCTTCTGGCCATAGGCGGCCATGTCCGTCGTGCGGAACGTTCCGCCGTCGCGATTGAAGATTGCCTTGATTTTCATGAACGGCTCGTCGGCTCCATTGCCGCGGCAATGCGGCTCACCGCGATCAAATAAGCGCGATTGCGGCCAATTCCAGAACCTTACCGAAACTTAACGGGAGCGCCGGTCGTTCGTCCGCTCCATCACGACCAGCACAACAGAAGCCGAGTGTCACAGCAATGCAGCGATCAGCGCGGTTCGGGCAACTTCAGCGGCCCGCCTGTCTTGATCGAGCGGATGGCGAAATTGGACCGGATGTCGGTGACGCCGGGCAAGGCCAACAGCGTCTCGGTCAAGAGTTTCTCATAGGCAGGCAGATCCTCGACGACGACCTCGGCGAGGAAATCGGCATTGCCGGAGATCAGGAAGCAGGAGACCACCTCGGGGATGGCGAGCAGCGCCTCCTGCTGCTGCTGTGCGTTCTCGCGGCTATGGCGCCCAACCTTGATTTCGACGAAGACCGTCAGCCCGAGACCGGCTTCCTTACGATCGATGTCGGCCCTGTAGCCGCGCAGGATGCCGGATTTTTCCAGGTTGCGGATGCGCCGCAGGCAGGGCGACGGCGAAAGATTGACCTTTTCGGCAATCTCGACGTTCGTTGCGCGCGCGTCCTGCTGAAGGATTCTAAGGATGGCGAGGTCGAATTTATCGAGGCTTGGCATTTTTATGAACTTCAGTTGTTGTTATTGGCACATTGTTGCTGACGATAGTCTATTTCAGGCACAAATCGCAAGGACATGCCCCGCTATCAGGGCGTAATCTCCTTCCAGACCCAAAAGCCTCTCAGGTATCCAATTCGGGAAGGAAATTCAAATGGTTGCGCTCGCTCTCGATCGCGGCAATACGACGCCTGTCGCCGCCGGCTATGCCGGCGCCTTCGTAACCGTCCTCATCTGGGCGGGCTGGATACTGGCGACCCGCCACTCGGCCGGCACCGCGCTTGGCACGATCGACCTCGGGCTGATCCGCTACGGCGTGCCGGCGATCCTTCTTGCCCCGGTCTGGCTGAAGACCGGACTTCTGCCGCGCAAGCTGCCGCTGCTGTTGCTCGTCCTGATGGTCGCCGGTTCGGGCGCCCTGTTCTTCCAGGTCTCCGCCTTTGCGATCCACTCCGTTCCGGCCTCTTCGGTCGGCGTTCTCCTCGGTGGCTCGATGCCGCTTGCCACCGCGCTCATCGGCATCACGGTCTTCGGCGAGCGGCCGGACCGGATGCGCGTGCTCGGCTTTGCCGCAATCCTTGCCGGCGTCGCCATCCTCCTGACGCGAAGCCTCGGAAGTGCGGCCTCGACCGGCTGGAGCGGCTATGCGCTGCTGCCGACTGCGGCGACCCTCTGGGCGATCTATACCCATGCCTTCCGCCGCTCCGGCCTCAGCCCGCTGCAGGGAAGCGCCCTGATCGCCATCTGGTCGTTCCTCATCCATCTCGGACTTGCCACCTGCTTTGGAACCACCCTTGCCAGCGTTCCGGTCCAGGAGATCGCCTTGCAGGTCACCAGCCAGGGCATCCTGTCCGGCCTCGTCGCCATGGTAGCCTACGGCTTTGCCGTAAAGAGCCTTGGCGGCACCCAGGCGGCCGCCTTCACGGCACTGACACCGGTTCTCGCGATGGTCGGCGGCGCCGTCCTGCTCGGCGAGCAGATCGGCCCCTTCGAGATCCTCGCCGCGGTCGTCACCGCTACCGGCGTCGCGCTTTCGACCGGCATTCTTTCGTCCAAGGCCTGAACGCAAAACTCGTTAAAATGGGAAGGCCCCGGAGGTGTTCGCTCCGGGGCCTTTTTCTGTCTCGACGACAAGCTCAGCCGTGAATGATTTCACGGTGTTTCTGCAGCCGGTGACCGTAGGCCTGGCTGACGCGATCGAAGATGATGGCAATGCCGACGATCGCAAGGCCGTTGAAGATGCCGAGCGTGAAGTACTGGTTGGCAATCGCCTTCAGCACCGGCTGGCCGAGGCCCTGAACACCGATCATCGAGGCGATGACCACCATGGCGAGCGCCATCATGATCGTCTGGTTGATGCCGGCCATGATCGTCGGCAAGGCGAGCGGCATCTGGACGTTCTTGAGCTTCTGCCACGCCGACGAACCGAAGGCATCGGCCGCCTCCAGCACGTCCTTGTCGACGAGGCGAATGCCAAGGTTCGTCAGGCGAATCATCGGCGGGATCGCGTAGATGACAACGGCGATCAGCCCCGGCACCTTGCCGATGCCGAGCAGCATCACGACCGGGATCAAATAGACGAAGCTCGGCATGGTCTGCATCACGTCGAGGATCGGATTGACGATGTTCTGAAACCGATCCGAACGGGACATGACGATGCCGATCGGAATGCCGACGGCGATCGACAGCACGGTGCAGACGAAGATCATCGAGACCGTCTTCATCGTGTCGTCCCACATGTCGAAGTAGCCGATCAGAAGCAGCGTGCCGATGCAGCCGGCGACGATCTTCCAGTTGCGGCTTGCCACCCAGGCGATGAAAGCGATCAAGATCAGGATGATTGGCCAGGGCGTCTTCGTCATGAAGCGCTCCGACTGGATGAGAAAGAATTGCAAGGGCTCGAAGAAGCCTTCGATCGCGTCGCCATAGGCGCGCGTGAAGCCGCGAAATCCCTCGTCGATCGCCTTTTTCAAGGTTCTCAGGCTCTCGTCATCCATGTGTGGAAACTGGGTCAACCAGTCCATTCCATTTCCCCTTCAGATTTCGCCGGCCGCGATTGTTGTTTTGCCTTTGCCGGACCTCGAACGAAGAGGCGGCGCACATGACTGCGCCGCCCGCTGGTTATGACCATCGCGATCAGAGCGCGGCCTTCACCTTTTCGGCGACCTCGGGCGAAACCCACGGGGTCCAGATATCGGGGTTTTCCTGCAGGAAGTGCTTGGCGCCCTCCTCCCCGCTCGCCTGATTGTCGGTCATCCAGGCCATCAGCTTGTTGACCGTGTCGTTGGTCCAGGCGCGCTTGTTGAGGTAATCCATAGCCGGGCCGGCGCGATCGGCGAAGGCCTTGGTCACCAGCGTCTGGACCTTGTCCTTCGGCCAGTCGTTCTTCTTGGGATCCGGGCAATCGGCAACCGTGTTGCAGCGCTTCCATTCGGCCGGATCGGCGGCCACACCATGCTCAAGCTTCACCATCTCGTACTTGCCGAGAAGGGCCGTCGGCGCCCAGTAGTAGCCGACCCAGCCCTGCTTGCGCTCATAGGCCTTGGCGATCGAGCCATCGAGGCCGGCGGCCGAACCGGTATCGACCAGCGTGAAGCCAGCCGTTTCGCCGCCATAGGCTTTATAAAGCTGCGTCGTCACGACCGTGCCGCCCCAGCCCTGCGGGCCGTTGAAGACGGCGCCCTTGCTTGCGTCTTCCGGATCCGGGAATAGTTCCTTATGCTTCAAGGCGTCATCGATCGTCTTGATGTCGGGATTGGCATCGACGATGTATTTCGGCACCCACCAGCCCTGGACGGCGCCATCGGAGAGCGCCACGGCGGCGCCGACGAGCTTGCCCTCCTCGAGGCCGCGATTGACGACATCCGGAAGCAGGTCGACCCAGCCTTCGGGTGCGACATCCGGCTGGCCCTTTTCGATCATCGAGGTGATCGTCGGCACGGTGTCTCCGACCACCAATTCGGCATTGCAGCCGTAGCCTTCCGTCAGGATGATCTTGTCGACACTCGCCAGCACCTCGGCGCTCTGCCAGTTCATGTTGGCGATCGTCACGTCGCCGCATTCGGCGGCCGAAGCTGCGCCGGCGAGGCCAAAGAGGCCCGCGGCCAGGCAAGTCGTTGCAAGAAGCTTCTTCATTTCCGTTCCCTTGTTTTGGCGGTGCATCCCGTCGCACTGCCGATCTCACCGCGGGGATCGACAGCGTCACAGGGCTCGGTCCAACTCAAGACAACAGGGACCGAACGGCCTGCAGATCCGTCGGCTTCAAGCCGATGACATCATGAAAGCTAACGGGCTTTTCCGGCAAGGACTTTCCCATTTGCGTCAACGGGTGCCTTTCCTAATATTTGCGCATCGTTGAAGTGGTCGTCAGGACGTTTTGCTGCGCTGGTAATAGCGCGACACGCGCACCCGGTTTCCGCAGCGCGCCGCCGAGCACCAACGCCGCCGGGCATTGCTGCCGACGAACAGCATCACACAATCCTGCGCCTCGCATTTGCGGATCAGCCTGGCGTCGCCGCCGGCAAGCAACGCCGCAGCGTCCTCGGCGAGGAAACCGGCTAGCTGGACCATGGGCTCCGCCGTTCTTTCGCTGACGAGCCGCGGCGGATCGGTCCAATCGAGACGGCGGACGACCGGTGCTGCCTCCATTGCCGCGTTAAGGCCCTCGATATCCGCGGCCGGAACAGGTTGCCTGTCCATCACATGTGCGATGGCCGACGCCGCATGCGAGCGGACGGCAAGGACTGGCGCGAGATCGTCGGCGTCGGCCGCACCGATGCTGGCAAACGCGACATCCGACATGCGAGGCCCCTCCAACGCCAGCCAATGCGCGAGCCCGCCATCGGCCGCGAAGAGATCGACACGGCCGCTCGCGGTCAAAGGGCGAGTGTTGACGAGATCGAGAGCAAGGGGCTCTCCGACGAAAGGAACCAGATCCATGCAGGCCTCACATAATGCATAATTTCGATATTGACGCATTAGGCTTTCTGGCGCAATTCTAATGCATAAATATTACCAATAGGAGTGTTAAATGAGCAGGCATAGCATTCCATCGATCCGCCACCGGTTCATCGAGGCCGGAGGCGTCCGCGTCTTCTACCGCGAGAGCGTGCCGACCGGAGCGCCGGCCGATTTCCCGACAATCCTGCTTCTGCACGGCTTCCCCTCGTCTTCCCACCAGTACCGGCGGCTAATGGACGCGCTTGGCAGCGACTACCGTCTGATCGCGCCTGACTATCCGGGCTTCGGGCATAGCGACGCGCCGACCTCGACGAACGAAGGCGGCAGTTTCGTCTACAGTTTCGACAAGCTGGCGGATGTCATGGAAGCGTTCGTGGATGCGCTCGCGCTGAAATGCTTCGTCCTCTACGCCTTCGATTTCGGCGCGCCCGTCGGGTTTCGTCTTGCAAGCAGAAAGCCCGAGCGCATTGCCGGGCTGATCGTCCAGAACGGCAATGCCTATCTGGAGGGGCTTTCCGACATTGCCCGCGACTTCATTGCGCTCAAATCCGAGGACGAAGGCGCTGAAGAGCAGGTGCGACAGTTGCTGACCTTGGAGATGACCCGTGCGCAATATGTCGGCGGGACGAAGGATCCGGACCTGGTCGCACCTGACGGCTGGACCATGGATCAGCACTTCCTCGATCGCCCGGATCGCCGCCAGCCGCAGATCGATCTTGCCTTCGACTACAAGAGCAACCTTGCCCGCTACGGCGAATGGCAAGAGTGGCTGCGCCGCGAACGGCCGCCGACCCTGATCACCTGGGGCCGTAACGATCCCTTCTTCACAGAGAAGGGCGCTCGCGCCTTCCTCACCGACCTTCCTGAGGCCGAGCTCCACCTGTTCGATACCGGCCACTTCGCGCTGGAAGAAAACCTGCCGGAGATCGCACCGCTGATTGCCGATTTCGTTGATCGCATCTGGGCGAAGGCATGAAACGACAAAGGCGCCGTGGCCAATGGCCGCCGGCGCCTTTGTAAACCTCAATGGCCGCGGATCTAAGACCGCCTCCCGAACTCACATGTTCGGATAGACCGGGCCTTCGCCACCCTGCGGCGGCACCCAGTTGATGTTCTGGTTCGGGTCCTTGATGTCGCAGGTCTTGCAGTGCACGCAGTTCTGGGCGTTGATGACGAAGACGTCCTTCCCGTCCTTCTCCACCCATTCGTAGACGCCGGCCGGACAGTAGCGCGTCGACGGACCGGCATAGACGTCATGCTCGGAGCGCTTCTGCAGCTCCATATCCTTCACCTGCAAGTGAACCGGCTGGTCTTCCTCGTGGTTGGTGTTCGACAGGAACACCGACGACAGCCGGTCGAAGGTCAGGACCCCATCCGGCTTCGGATAGTCGATCTTCTGGTGCTGCGCTGCGGGTTCGAGCGACTGCGCGTCGGTCTTTCCGTGCTTCAGCGTGCCGAAGAAGGAGAAGCCGAACAGCTGGTTGGTCCACATGTCGAGACCGCCGAGCCCAACGCCGATCGCCGTGCCGAACTTCGACCACAGCGGCTTGACGTTCCTCACCCGCTTCAGGTCCTGGCCGATGGCGCTGTCGCGCCAGCCGCGTTCGATCTCGATCGGCTCGTCATTGGCGCGGCCAGAGGCGATCGCCGCCGCCAGCTTCTCGGCCGCTAGAATGCCTGAAAGTACCGCATTGTGGCTGCCCTTGATGCGCGGCACGTTGACGAGACCGGCCGAACAGCCGATCAGCGCACCACCGGGGAAGGACAACTTCGGTACCGACTGGTAACCGCCCTCGGTGATCGCACGTGCGCCATAGGAAAGCCGCTTGCCGCCCTCGAACGTGCCGCGGATCGCCGGATGCGTCTTGAAGCGCTGGAACTCCTCGAAGGGGAAGAGATAGGGGTTCTTGTAGTTGAGGTGCACGACGAAGCCGACGGCGACCATGTTGTCTTCGAGGTGGTAGAGGAACGAGCCGCCGCCGGTCTTCATGCCGAGCGGCCAGCCGAAGGAGTGCTGCACCAGACCCGGGCGATGGTTCTCGGGCTTGACCTGCCAGAGCTCTTTCAGACCGATGCCGAACTTCTGGACGTCGCTGTCCCTGGAGAGATCGAACTTGGCGATCAGCTGCTTGGCAAGCGAACCGCGCACGCCCTCGCCGATCAGCGTGTATTTGCCCAAGAGCGCCATGCCGCGGGCGAAGTTCGGGCCCGGTTCGCCGTTCCGCTCGATGCCCATGTCGCCGGTGGCAACCCCGATGACCGCACCCTCGTCGTTGTAGAGCACTTCGGTGGCGGCAAAACCCGGATAGATCTCGACGCCGAGTTCCTCCGCCTTGGTCGCCAGCCAGCGACAGACGAGCCCAAGCGATACGATGTAGTTGCCGTGATTGTTCATCAGCGGCGGCATCAGGAAGTTCGGCAGGCGGATCGAGCCGGCGGGTCCCAAGAACAGGAAATGATCGTCCGTCACCTCGGTCTTGAACGGATGGTCGGCGTCGGCGCGCCAGTCCGGCAGCAAGCGGTCGATGCCGATGGGATCGACGACGGCGCCCGACAGGATATGCGCACCGACTTCAGCGCCCTTTTCGAGCACGACGACCGAAAGCTCCGGATTGACCTGCTTCAGCCGGATCGCCGCCGCAAGACCCGCCGGCCCCGCACCCACGATCACAACGTCGAACTCCATGCTCTCGCGTTCGGGCAGGTCTTGTTCGGTCATACCGTCTCTCCAGTCTCACCGGTCTTCTGCCGGCTCCGTTCCCAGGGCATATCATTCCGTCATGGCAAATGCAGTTTGGCTTGTCGAGCCGGGATGCGACAGACGATGCCCGCTTTTGCGCATGAGGTCATGAGTATAGGCAAATATCTATATGACGTGTACGTAAACGTAAATAAATCAATTTGTCGCGCAGCGAAGCTATGACCCATGCGGCCTTGCTTTTGCCGAAGAGCCGTGCGACGAGGCCGCCGCACCCTTCCAGCGGTACGCGCTGGCACACCCCATTCGCAATCGGCACGCGGCAAGGCGCCTCTCGGCGTCCGGACGGCGTGTCTTTCGGCTTTGAAGCCGGCCGCCCATCGATCCCCGAAAGCGGCCCACGGAATTCATGTTGCGTCGCGCGCCACCGGCCCCACTCCGGGCGGCGAAGCGACGCCAGATGCAAGGAGACACTCATGGTCAAGGCACTCGGCTTTGATTTCGGCACCACCAATTCCGTTCTGGCGGTTGCCGCGGGCGAAACGACCCACTCGATGCGCTTCGACAGCCTCGCCGGCTCGACCGATGCCATGCGTACTGCCCTCTCCTTCATGAAGGATGCCAAGCTTGGCGCCCAGGCGCTGAAGGTCGAGGCGGGCCAGGCCGCAATCCGCGCCTTCATCGACAATCCCGGTGACTGTCGTTTCCTGCAGTCGATCAAGACCTTTGCCGCAAGCCCCCTCTTCCAGGGCACGCAGGTCTTTGCCAAGCGCCACAGCTTCGAAGACCTGATGCGCGTGTTCCTGACCAAGCTGCGCGACTATGCCGGTGACGGCTGGGCGGACCAGTACAGCCGCATCGTCGTCGGCCGTCCGGTGCACTTTGCCGGCTCCAGCCCCGACCCTGCGCTGGCGCTCGAGCGCTATGGCGCAGCCCTCTCCGAATTCGGCTTTCCGGAGGTGCACTACGTCTACGAACCGGTGGCAGCGGCCTTCTACTTCGCCCAGAACCTGAAGCAGGACGCAACTGTGCTCGTCGCCGACTTCGGCGGCGGCACCACCGACTATTCGCTGATCCGCTTCGAGACCAAGGCCGGGCGCCTGACGGCAACCCCGATCGGCCATTCGGGCGTGGGCATCGCCGGCGACCATTTCGACTTCCGCATCATCGACAACGTCGTCTCGCCACTGATCGGAAAGGGGAGTCTGTTCAAGAGCTTCGACAAGCTGCTTGAAGTGCCGTCGAACTACTACGCGAATTTCGGCCGCTGGAATCAGCTTTCGATCTTCAAGACACTGAAAGATTTCACCGATCTGAAGAAGCTCGTGCGCCAGAGCCTGGAGCCGGAAAAGCTCGAGGCCTTCGTTGACCTGATCGAGCATGACGAGGGCTATCCGCTCTACAACGCGATCTCGGCCACGAAGATGCAACTGTCGAAGGAGGACGAGACCGAGTTCTATTTCGCCCCGCTCGGCGAAATGTCGCGCCGCACCGTTCGCCGCAGCGATTTCGAAGGCTGGATCGCGCCGGAGCTCGCCCGCATCGAGGGCGCGCTGGATGATGTGCTGCAGTCGACGGCAACGGCACCCGAGACGATCGACAAGGTGTTCTTGACCGGCGGCACCTCCTTCGTTCCGGCCGTACGCGGCATCTTCGAGCGGCGTTTCGATGCCGACCGGATCGAGAGCGGCGGCGAACTGCTGTCGATCGCCCATGGCCTGGCGCTGATCGGCGAGCACGAGGACATCGCCCACTGGACCGCGAATGCGGCCTGAGCCGACGCGCGAACCGGATGTGCATGACCTTGGATAGGAGGGTCGAGCGCCGGAAAAGCGGTTCCGGTCCGGCCGCTTATGGGCTAGGTTGGCGGCCATGATTTCCGCCAACGACCTTTCTCCGGCGCAGCTTGCCGCCCTTCTCGCCTTCCACGGCGATGCGGGCGTCGAATGGCTGCTGGAAGAGGAACCGGTCGACCGTTTCGCCGAGTTCGAGGCGATGAAGGCAGCACGCGGCAACGCCCGCGTGGCGGCAACCAGCAACCGGACGGAGGCACCCGCTTCGCAACCGACGGCGCGCCAGACAGCGGCGGCCGCTGCTCCCACCCCTTCCCGCGCACCTGCCCCAGTCGCGAACGCCCCTGCGGTCGCCATCCCCGATGCGCAGGCGATCGAAGAGGCGCGCTTTGCCGCCGAATCGGCCCGGTCGCTCGCCGAGCTCCGCGTTGCGATGGAAGGTTTTGCCGGCTGTAATCTCAGGAACAGCGCCCGCAATCTGGTCTTTGCCGAGGGTGATCCGGCAAGCGGCATCATGATCGTCGGCCCGATGCCCTATGCCGACGACGATCGCGACGGCCAGCCTTTTGCGGGCCGCCTCGGCGAGATGCTGACCCGGATGATGGCGGGCATCGGTCTTACGCGCGAGAGCGTGCTCTTGAGCAATGTCGTGCCCTGGCGCCCGCCGGGTAACCGCGTGCCGACGGCGCGCGAGGCCGATATCTGCCGACCCTTCATCGAACGCCAGATCGCGCTGGCAGAGCCTAAGCATCTGCTGCTGCTCGGCAATTTCACCGCCCGTTTCTTCTTCGGCGGCAACGACACGATCCACCAGCTTCGCGGCGAATGGCGCGAGCTTGCGATCGGCGGCATTAACGTGCCGACCCTTGCCACGCTGCATCCGCAAGACCTGGTGACGGCGCCGATCAACAAGCGCTTCGCCTGGCAGGACCTGCTTGCCTTCAAGGCCCGCATTCACGGCTGATCCTAAGGAAAGCGCCCTGCCCGGATCGTGCTCCCGGCCGCTTGCCCGTTTCATGAACAAAGAATGAAGAAAGCCATGCGGTTTGCGCATATCAGCGGCGCATTTTGACGCATTGCAAAACGTTATGTTGCAGCGCAATATACCGGCACGGGAGGAATGGAATTTAAGGAATTGAACCATGACTGCCCGCTTTCGTCCGATCCACAGCAGCTTTGAGACGCTCCGCCACACTGGCGCTGCTTACCGGACGCCGTTCAACCGCTTTGGCACGGCAGCCAACGAGCAGATGACCGCGATTGGCCTCGCCCGGACCACCCGTCCGGCGCAGATTTTCGCCGACTTCATCCAGCGCTGATCCCCACGCGATACGCGGCTTTTGCGTATCGCGTGACGCATCGTTTGACCCGACACGAAGAAAGGAACGAACCCATGACCAAGCCGATTGCCAGCCTCAAGGTCCTGCTCGATTCGATCTCCGACATCGGTACGGCCGTGCGCGCCTCGCGCGAATATACCGTTCTCAGCACCAAGAAGGATGCACGCCGCGCCCATCGCACGGCCGTGAGCCCGTTGCTGCCGAACTGACTGCTGCCCGCAGGTATAAGCACCGCCTTTTTGCCATCGCCTGTCGCAATCGACAGGGCGTAAAAAACTGGATAGAGCCACACTCGTCCCGACTAAGGAGTGTCAGGCTCATCCGGCCCTGCCAGACCGTTCCTCGCTCCATCTGCGTTTGCTTGTCATCGGACAAATGACGAAGCGCCACGTTTCCAGGAGCGCCGATGCTGGCCAGCCTCGCTTCCGTCTTCAGCCTGATGGTGTCGACCCTGCTCATGATGGTCGGCTTCGGCCTGCAGAGCTATGTGATCCCCGTGCGTTCCGTCGCCGAGAACTGGTCGACGCTGACGGTCTCGGTGATCGCCACCGGCTATACGGTCGGCTTCACCCTTTCCTGCGTCGTCACGCCGAAATTCGTGCTGCGTGTCGGCCATGTGCGCGTCTTCACCGCGCTGATCACGCTGCTCTCCATAGCTATCCTGCTCTGCGGCCTCATCGTCGACTGGCGCGCCTGGATCGTCTTCCGTGCCATTGCCGGCTTTGCCATCTCCGGCAGTTATCTCGTCATCGAGAGCTGGCTCAATGAGCGCGTCACCAACGAGAACCGCGGCCTGCTCTTTTCGCTCTACCTGATCACGACGATGGTCGGCACGATCGGCGGGCAGTACATGGTGCCGCTCGGAGATCCGACTAACACGTCGCTGTTCATGCTCTGCAGCGTGCTGTTCTCGCTGGCGCTATTGCCGACGGCGCTCTCCTCCTCTCCCATGCCCGCGCCACCGGCACAGGCGAAGTTCGATATCCCCGCCCTCTTCCGCCGCTCGCCGGTCGCCGTCGTCGGCGGTTTTCTCGCCGGTGCGCTCTCCGGCGCCTGGCTGAACCTCGGCGGGGTCTTCACCCAGAAGATCGGACTTTCGACGGCGGAAGGCGCGACACTGCTCGCCTCGCTATTGACCGGCAGCGCCCTCTCGCAAATCCCGATCGGACGTCTCTCCGACAAGATCGACCGGCGCATCGTCATGGTTGGCTGCGGCATCGTCGGCGTCATCTCGTGCCTGGTGATGTCGGCATCGATCGGCAGCCAGCCCGCCGTTCTCTACATCATCGCCGCTTTCGTCGGATCGGTGCTGTTCCCGATCTACGCACTGAACGTCGCCCATGCCAATGATCTCGCCAAACCCAACGAGTATGTCGAAACATCCTCGGGCCTGATGATCACCTACGGGCTCGGCACGATTTCCGGCCCGCTGATGGTCGGTCCGGTCATGGATCGTTTCGGCCCGGCGGCGCTGTTTCTCGTCCTTGCCGTCTACTTCGCGCTCTATGGCGGCTATGCAGCCTGGCGCATTCTGCGGCGCGAGCAGCACAAGGGGCTCGTCGTCAAGACCGACTTCCAGGCAACGAGCGTCATGCCGACGCCCGGCCCTGATGTGACGAGCCCGGCTGCCCAGCAGGCGGCACAGGAACCGCTGATCGACGACGATACGGTTCCTGCCTGGGAAAACCCGCGGCCGTAGGCCGTGGCTCAGCCCTGCGGCGTCACATGCTTGCGAGCGCCCCGGCGCTCGAGGCCAAGCCGATGCTCACGGAAAATGATGAAGATGCCTGCACCGACGACGATAGCCGTGCCGACGAGCATGGCGGCCGTCGGGATATCGTCGAACAGGAAGTAGCCGATGATCAGGCCGAGCACGATCGAAGTGTATTCGAACGGTGCGATGGTCGACATGTCGGCATGGCGATAGCTTTCGGTCAAAAGGATCTGGGCGACACCGCCACAGAAACCGGCGACCATCAGCAACAGGAAGGCCTCGCGCGAGATCGACGGCCAGCCGAAGGGCAAGGTCGCGAGAGAGAAGACCGAGGCCGACAGCGAGAAATAGAGCACGATCGTGTGGGTGCGTTCATTCTTGACGAGTTTTCGCACCAGCACCATGGCAACTGCGCCCAGGGCCGCCGAAACCAGCACGGCAGCAGCGCCCAGTGCCTCCAGCGAACCGAAGCCGCCTTCGCGAAAAAGGGTCAGCCGTGGCCAGGTGATGATCATCACGCCGACCAGCCCGATGACAACGGCCGACCAACGGTAGAGCCGCACCGACTCGCCTAGAAAAATCGCGGCGAAGGCGACGGCGATCAGCGGCATGGCATAGCCGATGGCGATGGCTTCAGGCAGCGGCAGGTGTACGAGGCCGTAAAAACCGAAGCTCATTGCGAGAATGCCGACGAAGCCGCGAGCGATATGGCCGGTAAAATCTTCGGTCTTGAAGGCGTCGCGCAGCTGTCCGCGGAAGGCGAGATAGCCGAGGATCGGCACCATGGCGAAGGCCGAGCGGTAGAAGGTGATCTGGCCGGTGGCGATCTCGTTTCCGGCCGCCTTGATCAGCGTCGACATGCAAACGAAAATGACGACTGAAAGGACCTTGAGCAGGATCCCCTTCATCGGGCTTTCGACTTCCGCATCCATTGAGGGCACTTTTCGAACAGCCTTGACCGGCGATCAGCTGGCACGCGGGCTGGTTTGGAGATTTTTCAGCGGAGAGCACCGCTGCAGGACCGGGCCACCTTAGCGACGCTTTTCTCGAAAGTCGGATCAAACTTCGTGATGAATGACGTTTTTTCTTGATCGATTAACCTTCGACAGTAGGGCGGCCGGCTTTTCTTTAGCTGCCCCGAAAAAAACCTTTCCAATTCATGTCTTGTTAGTCCCACTTCGATACACATCGGTCCGATAAGGGAGCGGGAAGAATAACGGGCGCCATGTCTTTTCTGTCGGAAGTGCGGTCGCCGGCATCACAATCGTGTGGCACAGCCCAGCTTTTCGCCCCTTGGCCTTTTCACCATCACAGGCACCCTCTACAAATTCTCCAGTAGAACGGTGCAAGCGGGACTGACCATGCGGACAAATACTGGCCAGATCATTCATCTGGAAGACTACCGGCCGACCGACTTCGTTCTGGAGAGAGTGGATCTGACCTTCGAGCTCGACCCGAAGGAGACCAAGGTCGAGGCCAGGCTGATCTTCCATCGCCGCGAAGGTGTCGACAGTGCCGCGCCGCTCGTGCTTGATGGCGACGAGTTGACCATGACCGGCCTGCTGCTCGACCAGGAAGAGCTTGCGACGACGCTCTACGATGTCGCCGAGGATACGCTGACGATCCGCGGCCTGCCCGAAACCGCCCCGTTCGAAATCACCATCACCACCCTGCTTTCGCCCGAGACCAATACGCAGCTGATGGGGCTCTACCGCACCAACGGCGTCTACAGCACCCAGTGCGAGGCCGAAGGCTTCCGCCGCATCACCTATTTCCCCGATCGTCCCGATGTACTTGCCGTCTACACGGTCAACATCATCGCCGACAAGGCGTCCTCTCCCCTCCTGCTTTCGAACGGCAACTATCTCGGCGGCGCCGACATGGGCGACGGCCGTCACTTCGCCGCCTGGTTCGATCCGCATCCGAAGCCGAGCTATCTCTTTGCGCTGGTCGCCGGCGACCTCGGCGTGGTCGAGGATACGTTCACAACGATGTCCGGCCGCGACGTTGCCTTGAAGATCTATGTCGAACACGGCAAGGAGCCTCGCGCCTCCTATGCCATGGATGCGCTCAAGCGCTCGATGAAGTGGGACGAAGAGGCCTTTGGTCGCGAATACGACCTCGACATCTTCATGATCGTCGCCGTCTCCGACTTCAACATGGGCGCCATGGAGAACAAGGGCCTCAACATCTTCAACGACAAATACGTGCTTGCGGACCCGGAAACGGCGACCGATGCGGACTACGCCAACATCGAGGCGATCATCGCGCACGAATACTTCCACAACTGGACCGGCAACCGCATCACCTGCCGCGACTGGTTCCAGCTCTGCCTGAAGGAAGGCCTGACGGTCTACCGCGACCACGAGTTCTCCGCCGACATGCGCTCGCGCGCGGTCAAGCGCATCGCCGAAGTGCGGCATCTGAAGTCGGAACAGTTCCCGGAGGATGCAGGTCCCCTCGCCCATCCGGTGCGCCCGACGAAATACCGCGAAATCAACAACTTCTACACGACGACCGTCTACGAAAAGGGATCGGAAGTCACCCGCATGATCGCGACCATCCTCGGCCGCGATCTGTTCAAGAAGGGTATGGATCTCTATTTCGACCGGCACGACGGCCAGGCGGTGACGATCGAGGATTTCGTCGCCTGCTTCGAGGCGGCAAGCGGTCGGGATCTGCGCCAGTTCGCGCTCTGGTATCACCAGGCCGGAACGCCGCTGGTCACCGCTTCGGGCGCCTATGACGCGACCAAGCAGACCTTCACCCTGTCGCTCGAACAGACCGTGCCGCCGACGCCCGGACAGAGCGCCAAGGAAGCGATGCACATTCCGCTGAAGATGGGTCTGCTGCTCGAAGACGGCAGCGAAGCCGCGCTTGCCGCCGTTTCCGGCGCCGACATGACCGACGATGTCCTGCATCTGACAGAGCGCAATCAGACGGTGGTCTTCTCGGGCATCCCCTCGCGCCCGGTTCCGTCGTTCAACCGCAGCTTCTCCGCGCCGATCAACCTGCATATCGAGCAGAATGCCGACGATCTGGCGCTGATCGCGCATCACGAAAGCGACCTCTTCGCCCGCTGGCAGGCGCTCAATGCCATTGCGCTTGGCAATCTGGTCGAGGCGACGGCGAATGTCCGCGCCGGCAAGCCGGTCACCTCGGACAAGGCCCTGATCGACGGCCTGATCCGGGCCGCCGCCGACAACAGCCTGGAGCCGGCCTTCCGTTCGCAGGCGCTGGCCTTGCCGAGCGAATCCGATATCGCCCGCGAGATCGGCACCAACAACGATCCGGACGCGATCCACGCGGCCCGCCAGCAGATCCTGACAGCGGTTGCGGCCGCCGGGCGCGACACCTTCCTCAAACTCTCCGACGAACTCGTCTCCAGCGGAGGGTTCAGCCCGGATGCGGCAAGCGCCGGCAGGCGGGCACTGCGCAACAGCGCGCTCACCTACCTCGTTCAGGCCGATGAAGGGCCCGAGCGTGCCGCGAAGGCCTTTGCGGCCGCCAACAACATGACCGATCTCAGCCATGCGTTGGCGCTGCTGGCGCACCGCTTCCCGGATTCGGCCGAGGCGACAGACGCGCTTGCAACATTCCGCAAGCGTTTCGCCGACAACGCGCTCGTCATCGACAAGTGGTTCGCCGTGCAGGCGACGATCCCGGGCGCTGGAACGCTCGATCGCATCAAGGCGCTGATGAACGAGCCACTGTTCAACGGCAACAATCCGAACCGCGTACGCTCGCTGGTAGGCACCTATGCCTTCGCCAACCCGACCGGGTTCAACCGCGCCGACGGCGAAGGCTACCGGTTCCTCGCGCGCCAGATCCTCGACATCGACCCGCGCAATCCGCAGCTTGCGGCCCGCATCCTGACCTCCATGCGCTCCTGGCGTTCGCTGGAGGACAAACGTGCCGGGCATGCCCGCAAGGCGCTGAAAGAGATCGCCGGCGCGTCGAAACTTTCGGCCGATGTCGGCGACATCGTCGAGCGCATGCTCAAGGCCTGAGCATCGCCAACGCCTGATTTTCCTGGGGCCGGGCCACCAAGGTGGCCCGGCCTATTATTTTCCAACGATAAGAAATGGTTAACAAATCTTTACCAGTGCCTCTGGACAAGGCGAATCGCCCTGTGATTCATTGAGTCAGATTCGGGCGAGCGGCGCGCCGAATCATCAGAGGGTTTAGACAATTGGGAAAGATGGCGGACGCGCGACCAGCGAGCGCAGCCGACGGGCGGTTGCGACTCAAGCTTCCAGGCGTTACCGGCCTGGAGCAGGAGTTTATCTCGCAGGCGAAGATCTTTGCCGGGCCGGCTTCACGCCGCCTGGCAAACGCGGAGCCTGTTCTCAAGCGCTCCATCCCGATCCTGATCATTGCATTCCTGATCATCGTTGCGGTTTCGCGCATGTCCAGCATCATGGACGAGCACGCCCGCATGGAGGAAAGTTCGCGCCAGACCGTCGGTCTTGCGGCGGCGATCGCCGGCGCCGCCTTCCAGACGGACGGAGTCGCGCTGTTCGATGAGGGCCGTCGTGCCGAGGCGGAGCAACGCTTCAGCCAGTTTCTGCCGACCGGCATGCTCGATCCCGGAACGTTCATCCTCGCGGTGCGCAAGGACGGGCGGATCTTTGCAAGCACGGAAGGCGGTGGACCGCTCATCGGCCGCACGCTCGCTGCGGCCGCGCCCGACATCGCGACGCTGCAATATTTCGGCGAACATTCGAGCGTCATGAAGACGGCGATCGCAGGCGCCGACCACATCGTGGCGCTGGCGCAGCTGCCCGATGCGGCTGGCGTCGTGCTGGCCGCAACGCCGGTCACCCAGCTCGAAACGACCTGGCGAGACGAGGTTTCGCTGAACGTCACCCTGTTTGCAGGTATCTCGGCGATCCTGTTGATGGTGCTCTACGCCTATTACATACAGGCCAAGCGTGCCCGCGACGCCGATTCGGTCTTTGCCGAATCGAACCTGCGGGTCGAGACGGCGCTCTCGCGCGGCCGTTGCGGCCTCTGGGATTTCGATCTTGCCAACCGTCGGCTGTTCTGGTCGCGCTCGATGTACGAAATGCTCGGCATGCCGGGCGAAAGCAGCGTGCTCTCCTTCGGTGACGCCGCAAGGCTGATGCATCCGGATGATCACGGCATCTACAGCGTGGCGCGCACGATCGCGCGTGGCGACGCGCGCCAGATCGACCAGGTGTTCCGCATGCGGCATGCGGACGGTCACTACGTGTGGCTACGGGCCCGCGCCGAGATCATCCGCACGGCCTCGGGCCGGGCGCATCTGATCGGCATCGCCATGGACGTGACGGAACAGCATCGTCTTGCGCAGCGCTATGCGGAGGCCGACCAGCGGCTCGCCGACGCCATCGAATGTACCTCCGAGGCCTTCGTGCTCTGGGACAAGCACGACCGCCTCGTCATGTGCAACACCCACTTCCAGGAGGCCTACAAGCTTCCGGATCACGTCCTGGTGCCCGGCACCGAACGCATAGCCGTGCATACGGCGGCAGCACGGCCGGTGGTCGAGCGGCGGATCGCCGACCCGGATCACAGCAACCAGTCACAGACGAGCGAGGTGCAGCTGGCCGACGAGCGCTGGCTGCAGATCAACGAGCGGCGCACACGCGACGGCGGCCTTGTCTCCGTCGGTACCGACATCACGCTTCTGAAGCGGCACCAGGTGCGCCTGCGCGAATCCGAACGGCGGCTGATGGCGACGATCGGCGACCTCTCGGCCTCGCGCATGACGCTGGAGCGGCAGAAGACCGAGCTCTCGGTCGCCAATTCGAACTACCAGGCGGAGAAGGACCGTGCGGAGGCGGCCAACCGCGCCAAGTCCGAGTTCCTCGCGAACATGTCACATGAGCTGCGCACGCCGCTCAACGCCATCCTCGGCTTCTCGGAAATCCTGCAGAACCAGATGTTCGGGCCGCTCGGCTCGGAGAAGTACAACGAGTATTCACGCGACATCCACGAAAGCGGCAAACATCTGCTCAACGTCATCAACGACATCCTGGACATGTCGAAGATCGAGGCCGGGCACATGCGCATCAGCCGCGAGACGATCGACCTTGCGCCGTTGATCGAAGAGACGCTGCGCTTCACCACCATACCGGCGGAGCAGAAGAACATTCACGTCGTGCAGCAGATCTCCTCGGGCCTCACCATGGTCGCCGATCGGCGGGCAATGAAGCAGGTGCTGCTCAACCTTCTGTCCAATGCGGTCAAATTCACCAATGAGGGCGGGCGGATTTCGCTTCGGGCACGCAAGGTGACGGGCGCGGTGACGCTCACGATCGCCGATTCCGGCATCGGCATTCCGCGCGACGCATTGCAGAAGATCGGTCAGCCCTTCGAACAGGTGCAGAGCCAGTACGCCAAGAGCAAGGGCGGATCCGGCCTCGGGCTCGCGATCTCGCGCTCACTCACCCGCCTGCACGGCGGCAGCATGAGAATACACTCGACCGAGAATGTCGGGACCATCATCTCGGTCAGGATTCCGGACCGCGGTTAAAGCGGGTCTGGAGCAGCGCGCGGTCTTCCACGCGCCTTCCGTTTACCCGCTGCCCTCCCTCACACTGAAACGACCGATTGGAAGACACGGCGCACGGCTTTGGAGAGCCTGCGAACGTCCCCCTCCAAGGTTTTCAGGTCCGGGTAGTCCCCTGCCCGGCAGACGAGATCGATCAGGCCCGCTGGCGCTTCCTTCGGCTCGAACTCGCCCTCGATGCAGAGCCTCACGATCTGGGACAATTCGGTGAAAAGATGCAGCGCTTCCAGCGCAACATCGAGATCGTTGGGGTTCATCAGCGCATCACCAAGCAGCTTCAACGCGTCGGCGGTGTTGGTGCCTGATGTCAGCGGCTGAACGCCCTTGGCCGGCGCTACGAGCGCCAGATACTGGGTGATGAACTCGATATCGACGAGACCGCCCGGGATCAGCTTGAAGTCCCAGATGTCGCTCGGCGGTTTCTCGCTATCGATCATCTCGCGCATGGAGATCACGTCGGCGCTGACTTTGGAAACATCGCGCTTGCGCTCGAGGATCTCGGCGAAGATCCCGTTGGCCTCGGCCATCAGCCGGTCATCGCCGCAGATGCAGCGCGCCCGGGTCAGAGCCAGATGCTCCCACGTCCAGGCCTCTTCGCGCTGATACTTAGCAAAGGCGTTGATCCTGGTTGCGACCGGCCCCTTGTTGCCGGAGGGACGAAGCCGCATGTCGACCTCGTAGAGGATGCCTTCCGCCGTCGGCGCGGAAAGTGCGGCGATCAGGCGCTGCGTCACCCGCGTAAAGTATCGCGTCGGATCAAGCGGCTTGGCGCCGTCGGACTCGGTTGCCGTCTCGTCGTAATCGTAGAGCAGGATCAGATCGACGTCGGATCCCGCAGTCAGCTCGTGGCTGCCGAGCTTGCCCATGCCGACAACGGCGATACGGCCTCCAGGGAAATCGCCGTGAACGGAGCGAACTTCATCCTCAACCGCCTTTACCGCCGCGGCGATGATGAGGTCGGCAAGATCGGTAAAGGCGCGGCCGGCTTGCGCGCCCGAGATCGCGCCGGTCAGGAGCCGAATGCCGATCAGGAAACGCTGCTCGGCGGCTATGATCCTCAGGCGATCGAGCACCTCCTCATAATGGCGAGCACCGCCGACGAAGTTGGCGATGCGTGGCGCCAGATACTCCCGCGTCGGCAATTCGGCGAGCAGGCCGGGATCGAGCATGCCGTCGAAGACATGCGGGCGCGCGGCAATGATTTCGGCAAGCCTTGGGGCCGACGACATGACATTGACGATCAGCGACAGGAGGCCCGGATTGTTGCCGAGCAGAGAAAACAGCTGAATGCCGGCAGGCAGGCCGGAGATGAAATTGTCGAAACGCAGCAGCGCTTCGTCGGCGCGGCGGCTTTCGCCAAAAACCCGCAGCAGCTCCGGCGTCAGCTCTGTCAGCCGCTCGCGCGCCTCCACCGACTGTGTCGCGCGGTAGCGACCATAGTGCCAGGTGCGGATCGTGTGGGAGATGTCCGACGGCCGCTGGAAGCCGAGTTTCTTCAGCGTCTCCAGCGTGTCCGGGTCGTCGCGCTGGCCAGTGAAGACGAGGTTGCCGGTCTCGGTCGAGAGCTTGGCTTCCTGTTCGAAAAGCTGAGCGTAGCGACGCTCGACGGTCTTCAGCACGCGCGAGAGGGCCTTGGAAAAGGCGGCTGTATCCTCGAAGCCGAGCATATAGGCGATGCGCTTCAGTTCCGCTTCGGTCTCGGGCAGGACGTGCGTCTGCTCGTCGCGCACCATCTGGATCCGGTGCTCGACATCGCGCAGGAACCAATAGGCTTCGACGAGTTCGTCAGCCGTCTCCTCGTCGATCCAGCCGGCCTTGACGAGCGCCCGCAGCATCGGCTCCGTCGCTCGCTGGCGCAGGTCCGGCATGCGGCCACCGGCAATCAGCTGCTGGGTCTGAACGAAGAACTCGATCTCGCGGATTCCGCCGCGGCCGAGCTTGATGTTGTGGCCCTTGACCGCGATCTCGCCGTGCCCCTTGTGGGCATGGATCTGGCGCTTGATCGAATGAATGTCGGCGATCGCCGCATAGTCGAGATACTTGCGGAAGACGAAGGGGACCAGATCCTTGAGGAAGTGCTCGCCAGCCTCGATGTCGCCGGCGACCGGCCGCGCCTTGATGAAGGCGGCGCGCTCCCAGTTCTGCCCCCTGCCCTCGTAATAGAGCATCGCCGCTTCGACCGGGATCGCCAGCGGCGTCGAGCCCGGATCCGGGCGCAGGCGCAGGTCGGTCCGGAAGACGTATCCGTCGCCGCTGCGCTCCTGCAGGATGCGGATCAGGCGGCGCAACAGCCGGCCGAAAGTTTCCGAGGCATCGTCGCGATCGACGATGATGCCGGATTGCGGATCGTAGAAGACAACGAGGTCGATATCGGAGGAATAGTTGAGCTCGAAGGCGCCGAGCTTGCCCATGCCGAGCACGACGACGCCGGAACCGACGCTCGGGTTTGCGGCATCCTTGACCTTCAACTTGCCGCTCTCATGCGCGCTCAGGAGCAGGTGATCGATCGTCGCCGACACGGCCGCACCGGCGAATTCGCTGAGCCAACGGGTGGTCTCGCGCCCGTCGAAATGGCGGGAGAGATCGGCGAGAGCGACGGCGAAGGCAAGTTCGCGCTTGGCCCTTCTGAGCCGCGCCATGATCTCGGTATCCGGCAATGCCGCGCCGCCTTCATTCGGCTTCCAGGCATCGCGGGCTCCGCGCACGCGCTCGCTCAGGAAAGCCGTGAGATCGGTCGAGAGAAGCTCTTCGAGAATGGCGGGGCGACTGTCGCCGGTGTCGCGAAGAAAAGGCGAAAGGGCAAAGGCCGAGACGATGAAGGTCTTGAACTGCGTTTCGGACGCAAGCAGGCTTGCGACCTTTTCATGACCCTTGGCCATATCCTTCAAGACCGAAAGCGCTGTCTTGGCATCGGCTTGTGTCGCCGGACGGATCGGCGTCGTCTCGATCGCCCAGCACTGCTGCACCTGTTCCTGCATGCCGTCTCCCTCTGGCCGGAGCGGACGGCGCGGAACAACTGCGCGCTGCTTCACTCCACTTCGTTCTCCCAAAACCGGTCTATCAGGTTGCAGTCATCGGGAAAACCATCTGAACCGTCAGCCCCTTGGCGCCATCTTCGGCGGAAGGAACCGTGTCGGCGAGATGCAGCGCGCCGTGATGCATCTCCATGACGGCCTCGACCAGCGACAGGCCAAGGCCGGTGCCAGGCTTGGACCGGCTCTCATCCAGGCGAACGAAACGCTTGATCACCTCGTCGCGCATCGCTGCGGGGATGCCCGATCCATGATCGGCAACCGACAGCAACACATTCCCCTCGCGCTTTTCGAGCGAGACTTTGATCAGAGGGTTCCCGGCGCCATCGGCATACTTGACCGCGTTGTCGATGAGGTTGCCGAGGGCCTGGCCGACCAGTTCGCGGTTGCCTGAAATCACGAGATCCTGGGCGATTTCGGCTTCAAGTTTCAGACCGCCATCTTCGGCCACCGGTTCGTAGAGCTCGACGCAATCGGCGACGATCTGCGAAAGGTCGATGTCGCTCATCTCGGCGACGGACGAGCCGGCCTCGACGCGCGAAATCATCAGAAGCGCGTTGAAGGTGCGGATCAACTGATCGGATTCGCCGATGATCTCCTCGAGCGCACCGCGCTGGCTCGTGCCCTTGCGGGAAAGTGCGGCTTCCGCCTTGTTGCGCAGCCGCGTCAGTGGCGTCTTCAGATCGTGAGCGATGTTGTCGGAGACCTGCCGCAGCCCTTCGTTCAGCTTCTCGATGCGGCTGAGCATTGCGTTCAGTGATTCCGACAGCCGGTCGAACTCGTCGCCGGAGCCGCTCATCGGCAGACGCTGCGACAGATCGCCGGCCATGATCTTGGTGCTCGCCTCCGACATGCGGTCGATGCGCTTCAAGGCGTTGCGGCCGATGCCGAACCAGATGACGAGGGCGCCAAGCCCCATGACGCCGAGCGCCACCATCAGAGCCTGGCGCACAAGGGCGCGGAACTTCTGCGGCTCCTGCAGGTCGCGGCCAACAAGAATGCGCAGACCATTGTCGAGCACCAGCACATGGGCAAGCGCTACGTGGGTGTCCTTCTTGCTCTCGTCCGTATAGCGCTGATAGGCGAAGGGACGTTCGGTCCAGCCTTCGCTGTCGAGCAGGCCCGGCTCCAGGCTGGCAACGTTGCCGGCGAGGATTTCGCCGCTCGGTCCCGCAATCACGTAGAGATTGGCTCCCGGCTGGCGTGCCCGCCGCTCGAGCGAGCGCAACAGGCCGTTCATGCCGGCGCGGCTATAGACCTGCTCGATCTGCGCCACCTCGGCGGTGACCGCGTCACGGGTCTGCTGCTGCAGCAGCCGCTCCGACATGCCGGTGACGTAGAAGACGAGAAAGGCAGCACAGAGAGAAAAAAGAATGAGGTAGAGGGCGGAAAGCCGGACTGCGGTCGTTCTGAAGAGAACGCGAAGCTTGCTCATGCGGACGCCCGGTCATCCTTGATCATGTAGCCGGCACCGCGCACCGTGCGCAGCAGCGGCACATCGAAATCCTTCTCGATCTTCGAGCGCAACCGCGAGACATGCACGTCGATGACGTTGGTCTGCGGGTCGAAGTGGTAGTCCCAGACGTTTTCCAGCAGCATGGTGCGGGTGACGACCTGGCCGGCGTTCTTCATGAGATATTCGAGCAGGCGGAATTCGCGCGGCTGCAGGGGAATTTCCTTTCCCTGCCGGCGCACGGAATGCGAAAGGCGGTCGAGTTCCAGATCGCCAACGCGGTAAACCATGTCCTGATCGGGCGTGCCCTTGCGGCGCCCAAGCACCTCGACACGGGCGAGCAATTCATTGAAGGCGTAGGGTTTCGGCAGATAATCGTCGCCGCCGGCGCGTAAACCCGTGACCCGGTCATCCACCTGGCCGAGCGCCGACAGGATCAGCACCGGCGTGTGGATGTCCTTGCGACGAAGCTCGGTGATGACAGAGAGACCGTCTCGACGCGGCAGCATGCGGTCCACCACGAGAACGTCGTAATTGTTCTCGCTGGCCATGAACAGGCCGCTCTCGCCATCGCTGGCGTGATCGGACACGATGCCCGCCTCACGGAAGGCTTTCGCCAGATAGGCTGCCGCCTCGAGATCGTCTTCAATGATGAGAATCTTCATACGCGCGACCATAGTCCCGGACCCCTGTCTGTCTCAACCGGTTTCGACTTTCGACAACCGGGTTGGCGAGTGCTCTCGTGAGGGAAAGCGGGATGGGCGGAGAACCGCACACACCTTTTCAAATCCCGCTCCAAACGGCGAGCGCCGCGACATCACTTGGAAATCGCGGCGCTCCGGTCAATCATTTGACTGCCGCGATCAGCCCTTGTCGATCGGAAGGGCCACGAAGCGGCTGCCGTTGTCGGCCTCGATCTGGAAGAGCGCCTTGCTACGGCCGTCCTTCTTGGCAGTGTTGATGACCTTCAGGATGTCGTCGGCGGACTTCACCTCCTGATTGTTCACCGAGACGATCTTTTCGCCCTGCTTCAGGCCGCGATCGCTGGCATCAGAGTCTTCGTCGACCGAGGCGATGGTGACGCCCTTGCCATCATCAGACGGCACGACAGAGACGCCAAGGTCGGCCAGTGCCTGCTCGCTCGACGGCTGGGCTTCTTCGGACTGGTCGTCCTGGCTCTTGGCAGCGTCCTTGTCGTCCTTGGGCAGCGTGCCGATTTCGAGTTTGACGGTTTCCGCCTTGCCGTCGCGCCACAGGGCCAGATCGACCGTGGTGCCCGGGCGGATTGCCGCAACCTTGCGGGCAAGGTCACGCGGATCCTTGACCGTGTCGCCGTTCAGCGCGGTTACGACGTCACCCTTCTTGATGCCTGCCTTTTCACCCGGCGAGCCGGTCTGCGGTTCGACGACGAGCGCGCCGCTTGCTTCCGAAAGGCCGAGCGATTCGGCGATGTCCTTGGTAACGGGCTGGATCTGCACGCCGAGCCAGCCGCGGGAAACCGAGCCGTCCTTGATCAGGTCGGTGACGACATCCTTGGCAACGGTCGACGGGATGGCAAAGGCGATACCGACGTTGCCGCCGCCCCTCGGCGAGAAGATCGCGGTATTGATGCCGACGACTTCACCGGAGAGGTTGAAGGTCGGACCGCCCGAGTTGCCGCGGTTCACCGCCGCATCAACCTGCAGGTAATCGTCATAGGGGCCGGAGCCGATATCGCGGCCACGCGCCGAAACGATGCCGGAGGTCACCGTGCCGCCGAGACCGAACGGGTTGCCGACGGCAACGACCCAGTCACCGACGCGGACCTTGCTGTCATCGGCCCAGCCGACATAGGTGAACTTGCGCTTGTCATCGACCTTGAGCACGGCGAGATCCGTGCGGCTATCCTTGCCGACCAGCTTGGCATCGAGTTCGGTGCCGTCGTTGAGGATGACCGTGAAGGCCGAACCGTCGGAAACGACGTGGTTGTTGGTGACGAGGTAGCCGTCTTCGGAGATGAAGAAGCCGGAGCCCTGAGCGGTCGGACGCAGGCGGCCTTCGCCATGCGGGCCACGGCGGTTGGGGCCGCGGTCGGCACGGTCATCGCCGCGCGGACCGAATTCCTTGAAGAAGCGCTTCAGGGGGTGATCGTCGGGCAGATCGTCGAAACCGCGACCGTTGAAATCGAAGCTGAAGTCGCCGCCATCTTCGGCCACCGGGTTGACGCGCGACTGGACGCGCACCGAAACGACGGCCGGCGAAACGGCATCAACGACATTGGCAAAGCTCGGCACCGACGGCGCTTCCACCTTCACCGGATCGGCAAAGGATTGCGAGATGCTTGCCGGCAGACCCGAGGTCAGCATGACGGCGGCAAGGCCGGCGATGGTCGAGGTCTTCAGAACGGTCTTGAGGGAGGGACGCAGGGATTTGGTCGTAAACATCCGTTTTGCCTTTTCTCTTCCTAGATGCCATCGGAGACGGCACCGAAACCTGGTTGCGAAGCCGCCTCAGGGAAGGCGGAATTCGTTTTGGCTGACTGGAGGAACAGCCGATGACGAAAGATGTAACGGATGGGACCTTACTGAGTTCTGTCCGGAAAATGAATTTTTGGTAATGTTGTGAAGAGCTGGCCCGGGCTCGGCCAAAGGCCTGCCGGGGACTGCGCGTTGGCGCGAACGGAATTGCCCGCCACCGGCAGGGATCTCAAGCGATATCAAGAGATTAGTGCTGAAGCCGATCCAACGAATGCGCGTTCGGCGAGCGCTGCATTAAGGCTGAAGCAGCTTCTTCAGCTTTTCCTTCTCGTCCTCGGAAAGCGGCGTCCCCTTTGGCTGGGCGCCGCGACGGCGAGAGGCGATGACGAGGGTAATCGCCCCGACGAGAAGCAGGGTCGCCGGCATGCCCCAGAGGATCAGGGTCTTCGTCTCGAAGCGCGGCTTCAGCAGTACGAATTCGCCATAGCGGGACACGACGTAATCGATGACGGCCTTGTCGCTGTCGCCGTTCGCCAGCCGCTCGCGCACAAGCACGCGCAGGTCCTTGGCAAGCTCGGCGTTGGAATCGTCGATCGACTGGTTCTGGCAGACCATGCAGCGCAGCTCCGCCGAGATCGCCCGCGCCCGCGCTTCGAGCGCGGGATCGGCAAGCACTTCATCCGGGTTGACGGCAAAGGCCGAGCCGACAGGCGCGAGCAACAGCAGGAGTGCCAGGAGCAGACGGTTCATTCCGCAGCCCCCACAGGCACCGCCTTCGGTCGCTTGGCCTTGGCCGGCGCGCCGACGCGCAGGCGGCGGTCGCTCAAGGAGACGAAACCACCCGCCATCATGAACAGGGTACCGCCCCAGATGCACAGGATCATCGGCTTCCACCAGATGCGCACGACGATGCCGCCTTCGCTGATCTGATCGCCGAGCGAGACGTAGAGTTGGCTCAAGCCGAAGGTGCGAATGCCCGCCTCGGTCGTCGGCATGCGGCGCGCCTGGTAGAGACGCTTCGAAGACCAGACGTCGTCAATCGCAGCGCCACCGCGGCTGATGGTGAAGTGGCCGGACTCCTCGGAATAGTTCGGGCCGCTGCCATTGCGCATGCCGTCGAAGCGCAGGGTGTAGCCACCGGCATCCACCGTCATGCCGGGCTTCATCTCGACCACGGTTTCGGTCTCGAAGGCCGTGACGGCGACGATGCCGATCAGGGTGACGCCGAGGCCGATATGCGCAAGCGCCGTGCCGAAAGCCGAACGCGGCAGGCCGGAGAAGCGTCGCCAGACGACGTTGCCTGCGACCTTGCCGAGGCCGGAGCGCAGCGCCAGGTCCGTCAACGAACCGACAATCACGTAGACGCCAAGGGCAATGCCGAAGAGCGCCAGAACCGGGCCGCCATTCATGAAGTAATAATAGGTGACGCCGAAGAGCAGGCCGATGGCAACCGCTGCGAAGAGCCGCTGCGAAACGCCAGCAAGGTCGCCGCGCTTCCAGGCAAGCAGCGGGCCGAAAGGCACCGCAAAGAGCAGTGGCAGCATCAACAGGCCGAAGGTCATGTTGAAGAAGGGCGGCCCGACGGAGATCTTGTCGCCGGTCAGCGCTTCGAGCACCAGCGGATAGAGCGTGCCGGTCAGGACCGTCGCGGTCGCCGTCGTCAGGATGAGGTTGTTGAAGACCAGCGCACCCTCACGCGAGATCGGCGCGAAGATGCCGCCGGCTTTCAGGTGCGAGGCGCGCAGGGCGAAGAGCGTGAACGCACCGCCGATGAAGAAGACGAGAATGGCGAGGATGAAGATGCCGCGCGTCGGGTCGGTGGCGAAGGCGTGGACCGAAGTCAGGACACCCGAACGCACGAGGAAGGTGCCGAGCAGCGACAGCGAGAAGGTCATGATCGCAAGTAGCACGGTCCAGATCTTCAGCGCCTCGCGCTTTTCCATGACCAGCGCCGAATGCAAAAGCGCCGTACCCGCGAGCCACGGCATGAAGGAGGCGTTTTCGACCGGATCCCAGAACCACCAGCCACCCCAGCCGAGCTCGTAATAGGCCCAGTACGAACCCATGGAGATCCCGGCGGTGAGAAAGGTCCAGGCGGCAAGCGTCCAGGGACGGACCCAGCGAGCCCAGGCGGCGTCGATGCGGCCCTCGATCAAGGCCGCGATGGCAAAGGAGAAGCAGACCGAAAAACCGACATAGCCGAGGTAGAGCAGTGGCGGATGAATGGCGAGGCCGACGTCCTGAAGGATCGGGTTCAGGTCCTTGCCCTCGCCCGGCGCGGGCATCAGCCGAGCGAACGGATTGGACGTCAGCAGGATGAAGAGCGCGAAGGCCATCGCGATCCAGGCCTGGACGGCAAGCACGTTTGCCTTCAACGTCTCCGGCAGGTTGCGCCCAAAGGCGGCAACCAGCGCCGAAAAGAACGTCAGGATCAACAGCCACAGCAGCATCGAGCCTTCATGGTTCCCCCAGACGCCCGAGATCTTGTAGATCAGCGGCTTCAGCGAATGGGAGTTTTCCCAGACGTTGCGGACCGAGAAATCCGAGGTCACATAGGCGAAGGTGAGGACGGCAAAAGCGAAAGCGACGAGCAGAAAGCAGGCGACGGCGGCGCTGGATGCGAGTTCCATCAGGCCGCGATCGTTCAATCGTGCGCCAAGGATCGGTAAGGCGGCCTGAATGACCGCCGTCGCCAACGCCAGAACCAGAGCGTAGTGTCCGAGCTCGATGATCACTTGATGGTTTCCTTCCCGCTGAGCTCGACGCCCTGCGCCTTCAAACGGTCGGCGACATCCTTGGGCATATAGGTCTCGTCATGCTTGGCGAGAACGGAATCGGCCACGAAGACCGAGCTTCCGGCAACGAAGGTTCCCTCCGTCACCACACCCTGCCCTTCGCGGAACAGGTCAGGCAGGATGCCGGTATAGGTGACCGGCACACCGCTCAGCGTATCGGTGACGGTGAAGGTCACCGTCTTACCGTCACCGCGCTTGACGGAGCCGGTTTCGACGACACCGCCGAGGCGGATGCGGGTTCCCGGCGGTACGTTGGCCTTTTCGAGGTCGCTCGGCACATAGAAATAGGCGATCGCCTGGCTGAAGGCGAACATCACGAGGAAGGCTGCAAGCACCAGGAAGCCGACACCGCCGCCGATGATCGCCAGTCTTTTTTGTTTGCGCGTCATTGCGTTACTCCGTCGGTGGCAATCCCGAGCTCACGCGCCAGCGCCAGCAGCTGCTTGCCGCCGTCGCCATCGGCCGGGAAGGTTTTCAGGCCCTCCCTTAGCGCGGCCAGTGCCTTGTCTCGTTGATCAAGGACAACATGGGAGCGGATCAGACGCGCCCAGCCTTCAAGATTATCCGGATTTTCCTTCAGCCGGCTTTCGAGGCTGCCGACCATGCCCCGGATCATTTCCTGGCGATCGCCGGCGCTCATGCTTTCGGCGGCGGCCACGTCATCGGCACTCGGATTGCCGGGCGCTGCAGCGCTGGTGGCGCCGGCGCCGCCCAGTTCTGCCACGTGCTGTTTGACGAGCGGCAGCCAGGGCGCGTCGGCGGGTGATGTCGCGACCAGTCGGTTGAAGGCAGTCAGCGCTTCCGCTTTCTTGCCTTCCTGCTTGAGGCCGAGGGCAAGATAGAATTCCGAGCGCGGGTCATTGGGATCGAGCGTCAGCGCCTGCTTCAGCGCGTCCTGCGCCTTGCTCGTCACGACGCCGTCGGACTGCACGACCATCGCCTCGGCATAGCCGCCGAGACGTGCCGGCGTCGGGCCAAGCAGGCGGATCGCCCGGTCATAGGCATCGACCGCATCTTCGACACGGCCGTTGCGCATGTAGATCGGCGCAAGCAGGTCCCAGCCGGCGCCATCATTCGGGTTTACCGCCAGATGATTCTCAGCCTTGGCAATCAGGATGTTGATGTCGCCATTGGGATCGGCCAGGCGTGCGGCCAGCGGCTGCGCCGGCATGCCCGGGCTGCCCGTCAGCAAGTAAAGACAGAGGCCGACGGCCGGAAGACAGAGAAGCACGAAGGCCTGGGCCAGGCGGCTGACACCGCGGCGCGGCGCGGCAGCCGCAATCGCCTCACTGTCGCTCTCGCCAGCAGCCAGCAGCCGGCGCGCAACTTCGGCGCGCGCAAGCTCGGCGTCGTCGCCGCCGATCAGGCCGCTATCCTGGTCCCGCTTCAACTCTTCGAGCTGGTCGCGATAGACCTCGACATCATGGCTGTGGGGAGACGACGGGGCTTCCCCCGCCCGCAGCAGCGGAAGGATGAGCACGACAGCGACAGCCGCCGTCAGAGTGGCGACGAGGATCCAGAACAACATGGAAGCTCAATACTATGGCCCCCATGCCATTCCAACTCGAAAACCCCTTATGACGGAGATTTGAGGCGTTTCGCCGCAACGGCGGCTCGATCCGCCTGAGCACATCCGGGAGAGCCCGGCCGGCTACGCCTTAGGTCAGCGGTGTCCAGCTGCCGTCCGGGTTGCGGCAGGCAGCACCCCGCGCCGTCTTCGGCTGTCCCTTGACGGTAACCGTGTGGCTATACTGGCGGCAGTTCTGCGACCCGACCTGATAGGGAGCGGCTGCAACGACCGAACCGTTGACGCCGCGCCCGTCCCAGGTCACCGGCTGCCCACCGGGGGCCGCTTCAAGTGCGCGGTATTCCGCTTCCAGAGCGCGCTGACGGTCGGATGTCCCGATGTCGAGATCGGTGAGACGCGCGATCACCCCACCCTGGAGTGCCGCGATGTAATTGGTCGAGGTGGCACCACGCGTTGCCGTCGAGCCGAGGCCGGCGGCCGCGCCCTTGCTGCCCGTCGTGCCGCATCCGGCAAGCGCGACGGCCGAGGCGATCACAACGATCCTGCCGCCGACGACAATAGCCCGTGTCATTTCTGCCTGGTTCCTCATGATCCGCGACACTCAATCATCCTATCCGAAGCCGCATTCTTAAGCTCGTTCCATTCGAGCACGATGACGACTAGTCCTTGATTTTCTTTTGGCATTCCCCGCGTGCCGAGGCAACGGCGAGCCCTGCGGGTGTGACATTTTCAAGCACGGGTGTGACCCCTAAATCACGATGGATTCGCAAGCGAGCGACGCCGGAACCACGCATTTCCTCATCACCCTCTAAACGGCCGCCGGCAAAACCAGTTCCGCACGCAACCCTCCCTCGTCCCGTCGTGACAGGGTGATGGTGCCCTGATACTCCCGGACGATCTCGCTGACGATCGAAAGACCGAGCCCGGTTCCGGGCTTGCTTTCGTCGAGCCGCTTGCCGCGCTTCATCGCCACTGCGATCTGGTCGGGATTGAGCCCCGGCCCGTCGTCGTCGATGTCGAGAACGATCCACTGCCGGCCGGGCTCCTTGGCATGAACCTCGCTCGGTGCCGGCCTGACATTCAGCCACACCTCGCCACGGGCGTGGCGGGCGGCATTTTCGAGCAGGTTGCCAACGGTCTCCTCGACGTCCTGCAGCTCCATGGCAAGAACCAGTCCCGGCGGGTTGATCGACAGATGGACCTGCTTTTCCGGATTGAGCTTGCGCATGACGCGCACGAGGCGTTCGAGCGCCGGCTGCGCTTCGGTCCGCGCCAGCACGGACTCGCGCTGCGCCGCAATCCGGGCGCGGCTCAGATAGGATTGAACCTGGGTCTGCATTGCATCGACCTGAGTGCGCACCAACTCGCCATGCGATGCCTCGAGCACCCGGGCCTCGTTGAGCAGGACCGCGATCGGTGTCTTCAGCGAATGGGCAAGATTGCCGACCTGCATGCGGGCGCGCTCGACGATGCGGCGGTTGCTGTCGATCAGGGCATTGACCTCGTTGGCGAGCGGCTGGATCTCACGCGGGAAAGCGCCGTCCAACCGTTCGCTTTCGCCGGCGCGGATCTTCTCCATCGAGCGCCGGACCTCATCGAGCGGCCTCAGGCCGAAGAGAATGGTGAGCGCGTTGACCCCGAGCCCTCCCAGACCGAAGATGGAGAGCGCGATCGTCAGGTTGCGGGTGAAGCGGTTGATATCGGCCTCGAGCACGTCGCGGTTGCCCGCCACGCGAAAGCGCGCCGTATGGCCCTGGATGTCGAGAACGACCTCGGTCTCGGAGACCTCGACCTCGTTCCCGAAGGGATCCTTGGTGGTGTAGAAGCGAACATAGCCGGTATCGAACGGCACCTCGTCGACGCTGGCGATCGGTAGCTTGCCGTTGCCGAGCGAGGTCGAGATCAGGGGCGGCGTATCGAACTCGCCGATCGGATCGACGATCCAGTACCAACCGGTCTGCGGCTGCGAAAACCGGAGGTCGCCAAGCTGCGGACTGCCCGACAGCACCGTCCTCTCGTTGACGGAGATCGAGTTGACGACGTTGAAGAGCTGGGCGCGCAGCAGGTCTTTGAAACCGCGCTCGGAGCCCTGGCGATAAAGCTCGGAAATCACCACGCCGATCACGACGAGAGCCACCACCGCCCAGACGGTGGAGACCACCAGAACGCGTGCGGTGAGCGATCTAATTGCCATTGCCCGGCGCTTGCATTCGGTATCCGAGACCGCGCACCGTTTCGATCAGATCGTTGCCGATCTTCTTGCGCAGCCGGCCGATGAACACTTCGATCGTATTGGAATCGCGATCGAAATCCTGATCGTACATATGCTCGACCAATTCTGTGCGCGAAACGACCTGGCCCATGTGGTGCATGAGATAGGAGAGCAGCCGGAACTCGTGCGACGTCAGCTTCAATGCGACGCCATCGACCGTTGCCTTGGAACCCTTGGTGTCGAGGCGGACCGGGCCGCAGACGATCTCCGAGCTCGCATGGCCGGCGGCGCGCCGGATCAGGGCGCGGATGCGGGCAAGAACTTCTTCGACGTGGAAGGGCTTGGCAACATAGTCGTCGGCGCCGGCATCGATGCCAGCCACCTTGTCGCTCCAGCGATCACGCGCCGTCAGGATCAGGACCGGCATGGTCTTGCCGTCGCCGCGCCATTTCTCAAGCACGGTGATGCCGTCCATTTCCGGCAGGCCGATATCGAGGATCACGGCATCATAGGGCTCGGCGTCGCCGAGATAGTGCCCCTCCTCGCCATCATAGGCCTGGTCAACGACGTAGCCGGCCTCCTTCAGCACCTCGGCGAGCTGCCGGTTCAGGTTGGCGTCGTCCTCGACAATCAGAATGCGCATCCGTCTTTACTTCCTCTCGCGGCCATCCTGCTGCATGCTTCGCCAAATCTGGCTGATTTAAGGATAAGAACATGCAGCCATTCAAAGTGCTACAGCGACCTTCGTACGCCAGATACGGCACGCGGCGCTGCAGGGATAGCCTACATCGGCACCTTGACGGTGACCTTCTTCGGCCTACCGCCATTGCCAGGAACAAGCACGGTGATCACGCACTGGCCATCGGACGTCGGCTGTGCCGACAGCAACTCGCCACCAGTGTCGGCAACGACCTGCGCTGCAGCCGCGCTGCAATCGCCGGACACACGAACGACAATATCCGACGGCACGCTGATCGCAGGCGGGCTGAAGCCGGCGAGGCCTGCAGCAAGCGCGGCTATGATCACTGGTGAAGACATGAACGCACTTTCGACTTGGGAAGCATCATGGCAGAAGCAATAACCGAACGAGGCTGAATGGCAAATGAATGTCGGCCATTTGGACCGGCAGGCACTACCGGGAAACGCATTACCTTCCCCGAATTCCGACCTTAGATTGCGGCGATTCTTCCCTGGTGGAAACCCGCATTGCTCATTCTCTTGCCAAGCCATAGCCGCTTCCTGCGACAGTTTTAGCGACGCAATCACGCGAGGAACACGGCCCGAAACCCAAGGCGGCCCGACGACGCCGGACAACGGTCAGCTTTCGTTAAGCATGTTTCGTTAGCATCTCTTCGCCGGCATGCGCTAACGCGAAAGAGCCCGTTCCCGATCAAGCGCGGCATGGCTGCGCACGCATTTTCTCGATTCTTTTGAATCCTTTGGCGGCTGTCGCTCGCAGCGTGAATCAAACATCTCAGAAACTGATTCAGGTCCGTCGGCGCCGCTCCCGAACAAGGCTCAGCCATCGTGTCCTTCGAACCAGTCGACGCAATCCGTCATGGCGGCACCGATCACGCCGCAGCACCGTTCTCTCTTAATAGAGAGCCGCGAAACGGCTGGCCCTTTGCCGCAATCTATGCGCGCAAATTACTTCAAAAGTAGCTGCAACTTAAACCTGTTGACGTCCGGACGCGATGCGTGCTGTGTATAAACGAAAAATTAATCGATTTAAAGATTTTTCAATCGTTTAAATGATTTAAGCCACTGATTTACAAAGCCTTTGCGATGTGAAATTGTCCGCCACACCTTACATCATGAAACCGTCACAGAACCCGGGAGGATCGCATGCAGACGCTCGCAAACAACCAGCCCGCATCTCAGCAGTCCAAAGTACCGCAATCGTTGCTCGACCGTTTCGAGAGCGAATGGCGTGAGATGCGCGCCGCGAGCGAGGCAACGCCGAAGCCGGTCGCACCGGCCGAATGAGGCCCGCCAGAGTGGCGCGCCTAGGCGTCACCGGCCCTTCATATCCATAGACTGTCGTCGGACAGCGCCTGTTTAAGGCGTTTTTCGACATTCCGTAGCGAACCGGCGGTGAGCCTACCACCGCCGGTCGCGGCGTTTCCGGCCCTATGCCGCAGGTGATCGACCACTGACCGCAAAAGCCATAAAGGCAGCCCGATCAGGCTCCGCCAGCGCCCTTCTCGAGCCCGCGCTTCAAGGACACCCCTTGCAATTTTTGTAGTGATTTTCAGCCTTTTTGCCATTCGGCAAAAGCATGTTAATCTTTCTTCATGCTGACGGAAGAGATCGAAAGACTCGCGCTGAGCCTGCCTGGAACGGAGGAAAATGCGCATTTCGGAACGCGAGATTTCCGCGTTGGGAAGCGTATTTTCATGAGCCTGCCGGAAGCCGGGCGCGCCGTTTTCAAGTTCACACCGGATCAGCAGCGCATGCTTCTGGAGATGGAACCCGGCGTCTGCGCCGCGGTGCCCGGCGGCTGGGGCGACCGTGGCTGGACCTCGCTCTATTTCGTCCAGGCCGACGAGGATCTCGTGCGGCAGTCGATGGAGACGGCGTGGCGCAACGTTGCGCCGAAGAGCCTCGTCAAGAAGAACGGCGGCAGCCATTAGAGGCGTCGCGGGCGACACACTGCCAAAACGATTCCGCCGCCTCGACTAACCCCTTGTCACTCCACGTTTTCCTGCCCCACTTCCAGCGGCCAGGTGACGAGATAATCCTCATAGTCGTCGACGTCGATGCCGTCTTCCGCAACGGTGCGGCCGCGGACGGAAATGCCCGCGGCGTGAACCGTTTCCGGATCGGCCGAAATCAACGGATGCCACCAGTAGAGATCGCGCCCTTCAGCCACCAGCCGGTAGCCGCAGGTCGGCGGCAGCCAGGTGATCTCGCGCACGGCCTTCGGCGTCAGCTGGATGCAGTCGGGCACGGTCGCCTGGCGGTTGGGATAGTCCTTGCAGCGACAGCTTTCGCCGTCGAGAAGCGTGCAGCGGATCGAGGTCCAGGCGATCTCGCCGGTGTCCCAATCCTCGAGCTTGTTGAGACAACAGAGGCCGCAGCCGTCACAGAGGCTTTCCCACTCGGTATCGGTCATGTCTTCAAGGCTTTTCGCCTTCCAGAAAGGCATTTCGCCCATCGTCATCACACTTTCGTCAAATCGCTCGCGATACAGAAATTTCGCAGAAAATTGCCGGTTTTTTAAGGCCGGCGGCGCGATATGCAAGTAGATTGGAATTTGACGCCGTGCAAATATTACATGGCGCCGGCATGATGCCGTAGAGCCTTCAGGTGGTTGAGACCGTGCGGGAACCGAGGAAAGACGATAATCGGCCGAAGAAACGGCACATCTTTCTCAGGATCGACTCCTGGATCGATTCCTCAGTCTGGAATGCCGGTTTCAAGCTGGGGCAATGGTGGGAAGACACTACCATCTTCTTCCGCCGCTTCCGCGCGACGGGCTGGAAAAAAGCCGTCTTCGAGGTGCTCGGCGAAGGCATGAACTGGGGCACTGTCGGTTCGGTGCTGATGCTGGCGCTCGCCCTTCCGGCCTTCGAGGAAACCAAGGGCAACTGGCGTGCCCAGAGCGATTTCGCCGTCACCTTCCTCGATCGTTACGGCAACGAGATCGGCCATCGTGGCATCATCCACGAAGATTCCGTACCGATCGACGAGCTGCCCGATCATCTGATCAAGGCGGTGCTGGCGACCGAAGACCGGCGCTTCTTCGACCATTGGGGCATCGACTTCCTCGGCCTTGCCCGCGCCATGACCGAAAATGCACGCGCCGGTGGAGTCGTCCAGGGCGGTTCGACACTGACGCAGCAGCTCGCCAAGAACCTCTTTCTGTCGAACGAGCGGACGATCGAGCGCAAGATCAAGGAAGCTTTCCTCGCCGTCTGGCTCGAATGCAACCTGTCGAAGAAGGAAATCCTCCGGCTCTATCTCGACCGCGCCTATATGGGCGGCGGCACCTTCGGTGCGGCAGCCGCGGCGCAGTTCTATTTCGGCAAGTCGATCACCGACGTGAGCCTTGCCGAGTCGGCGATGCTTGCCGGCCTCTTCAAGGCGCCAGCCCGCTACGCCCCGCACGTCAACCTGCCGGCCGCACGCGGACGCGCCAACGAGGTTCTGACCAACCTCGTCCAGGGCGGCCTGATGACCGAAGGCCAGGTGATCGCCGCACGCCTCAACCCGGCGACGGTCATCGACCGCGCCCAGGTGAAGGCGCCCGACTTCTTCCTCGACTGGGCTTTCGACGAAGTCCAGCGCATCGCCCGCCCCTTCGCGCAGCACTCGCTGATCGTGCGCACCACGATCGATATGGGCCTGCAGAATGCCGCTGAAGATTCAGTGGAATCGAGCCTGCGCCAATATGGCGAGAGCTTCCGCGTGAAGCAGGGTGCGCTGGTGATGGTCGAAAACGGCGGCGCCGTGCGGGCCATGGTCGGCGGCCGCGATTATGGCGAGAGCCAGTTCAACCGTGCGACACGAGCTCTGCGTCAACCGGGCTCTTCCTTCAAGGTCTATACCTACGCGGCAGCGATGGAAAAGGGCATGACGCCGGAAACGGTTGTCGTCGACGCGCCGATCACCTGGCGCGGATGGTCGCCACAGAATTATGGCCGCAGCTATGCCGGCCGCATCACCATCCTGACGGCCATCGCCAAGTCGATCAACACCATTCCCGTGCGCCTCGCCAAGGACAAGCTCGGCACTGACTTGATCGCCCAGACGGCCAAGGACATGGGCATCGAGACGCCGATCCGCACCGACAAGACCATGCCGCTCGGCACCTCGGAAGTAACCGTGCTCGACCAGGCGACGGCGTACGCGGTCTTCCCGGCCGGTGGCATGCAGTCACGCCGGCACGGGATCAGCCAGGTCCTCAACTATGACGGCGACATTCTCTACGATTTCGGACGCGACGAGCCGCCGGCGCGGCGCATCCTCTCCGAAACCGCCAATACGTCGATGAACTCCATGCTGACGCAGATCCCGGTCATCGGTACGGCGCGCAAGGCTGCGCTCGATAACGGCATCGTCGTCGGCGGCAAAACCGGCACAACACAGGCCTATCGCGACGCCTGGTTCGTGGGCTTCACCGGCGACTATACGACCGCGGTCTGGTTCGGCAACGACGACTACACCTCGACCAACAACATGACCGGCGGCTCGTTGCCGGCGATGACCTTCAAGCGGCTGATGGACTACGCCGAACAGGGCATCGAACACCGGACGATCCCGGGGATCACCGCGCCGACGGCGCCGGCGAAGCAGCCGCCGCAGGTGGCAACCGCGAAGCCGGACGAAAACGCGTTGCCGCCGCTGGTGCGGCCGCGCTCGCTTTCGACCGATGTCACCCGGCTGCTGCGCAGCATCGGCGAGACCTTCGAAAAGGCCCCCGCACTGAAGGCGCCCGAGAAGGCCGGCGGCAAGCTTGCCTCTCTCGGCGCGGATGAAGAATCACGGTCCGCACAGGCGACACCCGATGCCGCCAGCAACTGACGTTTCGGGCATGTCCACTCTTCTTCCGCTTCGCGAGTGCGGTGTCGGGTTCGGGACCGGCGATGCGGTCGCCGTTGCGCCGGGCGCGGATTTCGGCGACATAGGGTGTCAACGCGGCGGTGCTACGCTGCAGGACCATATCCGGTAGAGTCGCCCTTGTTTCGAATCCCCTTCCTCGTCGCGCTTACCCTTGCCATCGCCTTCGGCGGCGGCATCGCCTCGGCGGTATGGGCGTTGAAAGCGACCGTCGGCTTCGGCTCGATCGCGATCGGCCCCTGGGTCGCCTTTCCCGAGGCGCAGACGGCCAATGCCGACCCCTATGCCAAGGCACATCGGGCGCGCGCCGGCGAATTGCTCTATGGCGGCGCCGAAGGGCTGATGTTCAGTGCCCAGGTCGATAGCAAGGGCGAGAAGCTTCAGGCGGCCTGCTCCTATGATGTTGCGGGGCTGACACCGCAGGCCCGCTTCTGGACGCTTTACGCCGCAAATGCCGAAGGCCTGCCACTGAGGCCCGGCTCCGACCTCCCCTCGGCGCTCAATTCCTGGAGCGTTCTGCGTGGCGAAAACAGCAACTTCAGCATCCATGTGTCGCCGAATGCGAAGCCCGACAACTGGCTGGCCGTGCGCCACTCGGGCACGTTCCGGCTGGTGCTGACGCTGCTCGATACGCCGACGGCCGGCTCGTCCGGCCTGATCGATCTCGCCATGCCGGTTATCACCAAGACGGGTTGCGGCGATGCGTAGCGTGCTCTTCGCCACAATTCTCGGTCTGGTCGGCGCCGCCCTGCTGCACATCATCATCGTGCTGGCGCTGCCGCAGTTCACCGGCCGTGATGCCTATACCCGCATCCTCGGGCTTTTGGAGATGGACAGTTTCTTTGCGCTGACCAGCACACCAGGGCCGACTGGCCTTGCCAATGACGATCCTTATCTGAGAACCGCGGTCTGCAGCTTCTCGATCTCGGATGGACCGGCGCGTTTCCTCGCCAGCGGCAACGTGCCGTTCTGGTCGCTCGCCGTCTTCGACGGCAATTCGAACGAGGTCTTCAGCATGAACGACCACACGGCGGTCAACGGCAAACTGGACCTTGTCGTCGCAACGCCAATCCAGTTGGTCGAGTTGCGAAAATCTCCGCCACAGGCGCTTGCACAATCGATCATGGTCGAGATGAAGGAACAGGATGGCTTTGCCGTGCTGAGAGCGATGGCGCCGGTCGACAGCTTTGAAGAGCAGGTCCGGAACTTCCTTGCGGAATCGACCTGCGAACCGTTCCGTCGCTAGACCATCCGCTATGGTCGTCGAGCAACAGGGGCAAGCTAAGAAAATCCACGCCGAGATGCGCGGCGATGATTCGATGCCGCGTCGGGCGCAGCAGTGCATGGGGGATGAGCCCGCAGAACCGGGCAAGGACAGTGTCTTGAACGCGACCGTTTCGGTCGCCTAATACGCAGGAGTGCCGCGGCTCATTGCTTCTTGATGCGGCGTCCGTCTGGCGCTGTCGGCTGCGGGTCGCGATCGAGGCGCTCGTAGCGGATGCCGGTGAACAGCAGCACTTTCGCTCCACCCGAAATGGCCGGAGGCCGGTGCGGAGGTATACGAACCTTGCGGTCCTGAATTCTGATAACGTCTGCCATGCTCGTCTCCACAAAGTCTTGAGACGGATGAACTACCGTACAGATTTCACCCTGCCCTTCTCGGGCCAGCGCATTTTCCCAGATCTTTCCTGGACAGGCGCGCCTTTCTCGTTTGCTCCTTCTTCCGGTCGCCCGGATGTTGCTGTCCTGGTTCACGACGCGACCCGATGATACCGGGTCCACTTCGATTGAGCCACAGGTTGGTTAACAGATTACTAATAAACGATCTGCAACCCCAACCTGCGTTCAGTATGTCTGTCAAACGGCCCCGGCGATGTATCCAAGGTAACAACGGCAATCCGGGCGAAGACCCGCCTCGCCGCTAGCGCCGGGACATCAAACCGAACAGGAACGACACGCCCGCAACGGCAACCAGGGTCGACAGAGGCTCGTCGCGCACACGCTCGCGCACGCGCTCAGCCAGAAGATCCGCCTCGCCCTGCACAACCGCTTTCGTGCTCGTTCCGATCGCCGTGACCGCTTCCGTCAGGCGGGCGATTTCCGCGCGCAGCTCGGCGATCTGTGCGTCGACCTCGGCGCGGGCGTCCGATTCGGCTTCACTCACGGCAACTTTTTCCACCGCTTGCAGTTTCTTTTCGACCATTACAACGCTCCCTTGTCTGCGCGGGCTCAACGCGCCGGCTGGCGTTTGGTTCCGCCAAAAACCGTTGAAAGCAGGTTCGCGAAACGCAAAACGGGCGACCAGGGCCGCCCGTTTTTTTCCATCAGACAAGGCGCGCCGACGCCCCGTGTGCGGATCAGTTCTCGCAGTAGGGATCGTCGATCTGGCAGCGAACCATCGGAGCCGGACGGGCGCGCTCATAGACGGTGCCGTCGTCCTGCCGCACGCGCACGCCGTCGTCGCGGCGTTCCCAATCACGCCGATCCTCGCGTTCTGTCCGCTGACGGCGCCATTCGTCGTCGCGCCACTTGTCCTCGTCGCGCTGCCGGCGCTCCCAGTCGCGCTGATTGCTGCGCCGCTCACGCTCCCAGTCACGGCGCTCGCGCTCGCGCTGCCGCTCCCAATCGCGGCTATCACGCCGGTCATCGACCCAATCCGGTCCGCGGCGCCAGCGATCGCGTTCACGATAGAAATCGCGGCCGCGGTAGTTGCGGTCCCAATAGTTGTCGAACTGGAAGACAACCGTCGGAATGCCGAGCGGGCGATAATAACGCGGTTCGACATAGACGCGGTTGCGGCGATAGTCGGCCTGGACATAACGGCCGGCAACCCAGCCACGGCCGCCGTAGAACGACACGTCGCACCACGGCAGATCCGCAAGGCAGCCATGGATTTCGACTGATTCGCCCACCGGGATCATCGACACCGCCGGGTAGCGCGTGCTCGGACCGGAGCGCATGTTGACGTTGGCGGTAGCAAAGCCCTCGGCAGCCTGCGCAATCGCCGGAGCCACAAGGAGCGCGCAGACCGCCGCTGCGCGCAGAATAAATTTCTTCACAGTTCCATATCTCCCATGGAGAGGCCCCTCTTCACACGGCCCCCAACGTCGGCGGGCGTCCGGGCCCTTCACCGTCGCCGCGATAACTCATGACAGCATGTGGATTTTTTATGGCTACGGCCGCGGATGTCCCCGAGATTTGCCGTGCCGGCGCGGCGATCCGTAGGCGCTCCGCCCGCCCTGGGTGTGCCGCAAGCCTGAATAAAGCTCCAACATCCATAGTTAACAGTACGCTAACGCTTTTCTTCTAATTTTTGCGACGTGTGCCGTTCCGGATCGCCGGCAATGGCGATCATGTTTTGCGTGCAGGGAATTATCGTGACGGATCGCTTTCGTGAGTTGGAAAGGCCACAGACTGGCCGCTTGAAGGACGTCGTCCTGATGGCGACCGTCACCGGTTTCGAAAACCTGCGTTTTCCCCGCAAGTCCGACATGAAGCAATTTGCCGAACTGTTCGAGCCGCTCTTCCTTGGTTCCAGCAACGAAGCCCGCCGGCAGGCTGCAGCCGCCCTTTCGCAATGCCAGCAAGTTCCAGAGACAGTCGCAGCGCTGATCGGCGGTATGCCGATCGCCATCGCGGCAATTTTCCTGACCCGTTCGAAGGCGATCGCGGACCGGACGCTGATAACGATCATCCGTGAGCGCGGGCCGGAACATGCCGCCGCCATTGGCCGCCGCCCGAACCTCTCTCCGCTCGTCGTCGATGCGCTCGTCGAACATCACAACCCGCCGGGACTGGCAGCGCGCAGCAGCGCCGTGAAAGCGGCAGCAGCAGAGCAAGCGAGCCAGGAAGACGAAGCCGCTTCATTGCGTACAGCGCGCGAAGAGGCGCTTCGCCGCGAGATCAAGGCGCTCGCTGGCGCCCGTCCGCAAAATATTCCACAGACGCCGTCGTCCGCGACGATGACAGACGTACATGCCGCTCTGCTCGTGCGTTTTGCGAGGAGCGGCGAAATCATCCTGTTCTCGCGTGTCCTCGGTCAGGCGCTCGGCACCAGGGATGCGCAGGTCGAGCGCATCCTGCTCGATATTTCCGGACAGCTGCTGGCAACGAGCCTGGTCGCACTCGACGTCGATGTGGCCGATGCCGGCTTCGTGCTTCAGGCCCTCTATCCACATCTTCGCGAGCCCTTTGGCGAAACCAGCCATGCCGGCGCCTTGATTGGCGCCATGGACCGCACCGCCTGTCGCGCGCAGCTCGATGCCTGGCTCGAGGCGGAAGCCGAAGACGCGGCGCCCGCGGCAAGGCACGAAGCCTATTTTGCCGAAAATACTGCAAACGACACGCGCCACGTCGGCCCGCGCAAAGTTGCAGCAACGTCCGTCAACGGCCAGCCGCAGCGACTATTTGGCCGCCGCCGCAGCTGACACATGCTGCCGTTCACGCGGGCATGTCTCGCAACTTCAGCGATGGAGCCGACCTCCCCGCCCTAGAAAAGCTGCTTCATCGCGTCGATGATCCAGCTCCACTCGCGACCGGTCGGAGCCTGCGGCGCCTGCCCCTGCAACACCGCCATCAATTCCTGGTAACGCGCCGAACGGGCGTGGTGCTTGCGGTACTGTTCGAGCTGCCAATCCAGGAAAACCTGATCCGGAGCCCGCTTCATCGCCCTTGCCGACTGCGCCAGCCAGTCGGCAGCGATCTCTCTGCCGAGGGCCGACTGGGGCCCCAGGCCATGGTCGATCGCCGCTCTCACCCGCGCAAAGGTGGCATCGGCGGCTTGAGCGTAGGCGGCGGGATCGAACTCCTGCGTCCACAGGTCCGACATGTGGGCGCGCATCTCGGCGGCATAGGCCTTGTCCGACAGCATCTCCATCAGTTCCGCCCACGCGTCGACCTGTTCGGCTGTCGGGTCGTCCGGCAGGTCCGGCGTACCGGCATCCATCATTTTCGTCTTCCACGCCGCATCCATCGGCGCGCCGCCGGCGACGTCATCATAGAAACGCTCGAGCGCGGCACGAAATTCCGTCTTTGAAATCCTGGTCACGGTCCACAATCTCCTGAGATCCGTTGGGGAGGGTTCATGGATCCTCAAAGCCATTCTCAAGGCCGTGGCGATCCGGCGCTTTGACCGGATTTCCGTTTCGAGCGTTCGAAGCCGCAAAGCCAGAACGTCGGTAAACGAGGTTCGGTTGGCCAGGATCTTGCGGATGTCCGCGAGGCTCACGCCCGCTTCACGCAGGGCAAGAACGAGGTCCAGCCGCGCCAGGTCGGCCCCGGAATACATGCGGTAACCGCTCTCCGTCCGTGTGGACGGTGGCAGCAACCCCTTGTCCGAGTAAAACCGAAGCCGCCTGACCGGTACGCCGCTCAGCTTCGAAACTTCGCCTATCGAAAAGATTTGATCGTCCATAAACGCGTCCTACGGCCTCCACCAAGTGGAGAGTCAAGCAGGTCGGCGCATTCGGCAAGACGGCGTCAGGGCCGGCCTTTTCCATCTTCGGCAACGACCTCGAACAGATCGCCGCGGTCGTCCAGCTCGATCTCCACGATCCAGCAATCCGGATCGAAGCGGATCTCGCTTGCAAGCGCCGCGTCGACCTGCTCGGCGTCGCTGTCGCTGAGCCGCACTTCGAACTTGCGGCCGAGATCAATCTCGTCGGCGAAGAAATTCTGCGGCGCCGGGGCAAAGAGCGTCTCGGTGCCCAAACGCGTCCGCTGGCGAATGAAGATCGCGCCGGCGTCCTCTGCTCCCTTGCGCAGCACCGCGGCATAGCCGCCAAGCGAAAACGCACGACGCAGCAGGGACGAGACGAAGATGTGGGACTTCAGGCGCATGGGAGGCTGATACACGCGCGGAGCGAAGGAGGCAAACCACAGCTGAGCGACGACAGGCGCGTGGCGTGCATTAAATGCGTCAGAGCGCGCCGATTTCCTTGAGCTTCTTCAGCACCTGGGGATTGGGTTCGCCGGTCTGTGGCAGGCGGTAGTGCTTTTCGAAGTGGCGAATGGCTGCCCGCGTCTGTTCTCCGGCAACACCGTCGACCGCCACGTCCGCATAGGCGAGGTTGCTGAGACCCTTCTGGATGTTCAGCACCAGTTCGCTCGATACCGGAATTTCCGCGCGCGGAACGAAGGTGCTTTCCTTCTCGGCCGAGCGGATGGCCGCAGCGACCGGATCGATTTCCACGCCCCCGCCCTTCGTTTCGGAAAGCGGCCGTCCAGCCGGAACCGCGGCGGCCTTTTCAGCCGGTGCAGACTTCAAGGCCTGCAGCAGCTCGACGCTCGCCGCGCCGGTTCCCGTGCGACCCGCCCGCTCCTCGAACCTCAGGATCGCGGCTGCCGTGCGCGGACCGCTCCGTCCATCCGGCGCGCCGTCATAAAGGCCGATCCGGCCCAATTCCTTCTGGATCTCGGAGACAAGCTTCGACTGCGCCGGATCCGGCACGCTCGCGACCCGTTCGGGCGACGGCTTTTCCGACGCGACGTCCGCGGAGGCAGACGCGATCACATCCTCGACGTTTTCAGCCTTTGCCTCACCCTCGCGCTCGATAACGAAGGTGGTCACCTTTCGCGGCTCGATCTCCTCGCCCTTGGCGATGGCGATTCGCTGCGCCGTTTCGGCGCTGACGAGCGGGACGCGGGTGCGCAACAGCGGCGACGGGTGCGTGCCGTGCTGATACCACATGGCATTGGCCGCAACGAAGGAGAACACGACGAGGAAGGCGGCCGAGCCACCAGACACCAACGGATGGCGCGCCATCAGACGACCGGCAAGCCCAGCACCCCGTCCGGCAAGGACCAGCCCGCGCACGGCCAGGCCGGGCGTTTGCCGCGCAACCTTTTTCCGGTCAGGCTGTTTTCGCTTGCGCGGTGCCATATCCCCGTTCCTCGTTCAAGCTTTTCCCCTCGAACCGCCCCCCTTCGGCGGCCGGGGCGACATCACAATCCTTCAGGCGCGGTGGAAATTCCACCGTCACCGGCGTACGCGCTTCTTCCTGCTCCGCGCAGGCGATACCGGAGCCATCACGCGGCAGCGTGACGACGATGACGGTACCCTCGCCTTCGCGGCTACGGATGGAAAGCTCTCCGCCGTGCAACGCAACCAGACCCTTGACCAGCGAGAGGCCAAGGCCGGTGCCTTCGTAGCGGCGAGTATAATCGTTCTGGATCTGGACAAAAGGTTGACCAAGCAGCGCCAGCTTGTCGGCCGCAATCCCGATGCCGGTATCGCTGACGGAAAGCTTCAGCATCGCGCCGTCGGCCTCCGCATCGATCGTGACGACGCCGCCCTGATCGGTGAACTTGATGGCATTGCCGACCAGATTGATGAGGATCTGCTGGAAGGCGCGCTGGTCTGCGTTGATCTCGCCGATGCCGCGGGTGATGCGGCTTGCAAGCTTCACGCCCTTTTCCGTGGCCTGGTGCGACAACATCGCCTCGCAGGCGGAAACGGCTTCGGCCACACCGAAGGGCTCGGGCATCAGCTCGTAGCGACCGGCTTCGATCTTGCTCATGTCGAGCATGGTGTTGACGACGGAAAGCAGGTGCTCGCCGGACTTATGGATCAGGCCCACATATTCGCGCTGGCGATCGTTCTCGAGCTTGCCGAAATACTCGCCGGCAAGCACGTCGGAAAAGCCGAGAATGGCATTGAGCGGCGTGCGCAGTTCATGGCTGACGGCGGCAAGGAAGCGCGTCTTGGCATCGTTTGCCGATACCGCCTCGGCTGTTCTGGCCGCAGCTTCGGCGCGCAGGCCCGCTTCTTGCGAGACATCACGCGACTGAGCGAGGATCGCGACCAGCCGGCCATTGTCGTCGCGCAGCGGCGCCAGCTCACAGGACATATAGACAAACTGTTCGCCTTCGATCGGCAGCGTGCGCCGCTCGATGCGGATGTCGACCGTCGCCCGGTCGCCGCCCTGGCGAAGAATGTCGATCGCGCTCAGGAAGGTGATGCGATCGGATATGTGGATCTGCTCGATGAAACCCCGGCCCGCTGGATCGCGCATCAGGGTCAGATGCTCGGCCGCGTCGCGGCCGTGCACGGAAAGCACGTTGCCGCGCAGATCATGCACAGTCACCAGACCCGCAAAGAGGTCATAGGCGGCAGACAGATCCGGAACGACCGGCTCCAATGGCGGTGCCACATCTTCCGGCGCGCGGCCGCGAACAATCGCGCCGGCAGCCGCAAGCAGCGAGGCCGAGGCCCAAAGAGCGGTGCCCAAAGGAAGAGCCGAAGACACGGGCATGGCGAGCGACAGGGCAAGCGGCACCACCGGCAGGGCCGTCAGGGAAACCGCTGCCAGCGTGCGCAAACGCTTCGCATGGCGGAGATCGGCCGGCGAAGACGCCTCACGACGGGGAAGCCACAGGGCCGCGACCTCGTCCACACGGGACGTCCATCTGCCAGCCATGTTACGCAATACGCTCACGCTTTACCCTGCTACATTTGTTGTTCTTGCGAGGCCGACGCTCTCTGTTTTCACGACCCTTTGGATCGAGACTCAAGCCGCCTCGTGACATGTCGGAATCTCGCATCCCCGGCTTAATGAAAGAATAAACGCGGCCGTGCCGGAACCGTGCGAAACGGTCGAAAAATCCCGTTTTGAGCCAAATCGGGCGACCTTCATTTCTTGTGGTTAATGGGGCGTAAGCAACGGATTTCTGTGCATTTTCTGCACTGTGTTAACGATTGTGGCGCGGCTTTTGGCGTGCGATTGCCGCTGCGTTCGGGGTTGCCGCGCCCGGCTCTGCCACGAACCTTAACGGCGAACGCTAAAATGCGACACAAATGCCCTGCAAATCGCCGGACACCGGCATTTCATTAAAATTTGAAGCAAATGCCGCTCGATTTCGAAAAGCCGTCTTGTGATTCCCGCCGTAATGTCGATCTCAACAAGGGGCCGGGCACCAAGAGAACGCCGGCAGGCTCCAAGGATTAGAAGGTGGCGTGAACGGGTATCAGGGGATACCACGGCGCTGCGGGATGTCGAAGGTGCAAAAGCCGGCTACAAGACTGGCGGGCCGCGGCAGCCGAACGAAGGATGGGCAGAACATGTGGTTTCTCATCAAGGCGACATTCTGGTTTTCGCTGGTACTGGTGTTGCTGCCGTTCCTCGACCCTTCGAGCGCGCAGAAACTCGAACACGCCCCGAAAGTAGAACTCGGCGACACCTTCTCTGCTGCCAATGAGGCGTTCCAATACATCAGCGCCATCTGCATCCAGAAGCCGGATGTCTGCCAGAAGGGTGCCGAAACCTTCGTTGCCCTCGGCCACCGAGCCCGCGAAGGCGCCCGCATCGCCTACGAATTCCTCGACACACAGTTTGCCGAAACCGATGCCACGACGCCGGATGCCAAGGTGACGACCGGTACGGTCACGCCGGCTGCCGACGTGGCAGCTCCGGCGAGCGAGGTCAGCACCCTCGACGCCGAACCCGTCTTCAAGCGCACCCCGGTTCCGGAAAAGCGCCTCGACCCCAAGGCTGCCGTTATCCAGTGACCGCGCCGCATCCTGCACATTCCTGACTTACTGCCTGACTTGCCGTCCCGTTGCGGCCGCCGCGAGGATCCCATCCCCTCGCGGCGTTTTCTTTTTTGCACCCGCAACCGCTGATTTTCTCGCCGCACAGCCACACGCAAGCCCTGCCTGCTTAGGTCCGCCGCACCGACGGCTGGAGGCAGACAATGCAGATTTATGGGCTTTTCTCGAACGCCAGCGTGACACGCCCGGCGGCGTCCGGCGCCGCCCCCGGCGCAGTTGGCGAAAGCAAGAGCCCTGCCTCGACCGCCCTGCTTCTTGGCCGCGATGACGAAAGTGCTGCGAACCGCGCCGCTGCCGCTAAAAAGAAGCTCGACGAAGTCAAGGAGCAGCTCCGCATGCTCCGGTTCTTCGCATCGGACCCGGAAACGCTTGCAAGGCTCGCCAAGCAGCTTGCACAACAGCTCGGCACGGCCGCCCAGCAGCTGGCCGACGCCGGCGGCGGGGGAGCGGCAAGCGGCGTCGCATCCGCCTCGGCCGCAGCCGTGCTTGCCGATGCCGGCACCGTGCAGGCAGATGCGTCCAGCGCGCAAACCGATGCCCCCGTGGCCGGCGGTGAGGCTGAGCCCTCTTCGGAACGGACAAGCTTTGCCGAGCGTGCCTATCGCGAATTCGGCGGGGATGACGGCGGCTCCGATCCCCTGGCGAAGGTGGCAGCCGAACTCAAATCCGTTGCCGAACAAGTGAAGCAACTGCTGCGCAAGGCGGAGCAGGAATTACGCGCCAAGGGATCCGGCCGCGATGCGGATGAGGCCCGGACCGCCGGCCAGTCGCTTTCGGCCGCCACCGGCAATATCGAGGGCGCTGGCGGCAACGTGACCTTTTCAATCAGTATCCCGACAAGCATCTCGGTCTGACCAAGAGATAGGTGCTCCGCATCCGTCGTATATTTGCCGGTTCTCAATGGCTCTGCCATCGCCTATATGAAGGCTGAAAGCCCGAGCGCGTGAAAGCGGCGGGCAAGAACAGGAATGAAAGTGTTCGCGGCAAGGACCGGCGAGCCTATAATCTCCCGACGAATGGACCGGACCATGACGACGCTCGACCAGATCATCGACGATTTCGCCTTTCTTGAAGAATGGGAGGATCGCTATCGCTATGTGATCGAGCTCGGCAAAGCGCTGCCGGAAATGCCCGAGGCCAAGCGCACGCAGGAAAACAAGGTTCAGGGTTGTGCCAGCCAAGTCTGGCTCGTCACCAATGCGGCCGGCAATCCCGAGGATCCCGTCCTTAATTTCGAGGGCGAGTCCGACGCCCATATCGTGCGCGGGCTCGTCGCCATCGTGCTTGCCATCTACTCCGGCAAACATGCCTCCGACATCGCCCGGATCGATGCGATCGACACCTTCGGCAAGATCGGCCTGATCGAGCATCTGTCGACCCAGCGCGCCAACGGTCTGCGCTCGATGATCCGCCGCATCAAGAACGAGGCGGAGCTTCGCCTGGCGGCTTGAACAGCGCGGGGCCGGACGCACGACCTTCTCCATTGCCATCGAAACACAAAGGCCGGACACTCTGGTCCGGCCTTTGTGAACATGCCCATATCCGTCATGCGCGGGGCAATTGGGCCCGCGGGACGACCAGTCTTACTTGCCGCGACGCTTGCGGCGCTGGCCGAGACCCATTTCCTTGGCGAGGCGCGAACGTGCTTCCGCATAGGCGGGCGCGACCATCGGGTAATCGGTCGGCAGGTCCCACTTCTCGCGGTATTCTTCCGGCGACAGATTGTGGTGGGTCATCAGGTGGCGCTTCAGCGACTTGAAGGTGCCGCCGCATTCGAGGCAGGTGATCTGGTCGTCCTGAACGGACTTGCGGACCGATACGGCCGGCTTCGGCTTTTCGACGGGGATGACGACCGGCGCGGGAGCCGCCGTGTTGTTCAGCGCCGAATGCACATCTGCGATCAGCGTGGAAAGCTCGGCGACCGGAACCACATGATTGCTGACGTAAGCGGCAACGATTTCCGCCGTCAGCTCAACCAGAAGTTCATGGCTCGCGCCAAGCGCTGTTTCAGTCATTTCTTTCTCCTATCGGACTTAAGCACAACCCGAAACGGCGTTTCGGGGGAGGAACGCTTGCAAGAGCCGTCAGGAAGCCTTGGCTGCCTTGGGATGGACCATCAACGCGGCAAGGAGAAACACCGGCCGCGATATCAAGAGCTGGAATTTGATTACAAAACCTGCTGCCGAGTCACCGGTGACGACCGAACTCTCAAAGCAACAATCAGCATTCACAACTCAAGCTGGAATTTCAGATCAAAGTATTTTCCACGACGACACTTTACATTTACTCGATTAACATCGATGCGCGAAAAATCCAAACATAAATTTAGCGACACTTAGCAAGTTTATCTCCAAATTGCTAAAATGGCCACACTCGATCGTAATGTTCTGAAATACAGTTTCAGAACTGTCGTCGATCAGTCGCGACGCGGCTCTTCCTTTTGCGGAAGCTGATCTATGACAGACAGCTTTGTCAGCCTGTAACCTACCTGATGTGCGGCTTTTGCCAGGAGATGAGCCGAGATCGGCGCAGTCAGAACGAAGAAAAAGAAGCCTGCGAGCGCGCGAATCAAGATGGCTGGATCGAGAGAATGCACGCCTGCGGCCAGAAGCAACAGGCCCGATCCGATCGTGCCGGCCTTGGAGGCCGCATGCATGCGCGTATAGAGATCGGGGAAACGGATGATGCCGATCGCCGCCAGCAGCGAAAAGATCGCGCCGACAACCAACAGAACGGCGACCAGCAGGGTGACGGCAATCTCGAGGACCGGGCTCATCGGCGCGCCCCCTTGCGCTTGCGCTGCGTCGATTTGCCTCTCGTCGCCGACGCGCGTTTGACCTGCACTCCGCCCCCTTCGACAGCCGCCCTCTCCGGCGACAGGCCGCGCGCGAGGACGAAGCGGGCAAAGGCGACCGTTGCCAGGAAACCGACAAGGCCGAGCGCGATGGCTATGTCGATGTAAAGGTTGAAGCCGGTGCGGATGGCAACGACAGCGATGAGGCCGATGGCGATCGCCACCAGCATATCGAGGCCGAGCACCCGATCCGGCAATGTCGGGCCGCGGATGATGCGCCAGACCGTTATCAGAAGCGCTGCGGACAGGACGACAAACGCAAAGCCGGTGGCAAGGGCGAGAATCTGCGCCGACAGGGTCATTCGAAAGCCTCCTTGATCCGGCGCTCGAAGCCATTGGCGATATCGCGCCTGAGGCCACCCGGATCGGCGCAGTCGAGCGCATGAACATAGAGCGTGCGGCGGTCGTCGGAGACGTCGACCGACAGCGTTCCCGGCGTCAGCGTGATGAGATTGGCCAGCAGCGCGATTTCGAAGTCGCTCTTGACCGTCAGCGGATAGGCGAAGATGCCGGGCTTCAACACCATCTTCGGCTGAATGACCAGCAAGGCGACCTTGGTCGCCGAAATTGCCAGTTCCTTGAAGAACAGCGCCGTCAGCAGGAAAAGCTTGATCGGGCGCACAGGGTAGGCAACCGGCTGAAGCTCGCGCCGGATGAGAAAGAGCGACAGTGCTCCGACGGCAAAACCGAGGATCAGGTTGGCCGGCGAGAAGCTGGCGCTGATGGCGCCCCAGATCGCCGTGAACACGAGATTGATGGTCAGGAACTTGGTCACGGGGCACCTCCCGGGAAGACCGAGTCCAGGTAGGCCGACGGCTCGGAAAGGCCCGCCGCTGCACTCTGAACCATGGCAAGCAACGGCTCCGGATAAAGACCGATCGCGAGCGCCAGCACAGTCAAGGCTGCAAGCGGCAGAAGTGCCGTCGGCGCGATCGTCGCAGACGCAGCGCCGCCCTCACCAGAGGCCGCATCACGCCAATAGGCGAGCAGGAAGAAGCGGCCGGTGACGATGGTCGTCAGGAAGCCGGTCAGAAGCAGGACCGCCGCCAGCCACCAGGCGCCGATATCGAGCGCCGCCTTGACCAGCATCACCTTGGGCCAGAAGCCGGAGAACGGCGGCAGGCCGGAGACGGCGAAGGCAAGCATGAGCGTCAGCGCCGCGAAACCGGCATGGCGGCGATAGAGGCCCGCCAGAGAGACAAGCGAGAAGCTGCCGCCGAGCCTCGCCGCGACACCGGACGCGAGATAAAGCGCGGTCATGACGAGCATCGAATGCAGCGCGTAGAAGATCGCGCCGCCGATGCCGCCCGGGCCGCCGACAGCGACACCCGCAAGGATCGAGCCGATGCCGGAGACGACGAGATAGCCGAGCATGCGGCGGAAATCCGTCTGCGCCAACGCGCCCAGAACGCCGACGAGCATCGTCAGCGCGCCGGCAATGGCGATGACGAAGCTCAGTTCTTCGCGCTCGACCGGCAGCAGCATGACGGTAACGCGGATCAAGGCGTAGATCCCGACCTTGGTAAGCAGACCGGCAAAGAGCGCCGACACGACCACGCGCGGCGTATGATAGGACGCCGGCAGCCAGAAGTTCACCGGAAAGGCAGCAGCCTTCATGCCGAAGGCAAGCACGAACAGCGCCGTCAGCGTCATCAGCGGCGCCGTACCCGCGAGCCCCTCGGCCTTGCGGGCAATGTCGGCCATGTTGAGCGTGCCGAAGCTCGCATAGAGATAGCCGGTCGTGATCAGGAACAGGGTCGTCGCGACCAGGTTGAGGAAGCCGTATTTCACCGCTCCGTCGATCTGTTCGCGTTCGGAGCCGAGCACGATCAGGCCGAAGGACGAGATCAGCAACACCTCGAACCAGACATAGAGATTGAAGATATCGCCGGTCAGAAAGGCGCCGGAGACGCCGGCCATCAGCAGCATCAGGAACGGATAGAAGCCGTAGCGCCGGCCGCTGTCGTTGATGTCGGCGAGCGAATAGATGCCGCCGGCAAGCGCCACGACGGAGGCCGTCAAAGCAAAGAGCGCGCCGGTCAGGTCGACGGTGAAGGCGATGCCGAAAGGCGGCAGCCAGCGCCCCATGACCATCGTTACCGGTCCGCTTGCAAGGACATGGCGAAGTAGGAGCGCGTCGATGATGACGAGCCCGGCCAGGCCGGCAACCGCGATGTAGGGATGCCAATCAATTTTCCGGCGCAGCATCACGAGCAGCGCGCCGATTGCGAGGCACCAGGCAACTGGCAGGATGACCAGCCAGTCGGCAGACGCGACGGGCTCGAGCACGAGCGCGGCGGAGAGATCTGCGGGGGGAGAGGTTGTAGCGGCCATGGGTCGGTCAGTATCCAAGCGGCGCGGCCGGCTCGTCCTTCGGCTCGGCAACGCGCATCTCGTCGGTATTGTCGGTTTGCAGCTGCTCGTATGCCCGCCACGCAAGAACCAGCAGGAACGCGAAAAAGGAGAAGGAGATGACGATCGCCGTCAGGATCAGCGCCTGCGGCAGGGCGTTGGCGGCGGGGCCGACGAGCGCATCCTTTTGGCTGGGAACGACCGGCGGGATGCCACGCGTGAGCCTGCCACCGGTAAAGATCAGGAGGTTGACGGCATTTCCGAGGATGGCAACGCCAAGCAGCACCCGGATGACATACTTCGACAGGAGCAGATAGACGGCGACCGTGAAGAAGATGCCGACGAGCAGAGCGAACCAGGCTTCCATCATTCGCCTCCCCGCTCTTCGAGCGAAAGCGCAATCGAACTGATCGCGCCGACGACCACGAGATAAACGCCGCAATCAAACAGCATCACCGTCGAGAGCGGTACTTCCAGGCCGAGCACCGAGGGATAGACCCACAGGCCGGTCATGAAGGGAACGCGGGCGGCGATCGAGATCAGGCCGGCGACCGTCGCGGCCAGGAGGCCTGCCCCGGCAATCGCCATCGGGTGGAAATAGATCGCGCGGCGCACCGTCTCGACACCGCAGGCGATGCCGTAGATCGCCAGCGCAGACACCGCGATCAAGCCGCCGATGAAACCGCCGCCCGGCTCGTTGTGGCCGCGCAACAGGACGAAGATCGAAAACAGCACCATGAGGCTCGTCAGGAACGGCGCGACGGCGCGGAAAATCACCGACTTCATGCGCCTTCCTCCGCATCCGGATCGTTATCGGCGACGCGTCGAAGCGAACCCGCCCTCAAGCGAACCAAGGACAGGATCGCAAGACCCGTGACCATCACCACTGCGATCTCGCCCAGCGTGTCCGTGCCGCGGAAATCGACGATGATGACGTTCACCACATTGGCGCCGTGGGCGATCGACTTCGAGTAGAGATTGAAGAAGTCGGTGAGCGTCGCATCGAAGGGTACACCCGTCACCTTCAACAGCATCAGCCCGAAGCCGAGACCGCAGGCAAGGGCGATCGCGACATCCGGGATTTTTTGCGCAAGCGGACGATGGTCCGATGGTGACAACCGGAGCCGCGTCATCACAAGCGCAAGGACGACGACCGAAAGCGTCTCGATCATGAACTGGGTGAAGGCCAGATCCGGCGCGCCATAGAGCAGGAAGATGACCGCGACGGCAAAGCCCTGGATGCCGAGCGAAACGATGGCGGTCAACCGGTCGGCAGCAAGCACCACCGCGATGAGGCCGATGACCGCGATCGCCATGATCGCCAATTCATGCAGCGGCACGTCGGCGGCAAAGAGCGGCGGGCGCGGGAACTCGCCATAGGCGATCGGCACGACCAAAAGCACGAAGGCAATGAGGATGAAGGTCGCGGTCATGTAGACTTCGAGGCGCCCGGATTGCAGCCGGCGGGTCAGTGCGACGGAGAAACGAACGAGCCCGCGGATGAACTGGTCGAAGCCACGATCCGGACCCCAGCCGATATCGGCAAGGATCGTCGCCATGAAGGCACGCACACGGTCTAGCTTCAGATAAAAGCCGATGCCGATGACTGCGGTCACGATCGACATGATCAAGGGCAAGCCGACGTGAGGAACGACCGAAATCGTGACCGCACGGGGTTCGCCCGCGATCGCCGACGCCATCGGCGTCGATACCAGTTCATGCGTCAGTCCGGAAAGCAGCGCCGCGGAGAGCCCCTTGGCGGCAAGCAGCGCCGGCCCGAGCCAGAGCAAGATCGGAGCCTCGTGGGCCGCCTTCGGCGTCTCGATCTTTGCACCGACGAACGGCTTGAGCGCGACGGCAAAGGCCACCGCGAACATCAGTGCATTGCCGAGGATCGCAATCGCGGCAAAGACCAGGGAACGGCGATCGAAGCCTGAGAGTGCGTAGTAGATCTCCTCCTTGGCGATGAAGCCGAAGAAGGGAAACAGTCCGCCCATCGAGAATGCCGCGGCAAGCGCTATGACGAAGGTGAGCGGCATGGCGGAGCGAAGTCCCCCGAGCCTCGTCGCGTCGCGCGTGCCGGTCTCGTGGTCGATGATGCCGGCGACCATGAACAGGGCGCCTTTGAACAGCGAATGGGCGACAAGATAGAGCACCGCCGCTTCGATCGCGTGGGGTGCGCCAAGCCCTGTCAGCATGACCAGCAGGCCGAGGGACGCCATCGTCGTGTAGGCGAGCATCAACTTCAGGTCAGTCTGGCGGCAGGCGAGCGCCGCGCCGATGACGAGTGTGGCGCCGCCGAAGAGCGGCAAAAGGATCTGCCATTCAGGTGTGCCGCCGAGCACCGGGTTCAGCCGCATCAGGAGATAGACACCGGCCTTCACCATGGTCGCCGAATGCAGATAGGCCGAGACGGGCGTCGGGGCTTCCATCGCGTTCGGCAGCCAGAAATGGAAGGGGAACTGGGCCGACTTGGTAAAGGCGCCGCCAAGTACCAGGAGCAGCGCCGCCAGATAGAACGGGCTTTCGCGCATCTCCGGCCCGAAGGCAGACAGCAGCGAGAGTTGGGTGACGCCGCTGACATTCCAGATGATCAGCAGTCCGGCAAGCAGGAACAGGCCCCCGCCTCCGGTTACGACCAGCGCCTGCAGGGCTGCGCGCCTTGCCGCCTCGCGCGAATGATCGAAGCCGATCAGCAGGAACGAGGTGATCGAGGTCAGTTCCCAGAATACAAAGAGCATCAGGAAGCTGTCGGAGACGACGACCCCGAGCATCGAGCCCATGAACATCAGGATGAAGGAAAAGAACCGCCCCTGCTGCGGGTGGCCTTTCAGATAGCCGCCGGAATAGAGCACGATCAGCGCGCCGATGCCGGCAATCAGCAGGACAAATGTGAGCGACAGGCCGTCGATCAGCCAGGAAAAGCTGACGTTGAACGAGGGTATCCAGGCATAGCCGCCCGTAACCACCTCGCCCTTGGCGACTTCCGGCCAGAAACGGATAAAGTGCAGCACGATCGCCAAGGGAAACAGCGCAAGCACCCAGGCGGCGTTGTGCCCGAGAAGACGTGTCAGAAGCGGCGCGAGCAATGCCGCGACGAAAGGCAGTGCGAGGGCCAGAAATGTCAGGGCCGCAACATCCATCGTCCTGGCCTGCTCCTTTTATTTCATCGTATGATCGATCGGACTCCCGACATAAAAGAAGGGTGTTGGGGTCTCAAGCCTTATCCGGATAAAATCGGCGTTATATATCCGTCAGCTCGGCCGGACGAACCGAAGCGGAAGCCTTGCATTACCAGATTCGCGCGATTTACGCGGTGTCCGCCAACAACAATTAAAATGCTGTTAGCAAAATATTCATCGGGCGGCGGGGGATAGATCGAACATTCTGGAAACGGAACTGCAAGACGTGATAGTTGTATTTGCAGACTTTCTCAATTCAGAGCGAACCGACCAGAAGCCTCCGCCGGCAGACCTTGCAACGGCTCAGAAGCGGTTGCCCGCTTCAGTATCGATAACGACAGGCACGGAACAGAACATCACTATCTCGAATAGGGCGGGACCCGCTTGGAACGATCTCGCATAGTCGTCATCGCCAGTATCCTGGCCGCCCTCGGCGCGATCCTGCCGATGCTTGCGGCCTACTATCTTTCCTGGTCGATCGCCGTGCGCGGCGAACAGGCCCGGCTCGCCCGCCTGGCCGACTATGCCATCATGCGCGCAGACGCCGCGCTCGGAGAAGCGTCCCGGGCGCTGAAGACGGCCGACCGGTTCGATATGCCGCCATGCATGGCCACGCATATCGCAGCCTTGCGCTCCCTCGTCGTCAACACGACCGCCATCGAGGATATCGGCTACTTCGAGAACGGGTTGCTCAGATGCACCTCGTGGGGTTACCCGCCGCGTCGGCTCACCCGCTCGCCGCCTGCCGATTTCTTTGCGAGCAACGGCGTCGAAGTCATCCCGCGGATGTATCCGACGATCAGCACCGGCGCGCCCATGACGGCGTTCCGGTATCGCTCCTACACGGTGCTGACCAACCCGGTCCGGTTCGTCGACGTGATCGCCGAGCCCGGCACCCGGCTTGCAGTCGCCACCAAAAACGGCGTGCTGGTCAGCACCCTCAACGATCCTGACCCGTCGCTGACGGAACGGCTCGCCGATCTTCCGAAGACCGGCAGCAACGCCGACGACCTTTTTGCAACATCACGGGACGCAAACTGGATCGCCGTTGCCACTGCGCCCAGCATCGCCATTCTAAGCGACATGGATCGGGAACGCCTGCTGCTCTTACCAGGCGGAGCGCTGGTCGCGGCGCTGATGGTCGGGCTTGTCGTCTGGCTATCCCGGCGTCGTCTGTCGCCGCTTGGCGAGCTTTCGATTGCCGTGCAGCGGCGCGAGTTCATCGTCCACTACCAGCCGCTGATCGAGCTCAAGACCGGCATCTGCGTCGGTGCGGAGGCCCTGGTGCGATGGCGGCGACCGGATGGGCAGATGGTCCGGCCAGATCTCTTCATCCCTCTTGCGGAAGAAAACGGACTGATCGAGGAAATCACCGATCAGGTCCTCTATGCGACGGTCGCCGAATTGAAGAGCGTGCTCGTCGCCGACCGCTCGCTGCACATCGCGATCAACCTCGCCGCCGACGACCTGAAATCCGGGCGCATCCTGCCGGTGATCGAGACGGCGCTTCGAAACACCGGCGTGCTTACAGAACAGATCTGGCTGGAGGCAACCGAACGCGGCTTCATGGACGTCAAATCCGCCCGGGCGACGATCGAGGAGGCGCGCCGGCGTGGCCACTCCGTGGCCATCGACGACTTCGGCACCGGCTATTCGAGCCTGCAATACCTGCAGGAGCTACCGCTCGATGCGCTGAAGATCGACAAGTCGTTCATCGATACTGTCGGCACCGATTCGGCCACCAGCTCGATCACGCCGCATATCATCGACATCGCCAAATCGCTCGATCTCTACATCGTCGCCGAGGGGATCGAGCGGCAGGAACAGGCCGACTATCTCATCGAGCGCGGCGTGCAGTACGGCCAGGGCTGGCTGTTCTCCAAGGCGCTGCCGGCGGCCGAGTTCATCGCCTTCTACAATGACAGCAAACGCAGACTCGGGGCCGGGCCGGCGGTGATCCGCCGCGAAATCGCTTGAGGCCCCTTCACGCGGACGCGGCCTGGTGATGTTTGCGCGCGCGGTCCTGCATTCCTATATAGTCGCGGCAACGACAGGAGACGTTCATGACGACCGTAAAGACGCCGAAAGTGGTGAAAACCGATGCGGAATGGCGGGCACAGCTCTCGCCGGAGCAGTATCGCATCACGCGACAGCAGGGCACCGAGCGTCCGTTCACTGGTCCGTTCCTCAACAACAAACAGACGGGCACCTACGAATGCGTCTGTTGCGGCCGGGCGTTGTTCCGCTCCGACACCAAGTTCGATTCCGGTTGCGGTTGGCCGAGCTACTTCGCTGCGGTCGACGATCAGGCGATCCGCGAGATCGAGGACCGCTCCCACTTCATGGTGCGCACGGAAATCCGCTGCGCCGATTGCGATGCGCATCTCGGCCACGTCTTTCCCGACGGCCCGCCGCCGACGGGGCTGCGCTACTGCCTGAACGGCCATGCGATGACGTTTACCGAGGATTGACACCGGGGCGCGGAAGGAGTGGCATGGGATGCTGTTCCGCCGGGAACGGTCCCATGGCGCCAGCCGCGCTAGAAGCAATAGATCGAGCAAGCGAGAGGAGGTCCGCATGCTACGCATCCTGACAGCACTCGCATTGCTGCTTCCCTCCGCCCTCACAGCGGCGGCGGCCGAAGACTGGGTTCCCTACGCCAACGCCCGCTTTGGCTACGTGCTCGACATTCCTCCCGGTTTCGAGCTGCAGAGCCGGGGCGACAATGGCGATGGCGCGAGTTTTCACGCCAACGACAACGGCGCGACCCTTTCGGTCTTTGGCAGCACGCTCATGGACGGTGACTTCGAGACCGACGTCAACGACCGCATGGGCTACGAGCGGGAGGGTGACTGGCGGATTTCCTATTCGCGTGTGACGGCCGCCTGGGCGAGTTTCTCGGGCGCGCGCGGTGACGAAGTATTCTACACCCGCGCGATCGCGCTCTGTGACGGCAGCGCCGCCTATTTCCGCCTGCAGTACCGCAAGACCCGGCTCACCAGCTTCGATGGCGTGATTTCGCGCATGGCAGAGGCGTTGAGACCTTCAGAAGGTTGCCAGCATCCACCGGTCGCCGCGGCCGCCGGCGAAGCGCCAAACTGATCGCCGCTCAGGACGCGGCGCTGAAACAGGTCAGCACGGCCGAATAGTGTACCGCCGCTCCGGTTACGACGAAGCCATGCCAGATGGCGTTCTGGAAGCGCAGCTTTTCCCACACATGGAAGATCACGCCGGCAGAATAGATGATGCCGCCGATCAGGATCAGCACAAGCGTCGTTGCCGTCAGCGCCGACAGCAGCGGGCCGACCGCGAGCACGCCGCTCCATCCCATGGCGAGATAGAGCAGGATCGCCAGCCGGTCGAAGCGGCCCGGGAAGAAGCACTTGATGGCGACGCCCAGGCCGGCGATCGCCCAGATGCCGATCAGCATCACGAACAGGAAGGGATCATCGAGGCCGCGCTGCAGGAAGGGCGTATAGGTCGCGGCGATCAAGACGAAGATCGAGGAATGGTCGAAGCGGCGCAGGAACCACTTGGTGCGTGAAACCGGATAGAGGTTGTAAAGAAACGAGATCGAGAGGGTCGCGAGCAGCCCCGCGCCATAGACGGCGGCGGCCGCGAGTTGACCGGTCGTGCTCCACACCGTTGCGTAGAAGATCAGCGCGGTCACGCCAACCAAGGCAGCCGCCAGGCCGATGCCGTGAACGATGCCGTCGGCAATCAGTTCCGAACGGTCATAGTTCCATTTGACGCCTGCGAATTCCACGTCTTCCCTCTCCCCGAGCCTTTTCTTCTCCGGCGGCGCGCATGCCCCGTCGCACCGCAACGTTTCCACCATCCTGCCACAAGGCCGCGCCGCGGCAAAGAAGCAGGGACGTGGCAAAAGCATCAACTTTTGCAACGCATTACAACAATCGCATGACCGGTCTGAGAAGTTTGACGGGAGACTTGCCGAAGGCCACGGCGATGACCACATGAACGGCCGAAGGATGCGATCGGGAGGATCATCATGTCAGTCTTGCGTAGCCCTCAGCCGGATCAGGCGGCCGCGCTCAGCGACCTCTGCGTGCGATCAAAGGCCGTTTGGGGTTATGACGCCGCCTTCCTTGAGGCATGCCGGGCGGCTTTGACGCTCACAGCCGACGACTGGATGGATTCGGAGCTTCAGGTCGCCATGGAGGGCGAGCGCATCCTCGGCCTGGCGCAGGTCCGCGGGAGCGGACAGGTGGTCGAACTGGACAAGCTGTTCATCGAGCCGGAAGCACGGGCGGCAGGCATTGGCCGGCAGCTTTTCGACTGGTGCGTCGCAGCCGCCCGCAAGCGCGGCGCAATAGTCATGACGATCGATGCGGATCCCGGCGCTGCCGACTTTTATCGCCGCATGGGCGCGGTCGATGACGGGGTCGTCGCGTCGAGCGTGATCCCCGGGCGGTTCCTTCCCCGACTGAAAGTGGATTTGGGGAGCGGTCCGACCGCCTGACGTCAACGCCCGCCGCGGGCGACCTCGGCCGCGCACTCCTGACAGAGTGGCGCATGAGGCACAGCCTGCAGGCGCGCCGCCGAAATCGGCAGGCCGCAGCGCACGCAGGTTCCGAAGGTGCCGGCGGCGATCCGATCGAGCGCGGCATCGATCGCGCGGATCTCCTCCTGGCCCGCAAGGCCAAGGCCTTCGAGAACCTCGTCCCCTTCCCGCTCGGTCACCCGGTCCGGGACATCAGCGTTCATCGGCTCATCGAGATCGTGCTCGATCCTGACCAGACGCCCCTGCAGCTCCGCCTTGCGGCGTGTCAGGCGGTCGTGAAAGTCGTCAAGCCCATGTTTGTCCATCTGAAGACTCCTTGGCGGTGGCGGCGCGAAGGTCTCGCGCCGCATGCGCTCTTGTTGTTCGTGGCTTACCGGTCGACGAGAACGGCGCAGGGGCAATGGCTGACGACCCGGCTTGCCGTCGATCCGATGAAGTAGTCGATGAGACCCGGCCGATGGGACGCGATGATGACGAGATCGGCGTTTTCTTCGCTGGCAAGGGCGTTAATGGTGCCGGCGGCCCCGCCGGTGCGGATTTCGATGCGGCCCTTGATCCCATGCTTGGTTTTGAGCGCCTCGAGCGTCTTTAACGCCTGCTTTCGGGATTCCTCGACCATTTCCAGCGGGAAATCCACGATCATGTAGCCTTGCGCATAGGCGTTCAGATCCTCGACGACGTTCAGCAGGATAATCTCGCCCCCCTCATCGATCAGCTTTTCGGCAATGCCGAGCACGGACTCGCCGTGTTCGAGCTGATCCATGGCAATCGGGACGATGATCTTCTTGTACATGCTGTACTCCTTCTGTTGCCCACGCGGATCGCCAGGCTGTTGCCACAGGCCAATCCCTCGTCTCAAGATTGCGCCTCGACGGCATCTTCGGCTTTGATTGAAATCAAATCGAAAGCGCTGCGCGCGCATGGCCCCACTCGAAATGAGGTAGGGCGACGACAACCACTGTCAACGCGCGTCGAACACAACATCAAGTGACTGACAGGCTTCCGTGAACGAACGAGGCGGCCCATATTCCCAACAGTTTCGATGAAACTGAAACGGCGAACCGGCCGTAGCTTCGATGCCAAGGAGACAGACATGACCTCGCAGGAGACTTTCGACATGCCAACCGACCATGCGCTTGCCATGCCCGCGCATGTCGAGCATGCGCATCTGGTCGTCCAGGATCTGCCGGCCGTGTCCGCCTGGTATCAGAAGATCATGGGCCTGAGCCCGATCGAAGCGAGCAAGAGCGGCGAGACGCTGGGCGTCAATGGCCACCCGCTGCTGACGCTGACGACCGAAGGCAACGCCGCGCGGGCGCCACGCAACGCGCCTGGCCTCTTCCACAACGCCTTTCTTGTTCCGAGCCGCGAAGAACTCGGCCGCTGGCTCGCCCATATCGCGCACAACAATATCAGGCTGCAGGGCGCGTCCGACCACCTGGTCAGCGAGGCGATTTACCTCGCCGATCCGGAAGGCAACGGCATCGAAGTCTATCGCGACCGACCGCGGAGCGAATGGACGTTTAAGCCGGATGGGACCGTCGGCATGGATACGCTGCCGCTCGATCTGCAGGCGCTCTACGACGAAGCACCCAAGGACAATTGGGGCGGCATGGCGGACGGGACGGCCATCGGCCATATCCATCTGCAGGTGTCCGATATTCCTCAGGCCGATGCTTTCTTCCGCGACGTGCTGGGCCTGGGGCTGATGGCACGCTATCCCGGCGCGAGCTTCTTCGGCGCGGGCAAGTACCACCATCACGTCGCCGCCAATATCTGGAACTCGCGGGGTGCGCCGAAGCGCGAAGGCCACATGACCGGACTTTCGGATTATACGATCCAGTACAAGGAGCCGGGCGAGCTCACAGCGGCGCTCGCGAAGCTCGATACGCTGGAAATCGCTGTCAGCCGCAACGGCAATGGCCACAGCCTCGTCGACCCCTGGGGCATCGGCCTCAAGCTCGTCGCCTGATCCTCTCTCCCAGGCCACAGGCGCCTTTGCGCCAGTGGCAAACTTGCCGGCCGCAGCCGCCTCAGGCGCTGCGGTCGTATTTTTGCTGGGCTTGCAGCACAGCCTCGATGTTCTCCTCCGCCCAGCGCGTCAGCGCCGCGACCGTCGATGTCAGCGTGCGACCGAGCGGAGTGATCGCATATTCCACGGTCACCGGCACCGTCGCAAAGACGCTGCGGCTGACGAGCCCGTCCCGCTCCAGCTTCTTCAGGGTCTGCGACAGCACCTTCTGCGAGATGCCGTCGATCTCGCGCTTCAACTGGTTGAAGCGCACCGGCTGTTCATCGAGCTTTCCAAGCACCAGCACGGCCCATTTGTCGGCAAGCCTGTCCAGCACCAGGCGGGTCGGACAGGTCTGGATATAGACGTCGTACTCCATCGGGCACCCCATCGCGGTTTCCGGGCGGAAACCATGTCACCAAAAACTGCCTCCTTTACAGCATTTTCCCGGACCAATATCCAGTATCCATCCGCAACATGGTTTCATTTGGATACTCAGGAGAACGGTGATGGCAGGCAAGATTCTGGTTCTTGGATCGAACGGGACGATCGGCAGCAAGGTGGTACGGGCGCTGGCCGCACGTGGCGAAACGGTCAGGGCTGCGTCCCGAAAGGCGACAGCCGTTGATGGCGCGGAAGCCGTCGCCTTCGACTACGAGGATGCCACGACCTTTGGCCCGGCGCTCGACGGCGTCGACCGCCTGTTCGTTCTGACACCGGCGGGATATCTCGACCCGGTCGGGCTGGTCGGACCGATCATGGCCGCCGCTGCCGCGCGCGGCATCAAGGTCGTGCTGATGACCGTCATCGGCGTCGATGCGGACGATAACATCCCCTATCGCCAACTTGAGCTGCAGCTCGAGAAAACCGGAACACCCTTCGTCATCCTCCGGCCAAACTGGTTCTCCGACAATTTCCAGAGCTACTGGATCGAGGGTATCCGCCACGGCGCGATCGCGGTTCCGGCGGCCGAAGGCAGGACGAGCTTCATCGATACACGCGACATTGCCGAAAGCATCGTGGCAGCGTTGACCAGCGAAGCCTTCAACGGCCGCGCCTTCAACCTCACCGGGCCGGAAGCGCTGAGCTACGGCGAGGCGGCAGCGATCCTGTCACGCGTGACCGTTAAGCCCATCGCCTACACGCCTGTCGATGACGAGACCTTCGTCGGCGTGCTGGTCGGCGCCGGGGTGCCCGAGGACTACGCCCACTTCCTCGCGTCGATCTTCCATCCCGTGCGCGAAGGCTGGGTGGCAAACCCTACCGGCGACGTAAAGATATTGACAGGCCACGAGCCGCGTAGCCTGGAAACCTACGCCAAGGACAATGCCGAGGCTCTCAGGGCCTGACCGAACCCGGACGATGGCCGCTCGTTCCCGCGCGGGCGGCCTGCGTCAACACGCCGCTGGATAGTTCCCAGACAACCGATCAATAAACTTGAGTATTATACTCACATATTTTAACCGCATGCCCAATCGGCCTCGCCCAAGGTCGCATTCATGCGGAGTTAATAATATGAAAAATAAGAGTTTTCTTGCGGCTGCCCTGGCGAGCAGCACCCTTCTTTCGAGCCCCGCGCTGGCGGTGGATTTTCGTCCGCAGGCGGAAATCGAAGGCGGCTTCTTCAGCGGCGGGTCAGCTGCCGGCGGCGGCTTTTTCCTCCCCTTCGTGCTCGATTCGGGCAATGCGATTTTCATCGATACACGCGGGGCCATTGCCAACGATTCCGTCCGCCAGGGCTCCGTCGGCGTGGGCTATCGTTTCCGCGCCAACGACCAATGGGTCATCGGCGGCTACGGCTACTACGACTATCTGAAGAGCGACCACGGCAACGCCTTCAGCCAGCTGTCCTTCGGCCTCGAGGCGCTCAGCGGTGACCTCGAAATGCGCAGCAACTTCTATCTGCCTTTGACCGGCGCCAAGACGCTGAGCGCCTTCAATGCCGCCTATGTGCGCGACCACGTGCTCGTCTTCCAGGAAGGCAAGGAACGGGCGCGGCGCGGCATCGACGCCGAAATCGGCGGGCGCCTGCCTGTCTTTGCGGAAGACTCCAACGTTCAGCTGAAGGTTTTCGGCGGCAGCTACTGGTATGGCGGCCGCAACCTCGGCGACATGTTCGGCGCCAAGCTGCGTGCGGAACTGACCTTTGCCGACCTGCCGGGCCTTTCCGAGGGATCGACCGTCTCGCTCGGCGTGACCGGCACCTATGACAACGAGGACAAGCTGAAGGGCGCCGTCATGGCACGGCTGCGCATCCCGTTCGGCGCGACCGGCTCGACCGCCGACGCTTTCGATCCGATGACCCAGCGTGTCGAGCGCGCCACCCGCATCCGCACCCATGCGGGCGCCACCGGCGATGTCGAGGCCGCGCAGCTTGCCGGCACCGGCCGTAATGCCGGCCGGGTGGTAACCCTTTCCTCGGCTTCCGGCAATGCCTCCGACATCAACGCCCTGATCGGGGCTGCCGGCGCCGACGCGCTGATCCTCGCGGACGGCAACCTCGGTCTCGACCGCACACTCGCACTCGGCAACGGCCAGACACTCCTTGGCGGCGGCGGCGCAATTGCCGTTAGCGGCGCGCGCAGCGGCGCGACCGCAACCTTCGTCAATCAGGGTGCGGCCACCACGATCACCGGCTACAACCCGGCCCAGGACGTGATTGCCATGGCGTCGGGCAGCACCATCTCGTCGCTTTCGGTCCGCGGCGGCCTAGCCGGCATTTCGGCCACGAATACCGCAGATGTCACCGTCGACAAGGTCGACATTGGCGCCACCAACCACGACGGCATTCGCTTCACGCGCGTTAATGGCGCGCTGGTTCAGGACAGCCGCATCCACGACCTCTACATTTGCGAGAACAACACGACCTGCGAATTCTCGATCTACAACCCCAACAAGGCGCCCTATGCCGCCGTCAGCTCCGTCGGCAGCCGAAACGTGACGGTGCGCGACACTGTCATCGACAAGGTCACCTATGGGGTCTTTGCCGGCGGCGAGTTCAGGAAGGTCGGACGGACAGACTACGAACTGGTCACCGGCACGCAGAACGTCACGCTCGACAAGGTGACGATCAGCAACTCCCGCCGCGAAGGCGTGCTGCTCGTCGCCGGCAAGGATGTCAGGCTCAACCGTGTAACGGTCGACAATGCCAAGCAGGACCGGGACATGGATCTCGTTGTGCTGCAGGGCACCTCCAACGTCGCGATCAACGACATGCGGCTCTTTGGCGGCATCAACGGTCTGATGCTGGTCTCGAGCCCGAACCTCGATGCGACGACCACCAACGTCAACGTCAAAGGACTGACCGTCGACGGTACCCGCAACGCCGGCATCTTCTTCAATCCCGTCTCCGGGATTTCGCTCGAGGACGTCAAGGTAACGAATGCCGGCACCTATGGCGCCTTCATCTACGGCAACGAGTTCGAGTTCCTTGGAGGACCGGTGCGCGACGTCGTGCTGAAGAACATGACCGTCGACAAAGCCGGCAAGGCGGGCCTCTACTTCTCGGGCCCGACCGAAGACATCACCGGCAATGTCAGCGTGAGCAACACGCCGAAGGATTGCCTGCTCGACAACGGCTGGTCGGCCGGGACGATCACCCAGTCGCCGGGTTCGGTGCTGACCGTCAACGGCGTCAAGCTCGATCAGGGCAACGCCGCGGCCCGTTGCCGCTGATAACCGAAGCCACGCCCGGGCGACCGGGCGTGGCTCTTTTGTCCGGTTTGCTTCGACGCGCGACCTATACCGGGCGTCGGCATTCGAAGGTGACGACATGGTCACCGTCCCTTGGAGCACGGCCGAAGGTATAGTCGCCGGAAACGACGAGATCTTCGAAACCGGCTGCCTGCAGCGTCAGCAGCATTTCCTGAATGCCCCACCAGCGCATGGTGAAGAATTCAAGCTCGCTCGACGCCAGTCGTCCTTCTTGCCAGAGGTCGTAGCGCAGGTGGGAAACGGTCGTCTGGCCGATGATGTCGGTCTTCACACGCTGGCTGGTCAGGGTCAAAAGGTCGCCCGTCTCCGTTTGCCAGCTCCGGATATTCGGCTGCAGGTCGGCAACCATGTCGCCCGGGTAAAGATCGAAGATCAACCGACCATCCGGCGCCAGGTGATCGTAAAAGCGCTTCAGCACGGCTGATGCCGCTGCATGATCGGCGATCAGCTGCAACGAACCGGCGGGTACGACAATCGCATCGAAGCGCTTTGCATAGGTGAAGGTTTCGAAGGTCTGGCGAGACAGGGCCGGCGCCAAGTCGCGGCCGGCGCATTGGGCGAGGCAATAGTCGAGCATGTCCTGCGAGGCATCAAACCCGCAGACATCGAAACCGGCCTCCAGCAACGGGATCAGCGCTCGGCCGTTGCCGACGGCTGGTTCGAGGATCGGCCCACGATAGCCGTCGAGCCTCTGCCGATAATACTCGATGTCGCCGAAGGACTTTCCAATATATTTGTCTAAATTATAAACATGAGAGGCAAGTCTGCCATAGGTATTGTTCACGATACCTCTGCTCCCGATAAAACAAAGCAACGCTGTGCTTTATACGGGAGTATGCGACCAGGGCTGTTGTTTGCCAGCCACGCCGACGCTTTATCGTCATCGTCCAAACGTGTCAGAAGCGCGCCGGCCGGATGAACTTGCCGTAAACCCAGCCCTCCTGCCAGTTTCCGCTGCGCTGCGGATCGTGCCAGATCTGGCACCAGGTGGCCCGCACGGCCTGGCGCTGGGCGGAAGCCGACCAGCGGGCGATGCGCTTGAGATCGACACCGTTCATGCAGCGGCCGGTCATCTGCAGTTTCGTGCCGTTGGGATAGCCGGCGCGGATCGCCGAGGAGGAGGATGGCCAGGCGCGCGCGTTGAGCACGTCGTTCCAGTCGACCCCGGACACTTCCCAGGCGACAAATGTGCTTGCGGTAGCGGGAAGTGCGGCGGAGAGCGCCCCGGCCAGAATGGCCGCCTGCACCAGCTTGTTCAACATGCCCATCTCCTTGCCCCTTGATCAGACCGCCAGTCGTTGCGGCAGAAAACAGAATGCGACCCCTCGGCTGAATTGCAACTGAATGGATTTCACGACGAGAGCGCCCCTTATCCCATGACGACGTGGGCACGCCGCCCGTCCCGGTTTTCCGGGACGGGGTCTTGTCAGCCCGGCAGGCGGCAGACGACGCCGACCAGCCGCGCGACCACGGGGCGGACCATGAGCACGCAGACGAAGGCGACGGGCATGGCGAGCGCGTAGGAACCGAGCACGCGGGCCGGGTAGCCGGCGTCGATGCCGGTGTTGACGCCGACGATGACGCAGCACATCAGAAACGCCATGATCGCCGACATGAAGAAGGCGAAGGCAACGGGGGCCGCACGCGGCGGCAGCTTGCGGCTGCGCGCGAGCCGCGGCGCCGATAGGGTGTCTCCCATCAGAAGTCTCCTGGTTTGATCGAGGGGACCACCCCCTCGTTTCTGGCCGCACTATACGGATCGCGTCGCAGCCAAGTAGGCCATTGCAGCCTTGTTCAGAAACAGGCAAAACCATCGAATAGATGTTTCTATTCGATGGTTTGGGTTATGGACACTTTGCGCGGCGTCGAGAGTTTCGTCAGGAGCGTCGAGGAAGGCAGCATCGCCGCGGCGGCACGAAAGCTCGGGATTACACCCGCTTCCGCGAGCCAGAACATCGCCCGCCTGGAGCGAACGCTCGGCAGCCGGCTGCTCAGCCGCACCACGCGCCAGTTGGGCCTGACCGAGAGCGGGCGGATTTACTACGAGAGGGTGCGCGGCGTCGTACACGAGCTGGAGCTTGCAGCAGCAGCCGTTTCGGCACTCAGCACCGAGCCGCGTGGGCCGCTCAAGATCGCCTCATCCGTCGCCTTCGGTCGTCATGTGGTGGCGCCGCTCGTCCCCTCCTTCGCCGCCCGGTATCCGGATGTCTCGATCGAGCTCGTCGTCACCGACCGCGAGATCGATCATATCGGCGAAGGCATCGACATCAGCGTGCGCTTCGGTCTGCAGCTCGAACAGGGGCTGATTGCCCGCAAGCTTGCCTCCGTGCCGATGATCATCTGTGCAGCCCCCTCCTATCTGGAGCGACGCGGCCGCCCGCAGCAACCGGAAGATCTCGTGCACCACGATTGCCTGGTCTACCGCTATGCGGGGCATGGCCGGATCTTTCGCTGGGCGTTTACCCGCGACGGCCTGCGCTTCGAGCCGGAACTGAAGGCGACGATCGTCAGCAACGATATCGACACGCTCGCCGAGATGGCGATCGCCGGCGCCGGCATCACCCGGCTCGGCGCCTTCATCGCAGCGCCGCTGATCGAACGCGGGCTGGTGGTGCCGCTGTTCGGCGAACTGCCGCAGGAGGGATTGGCCAGCACCGACCACGAGCCCTTCGATTTCTATGCCTGCTTTGCCGACCGCCAGGCGCAAACGCCGAAGGTGCGCGCGTTCATCGAGCATGCGGTGCAGAGCCTGAAGGGGCGCTGGTAGTGACCGGGACCGGAGCGGCAGCCGTTTCCTTGCGCACGACCTCGACGCCTCGCCGCTGCTTCAGCCGATAGCCGACCTCGACGATGGCATGGATGGCCGGGATGAACTCCGCGCCGAGCTCACTGAGGCTGTATTCCACGGAAGGCGGCGACGTCGGCATGATCCGCCGCTCGACAGCACCCTTCTCCTCAAGTTCCTTCAACCGAGTGCTCAGCACCTTTGCCGAAATACCGGGCACGTCGATCCTCAGTTCACTGAAGCGGCGCGGCCCGGCGCTCAAGGACCAGAGGATGTTCGGCGTCCATGCGCCGCCGAGTAGCACCATGCACTCGCCGACCGGGCAGTTCGGCGGCAAGGCCGCGGCCCGATTTTTCCGAATTTTCAAGCTCATGGGCAAAACTTTCCAGTTACCGCGGGGAAACCGGAAAGGGAGGTAACATAAGGTTATCTGATATACAAAGGTTACCGCTTCCGCTTAGGTTCCGCCGTCCTCGACAAACGGACAATCATTTCAGAAGGAACCAGATGATGAAGCTCTATTACGCCCCCGGCGCCTGTTCGCTTTCCCCCCATATCAGCCTGCACGAGGCCGGTGCCGATTTCGAGATCGTCCGGGTCGATACCAAGACTCATCGCACCGAGACCGGTGCGGATTACAAGGCGGTCAACCCCAAGGGCTACGTACCGGCGCTGGTGCTGGAAAGCGGCGAGGTCGTTACCGAAGGTGCTGCTGTGGTGCAGTACATCGCCGATCGCTTTCCGGCGGCGAAACTTGCGCCTGAAAACGGCACGCTGGCGCGCACCCGCCTTCAGGAACAGTTGAACTTCATCTCATCGGAACTGCACAAGGCCTTCTCGCCGCTGTTCGACCCGACCGCATCCCCCGATGCAAAGGAGGCAGCCACGCTGCAGGTGGCGAAACGCTTGACCCATGTCGAAAGCCTGCTCGCGGACGCGCGCCCTTACCTGCTCGGGGAGGTCTTCTCCGTCGCCGACGCCTATCTCTTCACGGTCGTCAACTGGAGCAGCGGCACCGGGATCGCGCTCACGCAATGGCCGCATCTCGCAGCCTACATGCAACGGATCGGCACACGTCCTGCCGTGCGCAGCGCAATGCGGGCGGAAGGCCTGGTCGCGGCATGAGCGCGTCACCGAAGGATCCGCAGTTCGCAGCCATCGTCCACGTCCTGCAACGCTACTTCGACGGGCTCTATCGCAGCGACACCGACATTCTCAGGCAAGTCTTCCACCCGAAGGCGCTCTATGCCACCGCAACGGACGGAACCCTGCTCGAACTCGACATGAACAGGTACTTTCCGATCGTCGAAAAACGTCCCTCGCCCGAAAGCCGAGACGAAGCGCGCATCGACCGTATTCTTTCCATTGAGTTCGCAGGCCCCGTAACCGCATTTGCCAAGGTGCAATGCGCCATCGGCGAGAAGGCCTTCACCGACTTTTTGTCCCTGGTCTTTCTTGACGGCCGCTGGCAGATCATCGCCAAGGTCTTCCATTACGACATCGCATCCGCGCAATAGGAGAAGCTTGTGCCCTACGTAAACATCAAGATAACCCGCGAGGGTGCAACCCCCGAGCAGAAAGCAACCCTGATCAAGGGCGTCACCGATCTGCTTTACACCGTGCTCAACAAGGATCCGGCCACCACCTTCGTTGTCATCGACGAAGTGGCGCTCGAAGACTGGGGCGTCGGTGGATTGCCGGTTGATGCGTACCGGCGAAAGGTCGGCGAAAAATCGTAGCAACACGCTGCCCCTACCCACCACGATGGAAGGGGCAGCAGCCCACCCGATGCCGCGGTGATCCGCGCGTAGCTCGATTGCGCTTGATCGCTTTCGACAGGGTCTCTATCTCATTGTCTCCCGCCGCATTGATCCCGGAGACGTATCTTGTCCGTATTCAGCAACCTCCCCAAAGCTCCCGTCGCCGCAAAGAAGCCGGTCAGCGACACGCGCCACGGCATTACCCGCACCGACGACTATGCCTGGCTGCGCGCGGACAATTGGCAGGCGATGTTCAAGGATCCCTCGATCCTCGATCCTGATATCCGCAAGCATCTGGAGGCCGAAAACGCCTACATGAACGCGGCGATGGATGACACTAAGGCTCTTCAGAAGACGCTGTTTGCCGAGATGCGCGGCCGGATCAAGGAGGACGACAGCTCGATCCCGGTCAAGGACGGTCCCTTCGCCTACGGCCATGCCTATGTCACCGGCGGCGAGCAGCCGCGTTACTTCCGCATTCCCCGTGACGGCGACCACAAGGACGAGGCGATCCGGCAATTGCTGCTCGACGGCGACAAGGAAGCCGAAGGCAAGGCCTATTTCCGCCTTGGCGGGCTCGACCATTCGACCGACCATAGCCTCGGCATCTGGGGCTATGACGACAAGGGTTCGGAGTATTTCACGCTTCGGGTGCGCGACCTCGCAACGGGCGAAGACCTGGCAGACGTGATCGAGAACACCGGCGGCGGCGGCGCCTGGGCGCCCGATGGCAAGAGCTTCTTCTACACAGTGCTCGACGACAACCACCGCCCGTCGAAGATCTTCCACCATATCCTCGGCACCGCCCAGACCGACGACCGGCTGGTCTTCGAGGAGACGGATCCCGGCTTCTTCATGTCGGTCGGCGGCTCGCTGCTCGACGATTTCATCTACATCGACATCCACGATCACGAGACGAGCGAATACCGACTGCTCTCGACAAAGGATCTGACGGCTGAGCCGAAGCTCGTCGCCGAGCGCGTCACCGGGCTCGAATACGCGATGACCGAAGGCGGCGACGTCTTCTACATCCTCACCAATGCCGACGGCGCCAAGGACTTCAAGATCGTCGAAGCGCCGGTCACGGCACCGGGCAAGGAGAATTGGCGCGAGGTGGTGCCGCATAAGCCCGGCACACTGATCCTCAGCCACATGGCCTATGCCCGCCACCTCGTCTGGCTGCAGCGCCGCGAAGGCCTGCCGGAGATCGTCATCCGCGACCGCAAGACCGGCGAAGAGCACGCGATCGCCTTTGCCGAAGAGGCCTATTCGCTCGGCCTTTCCGGTGCTGCCGAATACGACACCGACGTCATCCGCTTCTCCTACTCGTCGATGACCACGCCGTCGCAGCTCTTCGACTACGACATGGCGACGCGCGCGCGCACGCTCTTGAAAACCCAGGAAGTGCCTTCGGGCCACAACCCGGACGACTATGTCACCCGCCGCGTCTTCGCGCCGTCCTGGGATGGCACCGAAGTGCCGGTGACGCTGCTTTACCGCAAGGACACGCCGCTCGACGGTTCGGCGCCCTGCCTGCTCTATGGCTATGGCGCCTATGGCATCACCATTCCAGCCGGCTTCAACACCAATTGCCTGTCGCTGGCCGATCGCGGCTTCGTCTATGCCATCGCCCATATCCGCGGCGGCAAGGATCGCGGCTTTGCCTGGTACGAAGACGGCAAGATGGCCAAGAAGACCAATACCTTCAAGGATTTCATAGCGGCCGCTGACTATCTGAATCAACAGAAGTTCACGTCCTACGCGAAGATCGTCGCAGAAGGCGGCTCCGCCGGCGGCATGCTCATGGGCGCGATCGCCAATATGGCGCCGGAGAAGTTCACCGGCGTTATCGCGGCCGTACCCTTCGTCGACGTGCTCAACACCATGCTCGACGACACCCTGCCCCTGACCCCGCCGGAATGGCCGGAATGGGGCAACCCGATCGAGAGCCGCGAGTTCTACGACATCATCGCCGGCTACTCGCCCTACGACAATGTCGAGGCGAAGTCCTATCCCGCGATCCTGGCACTCGGCGGTCTCACCGATCCGCGCGTCACCTATTGGGAGCCGGCGAAGTGGGTCGCGCGGCTGCGCGAGAAGACGACGGGCAGCGCGCCGATCCTGTTGAAGACGAATATGGACGCCGGCCATGGCGGCGCTTCGGGCCGCTTCCAGCGGCTCGAGGAGATCGCCTTCGAATACGCCTTTGCCATCAAGGTCGCCGGCAAGATGTAAACGGATCGGGATGAGGAAACCTGTTTGCGGTTTTTCTCATCCCGTTGCCACCTGATGTGAAAGGTCCCACCATGCCCGTCCACGTCGCCCTGCTGCGAGCCGTCAATGTCGGTGGTACGGGATCGCTTCCAATGGCCGACCTCAAGGCGATCTGCGAGGGGCTCGGCTTTGCCGACGTCAAGACCTACATCCAGAGCGGCAACGTGCTGTTCCGCTCCGATCTGCCGGCGGCAGAGGCGGCGGCAATGCTGGACAGCGCACTTCAGGAAAAGCTCGGTAAGGCGCCAGGCGTGATGATCAGGACCGGCGCGCAATTGCAGGCGATCGCCGATCAGGCCCCCTTCCCGGACGCCAAGCCCAATCTGCTGCTTGTCGTTTTCCTGCGCGAGCCGGCACCATCAGACGCGCTCGACAAACTCGTGGCACCCGATGGCGAAGAAGCCCAGGTTGCCGGAGCTGAGATCTATATCCACTTCCCGAACGGCTCCGGCCGTTCGAAGTTCAAGCTGCCGGCCGCCAAACCAGGCACCGCGCGCAACCTCAACACGGTGCGCAAGCTTGCTGCCTTGGCGCTTGAGATGGAAGGCTGACGCACCGCAAGGCGCCATTCCGGACGGAAAACCGCGCTTTTCCTGGAATTGCTCACGCTGCCGGCTGGAACAGCAGCCGGACGAAGGATCGGAGTACGAGCAGCTGCTGCGGCAGGCTTTCAGGCTGCTTCAGCGCCTTCGACAGGATGATGCCGCCTTCAAGCACGGTCGAAACCATATCGGCCAGCTGGTCGACGTCGAGCGGCTCGCGTGGCCGGTAGACTTGCATGATCGCCTCGAACATCGTGCCGAAACGCCGACGCCACATCAGCGCCGCCTGCCGGTTGATCTCCTGGATCTCGCGATCGAAAGCACGCTCCTGCGTGCACATGACCGCGACCAGGCAGCCGGGATGACCGTTCGGCAGGTCAGCGAGAATTTCCGACAGCATCTTCAGTCCCAGAAGAAAAGCCTGCAGCGGGTCGTCTGACAATTGATGGGCGCGGCCGAAGATCTCGTCGTAGATGCGCTCGTCGTTCTCGATGTAGCGCTCGAGCAGAGCCCGCGCGAGTTCGTTCTTGTCGCGGAAATGGTAGAAGAATCCGCTCTTGGTGATGCCGGTCTCGGCGATCAGCTCGTCGATCGAAGTCGCGCCGAAACCCTTGGCAAGCACCGCCGCCTCGGCGACGTCGAGGATTCTGGCGCGCGTTTCCTCACCCTTTCGCATTAGCTGCTCCCTACCATTGGTACGGTTTCCAGCAATTACTCGGCGGCCAGCTCCTAGCGCAGCGGCGGCTGCAAGCCAGTAAGTCACTGATTTTTCGACACTAATTTAGTATATTAGCAATAGTATACCGCAAGTCGTCTAGTTTAGAAGATGATCATAAGGCAGAAATTTACTTGGTTCTGCGGTGTTGGAGGCATCCGCGGGCCCTTCAGCCAAGACTGAACCGGTGGAGACCGATATGGCCAAATACAGACGCAGCCTGCCGCTCTTGAAGGGTGGACTGTTCCTGAGTGACGGTGGCATCGAAACGACGCTGATCTTTCATGAGGGCATCTCCCTCCCGCATTTTGCCGCCTTCGTGCTCATTTCGACGGCGGACGGGCGCCGGCGCTTGCTCGACTACTACAAGCGATATCTCGCAATTGCACAGCAGCACGGCACCGGCTTCGTGCTCGACACACCCACCTGGCGCGCCAGCGCCGATTGGGGCGTGAAGCTCGGCTATGACGCCGCGGCCCTGGCCGAGGTCAACCAGAACGCCATCTACATGCTGGCGGAACTGCGCGCCGAGTACGAACGTCCGCAAGCGCCGATCGTGCTTAGCGGCGCCATCGGGCCGCGCGGCGACGGCTATCGCCTGGGCCGCATGAGCGCGGATGAGGCCGAGGATTATCACGGACCACAGATCTCCGCCTTTGCCGCCAGTGACGCCGATATCGTCGGCGCCTATACGCTGACCAGCATCGACGAGGCGACCGGCATTGCCCGGGCGGCCCAGAGCCATGGCATGCCCTGCTCGATTGCCTTCACGGTGGAAACCGACGGCCGGCTCCCAGACGGCCGAACCCTTCGGGCCGCGATCGAGACCGTTGATGCGGCGACCGGCGGCTATCCGCACTACTACATGATCAACTGTGCCCACCCCGATCATTTCGAGACCAGCCTCGATACGGGGAGCGCCTGGGCGCAGCGCATCGCCGGTATCCGAGCCAACGCTTCCAGGATGAGCCATGCCGAGCTCGACAACAGCGAAATCCTGGATGCCGGGGATCCCCTCGACCTCGGCCAGCGTTATCGAACACTGACGACGCATTTGCCACGATTGCGCATCCTTGGCGGTTGCTGCGGCACCGACCATCGCCACATCGCGGCAATCTGCGAGGCCTGCCTTCCACCGACGGCGCTTAGCGCCTGAGGCGCGGGGCCTCGCCCTCCCGGCCCTCTCGCAAGCAATTGCGGGAGGGCGCCTTCTCGTCGCCACCCTCGCGAAAGCCACAGTGTTTGTGTAGACTTGAACGGAAAGGACGGCAGCCGGACATCCCGGCAAAGGCCGTTGACCGCCCTGTCATGAATTACGCTCCCGCCTCGCCGACCGGAAATGCCGAAGCCTTTGCCTTCGACAACAGCTACGCGCGCCTGCCGCAGCAGTTCTTCGCGCGCGTCGCGCCCACTCCGGTGGCGGAGCCCTGGCTGATCAAGCTCAACAAGCCATTGGCCGAGGAGCTCGGTCTCGACGTGGCGACGCTCGAACGCGAGGGCGCCGAGATCTTTTCGGGCAACCGCCTTCCCGCCGGTGCCGATCCGCTTGCCATGGCTTATGCCGGCCACCAGTTCGGCACCTTCGTGCCGCAACTCGGTGATGGCCGGGCGATCCTCCTTGGCGAGGTGATCGACCGCAACGGGAAGCGGCGCGACATCCAGCTCAAAGGACCGGGCCAGACCCCCTTCTCACGGCGCGGCGACGGGCGCGCGGCACTCGGTCCAGTCTTGCGCGAGTACATCGTCAGCGAGGCGATGTACGCGCTCGGCATTCCGACGACACGGGCGCTTGCCGCCGTCGTCACCGGGCAACCGGTCTATCGCGAACAGATCCTGCCGGGCGCCATCGTCACGCGGGTCGCGGCAAGCCATATGCGCGTCGGCACGTTCCAATTTTTCGCGGCGCGCGGCGATATGGAGTCGGTGAAGGTGCTTGCCGACTACGCGATCGATCGCCACTACCCTGAGGTCAGGGACGCTGAACGGCCCTATCTTGCCTTCTACAAGGCGGTGACCGCGCGCCAGGCGGAGCTGATCGCGCGCTGGCTGCACGTCGGCTTCATTCATGGCGTGATGAACACCGACAACATGACGATCTCGGGCGAGACAATCGACTTCGGCCCTTGCGCCTTCCTCGATGCCTATGATCCCAAGAAGGTGTTTTCCTCGATCGATCAGATCGGTCGCTATGCCTATGCGAGCCAGCCGGCGATCGGGCAATGGAACCTGGCGCGCCTGGCAGAAACCCTGGTGCCGCTCTTCGACGACAACCAGGATACTGCGGTGGAACTGGCCAATGATGCGCTCGGCGAGTACGGCGCGATCTTCCAGCGCCACTGGCTGGATGGCATGCGGCGCAAGATCGGATTGGCCATGAGCGAAAAGGGAGATCTCGACCTGTTGCAGGCGCTGCTGACGGCCATGCATCAGGGGGAAGCGGATTTCACCCTCACCTTCCGGCGGCTGTGCGACAGCGCCCGCGACCCGGCCGCCGATGCCGCACTCGCCTCGACCTTTGCCTCTACCGGGGCAATCGGGCCGTGGCTGCAAGAGTGGCGTCAGCGTCTCAGCCGCGAGAAGGCGACGCCGGATGAACGCGCGACCGCCATGATGGCGGTCAACCCGGCCTTTATTCCGCGTAACCACCGGATCGAAGAGGCGATCGCGGCCGCGACCGAGGATGCGGACTTCTCGCTCTTTGAGGCCCTGGTCGAAGTTACCGCCAACCCCTATACCGACCAGCCGCAGTTTGCCCGCTACCAGGCTCCGCCGAGCCCGGGAGAGGAAGTCCAGCGCACCTTCTGCGGCACATAGCCGTCTCGGGAATGCGGCATTCCGGTGCGCCGTATTTCCGCGGCCTTGCGCTTCTGCTGCCAGGCCGATTCATCAAATCGTTCTATGCCGCTGTTTTTACGCGGGGACGGGCACCTGGCTGCCCTCAGCCAACGCGCCGCCAGCGGCGCTTAAACGCACCGGTCGTCCACGTTCGGTCGCCTTGACCGCAACTTTATTGCGGGCCTGCGAATATTTCCGCGTTGCGGAATGTGGCTATTGAAAGGCAGAGACGGCGCGTTAGGTGCTAACAGGACAGGCGCTCTGCGCCTTCCCTGACCGGGCGGCCGCGACAGGCTTGCGACCGCCGCTTCGAAGCCACCTGTCTCACGCGGTCCCGGCGACGGACCGCCGCAATGGAAAGAACCGTGCCACTGCACCGTTCTTCGATGCGGGAGTTCCCATCATGCTCGTTCTGACGGCCATCGTCTTTGCAATCATCGGCCTCGCGCTTGGCGGCGGCGGCGCCAAGCTGCTGATGCTTGGCGGCAGCCCCTATTACCTCGCAATCGGCATCGGCTTCCTGCTGACGGCGGTGCTGCTGTTCATGCGGAAATCGGCGGCGATCTGGCTCTATGCGTTCATGATCCTGGGCTCGCTCGGCTGGGCGGTGTCTGAGGTCGGTTTCGACTGGTGGCAGCTTGGCCCGCGTGGCGGCGTCATCGTCCTTCTGGGGCTCTGGCTGCTGTTGCCGGCCGTGCGCCGGCCGCTCGGCTTCGAAAGCCCGACGGGCGAGCGTTATGCCGTGAGTGGCTGGCCGCTGGCATTTGCGGTGCTGGTATCGGTTGGTGTCGCGGGCTACGCAATCATGCAGGACCCGCACGACATACGCGGCGATCTGCCGAGCGATGTCGTCGCTGAAAATCCACCGCTCGGCGGCTCGGTACCGCCGGACGAATGGCACCAGTACGGGCGCACCGCCTTCGGCCAGCGCTACTCGCCGCTCGATCAGATCACGCCTGAGAATGTCGGGGGGCTGAGGGTTGCCTGGCAATACCAGACCGGCGACATCAAGAGACCCGACGACGTGGGCGAGACGACCTATCAGGTGACGCCGCTCAAGATCAAAGACACGCTCTATGCCTGCACACCGCACAACTGGGCGATCGCGCTCGATGCGGCAACCGGCGAAGAGAAATGGAAATATGACAGCAACTCGGGCATGAACCCGGACCGCCAGCACCAGACCTGCCGCGGCGTTACCTATTGGGCCGACCCGGCTGCAGCCCCGGGCAGCCCCTGCGCCGAACGGGTGTACCTTCCGACCTCCGACGCGCGGTTGATCGCGCTCGATGCGGCGACGGGGTCCGTCTGCACCAGCTTTGCCGACAATGGCGTCCTGCATCTCGAAACGGGCATGAAATACAACCCGGCCGGTTACTATTATTCGACGTCGCCGCCGGTTGCCGTCGCCGGCAAGCTGATCATCGGCGGTGCGGTCAACGACAACTATTCCACCCAGGAACAGTCCGGCGTCATCCGCGCGTTCGACATCAACACCGGTGCTCTGATCTGGAACTGGGACAGCGGCAACCCTGATGTGACGGCACCGCTCCCCGAAGGCCAGACCTACACCACCAACTCGCCGAACAGCTGGTCGGTCTTCAGCTATGACGAGGGTCTCGGCCTCGTCTACATCCCCATGGGCAACCAGGTGCCCGACCAGCTCGGCATGGGCCGCAGCGAACACGTCGAGAAATATTCCTCCTCGATCGTCGCGCTCGACATCAATTCGGGCGCGGTGCGCTGGGTTCGCCAGACCGTACATCACGACCTCTGGGACATGGACGTGCCGGCGCAGCCGGCGCTGCTTGACATCACCAAGGAGGACGGCACCGTCGTGCCAGCTTTGGTCGGACCGACGAAACAGGGCGACATCTACGTGCTCGACCGCAGGAGCGGCGAACCGATCATCCCGGTCGAGGAGGTGCAGGCGCCGGGTGGCGCGATCCCCGAGGACTTCACCGCCCCGACCCAGCCGGTCTCCGGCCTCACCTTCATGCCTGCACCGCTACAGGAAAAGGACATGTGGGGCGTCACGCTGTTCGACCAGCTTGCCTGCCGCATCGCGTTCCGCTCGCTGAAATATGAGGGACGCTACACGCCGCCGTCGATCGAGGGCACGCTCGTCTATCCCGGCAACTTCGGCACCTTCAACTGGGGTTCCGTCGCGATCGATCCGGAGCGGCAGGTGATGTTCGGCATGCCGACCTATCTCGCCTTCACCTCGCGGCTCGTGCCCCGCGACCAGGTGCCGCCGAAGGGCCAGGACGAGAAGGGATCGGAGCAAGGGCTCAATCGCAACGATGGAGCGCCCTATGGCGTCTTCATGGGCCCCTTCCTTGGACCGCTCGGCATTCCCTGCCAGGCGCCGCCGTGGGGTTACGTCGCTGGAGCCGATCTCAGGACCGGCAAGATCGCCTACAAGCACAAGAACGGCACCGTCGAGGACATGACGCCGTTGCCGCTGCCGTTCAAGGTCGGCGTACCGGGCATCGGCGGGCCGATGATCACCAAGGGGGGCGTCGCCTTCCTGGGTGCCGCTGTCGACGATTATCTGCGCGCCTATGACCTCACGACCGGACGCCAGCTCTGGGAGGCGCGCCTTCCCGCCGGCGGCCAGTCGACGCCGATGAGCTATGCGGTCGGCGACAAGCAATATGTGCTGATCGTTGCCGGCGGCCACGGCTCGGTCGGCACCAGGCCCGGTGACTACATCATCGCCTACACTCTGCCTTGACGCGCGCGAAGCATCCCTAATTCTCGCTAGAAGGTTGCAAAAGTAAGCTCCGCGCAAGCCCGCGACAGCAGCTTCCCCCGGACGACAGATTCCGGGGGATTCCCATGAAGATCGACAACAGCATTTCGAACTACTACTTCTCCCAGCGCCGCCAGCAGGCGGGCACTATCGCGCCGATCGAGGAGAGCGGCGGTGATGCGCGCCCGCGCCAGGCCCCGACGATCGCGCCGCCTTCGACCTCGAACGCCCTTTCCAACGCGCTGTGGATGACGGCGGCGCGCGACGGCGAGAGCACGGCTTCGATTTCCGCCAAAGAAGGCCCTGCGGCCTCGGACGGTTCGGTCAGCGACGAGTTTCTGAAGGAAGCGAAGAAGAGCCTGGTTGAGAAAATCCGCGAACAGGTCCTCAAGGCGATGGGCCTGACCGAATCGGATCTCAAGGAGATGCCCCCCGAGCAGCGGCAGGCCGCCGAGGAAGAGATCCGCAAGGCTGTCGAGCGCGCGATGGGTGTCGAGCAGCAGCGCGACGTGGCGACCGCCGATCTCGCCAACGGCGGCGACGACATCCCCTGAGAGGGCGGTTTGCGCCGATCGGCTTGTCTCGGTCGGACAATCGATGATATCCAGCGATCCTCCAAAGAGGACCAAGATCCATGCGCCTGATCCGTTAGCGACTTTCGCCGGCAGAAAACGACCGACGCCACAGCCGCCCTTCGGCGGTTTTTGGCATGGCTTTTTTTTCGGCCGCCTGAACGTCCTGACACGGACATGACCGTTCACCGGCCATCGCTAGGATCATCCTCATGACCACCAAAGACGGATTTGTTTCCGAAGCCGGCAGCCTTGGCGCCGGCCCCTTCGACCTCGGCTATAGGATCGAAGGCAGTGGCACGCCGCTGCTCGTCATCGGCAGCGCCGCCTACTACCCCCGCACCTTCTCCCAAGCGCTTCGCGAGAAGTTGCGGCTGATCTTCATCGACCACCGCGGCTTCGCACCGGCGCGGACCAACTATGCCGCTGGCGACATCGGCTTCGAGACGGTGCTCGATGATATCGAGCGAATGCGGGCGCATCTGGGGCTCGAACGCTTCGCCATTCTCGGACACTCCGGCCATGGCTATATGGCCCTCGAATATGCCAAGCGACACCCGGAGCGCGTCAGCCACGTGATCATGGTCGGCACCGGTCCGAGCCATTCGGCTCGTCATATGGCGCTCGCCGACCGGATCTGGGAAGAAACGGTGTCGCCGACCCGTAAAGCGATCTTCGCACGGGAGATGGCCAAGCTTGGCGACGATATCACGGCGCGGCCTGAGGAACGTTTCAAAGCCCTGCTGATCCGGCTCGGCGCGAAGAGCTGGCATCAGCCGGACTTCGACGCAACGACTCTTTGGCGAGATGTCACTGCCAACAACGCGGTATTCGACCATCTCTGGGGCGAGGTGTTTCGCGATATCAATATCCGCAAGGGTTTGAACAGGCTGGCAGCGCCGGTGCTGCTTGCGCTCGGCCGCTCGGACTATCTCGTCGCCCCGGCCTTCAGCTGGGACGAGTACCGGGCGGACTTCACGAACCTGACGGTGCGGCTCTTCGAACAGAGCGGGCATACGCCGCAGCTGGAAGAAAGCGATCTCTTCGACGAAGCCCTGCTCTCGTTCCTCGAAAACGACCGCGGCTAGGACAAGCCGCCCTCGCAGCGTCCAGCATTCGGAGGGGCCGAGACCGGCCCCTCCCCTTCCCAACCATTGACACTTGGTCGCGCCCAACTATCTATTGCTCCAGAAGCTATAGGTTTGAGGCGAGCATGTATTCCATCGGCGATCTCTCCCGGCGCACCGGCGTCAAAATCCCGACGATCCGCTACTACGAGCAGATGGGACTGATCGCAGCGCCCGAGCGCTCCGAAGGCAATCAGCGGCGGTACGAGAAAGGCGAACTTGAGCGACTGGCCTTTATCCGCCATGCGCGCGACCTCGGCTTGTCGATCGATTCGATCAAGGACCTGCTCGCCCTCAGCCAGCATCCGGAGCGACCTTGCGGCGAAGCCGACCGCATCGCCAGCGAGCACCTGGCAACGGTGCGCGAGAAGATCGCGCGATTGAGGAAGCTGGAGCAGGAACTGGAACGCATCGTCGCCTGCGACGGCAATCACACCGTCGGCGACTGCTACGTGATCCGGGCGCTCGCCGACCACTCTATGTGCGAGAGCGAGCACTGAGGCGGCAGCTTAATTAGTCGCCTTGAAAAATCCCCGTTGACAAAATCACGAAAACAAACAATCTAGCGCCCATGATCAAGAACGCACCCATTTGCCGCGTGTATTTTTGGCTGTTCCGATAGGAGCGGCCTGCTGATCATATTCAACAAGGCCGCCATCAGGCGGCTTTTGTTTTTCCGGCTCCTGATGGCGAGAAAACCCGAGGAGCCCAGACATGCTACAGACCGCCATCCCCACCCTTCATGCGACACCGGCGACGCGCCCGCCGATGGTGACGATCCGTTGCGCCAAGCAGCGCGACCTGCCGGAACTGCGCGACATGATCGCCGAACTTTCGGCCCATCACGGCGACGCCGCCCCGATCACGCCCGAACAGCTGGAGCGTGACCTTTTCGGCCGTACGCCGTGGATTACGGCGCTCGTCGCCGAGGCCGGCAACCGGCTGATCGGCTACGCGATCCTCGTGCCGATCTACCGGGCCGCCGAAGGCGCACGCGGCATGGAGCTGCATCACCTCTTCGTTCGCCCGGAAAGCCGCGGCACAGGCATTGGCCGCCACCTGGTCGCCAAGGCGCGTGAGCAGGCGAAGATGGCCGGCTGCGACTTCCTTTCGGTCAGCGCCGCCACGGGCAACTTCCAGGCACACCATTTCTACGAATCCGAACGCTTCGTCCCTCGCCCGGTGACCGGCATGCGCTATATGCAGAAGCTGGGCTGAGGAGCTGCCGATGCGTCTTGCAATCGTCCTGTGCGAAGGCTTCGCCGATTGGGAATGTGCGCTGTTGATGGCGGCGGCGCGCACCCATCTCGGCGTCGATATCGAGGTTGCCACCGTCGACGGCGCGCGTGTCACCTCGATGGGCGGCCTCGACGTCTCGGCGCATCTCTCCGTCGATGCCCTCGACCCGGCCGGCTTCGACGGGCTGGTGATCTGCGGCGGCGCAATCTGGGACACGAACGAGGCGCCCGATCTCTCCTCGACGATCCGTGCCTTCGATCGCAACAAGCGGGTGGTCGCAGCCATTTGCGGCGGCGTCCATGCCCTTGCAACATGCGGCCTTCTCGACCGCGTCGACCACACCGGCAACAGCGCCGAAAGCCTTGCGGCGCTGACCGGCTATCATGGTGCTTCGCACTATCGCGATCAGCCGCAGGCGATGCGCAGCGGCCACGTCGTCACCGCCGCCGGCACCGCGCCGATCAGCTTTTCCGGCGAGATCCTGCATGGCCTCGGTCTCGGCTCACCGGAGCTCGACGGATTTCTTGCACTCTACGGGCGGGAGCATCGGCCCGACGACAGCGGCAGCATCGGGTAAGCCGCCTTCCATTTCGGTGCAGAAAGCGGCCTCTCCACTTTTGGCAACAGGCCTAGAGCCAGTTCGAGATCTGATCGAGCGGCTTCTTCACCTTGCCGGCCACCGGCACGGTCGCATCCGGGGCTGGATAGCCGGCCACCAGAATCAGGAACGGCTTTTCACTGTCCGGCCGACCGCAAATCTCGTTGAGGAAGTTCATCGGCGCCGGCGTATGGGTCAGTGTCGCAACGCCCGCATGATGCAGCGCCGTGATCAGGATGCCGGTGGCAATGCCGACGCTTTCGTTGATGTAGTAGTTCTTTTTCAGATCGCCCGGATTGGGACCACCGCGCTTCTGCGAGAAGACGACGATCAGGTAGGGAGCGGTCTCAAGGAAGGGCTTGTCTTCGTCGGTGCCGAGCGGCGCCAGCGCGTCGAGCCACTCCTGCGGCGCCTTGTCCCGATAGAAGATACGCTCCTCCTCTTCCGCCGCGTGGCGCACCTCGGCCTTGATCCGGGGGCTCTCGATCACGGTGAAATGCCAGGGCTGATGGTTGGCGCCGCTCGGCGCCGTGCCCGCCGCCTTCAGACAGGTTTCGATGACCTCACGCGGCACCGGACGATCGCTGAAGTAACGCGTGGTGCGGCGGCGGTTGACCTCTTCGTAGAAGTCCGCAGCGCGGGCCACCATCTCCTCGGGGCTGCGTTCGATCCACTGGTCGTAGGGCGCGGTTTCGTGTGGGCGCATTCAGTCTCCTCCTCGTTATGAAGCCGAGTTGAGCGCGCCTTGCTACGAAGATCAAGCGTTAGAGCGCCGGTACCGCCTTCAGGTAGGCGGCGATCGCCTCGCGGTCGGCCGGCGTCAGTTTTGCCATGTTCTTCTGCACTTCCACCATGGAACCGCCGACGGAATCGAACTCCGGCGTGAAGCCGGTTTCCAGATAGGAGGCGATATCAGAGGCGCTCCAGCTGCCGATGCTCTTGGAGCCGGGCGTGATATCAGGAATACGGCCCTCGCCTTCCGGGTTCGGCGCGCCTGCGAGCCACTGATCCGGCTCGAAGCCTCCGAGCGCGTTTCTCGGCGTGTGGCATTCGCCGCAGTGGCCAAGCCCCTCGACGAGATATTGCCCGCGGGCGAGCTTCGGGTCGTTGGCGTCCACCGCGGCGCGTGGCTTGTCGGTCAGGAACAGCAGCTTCCAGCCACCCAAGGCTATCCGCATGTTGTAAGGGAATGGCAATTCGTGCGGCGGCGCCACCTCGGTGCTCTTCGGCAGCGTCTTCATGAAGCCCCAGAGGTCGTTGACGTCCTTGGCCGCCATGCGCGCATAGGAGCCGTAGGGGAACGACGGATAGAGATGCTCGCCGTTGCGCCCGACGCCGCGGGTCATGGCGTTGCCGAACTCGGCGAGCGTCCAGGCGCCGATTCCGGCCGTTTCGTCCGGAGAGATGTTCGGCGCGTGGAAGGTGCCGAAGGGGCTCTTCAGCGGCGCGCCACCCGAAAGCACCAGACGCGCGTCACCTTCGGCGCCCTTGTTGGCATGACAGCTGACGCAGCCGCCGGCCCAGAAGACCTGTTCGCCATTGGCAAGATCCGGTTCTCCGAGGCCCTCCCAATGGGAGGCGCTCCAGGGTGCCGGCTTCGTCAGCCACCAGAACGCGGCACCGCCGACGACGCCCAGCACCACAAGACCCGATATCAGCTTTCTCGCCCGACGACCCATAGTCTCCCCTCATGCCCTGCCGCAAACAGTGTGCTCAATACGAGTGAAGGCACGCGGCGGGACGTCGCGTGCCTCCTCTTTCAGCCGGATAGGACGTTGCCGCCGGTCAATTCTTCTTCAGGCGGTAGCTCTCATGACAGCTGCCGCAGTCCTTGCCGATGCCCCCGAGGGCCGCGCCGACGGCCGCCTGGTCAGCGGGCAGCTGCGCCAGAACCGCCTCGGCATCGGTGCCGAGCTTGGCGGCCTTGGCCTTGAAGTCATCCAGGTTTTCCCAGATCTTCGGGCTCGCCTCGGTCTCGTGGCCCGCTTCCGAGCCGGCCGGGAAATGGTCCGGGAAGGTCTTCATCGTCTCGCTGATCGTCGTCAGCGATGCCTTCACGACCTCCGCGTCATAGGGCTTCTCGCCCTTGGCGATGCCGGCAAGCGCGCCAGTCGCAGCGCCCACCTTCTTCATCGCCTGCTGGCGAACCACCTGCGGCTCGTCGGCTGCAGTCACGGCAGTAACACCCAGGCCCGCAAGAGCGGCAGCCAACATGAGTGCGCGTATTTTCATCAGGATCTCCCGGTCAATGAAATCTATTCGGCGAATCTGCCTGCCTGGCCTTCATGCCCAATGCGGCCGCATGATGTCATCTTGAGTATTCGACGGAAGTAACATTTTTTTGATGTGCTTGTTAGGACAAAGGAATTTCCGTCGGCCGGCGTAATTTCGGGATTTCAACAGGCCCGCCAATAACATGACTTTAATATTCATGTTTATACTTTGCAGAAACCGGGACAGCTTCACTGTGCCGACCAGCCCTGCCACACAGTGAAAGCCGCGACCAGAACGAGCACCGCCCCGGCGGCCCGGCCGATCCACATGGTCGTCTCAGGGCTGCCGACCAGAAAATCCCGGCCGCGGCCGGCAGCAAGGGCAAGGCCGCCATAGACAGCGAGCTGCGTCGCCGCAATCATCGCGGCCATGACCAAGGCCTGCGACCAGATCGGCCCGAACTGCGGCTTGAGGAACTGCGGATAGACCGCCAGCATGAAGAGATAGGCCTTCGGGTTCATCAGGCTCGTCAGCGCGCCCTGGCGAAAACTCGCCCAGCGCGACAGCCCGTCCGCGCCGTCGATGCCGCCGATGGTGATCGAGCTTTTGACCAGGGAAAAGCCGATCCAGGCGATATAGGCTGCACCCGCGACGAGCAGCACGTTGAAGAGGCCGGGCACCAGATGCAGGATGACGCTGACGCCGAGTGCCGCATAGAGCGTGTGCAGCACGCCGCCCGCCATGATGCCGGCCGTCGCCGACAGACCGGAGGCCCGCCCTCCCGTTAGCGAGTTCGCCAGGACGAAGACCATGTCCATACCCGGCACGATGATGATGCCGAACAGAAGGGTGAAGAAGAGCCAGAGGTTTTCCGTGTAGGTCATGTCAGTTGTCCGTCGTCCGGGTTTTCACTTCTCAAACGAATTGCTGTTTTTTCAATCCGTTGGCTGATGGTATAAATCCGGTCAACTGACAAGGTAGTGTCAGGAGCGTTGACGACGGGGGAGGTTTTCGATGCGCAAGGCGGCACGGCTTTTCGAGATCATCCAGATCCTCCGGCTTGCGAAAAAGCCCGTGACCGGCGCGCAAATGGCCGAGACGCTGGAGGTGACGGTGCGCTCGATCTACCGCGATATCGCGGCACTCCAGGCGATGCGCGTGCCGATCGAAGGCGGCCGCGGCATCGGCTATATTCTTAGGCCCGGCTTCGACCTGCCGCCGCTGATGTTTTCGATCGAGGAAACGGAAGCGATCGCCTTGGCTCTGGCGCTGCTGGCACGAACCGGCGACGAGGAACTGAAGGCAGCCGCCGGCCGCGTCAACCAGAAAATCACTGCAGCCGTGCCCGAGCCGCTGAGACTGGCCTTTCGTTCGCGGGCGCTGCACGCCTGGGGAACGATCGCCCCCTCGCCCGCCGGCATCGATCTCGCTCTGGTACGCCGGGCGATCCGCGACGAGCAGAAGCTCGAACTCGACTATCGCGACGAACTCGGCCGCGCCACAGAACGCACGATCCGGCCGGTGGCGCTGATCTACTATTCGGAAACTGCCAACATCGTCGGCTGGTGCGAGTTGCGCCAGGCGATCCGCAACTTTCGCGCCGACCGTGTCGAGCACTGCGAGGCGGTCGGCGCCTATTTTCCAGGCGAGGGAAACCGCCTCAGGGAACTCTGGATCAGCGGCTGGAAGACCACCTGAGCCTGGCCTCATCGGTACCCAGCACAAACGAAAAGACCCGGCGCAAGCGCCGGGTCCAAACGTCATGCATCGAAGACGGGCAGCTTACTTGGAAGCCGCTTCGTACATTTCGAGCACGTAATCCCAGTTGATCAGGCTGTCGACGAAGGCTTCGAGGTACTTCGGACGGGCGTTGCGGTAGTCGATATAGTAGGAGTGTTCCCAGACATCGACGCCGAGGATCGGCGAGGCGCCGTGAACGAGCGGGTTTTCGCCGTTCGGGGTCTTGGAGATTTCGAGCTTGCCGTTCTTGACCGAGAGCCAGGCCCAGCCCGAGCCGAACTGGCCGGTGCCGGCGGCGATGAAATCGGCGCGGAACTTGTCGTAGCCGCCGAGGTCGGACTTGATGGCCGCGTCGAGCTTGGCCGGCAGGCTGGTGCCGCCGCCGCCCTTCTTCATCCACTTCCAGAAGTGGATGTGGTTGTAGTGCTGGCCGGCATTGTTGAACAGCGGCTGGTTGGTGCCGTAGGACTTCTTGACGACTTCCTCCAGCGACAGGTCGGAGAGGCCGGCCTCTTCAGCAAGCTTGTTGCCGTTGGTCACGTAAGCCAGATGGTGCTTGTCGTGGTGGTACTCGATCGTCTCGCGCGACATGTAGGGCGCCAGCGCATCGTAGTCATAGGGAAGGTTCGGCAATTCGAAAGCCATGTGGGCATCTCCTCTTGGCATGGAATTTCGTCGGGAAATCCGTGAGCGGGAACATAGGCACCGACCCTCATGGAGGCAACCGATGCAATGCCAATTTTTCCTCAACCCACGGAATATACTTTCAACATCATTTTGAAAGCATGACACTTTCAAGCACATTCATGCCACGGTTTGGCTGCAGCTTCGCGACCGTTGCAACCATGCATAAAGGACAGTCCATGCCGCAGCGTCTCATCCCTGCCCTCGCCCTTTCCGCCATCGCCGCTTTTGCTGCGTCCAGTGCAGCAGCCTCTTCCGGCGACGCGTGGGAGACATTCCGGGCAGAGGTTTCGAAGAAGTGCCTCGCCGCCGCCACCTCGCTGCAAAAACCCAGCGTCGTCGTAGACCCCTTCGGCTCGCAGAGTTTCGGGCTGGCGCTGGTGATCGGCACGCCCAAGGGCTCCAAGGCCGCCATCACACAGATCTGCGTCTTCGACAAGCAGAAGAAGACGGTCGAGCTCGGTGGTGAGCTTGCACCCGACGCGGTCAAGGTGGGCGTGCCGGCAAAGAAGAAATAGCGCACGCGGCCCGGCGCAAGCCGTCCAGTTGCCGCCCACGTCGGCCCCGGTCACTGCATATGTGGACTGCTCCTCACTTGAGCTTCGACCGACCGGTTGATAGATTTTGCTAATGGTGAGCGATACTTCCGAACGAATCCTGGACGCAACCGAACGCCTGATGGTGTCGCGGGGCTACAGCGCGTTCAGCTACGCGGACATCTCGGCCGTGGTCGGCATCGGCAAGGCGACCATCCACCATCACTTCCCGACCAAGGCGGACCTGGCCGCAGCCGTGCTTGCCCGCTACCGCAAGAACAATCGCCGCAGCGTTGAAGGACTGCTAGCAGCTGTCGGCGATCCGGCGGCCCGGCTCGAGGCCTATGTCGGCTTCTGGGAAGAATGTATCGCCAAACGGGACATGCCCTTCTGTATCGGCGCCCTTCTGGCCTCGGAAATACCTTCGCTTCCCGATATTGTCGTCGCGCAAGTGCGCGGTCATTTTGCCGACCTTTCCGGCTGGCTCGGAGCCGTGATCGAGGATGGCGTAGCGAAGGGATCCCTGAGGACCGCTCACGGCCCCAAGGCGGCCGCCGAGGCGCTGATGGCGACGGTCCACGGCGCAATGCTCGCGGCCCGCGTCGCCGGCTCGGATCAAGCCACGTTTTCGGCGATCGCACGGCCCGCCTTGGCACAGCTTCAGGCGCCAAGCGATGTCTGACCCCGAAGCTCCGACCCTTCGAAGCGACACCGGTCGAAAAAGACAGTTGTTCCCGTGGGAACGGCGGGCCACATTTGCGAGCGCTAGAAATCAAACCGAACGGACGCGATGGCAGGTGAAATCATCGCGTTTCTTTTTCAAATCTCTCCCGACCAACTAGTCGGTCCAACGAAGGAGGAAGATCATGGCAAATCCGCTTTCCACACTCGGCATCATCCATACCGTCATCAGCCTCGCCCCCGTCGTGGCGGGCCTCTATGGCTTTGCCCGGTATGGTGCGATTGTTCCCGGCACGCGCTCCGGCAAGCTTTACCTCGCCGCGATCATCCTGGCGGTGCTGACGTCCGCGGGGCTTTCGAGCACCGGCGGCTTCAACGCGGGCCATGCGCTCGGGATCGTCACGCTGCTCGTCATCGGTGGAAGCCTTGCAGCACAAAGGCTCGAATTTTTCGGCCGCCTGCGCCCCTACCTGGCAACGCTTGGCCTTTCGTTCAGCTATTTCCTGCTGATCGTGCCGGCGATCGCCGAGACGTTGAAGCGCCTGCCCGCCTCGCAGCCACTTGCCAGCGGCCCGGAATCGCCGATCGTGCAGACGACGCTGCTTGCCTGGCTGGTGATCTTCCTCGCAGGCCTCTCCGTCCAGGCCTACCTGATCCACAGGCGCGCCGTGGTCGGTGCGCGCGCGCCCCGCTCGCGCTGAGTGCCTGAACCGAAGGCCATCTTGCCCCGGCGCAGCGGGTACGACCGTGCGCCGGGGTTTTGCATACGCGCGGTGTCAGACGTCGCGGGCCGCGTGCGCCCAGTCCATGTAAAGATCGCGCGCCTTGGCGGCGACCGGGCCGGCCTGCAGGTCGCGGCTTTCGAGACGCGTCACAGGCAGCACCTTGGAGTAGTTGCCGGACGTGAAGATCTCGTCAGCCGCTTCGAAGTCCGCCATCGTCAGCGTCGCCTCGACCACTTCGAAACCGGCTTCGCGCAGCAGCGTCATGACGCGGAAGCGGGTGATGCCGGCAAGGAAGGTGCGGTTGGCGGCCGGCGTAAAGACGACACCGTCCTTGACCAGGAAGACGTTGGAAGAACCGGTCTCGGCGATGTTGCCGAGCATGTCGCGCACCAGCGCATTATCGAAGCCGCGCGAACGGGCCTCGGTCAGGATGCGCGCGTTGTTGGGATAGAGGCAGCCGGCCTTGGCGTCGGTCGGCATCGATTCCAGTGTCGGACGGCGGAAGGGCGACAGCGTCAGCGACGAGCCGCCGTGGCCGTTGCCCATCGGCGCCTCGAACAGGCAGAGCGCAAAACGAGTCGATTCCGGGTCGATGGCGACGACACCGGCCGCGCCGTGCTCGGCCCAGTACATCGGCTTCACATAAAGCGCCGTCTTGCCGTCGAACTTCTTGGCGCCTTCCCAGGTCAGCGCCTCGATCTCTTCCGCCGCCATCGTCGGCTTCAGGCCAAGTGCGGCGGCCGAGCGGTTGACGCGCTGGCAATGCAGGTCGAGGTCGGGAGCGACGCCGTCGAAAACGCGGGCGCCGTCGAACACCGTCGAGCCCAGCCACATCGCATGCGAGGTCGGGCCGATCAGCGGCGGATTGCCCGAGAGCCATTCACCATCGACATAGGTCCAGGTCACTGAGCGGGGGGATGTATCGACGGCCATCTGCGTCTCCTTGAGGTTTTTATTCTAGTCTTTCCGCATACCCCGAAAAAACAGCATCGGGGTGAATGGGTCTATCAAAAAATGTCATGGCGGCCGTTCTGGTACCGCGAAGGCCTCTCGCTTAGTCTCTGCGCCAAAGAAAAGGGAAAGCCGTGCGCATCAAGCATCTCGACGCAGACGACGTGGACATCTTCCGCCGCATCAGGCTGGAAGCGCTCAACCGCGAGCCGCAGGCCTTCGCCTCGACAGCGGCCGACTGGGAGCGCCTTTCGGCTGAGGAATGGCGCGCGCGGCTGATCGCCAACGCCGTATTCGTGGCCTTCGACAGCGATGAGCCGGTCGGCATCATGGGCCTGATGCGCGAGCGTGCGAGCCGGCTGGCGCATCGGGGCACGATCATCATGGTCTATGTGTGCGACGAGGCCCGCGGGTCCGGCGTGGCGCGACAGCTGCTTGCGCAACTGACCGATCATGCGCGCTCGGCCGGCATCCGACTGCTCGAACTCGTGGTGCGTGCCGACAATCCGACGGCGATCCGCTTTTATGAACGTGCGGGTTTCTACAAGATCGGGCACGTTCCCGGCGGCATGCTCGACGGCGACCGGGAGGTCGACGAATTTCTGATGGCACGCCACATCGACGGCCGCGCCCCACCCATTGAGACATTGCAAGGAGCGACCCGATGAAAGCCATGTATTACGACGCCTTCGAGAAGATGCCGGAAATCCGTACCCTTCCCGATCCGACACCGACGGAGAACGGCGTGGTCATCAAGGTCGAGGCAACAGGGCTTTGCCGGTCCGACTGGCACGGCTGGATGGGCCATGACGCCGATATCCGCCTGCCGCATGTGCCCGGCCACGAGCTGGCGGGCGTGGTGACCGCCACCGGCCGCGGCGTCATGCGCTACAAGGTCGGCGATCGGGTGACCGTGCCCTTCGTTTCCGGATGCGGCCGTTGCGGCGAGTGCCGCTCCGGAAACCAGCAGGTCTGCGAGGCGCAGTTCCAGCCGGGCTTTACCCACTGGGGCTCGTTTGCCGAATATGTCGCGCTCGACTTTGCCGACCAGAACCTCGTGCATCTGCCTGAAAGCATGGACTTCACCACGGCTGCGAGCCTCGGCTGCCGCTTCGCAACGTCGTTCCGCGCCATCGCCGACCAGGCCAAGGTCAAGGGCGGCGAGTGGGTGGCGGTGCATGGCTGCGGCGGCGTCGGCCTCTCGGCAATCATGATCGCGGCGGCCCTCGGCGCCCAGCCGATCGCGATCGACATCGCCGAAGACAAGCTCGCCTTCGCCAAAAAACTCGGCGCGGTCGCTGTCATCAATGGCCGTGACGTGCAGGACGTGGCAGCGGCGGTGAAGGATATCACCGGCGGTGGCGCCCATGTCTCGATCGACGCGCTCGGCAATCCCGTGACCTGCTTCAACTCGATCAAGAACTTGCGCCGGCGCGGCCGCCACGTCCAGGTTGGCCTGATGCTCGGCGACCAGGCGACGCCACAGATCCCGATGGCGCAGGTGATCGGCCACGAACTCGAAATCTATGGCAGCCACGGCATGCAGGCCTGGCGCTACGACGCCATGCTGGCGATGATCGCCGACGGCAAGCTGAAGCCGCAGCAACTGATCGGCCGGGAAATTTCTCTTGAAGAGGCGATCCCTGCCCTCGTCGCCATGGACCGCGCCACCGATCTCGGAATCAGCGTCATCACCCGCTTCTGACGGCCACGGCAAGCCGTGAACGCCGCAGCCGGTAGGCAATATGATGACCGCCCATTCCGACTCACCATCCGCATGCGCTAGCCTTGTCCCCAATCGGGGGCAAGGCAGATGACCATTGCGAGACGACGAAGACTGATCAAGCGGCAGCGCACCGGCACGGCGCTGGCCGTCGCCGCGACGATCTCGTTTCTCGCCGGGATGACCGACGCGATCGGGCTCTTGAGCATCGGTGACTTCGTCTCCTTCATGAGCGGCAACACGACGCGGGCGGCGATCGCGCTCGGCGACGGCGACTTCACCGGCGCCCTGCTGCTCGTCGGCGCGCTTGGAGCGTTCATCATCGGCAACGCGCTCGGCGTGATTGCGGCCGCACGCCTCGGCGTCGTCGGCGTCCTCTCGATGGTCAGTTTGGTGCTGATGCTCTGCGCTGGCTTCGGAACCTCGATGCCAAAGCCCTTTTATTTCTACGGCATCGTGCTTGCCATGGGCCTGGTCAATGCCGCCGTCGAGCACATCGAGGGCCTGCCGATCGGGCTCACCTACGTGACTGGTGCCCTTTCCCGTTTCGGGCGCGGTCTCGGCCGCTGGCTGCTCGGCAACACCAACCGCCAATGGCTCATGCAGATCGTGCCCTGGCTTGGCATGTTCTCTGGCGCTGTCGCCGGCGCCGTCCTGCAGCGCCATTTCGGCCCGGCGTCTCTTTGGGCTTCCTTCGCGCTTAGCGCCGGGCTCACGCTGGCCACCATTCTGGTGCCGTCGCGCTGGTCGAAGCGCTACATCCATCCGGGCTGATCCCGCTCCGGCCACAGCTTTTCGCCTCCCCCAAGATTTTGCCCTTAAGCCCGGACGGGTTTCAGGGCAAAATCCGCGCTGAAGAATCACGAGCGAGGTCCTGCCATGGCGCTTGCGGCAGCCGTTACTGCGGATGAACTTTACCATCCCATCCTCAACGCCAATCCGGCGCATCCGGCCGGCTGGCCGATCCGTGTCATCGTCAGCTCGCAGACCGAGGCGCGGCACAATCGTGCGCTTTGGGCGCCGACGCATCTCATCTCCGTGCGCGCACCCGGCAGCCGGCTTTTGTCGATGATCGAGTTGCCGCCGGAAAATCACCTGGAACTCTTTTTCGGCGACACCACCGATCCGGACGAACCGGATGCGGCGCGTCCGCAGGCGATCGACGCCGCATTCGCTTTCATCGACCGCTTGCCCGAGGACGCGCATCTGCTCGTCCATTGCCTGCGGGGCATTGGCCGCGCGACGGCGCTGACGCTGGGCATTCTGGCACGCTACATGCCGCCGGAAGAGGCAGCCGCGGCCCTGCATGCGCTTCGCCCGGAAGCCAAGCCGAACCGGCATGTGGTCAACCTGTGCGACACGGCGCTCGGGTTCAAGGGCAAGCTCGCCAAGCAGGCGCTACGCTTCCCGGCAAAAGTCTGGAAACCGGCCAAGGGCTAAGGCAGGAAACCTGCCTTTGAGCGGCCAGCGGTTGTGCGACGCACAAATATTTGACATGATCCGCGTAAAGAACGGTGACAGCGGGCTGTCCGATCGGGCGTGATGCTGTAAGCCTTTGTTTTCGGATAGGCTTTGATGTGGCATGTTCGCCATGTCAGCCAGCACCGAAGACAACTGACGGGAGGAAACGATGTCCCACGCGGCCTATGTGTTTGACGCCTACGGCACGCTCTTCGACGTGCATGCGGCGGTCAGGCGCCACGCTGAGGAGATCGGTCCGGACGGACAGGCTTTTTCCGAACTCTGGCGCGCCAAGCAGCTCGAATATTCCTGGGTGCGCTCGCTGATGGGCAGCTACCAGGATTTCTGGAAGCTGACCGAACAGGCGCTCGACTTTGCCTTCGCGCGCTTTCCCTCCGCCGACCCGAAGCTGCGCAAGCGGTTGCTGGACGCCTACTGGACGCTCGACTGCTATCCGGAAGTGCCGGCCGTTCTGAAAGGTCTCAAGGAGCGCGGGGCGCGGATCGCCATCCTCTCCAACGGTTCGCCGGCCATGCTCGCGTCGGCCGTGCGCAACGCCGCACTCGATATCGTCATCGACGACGTCTTTTCGGTCGACGCGGTGAAGGCGTTCAAGACGGCGCCCGCCGTCTACGATCTCGTTACCACCAGCTACCGGCTCTACCCGCACGCAGTCTCGTTCCAGTCGTCGAACCGCTGGGACATTGCCGGGGCGACGAAATTCGGCTTCCGCACCGTGTGGATCAATCGGGCAGACATGCCGGACGAATACCGCGATCATGGGCCTGCCTTGATCCTGCCCTCTCTCGAAAGCCTGCAATTCGGTATCTGAAGGAGTTCTTTGATGGTCTGGTCGCCCGCGCAGTATCTCAAGTTCGAAGACGAACGCACCCGACCAGCCAGAGACCTTCTCGCCCAAGTGCCTGACCTGCCAGAAGGCCTCGCCTTCGACCTCGGCTGCGGCCCGGGGAACTCGACCGAGCTCATCCGCGACCGGTTTCCCTGGACCACGCTTTCCGGCCTCGACAGCGACGAGAACATGCTCCTTGCCGCCGCCAAGCGGCTGCCCGGGGTATCCTTCGAAAAGGCGGATCTTGCGGCCTGGGTTCCTCCCGCCGGCGCCTCGCTGTTTTACGGCAACGCCGTCTTCCAGTGGCTTCCGAACCATCTCACTATCTTCGAAAGGCTGATGAAGGCGCTTGCCTCCGGCGGTACGCTCGCGGTGCAGATGCCGGACAACCTCGGAGAGCCGAGCCACCTCCTGATGGAAGAGACCGCGCGCAGCCCGGCTTTCGCTGAAGCCTTTGCCGGCAAGACCATCCGCCGCAACCCGATGCCGCCGCCGGCAACCTATGTCGAATGCCTGGTTCCGTGGGCAGCGCGCATCGAGGTCTGGCATACGATCTACTATCATCGCCTCGCCAATGCCGAAGCGATCGTCGAGTGGGTAAAGGGGACCGGCCTCAGACCTTATCTCGATACCTTGCCCGAGGACCGGCGGAGCGCCTTTCTCGCCGATTACACCGACCGGATACGCGCGGCCTATCCGGCAACGAGCGACGGCAAAGTACTGTTGCGTTTTCCGAGGTTCTTCATCGTGGCGGTCAAGGCGGGCTGAGTTCGTCTGCCCGCCGGGCGCTTACATGCGCTCCGCCAGAAAATCGATAAAGGCGCGGATACGGGCAGCGAGATGCTCGTGGCCGGCATAGACGGCGTAGACCGTCTCGATCTCGCCCGACTGATAGTCCTCGAGCAGCGGCACCAGCGTTCCAGCCTCGAAATCCGGCTCGACATGGAAACGACCGATGCGCCCGATGCCGACGCTGGCAAGGCAAAGCTGGCGGACGATCGAACCGCTCGATACCTGCATATTGCCGGAGACGGTTCGGTGCGCGATCTGAGACTGGCCCGGCGCGCGAAACGCCCACTCGTCGACGCTGCGGCGGAAGTTGAAGCGAACGCAGTTGTGGCCGTCGAGATCGTCAGGGGTTTGCGGGATCCCATACTTTTCAAGATAGGCGGGCGTGGCGATCACCACCGGCCGGGTTTCCATCAGCTTGCGCGCCTTCAGGGATGAATCACGCAGCGGTCCGGTGCGGATCGCCACGTCCGTGCGTTCGCCGACGACATCGATCATGCTGTCGGTCAGCGTCAGGTCGAGCTGGACCTCCGGGTATCGCGCCAGGAACTCCGGCGCGAGCGGCATGATGTAGCGCTCGCCGAAGCCGACGGCGGCGTTCACACGCAAGAGCCCACGCGGCGCCATGCGTCCGCCGGCGGCAACGACATGCTCGGTCTCGGCGATATCTCCGAGGATCCGTTGCGCCCGCTGGAAATAGACTTCGCCTTCTGGGGTCAGCTGCAAGGTCCGGGTCGAGCGCACGAGCAGGCGCGTGCCAAGCCGGTCCTCGATGCGGGTCACCAGCTTGCTGACGGCCGACGGCGACAGTTTCAGGCGCCGCGCCGCAGCGGAGAAGCTGCGGGTCTCTGACACGGCGACAAAAACCTCCATCTCACCGGCTCGGTTGTCCATGCGCTTCCCTTTGAACTCAATTCACAAACGTTTGTCTGATTATGCGTATTATCGTGATGAGTGCAAAGGCTCATATTCCACCCGACTTCAACAACAACCACACGCCCGGTGCTCCCAGCCGGGTGGGAAAGGTCTCGTCGTGCCTATTGCCATACTTGCGCTGACGATCGCGGCCTATGCGATCGGAACAACGGAATTCGTGATCGTCGGCCTCCTGCCGACGGTTGCCACCGACCTCAATGTCACCCTGCCGCTCGCCGGCCTGATCGTCAGCGTCTACGCGCTCGGCGTCACCTTCGGCGCGCCTGTTCTCACCGCGCTCACCGGCCGGATCGAGCGCAAACCGCTGCTGATCGGCCTGATGGCGCTGTTCATCGTCGGCAATGCCGCCGCAGCATTGTCGCCGAGCTATGAACCGCTGCTCGTCGCCCGCGTCATTTCTGCCTTTGCCCATGGCGTGTTCTTCTCGGTCGGCTCGACCATTGCCGCCGACCTCGTACCGGAAGACCGCCGCGCCTCGGCCATTGCCATGATGTTCATGGGCCTGACCGTCGCGATCGTCACCGGTGTGCCGCTCGGCACCTGGATCGGCCAGACCTTCGGCTGGCGCGCCACCTTCTGGGCCGTCACCGGTCTCGGCGTCGTCGCTCTTGTCGCGATCGCAGCCCTGTTGCCGAACACGCTGTCCAAGGCGCCGCCGGCAAAGCTCATCGACCAGGTGCGCGTGCTCGGCTCCGGCCGCCTGCTGATCGTCTTTGCCATGACCGCGCTCGGCTACGGCGGCACCTTCGTCGCCTTCACCTTCCTGGCGCCGATCCTGCAGGACATCACCGGCTTTTCGGAAAGCGCCGTCAGCCTGATCCTGGTGCTCTACGGCATCGCGATTGCCATCGGCAACATTGCCGGCGGCAAGATCGCCAACCGCGACCCGGTCAAGGCGCTGATCGGCCTGTTCCTGGCGCAGGCGGCGGTGCTCGTGCTCTTCACCTTCGCGGCCCCCTCGCCGGTGCTGACGCTGGTCACGCTTGCGGCCCTCGGCTTCCTGTCCTTCGCCAATGTGCCGGGCTTGCAGCTCTATGTCGTGCAGCTTGCCAAGCAACATCGTCCGGGCGCCGTTGATGTCGCCTCGGCGCTCAACATCGCGGCCTTCAACCTCGGCATCGCCGTCGGCGCCTGGCTCGGTGGCGTCATCGTCGCCTCGCCGCTCGGCCTTGGCATGACGCCCGTGATCGGTGCCCTGCTCGTCGCCGCAGCCCTGCTGCTCACGCTCCTGAGCGGCGCCCTTGATCGTCGCACCGGGGCGGCCTACCAAACGGCTTGAACCGCCGTCTGCGAGGACCACCTATAGCCTCATTCCTTTTTCGCCCGGCCAGGTGGCCGGGGGCTTATCAAGCATAACATGCCCAGTACAAGGAGTTACCCACGATGCATTCCGTCAATTCCAACGGCGCCAACATTCCGGCGCTCGGCTTCGGCACTTTCCGCATGCCCGGCGCCGATGTGCTGCGCGTTCTGCCGGAAGCCCTGAAGCTCGGATTCCATCACGTCGATACGGCGCAGATCTACGGCAACGAGGCCGAAGTCGGCGAGGCCATCCATAATTCCGGCGTGTCACGCGCCGATATCTTCCTCACCACCAAGGTCTGGGTCGACAAATATGCCCATCGCGACTTCCTCGCCTCGGTCGACGAAAGCCTGAAGAAGCTGCGGACCGACCAGGTCGACCTGCTTCTCCTGCACTGGCCGGGCGGCAGCGACGTGCCGATGGCCGAGCGCATCGGCGCTCTCAACGAAGTGCACAAGGCCGGCAAGGTTCGCCACATCGGGGTCAGCAACTTCAACACGGCGCAGATGGAAGAGGCCGTGAAGCTGAGCGACGCGCCGATCGCCACCAACCAGGTCGAGTACCACCCCTATCTCGATCAGACCAGAGTGCTTCAGACCGCCCGCAAGCACGGCATGTCGATCACCGCCTACTATGCGATGGCGAACGGCAAGGTGCCGAGCGATCCACTCTTGAAGGAGATCGGTGCCCGCCACGGCAAGACGGCCGCGCAAGTAGCGCTGCGCTGGCTCGTGCAGCAGAAGGACGTGATCACCCTTTCAAAGACCGCGACGATCGATCGCCTGAAGGAAAACTTCGCGATCTTCGACTTTGCGCTCGGCGACGGCGAAATGGCCGAAATCCACGCCCTTGCGCGTGCCGACGGCCGCATCGTCAACCCGGAAGGCCTTGCCCCCGTCTGGGACAAGGCTGCTTAACGAACGCAATCATTTCGCCGCCGGCCAATTCCCTGCCGGCGGCGGATACGATATGGACATCGCCTCAAGGACACGGATCGTAGGGAGGGGGCGATGTCGTTGCACGAGGCAAAGGCGAGCGATTTTGCTCCCGACTGGCCGGCGATTATCGCCGTCGTTCTCGGTGTCACCGCCTTCTCGGTGGCGCAGGGTCTCACCTATCCGCTGATCTCGCTTTCGCTTGAGAGCCGCGGCGTTTCGGCCGGCATGATCGGCCTCAATGCCATGGGCTTTGCCGCCGGTCTCGGTGTTGCGACGCTTATTCTCGGGCGGCTGACGCGGCTCGCCTCGGCCGACAAGCTGATCATCGCCAGCCTCATCGGCTGTTCCATCTGTCTCGCGACACTTGCCTCGACGTCGGAACTCGTCATCTGGTTTATCGCCCGCTTTGCCCTGGGTTTCTTCGTCAGCATGGTCTTCATGCTTGGTGAAGCGTGGCTGAACACCGCCTGCCCGGACCGGCTGCGCGGCCGCGTCTCCGGCCTCTATGGCGCCGGCATGTGCGGCGGCTTTGCGGCCGGTCCGCTGGCGATCCCGTTGCTCGGCACCAGCGGCGGTCTCGGCTTTGCCCTCTTGGCGATCTATATCGCACTCGTCGCCTTCCTCACGGGGCTGCTGACCATGGGCGCCCGCACCCGGCCCGAGCCGTCCTCGACGCGGGACCTCTTCGCCTTTTTCGGGAAGGCGCCGATGCTGATCCTCATGGTGCTGATGTTCGGATTTGCCGATATCGCCGCGATCTCGGCGATGCCGGTCTATTTCGTCAAGACCGGCCACAGCCAGGCCTTTGCCGCGCTGAGCGTAACGGCGCTGGCGATACCGACAGCTGTGGCACAGCCTTTCATCGGCGTGCTTCTCGACCGCCTGCCGCGCCGCCGGGTGGCGATCTCGGCGGCCGCGATCGCTGCCAGCGGCTATCTGCTCGTGCCGTTGCTGTCGTCCGATATCGCTCTGCTTCTGACCTTCGCCTTCATCGGCGCGGCGAGCTTCGCGCTCTATACGGCGGCGCTCACCATGCTCGGGGAAGAGTATCGCGGCAGCATGCTGGTTGCCGGCAGTGCCGCCTTTTCGCTCGCCTATGCCGCCGGCAGCGCGGCTGGATCCGGCGCGACCGGCGCGCTGATGAACTTTATCAACCCGATCGCTGGCCCGATCGGCGTGGGCGTCGTGCTGGTGGTCTTCACGCTTGCCTTCGCGCTCAACGGCCGACGCTAGCCCTCCGCGCAGATCCGGGCGAGAGCCTCGCTGAAGATGCGGGCGGCCGGCCCGAGCGGCTCGTCGATCCGATGAACGAGATAGGCTTCGGCCCCCACCTGGCTGTTGCGGCCAAGGGCGGCCGTCGGCATGCGCACGAGCCGGCCTTCCGCAAGGTCGCGCTCCACCTGCCAGAACGGCAATCGACCCCAGCCGAGGCCCGAGCGGATCATCGCATGCTTTGTGTCCTGGCTGCTGACACGGCAGGTTTGCGGCGAGAGCACGCCGTAGTCGCGCCCGACCGTGCGCTGCGACTGATCCGACAGGACGATCTGCAGATGGTCCGCAAGCTCGGCATTGTCGAGCACGTCTCCCCCTGCGCGCAGCCCCAAGGGATGATTTGCGGCAACGACCGCGACGAGTTCGACCGTCGCAAGCGCCCGACGGGCGATCGCCGGGTCGCGGAAATCTTCGCCGACAGTGATGCCGAGCGTGAAGCGGCGATCGACCAGGCCGTCGAGCGGCCCACCGAGCGGCAGGACCGCAAGCCGGATCGACACATCCGGATAGGCGCCGCGCATCTCCTTCAGCGCCAGGCCGACGGTCTCGATCGGAAACAGCGTATCGACGACCAGAGAAAGCTCAAGCTCGATGCCTTCGCCGAGCCCGCGTGCCCGGGCGCGCATCGCGTCCACCCGCAACAGGATGTCGCGCGCATTGGCGAGCAGCGCATGCCCTTCCGCCGTCAGGACCGGCCGGTGGCCGGACCGGTCGAAAAGGCCGACCCCCAGTTCGGCCTCCATGTTGGCGATGGCGTGGCTGACGGCCGATTGCACCCGTGAGAGCCTGACGGCGCCGGCGCGGAAGCTTCCGCTTTCGGCGACGGTCACGAAGGTCCGCATCTGATCGAGAGTAAGGGCATCGAGCATGATCGATTCCATAGATCATCTTGATGAAAATTATATCACTCCAAGAGATCGAGAAAAGCACCCATCTTTTCTGTGAACGGCAATGCCGCCCACAAAAAGGAAACCGAAATGACCAAGGTGCTCGTGCTCTACTATTCCTCCTACGGCCACATCGAGACTATGGCGAACGCCGTCGCCGAGGGTGCGCGCACCGCCGGCGCCACCGTCGCGCTCAAGCGCGTGCCGGAAATCGTCCCGGAAGCCGTGGCCGTCAAGGCCGGCTACAAGCGCAACCACGATGCACCGGTGGCAACCGTCGCCGAACTGCCCGACTATGACGCGATCATCATCGGCACGCCGACACGCTTCGGCAACATGGCCGCCCAGATGAAGAACTTTCTCGACCAGGCGGGTGGGATCTGGGCACGCGATGCCCTGGTCGGGCGTATCGGCAGCGTTTTTACCTCGACCGGAAGCCAGCATGGCGGCCAGGAATCGACGATACTCGCCACGCATACCGTACTGCTGCATCTCGGAATGGTGATCACCGGCCTTCCCTACAGCTTCAAAGGCCAGATGCGCATGGACGAAATCACCGGCGGATCACCCTACGGCGCCTCGACGCTGGCCGATGACGGCAACGGCGGCGACCGGCAGCCGAGCGCCAACGAACTGGAAGGCGCACGCTTCCAGGGGCGCCACGTGGCGGAACTGGCGGCAGCGCTGGTTGCCGGACGCACCCGCGTTGGGGAGATCGCCTGATGGCCACGGCCGCAGCCTTTGTTCGCGAAAGAACCGATTGGTCGGGCGTGATGACCGTTGTTGCGGCCGGCGTGGTCGCGGCGATGCAGGTGGGCAAGGGGCTGATTGCAGGCCCGCTGCTTCAATCCGATCTTGGGCTCAACCTTTCTGCCCTCGGCTGGATCACCTCCGTCTTCGCAGTCGTTGGCGTCGTCGGGGGCATGGTAGCCGGCGCGTTCGTCACAGCTGTCGGCGACCGGCGCCTGCTTGGCATCGGCATGGCGCTGCTGGCGTTCGGTTCCTTTGCCGGCGCGGCGAGCCCAGCATTCACGCTGCTTCTGCTGTCGCGCATCATCGAGGGCTTCGGCTTTCTGCTTGTCGTCGTCGCCGGTCCCGCCATCCTCATGCGTCTGGTGACGCAGGAGCGCCGCGACCTCGTCTTTGCCCTCTGGAGCTGTTTCATGCCCGCGGGCATGGCGATCGCCATGCTGACGGGGCCCGCCTTTACCGGTTGGCAGGCGATCTGGTGGAGCAACGGGCTGCTCACGCTTGCGAGCCTCGCCTCCATTTTCCTGGCCGTGTCGCCATCCCGGCAAACGCCCCGTGTCGCCACCCGCTTCCGGGATGATGCCGCGGAAACGCTGACGAGCCGCGGGCCCGTGCTGCTCTTCGCGCTGTTTTCGCTCTACAGCCTGATGAGCTTCACGCTTTCCAGCTTTCTGCCGATCCTGCTGATCGAGCGCCTGCAGGTCTCGCTTGGAACCGTTGGCCTGTTGAGCGCCGTCATCACGCTGGTGAACGTCTTCGGCAATCTGGCCGCCGGCCATCTTCTGTCCCGCGGCTTCGCCCGCGGCAGGCTGGTCGCAAGCGCCGCGTTGCTGACCGGCGTGTCCGGCCTTTGGATCTTCCTGAGCCCTTCAGGCGGACATCTGATCCTGGCGCTCTGCCTCCTGTTTTCCGCGATCGGCGGGCTCATTCCGGCGACGCTGATCTCATCGGTGCCGCTCCTGTCGCCACGTCCGGCGCTTGCGCCGATGGCGATGGGCCTGCTGATGCAGGGCAGCAATCTCGGGCAACTCGTCGGCCCCGTCGCGGTCGGAACCGCGATCGAGTTCTACGGATGGACATCGGGTGCGGCTTTTATCGGCGCCAGTGCCGTTCTTTGCATCGCGCTGACGCCCACACTCGAACGGACGCTACGGGAAAGCAGGCCGGAACGCTGACAGGGGCCGCAGGCAACAAAAAACCCACCGGCAGACGCCGGTGGGCTTCGCTTTTTTACGTTCGGGTCGCCGGTATCAGACGAACTGGCTGAGACCCGGAACCGAAGCGACGACTTCGTCGACCACGTCTGCGCCGGCCTTCTCCTTGGCGAACGCGATGGTTTCCTTTGCAAGTCCGGTGATTTCACCCATGCCGAGGCCCTGGCTCATCAGCTGCTGGCCGAGCGCCATGACGCCGCCACCACCGATTGCCGACATCAGACCGCCGAGCAGGCCGCCGCCGCCCGTGCCTTCGCCGTTGTACTGAGCGATCAGTTCGGACGCGCCCGGGATCGCTTCAATCATCTGGGCAACCGGACCGTCGGCGGCTTCGCGCTGCAGGAAGCCGAGGATCATGCCGACAGCCTTTTCGGCGGTTGCCGGCTCGATGCCGACATTTTCAGCAACGCGCGTGACCAGTTCATTCATGGAGAAACTCCCTCATTTTGGATTTTTGACGTTGACGTCAAGGTAAATGATCGCCCACCAAATAACAAGCCGTGAGCCGTGACTATCGACCTATCGATATCGCCGCATTCCGGTCGCGGATAGGCACAGCCTTGTTGCCGGGCGCAACCGCACCACCTATAACAGAAATCCAGGCACATTTCGATGACGGCGCGCCCCTGCGACACTGCGAACCGCCCGCTTTCATTGATGAAACGGAGATGAAGCCCACATGTTGGAAGAAGGCAAGCTCTTTATCGGCACCAGCCGCAAGCCTGATGATTCGATCAACAAGGGCGAGTATCTGGAGCTCAAGTTCGGCAATCGACACGGCCTGGTCACCGGCGCCACCGGCACCGGCAAGACGATCACCCTGCAGGTGCTTGCCGAAGGCTTTTCCAACGCTGGCGTCCCGGTCTTCTGCGCCGACGTCAAGGGCGACCTCTCCGGCATCGGCGCGATCGGCGAGGCCAAGGATTTCATCCTGAAGCGTGCCGAACAGATCGGCCTGCCGACCAATCCTTACGAGTTTCAGGAATTCCCGGTCATCTTCTGGGATATCTACGGCGAGAAGGGCCATCGCGTTCGCACCACCATGTCGGAGATGGGCCCGCTGCTCCTGTCGCGGCTTATGAACGCGACCGACGCGCAGGAAGGCGTGCTCAACATCGCCTTCAAGATCGCCGATGAGGGCGGACTGCCGCTGCTCGACCTCAAGGATCTGCAGGCGCTGCTCAACTACATGGGCGACAATGCCAGCACGCTTTCCAATCAGTTCGGTTTCATTTCCAAGTCCTCGGTCGGCTCGCTTCAGCGCGAGCTGCTGATCCTCGAACAGCAGGGCGCCGAACATTTCTTCGGCGAGCCGGCGCTGAAGATTTCCGACATCATGCGCACCACCAATGACGGCCGCGGCGCGATCTCGGTGCTGGCCGCCGACAAGCTGATGATGAACCCGCGGCTCTACGCCACCTTCCTGCTCTGGCTGCTGTCGGAACTGTTCGAGGAGCTGCCGGAAGTGGGCGACCCGGACAAGCCGAAGCTGGTCTTCTTCTTCGACGAGGCGCATCTGCTCTTCAACGACGCGCCGAAGGCACTGATCGAGCGCGTTGAACAGGTCGTGCGCCTCATCCGCTCCAAGGGCGTTGGCGTCTATTTCGTCACCCAGAACCCGCTCGACGTGCCCGACACGGTTCTCGGTCAGCTCGGAAACCGCGTTCAGCACGCGCTGCGCGCCTATACGCCGCGCGACCAGAAGGCGGTGAAGACTGCCGCCGACACCTTCCGCCCGAACCCGGATTTCGACTGCGCCACGGTGATCACCAATCTCGGCACCGGCGAGGCTCTGGTCTCCACACTCGAAGGCAAGGGCGCGCCCTCGATGGTCGAGCGTACGCTGGTGCGACCGCCGCAGTCCCGCGTCGGTCCCCTGACGGAGGCCGAACGGAAGAAGGTCATGGATGTCAGCCCGGTCCGTGAGCTTTACGATGAGGATTTCGACCGTGAATCGGCCTACGAAATCCTGGCGGCGCGCGCCAAAAAGGCTGCCGACGCACAGGCCGAGGCACAGTCTCAGGCCGAGCAGCAGACGAGCGAGGCGAGCACCGGCGGCAGCCGCTGGACGCTGCCGGGCTTTGGCGACGACGATCCGGCGGCACCGGCCGGCAAGCAGGCGCGCCCGCGCAGCTCCGGCTACCAGCGCGAGACGGTCGTCGAAGCGGCGATGAAATCGGTCGCCCGCACAGTCGCGACCCAGGTCGGCCGCGCCCTGGTGCGCGGCATCCTCGGCAGCCTTAGCCGACGCTAACCAAGACCGGCCGACGCGGCCCATCCATTCCCACGCGCCCTGACCAAATCAGGGCGCTTCGTCATTTCTGGAACATCCGCATGGATGTGAAGGATTCAATCGGCGCCATCCTCAAGGACGGCGACAACGTCACCCTGATCAGAGACCTGAAAGGCAAGGGAACCTCGACGACGCTGAAGCGCGGGACGATGGTCAAGCGCATCCTCCCCCGATGAAGTCGAGTGCCGCGTCGAAAAGACCAAGGGTCGGGTGATGCGCACCGAATTTCTGAAGAAGGCTTAAGGCCCGCGCGGGATGCCGGAACGGCACGGCGAAATGACTCGACGGCCCGCCGTGCCGATCAATGCCGTGTCTTGTCAATGCCGTGTGTTGGGGAGGGTGAAGCGCTCAAGCGGCGCCCCCTCACCGCAACGGCGGCCCGCTGCGTGGCGGCGTATTCGTCCGTCAACTCCAGCAGAGCCAAGGCGATCTCGTCCCAATGCCACCCTACCCGCTCGGCGAGATCCGTCAGCAGTTGGAACTCCTAGCGCAATGCGGTCGCGCATTCGAGCTCTCGCTGCGCAAGCGCGTAGGTTCTGGTTTTCGGCCTGGCGATCATCCTATTTTACCTCCTGCTCATCAACTCCTCAGCCCGAGCATAGGTTCCAGCAGCTCCCAGTCGAAGCATAGGTTCCCGCGCCGCGGCAGGGGAACCAATCGGTCGCCGGACCGTTGGCTAGGGACAGGAGGTACTGTCATGAAGAAAATCATCCTAGCCGGTTTTGTGGCAAGCCTTGCCTTTTCCGGCGTCGCCCTGGCTCAGACCACGACGTTCCCGGCGAGGTCAAAACCTACGTCCTTCAGCAAACCAGCCCATCCGTGACCTATGACGGCACTGTCGTCGTGGGCGACCCTTTGCCCGACACGGTCGAGGTCTACCCGATCCCGCAGCAACCGACCTACGGCTATGTCGTCGTCAACCAGCAAAGGGTGCTGGTTGATCCGCAGAGCAGGCGGGTCATCGAGGTTCTGCAGTAGACCGGCACAGCATGCCTGAAAAAAGAAGCCCGACGGAGACCGCCGGGCTTCTTTCAACAGGGGATCTGAGAGAACTCAATCTGAGAAACTCAGGCGACGGTCAGCTTGACGTCGATGTTGCCCTTGGTTGCATAGCTGTAGGGGCAAACGATATGCGCCTTCTGGACGAGATCTTCGAGCACGGCCTTGTCGACGCCCGGCGAAGAGATTTCGAGCGCAGCGTCGATGCCGAAGCCGGTACCATCCTCGCGCGGACCGATGCCGACGGTTCCCGTCACCGTGGTGTCTTCCGGAAGCTTTACCTTCTCCTTGCCGGCAACGAATTTCAGCGCGCCGAGGAAGCAGGCCGAGTAGCCGGCTGCAAAGAGCTGCTCGGGATTGGTGCCGCGGGCGCCGTCGCCGCCAAGTTCCTTCGGAACGGTGAGCGTGACGTCGAGCACGCCGTCGGCGCTTTTGGCCTGGCCGGCGCGGCCACCGGTTGCGGATGCAGTGGTGCGGTAAAGAATGGGCATTGGCGGGGTCTCCTTTGCGTTTCCTGAGTGAATGCGATTTAGATAGCGCAAAATTCAATTGTACGCAAATTAATTTTGCAAATTGCATTTCGAGCGTCTTTTTGCGACAATGGCGCATGGCGAACAAGGCGGCACATAGCGACAACATTCCCGAGGAAGCACTCGCGCTCGGCAAGCAGCTGTGTTTTGCGGTCTATTCTGCGGCCCATGCATTCAACCGCGCCTACAAGCCGCTGCTCGATCGTTTCGGCCTCACCTATCCCCAATATCTCGTGCTCCTGGCGCTCTGGCAACAGGACGAGATGACGGTCAAGCGGATCGGCGAGGAGATCGGTCTGGATTCAGGCACGTTGTCGCCGCTTCTCAAGCGCCTGGAGGCAGCCGGTTATGTCGGTCGCCAGCGCGACCCGAGCGACGAACGTCAGGTGATCGTGCGGCTGACGGACGAGGGCCAGCACCTGAAAAACGAGGCCTTCGGCATCCTGATCGGCATCAGCAAGGCCTCGGGATGCAGCCTGAAGCAAGCAGAAGACATTCGCGAAACGCTGCATCAGTTGACGCGGCAGCTCAATGCCGGCCCCGGCGAGGATTGACCGACCCGCCTTCCGCTCGACGCGGTGGGTGCTGTGCGGAAACGTGAGGGGCGGATATCCGTCCCTGCCCGTCATCAGATAACGAGGATCGGCGCCTTGCCGCGGACGCGATCGTAGAGATCCATGACATCCTGGTTGAGCATGCGCACGCAGCCCGACGAGACCGCCTTGCCGATCGACTTCCATTCCGGCGTGCCGTGAACACGGTAAAGCGTGTCCTGGCCGTTCTGGAAGATGTAGAGCGCGCGCGAACCAAGCGGATTGTTGAGGCCTGGGGCCATGCCGCCGTTCTGGGCCGAATAGGGCTTTAGCTGTGGCTGGCGGGCGACCATGCTGTCCGGCGGGGTCCAGCGCGGCCACTTCTGTTTCCACTGGATGACGCCGCGACCCGACCAGGCAAAACCCTCGCGACCGAGGCCGACGCCGTAACGCAGCGCCCGGCCACCCGGCTGGATCAGATAGAGGTAGCGGTCACCGGTATCGACGACGATCGTGCCCGGCTGCTCGCCGAAGGGATCGCTGACCTCCTGGCGGTAGAAGCGCGCGTCGATCTGGCGATAGGGAATTTCCGGCACCTGATAGCCACTGTCGCTCACAGAGGCATAGATGTCCGAGACATAGAGGCCCTGCGGCGGAAGACCGGTTGGAACTGGCCCTGGGCCATCCTGCCTTTCATAGATGCCTTCGGCGCGCGGATCGGTAAACCGTCCCTCGACCGCTGGATTGCGGAACACCGGCGCCGTCTCATAGCGAAAGACATCCGTGTTCATCGACGAAGTGCAGCTCGCAAGACCGGCGGAGGCGAGCGCCACGCCGGACGAGCGAAGAAACTGGCGACGGGAGAAAAGGACTGAAGAGGACATCGAACTCTGGGGGCTTGAGTGCGGCATGAGGAGTGCTGCATGAATTTGCTTAACGAAGTGCTACGCACAGCCCCCACGGATTGGGGCGATGCTTGCATTTACGGCTGGAACGAAGCTTGCGTCGCGAGGGTGGCAGGGCTCAAACGCTGTGGATACTGAACCGCGGCTGCAGCATCAGCGCCTCGAAATCCGGAGCCGAGAGCGGCCGGCTGAAGAAGTAGCCCTGGATTTCGTCGCAACCGCTCTGGCGCAGGAATTCCACCTGGGCCTGGTTTTCCACACCCTCGGCAATGACACGAAGGCCGAGGTTCCGCGCAAGCGAAATGATCGCGGCGGTGATCGCGTTGTCGTCGAGATCCGTCGGAATGTCGGCGACGAAGGACCGGTCGATCTTCAGTCGGCGCACCGGGAAGCGTTTGAGCGCGCTCAAGCTCGAATAGCCGGTGCCGAAATCATCGATCGCCAGGTGCACCCCGATCGCCTGCAGCTCGTGCATGGTGGCGATCGCGCCAGGGACATCCTGCATGATCAGGCTCTCGGTCAGTTCCAGTTCGAGGCGGAACGGGTCAAGCCCGGTCTCTGTGAGAATTGCCGCGACATGGGCGGCCCAGTTGCGCTCACGGAACTGGCGCGCCGAAACGTTGACGCTGATGATCAGCGGCGGCAGGCCCTCATCCTGCCAGGCCCTGGCCTGGCGGCAGGCCGCGCGCAGCACCCAGTCGCCGATCGGCACGATCAGCCCGGTTTCCTCGGCGAGCGGAATGAACGCCGCCGGCGAGACCGTGCCGCGTTCGGGGTGGCGCCAGCGCAGCAACGCTTCGGCCGCGAAAACGCGGCCAGTCGCCAGATTCATCTGCGGCTGGAACTGCAGGAAGAACTCTTGCCGCGCGAGCGCCTGGCGCAGCTCCTCCTGCTGCTTGAGCTTCTCATGCGCCTTGGCGGCCATCTCTTCGGTGAAGACCTGCAGGTTGTTGCGGCCGAGCTCCTTGGCCCGGTACATCGCCATGTCGGCATTGGCGAGCAGTTCGCCGACCGTCTTGCCCTGATTGGGAAAACAGGCGACCCCCATGCTGCAGGTGACCTGCAGGCTGCGGCCCTCGATCTGCATCGGCGCGGCGATCGCTCGCCGGATATCCTCGAGCCGAGCCAGCACGATATCGCGCTCGCAGGGAAGCCCGTTCAAAAGCAGGATGAATTCATCGCCGCCGACCCGCACGACCATGTCGGACTTGCGCACCGAAGCGCGCATGCGCGAGGCCGTGACCTTCAAGAGTTCGTCGCCGGCGGCGTGGCCGAGCGTATCGTTGACCAGCTTGAAATTGTCGAGATCGAGGAAGGCGAGCACCGCCCACTGGCCGCTGCCGCGCAGGGCTTCCAGCGCCTCGGCGACCTGTTCCTCGAACTGTGCGCGGTTGGGCAGACCGGTCAGCGCGTCGTGGTGCGCCATGAAGCTGATGCGATCTTCCGCCTGCTTGCGCTCGATCGCGATGCCGGCGAGATGCGCCGCCATGGCGATCAGTTCCTTTTGTCCGTCGTCGGGCACGCCGACGACATCGGAATAGAGCGCGAAGGTGCCGAGCACCTTGCGCTCGCGCGAATGGATCGGGGTCGACCAACAGGAGCGGAAGCCGTAGGGAAGCACCAGCTCGCGATAATCGTCCCAGAGCGGATCGACCTGAATATCCGAGACGATCACCTGCTCGCCGCGCCAGGCGGCCGTGCCGCAGGAGCCCATGCGCGGGCCGATCTCGACGCCGTGGATGGTCGCGCAATAGGCCTCGTCGAGGCTTGGCGCTGCGCCGTGGAAGAGATAGCGGCCATCGGGCGACAGCAGCAGCACCGAGCCCTTGATGCCCGGCATCAAGGCTTCGATCAACAGGATCATGTCGCGGAAGAAGGCGTCGAGCGGCCGGCCGTTGGCGATCATCTCAAGCAGGCGCGCCTGCCCTTCGAGCAGCCGCTCGGCCGCCTTGCGGTCGGAAATGTCACGCGAAACGCCGACGATGCCGACGATCTTGCCGCTCTTGTTGCGCAGCGGCACCTTGGAGGTCATCAGCCAGCGATCGCGGCCCTTGCTGACGATGGCCCGTTCCTCGATGCCGAAGATCGGCTCGCCGGTTTCGATGACGCGACGCTCGATGTCGGCAATCGCCTTGGCCATCTGCGGCGGATGGAGATCGAAATCGGTCTTGCCGACGATATCCTTCATGGCTTCGAGCCCGTTGTCGGCAACCGTCACCTGATTGGCGATCAGGAACCGCCCCTCCACATCCTTGGCGTAGATGTAGTCCGGCACGTGGTTGATAATGGTCTCCAACCAGTAGTGGCGATCGGCGATATCGGGTTCGCTCGGAAAGATGCGCGCGACCTCCTCGGCCAGCCGATTGCTGGCGTCGATCAGGCGGCGCGTTTCCGCGTTGCCGCCGGCATTGAGAGCGGCATATCGCGGATTGCGGGACGTGTTCTTCGCCAAGCAAGGCCTCCCGACGCTCTTCGCCGCGTCGCTGGTCGATCTTTCCCCACTTCACGTTAGACGAGCAAGAGTTAGCTCTTCCTAAATAACTGTAGAAAAATCGTGTAGAGGTTGCAACGGTCAAGTTGCAAGAGGCGATAGAAGGGGTGGATGACGCCACCCCTTAATGTCCGTTCAGGACAACCGTCGGCGCACCGGTGCAACGCGCATCAGCAATTGATCGACGATCACCATGACGACGATCGAGATGCCCGTCAACGGAAACGCCAGCCCGAAGACAATGGCCATGAGCCACAAGCCCACATAGACGCTGCGCCGCGGCGGCATCGGGGGCACGCCGATGCGTCCCGCCGGGCGCCGCTTCCACCACATGATGACGGCGGAAAGGGAAACGAGCACGATGGAAATGCAGGCGGCCAGCATCAGGAGCTGGTTGACGCGCCCCCATTCCTGCCCCTTGTGCACGTTGATGCTCCATTCGATGGCCTTTCCGAACGCCGGGTAATCGCCAAAGGAAATGTCGACGAGAGGCTTCCCGGAATATTGATCGATATGGATCGTGCGCTCGCGCGCAAGGTCGGCGGGAAAGATGGCGGCCGTATAGACGGCAGTCTCGTCGAGCGGGATCGCGAGCTCGTAGCCGGGCAGCATGCCCTCAGCATCCGCGATCGCGACGGCGCGATCGATCCCGACCGGCTCGTCGGCGCCACCGCTGGACGCCGGAACCGGCGCGTTTTCCATCAGCCAATTGGCCCTGGGCAACACGTCGGTCGACACCTTGCTGGAGGTCGGGACCTCATCCCAAAGCGCTGCCGGATAGCCGAGCCCCATCGCCGTCAGCTTGCCGTTGACCGTTGCACCCCAATAGCCGGACCACAGAAGCCCGGAGAAGGCGAGAAAGACGATCAGCAGGCCGGCGCCGATACCGGTCACCGCATGGAGATCGCGCCAGAACACCCGGCGTGCCGGCGTGCCGCGCACGGTCAACACACCGCCGGTCTGCTGGCGCGGCCACCAGAGATAGATGCCGGTGAAGACCAACAGGATGGCAAAGCCCGCAACGATCTCGATGATTGTTTCGACCGACTTGCCGAAATAGTCGAGGCTGTGCAGGTCCTCAACCACCTGGTTGAACTCCTCCGATGGCGCGACCCGGTCGAGGATCGAGCCGGTGTAGGGATCGACGAAGACCAGCATGCGCGCTTTGCCGATGCCGACAGTGACGCGTGCGGAGCGATCCACGCCGGCCGGCGTGCGATAGGAGACGGCAACGCTGCCCGGCACGGACTCCACCGCCGTCGCGACGATCGCCGAGGGCGACATCCGTTCGGCGCCCGCTGCCACGACGTTGCGGTAGGCAAAGACGGTATCGTCGATCTCGTCGTTGAACAGATAAAGCCCCCCGGTCAGCGCCAGGCTGATCATGAAGGGGATGACGAGCAGGCCGGCAAAGAAGTGCCAGCGCCAGATGGCACGGTAGAGCGAGATGCCGCGCTCTGTGGCCGCGGAGCTGTCCACGGCATTGGTGAAGGATGCGGTTGTCATGGTTTTCTCCGGGAAGGACCGTTTGCACGGCTTCGCCTCTTGGTGATCGGGACGACCGCCGATCACGGCAATGCGCGTCGAAGATGGACGCCGCAAGGCCAATCAGCTGTCGTTCAAGCGCGTATCAGGTGGAGAAAACCGTTGGTGGCGCCCTTGGCCCCGCTCCGGTTAAGAGCACCGAGCGAACGAAACCGAAATCGCCGGCTGGAACGGAAAGCGGGCGCGCGCGGGCTTGCGACGGCAAGACGATCGGGTAAGGCGCCGGCAGGTCGGCGGGCGCAACCAAGCAGCAGGACTGGCAGCCGTGGCCCTTCGTGCCACCTTTTCCATCGGGATCGTCGTGGCCAGAGAGGCAAAGATCGGCAAGGCTGCCATCCGGGAGGACGTAGGCGATAGCATCCGGCGACCGCGGCATGGCGGCGGCCGGTTGCTGGATCAAGGCCGAAACGACGAGAACCAGCGCGCAAAGCATGCGCGCCGCCAAGTTCGTCAACCGATCCCCTAAAAGCCCTGCCAAATGCATCCCCAAATCGACGGGCGACAGCTAAAGATCTGCGACCGCAAACGCAAGTCGGCAAAGCGCCGCACGGACCATCAAAAGATTTCATGTGTGCTATCAGCGCCGCCCGCTTCCGTCACTCCCGATGCTTGCCTAAGACAGGCGACAACGCAGGACGGGAGGAACACGGCATGCTGACGATCTATGGGGTTTATCGCTCGCGCGCATCGCGCAATTACTGGATGGCGCGGGAACTCGGCATCCATTTCCAATCGGTACCGGTCATCCAGGCACGCCGCGTCGCCGATCCGTTGGCTGCTGATGCGCCGATCAACACCAAGTCGCTCGCCTTCCTCGCCGTCAATCCGATGGGGCTGATCCCGGCGATCGAGGATGATGGCGTGGTGCTGACGGAATCGCTTGCCAACAATCTCTATCTCGCGCGCAAGTATGGCGGCCCACTGGCGCCTGCCGATATCGCCGAGGAAGGCTTGATCGGCAACTGGACGATGTGGGCGGCGACCGAGGTTGAGCCGCACACCGTAGAGATCATCCTGACCTACGACTACGGCGCCGAGAACACGGATGAAGGCAAGGCGATGATCGCCAGATGCGTGACGTCGCTCGACAAGGTCTTTGCCCGCATGGAAAGCCACCTCGACGGACGCGACTATCTCGTCGGCGATCGCTTCACCGTCGCCGACCTCAATCTTGCGGAGGTCTTCCGCTACGCCATGAGCCAGACGCAGCTGTTCGACAAGCATCCGCGGGTTTCGGCCTGGCTTGCCCGTTGCCATGCCCGCCCGGCCTTCAAGGCGATGATGGAAGAACGCCTGAAAGAACTGGCGGACTGAGCGGTCAATAAGGGGGGCCTCCCTGCGATCAGCCCATGGTCGCCGCGTCGAAGCGAACGCGCGGCGCCTTGATGTCGAGCAGGCGCATGCCCTCCTCCACCTCATCACGAACCCAGCGCTTGAACGCCTTGGCGGCCTTGCTTTCGCGCCGTGACGGCGCGCTGACGAAGTAGTGGCCGAAGCCCGTCGGCACCCGGATGCCGAACGGTACCACAAGGCTGCCCTGCGCGATCGCAAAGCCGGCGAGTGTCTGCCAGGCGAGCATCACCCCCTGCCCGGAGATCGCGGCGTCGAGCACCAGCGACGCCTCGTTGAATGTGTGGCGCACGTTCACTTCCGCGCCCGAGAGCCCGACTTCGCGGAGCCACACCTCCCAGCTGAACATCGAATGGCCGTCGATAACAGCGGGCAGTTTTAGAATATCTGCAGGCTTCCGAAGCCCTTCGGCCATGGCCGGCGAACAGACCGGAAAAACCTCCTGCTGCAACAGCGGCTCGGATTTCACGCCCGGCCACTCGCCCGTACCAACGCGAATGCCGACATCCACATCCGACGTGTCGAGATTGACGAGCTTTGTCGTCGCGTCGATGCGCAGGCGAATGTCGGGATGGCGTTCGGCAAAACGGTTGAGCCGATAGACCAGCCAGCGGGCGGCAAAGACCGGCGCGACCGAGATGGTCAGCACCGACTCGTCGCGGCGGCGCGCTGAAGCCACGGCCTCTGCCAGCTCGTGAAAGGCGTTGCTGATGCGCGCGAGGAAGCGCTCGCCGAAATCGGTGGGCAGGAGGCCGCGCGGGGTGCGCTCGAACAACACGCGGCCGAGCTGGGCCTCCGCCTTGGCAATCTGCTGGCTGACGGCGCCAGGGGTCACGCCCAATTCGTCCGCCGCGGCGGCCAGCGATCCCAGCCTGCCGGCAGCCTCGACGGCGCGCAGCCCGTTCAAATGTACCGTGTTCAGATCTCTCATATAGTTTTTCTAAACACGATCTCTGCCATTCTCAATTGAAAAGATGACAGGACAGGCGGATCATCCAAGCATCGAAAGGATGGTCCGCCATGTTTAGGCTTCTCTCGAAACTGACGCCGCTCAAAACATCCGACGACCGAAAGGACGATGCGCCGCTCGCCTGGGCGCGCGATCCGCTGCAGCATCCGGATCTCGAACGGATGGATGGGCGCGAACTCGGTGACCTGCCCTTCCCGGGTTGGCCGTGGCCACGCACGGCGGAGTGCACCGGCAGCCGCCTCTAGGACCTGCGGCTTTGAAGCTGCACTATGATATGCTGGCCGGATGAGCGACGATCTCGAGCGCAACTTCATCCGTGTCGTCAGGCTGGCGGAGGCCGCAGGCCTGCCCGAAGTGACGATCGGCACGTCCTACGGTACGCCGGCGCTGCTGGTGAAAGACAAGAGTTTTGTGCGCATGAAGGATGGCGAGACGCTGGTCGTCATGTGCGCGCTCGAAGAAAAGGAAATGCTGCTGGAGCTCGACCCGGGGCTCTACTTTCAAACGGATCACTACAAGGGCTGGCCCGCTATGCTGGTGCGGCTTTCGGAAATCGACGACCAAAGCCTAACCGGGCGGCTGGTTGCCGCCTGGCGCGAGAAGGCGCCAAGGCGGCTCGCCGCGAGCTTCCTCGAGCCAGGTCAGGCTCCGCCGCCGACCTTGTAGACCAGGCAGACCTTGCCACCATCCAGTCGCTTCACGTTATCGAGCTGCACATGATGGCGCTCCGCCACTGTGTCGAACAGCGCCTTGCCCTTGCCGACCACGAGCGGGTGGATGGTGAGACGCAGTTCGTCGATCAGGCCGTGGTCCATCAGGCTCGACACCGTGCGCGCGCCGCCGACGACATAGATAGTGCGGCCCGGCGCCTGCCTGAGCGTCTCGATTTCGGAGACGTCGCGCACGATCCTGGCGTTTTCCCATTCGACGTCGGAACGGGTTTTCGAGAGGACATAATGCGGCGTGCCAAGCGCAAAGTCCGCATATTCGATTTCTTCGGGCGTCGGCAACTGGCCGGTGAACTCCAGCGGCGCATGCGGGTCGCGCTTGATCGCGCTCCAATACTGCTCGTAGCCCGAATACATGCCGTTCCCGAGGACGCAGGCGTCGATCTCGGGCAGGAGGTCGAACGTATCCGACCAGGAATCGACCCAGTCCGTATAGCCATCCGGCCCGTCGATCAGACCGTCGATGGACATCTGCATGCCTGCAACCACCTTGCGCATCATCATTGTCTCCCTGTCGGCGTTACACGCCAAGGACGCGCGGCAGACAGGAAGCCCGACATCCCAGGCAAAATAATCCTGGTTACGCGAGGGACGTCGCCGAACGGACGGCTCTTCCATTTCCAAGCCGGCGCCTATACCGGTTAAGCGAACAGCCGGACAGGTATTTCCATGATCGTTCGCAACCGCCCCACCCTTTTGAAACTCTTCTTCATCCTCCGGGGTTCGGTCATCCAGCGGATCTTTCCGCAAGTGCTGTTCGTCTTTGCGCTCTCCGCCTTCGTCGTCTGGGCGCACCGCGTCGATCCCGGCCTGGTGCCGAGCGTCAGCAGCGGCCCCTTCGCGTTGCTCGGCATCGCGCTCTCCGTGTTTCTCGGCTTCCGCAACAATGCCTGCTACGACCGCTGGTGGGAGGCGCGGAAGGCCTGGGGACAGTTGATCTTCACCGCACGCGACCTCGCCCGCCAGACGCTGATCCTTGCCGGAACCGAGCGGCAGCGCCTGCTCGACATCACGATCGCCTTTGGCCACGCGCTGGTCTGCCATCTGCGGCCGGGAAGCGATGTCGGCAGACCGCTAGCGCGGCTGCCGACAGATCTCGTTGCCGGCTACAAGGCAAGCCGCAACGGACCGGACTTTCTGCTGCGCGAAATGGGCGGCATTCTCGCCGGACTGCACGGAACCGGCACGATCAGCGACTTTCAGTGGGCGCAGCTGGATGGCACGCTCGGCAAGATGTCGGCCATGCTTGCGGCCTGCGAGCGGATCCGCAACACCCCCGTGCCGTTCGGCTATACGCTGCTCCTGCACCGCACCGCCTATCTCTTCTGCTTTCTGCTGCCCTTCGGCTTTGCCGATGCGCTCGGCTGGGCGACGCCCTTCGTCACCGCGCTTGTCGCATACACCTTCTTCGGCCTCGACGCGCTCGGCGACGAACTGGAGGAGCCGTTCGGCGTGTTGCCGAACGACTTGCCGATCGTTGCGCTTGCCGAGACCATCGAAATCAACCTGCGCGAGGCGCTGGGCGAGACCAACCTTCCGCCTCTGCCGCAGCCGAAGAACTACATCCTGATGTAGCCGCAACTGCCGAGGCGTCAGACCTTCAGCATCGCCAGCACCCGGGCGACGGCCGGACGTGCCGTCATGCGGTTGCGGTGATCGACGATTTTTGGGAAGCGCGCGGGATCCACACCGTCCGGCTCGATCCAGCCGGCGACGGTGAAGAGATAGGGATCGGCGATCGAATAGCTGTCGCCAAAAACGAACGGCCCTTCGAACATCTTGCTTTCGATCAGTTCGTAGCAGGCGGTCATGTTGGAGGCGACCTTGGCCTTCATCGCCTCATGCGCGGCCGGATCGTCGGCCCAGCGTGCGCCACGGCGGCCGTGGGCGTGGGCAATATGCACCGTCGAGCAGAGGTAATTCAGAAACGACTGCAACTGCGCGAAGGCGAAGGCGTCGTTCGCCGGAGCGAGCTTCGCAGCTGGAAAGGCCTGCGCGATGTAGGTCAGGATCGCCGGCGTTTCGGTGATGACGCCCCTGTCGGTCACGAGCGCTGGGACCCGCGCCTTCGGGTTCACCGCGAGATAGTCGGGTTTGGTCTGCTCGGCTGTCGAAAAATCGACACGGCGCGCCTCGTATTCGGCGCCCGCTTCTTCCAGCGCGATATGCGAAGCCAGTGAACAGGTTGCGGGGGCGTAGAACAGTTTCAACACTTTGAGCTCTCCTCTGCGATCATGCGGACCGGTTGACGTGATGTCGATGGACCGAACCGGCTCTGTCAATTCCATGGATAGAAGCGGCATGCGAGCGGAGAACCGCGCGCTTCCTGCCGTGTCGCTCCAAAGCAAAGACCGGCTGCAGAAGAAAGGAAGTCACCCCGATTGACAAGCAGAAGTGGCAAGGCGCCGCAGATCGCTGCCGTCCGCGTTTAGGGGGGCCCGGCAGGCTACAACTGCCGGGCCTGCGCGTTCACGCGACCAGCGGCTCGCTGCAGCCGGGTACGTCCTCCAGGCGATAATAGACGGGAATGCCGCGCTCGCGGGCAATGCGCACGTCGTTATCGGCCCCCTTGCTGTCGCCCGGCAGGCGCAGAACCGCCTCGCAAAGCGCCAGCAACCGGCCCGCCACAGGATGAAAAATCTCCTCATAGAGATCGTCGCCGATCCGTGCGCCGCCAGCCGCATGCCAGACCGGCAGCGCCATCCACTCGCCGATCATCGGCACGTGGCCTGCCTTGAACAGCGCATAGGACGGCTCTTCCAGCCGCTTCAGGTTGGCGGCCATTTTCGCCGGGTCGTCCCCGGTTCCCGAACGATAGGGGCCTGCGATCAAGATCAGCATTTTTCTCTCCCGAGATGCTATGAACGATCCAGATTATTCTGGAATAATCGTGATATTTCGTGCAATATCGTGAAGAGTCAAGGAGACATTTCATGCTGACGATACAGAGGCGGGCTTTGATTTCGGCGCGACTGGCGCGAGACGGCGAGGTCGTTGCCAAGCGCATGGCTGACGAGTTGAACCTGTCCGAGGACACGATCCGGCGCGACCTGCGCGAAATGGCGGCGGAGGGACTGCTGAAGCGCGTGCACGGCGGCGCGCTGCCTCTGGTGCCGCCGCTGCCCAACTTTGCGGCGCGTCAGGAGATCGCCGGCGACGTCAAACGCCGGCTCGGACAAAAGGCGGCTGCGATGATCGAAGCCGGTCAGACAATCTTTCTCGATGGCGGCACCAGCAATGCAGAGATTGCCCGGGCGATGCCGCGCGACATGCGGCTGACCGTCGTCACCCACAGCCCGACGATCGCCGCCGAACTCGAGCGCCACGAAGCGGAGGTTATCCTGATCGGCGGGCGGCTCTACAAGCATTCGATGGTCGCGACGGGAGCAGCAGCGCTTGCAGCGATTGCCGGCATCCGAGCCGACCTGTTCTTCCTCGGCGTCACCGCCATTCACCCGGCCCACGGTGTTTCAACCGGCGACTTCGAGGAGGCGGCCGTCAAGCGGGCGATCCTCGGCCAGGCCGCGGAAACCTACGTGCTCGCAACGGTGGAAAAATTCGATGCGGTCTCGCCGCACCACGTGGCCGCGATCCCTGAGCTCTCGGGCTTCATCGTTCCCAACGAGATCAGCGACGACATGCTCGCCCCTTATGACGGCACGGACATTGCGATCATCGGCGCTTGATGGCGCACTGCGCCGACAGCGGAACGTCGGGAAAGTGAGCGGGCCGAGATGGCCCGCCACAGTTCAGGCGGCGAAAGCGTCGGTCACTCTGACGTCGCCGACATGGATGCCGTTCCAGTTGTGCATGGAATGGTTGGCCTGCGCCATCAGCGCCGCGTGCAGCTCGGGCTCGTCCCTGAAGAAGCGGGCAAGCGTTGCCGCGACCATGGCTTCGGCAGCCCGGGTCGTACCATCTTCGCACTTCAAAGCGATCGCGATGCCTTTTTCCGGAATGGCGGCGCAGAACACACCTTCCGCCCCGGTCTTGGCAAAGATGCGGCCGGGCGCCGTCTTCATCAGCCGCGTGCAGGCGCGCTTGGTGCCAGCAACGAAAAAGGGCTCGGCCATGCAGGCCTCGATCAGCCGCCGCGAGACGCGGGCGCGCTCGGCTTCAAGGCCGACGCCGGTCGCCATCTTCGCGAAACCGTGTGCGAGCCCCTTCAGCGGCACCGCATAGGTCGGGATCGAGCAGCCGTCGACGCCGCAATTGTCCTTGGCAAGGATCGCACCCGTCAGGCTTTCCATAGCGCCGCGGATTTCGCGCTGCAGCGGATGGTCGTAGCCGACATAACCCTTCACCTCCGTGCCCGAATGGCAGCAGGCACAGATGAAGCCGGAATGTTTGCCGGAGCAATTGTTGTGCAGCGCCGTCGGCGCTTCCAGGCTGCGGGCCTGGCCGATCAAGGTCTTCTGGTCGGACGACCAATGGGCGCCGCATTCGAGCGCCGAGACATCGCGGCCTGCGGCGGCCAGCATCTTGGCGGCCAGTTCCACATGTTCCGGCTCACCGGAATGGGACGAACAAGCAAGCGCCAGTTCCCGGTTGCCGAAGCCGTAGGCGTCGGCCGCGCCGCTTTCCATCAGCGGCAGCGCCTGCATCGCCTTGCAGGCCGAGCGCGGGAAGACGGCGCTGTCGGTTTCGCCCAGAGAGAAGACGGTCCGGCCGTCGCCGTCGACGGCAATGACCACGCCGCGGTGGCGGCTTTCGACGAGGTTTCCGCGGGTAACTTCGACGAGAACGGGATTTGACATGCCTTGCCCTCAAATATCCGAAATTGCTCCGTGCATTTAGCAGGATTTTACCGGCAAGGAACGGAGTTTTCATGAAATTCGCCCGCAGGCTGGCCGCTGCTTTTCTCGTCATTTACCTGCTGCCGGCGTTGGCCTCGGCCGGCTGGTGGTACATGCAGGACCGGCCGCAAAGCTGGCGCGACGCCGATTGGTCCTCGGCCGGGATCCTGCCGAAGGCAACGGAAAGCGCGGACGCGGCGATCTACGTGTTCTCGGCGACCACGGCATGAAGGGTGCTGTCGCGAGCCACGCCTGGATCGTGACCAAGAATGAGGGCGCTGCCACCTACGATCGCTACGACAAGGTCGGCTGGGGCAAACCGATCCGCAAGAACGGCTATCCGGCGGATGCACGCTGGTACTCGAATGAGCCGCGGCTGGTCGTCTCGGTGACCGGCGCTGACGCCACGCGGCTGATCCCGAAGATCGAGGCGGCGATCGCCAGCTACCCTTACGCTTCGCCTGGCGGCTACCGGATCTGGCCCGGCCCGAACTCCAACACCTTCGTCGCCCACGTGCTGCGAACCGTACCGGAACTCGGCGCCGTGCTGCCGCCGGACGCAGTCGGCCGCGACTATCTGCCGGAGGGAAAGCTGTTCCAGATCGATGCCGACGGGCGCGACCTGCACGCGACGCTCTATGGCCTGGCCGGTATCTCGGCGGGTGTTCGCAGCGGCCTCGAGCTGCATTTCTTCGGCCTTGTCGCCGGTTTCGACTTCGCCAATCCCGGCATCAAGGTTCCGGCGATCGGACGCATCGGCATATGATGGTCCAGGCTTGACGGGCCATCGCTTAGGTTGAGCGCCGGTGATTTGCATTGCATGGTGCGCCGGTCGAATCAGGAGGACGCGCCCGCATGCATGAAATACCGATCAGGAGCTTTGCTGTTTCGGTTGTCGTTCTCCGCCCGGCTGGGAGCACCTTCGAGGTTCTCCTTCTCAAGCGCACCGGAACACTTGCGGGAACCTGGTGCCAAGTCGCCGGCGCGATCGAAGCGAATGAAACGGCCTGGCAGGCGGGCCTGCGCGAAGTCGAGGAGGAAACGGGCCTGCGGCCCGACCGCTTCTATTCCGCCGACATCTGCGAGCAGTTTTACGAGGCCGACCGCAATGCCATCAGCCTGCTGCCCGTCTTCGTCGGCTTTGCAGCCAAGGGCGCCACGGTCCGGCTCAATGCCGAACACAGCGCGTTTCGCTGGGTGAGCTTTGACGAAGCGCTCCGCATGGTGCCCTTTGCCGGGCAAAGGAAAGTGCTGAAGCATATCCGGGACGAGTTCGTCGACAACGAACCGAACCCTTGGCTGCTGATCCAGGAAACGGCGCCGGTCGGATCGGCCGGTTAGGCGAGGCTTGATGCTGAGCCAAGTGCTAAAAATGGAAAAGGGCCGCGCGAGGCGACCCTTCCATGAGTTTTGGCCGTATGACTGGCCCGGGCTTTCAGACCCGAAGGAAGGCGGGGATTATGCCGAGGGCTGCCTCGACACCTTCACCTCTTCCATGCCCTTCACCAAGACCGAAATCTCATTAGACATTGGACCACCTTCCTTTCTGTTCGTTGCTGATGATTTGAAGGTAAGCGATCCATCAGCGATTACAAGGGCGACGATGGTCGAAGATCGTTTTCCTCTTCGCCGCCGATCACAGGCCTGACGATCGTTCCGATCACAGGGACATGATGATCTTGCCGACATGGTCGCCCTGCTCCATCTGGCGATGGCCGTCGGCGACCGCGCTGAAGGGCAGGACGGAATGGATGACCGGCGCGACCTTGCCCGCTTCCAGCAGCGGCCAGACCTTCTCAACCAGACCGTCGCGGATCGCCTGCTTTTCCGCCGCCGTGCGCGGACGTAAGGCCGAGCCCATGACATGCAGCCGCTTGGTCAGGATCGGCGCGATGTTCGCCCCTTCAACCTTGGCGCCGCCGAGGAAGGCGATGATCGACAGACGGCCGTCCTTGGCGAGCGAACCGATGTTGCGGTCGAAATAGCGGGCGCCGACCATGTCGAGAATGACATCGACGCCACGCCCGCCGGTCTCTTCGAGAACGACCGTCTTGAAATCCTCGTCGCGATAGTTGATCGCCCGCTTGGCGCCGAGCGCTTCGCAGGCGCGGCATTTCTCGGTGCTGCCGGCAGTGACGAAGACCTCGGCGCCGAAGGCCTTGGCGAGCTGGATCGCCGTCGTGCCGATGCCGCTGGAGCCGCCGTGGATGAGGATGGTTTCGCCCGCTTTCAGCCCGGCCATATCGAAGACATTGGCCCAGACGGTGAAGAAAGTTTCCGGCAGGGCGGCCGCCTTCACGGCGTCATAGCCCCTAGGCCAGGCGAGCACCTGGGTCGCGGGCACCGCCGTATATTCCGCATAGCCGCCGCCATTGGCGAGCGCACAGACCTTGTCGCCGATCCGGAACCCTTGAGCCCCCTCGCCGAGCGCCACGACTTCGCCCGCCACTTCCAGGCCGAGGATCGGGCTTGCGCCCGGCGGCGGCGGATAGTCGCCCTTGCGCTGCAAAACGTCGGGACGGTTGATGCCCGCCGCCTCCACCCGAACGAGGATGTCGCCCGGCTTGAGCTCTGGCAACGGCCCCTTCGCGAGCACCATGTTTTCAGGCCCGCCCGGGGCTGGAAGGTCAACGAATTGCATTTCCAATGGAAGAGACATGGCACTACCTCGCGAATTCTCAAGGCGCATAGGTAGCGCCGGAAACGCGAGGCGAAAAGGCTGATTGTCGAACGACCGGCCGTCGAAAGCGCAGCTCAGCCGCCGAGTGCATCCATGACAAGACCGGTATCGCTCGCCTTGGCGCGCGACTTGATCTCGGCGATTCGGGCGCTGACGGCCTGGGCGTCGGAGAAAACAAAGCCTTCGGGCAGCCCAAGGACGGCGATCGAGCAGCGCATCAGCGGAAAATCCTTCGCCGAGCCGTCACGGCCGTAGCCGCTGATGCGGCCCTCCGCCTGATGCTCTGGCGAATAGAGCTGGCCTACGTCGGAGCGAAAATCGTCGAGCAGGCGGTTCAGCACCGCTTCCAGCTCCTCGACCGAACAGCCGCTGACACCGACGAAGAAGTCGTCGCCGCCGACATGGCCGAGGAATTTCTCCTCGCCGATGAAATGGCGGCGCAGCAGGGCGGCAAAGAGCGTGATCGCGAGATCGCCCTTCTGGAAACCGTAGGTATCGTTGAAGGGCTTGAAGTCGTCGAAATCGCAATAGCAGAAGTAACGCGCATGATCGCCGTCGAGGATCGCGTCCTGGACATAGTCGCGGATGGCGCGGTTGCCGGGCAGACCCGTCAGCGGATTCTGCTCCTGCGCCATCTTCAATTGTTTTTCGTTGATAATCTTCAAGAGCGACGAGGCCGAGAGCGTGCCGGCGTAGCGCATGTTCTCCGTCAGGATCAGGCAATCGCTGCCGTCCATGCCGGCGAAGATTTTCAGCATTTCATCCGCCGGCGTGTCGAGATCGGCAATCGGCGCCGGGCTGGCGAAGTGCGAAATCCGCCGCTGGTAGATCCGGTTCTTCAGGAGATCGCGGCCGAAAGGGTGATAGATCAGCTCCTTGACGTGATACTCGTGCAGGATGCCGCGCGGCTCGCCATTGGCGTTCAGGACCGGGAAGAATCCCTGGCGCGGATTGCGCCGGAAGAGATCGAAGACGGAATCGAGTTCGTCACTTTCGCGAACGGTCGGCAGTTGCTCGATCTGCTTGCGGATCAGGATGCCGTCCAGCGTCGACGAGGACCGCCGGCTGGCGACGCTCTGGTCGAGATGCGGATAGGCAGGCAGAAGTTCGCTCAGATGCGTCGTCGGCCGGGCGACGTAATAACCCTGCACCAGATCGCAGCCGAGGTCGCGACAGGTCAGAAACTCCGCCTCCGTCTCCACACCTTCGGCAATCACCCGCGTGCCGAGCACATGGGCGGTGTTGACCGTGTGGCGGACGAGATGGCGCTTGCGGGCATCGGCCTCGATGCCCGAGACGAAGTGTCTGTCGATCTTCACATAGTCGACCGGCTGGTCGCAGAGCAGCTTCAGCCCGTTGAAGCCGGCGCCGAAATCGTCAATCGCCAGCTTGAAACCGGCAAGCCGGAGATCACGCACGAGGGCCGAGAAATCCGGCATCTTGCCGCCATCGAAGCGCTCGGAAAGCTCGAAACAGAGTGACGACGGGGCGATATTGGCGCGCTTCAAGTGGTTGACGAGGCGTTCGACGATGTCGCCTTCACCGCCAACGAGGCGTGAGTCGAAGTTGAGGAACAGCGTGCGTGCGGAATGATCGGGCAGCGTCGCAAAGCCGGCGACGGCGCGACTGTTGATCATGTGTTCGAGCGCCAGCAGCTGCCCTTCTTCTTCCGCCTTGTCGAGCAGCTCCAGCGGCGAGGCAAAGCCGAGTTTCTGAAAGCCGCGCATCAGGGATTCGTAGCCGAAGACGGTGCCGGTCGCCGCTTCTGCGATCGGCTGGAAGGCGGTTTCGATCACCAACTTGGCGAGCGTTACGATCTGGTCGTCGCCGAACCGGCGCAACGAGAGAATTTCGGCGGGGGCGGCGGACATGCCGGGCTCCAGAAATATGGGACGGACGGTCGAACGCCGGCAGCATGGCCAGCAAGCGTCAACGAAGTCTTTCCCCATTATGAAGCTTTGATGAAAGCTATGTGACAGCCGCAACTGCGCCAATCAGATGCAAACACTCTAATGAAATCAGTAGTTTCATGAGCAAGTCCTGCGATCGGTCGGCGTCTGCCCCATCCTGACCGTCGCGCCAGGATGGTTCAGACGAGAACGAGCAATGTCAGGTATCCGGCACCGATGACCAGGCAGAGCGGACCGTAGATGCGACGGTCGAGCGTCACGAAGGGCTCCGTGCCGTGGCGTTGGTGGAACGCGGTGGTGAAGGCCAGGAGGCCACGGGCGACGAAGATGGCGGCAAGCCCGGCAAGGCCGCCATGGCCGAGGATCGGCGGCAAAAGCCCTGCAAAGACGGGCGTCACGGACAATGGCAGGAGCGCCGCCGCAAAGAGGAGTACGACGACGACCAGCGTCAGCCAGACCGGCGGCATCGCCGACCGGTGCTTCGTGCCGACCACCGTGCGGACAAGCGTTTCTTCGTCGTCACAGGGCCAAAGTCCGCCGAACGCCCAGTAGGCATGCAGCCCGGCGATACCGGAAAGAACGAGGAAAAGCAGGATCGCGATTGCCGCCAACATGATGGGTTCCTTGCTTGCCTGTGGGCGGACCGCCTCAAGCGGTCACGGTTGACGGAGACCCTTTGCCCGACCGCACGCCGATCGCCGCGAGCGCGGCCATGAGGAGAAAGGCCGCCCATTGCGGCGTGGTCGAGAGAGAACCGAGATGGGCAAGCCCGTAGCCGATGAAGAGCACCGCATAGGCGAGATATTGCACGATCACCGCAGCGGCCAGCGGCGCACGGTAACGCCCGTTCACGGCGGCAAACAGCAGGGTGATACTGTTGATCAGGAGGATGGCGCTCGTCGCGTGCCAGAGAAGCGAGACATAGGTTTTAAGCAGCGCCGAGGGGCTGCTTGCAAGCAAAGGCACATGCACCTCCGGCCCGCCGGCAAAGAGATGAATGCCCGTTGTCGCCAGGGACAGGATGCCCGCTGCCAGAAGCCATTTGCTCATGCCTTCGCCTCCAATCTTCACCATACGGCAGCGTATGTACGCGACCTGGTTGCATCAGTCAATACGGTGACGTATGGAAGGCTATGACGACAAAAAGTACCCTCACGAGCGATGATTGGATCAAGGCCGCCTTCCGCGCACTGACGACCGGCGGCGTGCAGGCGATCCGGGCCGAGGCGATCGCCCGCGACCTGAAGGTGAGCAAGGGCTCCTTCTACTGGCATTTCAAGGATGTGCCGGATCTGAAGGCAAAGATGCTAGCCCATTGGGCGCGCGAAGCGACAGACGCGATCATCGCGGAAATCGAAGCCGTGGAAGTAACGGCGCAGGAGCGATTGCGGTTGTTGGTGCATGCCGCGACCGACGAACGCAGCCTTCCCTATGGCGGCTTGCTGACGGACGGCGCGGTCCGCGAATGGGCGCGCTTCGACACCATGGCCGCCATGACCCTTAAGTCCGTCGACGAACGCCGCCTTGGCTACATTGCCGACCTGCTCGGTCATTGCGGATTTTCGTCAAGTGAGAGTCGCAGCGGCGCCAGCGCGCTCTACGGCGCGCTGATCGGACTTGAGGCGCTCGCTGCAAACGGTCTTGCTGATCTTCGCGGCGATCTGCTCCGGCTGCTCGAGGCGCTGCTCGGCAGCAGAACCTCGCGCTAAACTCAGCCCTTGGCCAGAACGCCGAAGGCGATCAGCGACAAGCCCTGCATGACGAGGTCGACGGCGAGAAACAGGCCGAGGATCCAGAGGCTGTTGACCGGCCAGCCGGCAGCGATGATCAGGCCGGCCACAAGCGTGACCAGACCGCCGAGTGCAACCCAGCCCCAGCCCTGCAGCGGCCTGAGCTTCAGGCCAACCCAGATGCGGAAGCAACCCGCGACGATCAAGGCGATCGCCATGATAAAGGTGAGGAAGGACGAGGCGAGCACGGGATTGATGAAGGCAAAAAGGCCGGCGATCGTATAGCAGGCGCCGCTCAGGCCCCAGTAGAGCACGCTGTCCCAGCCCTTTACCTGAAAGGCGTGGGCGAGGTTGAACAGCCCGCCGACCAGCATGATGATCCCGACATAATAGACGGACGCGACCGTCGCCATCAGCAGATTGCCGAAGGCAAGGCCGCCGCACATGATCAACAGCACGCCGAGGGCGACGAACCACCCCCATTTACCGGCAACCGCTGACTTGTCGGCTCGATCGAATGCGTGGGTCATCTCAACCTCCAGTCCTTTGCAACGCGAGATCGCTAACGCGGGGATTGAGCCGGATTTCTGCACAAAAGGAAAGTGAAAACACAGTCGATTTTTATTGATTGATGAGTCAATCAAAAATAGACTGATCATCGTCAAGGGAGAGACGGATGCCGAAGGTCGGGATGGAACCGGTGCGCCGCAAGGCGCTGGTCGACGCAGCGCTGCGCGTGATCGGCGACCAGGGCACGCTTGCCGTCACCATGTCCGAGATCGCCCGCCACGCCGGCGTTTCCCCTGCCCTTGCCCACCACTATTTCGGCAGCAAGGAACAATTGCTGATCGAGACCATCCGCAGCCTTCTAAGGCAATTGCGCGACGACACGGTGACGGCGCTCCGCACCGTGGCAGGCCCGCGCGAAAGGCTGAGCGCGCTCATCCGCGTCTCCTTCCAGGCAAGCCAGTTCGCCCCCGATACGATCGCCGCCTGGCTTGCCTTTTACTCGGAAGCGCAGCGCTCGGAAGAGGTGCGGCGGCTGCTCGTCGTCTATGCCCGGCGCCTGCGATCCAATCTGCTGGCGAGCCTCAAGACGCTTTGTGCCGATGATGACGCGGAACGCATTGCCGAAGGCGCAGCTGCGATGATCGACGGGCTCTATATCCGCCAGAGTCTGCGCTCCGCGCCGATCAGCATCGAAGCTTCGATCGCACTTACCGAAGACTATGTCACCTCGCACATCGATCGGCTCACATACCAGGGAACGGCCGCATGACCGCAAGACCGAACATCCTGATCATCATGGTCGACCAGCTGAACGGAAAGTTCTTTCCCGACGGACCGGCCGCGTTCCTGCATGCGCCGCACCTGAAGGCACTCGCCGCCCGCTCGGCCCGGTTCCGCAACAATTACACCTCGTCGCCGCTCTGCGCCCCTGCCCGCGCCTCGTTCATGGCCGGGCAACTGCCGAGCCGCACCCGCGTCTACGACAACGCCGCCGAGTACCAGTCGTCGATCCCGACCTATGCACACCACCTGCGCCGCGCCGGCTACTACACGGCGCTGTCGGGCAAGATGCATTTCGTCGGCCCGGACCAACTGCACGGCTTCGAGGAACGGCTGACGACCGACATCTACCCGGCCGATTTCGGCTGGACGCCGGACTATCGCAAACCCGGCGAGCGCATCGACTGGTGGTACCACAATCTCGGCTCGGTCACCGGCGCCGGCGTCGCCGAGATCACCAACCAGATGGAATATGACGACGAGGTCGCCTTCCTTGCCAACCAGAAGCTCTACCAGCTGTCGCGCGAAAACGATGACGCGGAGCGCCGCCCCTGGTGCCTGACGGTCTCGTTCACCCACCCGCACGACCCTTACGTGGCGCGAAAGAAGTTCTGGGACCTCTACGAGGATTGCGAGCATCTGTTGCCCGAGGTCGGCATGCTGCCGGACGACCGGCAGGATCCGCATTCCAAGCGCATCATGCATTCCTGCGACTACGTCAATTTTGACCTGACGGAAGACAACATCCGCCGCTCGCGCCGCGCCTATTTCGCCAACATTTCCTATCTTGACGAAAAGGTCGGCGAACTTCTGGATACGTTGACGCGCACCCGCATGCTCGACGACACGCTGATCCTCTTCTGCTCGGATCACGGCGATATGCTTGGCGAGCGCGGCCTGTGGTTCAAGATGAACTTCTTCGAGGGGTCGGCCCGCGTGCCGCTGATGGTCGCCGGACCGGGTGTGACGCCCGGCCTGCATCTGGCGCCGACCTCCAATCTCGACGTGACGCCGACGCTCGCCGATCTCGCCGGCATCTCCCTGGACGAGGTCAAGCCCTGGACCGATGGCATCAGCCTGGTGCCCATGATCAACGGCGAGGAGCGCTCAGAGCCGGTGCTGATGGAATATGCGGCGGAAGCCTCCTACGCGCCGCTGGTCGCCATCCGCGAAGGCAAATGGAAATACATCCACTGTGCGCTCGATCCCGACCAGCTCTACGATCTCGAAGCGGATCCGCTGGAACTGACAAACCTCGCTGCCAAGCCCGAAACGCCGGTACAGGCGGCAACCCTGCAGGCGTTCCAGGACATGTGCGCCGCCCATTGGGACATGGCGGCCTTCGATGCGGCCGTGCGTGAAAGCCAGGCCCGGCGCTGGGTGGTCTACGAGGCGCTCCGGAACGGCGCCTATTACCCTTGGGATCACCAGCCGCTGCAGAAGGCATCCGAGCGCTACATGCGCAACCATATGAACCTCGACAATCTCGAGGAATCCAAACGCTATCCGCGGGGAGAATGACATGAAAGCCCAACCGCAAGCCTCGCACTTCATCGACGGCGAATATGTCGAGGACATCGAAGGCACTGTCATCGAGAGCATCTACCCGGCGACCGGCGAAGTGATCGCCCGGCTGCATGCGGCAACGCCGGCGATCGTCGAAAAGGCGATTGCCGCTGCCAAGCGCGCCCAGCCGGAATGGGCGGCTATGAGCCCGACGGCGCGTGGCCGGGTCCTTAAGCGCGCCGCCGAGATCATGCGCGAGCGCAACCGCGAGCTCTCCGAGCTCGAAACGCTCGACACCGGCAAGCCGATCCAGGAGACGATCGTCGCCGATCCGACCTCCGGCGCCGACAGTTTCGAGTTCTTCGGCGGTGTCATCGCCACGGCGCTCAATGGCGACTACATCCCGCTTGGCGGCGACTTTGCCTATACCAAGCGCGTGCCGCTTGGCGTATGCGTCGGGATCGGCGCCTGGAACTATCCGCAGCAGATCGCCTGCTGGAAGGGCGCGCCGGCGCTCGCCGCCGGCAACGCCATGGTCTTCAAGCCCTCGGAAAACACGCCGCTCGGCGCCCTGAAGATCGCCGAAATTCTCGTCGAAGCCGGCCTGCCGAAGGGCCTCTACAATGTCATCCAGGGCGATCGCACCACCGGGCCCCTGCTCGTCAACCATCCCGACGTCGCCAAGGTATCGCTGACAGGCTCGGTCCCGACCGGCAAGAAGGTGGCGGGTGCAGCAGCGGCCGAACTCAAGCACGTCACCATGGAGCTTGGCGGCAAGTCGCCGCTGATCGTCTTCGACGACGCCGACCTCGAAAGCGCCATCGGCGGCGCCATGCTCGGCAACTTCTATTCGACCGGCCAGGTCTGCTCGAACGGCACCCGCGTCTTCGTGCACAAGGGCATCAAGGAACAGTTCCTGACGCGGCTCAAAGCCCGCACCGAGGCGATCGTCATCGGCGACCCGATGGACGAGGCAACGCAGCTCGGGCCGATGGTCTCGGCGCCGCAGCGCGACAAGGTCTTCTCCTATATCGAGAAGGGCAAGGCCGAAGGTGCGCGACTGGTGACCGGTGGCGGCATTCCGAATGCGGTCAATGCCGAAGGCACCTATATCCAGCCGACCGTCTTTGCCGACGTCACCGACGGGATGACGATCGCCCGCGAGGAGATCTTCGGGCCTGTCATGTGCGTGCTCGACTTCGACGACGAGGCCGAGGTGATCGCCCGCGCCAATGCCACCGAATTCGGCCTTTCGGCCGGCGTCTTCACCGCCGACATTACGCGCGCCCACCGCGTCGTCGACCAGCTGGAGGCCGGTACGCTGTGGATCAACACCTACAATCTCTGCCCGGTGGAAATCCCCTTCGGCGGCTCCAAGCAATCCGGCTTCGGCCGCGAGAATTCGGTCGCGGCGCTCAACCATTATAGCGAGCTGAAGACCGTCTATGTCGGCATGGGACCGGTGCAGGCGCCGTATTGAGATTGTTGATTTGGCCCTCCCCCTAGCCCTCTCCCCGCTCGCGGGGAGAGGGGACGAGGCCTGCTCGCCAGACCACACGCGGCAACGCATAGGGACGTCAGAGAGGGAGCAAGACATATCCGCGTTTTCCTTCTCCCCGCCTGCGGGGAGAAGGTGGCGGCAGCCGGATGAGGGGCGGATCCCTCACCGTGCGTATGAGCGGCGCATCCCGTCACTGCGGATGAGAGGCATGCCGAGGGGCAACGATTAAAAGAAAGACCACGCTTATGCAGGCAGATTACATCATCATCGGCTCCGGCTCCGCCGGCTCGGCGCTCGCCTATCGCCTCTCAGAAGACGGCAAGAATACCGTCCTGGTACTGGAATATGGCGGAACGGATGCGGGGCCGTTCATCCAGATGCCAGCAGCGCTTGCCTGGCCGATGAGCATGAAGCGCTACAACTGGGGCTATCTGTCTGAGCCTGAGCCGAACCTCAACAACCGCCGCATCACCGCGCCACGCGGCAAGGTGATCGGCGGCTCCTCCTCGATCAACGGCCTCGTCTATGTGCGCGGCCATGCGGAAGACTTCAACCGTTGGGAAGAAGTCGGCGCGCGCGGCTGGGCCTATGCGGATGTGCTGCCCTATTTCAAGCGCATGGAAAACAGCCACGGCGGCGAAGCCGGCTGGCGCGGAACCGACGGACCGCTGCACGTTAAACGCGGCCCGGTCCACAATCCGCTGTTCCATGCCTTTATCGAGGCCGGCCAGCAGGCCGGTTTCGAACTCACCGATGACTATAACGGCTCGAAGCAGGAAGGCTTCGGGCTGATGGAGCAGACCGTCTGGCAGGGCCGGCGCTGGTCGGCGGCAAACGCCTATCTGAAGCCGGCGATGAAGCGGCAGAACGTGTCGCTCGTGCGTTGCTTCGCCCGTCGGATCATCATCGAGAACGGCCGAGCGAGCGGGGTCGAGATCGAGCGCGGCGGCAAGATCGAGGTCGTCAAGGCCAACCGTGAGGTCGTCGTCTCGGCCTCCTCGTTCAATTCGCCGAAGCTCTTGATGCTCTCGGGCATCGGCCCGGCCGAGCACCTGAAGGACATGGGCATCGAGGTGAAGGTTGACCGACCAGGCGTCGGCGCAAACCTGCAGGACCATATGGAGTTCTATTTCCAGCAGATTTCGACCAAGCCCGTGTCGCTCTATTCCTGGCTGCCCTGGTTCTGGCAGGGCGTTGCCGGCGCGCAGTGGCTGTTCTTCAAGAAGGGCCTCGGCATCTCTAACCAGTTCGAGGCCTGCGCCTTCCTGCGCTCGGCCCCCGGCGTCAAGCAGCCAGATATCCAGTACCACTTCCTGCCGGTGGCGATCAGCTACGACGGCAAGGCGGCCGCCAACACCCACGGCTTCCAGGTGCATGTCGGCTACAACCTCTCGAAGTCGCGCGGCAACGTCACGCTGCGCTCCTCCGATCCGATGGCCGACCCCGTCATCCGCTTCAACTATATGAGCCACCCGGAGGACTGGGAGAAGTTCCGCCACTGCGTGCGCCTCACCCGCGAGATCTTCGGCCAGAAAGCCTTCGACCACTATCGCGGTCCGGAGATCCAGCCGGGCGAGAAAGTCCAGTCGGACGAACAGATCGACGCGTTCCTGCGCGAGCATCTGGAAAGCGCCTACCACCCCTGCGGCACCTGCCGGATGGGTGCCAAGGACGACCCGATGGCGGTGGTCGATCCGGAGACCCGCGTCATCGGTGTCGAAGGGCTTCGTGTCGCCGACAGCTCGATCTTCCCGCACGTGACCTACGGCAACTTGAACAGCCCGTCGATCATGACCGGCGAGAAGGCGGCCGACCACATTCTCGGCAAGCAGCCCCTCGCCAGATCGAACCAGGAACCGTGGATCAATCCGCGCTGGCAGGTCAGCGACAGATAGTTCGCGGCAAGGCGAACTTTTTTGCCGGCGATCGACGGCCGCATGTCACATTCGCCGGTGTTATCTTGTCTTGTCTTCTCGAGTGCTTGAGATGAAGGAGACGAAGATGACAGCGAAGCCCGATCCGCATGGGACCGCCGCAGCGGTGATGCCATCATGGCCTCGTGTGCGCGCTAGCCATTTCGGGGCCGGCCGCGCCATATCGCAGCGGGGCGCGTGATGGCCGGGATGATCGACGAAGACGTCAGAACGACCTTCGGCGCGGTACGCCCGCGACTGATCCGCATCGCCTATCGCATGCTGGGCTCCGTCAGCGAAGCCGAAGATGTCGTACAGGAAGCATTCCTGCGCTGGCTGAACGCCGACCGTGCGGCCGTCAAAGAACCATCGGCATTTCTGGGCCGGATCGTGACACGCCTTTGCCTCAACCAGTTGAAGTCGGCACGGCGGCGGCGCGAAACCTACCTCGGGCCATGGCTGCCGGAACCGGTCGTCGAGCAGTGCGACGAACTCGACGACATTACCCTGCCTCTGATGATGGCACTGGAACGCCTGTCGCCGCTGGAACGAGCGGCCTTCCTGCTGCACGACGTCTTCGGTGTCAGCTTCGATGAAATCGGCGAGACGCTCGGCCGCAAGGCAGCAACCTGCCGTCAACTGGCCAGTCGTGCCCGTGTCAATGTCCGCGAGACCCGCCGCCGATTTGCGATGCCACGGGAACAGGGCATGGAAATCGCCGCCGCCTTCTTTGCCGCTTCCCGTGGCGGCGATTTGCACAAGCTCCGTTCGCTGCTTGCGACCGGCGCGATCGTCTATGCCGACGGCGGCGGCAAGACAGTGGCGCCAAGACGGCCGATCGTCGGAATAGACGAAGTGATAATGCTGCACGCCTCGCTGAGGCTGATCTTTGCCCGGGCGATGTCGCGGCTCGTGCGTTACGAATTCATCAATGGGCTGCCCGGTTTTATCACCATCGAAGACGGGGTCCTGCAGACCACCGCGATCGAGATCGAGCGGGATAGAATCACCGTCATCTATGTCACGCGCAATCCGGACAAGCTAAAACACCTCCCAGAAGCGCTGACATATCTCGATGCTCCGGCCGTTCATTGAGTGACGGGTGACCGCGCCCTAACGATCGCGCCCCCGCGCACAGGCACCAGAGCCGACAGCTCTGCTGATCGCCCCTGCTCCAAACAAACTTAACCTGCCACGCGCCGAAGGCGCGTGCCTCTACTCGCTCGGCAGGCCCAACACCAAACCATAGGAGACCAAACCATGAGCAACATATGCATTGCCGTCATCTACCACAGCGGATACGGGCACACGGCACGCCAGGCCAAGGCTGTTAAAGCCGGTATCGAGCGCGTCGACGGCGCACAAGGTCTGCTCCTAGCGGTTGAGGATGTACCGGCACGGTGGAACGATCTCCGCTCGGCCGAGGCGATCATTTTCGGCACGCCGACCTATGTCGGAGGCCAGTCAGCCGCGTTCAAGTCATTTCAGGAAGCGAGTTCCAGTGCCGTGATGGCCAAGGGCTACCTTTGGAAAAACAAGTTTGCTGCCGGTTTCACCAACTCGGGAACCGCCTCGGGCGATAAACTCGCGACGCTGATGCAACTTGCTCTCTTTGCTGCCCAGCATGGCATGCACTGGATCAACCTCGACCTACCACCGGCCAACCACTCGACCAAAGGATCACCTGACGATCTCAACCGGCTTGGCTTCTGGCTGGGCGCCGGCGCCCAGTCCTATGTCGACCAGGGCGCCGATCTGGCGCCGCCACCATCCGATCTTGAGACGGCAAGTCATCTCGGCCAACGCGTGGCCGAGACAACGCTGCAATTCGTGCGAGGAAGAACGGTCGAACAGGAGCCTGCCCTTCCCGCGTGGAGAACGGCAGGCGAGCGATAGGATCAGCGTCAGAGAAAGCCGATCCAGCGGCCGGCGAGCAGAGCACCCAGCCATGTGACCAAGGAGGCAAGCGCCTGCGCACGCAGGCGCAACGCAACGGCTCCCCCTGCGCGCGCGACCGACCAGGCCGTACCCACGCGGACCGACAGTGCATTGAGCGTTCCGATTGCCAGCAGCGCGAGCTTGGTCAGAAACGCCGGATTGGCGAGATAGGCCGAAGGCCTGACGCTGAAGAGGCAAAAGCCGGTGACGATCGCCATCGCCAGGCCGATCGCAGCCGCTTGCGCCAGAAAGGGTCCAAGCACCGCGACGGGCGCATCACCGACAAGCCGAGCAGCCTCAGATCAAGCGGTACGATCGCGCCGATGAGCAGGCCGATCGCGAGAATATGAGCCGCGTTGACCACGAGATAGAGGATCGCCGAGCGTCTGAGCGCCGCGCCCACCGGCCAGCCGGCGATCCACTCGACGAGTTCCGCGCCGCTCATCCACCGGCCCGGATGCGTTCCGGATAGATGTCATAGGTCTTGCCGGCGACCGTGATGCGCACCGCCTTCATGCGCTTTTCGTTCGGGTCGAGCGAACGGTTGCCGAGAACGATGATCTCGTCACCGGCCTTGGCCGATCCCTCGACAAAGCCTGAGCGCTCCGTCTGGCGGGGATTGCCGAGTTCGACGTGCCACATGCCATCCGTGGACGACTCCACCTGTAAGGTCGGATGCGGCGGCGCCATCGAGATCTCGCGGATGGTGCCCTTGAGCTCGATCTGGTCGGCCTCGGCCCAGGACCATCCGTGATGGGCATAGGCGCCGGTAACCAGAAGCCCCGTCAGGATGATTGCGACAACGCCACGGCGTGAAATGGCATTCAACATGTCCCTGCTCCTTCGCCTGTTTCGGAGAGGTGGCAGCTTGAACCCGAAGAGCGGTTTGCGAAAGGACGCGGTCTTCAACACTTCTTGAGCATCGCAGACAGCCACCGCCTATGGTTGCGATAATCTTGGGTTGCGCGAACTTTAATCAACAGCTTAAAATTTAGCCATTCTTAATCTCCGGTTGTTATGTCTATATGAGACGGAGTGAACGCTGGGCGAACATGCCATGACGGCAGTTTCGCCGCGCAATATCGCGTGCTCCATCCCATCATCGACATCACTCCCCTGCCAAGGCGAGCTCGCTTACCGATGCCTTTGCGGCCATGCCCGCGGCCATCGGCCGAGGATGATTTGCCTTGCGGGCAACCGCGGAGCGTTATTCATGACAATCAAAGCACGCCTGCTCGTCTGTCTGTCCCTGCTCGCCGTCGCCATGCTGGTCATGATCGTTACGGCCTTCAGTGCGCTGACTTCCATCTCCAAACGCACTGAATCGATTGTCGCCGACCGGTTGCTGCCGGTCGACCACTTGAAGACGGTGTCCGACATGTATGCGGTCGAAATCGTCGACACGAGCCATAAGGTCCGCAGCGGCGCCCTAGACTGGGCGGCCGGCGCAAAAGCGATCGACACGGCGCTTGCGACCATCGATACGCGCTGGCGCACCTACGAAGCCACACGACTCACGCCGGAGGAAAAGACGCTGACCGAGATTTTCGACAGGGCGCGCATCGCAAGTGATGCGTCGATCCGCGATCTCGTGCAGATCATGCAGCGTCAGGACAAGGCCGAACTCGAACGCTTTGTCGATACCAAGCTCTACTCATCAGTCGATCCCCTCGCCGCGCCAATCAGCGACTTGATCAAGCTGCAGCTTTCCGAGGCTAACGGCGAACTCGAAGCGGCGAATGCCGAGAAGGACAACCTGACACTCTGGCAAAGTGTGATTGCCGGCTTCGCCCTGCTCATGCTTGGCGCGACCGTCTGGTTCGTCATTGCCGGCCTGCTGCGCCCGCTGACGAGCCTGCGCGAAGCCATGCGCCAGCTTGCCGCCGGCAATCTCAAGGCACTGATCTTCGGCGAAGGTCGCCGCGACGAAATCGGCCAGATGGCCGGCGCTGTCGCCGTCTTCCGAGACAATGCGCTGGAACGCGAGCGGCTGGAGCAAGAGGCCGAAGCCGGTCGTTCGCTGTCTGAACGCGAGCGTGAACAGCGCGAGGCACAGAAGGCGAAAGAGGCGGCCGAGGTCCAGGCGGCAGTCAGCGCGCTCGGCTTTGGTCTCGATCGCCTTGCCGAAGGTGATCTGACCTTCCGCATCGACACGCCGCTTGCCGAACGGCTCGACGCGCTGCGAACCAACTTCAACAGCTCGGTCACCAACCTCGAAGAGGCACTGCGCTCGGTCGGGGAGAATGCCCGCAGCATCAATGCCGGCGCCAGCGAAATCCGCTCCGCCGCCGGCGACCTCTCCAAGCGCACGGAACAACAGGCCGCCTCGGTCGAGGAAACCGCAGCCGCGCTCGACCAGATCGCCACCACCGTCGCCGATGCCAGCCGGCGCGCGGAAGAGGCGGGCACGCTCGTCACCCGCACCCGAGGTGCTGCGGAGAAATCCGGCGAAATCGTCGGCAATGCCGTCACCGCCATGAGCGGCATCGAAGCCTCGTCGCGGGAGATCTCCAGCATCATCGGCGTGATCGACGACATCGCCTTCCAGACGAACCTCTTGGCGCTCAACGCCGGCGTCGAGGCGGCTCGCGCCGGTGAGGCGGGCAAGGGTTTTGCCGTCGTCGCCCAGGAAGTGCGCGAGCTTGCCCAGCGCTCGGCTCAGGCTGCCAAGGAGATCAAGGTGCTGATCGCCACATCCGGCCAGCAGGTCAAATCCGGCGTCACCCTGGTGCGAGAGACCGGCGCGGCACTCGAAAGCATCATCGTCGAGGTCAAGGAGATCAGCAACCACGTGACGGCGATCGTCGAAAGCGCCCGCGAACAGGCAGCCGGCATCCAGCAGATCAATACGGCGGTGAATGCCATCGACCAGGGCACGCAGCAGAATGCGGCGATGGTGGAGCAATCGACCGCCGCCAGCCACAGCCTTGCCCGCGAGGCCGGCGCGCTCAACGACCTCCTGATGCGCTTCAGGACCGGCAACGGCTCTTCGGCAGGACCACGCCTCGTGGCAAGTGGTGCCACGGAAAGTGCAGCCCCCTCGCCCGCACGTGCGTTGACCCGCAAGCTCGCCGGCGCCTATCGCGGCGGCGCGCGACCACAGGAGGACGGCTGGGCGGAGTTCTGACGATCAGGCTTCGGCCGCAAAACAAGGAGACGCGAGCCGCAGGGTTCGCGTCTCTAGCTTTTGCCACATACAGTATTAAATCTAGTAAATTAATAGTCTATATTCGGTTTTTCGCTGCTTTTCGATCTGAGAGGCAGATTTGCTCCAAACAAACAGCATTAGAAACCGCTATTTCTGTCCATTGTCCTGTTCGGCTGCGATATTCCGCCCAAGTTGGAACAGGACGCAGCCATGACCACGTCATCCCTCGAAACCACCGCCAAGGCACTGAACGAGAGGCTCGAAAGCCTGGATCTCGCCGGGCGGCTGGCGCTCGTTGCAAGCCTTGAAGGGCGGGCAGTCTTCACGACCTCGCTCGGCATCGAGGATCAGGTGATTACCGCCGCGATCGGCAAGAACAAGCTTGCCGTCGATGTCGTCACGCTTCAGACCGGTCGTCTCTTCGATGAGACCGCGGCGCTGATCGACAAGACGGAAGAAGCCTACGACATCCTGATCAAGCGCTACCATCCGGAAAAGGCCGACATCGATGCCTATGCGGCGCGCTACGGTCTCAACGGTTTCTATGAAAGCGTCGAAGCGCGACATGCCTGTTGCGACGTGCGCAAGCTGAAGCCGCTTGCGCGCGCACTCGAAGGAGCAAGCTTCTGGGTTACCGGGCTGCGCCGCGGCCAGTCGGGCAACCGTGCCTCCACGCCCTTTGCCGAGGCAGATGCCGAACGCGGCCTGATCAAGATCAATCCGCTGGCCGACTGGGACATCGAGACCATCAACAGCTACGTCGCCACGCACGCCGTTCCGGTCAACCCGCTGCACGCCCGCGGCTATCCGTCGATCGGCTGTGAGCCCTGCACCCGCGCCATCAAGCCCGGCGAGCCCGAGCGCGCCGGCCGCTGGTGGTGGGAGAACGACGAGAAGCGCGAATGTGGTCTGCATGTTCCCGAGGCCGCCGCAAGCTCCATCATCCCCAATTCGAGCAGCGCCGCCTGAGGCTGGCGCGCTCGTCCGAAGACAAATCCTCCCGGAGACTGAAATGCCCCACATCCATCCGGAAACGGAACTGCATAATCCGCAGAGTGCCAAGCCGCCGCTCGATCCGCATCTGAAGGCGCTGGAAAACGAAGCGATCCACATCTTCCGCGAAGTGGCCGCCGAGTTCGAGCGCCCGGTCATGCTTTATTCGATCGGCAAGGATTCCTCGGTTCTCTTGCATCTGGCACGCAAGGCCTTCTATCCCGGCCGCGTTCCCTTCCCGCTGCTGCACGTCAACACCGGCTGGAAATTCGCCGAGATGATCGCGTTCCGCAACGAGATCGTCGAGCGCTACGACCTTGACCTGATCGAGCACGTCAATCCGCGCGGTGCCGCCGAGAACGTCACGCCGTTCACCCACGGTTCGGCGCTCTATACGGACATCATGAAGACCGAGGCGCTGCGCCAGGCGCTCGACGCCGGCCAGTTCGATGCTGCCTTCGGCGGCGCGCGTCGCGACGAAGAGGCGAGCCGCGCCAAGGAGCGCATCTACTCCTTCCGCACGCCCGACCACCGCTGGGACCCGCGCAACCAGCGTCCGGAACTCTGGAACGTCTACAACGGCATGATCCGCAAGGGCGAGAGCGTGCGCGCCTTCCCGCTGTCCAACTGGACCGAGGTCGATATCTGGCGCTACATCCAGGCCGAAGACATTCCGATCGTGCCGCTCTACTTTTCTGAAAAGCGCCCGATCGTCGAACGCGACGGCATGATGATCCTCGCCGAAGACCCGCGCCTCGAACTTTTGCCTGGCGAGACCAAGCGCGAAGAAGTCATCCGCTTCCGCACGCTCGGCTGCTTCCCGCTGACCGGCGCCATCCGTTCGACCGCGACGACGCTCGACGACATCATCTCCGAACTCGAAACCGCGACCGTTTCCGAACGCCAGGGCCGCGCCATCGACCGTGACCAATCCGGCTCGATGGAAAAGAAGAAGCGCGAAGGATATTTCTGATGACCGCACCCGCAACCGCGAATGCCGTCGAGCACGTTGCAGCTGGCGAAGTTCTCGCTTTCCCGGCGCAGGAGCCGGCGCGCGCCACCCGTGACAGCCGTCCCCTTCGGCTCATCACCTGCGGCTCGGTCGACGACGGCAAGTCGACACTGATCGGCCGCTTGCTCTGGGACACCAAGGCGGTCAAGGAAGACCAGGCAGCGACGCTTCAGCGCGATTCCAAAGGCAAGCAGAACGATCTTGGCCTTCCCGATTTCGCGCTGCTGCTCGACGGGCTGCAGGCCGAGCGCGAACAGGGCATCACCATTGATGTCGCCTATCGCTACTTCTCGACCGACAAGCGCTCGTTCATCGTCGCCGACACGCCCGGTCATGAGCAATATACCCGCAACATGGCGACCGGCGCCTCGACCGCCGACCTCGCCGTGCTGCTCGTCGACGCCCGCGTCGGACTGCTCGAACAGACCCGCCGGCATGCGACGATCGCGACACTGATGGGCATCAAGCAGTTCGTGCTGGCGGTCAACAAGATCGATCTCACCGACTACGACCGCGCCCGTTTCGAAGAGATCAGCCACGAGTTCCGCGAGCTGGCGCTGTCGCTTGGCGTGCGCCAGGTCATCGCCATCCCGGTCTCGGCGCTAAAGGGCGAGAACGTCGTCTACGACGGCCGCGCCTCGATGCCCTGGTATGACGGCCCGACGCTGATCGAGGTACTGGAGCTGGCAACCACCCGTTCGGCCCAGACCGTTGGTTTCCGCCTGCCGGTGCAGCGCGTCTCGCGGCCCGGCGAAAGCTTCCGCGGCTATCAGGGCACGGTTGCCGGCGGCTCGGTGAAGCCCGGCGACAGTGTTGTCATCCTGCCCTCGGGCATGGTTGCCAACGTCACCAAGATCGTCACCTTCGATCTCGTGCGCAACGCAGCGGTCGCCGGCGACGCGATCACGCTCGTGCTCGACCGCCAAGTGGACGTCTCGCGCGGCGACATGATCGTCGCGATCGACAGCCAGCCGCTGACCGGTCTTTCCTTCGACGCCCAGCTCGTCGCGCTGCAGGCCGAAGGCATCCAGCCCGGCAAGCGCTACTGGCTGAAGAGTGGCAGCCGACGCCAGCGCGTCCAGGTGCAGCCGGCAAGCCAGCTTGACCTCCAGACCGGTAAGTGGAACCAGGCCGATCAGCTGCCGATGAACGCCATCGGCAAGGTGCATCTTGCCTTCGACGAGCAGGCGATCTTCGACACTTACGAGCAGAACCGCACCACCGGCGCGTTCATCCTGATCGATCCGGACACCAACAACACGGTGGCGGGCGGCATGATCACCGCCAAGCGCTCGGCGCTCGGCGGCATCCACACGGAAGACGCCCGCGTCATCCTCTCGCTGCCGGCCGACCTTGCCGACCAGCTGATGGCGACCGAACTTTTCGCCGGTCGCCGCGAGGAAGCCGAAGTTCGCCGCGTCTCCGCCGGCAGGGCCGTGGAGATCATCGACGACATCGACGGGTGAGCGACATCGCACGCAGCAAAAAGGGGCCGGAGCGGCCCCTTTTTATTTTGCATGGACGGCTGAGAACCAGTGGTGATCGCCGTGGACGCATTTCGACAGCTTGCCGGAGGCGCAACTCCGCAGGCATCCATCAAAGCTGCTGCTCGATCGCAGGAAGAGTGATCGTCAGCGGCGCAGGATCGGCGTGCTGCCAAAGCTGGTAGCCGACGACGCTGCCAAGAATAGCGGACCAAATGGCGATCTCGCGAAAGTTAAAAATTGGTTCCTTCAACATCTGAGCCTCTCGGGCAAAAACAAGTGTTGATGGAAATATCGCCCCGATTGTTCACGCTGATAAGACACCAATCTGCGAACACGTCGTTTCCATGTGAACAATAAACGGCCTGCGTCGGCGCCGCGATCGCCGAGGTCAAGGTTCCGTTGCGGCGTTATCAAGCCGGAGAGGCGCTGTTTCAAAATGAAACAACGCTGGTAATCGCTTCACCATGACGCAAGCCTCGCGCGATCACGACTATCAATCCAACGCCGCATTCGTAACTTGGCGCGTCGATCATGAGGATCGATAGGGCTGTTTCACCGTTTCCGAACGCCGTGGGACAGTCCGCCTGACTATGGACTAATGAAAGCGGACGCGACGTTCGCCTTCACCCCCTCGCCCGGAACATTTGCATCGACGGTCGCGCACCCTGCGGTGGACAGAACCGCTCTCCTCGGCGTATCTGGGCGGCCTTGGCGCAAGAATGCCGAATCAGGGAGACGACAGGGTGAGCACCGACAAGCAACCGGAAACCACCGTAAAGGTCGAGAAACGCATCAACGGCAAATGGTGCTTCGTCATCAAGTTCCGCGGCGTCACCTACCCCGCCCAAGGCAACTTCACGTCGATGCTGGAGGCACAGGCCGCCGCGCAATCCGTGCTGAACGGCCTGGAAAAGCGGGGCTGACCGAGCGCATGGCGGGCGGCGGTGCTATGCGGCCCGCACCGCACCGCCCCTACACAAGTCAAGCGCAGCTACCGAGCAAACGCCGAGAGCCACTGCCACTTCTTTCTGATCGATAGCAGCAGCGTGCGAATGCGCCGGTCGCGATTTGTGATTAGTCGCGCCGAACGCCAGGGCGTTTGTTTCCGGTACTCCAGAAACGTCGCCTTCTCCGGGTGCTCGCATTCTTTCGTGTTCGGCTTGGCGTGAGTGAAGTGCACGATGGAAGCTTGAGAATAGTCTTCCCACCCCTTCTGCGCATTCCAGTGGCCGGGGAGATGAACGAAATTCCCTTCGGTCGTAAGGTTCAGTACGTCCTGATCCAAGAAATCGAACGAACGCGCCTGAAGCAGCCTGGCAATGCGAGCCGTGTAGTCCTGCGCGTTCCAGGCATCGATATCGACCAGCAGGACTCCCGCGTTGAAGTAGGGTGTGTTCGCCTCTCGGCCGAGCGACGGATTGAAACGCGTCGGGTCATCATAGGGAACGGCTGCAACGGCCCTGCCTTCAAACGACAGATCGGCCAGTGGTGCCAGGCTCTTTTTGATCAGCGTGTCAGCGTCCAGGTAGAGCAGACGGTCGTGCCGGTCGGCTAGCAATTCCGGCAGATACAGTCGAGCGTAGGTAGCGCGGCTCCAGTAGCTCGTCGTCTTCAGGCCTGAGATTTTTGAGAGAATGTCGCCTTCGACATCGATGAAGCACAGCTTCCGTTTGGCACAGGCTTGCAGCATCTCCTTGTCGGACGCCCGCAGCCCGTCACCTAGGATAAAGACCTGCGCATCTGGAATGCCACCGTTCTTTTCGAGCGAGTAAAGCATGACACCCGCGAGTTCCGCGAAGCGCCTGTCGATCGAGCATGCAACAATCATTTAAAGTCAATTTCAGCAATGCAACGCGCAGCCACAGGGCCGCATGCAGTGTCCAGGCCAAAAGCAAGATCTCGCTCGACCGCACATACCGGTAGACGCTTTGATTGCTTTCATTTGAAATGGCGTGACCCTCGCCAAGCGAGGGCCACGCTCATGGTGTCGCGCAATATGCGACGGAAGTATCAATGAAATTAATAGGTCATCTCTTACCCGAAAACACGCGGATGCACTGGTGTGCTTCTCTTCATGGCGAATGACTTCGCACACCATGCTTCCGCGTCAAGTGGGCAGAGCAGATAATAGTTGTTTGTCCGCAGAATCTCGCGCAGATCGTGTAAAAGACCTGCGCGCGGCACCTATTCGGTCGCGGACCGGATGATGTTGCAAAGGCCTTCCTGCACCACCTGCTTGGTGGCCACCTGCCCCACCTGAATATCAAACATCGCATCAACCCGCGTGCCTGAACCGCGCTTGCGGGCGACGACTCGCAATGTCTGCAGCCGCCCGGAGCCTGCCGTATCCTGGTAAGCTTCGATGGTTCCGAGTGCCTTGTTGATCTCGATCCCGGAAAAGCCTTCCGCCGCGACGCCCCGCGCCATCCGCTGCAGAGCGGTCTCGGGCTTCAGCTTCGGGAACTCCTGCCAGGTCTTATAGAAAACAGGCGTCACCAGCGGAACGCCGCTCGCCTTGAAATTCTTCTCGCAGCTCTGCGCCGCCGCCACCGAATGGCCGGCCACCAGCAGAACCGTCGCAATGGATAGATGCTTGATCGACATTCCCGTTCCCCGTCGTCCGTGATTGAATGGCGGGAACCTAGAGGCTTCGCCCGCATGCCGACAGAGCAACCCCGTTGCGAATACACCTCTATTCGACCAACGGCTTTTAAGCGGCGACGAACGGCATTTGCGCAGACATTAAGGCACCGGAGTGCAGCGTCGCGAATAGCCATCTCAAACAACCCCAAACCGGTTGCGTCACAAAAGTGTGCAGCACTGGTTGTGAATCCACCAGCGAGGCTCTAAAGCTGCCTCAAAGGCTCCCTGTAACAGGATTGCGCTCATGAAGCTGGTGACCGGTAACTCCAACCGCGCCCTTGCCGAAGCCATTGCCAGATATCTCAATCTTCCCCTCACGGACTGTACGGTCGGGCGCTTCGCCGACCAGGAAGTCAACGTTCAACTTCACGAGAACGTGCGCGGCGAGGATGTCTATATCCTCCAGTCGACCAGTGCTCCTGCCGACGGCAACCTCATGGAACTGTTGATCCTGACCGATGCGCTGCGCCGTTCGTCTGCGCGCCGGATCACCGCCGTCATCCCCTATTTCGGCTATGCCCGTCAGGACCGCCGCGCCACCGGCCGCACACCGATTTCGGCGAAGCTGGTCGCCAACATGATCGCCGGCGCGGGTGTTAATCGCGTTATGACGCTCGATCTGCATACAGACCAGATTCAGGGCTTTTTCGATATCCCGACCGACAACCTTTATTCGGCGCCGGTGACGACCCGCGACATCAAAGAGCGCTACGACGTCGGGAATCTCATGATCGTTTCGCCTGACGTCGGCGGCGTGGCGCGGGCTCGCGGCATCGCCAAGCGCATTGGCACCGATCTTGCGATCGTCGACAAGAGGCGCCCCCGCGCCGGCGTGTCGGAGGTCATGAACATCATTGGTGACGTCTTCGGGAAGACCTGCCTCTTGATCGACGACATCATCGATAGCGGCGGGACCTTGATCAATGCGGCTGACGCCTTGCTGGAAGCGGGCGCCAGAGAGGTCTCGGCATACATCACCCACGGCGTGCTTTCCGAGGGGGCTTGCGAGCGTATTGGCGCCAGCAACCTCAGGGAACTGGTGCTGACCGATTCCATTCAAGACACCGAAGCGCAACGCCAGACCGCCAACATCCGCCGCGTCACCGTCGCGCCGCTGCTCGGAGAAGCCCTTGCCCGAACCGCGCGAGAGCAAAGCGTTTCAAGCCTTTTCGACTGAACCACGCGAACAGTGCAAAGCCGTTTCGATTGAGCCAGGCGGCGTTTGCCGGTGAGAAAAGAACGTAATCCGCCCGCTCATCCGAAAAGACCACAGCGTCACGCGGCGCAAGATACAAATGCATTATAGAAGTGATGATTGAAGCAGTCCGCAGTCGATCCGCGCTTTGGCGCATATTTCGGGAAAGATCGGCTAAGCGGTTGATTTGGCTGGTCGGAGTGGCAAGATTCGAACTTGCGACCCCCACGTCCCGAACGTGGAGTTGACGCCACTATGCAGCAGCGTCATCCGATGCGTCAACTGAATTCATTGCGTTATTTTGATTTTCCGCACGTTCCGAAACATTCCTGACCCATTTGTTTCTGTCAGTATCTGTCAGGCCGTTTGTTAGTGCCGGAGACACGAAACGGCCGCTCTGGAACTCGACGCTGTCCGGATCGCTATGATGCTCAGACCCTGCGCGGCTCTGCGTGAAGGACCTCCCTACACGGATGTGATCGATCATTCTCACCTTCGCGTAGCGCCGAACGAGCGTCTCAACGGACATGCCGAGATAGGAAGCGATGGCCGCCATCGGGAGTTCCGCACGAGATACGAGCCATGTCGCGGCCGTGTGGCGGAGAGTGTGAATGACCGCGTCGTGGTCGTCCCCAAGAACTTCCGCGAACAGGTTCTCCATTGCCGTGCGGGGGTTGCCGACGCGGCCCTCTAGCCCCTGGCAGGGGTACTTCAGGCCCATGCGCTTCCAGCGCTCAAGATGAGCGGCAAGGCGGGCGGGAACAGGGATCGTCGGGGCGAGCTTCTTGGCGTGCTCCACTTCTTTGTCACCGATGCGATGGTAGATTGCGATCCTCGTGGAGCCGCTGCCTTTGAATTCGATCCAGGGGCAATCCTTCTCGTTCTTGAACGACGTCCGCCAAACCTTGTCCTTGCGCGAGCCGGTGTAGATCGCGATTAGCAGGAATCGAGCGAGATGCATCCAGATCGGCGCGTCCTTCACGGGTTTGTTGTCGATGAATGCATGACCGCGCTTGCGACGCGCTGCCTTGATCAGATCGGCCATCTGCTTGCGCGTGAATACGGCGGTTCTCGGCTTGTAGTCTTTCGGCGTGGGAACTGTGGTGCCGTACTTCAGAAGCTTCGTCCGCACGGCGACCGCGATAGCCGAGTTGAGGTCGTCAAGGTATCGGATAGCCGCCTTGGGATTGAAGCGCTTATCAACGGGTTTTGGGCCAGTCTCTTCCTCGGGTTTCCAGCTCCGCCGCTTCTTCGCCTTCTCATAAGAGAGCTGCGCACGGGCCAGCTCGCGCTGATAGGTCCGTTCGTCGAGAAAATCGACGAAGTCTCCAACAGCATCATGATCAAGCTGGGTTACGGTCATCTGGCCGAAGAAGTCCAGAAGGACGCCGAGACGTGCCTTTAGTTCTTCGACACGAGCCGGCGGATTGTCGTAGTCGTGCAGTTCCCATTTTTGAATGCGAACCTCGATGTACCTCGCGATAACCTCGGCTACGAAGACATCCGACGCATCCTGGTGCTTGATGCGCTGTTTCTCTCCAGCGTGCTTCTGCGCGATGTACTTCGCAAGCTCGGTCTCACGGCGATTCTCGAAATTCGGTTCATCGGACTCTCCGAAGCCGAGGCTGAATTTCACGCTCTTTCCGTCATCGATGTCACGAATGAAGTACTTGTCGGTCTTCTTGTCGTGCCACCATCGTGCGCCTGCGCTCGGTCTGCCCACGGCGATCTCCCTTCTTATTTCTTGGTTTTGATGGAATCGAGCATCTGACGAGCGATGGCGTCTGCGGCCATCCCGCGCTCTCGCTCCCGATTGGACCGAGCCGTAGCCGATCGGGCAGGCTTGGTTGCGGCTGGCTTAGCCTCGGACTGAGCGCCGCCGTCGAGCCACGCCCTGAGTGCCAGGATCGTGACGGTCCATTTTCCGCGGATCATACGGCCCTCAAGATGACCGGTTCGGATTGCCCCCTCGAGCGAGCGCTTCGTGAACGTGGGCGACGCGATGCGGCCTCCGTTTCGACGAACCTCGCCGCCGAGGATGAGCAGATAGATCGCGTCGGAGAGCTTGAGCGGCGTGTCGTCGCCGAAAGGCCGGGCGACCTTGCCATCTGCCTCGACCTGGAACGCGTCCTTGGCAGCGTGAAGATGTCGCGAGACGTTTTGCATGCCCAGCTCGAACTCGACGGCCATTTCATCAATGTCCGCCAATACCCGCCGGCTGAGTTCAGCCACGTCCAGCTCTTCGTCTCTGTCGATCATCAGCAATGCCCCACGTCGTTTCTGTCAGCCGCAGAAACACCATCCTGCACCATCCTGTCAACTATTAAATGCAACTTAGACGCGGGAGAAACCTATATGTTACACACTGGGCGACTTGTGTAACATATAGGTTATAAGTTCCGTAAAATCAGTGACTTGGAATGAATCACATTTGAACGAATTAATTCAAGTTTTCGCAAGGCTCCTCACGCAGCGAGGTCTTAAATTACAACTTTTGAGGGTTTTCTGAATCGCCAAGCCAAGCCTCGATAAAGGCGTCGATTTCGGAGTCTGGAATTCCGAAAATCTCCCCGACATCGGCACGTGAAATCCTGCCGTCGGCAGCCCACTTAGCGACGTCGACAGGCTTGAACCCGATCGGCATCTGGTTATCCCGGAGGATGCGATAGAGATCGGCGTAGCTCCGTGCGCCCACGAGCTGGCGGGCGATCATGCCGGCGACCTCGAAGCGCTGCCATACGTCAACAACTGGGATGCCACTGCGGACGACGGCCGGGAGCGCATCGCACATGACCCTACGCTTCTCGTCGCCGTCACGACGCCAGCGATGCTGTCCGTATTGCTCGATGTCGAGGACTCGGCGCTCCCGTGCGCACTCCCGCACGTAGGCGAAGGCGGCCGACCGGATTTCTCCGGCACGGCGTGTGCGCTGGTCGCGGACAAGGTGGTCATCGGGCAAAGTCGAGCCTCCTGAAATCCTGACGCAGCGCGTCTTCGACGCCTTCGATCCATGAACCAGCTCGCCACCACACAAGGCGGTCATGGACTTCGTCTAGGAAGAGGCGGTGATCCCGGTCGTCCAAGCAGACGCGGATGACAATGTTGTAGACTGGGAAAAGACGAGAATGTTCAAGGCATACTCGGATGTATGTTGCCGCGGCCTCCAAGATGTCGTCACGATGCTCGCGCCAAACTCGTTCGCGCTCAGGTTCGTCGGCTTCGCAGACTTGGCAGCGCACCCGGAGGCGGTTTCCGGCAATCAGGCGGCCGCCGCAGCCGCACATCTCGCAGACCCATGCCGACTGATCGGCTGCGCCATTGGTGACATCAAAAACACGCTGCGCGATCGTTTCGGAACCGCGGATCATGATGTCGGTGAAGATCGAGAGCAGCCCCTGGCGCTCTTTGATTTGGCGGGCGTTGACCTTACCGTCGGTGACGTCGCGGATTGTCACGAGAGCGCGGCCGACAAGGTGCTGCCAGCCGTCGCCTACGCCGATTGCGACGTCGTCTGCAATGATATCGCGGGCTTCTCGCCGGACAGCGAGATCGTGCTCCAGACGCATCAGTGCAAGCTCCCTTTGACGGCCGCCTGTGCCGCCTCGACGATTTCAGCGATACGCTTCAGACCGTCGGGCGGCATCAGATGAGGCACTGCGCCGACATCGAAGACCAACCCGTCGTTGTCGCGGATTCCGGTGACAATGAAGAATGCTCGGACGTCCGTCGGGAGATCGCGAAAAGCGGCAAGCGCATCTTGGATCGCTGGCATCCAGGGTTCGGGTACCGACACTGCCGCCGTCGGGGCGATGATCGCACCGTACAATTCATTGAGTTCGTCGGCGGTCATCAGATCATTCCTCTCGTCAGTTCGGAGAATGTTTTTGGCGTGAAATCGACGTCAGGCATGTCGACACCGACATCGCGCGACCGGCCGACACCCGGAAGCTTGCCGTGGCTGTGTCCATAGAAATGGAAGCTCCCATAGCCGCTGCATGGCCATGTTCGGGCGGCGTAATGCGCCAACCAGATATCGTGACCGCCGTCACGGGTGCGCAGCGCATGTTCCGGGCGCGCCGCCCAGTCCAGAGATGCCAGCGCCGCGTGAAGGTTGCCACGCTTGTCGAGATCATGGTTGCCGATGATCAGGTACTTGCGGCCGTTGAGGCGGCCGAAAATCTCCCGGACACGGTCGGCGTTCTTGGCGAGCCCAAACGCAACATCGCCGAGGTGATAAACGATATCCTCGTCGCCGACGACGGCATTCCAGCGCGACATGATCGCCTCGTCATGCTCGTCGATCGATGCGAACTGTCGCGGCTGCATCGACACCAGGCGCTCGTGCATCAGGTGGGTGTCTGCGATGTAAAACTTCCGCGTGAAAGCCATGTCTACACCGCCTTCGGGAGCGAGGGACCCTGCTCATAAGAGCGGATCGTGTCGCGGACTTCCGGCCCCATGAGGCGACCGCGCAAGATCAACAGTTCAACGAGTTCATCAACGGCGTCGCGGTGTTGCTCAAGAATTTCACGCGCACGCGCAGCCTGCTCCTGAAGCAATGCTTCGACGTCGCGGGCAAGCGCCGGGTCCATCACACGAGCTTCCGCCAATTCGTGGGGCTCGCGATGACCGGCGGACGTCAGCGTGTCACCCATTCCAAGGCTTGACAGCATGTACGTCGCCAACGCCGAGGCCTCGTCGAGATCGGCCACGCAGACGTCGCCATGGCTGCCGTAGTGAATCAGCTCGGACGCCATGCCTGCGAGTTTGGTGCAAATGAGATCGCGATGCTTATCAGCGGTGCGATGCTCGTGTTTTTCGATCCGGAAAACAGCCGCGCCGGCTACAGAGGTCGTAACCGCGGGATCATACTCTTTCAGCAGATACACATGCAGCAGGCGGCCCCCGAGCACAGCACCGACAACAGCATGTCCGATCTCGTGCCGAGCGATCAGGCGGAGGTACTCGGCCGGACGCGGAGCGCGAGGGGGAAGCGCCGCGATAATGTGATGGTGCGCGATTTCCGTGCGTTCGCGACGTGCTAGGCGGCGGGTGTCGCGAGCTGCGCGTTCGAGGTCTGCGCCGCTCATTCCTTCTGTGCGTCGGAGGTAAGGAGAAAGGTCGAGGTCGACGCCGAGATAGTCAGCGAGGATGCGCATTCGAGCTCCGGCGTCGGGAGGTCCAATCTCGATGTGGCGATCCAGGCGACCCGGGCGACGGAGGGCCTCATCGATCACGGAATGATCGTTACATGACCCGATAACGACTACGCCCTCGCGCGATGTCGCGCCGTCGAGCAATTCGAGCAGGCCGTTGACAACACCTCGCATCCATTCGTCCGCGCGACCGTTTCCGATGCTTCCACGTTTCACGAAATTGTCGATCTCGTCGATGAGCAGGACCGACGGCGCGAGCTTGCGCGCGAGATCGAACGCCTGACGCATCGACTTCAGCAAGTCACCCTGATGACCGTCGCCGGTGGCGATCCAGGTCGAATAAGAACCGACGACAAGGCCAACACCGCATGTTTCCGCGAGAGACTTGGCAAACGTAGTCTTGCCCGTTCCCGGAGGACCCGAGAGCAGCAGACCATTATCGACGTCCGTCCACTGGATGATGCCCTCACGATAGTCTGCGAGGTCGCGGGCCAGCTCAAGACCCCAGGTCTTTGCCTCTCGGAAACCGTGCAACTCCTCAAGCGGTCGAACCGACTTCTTCTTTTTCACCGCAACCGCATCTTCGGACTTAGCGACGTCTTCCTTTTTCAGAGCCTCCGACAGGCGTCCGATCGTTTCCGACACGGGGCGGCCGGTGAGCGAGACCAAGCGGCGACGGGAAGCAGGAAGCGTGGCGAGAACGGCGGCGTCATCGTACGAGATACCGCCGCCGGTGAATTCGCGGAAAGCCAGCTGGATGAGCTTGGGATCAATGCAATCGATATCGATGACCGCATCCGCGGCCGCGATGGTGACGTGCTTGAGCAGGTCGTCGCGGTCATCGTTTTCGATCAGTACTACGACACGCTCGCGGGATACCGCCAGATCGTCGAGGATGCTTTCGGAAGCTACGACGACAGGGTCTTTGTAGCGCCAATCGACGTCCTCATCGGTTTTCGTCCACGTCAGTGCCGCATCTTTCCAGACGAGAGAAGATACGCCCGCCGGGAGGACCGCGACGAGGTAGCACGCCTTTGCGCGGCGATATGGACGGAGATGGCGGGTAAGATGAAGGTCGGCGATGCGGCGCTCGAAAGACAGGCGCTCTTTGGCTTTAGCCATGTGATGCACTCCTACGAATAGACGATAGCGTTGATCCCCCGGAGGGGTCAGGCGGCTATCTCTATTCGCAGTGAGTTCATGGCTTTCGGCTCGACTTTCGTGGTCAACTTATTTGCAACCTTGCCGCGTGCGACCCTGATTGTCAACTCGGCATTCGTGAGTGGATTGACCGCACGGTTAATGAGGTGCGATCGACAGATTCATCAGACGAACAGAAGTGCGTTGTGCTGCCTTGCGGGCTTCTTGACCGCTGTCTTCTCCGGCCGCGGCATGCGGAGGATGTCGAGACATTCGTCTTCGAGTTCTCCGAGGTTCATCTTCGAAAGACAAGTGATGAGCCTCAGGTAGAGGCGGCGGCGCACGATCTCGGCGTCCATTTCCCGAAGGCGCTTCAGGGCGCTGCCGAGGAGACAATAGAGTTCGCCACCGATGACACCCTTGAGGGCGTCGTCGCCCACCATGTCGATCCGGCAATAGCCGGTGACTGGGAATGAGCGCATGTGCTCCTGCGTCAAAATGTTGATCTGATTTGCGTAGATGCGCATGAATTTCTGTTTGATCGTTTCCATTGTCCCTCCAGTTCAATATTCGGCATCGCCGTATGCCAGGTCGGCGAAGTCTCCTGCGGTCCGCAGGTCCTCGCGTTCGTCGTCCTCGTCGTCCTCGGAATACCAGACCTCTTCCTCAATCCAGGTGCCGGCGATGTTGCCGCGCACAATTCTGGGCGTGCCGTCTGTAACCACCGGCAATTCGGAACTGTCGTCGCCGACAATCACGCACATGTTGATCCACATGCGGAAAGCCTGGCGGAGACCTTCGTCGTCGAGGACGGACGTCAGGAGAGCGCCCGCCATCGCCCCCAAGCGTTTCTCCGGATGCAGCCGAGCGTCGGCGACATTCAGACGCCAGCGATCGGAAAGCTCGTCGGCGTCGATCCCGGTCATCATCTGCGCCTGAGCGAACCACCTCGTCTCCGGGTGCTCCCGAGACGCCAGAGGAGAGTGTTGCCGGAACTCGATGCGATTGATTTGCGTCGGGCCGAGGACGGCGGGCTGATGCTCGTACAGGCTCTTCGAGGCGGTGGTCGTCTGGAAAAAGAAGGTCCCTTCTCTCGGCCCGCCTCTTCCCGATCCCCGCCTCGGCTTTACGCACGTGACTTGGAAACGATAGACATGTTCCTCGAGATCGGCGAGGACCTTGTCTATCGCCCTCATGAAGCTGCCGACATGGATGTCCTCGCCAGGTTCCGCATAACCGATGAACTGTGCCAGTTCTTCGATGGTCGGCTCCCACGGCTTGCGGACCCGGTAGTCGTAGCCGGCCATTAGCGCCAGCTTGGGGTACAGCCTGCCGGTGTATTTTGTCGTAAACCGTGGGAACGCGTTGATGTCGAGCCATGCCCACGACCGCGATTGCAGGATCGTGTCCCGGATGACGCCGGGGATCGAGTAGTCGATGACGGTCTTTGCGGTCAGGCGATTGGTAGTCATCGCGACCTGCTCGATCAGCGGCTTGATCGCCCGTTTCGACGTCTTGGGATCGACAATCCGATATTTGACCAACGTCGACATCAGGCGCTCTAGGCTCTGCCACACCCGTTCCGGTTTGGTGATGCAGAGATAGTCGACCAAGCGCCCCAGTTCGACCTTGTGCTTCGGCTTGTCGATGCCTGAGCTGTTGGTTTCCACGCGGAACTGAGCCGGTTTTTCCACCGAGAAGTGAGCCACCTCTAAGTATGGTTTTCTGATCAGAGTTTGGTCAATGGGCTGGCTTTTTCTCCTCTCTTTTGTGCCGCAGCGGCCGAGCTGGCCTTGAAGCGGAAGCTGTCGTTTCCTGTTTCCAGGATATGGCAACGGTGGGTCAGGCGGTCGAGCAAAGCGGTTGTCATCTTGGCGTCGCCGAAGACGGTGGCCCATTCGCTGAAGCTGAGGTTGGTGGTGATGATGACGCTGGTGCGCTCATAAAGCTTGCTCAGCAGGTGGAAGAGCAGCGCTCCGCCTGAAGCACTGAACGGAAGGTATCCAAGCTCATCGAGGATCAGCAGATCGAGGCGAACCAGCGTCTCTGCGATCTGGCCTGCCTTGCCCTTGGCCTTTTCCTGCTCGAGCGCGTTGACCAATTCGATGGTCGAGAAGAAGCGGACCTTGCGGCGATGATGCTCGATCGCCTGAATGCCGAGAGCTGTCGCGACATGTGTTTTTCCTGTGCCCGGCCCGCCGACGAGCACGATATTCTGCGCGCCGTCCATGAACTCGCATCGGTGCAGTTGGCGCACGGTCGCTTCGTTGATCTCGCTGGCGGCGAAGTTGAAGCCGGAGAGGTCCTTGTAGGCCGGGAAGCGGGCAGCCTTCATGTGGTAGGCGATGGAGCGAACCTCGCGCTCGGCCATCTCGGCTTTCAGCAACTGGGACAGGATGGGTACGGCCGCATCGAACGCTGGCGCTCCTTGCTCGATCAGGTCCGTGACCGCCTGGGCCATGCCATACATCTTCAGGCTACGCAGCATGATGACGACGGCGGCGCTGGCAGGATCATGACGCATGACGACCTCCCACGATCCGGACACGCAGACCGTCATAGCGTTCGACGTTGGCCTTAGGCTCGCGCAGCAAGGTCAGCGCCTGTGGCGTATCGATATCGGGACCGTCGGTCGTCTTGCCGTCGATCAGTCGATGCAGCAGGTTCAGCACATGCGTCTTGGTCGCCACGCCCGCATCCAAGGCCAGTTCCACAGCCCTGACGACGACCTGCTCATCGTGATGAAGGACAAGGGCAAGGATATCGGCCATCTCACGATCACCACCGGGGCGGCGAAGCATCTGGTCCTGCAGTTGCCGAAAGGCCAGTGGCAATTCCAGGAAGGGTGCGCCATTGCGCAGGGCACCGGGCTTGCGCTGGATGACGGCAAGGTAATGCCGCCAGTCGTAAATCGTTCGTGGTGGCTTGTCGTGACTGCGTTCTATGATCCGCGGATGTTCGCAGAGGATATTGCCCTCGGCTGCAACGACCAGTCGCTCGGGATAAATCCGCAGGCTGACGGGCCGGTTCGCAAAAGACGCAGGCACGCTGTAACGATTACGCTCGAAGGTGATCAGGCATGTCGGCGAGACGCGCTTGCTCTGCTCGACGAAGCCGTCAAAAGCGGTAGGCAATGCCATCAATGCTGCCCGCTCATCAGCCCAAACATCCGCGATCGTACCGGACAAGGTGCCATGCGGCGTCTCCCGCCACAGGTCCTGGCAATGCTGTTCCAACCAGGTATTCAACGCCAGCAAATCCGGAAAGTCCGGCATCTGCTGCCACAGCCGCGGTCGGGCATCCTGAACATTCTTCTCGACCTGGCCCTTCTCCCATCCTGCGGCGGGATTGCAAAACTCAGGCGCAAAGACGTAGTGGTTCGTCATCGCGAGGAAGCGGATATTGACCTGTCGCTCCTTGCCGCGGCCGACGCGATCGACTGCTGTCTTCATGTTATCGTAGATGCCGCGACAAGGTACGCCGCCGAACACACGGAAGCCGTGCCAATGGGCGTCAAAGAGCATCTCGTGCGTTTGCAGCAGGTAGGCTCTGACCAGAAAAGCCCGACTGTGCGACAGCTTGATGTGCGCGACCTGAAGCTTCACGCGCTCTCCGCCTATGACGGCATAGTCCTCGCTCCAATCGAACTGGAATGCCTCACCTGGGCGGAAAGACAGCGGAACGAATATGCCGCGGCCCGTCGTCTGCTGCTCACGCTGCCGATCAGCCCGCCAATCACGGGCGAAAGCGGCCACCCGGCCATAAGAACCGGCAAAGCCAAGAGCCACCAGATCGGCGTGAACCTGCTTCAACGTTCGACGCTGCTTGCGCGACTTCCCGGCCTCGGTCTTCAGCCAGCCGGCCAGTTTATCGGCAAAAGGATCGAGCTTGCTTGGTCGCTCTGGTATCGCGAACTTCGGTTCGATCGTGCCAGCGCTCAAGTACTTCGCGATCGTGTTGCGCGACAATCCGGTTCGTCGGCTGATCTCGCGAACCGACAGCTTCTCGCGCAGTGCCATCCGACGGATGATGTTTAAAAGTCCCATGTGGATCACTCCGTTGCCCCCGTCGCTCACCGCGTTGAGGGGAAGGTTCACATGGCTCAATTCTCAATGGAAATTATGCGCCTAACCGGCTCAGTTCCGCGCGGAAACCAACAGTGACGCTCAATCTGTTATGGCAGGAATATCGTGAGGCCCATCCGGATGGCTATGGCTATACGTGGTTTTGCTGCCGGTTTGCCGATCACGAAAGCCGAGCCAAGCCCACCTATCGCAGCCGTCACGTTGGTGGCGTGGCGATGGAATGCGACTATGCCGGCCATACGATCCCGATCATCGATCCCTCTACCGGCGAGATCCGCGAAGCGCAGATCTATGTGGCGGTGCTAAGCGCGTCACAACTGACGTTCTCTTATGCCAGCTTCAGCCAAAAGCTGCCGGATTGGATCGAAGCGAACCAACGGGCCTTCAGTTACTTCGGTGGCGTGACGAAGACCACGATCTGCGACAACCTCAAGTCTGCGGTGGCCAAGGCTCTTTGGTTCGAGCCGACGTTGAATGCGACATTTGCAGCCTTCGCCGATCATTACGATACGACAATATTGCCGGCACGCCCGAGGCGTCCTCGAGATAAGCCCTCCGCCGAAGGGTCGGTTTTAATCGTCGAGAGGTGGGTTCTGGCCAGACTTCGAAACGACCGTTTCTTCAGCCTTGTCGATCTCAATATCCGCATCAGCGCTTTGATCGAGGACCTCAACACCCGAACGATGCGGCGATATGGCAAATCTCGGCGCGCTTTGTTCGATGAAGTCGAGCGCTCCCAGCTCAAGCCGCTGCCTTCAACGCCGTTTGAGTATGCGGAATGGAAGGTCGCCAAGGTCCATCCCGATTACCATGTCGACGTCGACAAGACGTTCTATTCCGTGCCGCACGGTCTCATCGGAAGACGGGTCGATATCAGGTTGACGTATCGGGCAGTCGAGATCTTCTTTGACCACAAGCGTGTCGCCAGCCACATCCGAAGCTCGCAGCGCTCGGGCCACATTACCGTCAATGAACATATGCCCAAGGCTCACCAGCGCTACGCAAACACGACACCCCACACATTGCGCAAGGAAGCAGCGAAAGTCGGGACCAATACGGCGACCTTTATCGAACGTCTGTTATGCGATCGCCCACACCCCGAGCAGGGCTACCGATCCGCTCAAGGCGTTCTCTCCCTGGCGCGCCGTTACGAATCCGATCGGCTGGAGCTGGCTTGCGAGCGGGCGCTGGTCATCAACGCGCTCAGCTATTCGTCTGTCGCCAACATTCTCAGATCTGGTCTCGATCAGGCTCCGGCCATGAGCGAGGCTGTGAAGCCGGCGCCGCCGCACGGCAATATCCGCGGCAAAACCTACTACCAATGAAGAGGACATCAGATGCTGACACATCCAACACTGGATCAGATGAATGCGCTTGGTCTTGCCGGGATGGCGACCGCCTATCGCGAGCTTATCGAGCAGGCTCATGGAAACGACCTTAGCTTCGACGAACGGTTGGGGTTGATGCTCGACCGAGAGATCGCCGTGAGAACAGACCGACGGCTGACAAACAGGCTCGCTACAGCAAAGCTTCGTTTTGCCAATGCCTCGATCGAAGACATCGATTTTGGATCTCACCGCGGTCTTGATCGCCGGAACGTCCTATCTCTGGCGCAAGGTGCATGGCTGAAGGCAAACGAGAATCTGATCCTAACCGGCCAAACAGGCACCGGAAAGACGTGGATTGCTTGCGCCTTCGCACGACAGGCGGCCCGCCTCGACTACTCAGTCCTCTACGTTCGTATGCCGCGGCTGTTTGAGGATCTCGCACTTGCCAGACTCGATGGACGCTTTCCGCGCCTCGTCGACAAGCTTGCGCGCGTTCACTTGCTGGTGCTGGATGACTGGGGAACCCACACCTTGAACGATCGACAGCGCCTCGATCTGCTAGAAATCTTCGAGGAACGATATCGGCGGAAATCGACCCTGATCACGGCTCAGCTTCCCGTGGCGGCCTGGCACGAAATGATCGGAGAGGCCACTTTAGCTGATGCGATTTTGGACCGTATTGTTCACAACGCTCACCGCATAACGCTCGAAGGCGACAGCATGCGGAAACGAAAAACGCCGACGCTCTTGACCGGCGGCGAAATAACCGAAATCAATCACCCGTAACAGCAACCAGGCAACCGGAATTCGATCGCACCCGTTGTCCGCGACTTAGCGAAACGCTTGTCCGCGACTTGCTGAAATGACTGTCCCGATCTAGCGAAATCCGCAGGGTGACGGTCGAACAGGCAGATCGATTGTCACGGGCCTTGAAGAGCGGCTCTCGGCACGCAGCACGATTTCTGCAGACGCCCTAGCGTCTTCCTCGGCATCATGGTGGGTGAAACGCAATCCGAGGTGTTGCTTCAAAGAGGAGAGTCCATGACCGCCGTTGCCTTTTAGCTCGGGCCAGGCAAGACGGGCGACCAGCACGCTGTCACGCCATTCCCATGTCGGCAAGCTCAATGCATTTCTGGCACAGGCCGAGGCAATGGCAGATTGATCGAAGCCGGAGTGTTGATACACGATTTTGTCCGCCAGAGCCTTCAACAGGTGCGGGTACACCTCGCTAAAGGACGGAGCTCCTGCCACGGTCCGGGCCGTGATGCCGTGTATTTTGCTGCAAGACCAGTCGCTAGTTTTCGGGTCGACGTAGGTCATCCAGGTCTCGATCGAATTGTCCGGGCGGACACAGGCTATGCCGATCTGGCAGATACTCGACCGGTCGGCATTCGCCGTCTCCACGTCGAGCGCGAAGAAGCGGAAATCGTCAATGAGGAACGGCTTCGTCGCTTGCGGTTTAATCAAGGGAGCCGAAGGCGAAGCAATGATCCTGCTGCTGACGTAACGAAGTCGCTGGCGCTCAATGGCATCTAACTCCCTCGTGCCCCACCCGAGCCGCCGGATCGTCGCATCGACAAGATCTGTAGGCTCGCCGTAGATTTCCATCGCGCGCCCGTTCCAGGCGATCACGTTGGGGGGTGCCAGGGAAAGAACGGCCCGCTCTAGTCCTGCGATATCCAGATAGTCGGGCAAAGTTACCCACACAGCGCTGCAATGGTCGGCCACGAAGGCATTGCGAAGCTCCTTTGCGATCGACCCGTCGGCCGCCGTCAGCTTGTCATCGCGGTCACGCCACATACGACCCGTATTGTACATGCGCGAGAAATAGTGACTTGTGCTTTCCGAGCCTGTCCGGTGACGCTGATGGATGCGCTTGTAGAACGTTTCGTTGGCGGAGCTCGTCGATCCGATGTAGCGGAGAATGCCGTTGTGATCCACGAGACCGTAGAGGCCGCGCGAATCCCTTGGAGCCTCGGCAGTCGGGCGCGGCTTGGCGTCCAGAAGCTCATCCAGGATGACCTTGGCGGAGTGGTCCATCTTTTTCCCCTCACTTTTACTGTCTTGAAGCTCATTTGAGAAAGCCGCCACCAATGGGAGCAATTTCCCCAGCAGGAAGAGCTGTCTGAAACACCATTGCAGACAGCGTAAGGCCAACGAGTTTTGTGATTCAGTCGGCAGACGGCTGGGATTTATGGTGCTTCCTTCGAATGGCGTTTTCGACGGCGACACCTACGAAGTGGGGAGCATCAATCTCGAGTGCCTCGCCGATCCGGCGCAACATTTCGAGATCGAGGTTGTATTCTTCTCCGCCGAGAATGCGCTCGATGTCGGAAGCATCGACGGTCGCCTTCCGAGCGACTTCGGCGAGGTCGATCTGTTCGCTTCGGACGAGTGCGGCAAGTGCCTCGTTAAACGGATAATGACCGAAGGCGACTTTCGCGTGCAGGATGCGATTTTGAACGACTGTTTCCTCCTTGCGGGTTTGAATAAAGCCCCGCCGTCCCTGCAGCCAGGTTAAGGCAGTTTCCGCCGAAACCTTGGCAGGCTTGCCTCGCGTCTCAATGCCTTCTTTGCTCAATGAATTTCGGACGGCAGCTTCCGTCATGCTGGCAAGAAGCGCTAGCTCCCTGACGGAAAGATCGTCCCCCTGTTCGAGTTTATATCGGCCGAGCGCCATATCGACGACATGACGTGCCTTGCTGTCATCATATAGATAGGGAGATAAGCTTCCCTCGAAGGACCACGGGTTGACCCCGCGACCGAACGCAGCCACTTCGATGTCTTCGTCCATGCCGTAAATCCAATAGGCTCCGGTCTGGAACGCATAGTCGTAGGCGACATCAAGATTCCTCGTGACGTCGAAGCGCTTGAGATCGACTTGTGCGAGATCGTCTGTCTTTGCGCTGTCGTGCCAGTCATCGACGTTAACGCCGAAGAACACGACAGCCATCTCAGGATTGCAGACCAGCGCGACCTGAGATGCCTGGCAATAGAGGATGCCCTTCAGTTCCTCCAGCATTTCATCTTTCGTGAATGGCACGTTTCCACTGGCTTTCTCGTTCATGCGAATTCCCCAAGCTTGGCGAGGCGATCGATCTTATCGGTCAGCCGTTCCCTCGCTGCCGCGAGCTGCTGCGCGTTCGTTTTGTCGGAAAGCAGGTGCGCCTCCTTCGCGCCAACGAAGGACGCTACTCTCTCACCGTTTGCGCCGCTGGGATGCGGCATTCCATCCAAGATTTGTTGGGGGCGTAGATGGCCAAGGTTCACAAGGTGGAGCAAGGCCATTGCAGGCTTAGGGCAGAGAGGAAGCCACACCGCATCTGGAAGCATCCGAGCTTCTTCACCGAGATACCGTTCGATGAGGGTTCGCAGGATCGGTGTTTTGATCATGTGCGGTGTGCCGTTGTAGTTTTCGCCATCAACGAACACCGGATACCGCAATGCAGACGTGAAATGGACCTGTTCGCCGGCAGCCGTAAAGAGCTCGTCGGCCGAGGCGACTCCGAATAGGCGATTGAGGCCGATGCAATCGAGCATGCGCACGAGATTAGTGCGCATCTGCTTACCGCTGAAGCTGGCCGTCAGCTTTGCCGTCCTCAATGCCACCTCGACAGCGTCGCCGCGTCGGAGAGATTGGCTTGCCGCCACAAGGGCGTTTGTTGCCTGCGCTCGTCCTGGTGTGATTCCGACGATCACAAGCCGCGAGTTCGTGGCGACATGGTCGAACGGTGAATACGTGACCTCAAGATGGCCATCGCGTTTGTATTCGAGGGCTGATTTGATAGTGGGCTTGGCAAGGGGGTCTGTCGTCCTCACAGAGCTGATGATCGGTGCGTAGCGGCTGAAGTTGTCGATTGCTTTATCCAAAGCAGCAGACTCCTGTGGCATGGTTACTGGCGGTAGAATTTTTTTGAGGGAACGCGCAGCGGTGACGATCTGCTGCTTGTCCCCGACAACAAGGAAGCTATTGCGGTATTTCGAAAGCGTTTGAAATTCTTGGGCGGTTAGCTCGTTCTCGGCCGAGCGCAGGGCTTTCCGTGAGAGAAAGATGCTTGTCGCGCCCTTGCTGTTTCTCGACTCTCCAAATCGATAAAGGTTGCCGATGATCGCCTTCGGTATGCCTCGTTGCTGTGCCCGGGCAATTGCATGTTGTGTCATTTGAATTTCCATGACGCCCCCATCGAATAATTATGGTGATATAGCAATATCATCGCCATCATATCAATAGCTAAACGTGGCAACGGTGAATAATATTTATCATTATTGCGCACAGCCTTTGAGGACACTGCCGTCCGTGGAGCGATCGCCAGAATACAGATCGCGAATGCGCCATTACCCGACGCCTTGCCGACTTTCCGGCCAGTCTGAAGCCAGTAGCGAGCTTTTGGCCGGTTCCCGCAGCGGGCGCTTGGTAGCGTCAAATAAACCAACGCGTTGTTGTGCGTCGTGCGACCTGGTCGCTATATCTGTCGGGCTATAGCTCGTTTATTGGCGACCTTCGCGCCCATCGCCGAGTCGGGGAACCCATGGCCTTATCTGACTTGAGGACTGAAAACCTGAGCCGGATCAGCGACCAACCGTGGCGTCGGAGAGGCTGCGCCACCTTCTGCGACCGACCGGGCGCAATATGCCGCCCGTGGCGTTCTGGGCGACCCTCCCCTGCCTCCACACAGAGGTTAAATATAGGACTCCAGTACCCGGCGATTCCGTATAGGGAATCCAATGCTTTGAGTGCCGCGCCCTCAGTGCTCTTCGAAACGGAGCCTTCAATCCTCGTAGAAAGCAAGGAAGAACCGAAGGTGGAACAGACGGCCATCAAACGTCGTCCCATGCCGGAGTTCCTGAGAAAGGCGCTGGAGGATCGCCAGCAAGCCTGGAAGGAAGAGGAAGCACGAAAGCAGGTCAGACGTGAAAGCCGTCAGCGTGGCCACCAGATGGGGTATGGACGGAAAGATGTACCAGCAGCCATCGAAATAGTTTGACTGCATCTGGCGGGGCTGGGAAACGACGGGAAGAGGTTTCTTCTTCACCTACATCGCGGTCGCTGATCGATTTCACGCCTGACCGGTATTTCTACCCTGCCAACTTGCCATCTCCATTAAGGCTTTGTGAACCATAGTCAGTTGGCGGCCCCATCCGGCCAACCTGGCATCATGACGATACCGTTCATTTTAGACATTGATAAAACGGCGAAGTCTGATGACAAGCATCCTCACCAACATCTCGGCTATGGCGGCCCTGAGTACACTGATCAACGGTCGGCTCGGTGATGAGCAGGAAAGGATGTCGTCGGGCCTGCGGGTCAAGACGGCGGCCGACAATGCGGCCTATTGGTCGATCGCCACCACGATGAAATCAGACAACAAGGCGATTTCAGCGATTGCGGACACGCTTTCGATCTCTGCTGCGACAATCGACGTGGCTTACACCGGACTGAGCAACTCGATTGCCATCATTTCCGAGATCAAGTCGAAACTCGTCACCGGCAGGGAACCTGGAACGGACAGGTCGAAAATCCAGAAAGACATCTCGCAACTTCAGGATCAGATGAAGACCGTGGCCCTGTCCGCATCCTTCAATGGCCAGAATTGGCTCGCAGCCGATCTCGGCGTCACGAATAGGCGCATAATTTCCATTGAGAATTGAGCCATGTGAACCTTCCACCTTCCACCCAAAGCGGTGAGCGACGGGGGCAACGAGTGAACCACATGCAATTCAGCGGCGGCGGTGTTGTTCTTGTCGTGACTTATATCAGGCCCCGTTTTCGCCTCTTTTACTTGGCCGAACCAGAATTAATAAAGTTAACTATAAGTTAACATGCGCCTAAGTTGTCATTGCGTTGCAATTAGACCCTTGGTAGATCAGTGCAAAAGGCGTAACAGTGATTTGTGGTTGATTGGTATGGCGGGGGCTACATGCCAAAGGCAGGAAACTTTCATTTCATCAGATCAACGAAGGTCAGGTCCTCGGAAGTTCTGTCCGCCAAGGGCGCTTCCCTGTGGTCGGGGTGCGACGCAACCTTTGCCCGCATAGACGCGTTGTGCGGCGACGGTGCGTCGAGGATTTTCGCCGAGCCGAACGTGAAGCGACAAGACGGGGGAGATGTCCTGAACGTCGCTTGGTTCGGCAGCCATGACGACGATCCCAAGGAACTGTCTGCTATAGACCGGGGCAAGCTGTCTCGGATCGAGGAGGACCTCGTCCGGCGAATAGGCAAGCTTAAACCCGCGCTGAACGATCCGGAGATCGGCGAGACCGTCGCCGCTATGCTCAACGTGTATGACCACGGTTCGATCATGGCCGTGGGAGAGCATGCGATCCTCACCAACTGGGGCGCACTACCCGCGGAGGCGACAGCGACCCAGAGCGCATATGCAAGGCACACCGACGACACGGTCGGACGGTTCATCGGGAGCAACGTGGCGACACGGCTGCCAGGCAAACAATGGGCGAATGCGGGGAAAATAGAAGTCCGGGAACAGGCTCACGTCACGCACGCCGCACATGCGGCTCCGGTCGTGGAGAAGCAGGCCGTGGCATCGGCAACGCCCTCAATCGTCGCAACCGCTCCGTCACGACACCATCGTTGGTTGGCACCTGCCGCTCTAGTCACCTTGTTCGGCGGTATCCTCGCTTACGTTGCATGGCCAGGGAACCTCGTATACGAGCGCGAAAACCGGGGCGATCAAGGTGTTCTGACACAACTGAATACGGCGAACGACGAACTGACACGGCAGATCGCCGTGTTGCAGACGGAAGCCGGCAAGAACGCGTGCGAGATAGACAGAGCCCTTGTGGGGCTGCCTCCCTTGGAGAATTCACCTGTTGGGCAGGGTGGGTGACGCGCCATGAGCCAGTTTATCGCGACCACGCCTTTACTGAATATGCGTCCCGTCGGCTCGGCCGCCGAGCGGTCTCTACCACGCCTGCAGGCAATCCTGGAGCGAGAATTCAAAGGGAAAATCGGTCTAAGGCTCGCGGAACCCGTAGCGCGCGCCGACGGATCGGGTATCGACTGGTATGCCGAAACCGATGATCAGTTGACCCAGCTCACCTCGCTTCCCGACGAACTTGCGGACTACTACAGGAAGCGCCTCCAAGCCGAGGTGTCCGTCATTGCGGCCGCCGCAGGTAGGTATGAGGAGAAAAACGATCAAGCAGCGCGAACCACGGCCGCAGCGCTTCGTAACGCAATCTGCCACCCGGGCGACGAGTTCATCTGGCTTGGAGGCGATGTTCCTTCAGGGAAGGCTTCCATCATCCTCACCGCCTGGGGATATGAACCTCGATCGTCGGAATTGACCGGGAGTCATACGATCAATCGCCGGGACCGGATTTTTCCGGCTACGCAGCAGGTCGTCATCGACCAAAATCTACCGCACGAAGGAGAAGCAGTCGCCAACTCGACATCGACAAGCGCGTTGGCAAATTCACCTCAGAGGGATTGGCTTCGCGTCCTTTCGTCCGTTCTTTGGGCATTTGCCCTGATCCTTCCTTTTGTCATCGGCTGGATGCTTCTCCCCGCATGCGGCGTCCGCATGCCATTTAGCGGAACCTACGTGTTTGGATGGGGAGACGGAGCATTTTGCCGCCAGATCGCCGATCCCCAGATCGAGGCAAAGCAGGCGGACGCAAAAGCCCTGACGACAGAATTGGCATCTCTCACGGACCAAGTACGAGGAACCGCGATGCAGTGCGTCCCCGTCCCATCCGTCGATCCGGTTGACGAAGTGCGAAAACGCGTGACCGAGGCCGGTGTCGAACTCAATCCCAACGAAACCACGATCAGTCTGCTCTGGAACAATACCCACGACCTCGATCTCTACGTGATCTGCCCCAACGGCAAGAAGGTCGCCCATGATGCCCTTGCATGTGGAGGGCGGCTTGAAATCGACAGAAACTACAGGGAGCGGGTCGACCGTCCCATCGAACATGTGCGCTTCGGCGAATCGGCTTTGATGCCGGGGCGATATGGCGTGGAAGTGAAGTACTTCGGCACAAACGAAAGCGGCCCGCCGACCTCCACTCCCTTCGAGGTGGTCGTCGAGCAAAAGGGGAAAGAGCCGATCATCAAATCCGGCGTCGTTCAGGACGAGAAGGAAATCGTCAAGGTTATGGAGTTCACAGTCCCATGACAGTTGTCCGAAACATAACCTGCATAATGGTGAAGGCATGCTAACAAACCTAGCGGATTTCAGCGAGGGGCTGACACTGGTTCCCGACAGCGGCATCCAGTTCGTCGAGTTTGGATTCGATTTCGACCAGACGCCCCGTCTGTCCCGCTCTTTCGTCGAACGCAATTCACCAGGGCAGGTAGACGCAGACGGCAAGACGCTCGTGCGGCTTCTGACAAACTGGAAAGACGACGATCCGACCGCGCCTTTTCCCCATTCCTCTCACGCCGACGATGTCGCGAACTACGAAGTCAACAAATCTCTGGCGCTGAACACCTTCCTGAATAGGTGGGTGCCGATGCCGTTCTTCAAGATCGAACCCGGCAAGGACGACTTCGGGAACGAAATCTACTCACAGGGACCGACCGACTGGGTGCGCGTGCGCGTGACGGAAACGCGCAAGACCTACCAGGACGAAGAGGCGACCCACCGAGTCATCTTCGCGTTCGACACTTCACTGGCTCCCAAGAAGCCGAACCGGCCCTACCTTGCGCCCACCCCCGAGGATGCGGGGAGGACGGAATCCTTCCGGCTGATGAGCCGCCTGCCCGACATTATCTCGTTCCTGTCCCACAAGATCACCGTTCCCGACAGAGGCGACGTGGACGTTCAGCAGTGGGTAGACGACTGGTTGCGAGAAATTTTCAAGAACTTCAAGAAGCAGGAAAAGCGCGGGCGCGAGCTTCGTGCTGACGATTTCCCCTACAGGTTCGAACATCTCGCGCGTTACATCACGTTCGTCCAGTTCATCGCGAGCGCGATCGAGATCGGGAAGGTGACCTTGATCGACACGGTGAGCGACACCAAAGCAGTCCAGCCGATCGATGTCGATCTCGTGTTGGACATTGGAAACTCCCGTTCGTGCGGCCTTCTCATTCAGTCATTCCCTGACGATATGAACGTGGACCTGAACAACTCGCTCGTCATGGAGTTGCGTGACCTCTCGCGACCCGAGCTGGTCTACCGCGACCCTTTCGAAAGCCAGTGCGAACTTGTCGCGGCGGAATTCGGCACCGAGGACAAGGCGCGTCGGTCCGGACGGTCGAAGGCGTTCTTCTGGCCCAGTCTTTTACGTATCGGCCCCGAAGCCTCGCGTCTGCGGGGAGAGTCCGAGGGAACCGAAGCATCGACTGGCATGTCGTCTCCAAAACGCTACCTTTGGAGTTCGGACCCTGTTCTCCAGCCCTGGAAGTTCCGGTCGGCGACGCCGGACGAGGACGGAACGCTACAGCCCCTCGTCGAGCGCACCATGTATCGTTTCGTAAACGACAGGGGCGACGTGCTCGAGCAACTCGAGACGGACCGTCAGAACTACAAACTCAAGATCATGGAGCAGGAACTCCAGACCGCCAGCCGATTCTCGTTCTCGAAGTCGTCGTTCTTCACCTTCATGCTGGCCGAGATCATATCGCAGGCAATGTCGATGATGAATAACCCGGGGGTCAGGCGCGAACGCCGACTCAAGGACGTTCCACGACGGCTTCGCCGGATCATCATGACGATCCCGTCGGCGACGCCGGTACAGGAGCAGCGCATCCTCAAATCGCGAGCGGAGGCGGCGGTGAAGCTGGTCTGGTCGCTCGCCGGATGGAGCGAAACGGAAAACGGGATCAACAGCAAACGCCCAGAAGTACACTGCTCGTGGGACGAGGCCAGCTCGGTCCATCTCGTCTATCTCTACGGCGAGGCGGTGCAAAAGCTAGGGTCGATCCGCACGCTCTTCGACCTCCTCGGAAAGGACAGGATCAGGCCGGATTCACTCCCTGCGGGCAAGAACAAGGGGAAGGAGGAACGGAGCCTCAGGATCGCAAGCGTTGACGTCGGGGGCGGCACCACCGACTTGATGGTGACAACATACTTCCAGACCGACAACGTGGCGCTCTATCCCGAGCAGAATTTTAGGGAAGGCTTCCGCATCGCTGGCGATGATCTCCTCAAGACCATCATCGAGCGGCTGGTCATTCCCCGCCTCGAAGACCAGCTCAGGGCAGCCGGGGTCGGAAGCGCCAGGAACTTTCTCAAGGACCGCTTCGCTGGGGATAATCCCACGATGTCCGAACAGGAGAAGCACCTCAGGCGTCAGTTCGTGCTTCAGGTCATGCAACCCATCGCGATCGGTATCCTTTCCGAGTGCGAAGCGATGTCGGCGAACTCGAGGCACACGGAAACCCGCAAGGTGTCCAGCTTCTTCGACATGCGCGGCGACGAAGAAGCCGAAGTTCCAGTAGACGAAAGGATTCTTGGCTACATCAAGGAGAAGGCTCACGCGCTTGGCGCGAAAGAACTTCGGATCGCCGATTGCGACATTTTTATCGATCCGGTCGAAGTAGACGAGTGCGTCCTAGCCACATTCGACAGCGTGTTCGACAATATCGCGGAGGCGATCAACCACCTCGACGCGGATGTCGTGTTGCTGACCGGTCGGCCCATGCGACTTCCGCAAATGATCAGCCTCTTCACGAACAAGATGGCCGTCAGGACCGATGCCGTCATTCCGATCAGGGATTACCGTGTCGGGACCTGGTATCCGTTCCGAGGGGTAAGTAATACCCATATCGACGATCCAAAGACCACTGCGGTGGTCGGAGCGATGCTCTGCGCGCTGTCAGCATCGTCCATCACCAACTTCACGCTCTACTCGCAATACCTACGGATGCATTCGACGGCGCGCTACATCGGGCTTCTCGAGAACGGCACGTCGCTCGCGGACGAGAAGTTGCTGTTCCACGACATCGACCTCGACAACAGCGGAGCGACGGACGAGGCGGAGTTCGATTATCACAGCCCTGTCCGCATAGGCTTCAGGCAACTGCCGCTTGAGCGCTGGGTGGCGACGCCGCTCTACAAGCTGACAGTGGCCCAGTCGAGGTCGACCCGCAACGTCGCGCGGCCGATCAAGGTCACGATCGCGAGAAACGCGCAGAACGCGGACGAGGAGGAGACTAACGAGGCGGCTCTGATGACCAGCGAGCTCACCAGAGAGGAATTCGTCATCGAGGACGCCGAGGATGCTTCGGGCGCACCGGTCAAACGCCTGATGGAACTGAAGCTGGATACGCTGGCAATCGATACTGGTGACGGGTACTGGCTCGACACCGGAATTCTATCCATTCAATAAGTCGGGCGATCATCATGCAAGCCGAGTTGAAGAAAGTATGTAGCAACGCCCTTGATCTGGCCCAGCAAAGCCTTGTCTGGGTTTCGGATACGGCGAATGCCGACCGGGTTGGCGCGAGCCGCAAGATCGCGGAGCAGCAGATCAGGAAATCGATTATCGCCGCCAGGAAGGCGCAGGCGGCAATCGACCGTCCGATGTGCGTCGGCGTTTTCGGGCCGAGCCAGGCTGGCAAATCATACCTCGTGTCGGTCCTTGCCCGCGACGGAGACAAGCCGCTGATGGCCCGTTTTGGCGATCTCGGCCGGGACGTGGACTTCATCCGCGAAATCAATCCAGGCGGCGACCGGGAATCGACAGGCCTCGTCACCAGGTTCTCCATCCGCCAGGAGCCGAGCCCGCCGGGCTCGCCCGTTGTCCTCAGGATGCTGAGCGAGACCGACATAGCGAAAATCCTTGGCAACAGCTTCTTCCTCGACGGCGAACCCAAGAAGCGACCTCCCCTCAAGCCTGATACGGTTCTCTCTGTCCTGGATACGGCTAGGGCGCGCGCAGGAGCCAGGCCGTCGCGCGGTCCGAGCGAAGAAGACGTGTGGGATTTGCAGGAGTACTTCGAGAAGCAGTTCTCGGGCCTCTCGTACATCGAGACCTTGTCCGCATACTGGGAAACCGCAGCCGATCTGGCACCGCGGCTCTCGGTCGAGGATCGCGCCAACCTGTTTTCAGTATTGTGGGGTGGCATTCCGCAGTTCACCCGCGTGTACGTGGAACTGGTGTCTGCACTTGAGAGGTTGGGCTTCCCCACAGACGCCTACTGCCAAATCGACGCGCTCGTCCCGCGAGACAGGAGCATCATCGACGTCGCGACCCTGAGCGGGCTTGGAACCGACGGACAGACGGAGGACCTTTCAATCCGGTCGATGACAGGCGCACCCGTCATGCTTGCCCGCTCGGTCGTGACAGCCTTGGCCGCCGAATTGAGGATCGCGATCGCCGACCAGCCGTGGCCCTTCTTCGAGCATACCGACCTGTTGGACTTTCCTGGGGCGAGAAGCAGGCAGAAAGTCGATTTCGAGAACTTCTTCGACGACAAGCCCGACGCGCTTCAGGACCTGTTCCGACGGGGCAAAGTAGCCTTCCTGTTCGACCGATATGTAGCCGAGCAGGAGATTTCGAGCATCCTCCTCTGCATCAAGCCGTCCAACCAGGAAGTCGTCGAACTGCCGGACATGATCGACAGGTGGATACAGACGACGCACGGAGCCACCGCCGCGGACCGTGCGAGGGCAGAGACGGCGCTGTTTTTGGTCCTGACGATGATGGACCAGCACTTTAACGAGCGGGCGGGCGACGAAGGGAACAGTCCTTCGGATCGGTTCAAAGCACGTCTGGGGTCGTCGTTGACGAGTTATTTCGGCAAGGCGCACCGCTGGCCGTTCGAATGGACGCCGGGCCGACCGTTCAACAACACCTACTGGCTGAGGAACCCGAACTTCAAGGCGGAGTTCATGATCCGCTACAAGGGGAACACCGAAGTCGAAATCCTTCCCGACAAGGTCGAAAAGGTCGCCGTCCTCAGGAAGGCGTATCTCCAGGTCGAGGAAGTACAGGCGCATTTCGCCGATCCCGCCCGCGCTTTTGACGAGGCCCTCAAGCTCAACGACGGCGGCGTGAACTATCTCGCGCAGAACCTGGCGGCGATCTGCCGCCCGGAAATCAAGTTCAACCAGATCAAGGAGCGCCTCGCCGCCATCGGCCAGGAAATCCGGCGCGTGGTTTCGCCGTACTTCGTGGACAGCGACATCAACAAGCGGCTTGAGGAGCGTCAGGAGGTATCCGGTCGGATACTCGCGGGTCTCTCAGAAGCCTGGGACCGCAACCAGTTCGGCAGCGCCATCAGGATGCTGCAAATCTCGCAGAACGGGATATCCGAGCATCTGCATATCGCCTATGGAAGCCGACTCAGGGGATTCTCGAACGGAGACGACGGCCCTGTGGCGGGCACCGAAACGCCGACAGTCACGCGGAAAGCACCCCCGATCCCCGGCAAGGCCGCGCCTCCATTGCCTGGAGGCAAGAAACCCGCAGCCGCGGCATCGAAGGCCTCCGTAACCGCCGTTTCCGCGGTCCCTCTCAAATCCATGCCGAAAGAAGCTTATCTCGCGCGGGCGGCGGTTGGTCACTGGACCGAGAACCTGTTTGCGATGACGCGAAACGACGAAGCTTTACAGGCCATGGGACTGGATGCGGAAACAGCGGGGGAACTCGTCTCGGAACTGATCGCCGGCGCACGGCGCTCGGAACTCGAGGGACGCATCGCCGTCGACCTACAGAAGCTGGCAGGGAATGCCATTGAAAGACCGGACATCCTGCTCGAAAAGGCCGGCTTCTTCGCAACCAGCCACATTAACCGGTTCGCCAGCACCCTTGGCTTCGACATTGTACCTGAGGACAAAAGGCCACGCGCTCCTGACGGCTCCGAAGACGGAACGATCAGCGTGTTTGCGAAGCGGCCGCCCAGGGCGAACTGCGACGGCCTGCCGCCCGAACGAAACAACTTCGCCTATCTGGCGCTTTCGGAGTGGATGTACGCATTCCACCAGCTGGTCGTGGACAACGTGATGTCGGGCGAAGGGTTCACGCTGAACGTGGAGCAGAACGAACGGCTGCGGACCATCATCGTCGGCCTCGGAGAATCTGCCTCCTCGATCCAACTTGGAAAGGCGGTCTGATGAAAGAAGTCCGCATCGAGGTTCTCGAGGACGAGTCGCGCTACTTCGGTCATGCGCTGATCACGTTCCACGACGCCCATCTCCCGGAGAGCCCGCACCGGCTTCTCGTATCCCGCAAATCGACCGACACCCCTTATCTCGGGCCTGACGGGTGGCAAGCTAGCCCTATCGCGATGGATGTCGAACTTGTCTCACGGTCGGATTCCAAGGTCATCCTAAGGGCTGGCCCGGCAGTTTGCGACCGCATCCCCTACAGTCTCTATGTAAGGCTGCAGGTCGAGAACGCTGAAACTTTCGGTCAGGCCTTCTGGCCAGAGATCATGCAAAGTCCCAAGGGATATTCGGGGACGCTGTCAGAACCGCCGACAATCCCTCCCAAGACGACAGAGATCGAAGCCTTGGTGGAGGAGCAGCCTGAACTCTTGGTCGTACGGCCTCCTTTGCCTGCTCCGGTGGAGCCGACGGTAACCTTGAAAAAGACCGAGCCTGAGGCGGAAAAGGTCGAAGCCAAGGAGAAGCGGAAACGCAGTTACGCCTGGGCCTACATCCTTCTGCTTCTGATCCTCGCCGGAGGCGGTGGCTTTGCTTACTGGAAGTGGGGTCCTCTGAACAGCCCGGACAGCCCCCTGCAGGAAGCGGAAGCCACCACGCCGACCGACCCGTCGGAATCTCTTTCGGCCAAGTTCGAGCGCCTCAAGGCGTCGGACGACGACGGGGACGAATTGCTGTCGCTGACCGAAGAAGCCTTCGACGCTGGGGACACCGTCATCGCCAACCAGGCGATCAACATCTCCGTCGCCCGGGGGAACACCACTGCAAAGCTGACGCAGGCAAAGTGGTACGACCCGCGAACCTTCGACGACAGCCGGGTGCAGGCGATCGATGCCAACCGCGCTGCACGCGCCTATTTCGAACTCGCTCTGGGTGGGAACGCCGAGGCCAAGAGCCTGCTGACATCGATCTGCGAGGCCTCAAAGTCCAGCGATGGACCCTACCGTGATTTCTTCGGAAGCACCTACTGCCAAGGGAGCCTTGACCCATGAGGGCCGAAACCAGGGACAATTCCGTTCTGACCAAGGTTTGGAGAGCGAATCGAATGCGCGTGATAAACGTGGGTGCAAAGCGTGGCTTCGTGTCGTGGTATGTCAGCGCTGGAATCGCGACGCTTTGGCTTGCCGTGACTCCATTTGCTTTCGCGCAGGACGGAACCACGGCGGCGGAGCTGTTTAACTATCCCAACACGGCCATCAACGGGATCAACAGCGCGGAGCTTCCAAAGCCCCTCGAAGAATGCCGCAAGATATGCGCGGCGCGCACCGGCTGTGTCGGTTTCGACTATTCAGAGAAGGGTGTCTGCCGCATCTTCGCCAGCATCGGTTCCGTGAGGGAAGCTCCCGGATCGACCTCCGAGACACGAGCGGTGGTGGCTGGTTTTCGCGATCCGACCAATCCACCGCTCGAAGGCCTCTTCGAGAAGCTAAAACAGTCCGATCACGACGGGGACGAACTGTTGGACCTAAGCCGGAAGGCTTTCGACAGAGGCAAGCGCGACATCGGGAACCAAGCAATACAACTGTCGATGCAACGAGGAAACACGGACGCGAAGCTGGAAGTAGCCCAATGGTATGACCCGCGCACCTTCGCCGCCGACCGCGTTCCGTCCATGGACGCTAACAAGGCGGCGAGGTCCTACTTCGAACTGGCGCTCGAGGGCAATTCGAAAGCGGTCACCCTACTGACGTCGATGTGCCAGGAGGCGAGCAACACAGGTTCGATCTACACCAACGCATTCGAGAGCTTCCTGGGAAGCACCTATTGCGAGGGATCGCTTAACCCCTGAGCCAAGCGGCAAGAGGCCTTGGAGGCTGGACGTTTACAGAATGAAGTTTCACAAATCTGTCCTTTGGTTGTTTGTCTTGGTTGCCGCGCTGGGAGGGCTTTCGTCCGGCCCCGCAACGGCACAGCAGGCCGATCCGCCAATCCTCGAGTATCCGCAGACCATGCTGAGGGGTTTTGTCAGCGCGGAGTTCAAGCGGCCTGGGGGCGATTGCCGTCGGATATGCGAGGAACGGTCGGGCTGTGCGGGCTTTGACTTCTCGTCATCCACCAATATGTGCCGTCTCTACGCCGCCGTCTCGGCAGGACAGTCGGAATTTTCCTATTCGGCGGGGACCAGGAACAGGATCGCCGGGTATCGCGACCCTGCCAACCTCCCTCCTCCACCGGATGCCGCGTCATGGCACTTCGCGCAGTTCACTGGGGTCGATCTCTACGGCGGCGACATCGTTCCCAAGGGACTGGAGATGAACGACCCGGCGATGTGCGCCAGCGCTTGCGAGCGGGACAACACGTGTAAAGCCTTCACGTTCAACGGTGAGCAGAATCGCTGTTTCATCAAGACGGGGTACGAATTCGTCCAGTCAGCGGCCGGCGTGACCTCAGGCATGTTCTTCCGTGCGAAGCCGGCTGAAGCGAGGGTTCAGCTGAACGCGGAATGGGACCTCTTCCTCATGAGCGACCTGCCTGGGAACGATCTCGGCGAGGTCCCGGCGCAATCCTACGACCAATGCATGCGCAGATGCGAGGGCAACGCGAGTTGCGGAGGCTTTACCTGGGTCTATTTCTCGCGCCAGGACCACTGCTACCTCAAATACGGCACCAGTCTTTTCCCATCCCGCACCACCAAAGGCATGGTTTCGGCCCGCAAGAGCAACCGCGATATCGTCCCCGATTTCGTCAGACCCACACCGAACAGGGATTACTGAGTTTAATGATGACAAGGCGTGCAGTCACACGGATCGTCGCAGCGTTGGCCGCACTGCCGTTGCTTTTGGCGGGGGCGATCGCACACGCCGAAGAACCGGTCGCAAAGGCGAAGGGCGGGAATGCGGAACTGCGTCGGATGATCGGACAGATGGTGTTGGTCGGCTTCGTTGGAAACAAGCCGGATGATCAAGGCTTCAAGACCGTCATGGCGCAGGCGGCCGAAGGGAAGATTTCCGGCGTCCTTTATCTTAGCAGGAACATAAGAAGCCTGCGTGCGGTGAAGGGGCTGAACGAACGCCTTCAGAGCGTATCCCGGGTTCCCCTCCTGATCGCTGTGGACCAGGAGGGAGGTCGGATCGAACGGCTGACGAAGGCGGTTGGTTTTCGGGAAAGCCCTAGCGCCGCATCAGTCGCCCACAGCATGGAGCCACGCGATGCCAAGGCCGAATATGGGAAGATGGCCGCGGGTCTATCGGGGTGCGGCTTCAATCTCAACCTCGGTCCCGTGGTCGATCTCAACACGAACCCGGAGAACCCGATCATTGGCCGCCTCGGACGTAGCTACTCGGCCGACGACGGCGCAGTTTCTGCCTACGCGAGGGCTTTCGTGCAAGGCCACCGCGCGCACGGCGTCCTGACCTCGCTGAAGCATTTTCCTGGCCACGGCTCGAGCGTAGCGGACACCCATAAGGGGATGGCAGACGTCTCGGAAACGTGGAGCGATCAGGAACTGGCCCCCTATCGCGACCTGATGGCCAGCGGAGACGCGGAGTTGGTCATGTCCGCACACGTCGTCAACAGAAACATTCCGGGGGCCGAGAACACGCCCGCGTCGTTGTCTCCTGCCACGCTTGTCGGCCTTTTGCGGAAGAAAATGGGATTCAAGGGTGTCGTCATCACCGACGACCTCCAGATGGGTGCCATCATCAAGACGAGGAGTTTCGAGGACACGGTGAGGCAGGCGGTCATCGCCGGCAACGACCTCCTGGTGTTCGCCAACGACAAGAACCCAGACCCGCTGATACCCGAGAAGATCGCCGATCTCCTCGAAAGGGAAGCGATGGCGAATCCGGCCTTCCTCGCCCGCATCAAGGAGTCATATGGCAGGATCATGCGTCTCAAGAGTGGTATCGCGCCGACCGGTGCGACACCAGCCCAACCAGATTAGGGGATTGATGATGACAGATGGCGCGCCTCGTCGAAGTCCGACACGCAGGGGTCCCGTCGGCACTTTCAAGTGCGCCATGATTTGGGCGGCTGTCTGTGCCCTTGCGGTGCTCCCACACGCGATCACAGGCTATGCCAACCCCAGTGATGAATTCCTCGAATATCCCGATACGGCCCTGAGCGGCAAGGAAACAGCGAAGCTCGACAACACAGAACAGGAACGGTGTCGCCAGCTTTGTAGCGAGCGTTCCGGTTGCGCGGGGTTCGAACACGACGGGGCAGCCAAGGTCTGCCGCGTGTTCTCCGAAATCGGGACGGCAAGGGAGTTTCGTGGGCTGTTTTCGGCAACCAGGAGCGAAGTCGCAGGGTTCCGCCCGCCGTCGAACTTGCAGCCCGCTCCCGTGGCCCAGCCGAGCATCTCTCGATGGGTGCACAACGGCAGCGTGATGTCCCTGCATCAAAAGCCAAAAGCGGACGGAACGGTCGGTATCGAGATCGTCTATGACTTTCCCAAGGACCAACTCCTGAAAGTCGGCGTCCGTTCCGGTTATACCCTGTTTAGGGGAACCCTGTCGGATGGCATCCTAGCAGGCAAGTCGAGGCTGGCCAGCAGCCGATGCGGCATCATCGAATATGACGTCCAGGGTCCCTTCGATCCGCAGTCGTCGGTCCCGCTCTATTTGCGCGGAGCCGCGCCAAAACGGGGCGAAGACTGCTCCGTCGAGAGCTGGAACTCGACGGGAGACAACGCCAACCTTCGCTTCGATCCGCAATGAAAGGGTGACCGCAGGTCGAAGCCCTCCCGATCAATGACCGGACATAAACAGAGAGCGCGCCTATGGACAGAGTAGCCTTGTTCGAATTTTCGAGTGTCGCCAGGATGGCGGCCGCGATGCTGGCGCTCATGTTTTGTCAGGTCGCCAATGCTCAACAGGCTGGCACTGCGCAGTTCAGGGACTATCCGGGGACTGTACTGAACGGCCTGATCACGGCGACCGTCCCGTTGGACATGGAGCAATGCCAGAGGATTTGTTCAGACCGATCGGGCTGCGTCGGCTTCGATCACTCCTCGGCTACGAACGAATGCCGCATCTACGGAGCGGTATCAGGAGCGCGCGAGGATACCAGTTTCAACGCCTCGACCCGCTATCCAGTCCCTGGTTATCGCGAAGCGACGGTGCAAACGGCGCAACCTATGGATGACTTTCAGGCCCGCACGTTCACTCACAACGTGAATTTCGATTTGACCGGGTTCGACCTTGAACAAAGCCCCGCAACGTCGCTGGCCCAGTGCGAAGACCTATGCCGTGGAAACGCCGAATGCAGGGCATTCACCTTCAACGCATGGAACGAGAACTGTTTTCTAAAGAACGGCGTCGGTAAGCTCCGGCTCGATCCACGCGCGACAACGGGCCTGATGGGCGGAACGGAGCACCCAGGCTATCGTGAAACTCAGGTTGTAATGGAGTACTATAGCAAATCGAGGATCAGCGGCACGCAACTCGGCCAACCGCGCGTCGTCGGCTCTAGGGACCAATGCGAGAACCTTTGCTGGGAGCGCGAGCAGTGCGCAGCTTTCACTTTCATTCGTAGCCAGAGAGAGTGCCGCCTGTACGAACATGCAGACAACCGCTTCCCGAGGAACGGGCACGAGAGCGGCGCGAAAGTCCAGCCTCGGGAGTGATGTCTGTGTTTCGGCATGCAGATTTAAATTTGCCTCCCTTGTGGCGGCGTAATCGGCGTCCAATTTTTTGGCTCTGACGCGGATTTTATGCATGACCGTGAAGTCGGCCGGTAGGCAACGGCAGTTCTTTGGCCAGCGCAGCCGTCGCCATGATTTCATCGACCATTGTTCCTGACCGTTTCCAATACGGACTTGCGATCCGCGTTGCGCTCACTCAAAGACGGCCTCGCCTCGCGCTCATGCGCTCGACATGGTCCCCATAGGCACGGGCGGCGGCGCTTCATACTGAAGCCCCCGATGCCGATGGACGTCGGTGGTTCTCAATTTCCAGGTAAGCGTGACCGATCATGCTGCCGATCGTCGTCAACATCGTCAGCACCAAGGCTCCCTGCGGCTTCTCCAGGTGCGCGCCAGCCCTTCTGAAACCAAAACGTCGCCAAGGCTTCGGCCGTCACGAACCAGAACGCGCAGTTTCCGGCCGAACTGGTCCGCATCACGGCCTTCCCATGCCCGCATTTCGAAGGCTCCGGCGTTCACAAGTTCAATCATCCGTTCCTTCGCCCGCTCACCGAGAGCTTTCTCGGCATCGCATTTCGGTTCGCTGATCTCAGGTGTGTCGATATCCGCCACCCTGACCTTCTCACCGCCGATCCAGAGCGTGTCGCCGTCGACGACGCAGTCGGACCTGATGACGCCGCAACGGCCGAAAGTTGCCGCCTGCGCCTGAATCGGTGTTGTCACGTAAAAGTATGCCCAGACCGCCACAAGTCCGAAGGCGACACCGATAACAACCAGGATTCGCCGCAACCATTGCGGCGTCTGCCGTGGTGGTTTGGTTATCTTGGGTGGTTGAAACTTGAGGACGTTGTCGCGCATGAAAGGCTTTTATCACAGGTTCGTAAACCCATGGTTGCCTTGACTATTGCGGCCCCCAATTTCACATTATTCGGACGGATGCAGCTCTTGAGTCTGTATTCTTTCCTGGGGGGCACAGGGGTTCCAAAAATAACCGTGCGCCCTTCCTATTTCAAATATTTTTAAAGCATTTCCTAAGTATATAATGGTTAACTAGCGTTAATATTATCAATTTTTATTTGATTTTGACTTGTATCCATCAAGGATACGAGCAATCATTACTCTGCGGTCGGAAAACACCCCCCGCCCGTCGCCGATTTGGAACCCGGCGCACCAAGAGAGAATAAAATGCTTCAGGCCATCAAGACAGAAAGTACTGAAATCCAAGACATCGCCGCACTGGTCGAAGCGAAGTATGGCGCGGCGAAAGTCGTGCCACTTTGGGCGGTGGGCAACGCCCTGCTTCACGATCTCGCTCATTCCGGATTGATCCCGGTTTTCACCGAAGCAGTCGACGTCGAGGATGTCCACACCATCCAGCCGCGCCTCGTCCCTGTCTACGACGAGGAGGGACTCCGCGCTGGCGACCTGTTCGCCGTCGTCGACCCTGAAAACTGTCGGGTCGGTCTCAGCGACAACGGCGATGCCATTTGGGTCGATGCAGACACCGTCGAGGAAGCCCTACTCATCTATGAAAGGCGCGGTGAATGATCACGAACCGCAATCCCCTCTATCGGCGTCCCGACGGCTTAACGATGACGTCGCAGGAGCAGCTCGCACTCCTGCTCGACATCGGCGGCCTTGACTACAAGGCGGCCGCCAGTGTCGCACGCGTGTCGCCGCTGACGATTAAGTCCTGTCGCAAGCCCTCGTCAGGCCGAAACGTTCCGGAGACGATATTGCTGCCGATCCAGCGCCATGTTGCTCCGCAGACTCCGATCGAACAGGATCAGACCTAGACTTCGGTGGTCGTCGAGTCCCAGAGTCTAGCCGCAACATCCAGTTCTATCTTGTCGAGCAGAGGCTGCGCGTCGCGTTTGAAGAGCTTGTAGTCATCGCGTAGCCGAGGGCGGATATCGTCCTCTTCGTTCGACCTCCTCTCGAAAACAGCATTTCGGATCAGGGTGAGCAACTTTTCCATATCGGCCCTGATTTCAGGCTTCACGAAGATGCCTTCCTTGCGTAGCGCAACCGCGAACTCCCGAATGCGCTGCATAGCGTCGTTGTGCCGGTAAAGGTCGGCGACTTTCGTGAACACCTTCTGCCGCTCATGCGGGTTTGTTTCGGCCTTCACATCACGCTTTTGCACCGCCATATAAGTTGTGCCATCCAGATATTCGCTCAGCTCCTCATCGTCCATCCGACCGACATCCGCATAGCTCTGCATTGGCGACACGTAGTTCGACGACCAGGCATGGGCCTCGACCAGCTTTCCCCAGAGATCAGGCAGAACCTCGAACTCTTTCGTGTGTAGTCGGATCGTGCGGTCGAAAACGCCATTTATTTTATGCCGAAGCCGTTCCAGTTCCCTGGTCTGTTCGGTTCGGTAAGCTTCCATCTGCTTATCGAACTTCTGGTCTATCCACTTCTCGCCCAGCCACTTGAAAAGCCCGTAGCCTACCGCAGCAGCGCCGCCGATCGTAATGCCGCCGAGACCCAGCAAGGCCATCATGGACTTGCCCCAATCCCACGCGGCCCAAAAGTAAGCCCAGTACTGCTCCATAATCGATCCCCATTGCACCCTCTGGTAGCAAATAAGCACATGATCTCGCTTGCACAATAGCTAAGTCTCACGCGCCGCTGCCACGCTCTCCTCGGTCAAACACTGAGTCCGCAGAGCTGGCCGGTATGACCGAAGCTACGAAACGCAGGGTTCTGACGAACAATCTCCTTGGTGAGGAGCGTGGCTGCTGGAAACCATGATTTCCTGTCGGTCGACTTGCTCGTCGCTGGCGGCCGGAACATCATGAATCAGGCGAGCGGCACCTATCCCTTCAGAGTGCGCCGATCGCTGAAACATTGTGCATCTGGGCCGAGGTTCGCCTCGGCATTTTTTTGTGCCTTGCGTTCGGTCGCCAAAAGATCGGCATGCAACACCAACGAGGGGAAATCATCATGTTGAGAGCAATCGGTAGATTTTTGTTGTCGGCCGCATCAGGGTTGTGGAAGGGAATGCTTGGCGCGGTGCACTGGACCGAGCAGCTGATCAGATGGCCATTCTCGGTCATCTTCGGCAACGGCGGGGGTCGGGCGATGCCGAACCCGGAATTCAAGCCGGACGTTTCGGGCACACAGCTACGCGACGAATTCGAGGAGGCTCGGGCGCGCCATGCTGCCGTACATACGCTTGACCGCGACGGCGTCGATACCGTCCTCAGCTACACGCGAGCCACTCCGGCCGCTCGCGCGACGTTCGACCTCGGACCTGTAAAAGAGGACCTGAGGACAACGTTGCTCGACATGAGCGACCTTGAACTCGACGCGCTCGGTCGAGCTGGTCTCTCCGCGATCCGCAAGTTCGTCGAGGGCCGTGACCACGGTGTTTTCGGCGTCAGGACGTTCGTTCCGGGAGAGCCGGTCAAAGTGGCAGTTCTCGAACCGCCGAAGCCGATGACCGTTCAGGAACAGATGTTCTGGCGCGTTAAGAGCCGGGCCGATAAGACCGGCAACCAGTTCAAGATGCCCGGATAACGCAAACGTAAAGCCCGCCATTTCGGCGGGCTTCTTTCATTTTGGTGTTTCCAGCTGTTGGTTTCCACGCGGAACTGAGCCGGTTTTTCCACCGAGAAGTGAGCCACCTCTAAGTATGGTTTTCTGATCAGAGTTTGGTCAATGGGCTGGCTTTTTCTCCTCTCTTTTGTGCCGCAGCGGCCGAGCTGGCCTTGAAGCGGAAGCTGTCGTTTCCTGTTTCCAGGATATGGCAACGGTGGGTCAGGCGGTCGAGCAAAGCGGTTGTCATCTTGGCGTCGCCGAAGACGGTGGCCCATTCGCTGAAGCTGAGGTTGGTGGTGATGATGACGCTGGTGCGCTCATAAAGCTTGCTCAGCAGGTGGAAGAGCAGCGCTCCGCCTGAAGCACTGAACGGAAGGTATCCAAGCTCATCGAGGATCAGCAGATCGAGGCGAACCAGCGTCTCTGCGATCTGGCCTGCCTTGCCCTTGGCCTTTTCCTGCTCGAGCGCGTTGACCAATTCGATGGTCGAGAAGAAGCGGACCTTGCGGCGATGATGCTCGATCGCCTGAATGCCGAGAGCTGTCGCGACATGTGTTTTTCCTGTGCCCGGCCCGCCGACGAGCACGATATTCTGCGCGCCGTCCATGAACTCGCATCGGTGCAGTTGGCGCACGGTCGCTTCGTTGATCTCGCTGGCGGCGAAGTTGAAGCCGGAGAGGTCCTTGTAGGCCGGGAAGCGGGCAGCCTTCATGTGGTAGGCGATGGAGCGAACCTCGCGCTCGGCCATCTCGGCTTTCAGCAACTGGGACAGGATGGGTACGGCCGCATCGAACGCTGGCGCTCCTTGCTCGATCAGGTCCGTGACCGCCTGGGCCATGCCATACATCTTCAGGCTACGCAGCATGATGACGACGGCGGCGCTGGCAGGATCATGACGCATGACGACCTCCCACGATCCGGACACGCAGACCGTCATAGCGTTCGACGTTGGCCTTAGGCTCGCGCAGCAAGGTCAGCGCCTGTGGCGTATCGATATCGGGACCGTCGGTCGTCTTGCCGTCGATCAGTCGATGCAGCAGGTTCAGCACATGCGTCTTGGTCGCCACGCCCGCATCCAAGGCCAGTTCCACAGCCCTGACGACGACCTGCTCATCGTGATGAAGGACAAGGGCAAGGATATCGGCCATCTCACGATCACCACCGGGGCGGCGAAGCATCTGGTCCTGCAGTTGCCGAAAGGCCAGTGGCAATTCCAGGAAGGGTGCGCCATTGCGCAGGGCACCGGGCTTGCGCTGGATGACGGCAAGGTAATGCCGCCAGTCGTAAATCGTTCGTGGTGGCTTGTCGTGACTGCGTTCTATGATCCGCGGATGTTCGCAGAGGATATTGCCCTCGGCTGCAACGACCAGTCGCTCGGGATAAATCCGCAGGCTGACGGGCCGGTTCGCAAAAGACGCAGGCACGCTGTAACGATTACGCTCGAAGGTGATCAGGCATGTCGGCGAGACGCGCTTGCTCTGCTCGACGAAGCCGTCAAAAGCGGTAGGCAATGCCATCAATGCTGCCCGCTCATCAGCCCAAACATCCGCGATCGTACCGGACAAGGTGCCATGCGGCGTCTCCCGCCACAGGTCCTGGCAATGCTGTTCCAACCAGGTATTCAACGCCAGCAAATCCGGAAAGTCCGGCATCTGCTGCCACAGCCGCGGTCGGGCATCCTGAACATTCTTCTCGACCTGGCCCTTCTCCCATCCTGCGGCGGGATTGCAAAACTCAGGCGCAAAGACGTAGTGGTTCGTCATCGCGAGGAAGCGGATATTGACCTGTCGCTCCTTGCCGCGGCCGACGCGATCGACTGCTGTCTTCATGTTATCGTAGATGCCGCGACAAGGTACGCCGCCGAACACACGGAAGCCGTGCCAATGGGCGTCAAAGAGCATCTCGTGCGTTTGCAGCAGGTAGGCTCTGACCAGAAAAGCCCGACTGTGCGACAGCTTGATGTGCGCGACCTGAAGCTTCACGCGCTCTCCGCCTATGACGGCATAGTCCTCGCTCCAATCGAACTGGAATGCCTCACCTGGGCGGAAAGACAGCGGAACGAATATGCCGCGGCCCGTCGTCTGCTGCTCACGCTGCCGATCAGCCCGCCAATCACGGGCGAAAGCGGCCACCCGGCCATAAGAACCGGCAAAGCCAAGAGCCACCAGATCGGCGTGAACCTGCTTCAACGTTCGACGCTGCTTGCGCGACTTCCCGGCCTCGGTCTTCAGCCAGCCGGCCAGTTTATCGGCAAAAGGATCGAGCTTGCTTGGTCGCTCTGGTATCGCGAACTTCGGTTCGATCGTGCCAGCGCTCAAGTACTTCGCGATCGTGTTGCGCGACAATCCGGTTCGTCGGCTGATCTCGCGAACCGACAGCTTCTCGCGCAGTGCCATCCGACGGATGATGTTTAAAAGTCCCATGTGGATCACTCCGTTGCCCCCGTCGCTCACCGCGTTGAGGGGAAGGTTCACATGGCTCAATTCTCAATGGAAATTATGCGCCTAACCGGCTCAGTTCCGCGCGGAAACCAACAGTTTCCAGCTGCTCGACGATCTCGAGCATCATGTCCGCCATTTCGGGGTGTTCGTAGGCGACGTCCCCGAAATGCTGACGGATGCGTTGCCACTGTTCGTCAGTCATCTCGTTCATTGCGCACGGCCCTTCTTGCGGCGGTCAATGTGGGCCTGACGCTGCTGGCATGCGGCGCGGAGACGGATGTTCTCCGCTTCGAGTTCGGCGAGCATTTCCATCGCGGCACGCGCCATGGCCGTCATCTCGTTTGCGTGGTTGATCGCCGTATCGAGCGCGTCGTCATAGCGCGCTTGGTAGCGAGCCTCGCGTGCGGCCGCGATGCCGTCGCCCAAAGCGTTGATGAGGCCGACGCCACCGGCGGCTAGAAGCATCATGCCGCCCGCATTGCCCATCGCTGCGCCGAAAGCGGGATTGCCGAAGTTTGCCATGTCATGCCTCTGTCAACAAAGTTGTCTTCACTACATATGACGCGGCAGAGTTGTGGATTCAAGTCGACGACAGCAAATATAGCGATCGATGTGTTAATGGGGCTCGTGTAGGAGTAGCGCGTTGGTCAGTTCGAGAGGAGACCGTTTTGCAGCATCCAAGGCTAGTTCGCTTCTTCATTGCGGCTCTGCAAGACCCCGACAGCGTTCAGCGCGCACGCATCAATCGAACGCACGGACATGAGCGTGCGACCCGCGATGCAAAACTCGCAAAGCTCGATGCCGAACGCAACCGTAGCACACCAGTCTTTGGGGCTTATCTGTTGTCGCTGGTGACTATCGCGATCCCGATCGGCATCGTCGCGCTTCTTTGGCGATCAGTCTCGGGGTAGTCGACCGAGAATTACCTTGTTTCCGGTCTTGTTGCCGCAGCCGCGGCAACGTAGGCGCTTAGCGATCTCACTGAGTACGATACTGGATCGCCCTTGCTGGAGCTCCCAGCGGTCAACCCAGCCTTCGCGCTCACACCGGGCGCAGCGACCGCCAATGCATTCCCACTGCATCATCCGCGTAACGTCGGCCATGACGTCCATGGCTTCACCGACATAGATCGGCTGGCCCCGTTCGCCCTTGGTGAGATCGATGCCGCGTCGGTGTTTCATACGTTCACGTTTAGTTCTTGTTTTTGCCGCGAGTCAATGCACTCGATTTCCATGTACGATTGTGTAGATTGTCGGCGCAGGAGAGCCGAATGAGAACCTTTGCCGCCGCCTTCATCGTTGCGTCCGTTGTCAGTCCCGCCGCCGCGCAAAACGTTGCGGGTCTCGGCGCTGTGCTCTGCCGGGAGGTGCTGCCACACATGGACAGCAAGCCTTTTCAGTCCCAGCTCTTTGCCTGGGCCACAGGTTTTATGACCGGCATAAATATGACGAACCAGGCAAGCGGCCAGGGATATCGCGATTTCTCGACAATGAAGATGGACGTCATCCTTGGAGAGGTTCGCGCGACGTGCGCCCGAAATCCTGATCTTCCGGTCGTCTCAGCTGTCGAGCCCATGTATCAGCAGTTCCCTGTGAGGAAGTGACCGATGCCGAAGCGCAAGAAAAACAAGCTCAAGGGTCCGAACTCGAAGTTGGCAAAGCCGTTCAACCCCGACAGCTACCGCATTCTGAACACGGGACTTCGCGGTAAGCTGAAAAAAGCCCGTATTCTCGAGGACACGACTGCCGATCTCTCGCAGTACGAAGACACCCGCGTGCCGCAGGTTCCGGGTAAGACGATCCACAACCCCTTCAAAGCGTATCCTTGGCGGCCGACGCCGTTCAACACAGTGAAGGGCTAATGACGTACGAATCCCATGTCGCCGACATCGTTACTATCCAGGCTGGTCTTGCGGGCTTCTGGAGCAAAGCCCACGGTTGGGCTCCATCGGACGGCGCTACGCTGCTGGCATCCGCGAGGCTTGACTGGACGCCTTCGCTCGCTCGGTCTCTTCACCGCTGGATTGAACCGCCTACGCTTTCAGATGGCGACCTGATCCTGGCATGGGCCAATCTCGGCAGTATCATGGAGAGTTCGCTGAGGCTGTTTTTCGGTGTCTACATCAACGACTACAACAACTCCGCCGAGGACCTCGCCGCGATCGACGCGCTACGGAAAAAAGGTGCCAAGAAGGGCCAGCACTATCCGCCTGACGAGCTGGCGATGGAGAAGATCAGGCAACTGATTGAGCGTCGGAAGATATTCCCGGATGCCGAGCGGAAATTGATCGGCATCATCCAGTCCCGCCGCAACGCGATTCATTCGTTCAACGACCGCGAGATCGGCAGCACAAGTGAGTTCCGAGTCACGGTCGCCGATTACCGTGTGTTCATCGCGAACATGGCTTCGAGGCTACCGTATCCCGATGATCGAGGGTTCCACTGGCTTGAACTCGCAGGAACGATCTGGGTGAAAGCGGCCTATAGCACACGCGACTAATTCCGACGCGGCTCCAGAACATCGATCGAGGGCAGATAGGACGTGCGCAACTCCTCGGGAATCGGCATGCCGTTGAACTCCTTGTAGCCTCGGATCGAGATCGTCCCTTCCTTGCCCTCGAATTCGAACTCGACGGGGGAGCGTGCGTCGGCTGCTCATTGGCGGAAGCGGTTGACGTTGATCTGGTTCAGGAACCTCAGCTCGTGAGCGAGCGCGTCGTGAACGCTCTGCATAGACGTCAGAATGCGCCTGAGCTCCCTCGAAAGCGCCGTGCGGTCCAAGGGAGACATCTGCTGCACCGTGCTATCGGTGACATGCCCGACTTTACGCAGATCGGCCGACAGCTTCTCGAGGATCGGGGCCAGCGCTTTCCGTTCCGGATTGAGCGCCTTGTAGCCGTCGAGCTGGAAAAGCACGCTGTCGATATGTTCGGTGACTTCCTCGGGTTCCCCATCGGCTCCGACTTTTACCGTCTTCGGCTTCCCGTGCTGATTATATTCCGCCGGCGCTTTTCCGATGCACTGATTTCCGGCACGATCATGTCCGTGATGGCAGTAGCTCAATGGTAGAGCGACCGCACGACCCGATCCCGACCTGCAGGCGGCAGACGGTCATATGTGCGGCAGGTAGTCGGTTCGAATCCCTCTTGCCATCACGATGCGGCTGCGGTCGCGGCGGGCTTCGGCCCTAACGTCATTGCGCCTGAGGGCGCGGCCAGAGGCGGCTCGTGTATGATGGCCTCGGTAGTCGCGCACTACCGGGAACCGGGGTTACCCGTCGATGTAGATCGGCGGTTTGACGACCCTCACGGGCCGCCATCTTACTTCCGGGCCTCCTGCTGAAGCCGCGTCGCATATTCCATCATTTCGATCTCGCTCATCCCCTCGGCATCTGCGAAGCGTCCCTCGGACGCCATATCCGACGTCGCCCGTTCGAATCGCTCACGGGCGGCCTTGGCTCTGTTCTGGCGCTCTTCGTCGTTGACGATATCCGTCATGTCGGTTGGTCTGCCAGATACGCCGCCCGAGCGCTCTGCAACTCATGCCAGAACTTCAACTCGTCGGAGTGGACAGTTTTCAAAAACTCGGCCTGCTCTGCTGGGGAACTTTCAAGGAAGGCTTCGTACCGTTCGAGGTCTCTGAGTCGGAAGCCAGGTCCAGTTGGCATCCAGTTGATGCGCAGGCCGTCGCTGATGCCGCGATGAAACTCATCGAAGGCGTCGTTGATCTCCCACATCAGCCGGTCTAGCTCGTCGCTCATCGACGTAATCTCCTGGAAGCGCGGAGCCGTTGCAAGCATTTCCGCCGGCTCTTTCTCCTCGCGGCCGCCTACGGCATCGTGAGGATATCCTTTTGGCGGGGGCGCTATCCCCTGCCTTCATGCAGTGATGTCGGCATAGCGGTCGGCATCACTTCGTGGTTTGCGCCTGGAGTGTGATGGCACACGCACCGCGACAGCGGGTAGACTGGTTCGATTCCGGCGGCGCGACGAGGATATTCGCTCTGACCGAAACGAGGGTTTCTGTCAGAGTTTCTGTCAGGTCCGCCAATTTTGAGGCCAAAAACGCTTCGCAAGATTCGGGAAAAAGCGTTTAAAATCAAGCTGGTCGGAGTGAGAGGATTCGAACCTCCGACCCCCACGTCCCGAACGTGGTGCGCTACCAGACTGCGCTACACTCCGTGACCAGCGGCGCCTCTATAGAACAGGCATTTTGATTTCACAAGCGCCTATCTCGAAAAACATTGCGCCTTTTCCAAAAAAATCGTGACGGTGGAAAACGTAGGCGCAAAATGGCCCTGGTCAGCACCAACGGCGCCCCGGAGATGCGCGTGATAGGGACTTTCTGCAACGCTTCATAATTTCCTGGAACCGGAACCGCTGCGTGCATTTCCTTTCGTCTCTTTTGGCGCTAGAGGCTCAACGGAAAGCGCGGAAAGCCAGGGGATACGGGCTTCCGTGCCATGCCGATTTCAGAACGAGAGCCAAAGGGGCAGAAACATGAACTTCCGCATGATGACGGTGGCGGGCCTCGCGCTCGTGCTCGCCGGCTGCACGACGACCGGGACGGGGATTTCCAGGAACGCAGTCGAAGCCCGTTGGCTCGGCCAGCCGGCCGGCGGCTTCTTCGCCCAGTACGGTCCGCCGATCTCCGACGTCGAAAGCGGCAGCTCCACGGTCTATAGCTGGAAGGGCGGCTACAAGACCCGCAAGATCCCGGCGCAGTACGAAACCACCAAGGACGGCAAGCGCGGCAAGCGCATTTCCTCGGCGCGCACCGAGTATCTGAGCTGCGCGGTGCAACTGACCGTCTCGTCCGACTACGTCATCCGCTCGATCCACATTGCCGGCGACCGCAAGCGTGCCGAAGGCCCGAGCTGGTGCGAAGAGTTCCTCGGCGCCCCGGCCCAGACCAAGCCGGCGGCAACCGCAGGCTAAACCAACAAACAAAAAACCCGCCGGTGAAAATCGGCGGGTTTTTTCTAGGGGATTGCGTCGAACTCAGCCGGCGCTGTTGTCCTCGACGGGCGCGTCGGGACCGTTCTTCTTGATCGAGTCGATGGCGTTCTGCGCGCTGGCCTTGGTCTTGTAGCCCTCGGTCGAGAACATCACTTCGCTGTTGTACTTGAAGCGAACACGGAACTCGCCAGCCTTGTCTTTGTAGATTTCGAATTTGTGAGCCATCTTCTCCCTCACACATGTTGGAATCAACGAAACTAGCGTGTCAGTTGCAAGATGACTTGACAAGAGTGCATGCAAATCCGGCGCGCGCGATCGCCCGCCCAATGGATCAACTGCCTGGAAAAATGTGGCTGGGGCGCCAGGATTCGAACCTGGGAATGCCGGTACCAAAAACCGGTGCCTTACCGCTTGGCGACGCCCCAACGGATTGACGGGACAATACGTCCGCCAAATCGAGCGCCTGATTATCAAAGCTCGCCGCCCGTCACAATCACTAAGTTGGCACTAAGTTGAATTTTCGGCGGATTTGTTGGCGACGACGCCGAAGGGCGCTCGCCGTGGGTACCGGATGTACCCTTCCCTTCGCTGACCGCACCTCCTATTGTCCCGGCAGATGGAGAATTTCATGAGCCAGTTTCGCGCCCGCCCCCCTGCCGTTCCAACCGTACTCGTCGACGACACGGTCGTCAGGATCACCCGTTGGGATTTCGAGCCCGGCGCCGACACCGGTCACCATGTGCACGGGCTCGGCTATGTGGTGGTGCCGATGACCGACTGCCAGTTCCTGCTCGAGGAAGAGGCGGGCAGCCGGCGGGTCGATATCGCCAAGGGTGCCGCCTACCGCCGTGAGGCGGGCATGGCGCACAACGTCGTCAATGCCGGCAAAGAGCCGATGTCGTTCATCGAGATCGAATACAAGTGAAATCCAGGAAGAGACGCATGCAGGGCCCGGACTTCGATCTCGATTTCAAGCCGGCCCATGGCGAGGCCGTGATGGTTGCGGACGATGTGCAGCGCATCACGGTCAACAATCCCGGCCCTTTCACCTTTCACGGAACCAACAGCTATATCGTCGGAAGACGTTCCGTTGCCGTCATCGATCCCGGCCCCGATGACGAGGCGCATTTCCAGGCGCTGATGGCGGCGCTCGCCGGCCGTGAGGTCACCCATATCGCCGTCAGCCACACGCATCGCGACCACTCGCCGCTGGCGCGCCGGCTGAAGGCTGCCACAGGTGCGGTGATCGTCGGCGAAGGCCCGCATCGCTCCGCCCGTCCCTTGCATGCGGGCGAGAGCAATCCTTTCGCCGAGAGTTCCGACATGGAGTTCGTCCCCGATCTCGGGCTTGCCGACGGCGGGCGCATCGAGGGCGACGGCTGGAGCCTGACGGGGCTTGCCACGCCCGGCCATACGGCCAACCACATGGCCTTCGCGCTCGATGGCACCGGCATTCTCTTTTCCGCCGACCACGTCATGGCCTGGGCGACGACGATCGTCGCGCCGCCCGATGGCGCCATGGCCGATTACATGGCCTCGCTCGAAAAGCTGCTTTCCCGCGACGAGCATCTCTACCTGCCCGGCCATGGCGGACCTGTGATCGAGCCTGCCTCCTTCCTTCGCGGCCTGCGCGCCCACCGCAAGATGCGCGAGCGTGCCGTGCTCGAACGCATCCGCGCCGGCGACAGCCATATCCCTGACATGGTCAAGGTCATCTATGCGTCCACCGACGTGCGGCTGCATGGGGCGGCGGCACTTTCGGTGCTCGCCCATCTCGAAGACCTGATCGAACAGGGACGGATCGAAACCGATGGCCCGCCCTCGCTTCTCGGCGCCTACCGGCTGGCGCCCGGCGGAGCGGGCTGATCATGCGGCGCGAGGCCTACAGCTATCGCAATGATGCTTCGGTGCCCGCCTTTGCCGACGACAAGCCGGTGATCGTCTTCGACGGCGAATGCATCTTTTGTTCCGGCTGGGTGCGCTTTCTGCTTCGCCACGACCGACGGGCGCAATATCGCTATTTGACAGCACAGTCGCCGCTTGGCCAGGCGCTCTACCGGCACTACGGGCTCGATACCTTCCATTTTGAGAGCAACATGCTGATCGAGGACGGCATCGCCCGCATCAAATCCGACGGATCGATCCGCACGCTTGCGCGGCTGGGTCTGCCGTGGTCGCTCGCCAACATCTGCCGGATCCTGCCCGCTGCCCTTCGCGATCCGCTCTATGATCTCGTGGCGAGAAACCGCTACCGCATCGCCGGCCGCCGCCAGAGCTGCATGGTGCCGACGCCTGAGGAGCGTGGGCGCTTCATCGCATGACGATGGAAGACATGGTCCAAAAACAGAGCCTTTACCGCCAGATCCTCGGCCGGCAATGGAACCACCTGCCCGCGTCGATCCGCGCCCTGCACCACCTGTCAGAGGGGCATGCCACCTTTCGCGGACGTGCGGTCATCGAGCGCGGCAGCTCGATAGGGGCTCGGCTCGTCGCCTCCATGCTCGGCTTTCCCGGTGCAGGCGCTGACGTCCCTGTTGAAATCCACTTCGCATGCAGCAATGGTCGGGAAGTCTGGACCCGACGCTTCGGTGGGAAAGTCCTGCGCAGCTCGCAACGGAAGGCCGAGAGGCGGAACGAACCACTGCTCGCGGAAGATTTCGGACCGTTCCGTGTCCTGTGCGCGCTTGAGCCCGCCGAAAACCGCCTGCATCTCTCGGTTCGCGCCTGGTCCTTTCTTGGCCTTCCGCTTCCTTTACTGCTTGCGCCGGGTGGCCGGACGTTCGAGGAGGATCGTGACGGCCTGTTTCATTTCCACGTGGAGGTCGCAAGCCCGTCGACCAGCCTGATCGTGCGTTATCGCGGCTGGCTACGGCCAGCGGGCGAGCCGACAGCCGACTTGGGTGGTCGCAAAGCCCTCGTAGACGAATGACGTTTTCTGGCGGGCACTCCGCCGATCAGTCGCCGGCAATGCCCAACAGCTCGGCATCGAGCGCCCGCAGGAATTGATCGGCGAAGGCGGCGCCCATGCCGAGATCATGAGGCCCGTAACGCGAGGCGACGCGCAGGTCGACGAAGGTGGTCTCCGCCTCTTCGCGCAGCCGGATCAATACATCGAAACGAAAACCCGCGATCAGCGTGCGCCACTCGCCCTGCAGCACGACATCGCTGGCGCGGCGCCCTGCAATCGCGCCTTCGAGAGCCATCTCCGGGCGCGCCGCCGGAACGGGTACATTTTCCGGTTCGGCGTTCGTATCCGCGCCCGCATTCGGCCGTACTGCCAGATCCTCCAGATCGGCGCGGGCGTTCTCGACACCAAGTTCTTCGGTGATGCCGACGCGGCTCTGTTCGATGACGTTGCGCACCCCCTGATAGACGCGGTCGAGTGCGCCATCGTAGCGCCGGCCGGTCAGAGCCGGATAGGCGAGGATCTGCGCTTCACGGTCCTGAGGCGTTACCGCCGCCTTGCGCTTCAGCCAGCTCTCTTCCGCCTGCGGCACCTTGAGCCACGGCGGCGGCGTCACCGTATCCGTGCTGACGTCGTAGATTTCCGGGCGGGTGAGATACTGGACGACGCCATAGCCGATAAAACCGAGCGTCGGCGCGGCGTAGACAAGCGCCGCAGCAGACGCCAGGCCACCAATCGCCGCAACCTGCCACAAGCGCGCCAACCCGACGACGGCAAACAGCACGCCCAACAGCGCAAAGGCGCCGGCGAGGCCGACAAGGGCGAGGAAATGCGGTGTCGTCAGCGGACCGAAGCGGTGCGCCAGCAGCGAGAGCGCAAAAAGCAGGAACGAGACACGGGCGAAGCGGCGCGCCCAGTGGGCGGCAAAGGAATAGGGGCGCTCGTACCGGACCATCATATAGTTGAATCAATTCCCTGCCGCGAAACAGACCGCATTCTTAGACCATGCCCCGTGCCGAGGGAACAGGCAATGCGGCAGTCCGCCACCGCGCTCCGGGCCTACCTTACAGTTCGCCGCAAAATCGCCATTCTCGTTAACCACCTATCAACACATGGGAATGTGCCCGCGCGCCCGGGATTCAAAGGGCACGCGGAGTTTCAATCGGAGGCAACGGCCAGCGCGCAACATCAATCGAGGGCGCTCGGCAATCGACGGAGAACCGACATGGGCGCATCGCAAGCAGCCGTGGCCATCGCCACCCCCTCTGCCCTACCGGCCGGAGACGGCGGCATCCCCATGGGGCTCCTTGAGCTCGAACTCTCCCTCGATGGTTTCTCCGGCAACAATGCCGATTTCACCAGCTTCGTCCGCACGGTTGCTGACAACGTCGGCGGTGAGTTTCTGTTTGCCCTGCCCGCTTCTGATCTGATCGAAGACTGCCGCAGCATTGCCGTGCTCCGTCTGGCTGATGCCGGAGGCGACGCTTCGATCCTGTTTGCCTGCCTCGACGAACAAGGCCGAGCCGTCCGTATCGAACATCCGAGCGACACCACGCGCGACCTCGAGCGCTTCGCCGAATCCTTTGTCGGCGTGCTCGAACGCATGTAGCACTGCAGGCCTCTCACAGGGACAACTCCAACCACATCCCTGGGCGAGGCAGCAAGCGACGGTGAATGCGTTTTGGCAGCGGATTACGCGCAATCGGACCATCGCGCAGGGATCACACCCCGACACCCCTCCGGAACAGGCTCACACACACACACGTCAACGACGGGTGTGAGGTGCCCTCGCCTACAACCGCGACATGGCACAGAATTGGCATCGTTCGTTTCGATTCTCGATACAAGTCCCTATATTGATTGTGATTCGAGGCGTTGAGTGGTGTGCCGCTCGATTGCTCACGGCGAGACGCAGACCGGTACGGCCTCACACGACCCGGTTGCGCCCAGGAGGCGCGAGAACCATGATGAAACGACTGTCCATCCTTATCGCAGCCGCGCTTCTCTTGACGGCATGCCAGACGATGACGCCGGAGGAACGGCGCATCGCCGACGGCAACACCTGCGCGTCCTACGGCTTCCGCCGCGGCACCGATGCGTTTGCCACCTGCCTGCAGCGGATCGAGCTCGACCGCCGCGCCGAATCGCGCGCCTTCCGCTACCAGAACGACATGATGATGTGGGGCTGGGACCGGCCGGTCATCGTCTCACGACCGGTAATCGTCCAGGCCAGGTGAAGCGGATCATGCCGAGCCAACGCCGCTTGGGCGGCGTTGGCGATAGACGTTACCCCTTGCCGTTGATCGCGGCCTGGGCCGCGGCGAGCCGGGCGATCGGCACGCGGAAGGGTGAACAGGAGACGTAGTCGAGGCCGGCGTCCTCGCAGAAGCGGATCGAGGCCGGGTCGCCGCCGTGTTCGCCGCAGATACCGAGTTTCAGACCGTTCTTGGTGCGACGACCACGCTCGGCTGCGATCTGGATCAGTTCGCCGACGCCGTCGAAATCGAGCGAGACAAAGGGGTCCTGCTCGATGATGCCCTTCTGCTGGTAGGTCGCCAGGAACTGCGAGGCGTCGTCGCGCGAGATGCCGAAGGTCGTCTGCGTCAGGTCGTTGGTGCCGAAGGAGAAGAAGTCGGCCGCTTCGGCGATGACGCCGGCGCGCAGGGCTGCACGCGGCAATTCGATCATGGTACCGACGAGATAGTCGATGTCGATACCCGCCTCACCGATCACCTCCTTGGCGACCGCATCGATGCGCGCCTTGACGTAATCGAGCTCTGCCTTGAGGCCGACAAGCGGCACCATGATTTCGGGAACGACGGCCGCTCCGGTCTCGTGCGCCGCTTCAACGGCGGCTTCGAAGATGGCACGCGCCTGCATCTCGGCGATCTCCGGATAGGAGATGGCCAGCCGGCAACCACGGTGGCCGAGCATCGGATTGAATTCGTGCAGTTCATCGACGCGCTGGCGCAGTTCCGACGGATCGAGCGAGAGCGCGCCGGCAACGTCGGCGATCTCCTCGTCGGTCTTCGGCAGGAACTCGTGCAGAGGCGGGTCGAGCAGGCGGATCGTTACCGGAAGGCCGTGCATGATCGAGAACAGCTCGGCGAAATCCGAGCGCTGCATCGGCAGAAGCTTGGCGAGCGCTGAACGGCGACCTTCTTCGTCGTCGGCGAGGATCATTTCGCGCATGACATTGATGCGGTCGTCCTCGAAGAACATGTGTTCCGTGCGGCAGAGGCCGATGCCTTCGGCGCCGAAGGAGCGAGCGGCGCGCGCGTCCGCCGGCGTTTCGGCATTGGTCCTGACGGTCATCCGGCGGGTGGCGTCCGCCCAGGCCATGATCTTGCCGAAGTCCCCGGAAAGTTCCGGTTGCAGCATGGCGATCGCGCCCTTCAGCACCTGGCCGGACGAGCCGTCGATGGTGATGACGTCGCCCTTCCTGAGCGTCACGCCTCCGGCGGTCAGCGTTTCGTTGCGAAGGTCGACACGAATGCTGCCGGCGCCGGAAACGCAAGGGGTACCCATGCCGCGGGCAACCACGGCGGCGTGGCTGGTCATGCCGCCGCGGGTCGTCAGAATGCCTTCGGCGGCATGCATGCCGTGGATATCTTCAGGGCTGGTCTCGACGCGGACGAGGATGACCTTGCGGCCTTCCTTGTCGGCCTGCACCGCTTCCTCCGAGGTAAAGACGATCTCGCCCGTCGCAGCCCCCGGCGAGGCCGGAAGGCCCGAGCCGATGATGTCGCGGCGCGCATGCGGATCGATCGTCGGGTGCAGCAGCTGGTCGAGCGAGGCGGGATCGATGCGGGCAACGGCCTCCTGTTCGGAGATCAGCCCCTCCTCCGCCATATCGACCGCGACCTTCAGCGCCGCCTTGGCGGTGCGCTTGCCGGAGCGCGTCTGCAGCATCCAGAGCGTGCCGCGCTCGATGGTGAATTCCAGATCCTGCATATCGCGATAGTGGCGTTCCAGCGTATCGCAGATCGAGCGAAACTCGGCGAAGGCTTCCGGCATCAGCTTTTCGAGCGAGGGCTTGTCGGAGCCGGAGCCAAGGCGCGCCGCTTCGGTAATGTTCTGCGGCGTGCGGATGCCGGCAACGACGTCCTCGCCCTGTGCATTGACCAGAAACTCGCCGTAAAGCTCGTTCTCGCCGGTCGAGGGGTTGCGGGTGAAGGCAACGCCAGTCGCCGACGAATTGCCGAGATTGCCGAAGACCATCGCCTGGACGTTAACGGCGGTGCCCCAGGCGGCGGGGATGGCGTGCAGGTGGCGATAGGTGATCGCCCGCGGGTTCATCCAGCTCGAAAACACGGCGCCGATCGCGCCCCAGAGCTGCACTTCCGGATCCTGCGGAAAGGGTTCGCCCAGCGCTTCCTCGATCGCTTCCTTGTAACGGGCAATGACGCTCTGCCACTCCACCGCCGAAAGCTCGGTATCCTGCTCATGGCCGAGGCGCGCCTTTTCGTCCTCGAGGATTTCCTCGAATACGTCGTGGTCGACGCCCATGACGACGTCGCCATACATCTGGATGAAGCGACGATAGCTGTCCCAGGCAAAGCGGGCATCACCGGCGTCATGGCCAAGCGCATGTACCGACTGATCGTTGAGACCGAGGTTGAGAACCGTGTCCATCATGCCGGGCATGGACGCGCGCGCGCCTGAGCGAACCGAAAGCAGCAGCGGACGGGAGGTGTCGCCGAAGACGCGGCCGGTCACCTCTTCCATCCGGCTGATCCCCTCGCGCACCTGGTCGCGCAGACCATCCGGCATCTGCCTGTCATTGTCGAAGAAGCTGTTGCAGGCATCGGTGATGATCGTCAGGCCCGGCGGAACCGGCAGGCCGAGGTTGCACATCTCGGCAAGGTTGGCGCCCTTGCCACCCAAGCGCTCACGATCACCCGCACGTCCCTCGGCCTTGCCCCCACCGAAGGTGTAAACCCATTTCGTCATGCCTGCTCTCCACCCAGAAACAGTCTTTAATGACGATTTACAGTATATGCTTCAGGCTGAAAATGCACCCGGCGAAGATTTATGCTGCAGCGCATCATTTTCTGTAACATTGCTACACATCGCGCTTGACCTCCCACAAATCGTGTCGGTGGCTTTAAATTGCAGCCGAAATTCCTGAAAAGGCTGCGCCAGGCGGCCCGATCCGACATTGCCCGAAACATAACAATTATCTAATATACAGATGTGCGATGGGGGTGCATCCAGGAATATCCCGTCATGGCAATCCGTTTCCGTCTCGATGGCTCGGAGGGTCGGTCATGAGGTGGCGTGCAAATCTGACAACCTGGCTCCTTTCGGCGGCGCTCATGGTCCTTTTCACCATGGGAAACGCCTTTGCCGAAGGAAACGGCAAGCGGCTGGCGCTCGTCGTCGGCATGAGCAACTACGTGCTCGCTGGAACGCTGCCCAATGCTTCACGCGATGCAGAAGCCTTCAACACTTTTCTCAAGGACCAGGGCTTCGAAACGAACCTCGTGCTCAACGCCGATCGCCGCGGCCTTGCCGGTGCACTTTCAAACTTCTCGCGCAAGATCGGGCCTGACGATACCGCCCTGTTTTACTACGCCGGCCACGGCATGCAGTTGCACGGCGAGAATTTCCTTGTTGGCACCGATGCCAAGCTCGAAAGCGAGTTCGACGTGCCGGCCGAGACCGTGGCACTGTCCGAGATCATCGGCGCGATGGAAAAACGTGCCCGCATCTCGATGGTCTTCCTCGATGCCTGCCGCAACAATCCGCTCGCCGAGCGGCTGACACGCGAAGTCGAAGGTGCGACCCGCGGTGCGGCGACCCGCGGGCTGGCGCCGATCGAAACGCAGGGCGGCGGCACGCTCGTCGCCTTTGCCGCAGCCCCCGGACAGGTCGCCGCCGACGGCACCGACGGGCATTCGCCCTTTACGCGGGCGCTGATCGCCAATCTCTCGGGCGCCGGCCTCGAGGTCGGCACCGCCTTCAAGCGGGTCGTGCGTGACGTGCGCAAGGAGACGCAGGGCAAGCAGCAGCCGCAGATCCTGTCATCCCTGTCGCTAGAGTTCTACTTCGGGCCGGAAACCGCAGCGCCCCAGACGACCCCGGCGGTGCAAACCCCGGCGGTACAGACGGCCATGCCGCAGACTGCGGCGGTTCAGCCGGTGCAGCCGGCACTCACTGTGCCGGCCATGGATCCCGAAGCGCTTGAGGCAGAGAAGGACTTCAAAAAGGCGCTGAAGATCGGAACGGCGCGCATCTGGCACTTCTTCGTCGAAAAACACCGCACCGGCGAATATGCCGACCTCGGACGCCAGGCGCTGGCGCAGATCGAACCCGCCGCCGTGCGCAACCAGTCGCATCTGCCTCAGTCCGTCGAAGCGCGGCTATTGCCGGACAAGGACAAGCGACGAAACGTCCAGGTGGCACTCGCCTCGCGCGGATTTGCGGCGGGCACGGCCGATGGTGTTTTTGGTGGACAGACGCGCGAAGCGATCAAGCGGTTCCAGAGCACCAACCAGCAGCCAGCAAGCGGCTTCATCACAGAGCGCACGGCAGAAGCCCTCGGCATCAAAGTCAACGACAGAGCCGAGGGCATATACAGCTCTCCGAAGGCCCGACGCTATGATGTTGCCAACCTCGAGGGTCTGGAAACCGATCAAACCGTCCTGCGGGCGCTGACCTGCCTGCGCCACTTCGAAACCGTATATGGCGTGTTCGAAGGGCACCTCTATGTCGCAGTGCGGACGGGAATAATTTTGGCCGTTTATGCGCGGGGGATCGCCGGCGGTTGCGGCGCGCACCTCGCGTCGATTTCGTCTCAAGAGGAGAACGCCTTCGTCGCATCGCTTTTCAACGCCGATCAGACCTTTTTCAACACCGGCTACGACCCCTCAGGCAATGTCAGCTACAAGATGGGCCCCTGGATCGGCCTGACGCAGGACCCACAGGGCAAGGAGCCCAGAGGCGGCTGGCGCTGGGACACCGGCGCGCCCCTGACCTACACGAAATGGTTCCAGGACATGCCGAACGAAGGCAAGAAGGGCGACGATATCGGCATGTACTACGCCCATCGCAACGGCAGAGCCGACACGAAATCCGTCTACGTCGATAGCTGGGACGATATGGGGCCAACCGATGGAACGGGCGGTCTGATCCTCGAATTCGAGTGACCGCTTGGGGCAATTCAACACCTGCACGGCTGAGTCAATCATAAGCAGGAGGCAAGGTCATGAACTGGCGTGTGAAGCTGCTATGGCTGGTTCTTTGCGCTCTGATCGTGCCCTTCACCACAGGGAATGCCCCCGCCGAAGGCAATGGCAAACGACTGGCGCTTGTCATCGGCATGAGCAACTATGTGCTTGCTGGAACGCTGCCCAATGCTTCACGCGATGCAGAAGCCTTCAACACCTTTCTCAAGGACCAGGGCTTCGAAACGAACCTCGTGCTCAACGCCGATCGCCGTGGTCTTGCCGGCGCACTTTCAAACTTCTCGCGCAAGATCGGGCCTGACGATACCGCCTTGTTCTACTACGCCGGTCACGGCATGCAGTTGCGCGGCGAGAACTTCCTCGTCGGCACCGACGCACGGCTCGAAAGCGAGTTTGACGTTCCGGCAGAAACCATGCCGCTGTCGGAGATCATGAACGCGCTGGAACAACGCGCGAAAATCTCCCTGATCTTCCTCGACGCCTGCCGCAACAATCCGCTCGCAGACAGACTCAATCGTGACGTGGCGGGCACAAGCCGCGGCGGCGCCACCAGAGGTCTGGCACCGATCGAGACACAGGGCGCCGGCACGCTCGTTGCCTTTGCTGCGGCGCCCGGACAGGTGGCGGCTGACGGAACCGACGGGCATTCGCCCTTCACCCGGGCGCTGATAGCCAACCTCTCCGGCCCAGGGATCGAAATCGGCACCGCCTTCAAGCGCGTGATCCGTGAGGTGCGCTCGGCAACGGGCGGCAAACAGTCGCCGCAGATCCTCTCCTCTCTCGATCTGGAATTCTACCTCGACGGCAGCGCCACGCTTGAAGCGCCTCGACCCTTGAAAGTTGACAACGTCGATATCGCCGCGCTCGACTTCAACAAGGCGATGCGCGTGGACACGGCCAGGACCTGGAAGCGCTTCATCGCCAAACATGGCGAGAGCAGCTACGCCGACGCGGCGCGTCAATCCATTCAGCGGCTCGGCAAAAGCGACGACTTCAGATCATCCCTGGCTGCGATGGCACAGGAACAGAAGATGCTCGATAGCAAGGACAAGCGCGCAGCCGCGCAACAGGCCCTGCAGAGTAAGGGTTTTGACACGGGCGCGACGGACGGCGCCTTCGGTGGCCAGACACGCAGGGCGGTCACGGCATTTCAGGCGGCCCGCGGGCTAAAGCAATCCGGATTTCTCGATCAGGAGACCGGAGCGAGCCTGGGTCTCACCTTTGCCCGCATCGATCAGGACATTCTCTCGGCTACCAGCGCACGTCGCTATGACGCCACCGATCTCGAGGGACTGGAGGACGAACCGGTGATCGCCATGGTGCGGTGTCTTTCGCCTCTACCACTGACCTATGGCACCTTTGCCAGACACCTCTATGCAGCGGTCTATGACGGGCAGCAAGTCGGCTGGCAGGAAGCGAAGGCGATCGTCGAGCGCTGCGGCGGTCACCTTGCCACGATCGATTCCAGCGATGAAAATACGTTCGTCGCCTCACTCGTGAATACGGATGACCGGTTCTTCAGCAGTTCGTTCGAAGGCGGCGAGCACCGGCGGGTCGGGCCATGGCTCGGGCTCTCCAACGAGAACGGCAGTGCCGAAGGGTGGAGATGGACGACGGGCGCTGCCGTCACCTTCGGCAGGTGGTTCAGGCGGCCGCCGGAAAAGGCTGGGGCGGCAACGCTTTACGCAGCCTATCGAGCAAACAAGGTCCCCCTCGCCGCCTACGTCGACACCTGGGAAGCGCGCGACCCATCGCGGCCGGTATCCGGTTTCATCGCCGAATTTGAGTGAATCAGACGACTTCGCGCAGGCGTTCCGCCGTCTGCAGGTCAACGGAGACGAGCTGGGATACGCCCTGCTCGGCCATGGTCACGCCGAACAGGCGGTTCATGCGGGCCATGGTGATCGGGTTGTGGGTGATGATGATGAAGCGTGTCTCGGTCGACGCCGCCATTTCGTCCATCAGGTTGCAGTAGCGCTCGACATTGTGGTCGTCGAGCGGTGCATCCACTTCGTCCAGCACGCAGATTGGCGCGGGATTGGTCAGGAACACGGCGAAGATCAATGCCATCGCCGTCAGCGCCTGCTCGCCGCCGGAAAGCAACGTCATGGTCTGTGGCTTCTTGCCCGGCGGGCGGGCGAGAATTTCAAGGCCGGCCTCCAGTGGATCGTCGCTCTCGATCAGTTGCAGCTCGGCCGTGCCACCCCCGAAGAGGTGGGTGAACAGCCGTTGGAACTGTACGTTGACGACGTCGAATGCGGCGATCAGGCGCTCGCGGCCCTCGCGGTTCAGGTTCTGGATGGCGCTCCTGAGCTTGCGGATCGCCTCGATGACGTCGTCGCGCTCTCTGAGCAGCAGGGCGAGCTTTTCCGAAAGCTCCTTCTGTTCTTCTTCGGCACGCAGGTTGACGGCGCCAAGCCGCTCGCGCTCGATCTTCAGCCGTTCGAGTTCGCGCTCGATGTTGCGCATGTCCGGCAGTGCCTCGTCGACGGCAAGCCCCGTCAATCGCATGACCTCGTGCGGCGCGCAGGAGAGCGCTTCCTGAATGCGGGCCTCGATCTCGACGCGGCGTTCGCGGGCGGAGACCAGCCGCTCTTCGGCGCGGCCGCGCTTTTCGCGCGATTCCGCCAGTTCGGAGAGCGCGGTTGCCGCCAACCGGTCCGCCTCGCGCTGACGGTTTTCAGCCTCGGCAAGCAGATCGGCCGCTTCGCGTCGGGCCGCTTCCGCCTTCTGCAACTCGTTCATCAGCGCCCGGCGCTTGTCCTCGAACTCGTCGGGCGCATCGATCAGCTCTTCGACCTCGTCGCGGGCTTCTGCCTCGCGGTCGCGCAGGGTCGCGATGTGCTCATCGGCGCTCGCCGCGCGCGCCTTCCAGGTCTGTCGTTCATTGGCAATCGCCGCGATGCGCCGCTGACGCGCCTCGTTCTCGCGCGCCAGGCCATCATGCGCAGCACGGGCCTCGGCGACGGCGGCACGATCGGCTGCGACATCGGCCGCCTGGGTGCGCAGCGTCAGTTCCAGTTCGGAGAGATCGGGCGCATCGGCGAGCGCGTCGTTGGCCGTCTCGATCTGCTCGGCCACCTCTTCGACCTGCGCCTCGATCTGGCTGCGCGATTCGGCAAGCACCGCGCGGCGGCGGGCAAGGTCGCCCGAGGCGCGTTCAGCTGCGGCGAGCGCGTCGCGGGCTTCGCCGAGCTGTCGGGTGATCATGCGCTGCGCGTCGCGGGCAAGCCGCAGCCGCTCGTCCTCGGCGCGGATGCGACTGCCCGCAGAGGCAAGTTCGGCCTCCGCGAGGCGCAGCGCCTCAGCGGCGCCGTCGGCCTCGGTATCGAGTTCGGCCAACCGGTTCTTCTGCGCCAGCCGCAATGCGGCAGCACTTGGCGCCTCGGAGCCGGTCACGTGGCCGTCCCAGCGCCAGACGGAGCCCTGCTTGGTGACAAGGCTCTGGCCGGGTTTCAACAGGGGCAGCAGCCGCTCGGCTTCCGCCTCGCTTGCGACGATGCCGATCTGCTTCAGGGCGCGGGTCAGCGCGTCGGGCGCCTTCACATGGGCAATCAGCGGGCTCACGCCTTCCGGCAATCCGTCGTCCCCGACATGATCCCCCGGCGCGCGCCAATGGGCCGGCGCGTCGGTTTCGAGCGGCGAGTCGAGATCGTCGCCAAGGGCCGCGCCCAATGCGGTCTCGAAGCCCCGGTCGACCTTCATCTCCTCGACGACGGCGGGATAGGCGCCACCGGCCACCGCCTCCAGCATGCGCCGGATGGTGCGTGCCTCGGTCTCGATGCCGTTCAGCGTCGCGCGCGTCCGATCGACGGGCTGACGCGCCTCGACCTCCATGCGCCGCGCGTCAGCGAGGCTTTCCTCGATCGCGAGCACATTGCTTTCGGCTTCTTCCAGCGCAGCTTCTGCGACCTCGACCTGACCCTGCTTTTCGTGCGGATCGGGAAGGGCCGCCATCTGGCGGTCGAGTTCGTCGAGATCGCGCGACTGGTCGCCAAGTTGGCGGGCAAGACGTGCCTGGCGCTCCGACAGGTCGCGCAGCGTGCGCTCCAGCTGGTTGCGGCCGGCCTGTGCCTCGGCGCGTTCCGCCGTTAGACGCGCCAATAGCGCCTCGCTGCCGGCGAGCTTTTCGTTTGCGTCTTCGAGGCGCTCACGCGCTTCCGTCGCACGGTCGTCGGCCTCGGCGAGCATGTCGCTGAGTTCGGCTTCCTCTTCGTCGAGACGCGAAAGAATGCCGGCATTGTCGGCGACAAGGCGCTCCTCGCGGGCGATATCCTCGGCAAGCTGCGCCAGCCGGCGCTGCAACTCGTCGCGGCGCCTGAGGATGCGGCCGGCATCCTCTTCGAGCTGTGAGCGGGCAATCTGCAGACGCTGGAGGGCGGCGGCGAACTTCGCTTCGTTTTCGCGCAGCTCCGGCAGCTTCAGGCTGGCGATCGCCTGGTCCTTGGCCGCCTGCATCTGCTGCTGCGCCTTTTCCGCGACCAGCGCAGTCACCTGGTTGAGCTGGCTCGTCGCCTCGCCCTCCGCCTCCTTGGCCTGTACCCAGCGAATATGGAACAGGATCGCCTCGTGCTTGCGGATATCGGCCGAGAGCATTTTGAAGCGGTTGGCCTGGCGCGCTTGGCGCTTGAGGCTCTCGATCTGGCTTTCGAGCTGCGAGGTGACGTCGTCGAGACGCTCGAGATTGGTCTCGGCGGCACGCAGACGCAGCTCCGCTTCGTGGCGGCGAGAGTGCAGGCCGGAGATGCCGGCCGCCTCTTCCAGGAGCTGGCGACGGGCCTGCGGCTTGGCGGCGATCAGTTCGCCGATGCGCCCCTGCCCGACCATCGACGGCGAGCGTGCACCAGTCGACGCGTCGGCGAAGAGAAGCTGTACATCCTTGGCGCGCGCTTCCTTGCCGTTGATGCGGTAGACCGAGCCCTGCTCGCGCTCGATGCGGCGGCTGACCTGGATCTCGTCGCTGTCGTTGAAGGCAGCGGGTGCCGTGCGGTCGCTGTTATCGAGATAGAGGCCGACCTCGGCCGTGTTACGCGCGGGACGATTGCCGGATCCGGAAAAGATCACGTCGTCCATGCCGGAAGCGCGCATGTTCTTGTAGGAGTTCTCCCCCATCACCCAGCGCAAGGCTTCGACGAGGTTCGACTTGCCGCAACCGTTCGGTCCGACGACACCGGTCAATCCGCGCTCGATGATGAATTCGGTCGGTTCGACGAAGGACTTGAAACCGAGCAGGCGAAGCTTGTTGAACTTCATGGAGCGGACGCTGGGGCTACGAGGTCCCCCCCTCTACCATCAGCCCAGACAAGAAAAACGGGCGCACAGCTGCTGCCGTCGCCCGTTTTCAGGAAAAGCGAAGGATCAGAGCTTGCTGTCGATGAGGGCCGACATAACGTCAACCGACATGTCCCCCGAATAGTGCTCGCCATTGACAAAGAAGGTCGGCGTCGACTGAACCCCGAATTCCTTGGCGCCCCGTTGCATAACAGTGTTCACATCATCCAGAAGTTTTTGGTTCGTCAAGCAGGCCTCGAAGCTCTCCTGTGTAAAACCAGCGAGTTTGGACATCTGCAGCAGAGCGTCGCGACCATTCTGGGCTGCGGCCCACTGCTGCTGCTGCTTGAACAGCATCGAGATCATCGGGAAGTACTGGCCTTCCGGAGCGCAGCGCGCCAGCATGAAGGCAGCCGCCGCGCGCGGATCGAACGGGAATTCGCGCAGCACGAAGCGGACCTTGCCGCTGTCGACATACTTGGTCTTGATCGCCTCGAAGGTGTTGTTGTGGAAGGCGGCGCAGTGCGGGCAGGTCATCGACATGTATTCGACGATCGTCACCGGCGCGTTGGCGTCGCCGATCGCCATTTCCGGCAGGGCGCCCGGTTCCATCAGCTTGGCGACGTCGACGGACCCTTCCGACGAGGGGAGCTCGACCTTGACGGGAGCAGCCGTCGTCTGGGCGACTTCGGTGCCGGCAGAGGGCTTGGCTTCGGTGGTGGCCGGGGTCGCGGTCGTCGATGCAGTCGTGGTCGCGTCCGTTGCCGGCTTGGTTTCAGCCTTGGCGGCTTCGGTGGTCGCGGCCGGTGTGGTGGAGGCCGTTTCCTTCTTTTCGTCGCTGCAGGCAGCAAGCACCAGGGCGACAGTTGCGATGGCGGCACCGCTGAGCAGGCGCTTGGTAAGGTTCATTGCGGAAGCGGACATGATTTGACCCGTGTTCGGAGGGAATTGCAGTGCGGATTCGATATCTTGCCCCGCGCAGGGCGGCAAGTGGCGCGGCGTCAACAGAATTCAAAGAATTGTGACCGAGCGATGGCCGCCCAAAAGCGCGTCGCGATCTTTCCGATTCGCTGCTTGCGCTTTAAGCCTCTGGTTTTCGCGTCTCGTAGTCGCGAAAACCGCTGCATAGTTTTGCGCGCCGTGCCTTAGCGGCGCCGGGGATTGAGCACGGCGGTCCCCAGCCGACGCAAGGCGGCCTTCAGCTCCTCGCTTTCGATGCCTTCGACCATGGCCTCGAGCCGCCGGGCGGGTTCGCCCGAAAGCGGCTTGGGCTTGCCACGGTGTTTCGGCTGCTGGGAGACGGGCTTTTGAACGATGCGCAGCTGCCCGATCGCATAGAAGCCGAAGAAGCCGTTGATGCGCTGGATCAATTCGCCCTGAGCGTGGGTCAAAAACAGGGCGCGCGCGCCCTCGCAGGCAACCGTCAGGACGCCCGGCTGATGGCCGCCCTCGCCCATGATCTCGGAGGCCCGGCGCGGCCAGGCGATCTTTTCGGGCCGCGTGCAATCGGCAAAGTCCTCGCCGGCGATTTCGTCCCAGGAGCCGAGCAGCATGGTGTTGATGCCTGCCCGCTTGGCGAGCACCGGGTCGATCAGGCCGTTCGCGACTTCGCTGATCTGGACGACGCCCTTCCGGGTCTTCTGCTCGCTCACGTATGGACTTTCTGTAGGCAATGTCGATTGAGCCTTGATGCCGCGGCTCCGCTTCGCCAAGTATAGGCCGGAAACGGAACTCCCGGCAAATCATGCACGATACGATACCGGCGGCGGACGCCGCACCCCTGCTTTTGGAATGGTACGACAGGCACCATCGCGACCTGCCCTGGCGGGTTTCGCCGCCGATGGCGCGCCGAGGCATCGTCGCCGATCCCTACCATGTCTGGCTTTCCGAAGTGATGCTGCAGCAGACGACGGTGCAGGCGGTAAAAGCCTATTTCGAAAAGTTCCTGTCACTGTGGCCGACCGTCGAGGACCTTGCGCGCGCCGAGAATGAGGACGTGATGAAGGCATGGGCCGGGCTCGGCTATTATGCGCGCGCCCGCAACCTGAAGAAATGCGCCGAGGCCGTCGCGAACGATCATGGCGGCCGCTTTCCCGACACGGAGGATGGGCTGAAGTCCCTTCCCGGCATCGGCGACTATACCGCCGCCGCGATCGCGGCGATCGCCTTCAATCGCAGAAGCGCCGTGCTCGACGGCAATGTCGAGCGGGTGATTTCCCGCCTCTATGCAATCGAAACGCCGCTGCCGGCGGCAAAGCCCGAGATGCGGGCCCGCGTCGCCGCGCTCACCCCTGAGAGCAGGCCGGGTGATTTCGCCCAGGCGATGATGGATCTCGGCGCGACGATCTGCACGCCGAAACGGCCCGCCTGCTCGCTCTGTCCCTTCCGCGCCCACTGTCGCGCGCTTGCCGTCGCAGACCCGGAAACCTTTCCGCGCAAGGCGCAGAAGAAGGACAAACCGCTTCGGCGCGGCGCCGCCTTCGTCGCGATCGACGCCGACAACGCGGTCTATCTGCGCAAGCGGGCCGAGACAGGCCTGCTTGGCGGCATGTCCGAAGTGCCCGGCACTGACTGGACATCGCGGCAGGACGGCGACACCTCGCTTGCCTCCCAACCCTTTGCAGCGGCCTGGGAAGATTGCGGCACCATCAGCCACGTGTTCACGCATTTCGAGTTGCGTCTCTCGGTCTACCGCGCCAATGTCGCGCGCGCCGGGACGCAGGGCAACGGCTGGTGGGAGCCGGTTCACTCGCTGAGTGCCCAGGCGCTGCCGACGGTGATGAAGAAGGCGATCGCCCAGGCGATCCCGCATGCCTTCAAGGCGGAACGCTAGCACGGTACGGGGCCACCCGTCCCGCTCCAACTCCGAAAGTTCAAGCAGGGAATACGTTCATGAGCAGCATCGATATCCGCCACATCGTCTTCGACATCGGCAAGGTGCTTATCCACTACGACCCCAACCTGCCCTACAGCCGCATCATCCCCGACGAGGCCGAGCGCGAGTGGTTCTTTGCCAATGTCTGCACCCACGACTGGAATATCGAGCAGGACCGCGGCCGTTCCTGGGAAGAGGCGGAAGCGCTGCTGATCAAGGACTTTCCCGAGCGTGAAGAACAGATCCGCGCCTTCCGCAAATATTGGCAGGAGATGGTGCCGCACGCCTATGTGGAGACGGTGTCGCTCCTGGAGCGACTGATCGCCGAAGGGCGCGACGTGACGATGCTGACCAACTTCGCCTCCGACACGTTCCGCGAGGCGCAGGTCCTTTATCCCTTCCTGACGCTGCCACGCGGCGTCACCGTTTCGGGCGACGTCAAGCTGATCAAGCCCGATATCGCCATCTATGAGACGCACACGCGGACCTTCGATCTCGACCCATCGGCCACCCTCTTCATCGACGACAGCATTCCCAACGTCGAAGCTGCGCGGCTTGCCGGCTGGCATGCGGTGCATTTCGTCGATCCGGAAAAGCTGAAGGCCGATCTCGCCGGCTACGGCATTCATCCGTAGGCTGAACTGCCGATCGACGATGGCTCCTGCTCGTGGCGGCACGATTCCGCCACGAATCATATTTACTACCTGCGATTGCGTAATCGCAGAGGCAATATATGAATAGTTTAGAATTTTCAGTAATTCGAGACGGCGCCGCCAAGGACGCCTTCATCGACGAGCTCTACGCGACGACCGAGGCCAGCTTTCGCGACGAGGTGCCTCCGGAAGAGTTTGGAGAACGGTTTTCAGATACCCGTTTCGTCGTCGCCAGACGCGATGCCAAACTGGCGGGCTGGCTCAGCCTTCGGCCGCCGACTGAAGGCGACAACAAGAGAGCGGCCGATCGAGGCTGGCACGCCATGCCGTCGCACGACCTGCACGACGCCGAAATTCTCGCGCGGCTCTTTCGGCTTGCAGCCGTAGAGGCCGGTTCAGAAGGCATCATCTGGCACTCCCGAAAAACCGCCCTCAACCAGCAGGTCGTCGAAATGACCGGCGCGACCGCGCTTCGGGATCTGTTCAGGACCTGGCAGGCGTCACCCAAGCGCTGGCCGGCCGCAATCGCAAAACCCAAGGACGGTGCCGTCGTTTACGCCGTCCAGGCGACTCTCCCAGAAAATCTCCTCGCAAAGTTCGTGGACTTCCTCACACGCGCGGGGATATCGGACTGCAGTGGAGAAACCTGCTCCACGACCTGGGACGCGGACTCCGTCGCCCAACGTATCGCTGACTGGGATGAGGGCGGGCTGCTGATGCAGTGGCTGGAACATCACGACCTCGTGGTCGCCGAGGCCTACGCCTTTGTCTGGAGCGATGAAATGATGATCCACATCACCGAACACCATGCCCCGTCTTGCGGGCTGATTGCCCTGGTTGCCGCCCTGCTTCAGCGCATACCCGCGGCCTATCCCGATATCAGGGTCGCCACCGTCGAGTTACAGGAAGACGAAAGAGCACGCTTCGAGCCTGTGCTCGCCAGTTGCGGCTTCGAGGATAAGGGCGCCCGAACCCTCTACCACTTGCGCCCACAGGGAACGCCGGCTCTCTAAAGGCGGCGTATCCTCCATTCAACGCGCGGCGGCGGCACGGGTCGCCGCCGCCCATTGTCAGGGCCTGGCCGCGGTGAAGCCCCATGCCAGCCAGGCCGCAATGACTGCGGCCACGAACCAGACACTCAGGATCGCGAGGAGGCCGCTGCGGCTGGACGGGCGTCCTTCCAATGCCGCCGCCCGCTCTCGGAATTCTTCCATCAGCGCTGGCGGCACCAGACGTACGGCCAAGAGGATGCCGAGCGGAACGAGAATAAGATCATCGAGGTAGCCGAGTATCGGAATGAAATCGGGGATCAGGTCGACCGGCGAAAGTGCGTAGGCCGCCACAGTGCCGGCAACGAATTTCGCCGAAAACGGCGTTCGACGATCTCGCGCGGCGAACCAGAGCGCAACGACGTCGCGTTTGATTTGCCGCGCCCATTGCTTCGCGCGCTGGAGACGATCGGGCACGGCCATGCGGATAACACTCTTGTTCGGATGAAGGTTGCTCTGTCCGAACCCTATGAGCGGATGCGAAGATTGGCAATCGACCTCAGGGCCCTAGAGCTCGCTTCAAACGCTCCATCGGATGGCCCAAACATACAAATGCCCGGAATCCTCACATTGAGGATTCCGGGCATTTAAAGCTCTCTTTCCGGGACTGAAGGTACAAAAACCGGTTAGAGCGCTTTTCGAAGGATCCGGCGGAACTGGTTGATCAGTTCAGTTTTGCCAGATCATTTCGAATGACGCTTCTGAGTTCGTCGATGGGCTTCAGGGTGTTCCCCTCTTCGAAGTGCCAGAATGTCCATCCGTTGCAGGCATCAAGCCCCTGGACCTTGGCGCCCAGGCGATGAATTGAACCGGCCTCGCCGCCGGAGGCGACCGTGCCGTCTGCACGAACGATCGCGCTGTAGCGGCGCTTGGCGTCCGTCAGAACCGTGCCGGGCTTGATCAGCCCGCTTTCGATCAGCGTGTTGAAGGCGACGCGCGGCTCAGCCTTCTTGCCGGTCATGACAGAGAGCATCGCCTTGCCGAGCGGTTCGACCGCGTCGATGCGTGCCGATGCCGCGTCGATGTAATCCTGCTCGCGCTCGATGCCGACGAAGTGGCGGCCGAGGCGTTTGGCGACGGCACCGGTCGTGCCGGAACCGAAGAAGGGATCGAGAATGACGTCGCCCGGCTTGGTCGAAGCCATCATGATACGGGCGAGCAGCGCTTCCGGCTTCTGGGTCGGATGCACCTTCTTGCCGTCGTCACCTTTCAGGCGCTCGTGACCGGAGCAGATCGGGAACAGCCAATCGGAGCGCATCTGCACGTCGTCATTGGCCGCCTTCATCGCATCGTAGTTGAAGGTGTAGCCCTTGGCATTGGCGTTCGGCGTCGCCCAGATCAGCGTCTCATGAGCGTTCTGGAACCGGCGGCCCTTGAAATTCGGCATCGGGTTGGTCTTGCGCCAGATGATGTCGTTGAGGATCCAGAAGTGCAGATCCTGCAGGATGGCGCCGACGCGGAAGATGTTGTGGTACGAGCCGATCACCCAAAGGGTGCCGGTCGGCTTCAGCACGCGGCGGCAGGCGAGCAACCAGGCGCGGGTGAAGGCGTCGTAAGCTTCGAACGATGCGAACTGGTCCCATTCGTCGTCGACGGCGTCGACCACCGACTGATCGGGACGGGTCAGCATGCCGCCGAGCTGAAGGTTGTAGGGCGGGTCGGCGAAAACGACGTCGACCGAATTGTCGGGAAGCGCATTGAGCGCGGCAACGCAGTCACCCTTGATGATGCTGTCGAGCCAGCCCAACGGACGGGTGGAACGGGAGACTTCGGCAAGCGAAACAACTGAAGACATGGACAACTCGCAAATACGCTTACTCGGAACGGATCATGGAGCGTATGGTTACCGAAGATGGTTACCAAAGCCTGAAGGCCGTTTCGAAAAAGTGCGTAGTCGCGCTATGTTAGAGAGGTCTTCTGGAGTGGACAGGAAAGGCGGGAACGGGCGTTCACCCGCCTCCCGCCGCCCCGTTCAAGCGTCGCGGACGCCGTTTCACCGGGCATCGTGAAAGGCGCGGCTGTCTGAGGGGGCCTCATGGCGCTCGTTCAGCCCGTAGTCGCGGATCACGGAGGCGATGCGCAGGCGGTAATCGGCAAAGACGCCGTGACGCCCCGCATCCTGGGCGGCACGATGTTCGGCGCCGTTCCGCCAGGCCTTCACCGCCTCCTCGTCGCGCCAGAAAGACAGGGACAACACCTTGTCGGGATTGGCCAGACTCTGGAACCGCTCGATCGAGATGAAGCCATCGATGTCGTCGAGCAGCGGGCGCAGGTCGGCGGCAATGCCGAGATAGGCGTCACGCCGGCCCTCGGCCGGCAGGACTTCGAAGATGACGGCAATCATGTTTCACTTTGCTCCGATGGGCGTCGAGACGTTCTTCAGGAAAATACGATCCTCCTTCAGGATAAACCGCTCGCGGCGGGAGAAGGCATAATTTTCCCGGCCGAGCGGATCGGCGGCAAGCCGGGCGCGATAGGCCTCGTAGGCCGCGAGGCTCTCGATGTTGTAGGCGCCGTAAGCCGTTGTCGCCGACCCCTCATGCGGGCCGAAGTAGCCGATAAGATCGGCGCCGCAGCGCGGGATCGCCTCGCCCCAGTTGCGCGAATAGGTGGCGAACTCCTCCTTTTTGAAGGGATCGATTTCATAGCGGATGAAGCAGGTGATCATCGTCGTCTCCTTGTGGTCGGGCAAGGCGCCAAGCCTTCGATGGAGTGACTATGCCTCCTTGTTCGACGCGGATGCTTCGACTACGATCGAAGTATGAAGGAAGGTCCAGATATCGCTCTCATCGGATCGCTGATCGGCGATCCCGCCCGCGCCAACATGTTGACGGCGCTGATGGGCGGACGTGCGCTGACCGCAACCGAACTTGCGACACATGCCGGCATCACGCTGCAGACCGCCAGTTCCCACCTGTCCAAGCTCGAGGCCGGCGGTCTGCTCAGCCAGCGCAAGCAAGGCCGTCACCGTTATTTTCAGCTGGCAGAAGACGAAGTCGGGCTGATGCTCGAGAACCTGATGGGCTTTGCCGCCAGCCGCGGCATGAACCGGCACCGCCGCGGGCCGAAGGATCCGGCGCTGAGAAAAGCGCGCGTCTGCTACAATCATCTGGCCGGCGACTATGGCGTGCGCATGTATGACAGCCTGATTGCCGAAAAGCAGATCGAAGTCACCGGCGACGACCTGGCGCTGACGCCCGACGGGCAGAACCGGATCGAGGCGCTCGGCATCGACTATTCAGCACTCAAGAAATCCCGCCGCCCGATCTGCCGCACTTGCCTCGACTGGAGCGAGCGCCGCTCGCATCTGGCCGGTTCGCTTGGCGAAGCGTTGCTGACGCTATTCATCGACAAGGGCTGGGCCAAGCGCGAGGCGAACAGCCGCGCCATCCGCTTCACCGCCAATGGCGAGAAGGCTTTCTCCGAGCTGTTTCCGCAGTAGCGGCTGCCAGCAAAACCACTCTAGCCGACGATGGAAAAGGCCTCGCGGGTTTCGCCCGCGGCGGTCCTGACCGGCGTCTTGCCGATCCAGCCCACATGGCGTTCGAGGATCTTTGCCGCCTCGTCGCCTCGGCCTTCGCGCAAGGCGGCGAGGATCGCGCGGTGATCGTGATCGGTGCGCGCCTCCCAGCTCGTGCGCCAGGCGGAAAACAGGAAGCGGGCGCTCGCTGCATGCAGATCATCGATCGCCGCCAGCAGCCGCGGCATGCCGCAGGGTTCGAGGATCAGCCGATGGAAGGCGCGGTTTGCCGCCTCCCAGGAGCGCACGTCGCGCGAAGTATCGGCGGCGGCCGTGGCCATCTCGGCCCGATCGAGGATCGCCGGCGTTAGATGCGGGATGGCATGGCGAAGCGCCAGAACCTCAAGAACAGCGCGCATTTCGGCGACCTCCCTCACCTCCTTCAGGTCGAAGGAGGCAACGCGAACGCCGCGGCGCGGTTCGCTGACGGCAAGGCCCTGGGCCTCCAGCCGTCGAAAGGCTTCGCGAACGGGAACGTGGCTCGCACCGAACTCCTCGGCGATATGATCCTGCCGCAAGCGCTCCCCGGGCATGAGCATGCCGGAGATGATCCGCTCGGCCAGGGCCTTGCTGATGCGACTTGCGAGCGTGTCGTCCTGCTGCTTTTCCATCGCCTACTGATAGAGCCGCGAAACAATGCTGTCGAGCAAGCGCACGGGCGGTTTCGATAATTTCCAATGGTTGAGCTTTGGCCTACCATCGTATAAAAGCTCTGCCGTACGAAAGCCCCGCGCCGCGCGAACATTCCTCCCCCCGCCTGCGGCGCCTCTCCTCCCAGGGAACTGTTCCATATGACCGGTATCGATCTCATCATTTTTGATTGCGACGGCGTTCTCGTCGATTCCGAAATCATCGCGTCGGAAGTCGAAGCAGCACTGTTGACAGAAGCGGGTTACCCGATCAGCGTCGAGGAAATGGCGGAGCGTTTTGCCGGCATGACCTGGCACAACACGCTGCTGCAAATCGAGAAGGAAGCAAGCATCCCGCTTTCGGCCCAGCTCATCAGCAAGGTCGACGTCATCCTCGACGAGCGCCTTGCCCGCGACCTCAACATCATCGACGGCGTCAAGCCGATGCTGGCGCAACTGACGCTGCCGCACTGCATCTGCTCCAACTCGACCTCGGCGCGGCTTGCCATGATGCTCGGCAAGGTCGGCATCAAGGACCATTTCGGCCGACACATCTATTCCGCGCGCGACCTCGGCGCCGACCGCGTCAAGCCGAAGCCGGATATCTTCCTGCACGGCGCCAAGCAGATGGGCGTCGACCCGTCGCGGGTGCTGGTGATCGAGGACTCCGTGCACGGCATTCACGGTGCACGTGCCGCAGGCATGCGCGTCGTCGGCTTCACCGGCGGTTCGCACACCCATCCCTCGCATGCCGACCAGCTGACCGAAGCGGGTGCGGAAACGGTGATTTCGCGCATGACGGCGTTGCCGGGCGTGATCGCGGCCCTTTCCGCATGGTCGGAGTCGATGACGGCCTGATTGGCCGCAGGCGGTCGCACACCGCCATGCCCCTTTCGCTCCGGCTTTTCGGCCGGAGCGGGAAAGAAGCCTTCGGCCAACACGGCAGACGTCCAATTAGACGCCGAGGGACATGATGACACATTGCAGTGGCGTCACGTCCCCTAGAAAATCTTCCCGGTTTTCGAGGAGCCGCGCACGAGGGCCGTACCAAGCAAGCCCCATCGGGGTATTTTTAGGAGGAAACACAATGCGTCTTTCAATGTTGACCGGCCTGACCCTGGCGGCCAGCGTCGCCTTTGGCCCGCTCGCCTTCGCCGACATCACCATTGGCGTGATCACGCCGCTCACCGGCCCGGTCGCGGCCTATGGCGAGCAGGTGAAGAACGGCGCGGAAACGGCTGCAGACGAGATCAACAAGGCTGGCGGCATCAATGGCGAGAAGATCGTGCTGAAGATGCTCGACGACGCCGGCGATCCGAAGCAGGCCGTTTCGGTTGCCAACCAGGCTGCTGGTGAAGGCATCCGCTACGTCGTCGGCCCGGTTCTGTCGGGCACCTCGATGGCGGCTTCGGACATCCTTGCCGAAAACGGCATCCTGATGGTGACGCCGACGGCAACCACGCCTGACCTCACCACCCGCGGTCTCTGGAACGTGCTGCGCACCTGCGGCCGCGATGACCAGCAGGCCGAAGTCGCCGCTGCCTATGTGGTCAAGAACCTCAAGGACAAGAAGATCGCCGTCCTCCACGACAAGGCGCCTTACGGCAAGGGCCTTGCTGACGGCTTCAAGAAGGCGATCAATGCCGGCGGCATCACCGAAGTCGTTTATGAAGGCCTGAACCCGGGCGACAAGGACTTCAGCGCGATCGTTACCCGCCTGAAGTCGGAAAACGTCGATGTCGTCTACTTCGGCGGCTACCATCCGGAAGGTGGCCTGCTGGCACGCCAGATGCACGACCAGGGCGTGAAGGCGCAGATCTTCGGCGGCGACGGCCTGTCCAACACCGAGTTCTGGGCAATCGGCGGCGAAGCTGCGACCGGCACGGTCTACACCAATGCCAGCGACGCGACCAGCAACCCCGCCTCGGCTCCGGCTGTCGAAGCGCTGAAGGCGAAGAACATCCCGGCCGAAGCCTTCACGCTCAACGCCTATGCTGCCGTCCAGGTGCTGAAGGCCGGCATCGAGAAGGCAGGCTCCGCCGAAGACGCGACCGCGGTTGCAACTGCGATCAAGTCTGGCGAAGCCATCGACACGGTTCTCGGCAAGCTGACCTACAGCGAAGCCGGCGACCTGACCTCGCAGGCTTTCTCGCTCTACAAGTGGGAAGGCGGCAAGAGCGTTCCGGCTGAATAAGCCGCACACGACGGAAATGAAAACGCCGGGGCAAGCCCCGGCGTTTTTTTTGCGGCATAGGCCGCTGCTTACTTCTTCTTGCCCTTGGCCGGCGGGCCTTCGTCGAAGCCCACATAGACGGTGACATTGGATCCGGCGCCGGCCGGCAGCGTCACGTCGGCCTTGGTGAAGACGAACTGGGCCGAACCGGTTGCGGGGATTTCCACCGCATGCTGCGTCAGTTCCGAATAGAGCGTCTTGTCTTCGTCGGTTGCAGCCACGCGGATCGGCATGGTGACCTTGCCGGGACCACCGGCAGGACCGCTGACGACGCGGCCCTGGACCACGACGGTTATCGTCAACGCGCTCTCGCTCTGCACGCATTGCCGCGTGGTGTCTGCCAGGGAGGCCTGATAGACGAGCTTCGTCGGGTCGTTCTTGGCCCCCTTTGCGTAGCTGGCATGCACATTTGTGCCGTCACGAATGACGACCTGCGGGCATGCGGCCTGAACGACGGCCGGCGTCGGAGCAGCGGCACTGCCGCCTGCGTCGATCGCCCCACCGGATTGCGTCTTATTGCAGCCGGCTAGGACTGCGAGAAAAGATATTGCGAGAACAGGCCGGGAAACTTTGCCAAACACGTTGAACAACCTCTGCTGGACCGGTTGAAACTCCTTGACCGAAATCTCGGCCGGAAGACCTTTCATGGCCTTCGGGCATCGTCTATAGCAGCGACAAACTGAAAAATCGATTGGGTCAGTTCGTCCCTTCCGAATTTTCCGAAGCTAGTTTTGCGACCGGAAATTGGGTCGGTGACAAGAATAGATGCAGACTTTGTCAAGGACTGACGCAATAAGACGAGCGTGTCGCGACGACGTTTCCCAAGGTCGCCGCAATCCTTGAGGTGGGACGAAGGACAACGATGGTGAAGTATATCTCGACGCGCGGCGAAGCCGCTCCTCTCGGCTTCTGCGACGCGCTGCTTGCCGGTCTTGCGCGCGATGGCGGTCTCTATCTCCCCAAGGAATGGCCGAAGTTTTCCAAGAAGGAAATTCGCGGCCTGCGCGGCAAATCCTACCAGGACATTGCCTTTACCGTGCTCGAACCCTTCATCAATGGCGAGATCCCGGCGGCCAAGTTCCGCGAAATGATCGACGAGGCCTATGCCACCTTCCGCCACCCGGCGGTGGCGCCGCTGGTGCAGACCGGACCTAACGCCTTCGTCATGGAGCTCTTCCACGGCTCGACGCTCGCCTTCAAGGACGTGGCGATGCAACTGCTCGCCCGGCTGATGGACTATGTGCTTTCCGAACGCGGCGAGCGCGCCACCATCGTCGGCGCGACTTCGGGCGACACCGGGGGCGCCGCCATCGACGCCTTTGCCGGTCGTGAGCGCACCGACATCTTCATTCTTTTCCCGCACGGCAAAGTCTCACCGGTGCAGCAGCGGCAGATGACGACCTCGAGCGCATCGAACGTCCATGCGATTGCAGTCAACGGCAACTTCGACGACTGCCAGAACCTCGTCAAAGCGATGTTCAACGACGTCGCCTTCCGCGACCGCGTCAAGCTTTCGGGTGTCAACTCGATCAACTGGGCGCGCATCATGGCCCAGATCGTCTATTACTTCACGACGGCGGTCGCGCTCGGCGGCCCAGACCGCAAGATTTCTTTCACGGTCCCCACCGGCAACTTCGGCGATATCTTCGCCGGCTACGTCGCCAAGCGCATGGGCCTGCCGATCGATAAGCTGATCATCGCCACCAACGAAAACGACATTCTCGCCCGCACGCTGAAGACCGGCCGCTACGAGATGCGCGACGTCAAGGCGACCACCGCACCGTCGATGGACATCCAGATCTCGTCGAACTTCGAACGGCTTCTGTTCGAGGCGAACGATCGCGACCCGGGCGAAATCCGCTCGGCGATGGACGGGCTGAAGCAGTCCGGTTCCTTCACCATCCGCGAAAAGGCGCTGAAGGCGATCCGCAAGGAGTTCCGCGCCGGTCGCGCCTCGGAGAAAGAAGTCGCCAAGACGATCGCAAAGACGCTTGCAGACACGGGCTATCTGCTCGATCCGCATAGCGCCGTCGGCGTCTTCGTCGCCGCCAAACACGAGAAGGCATCCGCTCCCATGGTGACGCTTGCCACCGCCCATCCGGCGAAATTCCCGGACGCGGTAAAATCGGCAAGTGGTATTGACCCGGCGCTTCCGACGTGGCTTGCTGACCTGATGAACAGGGAGGAGCGTTTCGATATCCTGGATCCGGACCTGAAAACCGTCGAAGCCTTTATCGGCGAGCGTACCCGTCTCCGGGGGTAAGAACGAGAAGAAACGTATGATGAAAGTTGAGTGCACCCGGCTCCCTTCCGGGTTGACGGTGGTAACCGAGCACATGCCGCATCTCGAAAGTGTGGCGCTCGGCGTGTGGATCAAGTCCGGTTCGCGCAATGAAACTCTCGGCGAACATGGCATTGCCCATCTGCTGGAGCACATGGCTTTCAAGGGCACCGCGCGGCGCACCGCCCGCCAGATTGCCGAAGAGATCGAAAACGTCGGTGGAGAGGTCAATGCTGCGACCTCCACCGAAACGACCTCCTATTATGCCAGGGTTCTCAAGGACCACGTGCCGCTTGCTGTCGATATTCTCGCCGACATTCTGACCGAGTCCAGCTTCGACGAGGAAGAACTGCGCCGCGAGAAGCACGTGATCCTGCAGGAGATCGGCGCTGCCGACGACACACCCGACGATGTCGTCTTCGACCGCTTCGCCGAGACCGCCTATCGCAATCAGACCGTCGGCCGGCCGATCCTCGGCACGCCGGACACGGTCATGTCGTTCTCCGCCGACCAGATCCGGCACTATCTCGGCCGCAACTACACGACCGACCGCATGTTCGTGGTCGCCGCCGGCGCCGTCGAACACGAATCCTTTGTTCGCCAGGTCGAAGAACGCTTCTCGTCATTGCCGCGCACACCGATCGCAACGCCCGTGCTCGAGACTGCCCTCTACACCGGCGGCGAGAGCCGCGAAACCCGCGACCTGATGGACGCGCAGGTGCTGCTCGGCTTTGAAGGCAAGGCCTACCACGCGCGCGACTTCTATTGCTCGCAGATCCTCGCCAACATTCTCGGCGGCGGCATGTCCTCGCGCCTCTTCCAGGAAGTGCGCGAGCATCGTGGCCTCTGTTATTCGGTCTATGCCTTCCACTGGGGTTTCTCCGACACCGGCATCTTCGGCGTGCATGCTGCGACCGGCGGCGAGAACCTGCCGGAGCTGATGCCGGTCATCGTCGATGAACTGCGCAAATCCTCGATGAACATCGAGCAGCAGGAAATCGAGCGCGCCCGTGCCCAGATCCGCGCACAGCTTTTGATGGGTCAGGAAAGCCCGGCGGCCCGTGCCGGCCAGATCGCCCGTCAGATGATGCTCTACGGTCGCCCGATCCCGAATGAAGAACTGATGGAGCGCCTCTCCGGCATCACCATCGAACGCCTGACCGACCTTGCCGGTCGGCTGTTCTTCGACACCACGCCGACGCTTTCGGCGATCGGCCCGCTGGAACAACTTGCCCCGATGGGCGACATCCTGTCGTCACTGACCGGCAAGGCCGCCGTCCCGCACGCCGTCGCAAGCTAAGCCGAAGGCTGAACGGCCGGGCTCCATTTCATCAAAACGATGAAGCGATCCCGGCCTCCCAAACATTGCGCAATTTCGCGCGGAAGGCGCTTTCAAGCGTCGCCTGGAAACTGCGTTCGGCCAGCCGGCGCGCCACGGATGATGACCGCATGTCCGAATGGTGAAGTCTTTGCGACTTTTCGCAAAATCGGATTCGATTTGCGCGCAAAGTTGTGCAACGTTTCGATTTGTGACGGCGCAAAGACGTGCCGTCGGGCGGATGGTACAAGGTCCTCGCGCGTAAACGGAACGGCCTCGGAGGCAGCTATGACACGATCGGTTTTTCGGTTCCTGTCGCGGCAGCCGGAGACGGTCGAAATCGCCGACCAGAATTACCTGCTCCGCCTCCCCCGCTATTCCGATTATCGCCAGTGGTATCAGCTCAGAAGCGACAGCCGCGCCTTCCTGGAGCCGTGGGAGCCGACCTGGCGCACCGACGAAATGACCGAAAGCGCCTTCCGCGGCCGGGTCGTCCGCAACGAGCAGGAATATGCCTCCGGCCAGGCGGTACCGCTCTTCCTTTTCCACAAGCCAGGCGAGGTCCTGCTCGGCGGACTGACGATCGGCCACATTCGCCGCGGCGCCGGGCAAAACTGCATGATCGGCTACTGGATGGGCGCGCGCCACGCGGGCAAAGGCCACATGTTTGCGGCCCTCAGGCTCGCGATCCCCTACATCTTTTCGACCCTTGAGTTGCACCGTATTGAAGCAGCCTGTATTCCGGACAACTCAAGAAGCATCCGGCTCCTTGAAAAGGCCGGTTTTGAGCGTGAAGGCTATTTAAGACAGTACTTGAGAATCAACGGCCAGTGGCGAGACCATCTGCTCTTTTCTCTCCTGTCCGACGATGCCCTACCGAACAGGAATATGCCCCTTTGATGCCTCTAGCCCGCTCGCCCTTCGCCTGGTCAGCCTCCAAGCTGGCAGCGTTTCTGATAACGCTCACGACGATTTTCTGTGCGCTCGGCGGCGCGGCCCAGGCTTTGGAGCCGGTCAAGATTTCGCGCGAAGACACGGCGCTCGACCTGACGGCAACGACCGAAATCTACAGCGGCCGCAACGAAGCCTTTCAGGTTTCGACAGCACCCGGAACCGACGGCATCGTGCGCCGCATCGAAGTGCGCTCCAACAGTGCGGACCATCAGGGCGACTGGGCTGTGTTCGCGCTCGCCAACGTTTCGGCCGAACCGCTCGACCGCGTGATCGTCGCACCGCATTTCCGACTGGTGAATTCCAAGCTCTTCTGGCCGGACCTCGGCTCCAAGCGCATTCTTTCGATCACGCCAAGCGAAGGCTCCGCGCTCAGCCGCGAACCGAGCGACGAGGCGGACGTTTTCCGCATCACGCTGGCGCCGGGCGTCATCATCACCTTCGTCGCCGAACTGGCAACACCGGAACTGCCGCAGATCTATCTCTGGGAGCCGGACTCCTACAAGGACACGGTCAACGCCTTCACGCTCTATCGCGGCATCGTGCTCGGCATTGCCGGCCTGCTTGCGGTGTTCCTGACCATCCTTTTCGTCGTCAAGGGAACCTCGATGCTGCCGGCAACGGCAGCCCTTGCCTGGGCCGTTCTCGCCTATATCTGCGTCGACTTCGGCTTCTTGTCGAAGCTCATCAGCGTGACGGCGGGGGACGAGCGAATATGGCGCGCGGGCACAGAGGTCTTCCTTGCGGCCGGCCTCGTGATCTTCCTGTTCACCTACCTCAATCTCAACCGCTGGCACCAGCATCTCGGCTATGCGACGCTCGCCTGGATCCTCGGCCTCGGCCTGCTCTTCGGCGTCGCCGTCTACGACCCAGCGATCGCATCCGGCATCGCCCGCCTCTCCTTCGCGCTGACCGGCACGGTCGGCATCGTCCTGATCGCCTATCTCGGCTTCAACCGCTACGACCGCGCGATCCTTCTCGTTCCCGCCTGGCTGCTGATCCTCGTCTGGCTCTTCGGCGCCTGGCTGACGGTCACCGGCCAGCTCGCCAACGACATCGTGCAGCCGGCGCTCGGCGGTGGTCTCGTGCTGATCGTACTGTTGATCGGCTTTACCGTCATGCAGCACGCGGTCGCCGGCAGCGGCTACCAGCAGGGCCTGTTCTCCGATCTCGAGCGCCAGTCGCTGGCGCTCACCGGCTCCGGCGACACCGTCTGGGACTGGGACGTCGCCCGCGACCGGGTGGTGACGATGCCCGATATCTCGACGCAGCTCGGCCTGTCGCTCGGCAGCATGCACGGCCCCTTGCGCAACTGGCTTCCGCGGCTTCACCCTGACGATCGCGACCGCTTCCGCGCCACGCTCGACGTGTTGCTGGAACGCCGCCGCGGCAAGCTGAACCATGAATTCCGCGTACGCGCCGAGGACGGCCACTATCACTGGCTCTCGATCCGTGCCCGGCCGGTGCTTGGTGCCAACGGCGAAATCATCCGCTGCGTCGGCACGATCATCGACATTACCGAACAGCGCAACTCGGTCGAACGGCTGCTGCACAACGCCCTGCTCGACAATCTGACCGGGCTTCCGAACCGTCAGGTCTTCCTCGACCGGCTGCAGGCCATGCTCTTGATGGCCGACGGCAGCAACTCGGTCCGCCCGACGGTGCTTGCGATCGACATCGACCGCTACAAGCAGGTCAACGATCTCTTGGGCATTGCCGCCGGCGATAACATCCTCATCGCGCTGACGCGACGCCTGCGCCGGCTGCTGCGCCCGCAGGACACGCTGGCTCGCCTCGGTGGCGACCAGTTCGGCCTGATCCTGATGTCCGAGCGCGATCCGGCCAAAGTCGCCGATTTCGCCGATGCGGTGAGCAAGGCGATCATGGTGCCCCTCAACTACGGCAACCGCGAAATCAACCTGACCGCATCGATCGGGCTCGTCTCCTGGCTCGACCAGGAACAGAGTGCGACCGGCCTTCTCGACGACGCAGAGCTCGCGATGTTCCGGGCCAAGAAGGAAGGCGGCAACCGCGTCGAGCCTTTCCGCCCGGCCTTCCGCACCTCCGGCTCGGACCGCATGCAGCTTGAAGCCGATCTCAAGAAGGCAATCGAGCGCAAGGAACTTTCTCTCGTCTACCAGCCGATCGTGCGATTGAACGATGCCGAGATCGCCGGCTTCGAGGCCCTGATGCGCTGGGATCACCCCAAGCGTGGCAACATCTCGCCGACCGAGTTCATCCCGATCGCCGAGAATTCCGACCTCATCAACCAGCTCGGCATGTTCGCCTTCGACCGGGCGACCAGCGACCTGACGGAATGGCAGCTGCAGACCGGCGATCTGCCGATCTTCGTCTCGATCAACCTTTCGAGCGCGCAGCTTCTCAACAATGAGCTTTATGACGACGTCCGTGCCATTCTCACCAAGAACCGCTGCGACCCGGGCAAGGTGAAGATGGAGCTGACTGAATCGCTGGTAATGGAAAATCCGGAGCAGGCCCGTCTCGTACTCGAAAAGCTGAAGGAAGCCGGTCTCAAGCTGGCACTCGACGACTTCGGCACAGGCCACTCGTCGCTCTCCTACCTCACCCGCTTCCCCTTCGACACGATCAAGATCGACAAGGCGCTGGTGCGCGACCCAAGCGACAAGCGCGGCATCCTCTTGCGCTCCGTCATCACGATGGCGCGCGAGCTCGACATGCAGGTGGTGGCCGAGGGCATCGAATCCGAGGACGACGCAATCCAGCTGTCGCAGATGGGCTGCGACTATGGGCAGAGCTTCCTCTTCGGTCCGCCGATCGGTTCGGAATCGATCCAGCGCCTGCTGAAGGAACGCTTTCCACTGATGAAGCGGGCGTAATCGCCAAGGCGACGCCGCTCAGCGCGCAGACCAACGTCTCCAGGCCCGTCGGTTACAATCCGACGGGCTTTTCATTTCTGCATCAAGGATCTGGGAAAGGTCGGTCAGCCGCCAATCAGGCGTGGCCGGCATCCATGGAGAGCATCGCGGCCGAAACACCCATCAGCGCCAGCGCCCGATCGTATTTGTCGTCGAGCGCCTTGTCGAAGATCAGTTCATCGCGCGCCGGGCATGTGAGCCAGCCATTCTGGGTGATTTCCGATTCGAGCTGGCCCGGTCCCCACCCGGCGTAGCCGAGCATCATTGTCGCGCGCACAGGCCCCTCCCCGCGCGAAATGGCGCGGACGATGTCGAGCGTCGCCGTCAGGCAGATATCGTCGCTGACGGGAATGCTGGAATCGCTCAGATAATCGTCGGAATGCAGCACGAAGCCGCGCCCGGTCTCGACCGGACCGCCCGCCTGAATCTGGAAATCCCGTGTTACCTGCGGGAGTCGGATCGCCTCGTCCTCATCGAGAAGATCGAGGTGAAGCAGCACGTCGGGGAAGGTCAGTTGCTGAGGCCGGTTGAGAATGAAGCCCATGGCGCCATCGTCCGAATGGGCGCAGATGAAGATGACCGTGCGAGCGAAATTGGCGTCAAACATCCCGGGCATGGCGATCAGGAACTGACCGTCAAGAAAGCCTCGCTCGCGTCTCTTTTGCGCCATCGGAGTAGCCATCATGCGAACAGCCTATCAATTCGCCGCGAAATGAAAAGCGCCTCAGCGTCGCGGCCCATAATTATTGCACGCACGGCGTTCACTTCGCCGTGTCCGATCAAGCAATTATGATCGTTGCGTCCGTCGCAGCGTCTGGAGCGGTTTTGGCAAAAGCGATATTGCTTGCCGTATGATCCAGTGCTTCACCCACCAGAAAATGGCCCAGTTCATCGGCGCGGCAAGCCTTGCCGGCTGTTTTTTTCTCCCCTTCGGCGCCAACGCGGCCACCAGCGAGTGGGTCACCTCCCCCGGCGGCATGATCCGTCTGGTCGCCGCCCAGCCCAAAGAGGATGGCACGATCCCGGCGACGCTGGAGGTCAAGCTCAACCCTGGCTGGAAGACCTATTGGCGCGAGCCGGGTGCAAGCGGCATTCCCCCGCAGGTGACGCTCGACCCGGCAGGCGACGTGGAGCTGGAAAAGATCGGCTTCCCGGTGCCCAAGACGTTCGACGACGGCGTCGTGCGCTACATCGGCTATGACAGGCCGGTCGCCTTTCCGCTGACCTTGAAGCGCGTCCACGGCAGCGGCGACGTTACCATTCGCGCCTCCGTGTTCCTCGGCATCTGCGAGGACATCTGCATCCCCATTCAGGGCGAGCTAACGCTCGCCATCAAGCAAGGCGGCTTCGACAATCCGCTCGACGGCGCGCGGATCGACGATGCCGTTGCCGCGTTGCCGGAGGCGCCGTCGGCTGATTTCTCGGTGACGGCGAGCCGCTACGATGCCGACAAGGCGCTGATGCATCTGTCGGTTCGCCTGCCCGCCGACGACAAGGATCCGGAACTCTTTCTCGCCGGACCTTCAGGCATTTCGTTCGGCAAGCCTGAGATCCTGCCTGCAGGCGACAGGGCGTTAAACGCAGCCGTTCCGGTGAGGCTCACGGGCAAGGACAGGGAACTCAAAGGCAAGCCGATCGTTTTGACTGTGCGCGCCCAGGGCCGCAGCATGGAGACGACCCTTGCCTTTGATTAGGGCGCATCTATAGTCCGCCGAGTTCTCCGACGAGTGCGGAGAACCGAGACGCAAGCAACGCAAGGAGAGCGCCGTGACCATTGCCGTCGGAGACAAGCTGCCAGCCGCAACCTTCAAGGAAAAGACCGCCGACGGTCCCGTCGAGGTCACCACCGATCAGCTCTTTGCCGGCAAGCGCGTCGTGCTCTTTGCCGTTCCCGGCGCGTTCACGCCCACCTGCTCGCTCAACCACCTGCCCGGCTATCTCGAAAACCGCGACGCGATCCTTGCCCGCGGTGTCGACGACATCGCCGTGGTCTCGGTCAACGACCTGCATGTGATGGGTGCCTGGGCGACCACGTCGGGCGGCATGGGCAAGATTCACTTCCTCTCGGACTGGAACGCCGCCTTCACCAAGGCGCTCGGTATGGACATCGACCTGTCGGCCGGCACGCTCGGTGTGCGCTCCAAGCGCTATTCGATGCTCGTCGAGGACGGCGTGGTGAAGTCGCTCAATCTCGAAGAAAGCCCTGGCCAGGCGACCGTTTCGGGCGCCGCCGCCATGCTCGAGCAGCTCTGAGCGCAGAAGCGAGTGCAAATGAAAAACGGGCCTCTACGGCCCGTTTTTTTCATTTCACGAGAAGTGAGTCCGAACGACGCCCCTTCTTGTAGGGTTCCATGCCCTTGCGGGCGAGCTCGTCGGCGCGTTCGTTTTCCGGATGACCGGCATGGCCCTTGACCCAGTGCCATGTCACCTTGTGGCGGCGATTGGCTTCGTCGAGCCGCTGCCAGAGCTCGCCGTTTTTCACCGGCTTCTTGTCCGCAGTCTTCCAGCCGTTCTTCTTCCAGCCGTGGATCCACTTGGAGATGCCGTCCATCACATATTTGCTGTCGGTGTAGAGATCGACCTCGCAGGCGCTCTTCAGGGCGTCGAGCGCCGAGATTGCCGCCAGCAGCTCCATGCGGTTGTTGGTGGTCTCGGCCTCGCCGCCGGACAGCTCCTTTTCCACCTCGCCATAGCGCAGCACAGCGCCCCAGCCGCCCGGCCCCGGATTGCCCGAGCAGGCACCGTCGGTAAAGATATCGACATGTTTCATGCCTGACCCCCGTCCCGGCGCAGGCCATATTCGGCGCTGGACGTAATCGCCCGGTGGAACCGGATCTTCGTCAGATATTCGAGCGGATCTTTCTTGACCACCAACGCGCCCGCGGGCGTCATCAGCCAGTCGTAGAGGCGCGTCAGGAAGAAGCGCAGCGCCGAGCCGCGGCAAAGCAGCGGCAGGGCGTCGACCTCGGCGGGCGTCAGCTTGCGCACGCTCTCGTAGCCCGAAAGCATCGCCATGCCCTTGGTGATGTTGTAGGAGCCGTTCTTCTCGAAGCACCAGGAATTGAGGCAGACGGCGACGTCATAGGCGAGATAGTCGTTGCAGGCGAAGTAGAAGTCGATCAGCCCGGAGAGCTGGTCGCCGAGGAAGAAGACGTTGTCCGGAAAGAGATCGGCGTGGATGACGCCTTCCGGCAGCGATTTCGGCCAATGGCGCTCCAGATGTTCGAGCTCCGCCGATATCTCGTCCTTGAGACCTGCCTGAACCTCATCGGCGCGCGCTTCGGAATTGACCCAGAGCGGCCGCCAGCCGCCGACGGAGAGCGCATTGGTGCGCTTCAGCGCAAAGCCTTCGCCGGCGACGTGCATGGCCGCCAGCGCCTTGCCCACTTCGTGGCAGTGCTTGGCTTCAGGCTTTCTCAGCCACATGCCCTCGAGGAAGGAGATGACGGCGGCAGGGCGGCCGGAGAGCTCACCGAGTAGCTCGCCATCGGCGCGCGGCAGCGGCAGCGGGCAGGACAACCCACGTTCGGCCAGATGATGCATGAGGCCCAGGAAGAACGGCAGGTCGCCGGCATTCACGCGCTTTTCGTAGAGCGTGAGGATGTAGGAGCCTTTGGTCGTGTGCAGCAGGAAATTGGAGTTCTCGACACCCTCGGCGATCCCCTTGTAGGAGGTCAGCTGGCCGACGTCATAAGCGGTGAGAAAACGGGCGAGATCATCTTCCGTAATATCGGTGTAAACGGCCAAGGGTGTCCACTCTCAAGAAAATGCGGGCAGGGAATGCGGCTTATTCGCCGTTGACGAAGGCCATGTCGGCAGCCGTCAGCGGCACGTGGCGGATCTCGCGGTTTACGAGGAAGTTCTCGTTCTCCTCGACCGTATCGGCAAGTTCCACCGAAGCGTCGTAGCGTTCGCGAAACGCCTCGATGATCTCGTTGACGATTACTTCCGGCGCAGACGCGCCGGCCGACAGGCCGACCGTAGAGATATCGCCGATTTCGTCCCAGTCGATTTCCGACGCCCGCTGGACCAGCACTGATTTTTTCGCGCCGGCCCGAAGGGCCACCTCGACAAGCCGCTTGGAATTGGACGAGTTGGGCGCGCCGACGACCAGGAACAGGTCGCAGCCGGGTGCTGCCTGCTTCACCGCCTCCTGGCGATTGGTGGTGGCGTAGCAAATCGAATCGGCGGCGGGCGCCGTCAGGTTCGGGAAGCGCTCGTGCAGCCGCTTGATGACGCCGGCGGTGTCGTCGACCGACAGTGTCGTCTGGGTGACGAAACCAAGATTGTCCGGGTCCGGCGGCTGATAGACGTCGGCGTCCTCGACGGTCTCGACCAGCGATACCGTGCCTTCAGGCAATTGGCCCATAGTGCCGATCACTTCCGGATGGCCGGCATGGCCGATCAGGACCACATGGCGGCCGAGGCGGTTGTGGCGCATCGCCTGCTTGTGGACTTTCGAGACCAGCGGACAGGTGGCGTCGAGATAGAAAAGGTTGCGGGCATCCGCGTCGGCGGGCACCGATTTCGGCACGCCGTGCGCCGAAAAGACGACCGGTTGCTTGCGGTGCTCCGGCGGGATCTCGTCGAGCTCTTCAACGAAGATTGCGCCCTTGGCTTCGAGGCCTTCGACGACGTAGCGATTGTGGACGATCTCATGGCGGACATAGACCGGTGCGCCGAATTCCTTCAGCGCCAGGACGACGATCTGGATCGCGCGGTCGACGCCGGCGCAAAAGCCGCGCGGGCCGCAAAGGCGGATGGTGATCGGGGATTTTTCTGCCGCTGATGATGCCATGGATCAGGATGCCATTAGTAGGAAAACGAGCGCTGCGATCGCCGGGCCGCCCTGGATGAGGAGGATGCGCGGCTTGACCGACCACGCGCCATATATAGCGGCAACGACCACGCACACAAGGAAGAACACCTTCAGCTGAAAGGCAAAGGCGGCTTCCGCCTGGATCAACGACCAGAACAGACCGGCGGCAAGAAAGCCGTTGTAGAGCCCCTGGTTGGCCGCGAGCACCCGTGTCGCCTCGGCCTGCTCGGCCGTCATGCGGAACACGGCCCTTCCCTTCGGCCCGGTCCACAGGAACATTTCCAGCACCAGAAAACCGATATGCAGCAAGCCGGTCAAAGCAATCAATGTGTTTGCAATGATCGTCATAATTGCTCCCACCGCCGTTCGTCCCACACGGTTAGCATGACGGCAAACGCGAGACTATCGCCCGCGCCGCATAGCATAGATGCCGCTGACCAACACCAGAGCCGCTGCCAGCCCATACCAGGTCAGCGCATATTGCAGGTGGTTGTTGGGCAGGTCGAACTGGGTGACACCGCCAATCGGCAGACCGCCCGGATTGGGCGTCGCATCGGCATCGACGAACAGCGGCACGACCTTGTCGGCGGGAAGGCCGACCGAAGACGCCATCGTGTCGAGATCCTTCCAGTAGAAGATGTTCTTGGCGAGGTCGTTGTCGGGAACGAGCGACGACGGCTTTCCGTCAAGCTTCGGCCTTGCAAGACCATGAACGCCTACGAAGGCGGGAAGCTCGCCGGCAAGCCGGGTCGATGCATCCTTCTGCTCGAAAGGCACGAAACCGCGATTGACGAAGAGAAAACGGTCGTCGTCCAGCCGTAGCGGCGTGAAGACGTAATAGCCGGTGCGGCCATTGAACGTCGCGAAGAAATGCCGCTCCTTGGTGTGGTCGAACCCACCGGTCACCGAAACCGTGCGGTAGTCGATGTCGCCACCATCAGCGAGGATCTTCTCGATCTCGGCAAGCGTCGCCGGCGGCGCAGACCTGCGCTCGGCCATGGCTGAAAGCAAGCTTTCCTTCCAGTGTAGCCGCTGCATCTGCCAGGTACCGAGAGAGACAAGAATGGCAAATGTCGCGACGAGCAGCAGCAACGTGCCGATGCGGCCGATCAGGCCACGCTTTTTGCTGGTCGCGATCTCAGCCACGGTCGATCTCGCCGGGACGCGCATTGTTGCGATATTGCAGGTTGATCAGGATACCCTTCAGCATCCGCGTCAGGCCGAGGCTGAAAATCACCGCAAGCGGGATCCACAAGATGAAATGCAGCCAGAGCGGCGGGTTGAAGTTGACCTCCGCCCAGAGCGCCGCGCCGACGACAATGAAGCCGACGATCAGGATCACGAAGACCACGGGACCGTCGCCGGCATCGGCGAACTTGTAGTCGAGATCACAGCTTGCGCAGGCGGGCTTGACCTTCAGAAACCCGTCGAAAAGCTTGCCCTGGCCGCAGCGCGGGCAAAGCCCCTTGATCCCGGTCATCACCGGGTCAACCGGCGGGAAATGTGCCTTGTCTTCACTCACGGCTTGATCTCGATTGGCGTGTTGTTGGGAACCATGGCCCAGATTTCTTCCATTTCGGCATTGGTAACGGCAATGCAGCCATTCGTCCAATCGAAGCGCTGCGTCAAAAAGGCCAGCCAGCCGAAATAATTGGGCTGGCCATGGATCATGATCATGCCGCCCGGATCGACACCGTTCGCGGCAGCGGCAGAGACATCGGCCAGCGCCGGATAAGAGACGTGGATGGACTTGTAGTAACCGCTGCCGGGATTGCGCCAGTCGAGAGAATAGAGCCCTTCCGGCGTCCGCTGGTCTCCCTCCTGACGCTTGTGACCGATGGGGTTGCCGCCGAGGGCAACCGTGTATTCACGGATCACCTGGTCACCTTGCAAGAGCTGCAACAGCCGCCGCTCCTTGTGCACGACAACCCTGTCCGCGCTATCGGCCGCCGCAGCGGGAAAACCGCCGGATACCACTAGCGTCGCAGCCACCAAGGCCAACCTCATTTCCGTCTCCCCTCAAGCCGATCTGCGGGCACACCACCAAAAGAACAAGGCGGCTGCATGACTGCAACCGCCTTGTTCCTTGACTTAGATGCTCGCGCTATCAGCCGTGCGCGATCGGCGCGCCCCAGCTTCCCCAGATGTAGATGGAGAAGAACAGGAACAGCCAGACGACGTCAACGAAGTGCCAGTACCAGGCGGCCGCTTCGAAGCCGAAGTGCTGCTTCGGTGTGAAGTCACCACGCAGTGCGCGGAACAGGCAGACGAGCAGGAAGATCGTGCCGACCAGAACGTGGAAGCCGTGGAAACCGGTCGCCATGAAGAAGGTCGCGCCGTAGATCGAGTCCTTGAAGGCGAAGGGAGCGTGGGCGTATTCGTACGCCTGGACGAAGGAGAACAGCACGCCGAGCACGACCGTCAGCGTCAGGCCGTTGATCAGGCCCTTGCGGTCATTGTGCAGCAGCGCGTGATGCGCCCAGGTCACCGTCGTGCCCGACAAAAGCAGGATGACGGTGTTGTAGAGCGGCAAGTGCCACGGATCGAGCACTTCGATGCCCTTCGGCGGCCAGACGCCACCGGTGAAGGTAGCGCGGGTTGCCTGGATGGCTTCACCCGGGAACAGGCTCGCATCGAAGAAGGCCCAGAACCAGGCCGCGAAGAACATCACTTCAGAAGCGATGAACATGAGCATGCCGTAGCGCAGATGCAGCGAAACGACGCGGGTGTGGTGGCCCTCGTGCGCTTCCTTCACCGTGTCCGACCACCAGCCGTACATGGTGTAGAGCACGATGATGAGGCCTGCGAGCAGGATCCAGACGTTGGCAAGCTCGAGGCCGAAGATCTTCAGCGAGCTACCCGACAGGTAACGCATGTAGCAGATGCCGCCGAACGCCATGACAAAGGCGCCGATGGAAGCAAGCAGCGGCCAGGGGCTCGGGTCGATGATGTGGTAGTCGTGATTCTTCTGATGCGCACCGGCCATGTCAGTAATCCCCGATATGTCTCTCTCTTGTCGCCCTTCCGGCATAGCCGAAAAGGACCTCCAGTCAAAGTTTGTTCTGTTCCGTCTTCACCTGTGCGACCGGTTTCGACGGTTCGCGCGGATAGAAGGTGTAGGAAAGGGTCAGCGTCTTGATGTCCTTGGTCTCCACCGCCTTGACCATGTCCGGATCGACGAAGAATACCACCGGCATCTCCATCTCCTCTCCCGGCTGCAGGGTCGTCTCGGTGAAGCAGAAGCACTGGACCTTGTTGAAATAGGCGCCCGCCTGCATCGGCGTGACGTTGAAGGTCGCCTGGCCCGTCGTCGGCTTCGACGACAGGTTCTTTGCCTTATACATCACCTGCACCGTTTCACCGATGCGGATGTCGATGTCGCGCTGGACCGGCTTGAACTCCCAGGGCAGGCCGCCCGAAGTGTTCGCGTCAAAGGTGACCTTGACCTTCTCGTCGAGGATGACGTCCGACGCCTGCTCGACGCGCTGCGTCGTGCCGTTATAGCCGGTGACGCGGCAGAACATGTCGTAAAGCGGTACAGCCGCATAGGCCATGCCCACCATGCCGCCAACGAAGGCGAGGCAAGTGCCGACGACGACGCGGTTGGAGCGCTGCGAGCTTGTGGTCTGCGGTGATTTCGTCATGCCATTTCGCCTCAGTTGACCATGCCGTTGCCGAACTTGATCAGCGTGACGATGTAGAAGAGGACGACGAGGCCGAAGAGCACGAAGCCGAGCGCGATGTTGCGGCCGCAGCGCGATTTCTTCTGGGCATCAGTGAGCTTGACGGTTTCCATCAGGCAATACTCCCGGCATTCAGCCAGATATTGACGATCAGGTGATCCGCCATCAGGGCGGAGAAGATCACGAACAGATACATGATCGAGAAGGCAAAGAGCTTCTTGGCCGGCAGCATGCGCTCATCTGATTCCGGCATGCGCAGCACGCCGATCGAGTACCATACGAAGCCAAGGCCGAGGGCCGCTGCGACTGCGCCGTAACCAATGCTCGCAAAACCGAGCAAGGTGGGACAGATGCCGATAAGTGCGGTCAGAACGGCGTAGATGACGATCTGCTTCTTGGTGGTCGCCTGGCCGCAGACATTTGGCATCATCGGTACGCCGACAGCGCCGTAGTCGCCCATCTTGAAGAGGGCGAGCGCCCAGAAATGCGCCGGGGTCCATAGGAAGGTGATCAGGAAAAGCACGATGCTCTCCACCGACACGGCGCCGGTCACGCAGGCCCAGCCGATCATCGGCGGGAAAGCGCCGGCAGCACCGCCGATGACGATGTTCTGCGGCGTCGAGCGCTTCAGCCACATCGTGTAGATGACCACGTAGAAGAAGATGGTGAATGCGAGCAACCCGGCTGCGAGCCAATTGACGGCGAGCCCGAGGATGATCACGGAAAAAGCAGACAGCGTCAGGCCGAATGCCAGCGCTTCCTGCGGCAGGATCTTGCCTGCCGGGATCGGGCGCTTGGCGGTACGGGTCATGACCGCGTCGATGTCGGCGTCATACCACATGTTCAGCGCGCCCGAGGCGCCAGCGCCGACGGCGATGCAGAGGATGGCGATGAAACCGATGAAAGGATTGATGTGTCCTGGTGCCAGCACCAGCCCGGCGAATGCCGTGAAGACGACCAGGGACATGACACGCGGCTTCAAAAGCTCGAAGTAATCGCGCGCAGAGGCTTCGGACAGGCGCGGTACGCCTTCCATGCCGACTGCTTCGTGATTGTCGATGACCGTCATGTCCTGTCCCTGCAAAAGTCCCGGCCGCAAGGGCCGTGTGTCGCCGGTTGCCCGGCGGGGTGAAGCCGCCGGAACCGGCGGCTTCTGTTCTTTGCCCGTCACTTGATGCGCGGGAGCTGTTCCCACTGGTGGAACGGCGGCGGCGAAGACAGCTGCCATTCCAGAGTGTTCGCGCCCTCGCCCCACGGGTTGTCGCCAGCGACGCGCTTCTTGGCGAAGGCTTCGAAGACGCCGAAGAGGAAGATCAGGACGCCGACGGCTGCGATGTAGGAGCCGTAGGACGAAACCATGTTCCAGCCGGCATAGGCATCCGGATAGTCGATGTAACGGCGCGGCATGCCTGCGAGGCCGAGGAAGTGCTGCGGGAAGAAGATCAGGTTCACGCCGATGAACATGACCCAGAAGTGCAGCTTGCCGACGAACTCGGAGTACATGTAGCCGGTCATCTTCGGGAACCAGTAGTACCAGGCAGCAAAGATTGCGAAGACGGCGCCGAGCGACAGAACGTAGTGGAAGTGAGCAACCACGTAGTAGGTGTCGTGCAGCGAGCGGTCGAGGCCGGCGTTGGCGAGCTGAACGCCCGTGACGCCACCGACGGTGAACAGGAAGATGAAGCCGATCGCCCAGACCATCGGGGTCGTGAAGCGGATCGAACCACCCCACATCGTCGCGATCCACGAGAAGATCTTAACGCCCGTCGGAACAGCGATGACCATCGTCGCGAAGACGAAGTAGCGCTGCGTGTCGAGCGACATGCCGACGGTGTACATGTGGTGTGCCCACACGATGAAGCCGACGGCGCCGATCGCGACCATGGCGTAGGCCATGCCGAGGTAGCCGAAGATCGGCTTGCGCGAGAAAGTGGAAACGATGTGGCTGACGATGCCGAAGCCCGGCAGGATCAGGATGTAGACTTCCGGGTGACCGAAGAACCAGAACAGGTGCTGGAACAGGATCGGGTCGCCGCCGCCTTCAGGCGCGAAGAAGGCCGTGCCGAAGTTGCGGTCGGTAAGCAGCATGGTGATGCCGCCTGCCAGAACCGGCAGCGAGAGCAGAAGCAGGAAGGCGGTGATCAGAACCGACCAGGCAAAGAGCGGCATCTTGTGCAGCGTCATGCCCGGAGCGCGCATGTTCAGGATCGTGGTGATGAAGTTGATCGCACCGAGGATCGAGGACGCGCCGGCAATGTGCAGGCCGAGGATGACGAAGTCCATCGCCGGTCCTGGCATGCCCGATGTCGAGAATGGCGGATAGATCGTCCACCCTCCCCCTGCGCCGTAGGCACCAGCCGGGCCTTCGACGAACATCGAAAGCAGCACGAGCAGGAAGGCAGGAATGATCAGCCAGAAGGAGATGTTGTTCATGCGCGGGAACGCCATGTCCGGCGCACCGATCATGATCGGAACCATCCAGTTGGCGAAGCCACCGATCAGCGCCGGCATGACCATGAAGAAGATCATGATGAGCGCGTGCGCGGTCGTGAACACGTTGAACATGTGCTTGCCGCCATCGATGGCAGCATCGCCCTCGAAGCCGTAAACCATCTGCGCCAGGCCGTGGAAGATCTGGATGCCTGGCTCCTGGAGCTCGGCGCGCATGAAGATGGACAGCGTGCCGCCGATGATGCCCGCGAAAATCGCGAAGATCAGGTAGAGCGTGCCGATGTCCTTGTGGTTGGTCGACAGGAACCAGCGCTGGAAGAAGCTCAAAGGCTTATGCGCATGGTCTGCGTGGCCATGATCGGAGTGATCATGGCGTTGGTCGTGATGAACGGCTGTTCCAGCCATGGGTCGAGCTCCCCTTCCGATTACTGTGCGGCGTTAGCGGCGACGTCGACGGTCTTGGCCGAGTCGATGGACGCCATGAGCGCCTTGTTCGCATCGCCAACATTCGTTGCGGCGGCTGCGAGCCAGGTGTCGTATTTTTCCTGCGAAACCACGCGGATGGCGATCGGCATGTAAGCGTGGTCCTTACCGCAGAGCTCGGAACACTGGCCGTAGTAGAGACCTTCGCGCTCGGCCTTGAACCAGGTTTCGTTCAGGCGACCGGGAACGGCGTCGATCTTCACGCCAAAGGCAGGCATTGCAAAAGCGTGGATCACGTCAGCAGCGGTGACGAGAACACGAACCGTCTTGCCGACCGGCACGACGACTTCGTTGTCGACGGCGAGCAGGCGCGGATATTCTTTCTTGTCTTCCTTGCCGAGCGTCGCGCGATCTTCTTCCTTCATCATGATGCTGTCGAAGGTGAGCGGGCTTTCGCCGACTTCATACTCGTAGGACCAGTACCACTGGTTGCCGGTCGCCTTGAGCGTCAGGTCCGGATTGGCCGGCGGCGTCAGCTGCGCGGTCAGGAGCTGGAAGGACGGAATGGCGAGGAAGAGAAGGATGACGACCGGACCGACGGTCCAGACGACTTCGATCGCGGTGTTGTGGCTGGTCTTGGACGGAACCGGGTTCGCGCTTTCGCGGAACTTGATCACAACGATGATCAAAAGGAGGAGAACGAAGAGAGTAATCGGAATGATGAACCACAGGGTATAATGTTCAAACCACGTGATTTCTTCCATGATGCCCGTAGCGGCCGTCTGAAAATTCGTCTGCCATTCGACAGGCTTGTCAGCAAAGGCGCTCGAAGCAAAAAGCAGACAGGCAAGCGCTGCCAGAACTGCATAAGCCTTGTTTTTCACAATGTGTCTCCCCAATGCGCTTGATCAGGATCAAACCGGAACGCAGAATCCCTGCGATACTGCTGCGCTTCAAACCACAGTTTGTCCGATGCCGCAACATCTGACCAATCAACCCCATGCGGCATTTTTGCACAAACGCAGCTTTTCACACAGGCACCCCTCGAAACCCGTGGCGAAACCACCTATAGGGGCTCTTCTGCGCGCTTGGCGATCCGATTGCACAGCGCTTTGACGGCGGCGCGCCGGATAGGGCGCCCAACCCGCCCAATTTCCGCCATATGGCGCTGGAATGTGCCCCGCAGGGCTTTTCATTTATTCCTGCGCGCTTCAAGAATAGCCCTGATGATTCGACGTTTTGAGGTTTACATGGGCCTGCCCCTCTTTTCCCGACTGTCGGCCTTCGCCGCCTTCGGCCTTGCCGTTCTCGCTCTCCCGGCTCAAAGCCTGGCCCAGCAGCCCGCCGGAACACCCGGCACGGTCAAGTCCAACCATGGCGCATGGTCGATCGTCTGCGATCAGCCGCCGGGCGCCTCCGCTGACCAGTGCGCGCTGATGCAAAACGTCATCGCCGAAGACCGGCCCGAAGTTGGCCTGTCGGTGGTCGTTTTGAAGACTGCGGATCGCAAGGCCAAGATCCTGCGCGTACTCGCTCCGCTCGGCGTGCTTCTGCCGAACGGCCTCGGCCTGAACGTCGACGGCAAGGATATCGGCCGCGCCTATTTCGTGCGTTGCTTCTCCGACGGCTGCTACGCAGAAGTGGTGCTCGAGGACGAACTATTGAAGACCTTCCGTTCCGGTGCGACCGCGACCTTCATCGTCTTCCAGTCGCCCGAAGAAGGCATCGGCATCCCTGTCGACCTCAAGGGCTTCGGCGAAGGCTACGACGCGTTGCCCTGAACGGCGACAAATTCAAAGACAAACAAAGAGCCGCGCTTCGAGCGCGGCTTTTTTGTTGGCTGCCGCCGAGCATAAAAGACAAGGCCCGGATCGATGATCCGGGCCTGATGCATGCGAGAGCGACGCGTCTTTAGATGATGTCGGTCCCGACGATCTTGATGCCGAAGCCTTCGAGGCCGACATAGTGGCGTTCACGCGAAGCGAGCAGCCTGATGGAGCTGATGCCGAGATCCTTCAGGATCTGCGCGCCGAGGCCGATTTCCAGCCACTCGTTTTCGCGCGCCTGCGCCTCGTCGTGCGCTTCGCGCTCGTGCTTGCCCTTGCGCGCCGTCTGCGACACGCCGACGCCGACCGAGCCTTCGCGCAGATAGACGATGACCCCCCTGCCCTCATCGGCAATGCGCTTCATGATGCGGTCGATCTGGCAGTCCCTGCCGAAGACGTCGGCGCCGACATTTTCGAGATGCAGGCGAACCGGGATATCGACGCCGTCACGGATGTCGCCAAAGACGACGGCGAGATGCTGCATCGGATCCCAGGGCAGAGAATAGGAATGTCCCTTGGCCGGACCATAGGGCGTCTCGATATCGAAGGAGCCGCCATGCTCGATCAGCGTTTCCTTGCGCTGACGATAGGCGATGAGATCGGCGACCGAAACCTGCTTCAGGCCATGGGTGTCGGCGAAGCTCGCCACCTGCGGCCCACGCATGACGGTGCCGTCGTCATTGACGAGTTCGCAGATGACGCCGATCGGCGGCAGGCTGGCGAGCCTGCAGAGGTCGACGGCAGCTTCCGTATGGCCGGAGCGCATGAGAACGCCGCCTTCGCGCGCGACCAGCGGGAAAATGTGGCCGGGGCGAACGAAGTCCGTCGGCCCGACATTGGGATTGGCGAGGTTGCGTACCGTCAGCGTGCGGTCGTCGGCGGAAATGCCCGTCGTCGTGCCGTGCTTGAAGTCGACCGAGACTGTGAAGGCGGTGGTGTGCGCGGAATCGTTTTCCGCCACCATGGCGTTGAGGTTCAGGCGCTTGGCCTCCTCGCGCGGCATCGGCGTGCAGACGATGCCCGAGGTGTGGCGCACGATGAAGGCCATCTTTTCCGGCGTGCAATGCACCGCCGCGACGATCAGGTCGCCCTCGTTCTCGCGGCCGTCGTCATCGGTGACGACGACGATTTCGCCGGCCTCGAAGGCGCGAATGGCATCGACGACACGCTTCTGATCATAGGACATGGTGTTCTTCCCGAATTGTCTGGGCCGGTTGAAGCCGAATTACTTGAGGCGGCCGGTCTGGCCGCGGTCACGCAGGTAGTGATCGGCGATCGTGCAGGCAAGCATCGCCTCGCCGATCGGCACGGCGCGGATGCCGACGCACGGATCGTGGCGACCCTTGGTACGCACATCGACCTCGTTGCCGTCGCTGTCGACCGAGCGTCGCTCGGTGAGGATCGACGAGGTCGGCTTGATGGCGAAACGCGCGATCACCGGCTCGCCGGTGGCGATGCCACCAAGAATACCGCCAGCATGGTTCGACAGGAAGACCGGCTTGCCGTCAGCGCCGATGCGCATTTCGTCGGCGTTTTCCTCGCCGGTGATTTCGGCCGCACCGAAACCGTTGCCGATCTCGACACCCTTGACGGCGTTGATCGACATCAGGTTCGAGGCGATGTCCTGGTCAAGCTTGGCATAGATCGGCGCACCGATGCCGGCGGGCACGCCCTCGGCAACCACTTCGACGACGGCGCCGATCGAGGATCCGGACTTGCGGATGCTATCGAGATATTCTTCCCAGACCGGCACGATCTCCGGATCCGGTGCGAAGAAGGGGTTGTTGTCGACCTCGGTCCAATCCCAGTTGGCGCGGTTGATCTTGTGTTTGCCGATCTGCACGAGCGCGCCGCGCACGACGAGACCCGGCACGACCTTGCGGGCGACACCACCGGCAGCGACGCGCGCCGCGGTCTCGCGCGCCGAGGAACGGCCGCCACCGCGATAATCGCGGATGCCGTATTTCAGATCGTAGGTGTAATCGGCGTGGCCCGGGCGATAGCGCTTGGCGATCTCGGAATAGTCCTTCGAGCGCTGGTCGGTGTTTTCGATCAGCATCGAGATCGGCGTTCCGGTCGAGATCATCGTCTCGCCGTCCTCGTCGAACATGACGCCGGAGAGAACCTTGACCAGATCGTCCTCGCGGCGCTGTGTCACGAAGCGCGACTGGCCGGGTTTGCGCTTGTCGAGCCAGACCTGGAGTTCGGCGAGCGTGAAACGGATGCCGGGCGGGCAGCCGTCGATGACGCAGCCGAGCGCCGGCCCGTGGCTTTCGCCCCAGGTGGTAACGCGGAAGAGATGACCGAAAGTGTTATGCGACATGAAGGCAACCGACCCTAAGCAAGCAACGGCCGTACGTTTTGTACGCGGATGCCTTCTCTTAGTGGAAAGCCGGAGATGGGGAAAGGCTTTTGCGACCCGACGCGACCTCCTTCATCACGACGCCAGGCGCAAGCCGCGTTCGGTTGCAAAGGCGAGAAACTTCTCCGCGCTCAACGGCCGGGCAAATGCGTAGCCCTGCAGCACATCACAGCCCAGAATGCCGAGCATTTCGGCATGCGCCATGGTTTCCACGCCCTCGGCCACGGTCTCGATATTGAGCGAGCGGGCAATCTCGATAATCGAGCGCACCAACGCCTGCTCCCTGCGGGCGCTCAAAACCGGAACGACGAGCTGGCGGTCGATCTTCAACCGCTTCGGCTTGATCTTCAAAAGGCTGACGATCGAGGTATGGCCGGTGCCGAAATCGTCGAGTTCGATATCGATCCCGAGCTTCTTGATGCCCTCGATGTTGGCGGCGACGATATCGTCGCTTTCGTCGAGGAAGATCGACTCCACCAGTTCGAAACAGATCTGTCCGGGCGTGATGCTCATGCCTTCAAGCGAGGACAGCAGGTCGTCGTCCTGCAGCCGCTTGGCCGAAACATTGACCGAGATCTTGGGAACCCGAATGCCGGCCGCTGCCCATCGCATCTGATCGGTGAGAGATTTCTCCAGAACGAGACGGTCGAGCATCGCCGTCACGTTGAGTTCGTCGGCGATGCCGAGAAAACGATCCGGCGTCAATATGCCCTCGCGCGGATGCCTCCAGCGCACCAGTGCCTCGACGCCGCAAAGCGCGAGCGTCGTCGCATCGAACTGCGGTTGATACCAGGGTTCGAATTCGTCGCGCTCGATGCCTTCCAAAATCTCGTCGGCAATGCGCTTGGCGGTCACCACTTCCGCCTGCAGCACCTCGGTGAAGAACTGGTAGCGGTTCCGGCCCGCCTCCTTGGCGCGATAGAGCGCGATATCGGCGTTAACAAGCAGCTTGCGCGCGTCGATGTCGGCGCCATGCCCGACTGCCACGCCGATGCTGACACCAAAACGGCAGGGAAATCCGTTGTAGTCGACCGGCTGCCGCATCGCGGCAATGATCCGGTCGCAACGGGCAGCAAGCGTCGCCTCGCCCTGTTCGCCGGTAACGGCGACAACGAACTCGTCGCCACCGATGCGGGCAATGATGTCGCCCGACGATGTGTTCGCCCGCAGGATCTCCGAGGCATGGATCAGCATGGCGTCGCCGGCTGCGTGACCCAGGGTGTCGTTGATCTGCTTGAACCGGTCGAGATCGATATGAAGGATGGCGATGTCCTCACGGTCGCTGCCGGCGTCCAGGGTCAGTCGCTCCAGCGCCTTGTCGAGCATGCGGCGGTTGCCGAGCCCTGTCAGCGGGTCATGCAGTGCGTTGTGCTCGATGCGAACCCGGGCCTGCTCCAGCTCGGCGTTCTTTGCGTCCGCCATGGCCTTGGCCGCGCGCAACTGTTCCGTCATCAGCACGTCGTCGGTAACATCGAGCGCCATGCCGACGAATTTCCGTGCACCGTCCGGGGCGACGTGCAGCTTGCCGACCGAGCGGATGTGGCGAACCGTTCCGGCCGACAATATCACCCGCACCTGATGCACATAGGTTTCGTCCGCTTCGATGGCGCGATTGACCGCGTTGAGCGCCGGCTGCCGGTCATCGGGGTGCAGCGCTTGAAGCCATGTCTGCTCGTTGGTGGCGCCGTCGGTATAGACCAGCCCGTAGAGCTGATGCATGCGCTCGTCCCAATAGGCGACGTTGTTGTCGAGATCGGCCTCCCACATGCCGCAGCGATAGGAATCAAGAGCGAGGTCGAGACGTCGTGACAGGAGTTCTAGATCCTGTTCACGCTCGTAGAGACCCTTCAGCGCCTGCTCGAGCTCAAGGTTCTGCTGGTCGACCTGTGCCTTGGCCGCACTCAGCCGCTCGTTCTTCAGCACATCGTCGCTGACATCCCAGCTGATACCGGTGACCTTGGCGCGGCCATCGGCGCCGCGGTGGCTGGATCCGACATTGCGGATGTGGCGCACCGTACCGTCGTGCAGAATGACACGATACTGCGATCGGTACTCGAGGCCGTCATCGAGACTACGGAACAGCGCATTGGCGGCAATACCTATGTCGTCGGGATGCACGGTCGCGCGCCACTCGTCGTACGTGGGCTCGTCCAGATGCACCTCCAGTCCATGCAGGTGGAACATCCGGTCGTCCCAGGAACGCTGCTGGCTCTCTACGTCGATTTCCCAGATACCGATCTTCGACGCGTCGAGCGCGAGGTTCAGGCGGTGAGACAGCGTCATCACCTCCCCTTCCCGCGCCTTCAGCTTGGCGATGTTGCGCTGTCGCTCGTTGACGAGGCCGCCAGCCAGGAGGATCGGGATAACCACCACCGTGACGGCGACGGCGATCGCCAATTGGATGAAGATGCTGTTTTCGGGAAGCTGCTGCCATCCGCCGACGGGCATGGCCGCCAGCTCCCACACGCCGCCTGCTAGCTCCAACCGGCGGTTGACCGGCGCAGCGCGAAAAAGAGCGTCGTCGCCATAGAACGCATCCTGTATGCGGTCCGGCTCGGAAATATCGCGGATCGCCAGGTGAACGTCGACATGGCGGTGGTCCCGCGCCAGTTCCGGCGCCTCGCCGCCCGACTCGAGCAGGCGCGCGGCGCGGTACAGCGCCTTCTCGTCGAGTATGGCCTCGACGTAGCCCCAACGCTCCATGCGTCCCTGGATCTTGGAAAAGACTGGCAGGAACAGCTCGAAACCATTGCGACCGCTTGGCAACCGGATCGGGCCGATCATCACCGGCCTAACCGTCGAGGACGCGCGCTCGATGGCATGTCTTGTCGCGCCGAATCGGTTGAAGTCGCTGCCGACGAACCATTGCTGGCTCTCGCGCGGAAAGGCGATCCGCACGACGCCACCGGGCGCTGCCGAGGCGCGCACCATTTGCGGATTCTGCAGGAGGAGCTTCGTCGCCATGACGGTGAAATCGTCTGTTGTCATGGCCGGATGCACGCCGATGCTGTTGGCAAAACCGTTCAGCGCGGCAATGCTGGTGTTAACCTCCGATTGCAGGCGGTTGGCAATGAGGTTCAGTTCGTTCTCGACGTCGATCCTGAGGTCGTTCTGGAAGTTTTCACGGTTTTGCCGCTCATAGACATGCCCGCCCGTAAACACGACGAGGCCCGCGATCGCCGCCGGAATGAGCGAGGGTTTCGCAAATCTGGCGGCGGCCCGAATGCGCTGGCGCAGAACATCAATGATCTTCAATCTCTTCCCCTCGATCCCCAACCAAAGGTAGCGAGCGAGTCTTAAGATTGGCTTTCGTCACAATTCCTTGGCAAACCCTATAATTCATGGGGAAACCACCCCGCCGATACCCGGAGTTCGGCCCCTGCCCGCTTGAAAAATACGGTACCGCCGTCCAGTCTCCAGAGTTCGGATAGACCATCAAAAAAGCGGGGGCGTCCGGCCAAAAGCCACGCCGCAAGGCAATTTTTGCCACAATCGGGGATCAAAGGGGAGTGACAAGGATGTTCGCAGAAACGTTGAAGAGGGCAAGAAGAATGCGTTTTGTTATTGCCGCACTCATGGCCACCGCAGGGCTGCTCTCCCCCTTGTCCGCCCTTGCCGAAAGCGCCGACGTTGAAGCTACCATTACGGGTGTTGATACCGAAAGGCTGAGCCTGTCGCTTGACGACGGCAAGAACTATCAGGCGCCCGAGGAATTCAATTTCGAGGGCCTGAAGGCCGGCGTAAAGGTTCTCGTCTTCTACACGGAAGTGGACGGCAAGCGGGTCATCAACGATCTCGAAATCGTTCAATAGAAAGCGCGGCCTTTCCTACAGGCCGCTGCGCGGTTCGCCCGAACCGGATTTTCACATTTCTGGAAAATGACCTTTTATCGGATGCCCCTCGCGCGGGCATCCATGTGAAGCGCTTTGCGCGTCGCTGCGCCAATCTACGCCCTACGCTTCAGGCTATCAGACCCAGCCGATGGCATTGCCGGAGATGCGCAGAAGGCGGTCCTGCGGGATCGCCGCGGTCGCGGCCTCCTCGGCTTCCATTTCCCCGAAAAGCTTGAAGAGCACGCGAATGACGCCGCCGTGGCTGACGCAGACCGTCGGCTTCGTCACGTCCCTGAGCCAGGCGGCTATGCGCCAGGACAGAATTTCGTAACTCTCGGCATCCTCACCGGGCGGAATGAAGTCCCATTTCACCGCGCGCCGCTCGGCGATCCTCTGTGGCGCAGAGCGCTTGAGTTCTGGCAGCGTGTGCCCTTCCCAATCGCCGAAGGAAACTTCCTTGAGCCGCTCGTCGGTGCGGTAGGCGTCCGGATCGAGCCCCATGGCCCGCCGGACACGCTCCATGGTCTCGCGCGTGCGGCCGAGCGGACTGGCGACGAAGTCGAAATGCCGGGCATCGGCGCCGAGGATGCCTCCAAGCGCCACGCCGTTGCCGGTCGCCTGCTGGCGACCGAAATCATTGAGAGGGATATCCTTTTGCCCCTGGAGCCGGCTTTCGGCGTTCCAGTCGGTCTGTCCGTGACGGATCACATAGATCAGCACAACATGTCTCCGGGCAGCAGGCTGCCGAATCCGCCTTGGCGGTTCGGTCAGTCCTTGATCACGGAGATATCGGGCGCGTCCACAGCCTTCATGCCGACGACATGGTAGCCGCTGTCGGCGTGGTGCACTTCACCGGTAACCGAGCGCGACAGGTCCGAAAGCATGTAGAGGCCGACGTCGCCGACTTCCTCGATGGTGACGGTGCGGCGCAGCGGCGCGTTGTACTCGTTCCACTTGAGGATATAGCGGAAGTCGCCGATGCCCGAAGCGGCCAGCGTCTTGATCGGGCCTGCAGAAATCGCGTTGACGCGGATGTTCTTGGGGCCGAGGTCAACGGCGAGGTACTTGACGCTTGCTTCCAGGGCAGCCTTGGCGACACCCATGACGTTGTAGTTCGGCATGACCTTTTCGGCGCCGTAATAGGTCAGCGTCAGCATCGATCCGCCGTCCGTCATCAGCTTTTCAGCGCGACGGGCAACCGAAGTGAAGGAATAGACCGAGATCTGCATCGTCTTGGCGAAGTTGTCGGCCGAGGTATCGACGTAGCGGCCGGTCAGTTCGTCCTTGTCGGAGAAGCCGATCGCATGCACCACGAAATCGATCTTGCCCCACTTCTTCTCAAGCGCGTCGAAGACCGCGTCGATGGTGGCTTCGTCGCTGACGTCGCAATGGCCGGCCATGAAGCCGTCGATTTCCGCGAGCAGCGGCTCGACGCGCTTTTTCAGAGCGTCGCCCTGATAGGTCAACGCAACTTCACCACCCTGCGCGTGGATGGCCTTGGCAATGCCCCATGCGATGGAACGGTTGTTTGCAACGCCCATGATGACGCCGCGCTTGCCCTTCATCAGACCGGATGCCTGAGCCATGGTAAGTCCCCAATACTATTCCAGCATCGGCCGTCGCCGGTGCCAAAGATCAAAAATGTCACAGACGCCCCACGAGAACGGGTGCGGCAAAATGTCGAGAATTGCCTATGGCATAGCCGCAAGGGTGGTTCAAGCACGGCTGAGATCAGGAACTGTTAGTCCCCGTAATATTGGTTCAGTGTGTCAGCGAACTGTCACAAATGGCCTGTCACAGATAGAGGCCGTCGCGCTGCGACTTCATCAGATCGGTGATCTTGTCGTCGGGCGCCTCGGGCAGGACCAGCCGCAATTCGACCAGCAGATCGCCATGCGTACCATAAGCACCGGGCATCCCGCTGCCCGCAAGGCGGAGGACCTTGTCGGAGCCGGACCAGGCCGGCACGACCACCGTAACCTGCCCGACCGGGGTTTCGAGCACCTGTTCGCAGCCGAGCACGGCGCCCTGCAGATCGATCGGCAAGGTGGTCATGAGATCGAGGCCGCGGGCGCGGAACGTCCCGCCCTGGTCGACCCTGAGCGTGACGACGACGTCGCCACGGGTCATGCCGGTCACCCGATAGCCCTGCTCCGCCAGACGAATGCTCTGACCGTCGACGGCGCCCGGAGGGATCTGCACCTTCAGGCTTTCGCCGTCGGGAAGCTCGACGCTGAGGCGCTGGCGGCTGATCAGGTCCTCAATACTGACGGCGAGATCGACGGGAAGATCCGGGACCTTCTCGGCCGTCTTTGCCGCGCGACCCCGGATGCGCCGGACGATCGCCGCCACAAGCTCGGCGGCCGGTGCTGCTGCACGCTGCATCAGCGGAGTCTCTGTCTTGAGAGCGTTTTCCTGCTGCGGTTCGAGGGCTGGTTCCGGCTTGCTTTCGGAAGCCTGGGCCGGGCGCTCCGGCTCCTTTGCTGCCGCAGCCGGCTTGGGCGATGGTTTCGGCGTCGGCTTCGGCGATGGGCGGGCCGACTTGCTGCGGGTCTCCGCGCCGAAAATCTGTGAAATGGCGTCCTCGGCGGTCTCGGCGTCGACCGGCGCCTCTTCCTGAGGCCGCATCTTTGCCTTCATCGCCTCCATGCGACGAAGCTCGGCTTCGCGGCGCGCATAGTCGTAGCGGCTTCTGAGCTTCGGGTCGCGCAGCAGCTCATAGGCCTTGCCGGCTTCGGCAAAACGCTCCGCGGCGTTGGGATCGTCCTGGTTATGGTCCGGATGCACGGCCTTTGCCAGCGAACGCCAGGCGGCCTTGATTTCATCCTGCCCGGCATTGCGCCGCACCCCGAGGATCACATAGGGATCACGCATGGTTTCTACCATCTTCTCTGATCGGCGGCCTCTCCCTGATGCCCGCCTTTGCCCCGATTGCAGGCGCCATTGTCGCCCGTCCACTGAACACCGATGATCCGGAGAAGTTGCTAAATAGTGGTTAGCCACGCGGCCTCATGTGGCCGTTGAGACGGCAACGTCGGCCGTCATGCGCGCATTTGCCAAAACGTGGTTAATCACCGATTTCAACGGCTTGCGTCGAACGCTCCCTCAGGCGCGCGGGCCGAAGCTCGTCAGATACCAGGCGCCGTCGCCGCCCTGGCAAGTGCTGCCGTCGAACTTGGCGATGCCTTCGTAGGAATGACGCGTCGTGGTGAAGCGGCGGCAGAGCATGCCGCTGGCGCGGTCTTCCTGGATGCTGCTGATGACACCGGCACTGCCGGAGGTCGCATTGGCCCAGGGAATAGGATTGATGGCGCCGCTGTTGAGCTCGGCCGATGTCACGGCGTTGCGAACCATCACCGCATCGGAAAGGCCATCGGAGGTCTTGGCAACGGGAACTGTGCCCGTCGAAACCGTGCGGTCGACTCCGCTGCCGAAAAGGTCGAGGCCAGCCCCCATGCAGCCGGACAGCGCCAGGACCGGCAGGCAAATTGCCGCGCTACGCAGCAAGGCGAAGGAATACCCCTTCTTGGCGTCGATCCACTTTGCTATGTCTTGCACGGCAATCCTGTCAGACTCGCTGGAGCCGCACGTTTCTCGACAAGGTCAACATACAGGCTCCGACATTTTCGATGCGGAAACACCGGTCGGGCTCATCCCGAAGTATTTCCGCGCCAGACATCACGGCATTGGAACGCAATATGGCGGCGAATGAGTTAACAAGCGGTGACTTCACCGAATCAAATGAACCCTTTTCCCTGTTTGGCACATGGCTGAAGGACGCGGAAGGTAGCGAGATCAACGACCCGAATGCGGTGGCGCTCGCAACCGTCGATGCCGACGGACTGCCGAATGTCCGCATGGTGCTGCTTAAGGGTTTCGACGAGCGCGGCTTCGTTTTCTACACGAATTTCGAAAGCCAGAAGGGTGAGGAGATCCTTGGCGCCCGCAAGGCGGCGATGTGCTTCCACTGGAAATCGCTGCGTCGGCAGGTGCGCGTGCGCGGCCCGGTCGAGATCGTCACCGACGAGGAGGCCGACGAGTATTTCAAGAGCCGGCCGCGCGGCAGCCGCATCGGCGCCTGGGCCTCGAAGCAGTCGCGGCCACTCGAAGGCCGCTTCGCGCTGGAAAAGGCCGTTGCCGAATACACGGCCCGCCACGCGCTCGGCGAAATCCCGCGCCCAAGCTATTGGTCAGGCTTCCGCATCTGCCCGACGTCGATCGAATTCTGGCACGACCGCCCCTTCCGGCTTCATGACCGGATGGAGTTTCGCCGCGAGGCACCCGAAGGCGGCTGGGAAAAGGTGCGTATGTACCCATAAGCCGCGCGTCCGTCGCAAGAGAGGCGCCAGATGCAATCACGACGCTCGGCCATGCAGGTGGCCGAGCGGATCTTTTCTTTTGCCCGGCCCGAGCCGGGCATTTTCGTTGAGTGCCTATTGATGACGATCGATGTTCGTGACGCGACGCTCGACGATATAGCCGGTTGTCACCGCTGCCTCGATGACGTCGCCCAGGAAGGCCGCTGGCTTTCACGGCTAAGCGCACCACCCTTCGACGGATGCCGCATACATGACAGTCCTGCATCGCGCCCGGGCGCCCAGATCGTTGCAGTCGACGATCGCGTGGTCGGCTGGTGCGATATCCGGCTGGATGCCTCACCCGTTCGGCGCATGTCGGGACCGTGGGCATGGGGCTCCTCGGTAACGTGGGAAGGGAATTGGACGCCGCCGCCTGCAACTGGCGATGCAACGCGCTCGCGAACGCGGATTGGAACGCATCGAGCTTTCCGTCCTTCATGAGAACGCCGCTGCCCGGGCGCTCTACGCGCAGTTTGACTTCCAGATCGAAGGCCGTCGTGTTCGCGACTGGAAACACGACGGTGTCTACCAGGACAGCATTCTCATGGCTTTCGCCTTCAATTGACGTCGAAGCACTCGGCTGCCCAAGTCGCCTTTTCTAGCCGGCCGCCCGGCGGAACGGTATGCCGGAGGCCAGAGCCGAAACGTAGCGGGCGCGCTGGAAATGGCCGTTCAGAGAAATGCGCGGTAGCGCATAAAGGCTGGCTTGCGCGCGAGCGATGAGCGTGCCGGGCTGGGTGGTGACGGCCAGGGTGAAACCCAAATCGGCGACGATGCGGTGGTCGCGCTCGGATACCGCCGGCGCGTCGCCATAGGGATAGGCGAAAGTCTGGGGCGGCCGACCGGTGATCGCCTCGACGCGCCGCAGCGATCCCTCGATCTCCCGCCGCGCCTCAGCATCCGTCAGGCGCGCGACCGCGCGGTGGCTGATCGTGTGGGCGCCGAGGCTCGCGATAGGACTTTCGATCAGGCGCCGCAAACCGGCCTCGTCCAGTGTGAGGCGTTCGGTAATCGCCTGCGGATCGATGCCGCCATCGAGGGCTGCAGCGTTCAAGGAAGCGATCGCCTTTGCCTCATCATGGCCGTGAATGAACGCCGCAATGCGATTGAAGACGGCATGCCTTTCGGCCGCGGTCGACGCCTGCAATGTTTCTACGCCACGGCCGAAGTCAAAGCGCAGCTTCTCGCTCGTTGCGAGCATATCGGCAAGCGTCTCCCACCAAAGCGTATGGGTGCGATCGACGAACCCGCCGGTAACGAACACCGTGAATGGCGCCTGATGGCGCTGGAAGACCGGCAACGCGCGCTCGAGATTGTTCCGGTAGCCGTCATCAAGGGTAAAGCAGGCGACCGGCCCACCTTTGGCGGCCAGCGCCTCCGGCAAGTGTTCGAGCGGGGTGAAGCGATAGCCGTCGCGCTTCAGCGTCCTCAACGCGACATCGAGGAATTCCGGCGTGATTTCCAGGTGCGCATTGGGATCGAAGGCACGGGCAGATTTCGGCCGGACATGATGCAGGGTAAAGATCGCCCCCTGCCCGCGCGCGCTGGCAATCAGCCCGGCGCGGCTCAGCCCCCCCGCGACTTCCAGCCCACCGGCAATTGCGGCGCGGCGAACAATTGTCCTGATCATGCCCTTGATGGTCGCCCCCAAATCTGGCCCGCGAGGTTCCGGCGCGGACTAACAGCCTGGAAAGTTAACGGCGAGGGCGTTAAACCTTGTTGAACGGGGAGAGCGTTCATCGGCCATTTACCACAACCTCGAAAACAAGGTCGGCTCGCCACATTCCGCCCTAAAGTTGCAGCAAAGACACGGATCTTGTCACAAAACGAAACAGCTTTGCGCCTTGCCGAGGGCGCTACTCGACGGGGATCGATATGAAAACTTTGCGCTGCCTCCTGCTGGCGACCTTCGCACTGGCGCTCGGGACGGCGACAGCCGTCGCCGGAAGCGCCTCGCTGGTGCTCGATGCGCGCACCGGCAAGGTCCTCTCGTCTGAAAACGCCGATGTCCTCAATCATCCTGCCTCCCTGACCAAGATGATGACGGTCTATATGGCCTTCGAGGCGCTGAAGAGCGGCAAGCTTTCCTGGGACAGCAAGATCAAGGTTTCGAAGGCGGCGGCCGCCAAGCCGCCGATGCGGCTCGGCCTCAAGTCCGGCATGACGATCACGGTGCGCGAGGCGGTCCTCGGCATGATCGTGCGCTCGGGCAACGATGCCGCGGCAGCGATGGCCGAGAAGCTCGGCGGCTCCGAGGCGAATTTCGCCCGCATGATGACCGCCAAGGCGCGTCAGCTCGGCATGAGCAAGACCATCTTCATCAATGCCTCCGGCCTGCCTGCCAGCAAGCAGGTGACGACGGCGCGTGAAATGTCGACGCTCGCCGTGGCGCTGATGCGCGACTTCCCCAGGGAGTACCGGCTGTTTGCGACCGAAAGCTTCAATTTCCGCGGCCGCAAGGTGCGGGGGCACAACAACCTGATGTACCGCTACGACGGCATGGACGGCATCAAGACCGGCTACACCAATGCCTCCGGCTTCAACCTCGTCAGCGCCGTCAAGGACGGCAATCGCCGGGTGGTCGGCGTCGTTCTCGGCGGCAAGACGGCGCGCAGCCGCGACGCCAAGATGGCGGCCCTTCTCGATCGCCATGTCGGCAAGGCAGCCAAGGGCGGACGGCAGCTGGTGGCATCCAAGCGCGGCGGCAAGACGATTGAAGCCCCCGTCGAAGTAGCCGCGGTCGCGACATCCGAGGTTCCGATGCCCTACACCGCACCGCAGCGGGCCAAGCGGGATTCGGTTGCTGCCCTGATTACAGCGACATCGACGTCCGCCATCCCCGCGGAACGACCGACGGAGCTTGCCGAGATCGAAACGACGGCTGCAGTTCCAGCTGCGTCAGGCGGCTGGCAGATCCAGATTTCGGCGGCACCATCAGCCGAGGCTGCGCGCATGCTGCTGGCGCAGGCGCGCTCGGAAGCCGGTGCGCCGCTCGCGGGCGCCACGCCCTACACGGAAGCCGTCGGTAAGGGTGCCAAAGCGATCTATCGTGCCCGCTTCGTCGGCTTTTCGAGCCGCGACGCGGCAGCGGCAGCCTGCGATGCCCTCAAAGAGCGCTCCTATGACTGCATGATGCTGCCGTCGCGCGGCTGATTGGCCGCCGGCCTCAGAGCCTTCGTCACTCTTGCACGACGGCTCTACGGAAGCGGTTGGCGAGCCACCAGTCGCACTGCTCCTGGCTATAGCCAAGCAGCAGCCCCTCCTCGCGCTCGTCTTCTGCCGTCCATGGGCGCCAATTGCAAAAGAGCTGGTGGCAGCGTTGCCTGAAGCGCTCGAAACGCCACTCATCCCCCGGCAACGCATAGGTGAGGTAGAGAACCCTCTGCTCCTTCTCGCCACCGGTCGTTGTCGGGCACATCCGCGAGAACTCGAACATGTCCGCAAGCAAAGTTCCGTCGGCAACGTGCGGCGCGAACAACTCTTTGGTTTCGGCAAGCCAGGGCGACGCGGCATCGTCGCTGAAGAAGGCGAAGGGCTTGCGCCCTTCCAGCATCAGCGGAAGCTCATAGCCGGTGTGCACCAGATAGGGCACGGTATCGAACGCATGCGGCCGCCGAAGCTCAGCTTCCTCGCCTGTTTCTGGCAAGGCAAGCCCGACGGCCGACGCCAGCAGCGTCAGGTCGTCTTGATCCAGACGGTAGCAGGCATGATCCAGGAAGACGCCGTTGCGCAGGCCCAACGCCCGCGCGATCTCGGCGGCATCGCGATCAAACCTCAGTTCGTGCGTCGGTGTGGCGGTCTTCGGCGACAGAAAGGACAGCTTGAAGACCGCCATCGGACCTTACGCCTGCGTGCCGCCGACGGTGATCTGATCCATGCGCAGATGCGGCTGGCCGACGCCGACCGGTACCCATTGGCCGGCCTTGCCGCAATTGCCGATGCCCGTGTCGAGCTTGGTGTCGTTGCCGACCATGGTGACACGCTTCATCGCGTCCGGACCGTTGCCGATCAACATGGCGCCCTTCACCGGCGCGCCGATCTTGCCGTTTTCGATCAGGTAGGCCTCGGTGCAGCCGAAGACGAACTTGCCGGAGGTGATGTCCACCTGGCCGCCGCCGAAGGAGACGGCATAGATGCCCTTCTTGACCGAGGCGATGATTTCCTCCGGCGTTTTGTCGCCGGAGAGCATGTAGGTATTGGTCATGCGCGGCATCGGCACATGGGCATAGCCCTGGCGACGGCCGTTGCCGGTCGGCTGCATGCCCATCAGCCGGGCGTTCTGCCGGTCCTGCATGTAGCCGACGAGCTTGCCGTCCTCGATCAGCACGTTGTAGCCGGACGGCGTGCCCTCGTCGTCGATCGAAATCGAGCCGCGGCGGGCCTCGATGGTGCCGTCGTCGACGACCGTCACGCCCTTGGCGGCCACCTGCTGGCCCAGCAGGCCGGCAAAAGCCGAGGTCTTCTTGCGGTTGAAGTCCCCTTCCAGGCCATGGCCGACGGCTTCGTGCAGCATGACGCCCGGCCAGCCGGAGGCAAGCACCACGTCCATGGTGCCGGCGGGCGCATCGATCGCTTCGAGATTGACGAGTGCCTGGCGCAGCGCCTCGTCGGCGCCCTGCTTCCAGTTTTCCGCGGTGACGAAATCGCCGAAGCCGCGACGCCCGCCGGTGCCGAAGGAGCCGCTTTCCTGGCGATCGCCTTCGCCGGTGACGACGGAGATGTTGATGCGGGTCATCGGCCGGACGTCATGGACGCGGTGGCCATCGGCGCGAAGGATGTCGACGACCTGCCAGCTAGCGGCGATGGTCGCCGTCACCTGACGGACCTTCGGATCCTTGGCGCGCAGATAGGCGTCGATTTCCTGGAGCAGCGCGACCTTCGCCTCGAAGCTCGGTTCGCCGATCGGGTTTTCGTCGCCGTAGAGTTTCTTGTTGGTGCGCTGAGGGGCTGCGGCATAGGAACCGGCATAACCGCGCGTCACCTGCGCCACCGCATCGGAAGCACGGCGGAGCGCCGAAAGCGAAAGTTCGCCGGAATGCGCGTAGCCGACCGCTTCGCCGGCAACGGCGCGCAAGCCAAAACCCTGGTCGGTATTGAAGCTGCCGCCCTTTAGCCGGCCGTTGTCGAAGGAAAGCACCTCGGCCTGCGCATGTTCGAGGAACAGTTCGCCGTCGTCGGCACCGGCGAGCGTTTCCGAGAGAACCTTGCGGACCGTTGCCTCGTCGGCATCGAAGAGGCTCATCAGATCGGTGTTCATAGTGGCACGCTCCCGCGTCAGGAATTTCTATCGCCTCCATTTAGGAAGGCGGCGGGTTCAAGCCAAGGAAAATATCACAGGCCGCATGTTTCCTCGATCCGCACTGATCGACGCAAGCATGCAGCAGCTCAAGTCGCTACAGCGACGTATTCCAGCCGTCGAGCCGTTCCACCCGCTCGACGCCGGCGAAGCGGGCAACCCGATCGAGCTCGGCATCGATGCGTTCCAGGCGCCCTGCCGAGGCGCGGACGCCCTTTTCGAGCCAGAGCTTGCGGACATCGAGGCTGCCGCGCTTGCGGTCCGCCTTCATGTCGATGCGGCCGATCAACCGGTCGCCCTCGATCAGCGGGAAGACGTAATAGCCATATTCGCGCTTGGCCTCGGGCACGAAGATCTCGATGCGATAATAGAACCCGAACAGGCGCTCGGTACGATTGCGGTCGCGCAGCAGCGGATCGAAGGGGCTCAGCACCCGCACCCGGCCCGGCGGCTCAGGGATATCGCCAAGTGCGTCCGGGAATCCAGCGAAGGCGTAGGCGACACGCGGGCGTCCACCATCGATCGCTTCGATCTGCACTTCCACGAGTTCGTCGCGATGCTCCGCCACCCAGGTCTTGGCCTCCTCGGGCGACACCAGATCCCAGAAGGCGGCAATCTCGCCATGGGTGGCAAAGCCGAGACGCTCCAGCGCACTGCGGCAAGCCCAGTCGATGAACTCCGGATGGCTGACGTCATCCTCGTTGTGGTGCGGCGGGATCACTCTTTCCGTGAGATCGTAGACCTTCTGGAAATTCTCGCGCCGCGCGATCGCCAGCTTGCCCGTGCGCCACAGCACTTCCAGCGCCGTCTTCGACGGATGCCAGTTCCACCAGCCGCCAGACTGGTGTTCGGCTTCCTTCAAGTCTCGGGCGAGCACCGGGCCGCCTTCGGCAATACGTTGATAAGTGTCGTCGCAGCCTTTTTCAAAGCCTTCGCCACGCCACGCCTTCCACCGCTCGACGATCGTCTCACCTTCCCATTTGAAGCGATGCTTCCAATAGCGGAAGAAGCTGCTTGGAATGATCGAGGCATCGTGGGTCCAATGCTCGAAGAGGTCGCGATCGTCCTCCAGCAGCGCCGTCAGATGCTCTCGACGATAGGTCTGGTTGCGGGAAAACAGGATCTGGTGATGGGCGCGCTCCACCGTGGCGATGCTGTCTACCTGCACGAAGCCGATGTCGTGGATGAGCTTCAAGAGGCCTTCCTTGCCGAGCGCGCGGTTGGGCGCGCCTGAAAGGCCCTGCTTGGCGAGGAAGATGCGACGGGCGTCGCTGTTGGAAAGGCGAATCGTCATGACGATAACAATAGGCTTTTATTCCCATAATTCAAATGCCGCATCGGTCCGCGGACTGCATTGCCCTTGTTGTCGCACTTGGCCTATAGAGCAACCCGAAAACGGCGCGGGCCGGAGACAGCGAGGAACGGAATGGACATCCGCTTTACCGATTGCGCGGTCCGCTTCGGCGAGCGGGTGGCTTTGCACCCCTTGACGCTCACGCTCAACGAAAAACGGATCGGCATCATCGGCCTCAACGGTTCCGGCAAGACAACCTTCGCCCGGCTGATCAACGGTCTGGTGAAGCCTTCCTCCGGCGGCGTTACGGTCAACGGGCTCGATACGATCAAAGACGACCGCGCCGTGCTTTCCGAGGCCGGCTTCATCTTCCAGAACCCGCACAACCAGCTGATCATGCCGATCGTCGCCGAGGACATCGCCTTCGGGCTGAAAAACCGCGGGCTTTCGCGCGAAGAAGTCGACCGCCGCATGCAGGCAGCACTTTCGCGCTTCGGCATCGAACACCTGGCAAGGCGGCGCGTGCATGAGCTTTCGGGCGGAGAAACGCAGCTCGTCGCCATGGCGAGCGTCGTCGTTACCGATCCGAAGATCCTGATCCTCGACGAGCCGACGAACCAGCTTGACCTGAAGAACCGCCGCCGTGTCGCCGTGGCGATCGACGACCTGCCGGAGGATACGGTGGTGATCACCCATGATCTCGGTCTCGTCGAGAATGTCGAACGGCTATTGCTCTTCCATGAGGGCCGTCTTGCCTTCGACGGCAACCCGCAAGACGCGATCCGCCGCTATCACGAGATCGCCGGATGCTGACGAGCCTGCACATCGAGGGCAGCAGCTTGCTCCACCGGCTGCCGGTCAGGGTCAAGCTGATGGCACTCGTGGCGTCGAGCATCGGCCTTTTTTTGAGCGCTTCGCTCGCGGTTCAGGCGATCGCCTTCATCGTGGCCGCCGCACTTTATCTCTCCGCCGGCCTCACGCCCAAGGAGGCGCTGAAGCGCGTCGGCTTCGTCTTCCTGACGATCTTCTTTCTGGCGGCCGTCAATCTCTTTTACCTGTCCGTTGCCGAGGTCGCCACGTTAACCTTGCGGCTGATGGCGCTGGTTCTGTTTGCAGCCGCCGTCACGGCGACGACGACGATCAGCGCCTTCATGGACGAGATCACCATCCTCTTGAGCCCGCTGGAACGGCTGGGCTGGCTGAAGGGGGCCGATGTCAGCCTGGCGCTCGGGCTCGTACTGCGCTTCGTCCCGGATATCTTTGCGCGCTATCAGGCAATCCGCGAAGCCCATCACGCCCGCGGACTGCCCGTCCGGCCGTTGACGATCATAGGGCCGCTGATCATCCTGACGCTGAAAGATGCCGACACGATTGCTGCCGCGATTGACGCGCGCGGATTTCGCCGTCAATAAATTCGCGAATTCTAAAAAACAGGGAAGCGGAACTACATGAATACCAGAGATCTCGTGCTCATCGCCCTCTTCGCCGCGATCGTCGTCGTGCTCGGCTTCATTCCGCCGATCACGCTCGGCTTCATTCCGGTCCCGATCACTGCGCAATCCATGGGCGTCATGCTCGCCGGCTGCATTCTCGGCGCCAGGCGCGGCGCGCTCGCCTTCCTGCTGTTCCTGCTGCTGGTCGCCATCGGCCTGCCGGCGCTTTCGGGCGGCCGCGGCGGCCTTGCGGTCTTTGCCGGCCCGTCGGGCGGCTTCATCATCGGCTGGGTCGTTGCCACCTTCGTCACCGGCCTGATCGCCGAGCGCACCGTGCGCGAAGGCCAGGCCGAAACGCGCCAGTTCATCGGCTTCTTCCTCGCCTCCGTCCTCGGCGGCATCGTCGTGCTCTATGCGATCGGCATGCCCTGGGTTTCCGCCGTCACCGGCACCCCGCTCATGACCGTTGCAGCCGGCTCGCTCGCCTTCATTCCGGGCGACCTGCTGAAGGCTGCGATCGCGACGCTTGCCGCACGCGCGGTCTACGCCGGCTATCCGCTGTTGCCGGCCCGCGCCTGAGCCGATGCCGTTTGCCGCCGCGATCCATCGCCACGCGCAAGACCATCCGCATGCCCCGGCCTTCCAAATCGAGGGCCGGGTTTTCACTTTTGGTGACCTCGCACGCATCGCCGGCGCACTTGCCGAACGTTTCGGAGACTTGGTTAGGATTGCCGAACGCCGCAGCGTGCTCGGCGACCGCTCTCGCCTGATCGCACTGGAGACGGGCAATCACCCGCTCTTCGCCGCTGCCTTCCTGGCCGCCACCAGCGGCGGCAACTGCGTCGCGCTGATCGATCCGCATCTGCCGGAGGCGACGCGCCAGACGATGCACGATCGCCTTTCGCCCGATCTCATTGTCACGGCCGATGGCGCCAACCTCTCGCTCCATGCGCCCGCAAGCGGCGAGACGCGAACCTTTCGCGAGGCCGAAGGCAACGAGCGAAAGCCGCTCGCAATCGGCGACGACACCGAGCCATTCCTGATCGTCTTCACCTCGGGCACGACAGGAACGCCGAAAGCGATCATCCGCGATCGCGGTTCGTGGCGCAGAAGCTTGGCCACGGGCGAACCCTTCTTCGGCATCGACCGCGCCACCCGCACCTTTGCGCCCGGTCCGCTCGCGCACGGGCTGACACTTTATGCGCTTGCCGAAACCCTTGTCGCCGGCGCCGAATTCATCGGGGCCGCGCATTTCGAGGCCTCCCGGGCGATGTCCATCGTCGAGGCGAAAGAGGTCAAGCGACTGGCGCTGGTGCCGACGATGCTGCGGCGGCTCTGCGCTGCAGCCGCCGACCGGCCGCAAACATCCGTCACCCAGATCACCGTCGCCGGCGCCAAGCTGACCGAAAACGATCGCGACAGCGCGGCACTCGCGTTTCCTCAAGCCGATATCATCGAATATTACGGCGCCTCGGAACTGGGCTTCATCAGTGTTGCTACCAACGGCGACACCGCTTCGGCCACCGCCGTCGGCCGTGCCTTCCCGGGTGTTACGCTCAGCATTCGCGACGACAGGGGGGGCGAAATGCCAACCCGTGAGACGGGCACGATCTTCGTCGACAGCGCCCTCATATCCGACGGGTATGTCGGCACCACCGATGGTGCCGGCTTCCGTCGTCTCGGGTCGCTGGCGACGGTCGGCGATCTCGGCTTCCTCGATGAGTGCGGCACCCTGCACCTCCTCGGCCGGTCCGGCGGCATGGTGCTTTCGGGCGGCAACAACATCTACCCGCAGGAAGTGGAAGCCGCGCTGACCGCAGATCCCGGCGTGCACGCCGCTCTCGTCCTCGGGCTCGACCACCCGGATCTCGGCAGCGAACTCGTCGCCGTCATCGAGCCGGAAGGCGGTATGTTTGATCGAGAAGCGCTTGAGCGTCATCTCGCCGCCCACCTGCCGCGCTATAAGCATCCGCGCCGCATCTGGCTCTGCCTGAATATGCCGATGACGCAGTCGGGCAAGGTGGCGGCGGGCACGCTCAGACAATGGATCGCGGATGGAAACGATGCTCTCGAACTCATCGACTGACCCGGCACGCATACCTGTCATTATCGCCGCTCTCCGCACACCGATCGGCCGCGTCAACGGCACGCTTCGCGATATCGAACCGTCGCAGCTGGCGGCACCGCTGATCGCCCGTATTCTCCGCGATACCGGTGTAAAGGCGAGCGAGATCGACGACGTTCTTCTCGGAAACGCCGCCAACAGCGCCGGCAATCTCGCCCGGCTCGCCGCCCTCGAAGCCGGCCTGCCGGTCTCGACGCCGGGTGTCACCGTCGACCGCCAATGCGGTTCCGGGCTGGAGGCGATCACCCTTGCCGCACGGATGATCCAGGCGGGCGCCGGCCGTTTCTACCTGGCCGGCGGCGCCGAGAGCGCCAGCCGTGCGCATATCCGCCTGAGACCGCCGCTGGAGCGCGGCGGCGAACTCGCGCCGGTCAAGCGCGCCCGCATGGCACCAGACGAGATCGGTGATCCGGATATGGGCGTCGCCGCCGAAAACGTCGCGACCGCCTGCAAGATCTCCCGTGAGCGCCAGGACGCCTTTGCGCTTCAAAGCCACCGTCGCGCGGTCGAGGCCGCCGTTGCCGGCCGCTTCGCCCGCGAGATTGTGCCGGTCGAAACAGCGACGGACCTTATGTCGCGCGATGAGTGCCCTCGTGCCAATGCTTCGCTGGAGACGCTGCAACGGCTGAAGCCGGTCTTCGTCGAGGGCGGGACGGTAACGGCCGGCAATGCCTGCCCGATCAACGACGGCGCGGCGGTGGTGCTGGTGACGAACCTTGCCGAGGCCCAACGACTTGGCGTTTCCTTCGCACTCGAATTCGTCGACGCGGCGACCGCGGGCGTCGATCCCAATCTGCTCGGGCTTGGCCCGGTCCCGGCAATGCAGAAGCTGAAGGCACGGCAATCCGCGCTCGATCCGGCAAAGGTCGATTTCATCGAATTCAACGAGGCCTTCGCTTCGCAGGTGCTCGGCAGCCTCGACCAACTCGATATCGCCGCGGAAAGGGTCAATCTCGACGGCGGCGCCATCGCACTCGGCCATCCGTATGGCGCCTCGGGGGCGATCCTCACCGTCCGGCTTTTCTCGCAGATGCTGGCATCGCCGAAAGGCACGGAAGGACTGGCGATGATGGGCGTCGGCGGCGGCATGGGCATCGTCACCCTGTTTCGCGCGGTTTAGGCGGCGCAATTCCGGACGGAAAACCGCTTCGCATAGTACGCGACACTGGTCTGGTAACGAGATAGATGCCCCCTCTGCTCTGCCGGACAGAGGGGGGGCGCCTTTTGCCTGGACGGGCCAAAAACACCATGAAAGCTGGAGCGTCGTCTATTGTGACGGCTGCGCGCTTTTCCCGGAATCGCTTTGGCTAGACCGAATAGGCCGCCAGCCATTCGCGCGTCGCCGTCGGCAGCGGCAGCGGCGTGTGTCGCTGCGGATCAACCGCGACCCAGACGACCTCGACTTCGGCAGCGAGTTGGCCGCGTGCTTCGACCTTGACGACAAAACTGATCGAGCTGCCGCCGACCTTCGCCACGTTGACGGTAAGACGGGCCGGCTCGTCGTAGCGCAGACCACGGTGATAGACGCAGGCCGAGCGGCGCACGAGATAGCTCGGCTCGTTCACCACATGCGGACGGTGACGCCAGAGGCTGGAAAGCGCGGCCTCGGCGTGGGCATAATAGGCGGCATTGTGCATGTGGCCGTGCATGTCTATATCGCGAAACGGAATCCGGATTTCCGTGACGTTCTCCAGCTCCCTGCCGTCCATGCGAGGCTCCCTGACGATGCGCTCCACCCTCGTTAGCCAGTTCGGTGATCCCCGGCAAGTGATTGCGATGGTCGACGCCGGGCGCGTGGCGCCTGCGGCGGGCGAAGTCGAGGTTGCGCTGTCGCTTGCCGCCATCAACCCGTCCGATCTCATCCCGGTGACTGGCGCCTATAGCGCCCGCACCACGCTGCCCTTCGTGCCGGGCTTCGAAGGCTTCGGCACGGTGACGCGCGTCGGCCCTGGCGTGACGTCGCTGAAACCCGGTGATCGCGTGGTGCCCATCGGTGCCAGCGGTCTCTGGCAGGAATATCTGATCCGGCCGGCCGAATGGTGTTTCGCCCTGCCCGACGACATCGGCGAGACCGATGCGGCCACCTGCTACGTCAATCCGCTGACGGCGCTGCAACTGGTCGAGGCGCTGCGCCAACATTTCGGCCCGCTCGGTGGCCGCCGTATCGGCGTCACCGCGGCAGGGTCGGCGATCGGCGGCATGCTGATGAAGCTGCTGGCCGGCGAAGACGCGGATGCCACCGGGATCGTCCGCAGCGCGCGCAGCGCCGAGCGGCTGGCAACCGGGGTCCCCGGCCACATCGTGTTTGGCGACGAGGGCCGCGTGCCGCAGCTTCGCCTCGACGCAATCATCGACGCTGTTGGCGGTCCGTTTGCCGGCGATCTTATTCTGCGCACGCTCGAACCGGGCGGCGCCTTCATCCAGTATGGGGCGCTCAGCGGCGTTCCGGTGCCGCAGGCGGCGATCCAGGCGCGGCCGGACATCCGCTTCTCCTTCCTGTGGCTGCGGACCTGGGTGCATTCGGCCGGGCGACCCGTGATCGAAGCGGCCTTTGCCAAGAGTTTCGAAGGTTTGCGATCGGGTCTCTTTTCCAGCCGCATCGCCGAAATCTATCCGCTAAGCAAGCTCGACGCGGCGCTCGCGCATCAGGCGGATCCGAGCCGCGACGGCAAGCTGCTCATCGATCCGCGCTGTTGAAAATTGCGCCTTTCGACCGGCTCGCCATGGACCTTGCAGGGTGGGCGCACTAGGTTCCGGGCATGACCACGTTCCTCTATGAAAATCCGGTCTTTCTGGAACACGAGGTTCCGGAAGGGCATCCCGAGCGGCCGGACCGGCTGAAGGCGCTGAACCTTGCGCTCGAACATCCGAACTTCTCCGATCTCAAGCGGATCGAGGCGAAGAAGGCGAGTGAGGATCTCGTCCTGCTCGCACATCCGGAAGAGCATCTCGCTGCCGTCAGGCGCGCCATTCCGGAGGAAGGCCTCAACCATTTCGAGGCCGACACCTGTGCCAGCCCCTTGAGCCTCGACGCGGCGCTAACCGGGATCGGCGGAGCGACCGCAGCGGTGGACGCCGTCTTTACCGGCGAGACCGACAACGCCTTCGTCGCGGCGCGGCCGCCAGGACACCACGCCGAGAAGAACAAGGCGATGGGGTTCTGTCTTTTCAACACGGTGGCGATCGCCGCCCGCTATGCCCAGAAGGTCCACGGCGCCGAGCGGGTCGCGATCGTCGACTGGGACGTGCACCACGGCAACGGCACGCAGGACATCTTCTGGGACGACCCCTCGGTGCTCTTCTGCTCGACGCACCAGATGCCGCTCTATCCCGGCACCGGCGCCAAGGACGAGACGGGTATCAAGGGCAATGTCGTCAACGCGCCGCTGTCGCCGAACATGGGCAGTGAACATTTCCGCGAGGCGTTCCGCAGCCGCGTGCTTTCAGCACTCACCAATTTCCGGCCGGACTTCATCCTGATCTCCGCCGGCTTCGACGCGCATCACCGCGATCCGCTGGCGCAGATCAATCTCGTCGCCGAGGATTTCGACTGGGCGACCGGGCGTCTGCACGAGATCGCCGATCGCAGCGCTGGCAACCGCATGGTCAGCCTGCTCGAAGGCGGCTATGACCTTCAGGGCCTGGCCGAATCGGCCGGCCTGCACATCTTGAGACTGATGAGAGGGTAGACATGAACACCACTACGCAACCGGACGTTTCCGCCCTCTCCTTCGAGCAGGCCGTCGAGGAACTGGAGCGGATCGTTTCGGCGCTGGAGCGCGGCGATGTCGCCCTCGACAAGTCGATCGAGATCTACGAGCGCGGCGAAGCGCTGAAGAAGCATTGCGAGGCGCTGTTGAAGGCCGCCGAGGACCGCATCGAAAAGATCCGCCTCGACCGCGCCGGCAGACCGCAGGGCGTGGAGCCGCTCGACGCCGACTGATCGTTTCATCGCAATTCCGGGCGGAAAATCGCTTCACGCTTTTCCCGGAATTGCCAAGATCGGATTGATCGTCGCGCGGAAACACTGCGTCCTTGCTTCGCCCCTACCCGCCTGATGTCATAGGCGTTAGGACTTGAAGCGACAGCAAAAACGGGAGCACGCGCCATGTCTTTCTTTCCAGGCCCCGACCCGCTCGCCGGCGACAAGCCCGCCTGCGACGCCATCGAACATCTGATCGTTCCGCGCACCAGCGACATCGGCGGGCTGCAGGTTCGTCGCGCTTTGCCGACAGCCAAGCGCCGCCTGGTCGGCCCCTTCATCTTCTTCGATCGCATGGGTCCGGCGCTGCTGCGCGCCGGCGAGGCGATCGACGTGCGTCCGCACCCGCATATCGGTCTTTCGACCGTCACCTATCTCTTCGACGGCGAGATCAAGCACCGCGACAGCCTCGGCACCGAGATGGTCATCCGTCCCGGCGACGTGAACCTGATGACGGCCGGCCGCGGCATCGTGCATTCAGAGCGCTCGCCCGAGAACCAGCGCGGCCACGACCGTTCGATCTCGGGCCTGCAGACCTGGCTGGCGCTGCCCGATCACAAGGAAGAAATCGACCCGATCTTCAGCCATACCGAAGAACGCATGCTGCCGCATATGAGCGACGACGGCATCAAGGCGCGGGTGGTGATCGGCAACTTCGAGGGCTCGAAGTCGCCGGTCTCGGTCTTCACCGACACGATCTATGTCGATCTCAACATTGCACCCGGCAAGAGCGCCCCCTTCGCGGCGCAATGGGAAGAGCGCGCGCTCTATATCCTCTCCGGCGAGGCGATCATTGCCGGCGATCATTTTGCAGACAACCAGCTGCTCGTCTTCCGTGCCGGCGACGAGATCACGGTCACGGCCGGACCGCAGGGTTGTCACGTGATGCTCTTCGGGGGTGCTGCGCTCGGGTCGTCCCGCCACATCTGGTGGAATTTCGTTTCGTCTTCGAAGGAGCGCATCGAGAAAGCCAAGGAAGAGTGGCGCAGCGGACGCTTCGACATCGTGCCCGGAGACGAAGAGGAATTCGTTCCGCTGCCCGAGGGCTGACCGCGACCTAAAGTGGCACAGGATGGATGCGGAAAACCGCGCAACATTGCCTCATGGCGCTTGAATCGATTTCGATTCACAGAATCATGCGCTAGTCTCTTGGTTGACGACGCAGGAACGCCTAATTTTGCATTCAGCAACGATTGCGTCTAAAGAGCCGCTTCGACGGTACCCACCAACTATCGCGCGCCCGACCTTTGGGGCGCGCATGAGGCATGCAGCGTGACACAACTGCCAACCAATCCGATGCCGGCTACTCCCTTGCTCGACAAGGTGACCTATCCCGACGATCTGAAGAAGGTCGACGACAAGGATCTGCCGCAGCTTGCCGGAGAAGTCCGGGCAGAAATGATCGACGCGGTGTCGCGTACCGGCGGGCACCTTGGCGCGGGCCTTGGCGTCGTCGAACTGACGATCGCCATCCACAAGGTCTTCAACACGCCGCATGACCGGCTGATCTTCGATGTCGGCCACCAGTGCTATCCGCACAAGATCCTCACCGGCCGCCGCGATCGCATCCGCACGCTGCGTCAGGAAGGCGGCCTCTCGGGCTTTACCCGCCGCGCCGAGAGCGAATACGACCCCTTCGGTGCCGCGCACTCCTCGACCTCGATTTCCGCCGGCCTCGGCATGGCGGTCGCCGCCGACCTCGACGGCAAGAACCGCAATGTCATCGCCGTCATCGGTGATGGCGCGCTTTCGGCCGGCATGGCCTATGAGGCGCTGAACAATGCCGGTGCGCTCGACGCGCGGCTGATCGTCATCCTCAATGACAACGACATGTCGATCGCGCCGCCGACCGGCGCGATGAGCGCCTATCTAGCGCGCCTTGCCTCCGGCCGCACCTATATGGGCATCCGCGAAGTCGGCAAGAAGCTGACGGCCTATCTCGGCAAGACCGTCGACCGGGCGATCACCCGCGCGGTCGAGCATGCCCGCGGCTACGTCACCGGCGGCACGCTCTTCGAAGAGATGGGCTTCTACCATATCGGCCCGATCGACGGGCATTCCTTCGACCATCTGCTGCCGGTGCTGCGCAACGTGCGCGACAACGCCAAAGGTCCGGTGCTGATCCATGTGGTGACGCAGAAGGGCAAGGGCTATCCGCCGGCGGAAGCTGCCGCCGACAAGTACCACGGCGTCAACAAGTTCGACGTCATCACCGGCGCCCAGGCGAAGGCGAAGCCGAACGCGCCCGCCTATACCTCTGTTTTCGCCGATGCGCTGACGCAGGAAGCCGGCTTCGACGACAAGATCGTCGCCGTCACCGCCGCCATGCCGTCCGGCACCGGGCTCGACAAGTTCGCCAAGGTCCATCCGTCGCGCTGCTTCGATGTCGGCATTGCCGAGCAGCACGCCGTAACCTTTGCCGCCGGCCTTGCCGCCGAAGGCTACAAGCCGTTCGCAGCGCTTTATTCGACCTTCCTGCAGCGCGGCTACGACCAGGTGGTCCACGACGTGGCGATCCAAGGCCTACCGGTGCGCTTCCCGATCGACCGTGCCGGTTTCGTCGGCGCCGACGGTCCGACGCATGCGGGCTCGTTCGACACGACCTATCTCGCCACCCTTCCCGGCTTCGTGGTGATGGCGGCTGCCGACGAGGCGGAACTGAAGCACATGGTGCGCACGGCTGCTGCCTATGACGCCGGCCCGATCTCGTTCCGTTATCCGCGCGGCGAAGGCGTTGGCGTCGAGATGCCGGAGCGGGGCCAGATCCTCGAGATCGGCAAGGGCCGTATCGTCAAGGAGGGCTCCAAGGTGGCGCTGCTTTCCTTCGGAACGCGCCTTGCCGACTGTCTGCTGGCCGCAGAAGACCTCGACGCCGCCGGGCTTTCGACCACGGTCGCGGATGCGCGCTTTGCCAAGCCGCTGGACCATGACCTCATCCGCGAGCTTGCCCGCAACCACGAGGTGCTGATCACCATCGAGGAAGGTGCCGTCGGCGGCTTTGCCAGCCACGTGCTGCAGTTCCTCGCCGAGGACGGCCTGCTCGACGGCGGCCTCAAGGTTCGTCCGATGGTCATGCCCGACGTCTGGATGGAACAGGCCAAGCCCGAGGCCATGTATGCCGCCGCGGGCCTCGACCGCGCCGGCATCGTCTCGACCGTCTTCAAGGCACTCGGCCAAAAGCAGGATATCGGCATCGGCGCTGCCGGCTGAGGCTTCCGTGCGACTTCAAGCAAAAACCCCGGCTCGTCCCCGGGGTTTTTGCTTTTCCGGACGGAATTGCAGGAAGGGCTCGATGGCTGCGAGCACAGGGGGCTTGCCATTGCGGCGGCAAGTCGCCATGAGAAACACATGTCAGAAGATCGCCAGAACGAAGAACACAAGAACCGGGTCCGCCTCGATCAGCTGCTGCTGAACTCGGGGCTGGTCGCAAGCCGCGCGCGTGCCCGTGACGCAATCCAGCGCGGGACCGTCAAGGTCGACGGCCGCACGGTCACCAAGGCAGCGTCGATGTTTGCCGAGAGCGTGACGATCACCATCGATGACCCGGCGCAGGACTATGTCTCGCGCGCCGCGCTGAAGCTGGTCGCGGCACTCGATCATTTCGGGCTCGACCCTGCAGGCGAAAGCTGTCTCGATATCGGCGCCTCGACCGGTGGCTTCACCGAAGTGCTGTTGAAGCGTGGAGCCGAGCATGTGGTCGCGATCGATGTCGGCCATGGCCAGATCCATCCGCGCATCGAAGGTGACGAACGCGTCACCAGCATTGAGGGCCTCAATGCACGCGCGATGACCGAGGAGGACATCGACGACCGCGAAGTCACCTTCGTCGTCTCGGACGTCTCGTTCATCTCGCTCAAGCTCGCGCTGCCGCCGGCACTCGATATGGCGCTTCCCGGTTCGTACTGCATCCTGCTGGTGAAGCCTCAGTTCGAGGCGGGCCGCGACGCCATCAGCAAGGCGGGCCTGCTCAAGGATCCCGACAGCGCACCTGATGTCGCCGCCGAACTCGAGCGCTGGCTTGTCGAGGACATGGGCTGGCAAAGCCTCGGCCTTATCCCCTCCCCCATTGCCGGCGGCGACGGCAATGTCGAATACCTGCTGGCAGGCAAGAAGCCATGACCACTGAAGCCGTCACCATCAAGCGGCTGGGCGCTCAGGGCGACGGCATTGCCGAAGGTCCTGACGGGCCGATCTATGCACCCTTCACCCTGCCCGGCGAAAGCGTCGCGCTCGCCGTCAACAAATCGCACGGCACGCTGATGTCGGTGAGAGAAGCCTCACCCGAGCGCGTCGAACCGCACTGTCGGCACTTCGGGCCGGACGGCATCAACGGCACCTGCGGCGGCTGCACGATGCAACATGCCTCCGACACGCTCTACCACGGCTTCAAGCGCGATCTGGTGATCGCCGCCCTGAAGTCGAAAGGGCTTACTCCCGAGGTGGCGCCGCTCATCACCGCCGAGCCCGGCCAGCGCCGCCGCGCGGTCTTCACCGCCCGCAAGACCGAGAAGGATCTGCTTCTCGGCTTCAACCAGGCGGAAAGCCACCATATCGTCGCGATCTCGGAATGTCCGATCGCGAGCCCGGGTATCGTCTCGAAGCTCGCCACCATTGCCAAAGTCGGCGCGGCCATGGCCGTCAATGCCGAGCCGTTCCGCATCACCGTGCTCGAAACGCTCTCCGGCCTCGACCTCTCGGTCGATGGCATCAAGAAGCTCGACGACCGCGAGCGCCGCCGCACGGTCGAAGCCGTGCTCGGTGAGCGCGGCATCGCCCGCGTCAGCCTCAATGGCGAGATCATTGTCGAGCCGGTGAAGCCTGTCATCGATTTCGGCGGTGTTTCCGTCTCGCCGCCGCCCGGCAGCTTCACCCAGGCGACGGCGCAGGCCGAAGAGGCAATGGCGAAGCTGGTGCTCGACCATCTCGGCAAGTCCAAGCGCGTCGCCGACCTCTTTGCCGGCTGCGGCACCTTTGCGCTGCGCATCGCCCGCAAGGCGCGGGTGCATGCGGTCGAAGGCGAAGACAAGGCGCTGAAGGCGCTTGATCTGGCGGCTCGCAACACGCAGGGGCTCAAGCCCGTCACCATCGAGAAGCGTGATCTCTTCCGCCGCCCGCTCATGGCGCAGGAACTGAAGGTCTTCGACGCGGTCGTCTTCGATCCGCCACGCGCCGGCGCGGACGTGCAGTGTCACGAGATCGCCCGCTCCGGCGTCAAGAAGGTCGTCGCCGTCTCCTGCAATCCAGTGACGCTTGCGCGCGACCTCTCGATCCTCGTTGCCGCCGGGTACCGCATCACCTCGGTGACGCCGATCGACCAGTTCCTCTGGTCGGCCCATGTCGAGGCGGTGGTCACGCTGGAGAAATGAGAAAGGCCCGGTTTCCCGGGCCTTCGTTATCGTTCGACTTGAAGCGTCTGCCAGACTGATTCACGCTTGCGTGCTATCCTCTTGTTTTTGCACTCGTCTTAGCATGACCCGCGGACGCCGATCCGTCGTCACGCCGCGCGGCGGCGGTATCCACCCCCACCTGCGTAAGAGCCCTGCCCTTCTCCGAGGTTGAACTGGGCGAGCAGCGCATTGAGCGAGGCTGCTTCCGACGCCAGGCCATGGCTTGCCGCCGTCTGTTCCTCGACCATGGCCGCGTTCTGTTGCGTGCCCTGGTCCATGGTGTTTACGGCCGTGTTGATCTCCTGGAGACCGGTGGACTGTTCGCGCGTCGCGGTCACGATCGCGCTCACATGCTTGTTGATCTCATGAACTTCGGCAACGATCGTCTCCAGTGCCTTGCCGGTATCGCCGACCAAGGTCACGCCGTTGCGGACCTGGTTTCCCGAGGTGGTGATCAGCGCCTTGATCTCCTTGGCGGCCTGTGCCGAGCGCTGGGCGAGTTCACGCACTTCTTGAGCAACAACGGCAAAACCCTTGCCGGCTTCACCGGCACGGGCCGCCTCGACGCCGGCATTCAGCGCGAGCAAGTTGGTCTGGAAGGCGATATCGTCGATGACGCCGATGATATTGGAGATCTCGCCCGAGGACTTCTCGATCGCATGCATCGCGTCTACGGCGTTGGCAACGACTTCGCCGGACTTCTCAGCGCCGGCACGGGTGCGGGCGACCAGCGCACCAACCTCTTCGGCGCGGCGAGCCGAGTCCTTGACCGTCGTGGTGATCTCCTCGAGTGCCGCGGCGGTCTCTTCGACCGAGGCTGCCTGCTGCTCCGTGCGGCGGGCGAGATCGTCGGCGGCCGAGCGGATTTCCGTCGCGCCGGCATCAATGCCGCGGGCATTGGCACCGACGGCGCAGAGCGTGTCGTGCAGCTTGGCGACCGAGTTGTTGAAGTCGGCGCGCAGGCGATCGAGACGATCGGCAAAGGGATTGTCGATGCGATAGGCCAGATCGCCGTCAGCAAGACGGCCGAGACCGGTTGCCAGACCATCGACGGCCTGCTGCACTTCGGCAGCATCGCGCGCCTTCTGCGCTTCGCGTTCCAGACGTTCGCGTTCCGATAGCGAGCGGTTCGCATCCGCCTCGCTTTCGAGCTGCATCTTGGCGATCGTCGCATCACGCAGGACACGCAGCGACCGGGCGAGATCCCCGATCTCATCCTTGCGCTCGGCCTCGGACAGGTCGACGTCGGTCTCGCCAGCGGCGATCTGGCCGGTGACGCCGATGACATTGGCGACGCGCTTGCGGAAGCGGCTCGCCAGTGTCCAACCGACGATGATCATGATCGCGGCGGCAACGGCAATGACGGCGATCGAAATCATCGCGAGATGCGAAAGGCCGGCAAAGACCGTGGCTTCGGGCACCGAGACCACGACGTACCATTCGGTGTCGGGCAGCAGGTTGACCGGTACGGCGACGGCCAGATGCCCGCTGCCATCCGTGTGCTTCAGCGCGAAGGCCTGGCCGGTGTGGCTCAGGAGGTCACCCCACCCCTCACCCGCGAGCGGCGTGTCTTTCAGCACCTTGCCGAGGACCTTGGCATCCGGATGGCTGATGATGCTGCCATCTTTGCTGAGCAATGAGACGAAACCGGTGCCGAAGGGCTTCAGTTTGGCGAGTTCGGTCGAGAGTTCGCCGAGCGCCATGTCGACGCCGACCACACCGATGAAGGCGCCGTCCTTCTTCAGCGGCACCATGATCGAGGTCATCAGCACGTCCTTGCCGTTGATCGGGTAGACATAAGGCTCGGTGACCATGTCGAGGCCGGTCTTCTTCGGGATCTGGTAGTAGTCGCCGGGACCCGGCTTGTCATAATCGGCGAGCGCCTCGTGGATCACCTTGTCGCCGGAGCGGGCGATATAGGGAACGAAGCGGCCGGTCGCGTCATGGCCCGGCTTGCCGACGAATTCGGCGTCCTTGCCGTCGAAGGCGTTCGGCTCCCAGCCGGTGCTCATGCCGACGGCAAGCGGATTGTCGACGATCCAGCGTTTCATCAGGGTTTCGATTTCGGCGCGCGACGGCTCGCCGGTGCCCTTTACCGCATAGAGCGCGGAGCGGATGTTGTTTGCGAGCGTCTTTGCCTCGGCAAACTTCGTCTCGACGCTGCGCGCGCTTGCGGATGCGGCATTGGTCATTTCGGCGATGCTGCGCTCGCGCAATTGCTGATAGGAGAGCCAGAAGACGACGGCGGCGGTGACCATGGAGGTCAACAGGCCGGTCATCACGATGGCGAACATGTTTCTTGCCGTTGCAGTCTTTAGGATCACCGTATGTCTCCCCTCGCGCCTCCGCCGTTGCGGTCGTGCGCGGCCAAATCATCGATTGCGTGACGGGCACGCTGAGCATTGGGACAGGTGTCTGGGGCACATCGCGATGATGAATGCTGGAGGCGACGTGCGGGCGAAGTCATTTCGCGGCGAAGAAACGGTATGCGCGAGCGCTTTATCAAAGCTTAAGAAACAAGGGGATGACTCGCGATCCTGCAGTGAAAAGCGAGAATCCTGATGCACTGCGCAAAGAAAAGGCCCGGTCTCCCGGGCCTTTTGCTTCTCAAATGTCGGCGAGGACTAGGCTGCCCGGCGGCGGTGGCTGGTCGCTGCCGCGTATACGCTCTGCGTATCGCCGAGGTTAAACTGGGCCAGCAGTGCGTTGAGCGAGGCTGCTTCCGACGCCAAACCATGGCTTGCCGCCGTCTGTTCCTCGACCATGGCCGCGTTCTGTTGCGTGCCCTGATCCATGGTGTTGACCGCCGTGTTGATCTCCTGGAGGCCCGTCGACTGCTCGCGCGTCGCGGTCACGATCGCGCTCACGTGCTTGTTGATCTCCTGGACTTCGGCGACGATCGTCTCCAGTGCCTTGCCGGTGTCGCCGACCAAGGTCACGCCGTTGCGGACCTGGTTGCCGGAGGTGGTGATCAGTGCCTTGATCTCCTTGGCCGCATTGGCCGAGCGCTGGGCGAGTTCACGCACTTCCTGCGCGACGACGGCAAAGCCCTTGCCGGCTTCACCGGCACGGGCCGCCTCGACGCCGGCGTTCAGTGCAAGGAGGTTGGTCTGGAAGGCGATATCATCGATGACGCCGATGATGTTGGAGATCTCGCCCGAGGACTTCTCGATCGCATGCATCGCATCTACGGCGTTGGCAACGACTTCGCCGGACTTCTCAGCGCCGGCACGCGTGCGGGCGACCAGCGCGCCGACCTCTTCAGCCCGACGGGCGGAGTCCTTGACCGTCGTGGTGATCTCTTCAAGCGCTGCGGCGGTCTCTTCGACCGAGGCTGCCTGCTGCTCGGTGCGGCGGGCGAGATCGTCGGCGGCCGAGCGGATTTCCGTCGCGCCGGCATCAATGCCGCGGGCATTGGCACCGACGGCGCAGAGCGTGTCGTGCAGCTTGGCGACCGAATTGTTGAAGTCGGCGCGCAGGCGATCGAGACGATCGGCGAAGGGATTGTCGATGCGATAGGCCAGATCGCCGTCAGCAAGACGGCCGAGGCCGGTTGCCAGACCATCGACAGCCTGCTGCACTTCGGCAGCGTCGCGCGCCTTCTGCGCCTCGCGTTCCAGGCGCTCGCGTTCCGACAGCGAACGGTTCGCATCCGCCTCGCTTTCGAGGCGGGCGCGCTCGACGGCATTGGCCTTGAAGACGGCGACGGCGGCGGCCATCGAGCCGATCTGGTCGGTCCGCTCTTCGCCGGGGATTGCAACGTTGTGGTTACCCGACGCGAGCTTCTCCATCGCGCTGGTCATATCCGTGACAGGACGGATGACGAGGCGGTTGAGGAAGGTCGCGAGGAAGACGAGCATCACGCCGACCGCAAGGATCGTGGCGATGGTCGCGGCAATGCGGAACTGATCGATCGCCGAATAGGCGGCGTCGGCGTCGATGACGAAGCCGACATACCATTCGACCGAGGGCAGGCCCTGGACCGGAACGAAGCTCACCAGCATCGGCTTGCCGTCGAGCTCGGTGTTCATGATACCGGAGCCGATTGCCGGTGTGTCGATCGGGAAGGCATCGGCGAGCGACTTGGTGACCAGCTTGGCATCGGGATGAACCAGGATCTGGCCGTCCTTGCTGGCGAGGAAGGCAAAGCCTTCACCGCCGACATCGACGCCCTTGATCATCGTCACCAGGGTATCGAGCGAGAAGTCGCTGGCGGCAACGCCATAGAGCTTGCCGTCGCGCTTGACCGGAACGGCGGCGCTGATGATCAGCGCGCCGCTGGACGCGTCGACATAGGGTTCGGTCAGCACGCGAGCGTCAGCCTTGACGGCCTGCTGGTACCAGGGGCGCTGACGCGGGTCATAGCCTGCCGGCATCGGATTGTCGGGCCAGGTGATGAACTTGCCGCTTTCGTTGCCAACATAGGTCGACATGAATTCGCTGGTGAGAACGTCGTTCTTCAGGATCGGCTGGACCCCACCGTCATCCGCGACGTTGCCGGTGGCATCAGCCACCATCGCCGTCAGCGTGACGCGGCCGTTCAGCCACTTGGCGACGCTCTGCGCGGCCTGGGTGCCGGAGGAGGCAATGTTCTCCTCGACGGCCTTGGTGGTCGTGTCGCGCTGCAGGCTGTCGATGTAAACGGAAAAGCCGGCGAAAGCGCCGACGACGACACAGGACGCGGCAACGAGAATGCGCGTCATGAGGTTCGATCGCTTGGACAAGGTGGGCTCCCAATGGGTGCCGGCGGCGGCCGCCGGACATGAGCTCTTGATGATTTTCGCGCAGCATCCGTCGTCCGTCCGTGAAGACGGCGCGCAGAGGCTGACGGGAAAACGTTGAACATGCCCGAAGGCGAGGCCAGCCCTGCTTCATGCGGCTGGGGCCATCCCAAAATAGGGATGGGCCTATCGCGCAGGACGCTAGCGACCGGTATTTAAGAACAAATTAAAATTGATCTATTCAAGTTCGCGATGGCGGCGGCAACGGGATCTTTACCGCCGGCCGGGTAAGAGCTTGCCCCCGAATGCAAAACGGGTGCACAGAGGCACCCGTCTCACCCATCACAAATCCAAACTGGTTTAGCGGCGCATGAAGGCCTCGAAGGCGGCCCGCGCCTCGGCACTCTTCAATTGCGCGGCGAAGTGCTTCGCCTCTTCGTCGATACGCGCCAGCACGTCGCTGCGGTCGCCACGGACGAGATCGCGGGCGATGCGAAGCGCCTCCGGCGGCTTCTTGGCGAGCCGGCCAGCAAGCGCCAGGGTTTCGCGCTCGACCGCGTCCGCGCCGACAATCTTCCAGATCAGTCCCGCGTCCACGGCCTCGCCTGCGGTGAGCGGTTCGCCGGCGGCAAGCAGCGCGAAGGCCCGCTGGTGACCCATGATGCGCGGCGCGATCAGGCTGGAGGCCGCTTCCGGCACCAGCGCCAGGTCGACGAAGGGCGTCTTGAAGACCGAGCGCTCGGACGCAATCGTCAGGTCGCAATGCAGATGGATCGTCGTGCCGATGCCAATCGCGAGACCGTCGACGCCCGAAACGACAGGCTTCGTTGCGGTCGCGAGTGCCTTCAGGAACTCGATCACCTCTATGCCCATGGAACCGCCCATGGCGAAGGCGAGGAAGTCGGCCATGTCGTTGCCGGCGGAGAAGCAACCATCGGTGCCGAGAAAGGCGGTGGCGCGCACGGCCGGATCGCTAGAAGCGACCGTCAGCGCATTGGTCATCTTCGCGTACATGTCGCGCGTGATGGCGTTTTTCTTTTCCGGCCGGTTGAAGCGGATCACCTGGACGCCGGGGTGGGCTTCCGGCCGTTCGATGAGCACGTGGTCGGTCATGATGGGTCCTTTCAGGCCAGAACAGCGCGAGCGACGGCGAGGCTGTCGGCACCGTTGACGACACGGTCTTTCAGTGCGGCAGTCTCGGCCAGCAGGTTTTCGGCGGTGAAGCGGCAGAGCGCAATGCGCTGATCGTCCTTGCCATCGCTGACGTCCGCCAGACCACCCTTGGCGAGATAGGCGCCGGTCAGCGCCAGGCCGAAGAGCCGCTGGTAGGCGGTGGCGCCGGCGAGTGCTTCTGCGAGCTTGCCGCCGGCAACAGCCGCAATCAGCCACTCGGTCGCGGCCGAAAGATCGTCCAGCGCCGCATCGAGGCGTGCAGCCGTCTCGCCAAAACCGTCGCGGTTCGAGGCGCGAACTGCCGCGGCGATCTCGCGCAACTCGGCAATGAAGCCACGCACGTGGCCGCCATCGGAAAGCGGCAGCTTGCGGGTGACGAGGTCGATCGCCTGGATGCCGTTGGTACCCTCGTAGATCGGCGCGATGCGGGCGTCGCGCAGATAGCGGGCAGCACCCGTTTCCTCGATGAAGCCCATGCCACCATGCACCTGGATACCCATCGAGGCGACATCGACGCCGGCGTCGGTCGAGAAGGACTTGGCGATCGGCGTCAGCAGGCTGGAGCGTTCCTGCCAGAACTTCGCCTTTTCGCCTTCGGCTGCATGCCCCATGTCGACGGCGTGGGCGCAGGCGTAGGAAATCGCGCGCGAGCCCTGCGTCAGCGCCTTCATCGTCAGGAGCATGCGGGCAACATCCGGGTGCTCGATGATCGGGCTCATGCCCTGCCCCGTCCAGCCAGGCGCCTTACCCTGGGTGCGCTCCTTGGCAAAGGCGATCGCCTTCTGCGTCGCGGCGTCGGCAATGGCCACGCCCTGCATGCCGACGGCCAGACGGGCGTTGTTCATCATCGTGAACATGCAGGCGAGGCCGCGGTTCTCCTCGCCGATCAGATAGCCGATCGCGCCCTTTTCAGCGCCGAACTTGCCGTCGCCATAGATCATCGTGCAGGTCGGCGATCCATGGATACCGAGCTTGTGTTCGAGCGAATGGCAGAAGAGATCGTTGCGCTCGCCGAGCGAACCGTCCGCGTTGACCAGGAATTTCGGCACGAGGAACAGCGAGATGCCGCGGGTGCCGGCCGGCGCGTCCGGAAGGCGCGCCAGCACCAGATGGACGATGTTGTCGGTGAAGTCGTGTTCGCCCCAGGTGATGAAGATCTTCTGGCCGAAGATGCGGTAGGTGCCGTCGTCGCGGCGCTCAGCGCGGGCCTTCAGCACACCGAGGTCGGAGCCGGCATGCGGCTCGGTCAAGTTCATGGTGCCGGTCCATTCGCCGGAGACCATCTTCGGCAGATAGGTGGCCTTGAGCTCATCGGAACCGTGCTTTTCCAGCGCCTCGACGGCGCCCATGGTGAGCGTCGGGCCAAGCGCGAAGGCCATGGAGCCGGCGTTCCACATTTCCATGGCGGCGACGTGCAGCATATGCGGCAGGTTCTGGCCGCCGAAATCTTCCGGGGCCGTCAGCCCGTTCCAGCCGCCGGCGATCCAGTTGTGGTAGAGATCGCGCCAACCGTTTGGGGTCTCGACCTTGCCTTCGACGAGGCGCGACCCCTGCTTGTCGCCGATGTCGCCAAGCGGCGCCACCTCTTCCGTCGCGAACCGACCGGCCTCCGAAAGGATGGCATCGACCAGGTCTTCACCGAGATCACCCAGCGCGCCCGATTGCAGTGCATCGCCCATGCCTGCCACGTGCTTCAGCGTGAATGCGATCTCGTCGACGGGTGCCTTGTACATGATGATCCTCCCAGATAGCCAGGTCGCGCCGGGCGCGGCCTCGTGCGCCGAACACTATTGATTTTTACGTAAACGTCAACGTCAATTGCCGTCGGCTTCCCGAACATCGGGCTGCGGCCGCCCGTAACAAAACTGTCATCAACGGCGCATAGAAGCCAAGACAGATGGTGCCGCGCGTCGTCGCTGGACGCGCGACTGTCACTTTAGCACTTTGAATGGCTGCGTGTTCCTCCCTCCCGTTGCCAACGATGGATCGGAACAGGCGGCGGACCCTGGACAAGGCGTTCAGATGAACCTGATTTCCCCTGAAATACCCGGCATCGTCTGGGCCTATCGTTTCCTGCCGGGCGAAAGCCGCTGCCAGCGGATCGCCACCGACGCCTCGATCGACAGCCTGCTATCCGGGGAAGGATGGGTGTGGGTTCACCTCGCGCTCTCGGACGCGCGAACGCCTGCGCTCATCGAGCGGATCGGCAACCTGCCGCCGCTCGCAGTCGCCACGCTGACGAGCCACGATACCCAGGCGGCCATCACCGTTTCGGACGATATCGTGCACGGCACGCTCGTCGATTTCGAGCGCACCTTCGACGCGGTGACGAAGACGATCGGCTGGCTGCATTTCGCCGTCAGCGACCGCATCATCATCACCACCCGCCTGCATCCTTTGCGCAGCATCGACCGCGTCAAGGCAGCGGTGGAAAAGAGCACGAAATGCGCACGGCCGATCGACCTCTTCGAGATGATCGTCGTCGAATTCCAGCGCACGCTGATCTCGCTGGTTCTGGAACTGACCGAGGATCTGAACGTCATCGAGGACCATGTTTATGGCGAGGCTGGGCATCGGCAGCAGCCGGGGCTTGCGCCGCTGCGGCGCACGGTGGTGCGGCTGCATCGGCACCTTCGCACGATCCTCGCCTTGCTCAGGCGGGCGGGCGCATCGGATGAGGACGAGGTACCGCCCGGGTTCATCGACGCCGCCGAGCGGCTTTCCGACCGGCTCGAAGCGGTCGACCGCGACGTCTTCGCCCTGCAGGAACGCGCGCGTCTGCTGCATGAAGAGATCGACAGCAAGATCTCTTCGGAGACCAATCGGCATCTTTACATCCTGTCGCTGATGACCGCCTTCCTCCTGCCGCCGACGCTCGTCACCGGCTTCTTCGGCATGAATACCGGGGCGCTGCCCTTCGCCGACGGCACCGGCACGCTCTATGCGGCGTTGTTCATCGCACTCTCCATGGGCTTTGCCTGGTGGATTCTCCGGCGGATCGGCATTCTCTGAGACACCGGTCGGAACTCTCCCCAGGCGTTCGGTGTTGTTTGGAGCGACGTCCCCGTAGACCGGAACGACACCGTGGAGATTGGAAACATGGCGCTCAAGCGAATGGACAACATAGGCATCGTCGTCGAAGACCTCGAAGAGACGATCGATTTCTTTCGCGAACTTGGCCTTGAGCTCGAAGGGCGGGCGACGATCGACGGGGAATGGGCCGGGCGTGTCACCGGGCTCGGCGATCAGCATGTCGAAATTGCCATGATGCGTACGCCGGATGGCCACAGCAGGCTCGAGCTTTCCCGCTTCCTCGCAGCACCGGTCGTCGCCGATCACCGGACTGCCCCGGTCAATGCGCTTGGCTACCTCCGCGTCATGCTCGCGGTCGACGACGTCGACGATACGGTTGAGCGGCTCCGCAAACGCGGCGCGCAGTTGGTCGGCGAAGTGGTCCAGTATAAGGACGCCTATCGGCTTTGCTATATCCGCGGTCCCGAGGGGCTGCTCATCGGGCTCGCCCAAGAACTTTAGCCACTGCAGGACAAGTTCTCACCAGGCACGGCGCGATCATCGGCCAGGCCCATCGCTCGCAGCTATGGCGGCCTCATGTGATCCCAGGCGAAAAAGGGCCAGGAGCGGAAGCGCCCGGCCCTGCCTACCCTTTAACCATAGGGCGAATAGCACTGGCGGCGCGGGCCGCCATAGGGCTGATAGGTATTGTCGTAGGCCCGGTATGAGCGGTAGCGGTCATAGCACCACTGCACATGGCGGCTGCCATAGACGGGGGCAGGACGCGTGTAGCGCGGCGGCTGGGCGATCGCTCCACCGATAATCACTCCGGTGCCGAAGGCTGCCATCGGATACCACCAGCCATTGTAGTAGCGATAGCCAGGGCGGCGGTAGTTATAACCGCGGTAGCCGTTGTAGTAGTAATAGCCGCCACGACGCTCCATGCCCGGTCGGCGATACTGGACGTTCTGTGCATCGCTCTGCCGCTCAAGGCGCGGCGGTGTCGGCGTGAAGGCCTGCGACGGGGCGGCCGACGTCGCCAGCACAGCCACCGCAACGGCCACGGAAAACCACCGGCTCATCCCGGACTTCAGCACGTTCTTCATAAAATCCCTCCATCACCGAACGCATTTTGCGCGGCCCGGTTTCGGGTTGCCGCGGCATTTCAACCTTTCCATGATTTCACCCGGACCGAGGCCGATACGGGGATGTCCCTCAGCCGGGAAATCCGAAATCGACCGATAACGCATAAGTCACCGGTTTTGTTCCATCTTCCGCCTCCTGCGGGATCAGGTGGCGCGGCCAGCACCCGTTGCTGCAGCAAGGCATTGCCGCATCGTCGACCAACGCCTTCCCGGCTGATCGTCAGATCGCGAACATGAAAGCAATTTCTTATATACAGCCACAGGTCGGTATACATTCGCGCGTCGCTCCCGCACAGTCCGCTCGGGGGCTGGGATTTACGATGCGTTAACGATACTGTCGGCAATCTCAGAGAATGGCAAAGCGGTGTATCTCCACGACAGGGATGATTCTGCGCCTCGCGACCTTCATCGGTCTGGCTTTCGCGGCGGCGATCGCACGCGCCGGTGAAATGGAGCCCTGGAAGACCAAGTCGAATGCCATCATCGTCGACGCCTATGAGATGAACAGCATCGACTGGGAAACGATGCTTGGCGACAAGCGCGTTTCCGGTTTCATCGCCAAGGCCTCCGACGGCCTGCCCGAAAGCTTCTCCTGCACCGGCGACCACAACGGCGACACCTTCAACCACTGCAAGACCATGTGGCGCAAATACGCCGTCAGCCGCGAGCTCTACCAGACCCGCCGGATGATTGCCCGTTCGCACGGGCTGCTGTGGGGTGCCTACCATCTTGCCCGCCCGGGCAATCCCGTCGACCAGGCGAACCATTTCCTCGATTACGCCGATCCGCGCGACGACGAGCTGATGGTGCTCGATCTCGAGGGCATCGATCCGGACAAGTACATGTCGCTGGAGGACGCCGCCATCTTCGCCGGGCACATCAAGACCCGGACCGGGCGCTACCCGATCCTCTATACCAACCACATCACCGCCAAATACATCGCCGCGCACCGGGCCAAACACCGGCTGCTGTCGCGCCTGCCGCTCTGGTACGCCCGTTACAAACCGGATATCCGCCAGGTTTTCCCGATGGGCAACTGGGACAGTTACGCGCTGTGGCAGTTCTCCTCGGGCATCAACTGCGGCAAGCGCCGCTGCCCCTACCGCGTGCCGGGAACGCTTGACGACATCGACGTGAATGTGGCGGCAATGTCGCCGCCGGCGCTGAAAGCGATCTGGGCACAGGGCGCCTTGCTGCCGGAAAAGCCACTGCCGCTGATGCTCGTCGCCCAAGCCGAGCGGGGAACGGGCATGCAGGCGATCGCAAGGGCGACTGCGATGTTTAGCGAGCCGCTGCTCGTGAGCCGCGCTGACGCTACGAGCGGCGCCGGCAGCGGTGTCGACATGCTGGTGACCGGCTCGATCGATTTCGCCCGCCAGGAACGTGCCCTGCAGGTGGCGATCGCCGGCAATGATGCCGCCCAGGGCGCCTGCTCCAAGACGGGGGCCGGCACCGACGCCCCGGCAAGCATTTCCGCCAATCCGATCCCCTGCAACGCGCCCTAAAGCCTGTCGCGTGAAAAGCATTCACGCGACAGGCTTTAAGCGCTTGTTGTTATGCATGTCTTTGTCGCAAAACCGCTGCACACTTTTGCGCGACATCATTAAAGCCTTCAAGCTTCGATCTGGACGTCTCCGAGCGGTCGCGAGCAGCAGGCGAGGATGTAGCCCTCATCGATCTCGTCGTCGAGAATGCCGCCATTGTGGCTCATATCCACCTCGCCTGAGACCTTCATCACCCGGCAGGTGCCGCAGATGCCGCCTTCGCAGGCAGCGCCGATGCGCACGCCGTTGGCGCGCGCCGCCTGCAGGATCGTCTGGCCGGGCTTGGCCTCGATCTCCTTGCCGCTCATGGTGAAGGCGATCTTGGCGGCCTGGACCTCGCCCTCGTCACCGGCGCCGGCGCGCACGGCAATCTCTTCCGCCGCAGGTGCGGCGGCCGGCTGGAAGCTCTCCTCGTGGTAGCGGCCCATGTCGAAACCGGCCGATTTCAGCATCTCGCGCACGCCGCGCATGAACGGTTCGGGGCCGCAGCAGAAAACGGTGCGGTCCATGAAATCGGGCGCAAGCAGCGGCAGCTTGGCGCCATCAATGCGGCCGCGAAGCCCGTGCCAGCCGTGGCGTGCCTCATGTCCCTCGACGATGAAGCCGAGGTTCAGCCCGGACATCTGCGTCGCCAGAACCTCCAGCTCCGAACGGAACAGCAGGTCCTCCGGCCGACGCGCGCAGGAGATGAAGGTCACATCCGTCTCCGGCACGCAGTCCGCCATCCAGCGCGTCATCGACATCATCGGCGTGATGCCGGAGCCGGCCGAGATAAACAGGTACTTGTCGCCGGGATGGCGGACGAAGCTGAAATCGCCGAGCGGGCCAAAGGCGCGGAGTTTCATTCCGGGCTTCAGGTGCTCGAACATCCAGCGGGTGCCGATGCTGTCTGACTGCGCCTTGACGGTCACGGCGATCGACAGCGGCCGCGAGGGCGTCGACGACAGGGTGTAGGTGCGCATCACTGGCTCGTCGGCGACGGGCAGTTCGAGGGTCACGAATTGCCCGGGCAGATAGCGAAACCAGGCGGGCTTTTCGGCCCGGAAGGTGAAGGTCATGACATCGGCGGTCTCGACAACCGCCGATGTGCATTCGAGCATCTGCTGCCGGTCGATCCAGACGTGGAGCGCGTCGAAATGGTGAAACGAAGAGGCCATCTGCATGTCAGGCGACCCTTGAAAGCGGAGCCGCGTCGCCGGCAAGGCGCTGCTCCATGAACTTGCAGTACCACTCGACGAACTGCATCACGCCACCCTCGTGCTCGGGCGAATAGGGACCGGGCTCATAGGCCGGTGAGCGGATGCCGAAGGCATTTTCCTCGACGATCTGACGGTCCTGGTCGTTGGTCTCGGTCCAGACATGCGTCAGTTCATCTAGATTGTAGTCGACGCCTTCGACCGCATCCTTGTTGACGAGCCACTTCGTCGTCACCTGCGTCAGTTCGGGCCCGAGCGGCAGCACCCGGAAGGTGATGGCGTGGTCGGCGAGCACATGGTTCCAGGTGGTGGGATAGTGGAACATCAAGAGCGTGCCGATCTGGCTCTGGGAGACGTCGGCGGACAGGGCCCGCCTGACGGCGCGGGCGCCCGACATGGTGTAGCTTTCGGCATTGTCGACAAGCGGCATGCGGGCGGCGCGGAACTGACCGGTCGGCGACATCTTAAATTCGCTCGGCAGGCCCTCGGCCTCGCACTTCGCCCAATGTTCGGCGATCACAGGATCATCCTTGGCGCCCTGCACCCCGGTCGCCGTCGGCGCCTCAGGATAGGTGCGGCAGAGTTCCGGATGATTGGCGGCGCAATGGTAGCATTCGCGGTTGTTTTCCCAGACGAGCTTCCAGTTGCCCTTCTCGATGATGGTGCTTTCGAACGCGACCTTGGTTTCGCCGAGCCGATGCGGCGCGAGATACGGCAAGGCCATGTCGCGGAACGCCGTGAAATCCATCGGCTTTTCCGACAGGTTGATGAAGATGTAGCCGCCGACCGTTTCGCAATGGATCGGCTTCAGACTGTGGGCGGCCTTGTCGAAATCCTCTCCCATCTGCCGGGCAAAGAGCAGCGAGCCGTCGAGTTCGTAGGTCCACTGGTGATAGGGACAGACAAGCTTTGCCGACGAGCCTTTCGCCTGCGTGCAGACGCGCGAGCCGCGGTGGCGGCAGGAATTGTGCAGAGCCCGGATGGCGCCCTGGCGGTCGCGGGTGATGACAACGGGGTAGTCGCCGACCTGGACGGTGAAGTAATTGCCGGCCCGCGGGATCTCGCAGTCATGGCCGATAAACAGCCAATCCTTGTACCAGATGTTTTCCAGATCCTGCCTGTAGTAGTCGGGATCGATGTAAAAGGCCCGGTCGAGGCTGTAGCCGTCCTGCCTGCCCTTCAGCTTTCGAAGCATATCGTTTCTGGTGTCCATGTCCTGTCCTCATGCGCCATGTTTCGGAGAGGCAGGACAGGAACCCGCACGGGCGCACGCCCATGCGTTTGAGGCTCCGATCCGGCTGCCCGCCGCAACCCGTTACGGTTATGTCCGTCAAGGCTGGTTTCCGGGCTCAGGAGCCGTCCTTTCGGACCTGCCCGGCGCCTTCCCGGACGAACCGTCCAGTGGCCTTTGCCGAGGCTTTCGCTCCACCACCGTTGCGGGGGCAGCGCCGGGATTTGACCGGCTTCCCAATTCTCCATCTTCCCTTCGAAGACGGCACCTTGAGTAAGGATATGTAATCGCGGAAGTCACCTTGGCAGCTGCCCGATAGCGACATCCAATTCCAGAATGACGACACGGAAAAAACCGCCACAAAAGGCCACCGTCTTAGAATTTTTACATTGCAAACATATAGATAGATCACATCTTGGGCAATTGCCGACTTTTGCGGCGCGGTCGGCGCAGATGCGGGAGGGCTTCGCCCGTTTGCGACATCGCGTCAGATAGAGAACGCTAATGATGCAGCCAGGACGAAATCATTCATTAACCATGAGCCGCTAGCCTAGCCGGCGGACGAGAGAGGTCCTGCAGGCAGGCAGATGGCGCGCTGACGATCATGGCAAAGTTGAGATACTACGACGCGACAGCCGAGAAGCTGCCGACAATCCCGCCGAAGGTGGCGGTTCATACCGAATTCCTGCGTACGGGCCGGATCAACCGCAGGCAATGGTTGCCGAGCGAACGCCGGTATTTGAGCTATGAGGAAGTCGCAGACAGGACGGGCAAGAAGCTCAGCACCGCCGGCGACACGACCCATAAGCGGATCAACGGGTTCCACAACTCGATCCAGTTCCCGAAGATGATCTTCCACCGCACGCTCGTCGGCCGGCCGCATCTCGGCTACTGTCACGTGACGGCGGCGCGTACGCCGGTTACTCCCTCCAAGGACATCACCTGGTCCTTCTACTTCGCCAACTTCTTCTGCAACCTGGGCGACGAGACGCATTTTTTCGAGAGTATCCAGCCCGGCTATTCACGCATGTACTTCGCCGTCGCCATCGAACCGGGCGCCCAAGCCGGGCAAATGGTCATCAACCGCAACTTTCGTGACAACGGGCTGCTGTTTCGCACGGATGATCCCAAGGTCGCGCTGAAAAACGTACTGATGCTTGGCGCCAAGGATGACGCGTTGCGTCGCATCATTCGCAGCCTCTGAGCCGAACCGGTTCCTTCAAAGAAAATCGTTCTGTTTTTCCGGTGCGTCCGTTAAGGAAGCGTCGGAAAGGAAACGGCATGGCTGAGATCATCGACACGGATAGAGAACCGGACCGCGCGATCGCGCGCGCCTGCGCCGTTCTTGGCGAAGGCGAGCCGGTCGCCATTCCGACCGAGACCGTCTACGGCCTTGCCGCCGACGCTACCAATCCCGATGCGATCAGTCGCATCTACGAGATGAAGGGGCGCCCGCGCTTCAATCCGCTGATCTCGCATGTTTCCGACATGGCGATGGCCGAAGCCCATGTGCATTTCGATCCGATTTCGAGGCAGCTGGCCGAAGCCTTCTGGCCCGGCCCGCTGACGCTGATCCTTCGGCAGCGCGCCGACAGCACGGTTCATGCGCTGGCGTCCGCCGGCCTCGACACGCTCGGCATCCGCATGCCCGACGGTTTCTCGCGCCGGGTAATCGCTCACTTCGGGCGACCACTGGCCGCGCCCAGTGCCAATACGTCGGGCAAAATCAGCCCGACCAGTGCGGTCCATGTGGAAGCCGATCTCGGCGACAAACTGAAGCTGATCCTCGACGCCGGCCAGGCCCAAATCGGCCTTGAGTCGACGATCATCAAGGTCGACGGCGACGAGATCCGGTTGCTTCGGCCGGGTGGCCTCGATGCCGCCGAGATCGAACGCCTGCTTGGTCGTCCGGTGACCCGGCCGGAGACGGCGGGAGCGACGATCGAGGCGCCGGGCATGCTCGCCTCGCACTACGCGCCCGGCGCTGCCGTCCGGCTCGATGCCGCCGAGGTGCATGCCGGCGAAGCCTTGATCCGTTTCGGCGGCAATCGGATCGCCGGCGAAGAGCAGGCGGCCGTCGTTCTCGATCTCAGCCCGACTGGCAATCTGCGCGAAGCCGCCGCCAATCTCTTCGACTATATGAAGCGGGCGGATGCCAGCGGCGCAGAGACCATCGCCTTCGGGCCGATCCCTTCGGACGGGTTGGGGGAAGCCATCATCGACCGGTTACAACGGGCGGCGGCACCACGAGGGTAAGATAGTGTGCGGCATCTTCTCCGCACCCACCCTCATCGAACGGCACCAATTGCGGTTATGATCGCCGCCGACCAGGAACCGAGGACCAGATCCTCAGATCGACCGATCCGATAGCGCGCGCAGGCGCAATGCGAAGTGAGGCCCATGACCACCCTTCCCTCTCCCGAACTCATCGCTTCCTTCGCCGAGATCGTCGGCAACACCAACGTGCTGACGGACGAAGCCGACAAGGCGCGCTATCTCGTCGAATCGCGCGGACTTTACCGCGGCACGACGCCGATGGTCCTGCGTCCGGCCAACGTCGACGAGGTCTCGCGCATCATGAAGCTCGCGAGCGCCACCCGCACGGCGATCGTGCCGCAGGGCGGCAACACCGGCCATGTCGCCGGGCAGATCCCGCGGGAGGGCAAGGCAGACATCGTTCTTTCGCTGGAACGGCTGAACCGCATTCGCGACATCGATCCGGTCGGCAATGTCATCGTCGCCGATGCCGGCTGTATCCTCGCCGATATCCAGAAGGCGGCGGACGAGCACAATCGCCTGTTCCCACTGTCGCTCGGCTCGGAAGGTTCAGCCCGCATCGGCGGCAATCTCTCCACCAATGCAGGCGGCACCGCCGTGCTTGCCTATGGCAGTATGCGCCAGCTTTGCCTCGGCCTCGAAGTGGTGCTGCCGACCGGCGAAATCTGGGACGGGCTGCGCCGGTTGAAGAAGGACAATACCGGTTACGACCTGCGCGATCTCTTCATCGGTGCCGAGGGCACGCTCGGCGTGATCACCGGCGCCGTGCTCAAGCTTTTCCCGAAGCCGCTCGGGCATCAGGTCGCCTTTGCCGGAGTCGGCAGCGTCGAGCATGCGCTCGCTCTGTTTGAAAAGGCGTCCAGCCTTTGCGGGCCGGCGTTGACCGGCTTCGAGCTGATGCCGCGGCTCGGCGTCGAATTCACCACCAAGCACATCCCCGGCGTTCGTGATCCGATGGAAACGGTCCATCCCTGGTACGCGCTGATCGATATCTCGACGTCCGATAGCGCCGAAAGCGCGGAACGGATGGTACAGGATCTGCTGGAGCAGGGATATGCGGCCGGCCTCGTCGAGAATGCAGTGATTGCCGCCAACGAGACACAGGCGAAGGCGCTGTGGCACATGCGCGAGAGCATGTCGCCGGCACAAAAGCCCGAGGGCGGCTCGATCAAGCACGATGTCTCCGTGCCCGTCTCCAGCATTCCGGCCTTCATGAAGGAGGCGGATGCCGCCGTCGTGAAAGCGATCCCCGGCGCCCGCATCTGCTCCTTCGGCCACATGGGCGACGGCAACATCCACTACAACATTTCGCAGCCAGTCGGCGCCGACAAGCAGGCCTTCCTCGACCGCTGGCGCGAAATCAACGCCATCGTCCACGGCATCGTGCTTGGGTATAACGGCTCGATCTCCGCCGAGCACGGCATCGGCCAGTTGAAGCGCGACGAGCTCGCCGAGGTCCGGGCGCCGATCGAAATCGAGCTGATGCAACGCATCAAGCACGCGTTCGATCCCGCAGGCATCATGAACCCCGATAAAGTGCTGCGCGCCGACGGTTGACGACGCGCCGTTTCGCGCGGCGCGCGGCGATGCAGCAACAGGCTTGGGCTGACCGTCAGACGGCGTGCGTCAGCGGCCGCCTGCGCGCAATTGCGAGAGCGACAGCAAGGTCTCGGCACTGACGCCAGCGCTGCCGCCGCCAGTCAGAATCGCGAGACCGGGCGATACATCCTGGTTGTTCTCGACGTCGTAGAGCGCCGTGAAGCGTTGCAGAAGCTTCTCAAGCTGACCCGGCTGCTGCAGTTCCTTGATGTTGACGGTGCGCTCGATAAAGGCCGCCTGGGCCTCGATCTTGGCGTTCTGCAAGCCCTCCGGCATGCTGTAGGCGGTCTTGATGACCTCGAACAGGGCGCGATCGGCCAGGATGTCGTAGGCCGTGTTGATGTCCGAGGCCTTGCGCTTGAAATAGAGCGCCAGGCGAATGCCGCCGTTATCGGCGCCCTCCTTCTCTTCGAGCGACTGATTGAGGAAGAGATCAACGGTGGTGACGAGACCGCGGCGGGTCTGGATCTGCCCTGCCTCGCCCCTGACGATCTTGCCGTCCTTGTCGAAGTTGAAGGACGAGACGATCTCGCGATACTTCAGCCCATTCGGGTCGGTGTTGATGAAGCTCTTCGGATCTTCGAGATCCGACGTGAACATACTCCTGAGATAGTCGGACTTGACCGTCTCCGGATCGATGCCTGCGCCGACGAGAACCATGTCGACCAGCCGGCGGTTCTTGAGGAAGGCATCCAGCGTTTCGATCTTCGCGATCTCGGAGGTGTAATATTTGGCTTCTTCCTGGGCCTTTTCCTTCGCGATCTTCTTCTCGTCGTCCGTGCCGAAGCGGGACTTGGCGACGATATAGGCCCGCGCCGTATTCATGATGTCGCCGTCGCTCTGGGCGAGTTTTGGTGCGCCGAGAGTCCCGTCCGGATTGAAGTTGAACGCTTTCACGAGCTTGACGTAGCGTTCGTCGCGCAGCGTGTTGACGTAGCTTCTGGGATCGTTGAGATCGCTCGTCAGAATGCGCTTCAGATCACGCTTGCTCAGGCCCTCGTCTTCGAGACCGAAGGCGCTGAGCGTGAACTTCAGTACGCCATTGTCGGCCAGCAGCTTGTCGACCGACTCCATCGAATTGACCAGCAGCTTGAAGCGCTTGACCAAGGCTTCGTCTTCGGCATCGCCCTTGTCATTGTAGCGGACCATGTAGCCGTCGGACGTCTTCTTCAACTGATCGGCGTCCTGCGCCGTCTTGCCGGGCTGCAGCGTGCCGTCGGGCCGGAAGTTGAAGGCTTTGTGCATTTCCTTAAAGGCGGCATTGTACTCGCCGCCCTGCGTGTTGACGTAGCTGTTCGGGTCGTTGATGTCGCTGGTGAGGATGTTTTCGATCGTCGACGGCACGGTCGTCGACGCTTTGAGGCCGAAGGCCGTGACGAGGTAGTTGAACAGCCGGCTGTCGCTGGTCAGCTCGGAGATGCTGGTGACGCCGGCGATCTTGCCTTCGTAATATTCCTTGTTGAGCAGTGCCCCGGCGCCGGTCAGGCGCGCGCCGCCGAGCGGCGTTTCGCCCGGTTTCTTGAAGACGTAGATGTTGTTGAGTTCCGTCTTCTTTGCGTCGCTTATCGCCTTTTCGCCGGCCGGCACGCTGCCATCAGCGTTGAAGTTAAAGGTTTCCGCCAACTTGATGTAGGTTTCGAGATTGCGGATGCGCCCGTTCAGCGTGTTCAATTCCTCGCCGAGCGATGCGAGCAGCGCGGGCGCCTGATCGCGTGGCGGAAGCTTGGCATCGAGATCGGCGACGATCGCGTTGTGCTCGTCGATCTTGGCCTGAATCGCCGGCTTGTCGGCAGCGGGCGCCTCCGCAAGTTCGGACGTCAGCCTGTTAATCTCCCCGAGGGACTTGAGCCGCGTCTGAAGGTCAGTCTGCAGCTTGAGCGCTTCTTCCCGCCTCGTCACAGCGGCCGTGCGGCTTGCGGTCAGAGCGGCAGGGTCGCTGGTCAGCGCGTCGCGGACCTCGGTGTAGTTGAACGTCTTCGGGTCAATATCGAAGACGGTGAAGGCAAACGAACGCAGTCGTTCGTTGCCGAGGAACTTGTCGACATCGGTGACGAGATCCATGGCCGCGCCAAAATAGGCCATCTCTCCGCGCATGGCCGTGTCGAGGCTGGCGATCCGCTCGTTGTAGAGACCGATCAGCGCATCCTGCTGTGCGTTGGTTTGAGCCACCGGCTTCGACGAGCTGAAGCTGAAGGCCTGCGCGAAGTTGCGGTAGCGTTCATCGGTGAGACGGTTGGCAAAGCTGCTTTCGTCCGAAAGATCGCTTTCCAGCACCTTGCGCATGAAGGCCTTGGCATAGGTCATGTCCTCCAGGCCATGCGCTTTCATCGCGTATGAGTAGAGTCGATAGTCGTTCAGAAACTCCTCGACAGTTTTCACGCTGCCGATGTTCTCTTTATAATACTCCGCTTCGCGCGCGATCTGCGGCTGCTGGGCAATGCGGTTGAGGCTGCTCCTCATGTCCCGCGTGATGCGACTGTAGTCGAGATAGGTCGATACCATGCCCTGGCGCCTTGTCGGTTACCCATGGGGACAGGCTGGACCCGAGCCCCGAAACAGAATTCTGACGCGTCATGATTGCAGGACTGGCTTGCGTGTGGCTTTTCCCGGCAGTTCGAACGACGGCAAAGGTGCGCCTGATCGGAACGAATGCGGCCGCGCTGTTGACGAAACGGAAACCCTGACCGGTCGGCTTTTGCTAACCATCGAGAAACGCAAAGTTTTCTTAACCGCGAATTTTAAGTCGTTCGGAAAGGGCGCCGCCTATTCTCCCGCTCATAGAGGACGAAAAGTCCCGACGAGAAGACCGGAAACCGGCTCTCAAGGAAAAACAAGGGCGATTGAAATGCGCAACACACTCTCTCAACCCGCATGGGTCGAAAACACGCTCCGTCTTGATCCGCAGCGCTTTCCACAGCAGGCGAGCTACGCCTTGCGCGGTCACACCGGTAATGTCACGATCAGCCTGGACGAGCGTGGCGCAGTTCTGCGCAAGGTGCTACCATCGAGCGGCCTGCCGCTTTCGATCGCACTGCCGGCGCGCGCATTCAAGGGGGTCGCGGCTCGCGCGATCGATCACGGCGACGGAGACGTTACAGTGACGCTGGAACTTCATCACGACGACCCGGACCTCTGTGTCCCGCTGCTCGTCGCACACGACCTGTCCGACATCGCAGCCGACTGGCGCGCCTGGGCAGAAGCTTATCGCATTCCGATGCTCATGGTCGAAGCGGATGGCGTGGCAAGGCCGCTCGAAGAGCACCTTGGCGACGTGCGCACCGCGCCCGTCAAGCCGCGCCGCCGCCACTCCTTCTTCGCAGAGCGCCGCCCGCGCTTCCTCGTGCGCCGCTCCACCGGCACGCTTGGCGTACACATGAAGATCGACGGGCGCGAGATCATCGCCCGCAGCTGATTGAAGAGCCTACCTCCAGCGCGACAGCCGGCCGTTCCCTGCGGCCGGCTGTCGCGTTTGGCGAGGTCAGATCTGTCGGGACATTTTCTTCGTGCACGCATGCACTGGGTCGTCGCCGCCTCCCCCGACGATTTACCGAATGTTCCCCCGGAAACAGTTGCGTCGCCTTCTTCGTGCCATATGGGCTGCATAGCCAAGACCACGAAAGAAGGAGAAACCCGATGCGCAAGCACATCGCCTCAGTCGTTGCCGCCGTCCTGTCCAGCTTCCGTGCGCGTCACGAGGCGAGGAAGCGCAAGGCCGCCCGCGACATCAGCTGGGCCTGAGATTTTTGCGGCCCGCAACAGGCAGGCCGACCATGGGGCAATGAAGACGATCCTCCGCCGCAACGGAGGATTTTTCATATCAGGCGCAGGAGAAGCGCCAGCACCAGCCCGGCGAAGATGATCAGACCGACGATGCTGTTGAACTTGAACAGCGCCAGGCACTGTGCAGGATCATGGATGTTCAGGACGAGGATCTGATAGGTCAGCATCGCTGCTGCGATCAGGAGGCCGACATAGGCGACGGCACCGGCGCCGGCTGCAACGAACGACAGAAGGACGAGCAGCGTCGCGATGCCATAAAGGCCGATCAGCCAGGGGCGCGGGTTTTCACCGAAACGCCGCGCCGTCGAGCGCACGCCGATCAGTTCATCGTCCTCCTTGTCCTGGTAAGCGTAGATCGTGTCGTAACCGATCGTCCAGGCGATGGCAGCGCCGTAAAGCAGAACGGCGGCAACCGACAACGTGCCGAATTCGGTCGCCCAGCCCATCAGCGCGCCCCAGGAAAACGCCAATCCCAGAAAGAACTGCGGCCAGTCGGTAAACCGCTTGGCGAAGGGATAGATCGCGACGATCGCCAGGGACAGGATGCCGAGCACGATCGAGAAGGTGTTGAACTGCAGCAGCACGACAAGGCCGACAAGTGCCTGCAGCACCGTGAACACCTTGGCCTGAAGGCGCGAGACGCGCCCCGACGGCAGCGGCCGCGAGCGGGTACGGGCAACCTCCATGTCGATGTCGTGATCGACGATATCGTTGTAGGTGCAGCCAGCACCACGCATGGCGATGGCGCCGACAGTGAACAGGAAGCAATGGAACAGGAAGCGGCCGAAGGAGAATTGACCGGCACTCGCCGACACACCCGACGCCAGGGCCACGGACCAGAGGCAAGGCAGCAGCAGCAATTGCCAGCCGATCGGACGGTCCCAGCGGGCAAGCTGCGCATAGGGCCAGAGCGCACGCGGCAGCACTCGATAGACCCAGTTGTTGGACGGCGCGTCCTGAACGCGGCCGGAATCGGCAGAGATTGTGTTCATATCCCTGTTTGACGCCGCAGGCCCGGCCGGTCAAGCGGCGAGATCGCCGCCGACCACGGGAGGAAAACGCCTGATCAGGGAAGCGTGAAGTCGAAGCGGTAGGTTGCCGACAGACCGACGAGAACCTGGTTGCGGCTGCCGCGTTCGCGAACGAGGCTGGAATCGGCCGCCGGGCCAAGCAGGCGCTTGTATTCGGCATAGGCGCTCGTCTCGAGCTTTTCGGTTGCCTGCCAAGTGATCGCAGCACCGACACCGGCCGAGCCGACGCCGCCATGCGGGGTATAGTTGCTGAGACCGGAGGCCGTCGCCTCGCGATCATTCACGCCGTAATAGGCCGTGTAGTAGCCGCTGCTAGCTGCCGACAGGCGCGGGCCGCCGGAAATGCGGACATTGCTGCTAACATCGGCAAAGGCGTCCGCCGCGACATCGGCAACGACGCCGTGGTGACTGCGGATACCCTGGCGGACTTCGGCGCGCACACGCAGCCAGTCGGTCGGGTAGACCTCGGCAAAGCCGCCGGCTTCACCGCCGAACTTGACCGGATCAAGTCCCTTGAGGTCGCTGGACGTGCCGGCATCGCGTTCGAAAATCAGCTTTCCGACGAGACCGGCGCGGAAGCTGCCCTGGTCGACCAGCGCATAGGACATGTTGTCGTTGCGCGAGGAGAAGCGGACCGTGCTGCCGGCCTTGCCGAGCGAGATCAGCGGGGCCGCCTGGAACATGCGCTTGGAAGCGCCTTCGTATTTCGGGCCGTAAAAGCCGGTGGCGCCGACCTTCAGGTACCAGTCACCGGACCAGAAATGTTGGCCGTCACCGGCGGAGGCGGCATTTGCCGACAGCAAAAGGGTTCCAGAAAGGAAAACAAGAGAACGGATACGCAAGAAACAACTCCGGAAGATTCATTCGCCGGGGCGAAATTGGCCGTGCCGTCGGGCCGAAGGAGGGAGTGGGCAGGAACGGCACAGGGCGAGTTATTGGCCCTTGTTCCTACGATTCCGTTAACCAGGTCAATTCAGCTTTCGTTTCCCATGAGCGCCGTAGCTGCCCGCGGTCACTGGCCGAGATAGGTCTTCAGATAGACGCTCGGCGGGCTGCCGAGCATGCGGCGGAACATCGTCGTAAAGGCCGCGACGTTCTCATAACCGGCATCGAGCGCCACATTGATGATCGGCTCGCCGTCGGCCAGAAGCGGCAGCGAGGCGAAGATGCAGGCCTGCTGGCGCCAGGTGACGAAGCTGACGCCCGTCTCGTTGCGAAACAGCCGCGTGAACGAGCGGCGGCTGAGACCCAGCCTGTCGGCCCACTGGTCGATGCTTGCGGCCGCCGACGGCGCCTGCAGGAATTGCCGGCAGAGCGCCGCAAGCTTTTCGTCGCGCGGGAACGGCAGGCCGAGTGGGCGCTCCTGCAGCCGGCCGATTTCCTCCAAAAGCAGATCAGTCACCAGTTGTTCGCGCCGCTCCGACATCGCCTCGTTCTCTACGCTGACGAGCGCATCGACGAGGCTGCCGGCCAGCGGGTTGATTTCCATGACCATCGGCCGCTCGGCTCGCAAAAGGTCCGGCGCGAAATAGATCGAGTGCATGCGCACGTCGCTGATCATCTCGGCCGAATGCTCCACGCCCGCCGGGATCAACAAAGCGTGGCCGGGCGGCACCATCCACCGCCCGCGCTCGGTGCGCATCAGCACGACGCCGCCGCGCGCCCACCACAGCTGGGTCCGGGTGTGTTTGTGAAAAGGCACGAGGAGGCCGGCATTGTAATCCCGTCCGAGCGCGAGCACCGGGGCGTTTCCCGTCTCGACCCAGTCGAGGTTCCGGAAGTGATCGTCATCGGGAAGCTGCGGCAGCGGATATCGGCGGATCGGCATTTGGCCCACTCACGAAAGAAATCGACCAGATCACAAAAGCAGGCCAACGGCAACCTCAGTAGAGATAGGCCACGCCGCACACAACCTTCGAGACGGCAAGGAATCACCCATGTCTACCGTGACTTCAACTTCCGGGATCTCCCCGGAGAAGACGGCTTTCTCCGTCATCCTGGCAGTCAGCTTCTGCCATATGCTGAACGACATCATGCAGTCGCTGCTGACGGCACTCTATCCCCTGCTGAAGGCGAACTACTCGCTCGACTTCGTGCAGATCGGCCTCCTGACCTTTACCTTCCAGCTGACGGCATCGATGCTGCAGCCGGCCGTCGGCATCATCACCGACCGCTGGGCCCTGCCCTATCCCCTGCCGCTCGCCATGCTGTCGACCTGCAGCGGCCTGATCCTGCTCGCCAACGCCCATGACTTCTGGGTTCTTCTGGTTGCTGCCAGCCTGATCGGCGTCGGCTCGGCGATCTTCCATCCGGAGTCCTCCCGCATCGCGCGCCTCGCCTCCGGCGGCCGCCATGGCCTGGCGCAGTCGCTGTTCCAGGTGGGCGGCAATGCCGGCAGCGCCATGGGTCCGCTGCTCGCCGCCTTCATCGTCATCCCCTTCGGCCAGGGCAGCCTCAGCTGGTTCTCGATCGTCGCGATCATCGGCTTCTTCGTGCTCTCCTGGGTCAGCACCTGGTATGTCCGCCATCGCCGCACGACCATGAGCCGCGCTGCGCCGAGCCGGGCGCTGCCTCTGCCGAAGGGCCGGGTGATGTGGGCTGTTGCCGTGCTCGTGCTTTTGACGGCCACCAAGAACGTCTACATGGCGAGCATCTCCAGCTACTTCACCTTCTTCGTCATCGAGAAATTCGGTATCGACGTACAGCAGGCGCAGTTGATGCTGTTCCTGTTCCTGGGCGCTGCCGCAGCCGGGACCTTCCTCGGCGGCCCGATCGGCGACCGCTACGGCGCCCGCTTCGTCATCTGGTTCTCGATCCTCGGCGTCATCCCCTTCGCGCTGATGCTGCCCTATGCGAACCTCTTCTGGACCGGCGTGCTCTCCGTCATCATCGGCCTGATCTTCTCCTCGGCCTTCTCGGCGATCGTCGTCTTCGCCCAGGAGCTGGTTCCCGGTCGCGTCGGACTGATTGCCGGCGTCTTCTTCGGGTTCGCCTTCGGTTTCGGCGGTATGGGCGCTGCCGTACTCGGCATCTTCGCCGACCGGCAGGGCATCGAGTTCGTCTACACGATCTGCTCCTATCTGCCGCTGCTCGGCATCCTGACGATCCTCCTGCCGAAGCTCCCGACGCGGTAGCCGCTCCGGCAGAAAAAACAGAAAATCGGACCGGGCGCCGCCATGCGGCGCCCGGTTTTCGTCTGCGCGGCAAACGGCACGCGGCACCCCGGCCACTCGTCGCAGCCCTACGTAATCATTCATCAATTTTTGCGCGCTACGGTCGTCTGACGGGCTTGGGCAGGGGTACACAATGCAGGGGCGAACGGCGATTCCGGCCTTACTGGCGACGTTGCTCTTTGCAACGGCGGCACCGGCCGAGACCCTGAACCTGCTCATCTGGGAATCCTATATCGACCAGAAGATCCTCGACCGCTGGTCGTCGATTACAGGCGTGTCAGTGCACCAGGTCTATTACGACAGCGGCGATACCCGCGACGAGGTGCTGGCCGATCCGAACAGCCGCGTCGATCTGGTGGTAACCGGCGAAAACAGCGCCGCTCTCTTCGGTCGCAAGGGCGTTCTCGAAAAAATCGACGAGACCAACGTCGCCTCGCTCAGGGACTATGACGAGAGCTGGCGCAAGCGCTGCTCCGGCCGGGGCCTGCCCTATCTCTGGGGCACGATGGGCATTCTCTACCGTTCCGACGTCTTAGCCGAAGCGCCGACCTCCTGGCAGGACCTGATGCGCCCTGCCGCTGCGCTTGCCAAGCATGTGGCCATGTACGACGACCACAACGAGGCCTTCGTCGCCCCGTTGATGCTGCTCGGCCAATCGATCAATACCAACGACAGCAGCACGCTGAAGGCCGCCTTTACGCTGATGAAGGAACAGGCCCCTTCGGTGCTCACCTACGAATACATCATCAGCGCGATCCAGAACCCTGCAGTCAGCAAGGACATCTACATGGCGCTCGGCTACAGCGGCGACCAGCACGTGCTGAACGCCAAGGCCGGCACCCCTGGCGTGTGGCGTTATGCGGTTCCGAAGGAAGGCACACTCTCCTGGCTCGACTGCATGTCCGTCGTTGCCAATTCGCAAAACAAGGATCGGGCGCTGGCGCTGCTCGACTATCTCGGTTCGCCGGGAAGTGCCGCCGCCAACGCGCTGGCGCTCAACATGCCGACGGCAAGCCGGGCGGCCCACGCACTCCTGCCGGAAGAGGTTCGCTCCGACCCGGCGATCTACCCCTCGCCCGACATTCTGGCCAAGAGCCAGTATCAACAGGAACTGTCCACAGAGTCGGTGCAACTGCGCCGGCGTATCATCAGCACATTGGCGAATTTCCAGTGAACCTCGGCAAACGCGCGCTCATCCTGATCTTTCCCGTGGTGCTTGCCGGCTATCTGCTGGCGGCGGTCTCGGTCCACGTCACGCAGAGCCGCTCCATTCGCGCGCTCGAGCATGCCAAGCTGTCGCAGCGCCTTGAACATGCGGCCGCCGTCTTCCAGAACGAGATCGGCCGCAGCAAGGGCTTTCTCAATGCGCTGCTGAACGGCAATTCGCTGCGCCAGTACGTTTCCGAAACCGATGCGAGCTACAGGGCCAATGCGCTCGGCGTCCGGCTGCAGGAGAGCGTCAAATCGCTGCTCGACGATCCGACGGGCTATGTTTCGCTCGCGCTTCTGAGTTCGGAACTCAAGTCCGAATACTATTTTGAAAACAGCTGGGATCCGTTCGCCGAGATCGACGAGGCACAGCTCAACCTCGCCCGCCGGCTGATCCGCGAAGACAAGCTCGCTGACTGGACCTATCTCTACGAAGCGGGCCAGAGACCGCGCATCGTCTATTCCTTCTTCCTCGACCCCATTGCCTTTACCCGGCCGTTGCCGAGCAAGAAATCGAACGCCCTGCTCGTCCAGGTCGCGATCCAGCCCGACCGCTTCCTCGACATGCAGCAGGCGCTGAAAAAGGAATACGGATCCGACATCGTTCTGCAGCCCTGGCCGCAGGCCATCACCGACGACCTTTCGGCAAGCGTGCATCTCGGACCTTCGCTCTATGCGACGCTCACCGTTTCGAGCGAGCATTTCGACGCGCTGATGGCGCGGCAGAAAATCCTGCTGGCGCTCGGCGCCGTCGCCATGAGCCTGTTCTCGATCTGGCTGATCATCATGTTGATCCGCCGCTTCATCACCGATCCGATCGCCACTCTCGACGCCAATGTGATGGCCGTGATGGTGGGTGCGCGCGACGAAATCCGCGATATGGAAGAAAAGGGCGAGATCGGGCGTCTCACCGAAAACATCCGCGAACTGCACCGCCAGTCGGTGCAATCGCTGAAGCTCGTGCAACGCAGCTCCTGGACCGATACGCTGACCGGGATCAGCAACCGTGGCCACTTCAACGCACTCGCCGCAGGCGTCGTTCGCGAGGCGATCGCGGCCGGCGAGAAGTGCAGCCTGCTTTTCATCGACATCGACAACTTCAAGTTCGTCAACGACAAGCATGGTCACGAGATCGGCGACGAACTCCTGAAAACCTTGGCGGCCCGCATCGCCGAGCGGGTCGACGTGATCACCGAGCGCCGCGGCCAAAAGCCGGCGATCCTCGCGCGCCTTTCGGGCGACGAATTCGCCGTGCTGGTGCGCTCGCGCCCGGGCGACGGAACGGTCCGGGAAATTTCGGGCGCCATCCTCTCGCTGTTCGAGGACGGCTTCGAAGTCTCCGACAAGCGTTATCCGGTGACCGCAAGCATCGGCGCTGCGATCTGCCCGGATGACGCCACCAACCTCACCGAACTGATCGCGAATGCCGATGCGGCAATGTATCAGGCCAAGACCAGCGGCAAGAACCGCTCCGCCCGCTACTCGCGCGCGCTTCACGACAAGCGCACGCGGCTGCGCCAGATCCAGGACGAGCTGCGCTCGCTCGATCCGGACGAACAGTTCCACCTCGTCTACATGCCAATGGTCGATACCGAGGGCCGGGTCACCGGCTGCGAGGCGCTGCTGCGCTGGTACTCGCCGGTGCTCGGCAACGTCACGCCGGATGAATTCGTGCCGATCGCCGAAAGCTCGGGGCTCTTCACCAAGATCGACTGGTGGGTGATCAACAAGGCGATGTCCGACTGCGGCCAGTTGAAGGCCCTGTTCGGCCCCGAAACAGTGCTCGCCATCAACATTTCCTCGGCCGAACTACATTCCAAGGCGATCGCCGACCACTTCGCCGACTGCCTGGAACGGCATGGGCTGGAGGCACGCTCGATCGAGATCGAGCTTACCGAAACCTTCGCCGTCAAGTTCAGCGACCAGCTTCGCCGCAACATCGATGCGCTCCGCCAGAACGGCTTCCGGCTTTCGATCGACGATTTCGGCGCCGGCTACACGTCCGTGCAGCAGATCATCGAATACACCGCCGATACCATCAAGCTCGACCGGGCGCTGGTGTCGAACCTCACCGCGTCGCATTCCCTGCCGGTATTGAAGGCGCTGATCGCGCTCTGCCACGCCAAGGACGTCGCGGTCGTCGGCGAAGGCATCGACACGCCGGAGAAACTCTCCATGCTGACGGCTGCCGGCTGCGACCTGTTCCAGGGTTACCTCATCAGCAAGCCGCTGCCGATCGAGGATCTGGCGATCTGGGCGCTGACACGCACCGCGCGTTATGCGCACGACGAAGCGCTGGACGAGCAACAGAGCCGCCAGGCCATCGCCTGAGATGGTGGCGATTGCGAGAATCGCCACCCGAACTCCCGTTTTCCCTTGACCTTGCCGCCCTGCCGTCCTAACCGCAGCGCAACATTTTTCGGGATATCGGGGGCTGCAATGAAGGTTCTTCTGATCGGATCGGGTGGGCGCGAACACGCCCTTGCATGGAAGATCGCGCAGTCGCCGAAACTGACGAAGCTTTATGCCGCACCGGGCAATCCCGGCATCGCCGAAGAAGCGGAAATCATCGCGCTCGACACGGACGACCATGCAGCGGTCGCCGACTTCTGCCGCAAGGAAGCGATCGATTTCGTCGTGGTAGGACCTGAGGGTCCACTGGTCGCCGGCATCGCCGACGTGCTGCGCGCAGCCGGCATCGCCGTCTTTGGCCCCTCTGCCGCGGCCGCCCAGCTTGAAGGCTCCAAGGGCTTCACCAAGGATCTCTGCGCCCGCTACGATATTCCGACCGGCGCCTATGGCCGCTTCACCGATGCGGAGAGCGCCAAGATCTATGTGCGTGAACAGGGCGCACCGATCGTCATCAAGGCCGATGGTCTCGCCGCCGGCAAGGGTGTCACCGTCGCCATGACGCTCGACGAGGCGCTCGCCGCCGTCGACGACTGTTTCGCCGGCGCCTTTGGCGCCGCCGGCGCCGAAGTGGTCGTAGAAGCCTATCTCGACGGCGAGGAGGCAAGCTTCTTCTGCCTCTCAGACGGCAAGACGGCGCTGGCGCTCGCGTCGGCCCAGGACCACAAGCGCGTCGGCGACGGCGATACCGGACCGAACACCGGCGGCATGGGCGCCTACTCGCCGGCCCCGGTCATGACGTCAGAGATGATCGAGCGCACGATGAAGGAAATCATCGAGCCGACGATGCGCGGCATGGCGGAAAGCGGCCATCCCTTCTCCGGCGTGTTCTTTGCCGGGCTGATGATCACCGCCAAAGGACCGGAACTCATCGAATACAACGTCCGCTTCGGCGACCCGGAATGCCAGGTGCTGATGATGCGCATGAAGAGCGATCTTCTGCCGCTTCTCTATGCCGCGGCGACCGGCACGCTCGCCGGCATGACTGTGGAATGGCGCGACGAGACGGCGCTGACCGTCGTGATGGCCTCCAAGGGCTATCCGGGCAGCTACGCGAAGAACACCCCGATTGACGCCCTCCCCGCAGCATCCGACACCACCAAGGTGTTCCACGCCGGCACAGCGATGAAGGACGGAGGCCTGGTCGCAACCGGTGGCCGTGTGCTCAACATTACGGCGACAGGGGCAAGTGCCGGCGAGGCCAAGGACAGGGCCTATGCGGCGCTGTCGGCCGTTTCCTGGGACAACGGCTTCTACCGGCACGATATCGGCTGGCGCGCGGTCGCGCGCGAGAAGGCCTGACCGGAAACCGGTCAATTCGCGGATCATTCTATTTTTACCAATTCTCCTGACGGGAAAGTAAGGGAGCGCGCATATTCTCGCCGGTAACGATCCGGGAGAAAAACGATGCGCCTGTTGCTGATCACCACCGTCCTTGGGCTTGCTGCTGGCAACGCCGCGGCGTCGTCGATCGAAGCGATCGCCTCCGGCACGACCGACAATGCCAGCGTCTCCACGGTTTCCTGCGCCGATTGCCCGCCGTTGCAGTCGCGGAAGAAGGTCACCTACGTCGTCCCGACGATCGCGGCGGGCGACGAGACGATCGAGCTCAAGAAAATCAACGGCGAGATGAAGATGGTGCGCACGGAGGCCTGGCTCGGCGGGTCGCCGGTGGTGTTCGTCAGCAAGCCGTCCCACGAGATGATCAGGACGGCCGCGGCCGAAACCGACGATGCTGCAACGGTGACCGTCTCGAACATCGCAAACGACCAGAACCCGCAGGCGTCCAGGCCGGAGTTTCTTTCCATCGATCAGACCGCAAAGACCGCCGCGGTGACCCCGATCGGCGCGTCCATGGTGGCTGCGCCCGTGGCCGACGAGAGCTCACAGGATTTTGATCCGTCCACCCTCGAACTTCGGCTAGACTGATCGCCTATCGGGAAAGTTCCCTGCCCCGCTCAGCCGTCCCCTGCATTCAAAGGCTGACGGGCGTATCGCTGTAAGAGCGAGAGATTGCGCCCCTGAGAGAAGCGGGGGCGCAATCTTTTTATTGCGAGCCTTCCAATTCATCGATCCGCGCGACCAGCGCCTCTATCTGTCTGTCAGAATAGACTTCGACGCCGTTGGCGAGGAGCAAGGCGGCCGTTACGCCTTCACCCGGATGGCGCGCGCCGGAAAAGCTCCCGTCATAGACGAAACCCGACCCGCAGGACGGGCTGCCATCGATCAGGAGCGCGAAGCGACAGTCGGCTTGCCTGGCAAGCGAAAGAGCGTTTTCGGCAGCCTGTATGAACCCCTCGGTGACGTCGCCGCCGTCTATCTCCACCACCCTCGCCTTGCCGGCGAGCACGTCCTTGCCGACAGCGCCGGCGGCGATCTCGGCCGGCGGACGCGGCACCGGCATGCCGGCCGACATTTCCGGACAGATGGTCACGAGACGGCCTTCCGCGCGCCAGCGGTCTATCGCCGGGTGCAGGAGCGGCTTCGACTGGCCGTCGTAGCGGACGGCATGGCCCATGAGGCAGGCGCTGACGAGAATTTTTGCGGGCATGCCTTTCTCTACTCCGGCGCCCTGCCGGTCAGCAAGCGCGATCGCAGTGCCCGGACAAGGGATCAGATCCAGCGGTCGTTTTGCGCGGTGCGTTCGCCACCCTCATGCCCGGTGTTGAGCGTGCCGCGCGGCTCGATCAAGAGCATCTTCACCTCGTGCTCCGCATAGGGCTTGTGTTCGACGCCCTTCGGCACGACGTACATTTCGCCGGGACCGAGCGTCACGGACCCGTCGCGAAAATCGATCCGCAGCGTGCCCTCGATGACGATGAAGGCCTCGTCGGTATCCTTGTGATCGTGCCAGATGAAGTCGCCCTCGATGCGCACGATCTTGAACTGGTAGTCGTTGAGTTCGGCAAGGACGCGCGGCTGCCACTGATCGCTGAAGAGCGAGAGCTTCTCAGCGAAATTGATCGGCTTGTAGGTCTTCGTCGCGACATTCATCGGCTGTCTCCATGATGATGATGGAGACAGGATATAGGGCGCCGGCTCCCAACCAGCTTGAACGTTTGTGCGCGAGGGACCGCCGAGGCCGCCAGCGAGCCGGCGGCAGGCAGCCGTGCCTTAGCCGGCGATCTTCGAGAAGTCGGCGACCGTGCCGGTGGCCGAGCGGATGAGACCCAGCAGCGCCAGGCGGTTGGCCCGGATCGCAGCATCGTCGTCATTGACCAGCACGTCGTTGAAGAACTGGTCGACCGGCTGGCGCAGCTTTGCCAGTGCTTCCATGGCCGAACGGAAGTCCTCCTTGGCGATCGCCTCGCGCGCCTCGCCCGAACCGGCTTCGACGGCCTGGTGCAGCGCCTTTTCGGCATCGAGACGGAAGAGGCCGGCATCGACGGCGTCGGCGACGGTCGTTCCCTTCTTCTCTTCGGCTGCCAGGATCTGCGTCGCGCGCTTGGTGCCGGCGAGGAGGTTGCGGCCTTCCTCGTCAGTGATGAAGGCGGTCAGCGCCTCGACGCGGCGGGCGATCATCAGAAGATCATCCGAATCCGGCGTCAGCACCGCGTCGATCAGATCGTGGCGGGCGCCGAGATCGCGCAGGTAGACCTTGAGGCGGTCATGGAAGAAGGAGAGCAGGTCGGCGGAAATGTCAGCCGAAAGTTCCGGCTTCTGCGCGCGAAGGGCCACGAGCGCCGTTTCGAAAGCGGGTAGCAGCGCCAGGCGCGCCTTGCCTTCCAGGATCAGGCGGATGACGCCGAGTGCGGCACGGCGCAGCGCGTAAGGATCCTTCGAACCGGTCGGTTTTTCGTCGATTGCCCAGAAGCCGACCAACTTGTCGAGCTTGTCGGCAAGCGCGACGGTGACCGCCACCGGATCGGTCGGAGCGCGGTCCGAGGGGCCATTCGGCTTGTAATGGTCTTCGATCGCGTCGGCGACCGCAGGCTGTTCGCCCTGAAGCAGCGCGTATTTGTGTCCCATGATGCCCTGAAGCTCGGGGAACTCGCCGACAGCTTCGGTGCGCAGGTCGGCCTTGGCCAGCACGACGGCGCGATCGACGAGCTTCGTATCCGCACCGGTCACCTTGGCAAGTTCGGCCGCGAGCGCCCGAATGCGCGCAACGCGTTCACCTTCCGTGCCGAGTTTGGCATGGAAGGTGACCTTCAATGCGTCGAGCTTGGCCATGCGCTGATCGAGCGGCTTCTTCAGATCGAGATCGAACTTCTTGGCGGATGCTTCCAGCGTTTCGAGATCCGGCAAGTTACCCTGGTCGCGGTGCCAGAAATGCGCTGCGTCCGAAAGACGGGCGCGCACGACCTTGCCGTTGCCGTGCACGATCTCCTTGCCGCCGTCCTTCGCCTCGATGTTCGAGACGAGGATGAACTTGTTGGAGAGCGTGTCGGCGCCCGGCGCGCGGGTGACGAAGCACTTCTGGTTGGTCTTGATCGTCAGCCGGATGATTTCCGAGGGGATCTCGAGATAGGCTTCCTCAAAGCTGCCCATGAGCACCTGCGGCCATTCGACGAGGCCGGAGACTTCTTCGAGCAGGCCTTCGTCTTCGACGAGCTCAAGGCCGTTGGCGAAGGCGACATTGCGGGCGTCGGCCAGGATCATTTCCTTGCGGCGCTCGCCATCGAGAACGACCTTCGCCTTTTCCAGCTTCTCGGCATAGTCGGCAAAGCGGCGAACCGTGATCGCTTCCGGCGCGTGGAAGCGGTGACCATAGGTGACGTTCGAGGCGACGATGCCGTCGACTTCAAACGGGATCACATGGGTTTCCTCGGTTTCCGAACCGAAGGTGCAGACGATCGACTGCAGCGGGCGGACCCAGCGGAGCGAACCAGGCTTGGCCGAGGCCACGCCGGAGCGCATCGGCTTCGGCCAGGGGAAATTGCGGATGATATCCGGCATCGCCTCGGCGATCATCTCTTCGGCGGGACGGCCCGGCTTGACGATATGGGCGACGTAGAAGTCGCCCTTCTTCGGGTCACTATGGACGTGCGCCTCGCTGATCGAGGAAAGGCCGGCGCCGCGCAGGAAGCCTTCGATCGCCTTCTCGTTGGCGTCGGTGCGCGGACCCTTGCGCTCTTCGCGAACATCGGCGGAGCGGGCGTTGAGGCCGCGGATGTCAAGCGTCAGCCGGCGCGGTGTCCAGTACTCGCGCGCCCCCTCATAGGTCAGGCCCGCTTCGACCAGGGCATCGGTCAGCAGCTTCTTGAGGTCACCGGCCGCCTTGCGCTGCAGGCGGGCAGGAATTTCCTCGGAGCGGAGTTCGATAAGAAGATCGGGCATGGGAGTGACTTTTTCTGTTCCTGACGGTTGCGGCGGACTTAGCAATCTCTGGCAAGATTGTCACCAAGCGCCGCGATGAATTTGGTTTTCCAAGGGCAAGTGCGAGGCGGATTTACCAGCCGCCGCCACCACCGCCACCACCGCCGCCGCCGGAGAAGCCGCCGCCGGAAGAAAAGCCCGACGATGACGATTTGGGTGGGGGCGGCAGGGAGGACGTCATCGTGTCGGCCATGGATCCGGCAAAACCGCCGATGCGATCGCCGAAGGTGCTCGAGCCGAAGCCGTCACCGTGATACCAGCCCGGCTGATATGCAGCGGCCGCAGCCGCCCCAGCCGCCGCGGCAAGCAGCCAACGATCGAAGGTCTCGGTCCAGGGCTTCTCGACGCCAAGCGCCACGGCGTAAGGGAGCAGCGTCTCGAAATGCCGGGGCGACATTTCGGGCGCGCCTTGCATGTTCATCCGGTCTTTCTCGGCGAGCGTCATGTATTGCCTGAGCCCGTCGATGCCATCCATCATCCGCGTTCCGAGCGGCGTCGGCGCACCCATCAGGAAGAAGAACAGCACGTTGACGAGCACGATCGCGCCGATCACGAAGAGCAGCGGCAGTTCGTCGGTTTCGGCTGCCGAATAGAAGACGGCCGCAAGGATGGTCGAGAAGATGGTGAAGGCGACGAAGCCGATGAAGGCGACCACGACGATCGACATGATCCGACTCATCAGGCTCCTTTCGCGGCGAAGCGACTTGCCGAAGGAGACGGCGAGGATCGAGACGAAGAAGGCGATGAAAACAGGAACGATCACCAGCGGCAGGCTGTCCTCGCTGAGATCCCCGAACAGGAACACGGCCGCAACCGCCAACACCGAAAGGATGACACCGGCGACGATGTAACCGCTGTTGGCGTGGTAGTACTTGCCGCGATGCTCGCGCTCCATGGCGTTGCGGAAATCGGCGCCGGTCGCCTGCACCCGTGTGCCGTGGGCGGGGTCGATGGTGAGCTTGCCGCCAGCGGCATCGACCGCCTTCATCACGGCCGCCTCGCCGGTCGGCAGCTTTTCGTCGGGTTTCTTGCCGGTGGCGGCAATGACGATGGCGTTCTTCAGGTCTTCGAGAACCACGTGGCCCTTGACCGCGAGATTGAGTGCTGCCGCCGACAACGCGGTCCAGCCCTCGCCGGAAAAGCCCCTGTTGTCGATGTAATTGACCAGCGCCGGTGAGATGCCCTCCGGCGGATCCCAGCGCGGCACCATGACGCCGCGGTCCGGGTCACGCCCGGCCCTGAGCCAGGCCTGGCTATAGTAAAGCAGGACGACGGCAAGGCCGGCACCGGCGATGACGAGCGCCAGATGGTCGTGCAGCCACCAGGCATTTTCCTGGCTGGAGGTGGGCCTGTCGATGCTGCCCTTCGGCATCTTGATGGCGATCGTCAGCCCTTCGCGCGGATCGAGACGTCGGGTGGTGGCAAAGAAGATTTCGCTGCCGTCCCTGGATGCGCGCGCATCCTTGCCGGTCGCGCCATAGCCGCCAGTGAAGTAATCGAGCGCTTCGGCCCTTACGCCTTCCGGCAGCGTCACGGTCGCACTCGCCTCGTCGATCGGGAAATCCCACTCCGTACCGGTGACGTTCCAGTAGAGTTCGTCGTGATCGTCAAAGAAGCGGATCTGCCGGCCAGTCTCGTAGGTGAACTGGAAGGTATGCTCCCCCCGCTCCAGAAAGACCTCGGCCGAACCGGTGTAGATGCGGATGCCGCCGTTGATCGTCTCGGTGCGATAGGGCTCCTCCTCACCGTCACGCTCGACCGAGAGCAGCTTGAAATCGACCTTGCTGCGCTTGCCCTTCGCGTCGGTGAAGGTCAAAGGCATATCGCGATAGATACCTCGGCGGATCTTGTTGCCCTCGACCGTCGCCGTGATCGTCTCGGTCACCGTCATCGTGCCGTCCTTGGCGACATCGATGACGGAGCGATAGGCGGAGAAGACCTCCTCCGCCCGACCGACGCCTGCCGTTGCCAGCAAAAACACCAGAACGGCAAATGCGGCAGCGAAACGGACCATGCGGATCAAGCTTTCTTCCGGTTGAGGTTCAAGACACGAGATCGGTTCTTATGGGTGAGAACGGGATGCGCGCGGAAACCGCAGACACGGCCGCACATCCCGCACGGTATCAAGGCCGGTCGCCGGTGAATTCGACGCCGAGCGAAGCGAGTGCATCCCAATAGGCCGGGTACGTTTTGGCAACGCAGCCGGGATCTTCGATGGCGATGCCGTGGATCTTCAGGCCGGCAAGCGCAAAGCTCATGGCGATGCGATGGTCGGCGAAGGTGTCGATCGAGGCGGGCAAGGTCTGGCCGGCAAGCGTGGGATCGGAAGAGACGATCAGGTCGTCGCCTTCCTCGTGCGCCAGATCCGGCCGGATCGCGGTCAGACCGAGCGACAGCGCGCGCACGCGGTCGCATTCCTTGACGCGCAGGTTGGCGAGACCGACGAAGCGCACCGGCGTGTTGTTGAAGGCGGCAAGCACGGCGATCGTCGGGATCGCGTCCTGCATCTGCGAGCCGTCGATGACGGCGGGCAGGTTCGGGAAGCTCGCGATCACCGCATGGGCGCGGGCATCCGGCTGCGAGAAGGCGTCCGCCGGAACGCCGATATCGATGGCGCCGCCGGTCAGGACTTCCGCAGCCCAGAGATAGGTCGCCGCCGAAGCATCCGGCTCGATGACATAGTCGGCTGCCTTGTAGCCGGTCGGCGCGACCTGCCAGACGGAGGGGCTCAGCTGCTCGACTTCGGCGCCGAAGGCACGCATGGCGGCAACCGTTAGGTCGATGTAACCGCGCGCGCCGATCTCGTCGCCGGCAAGCTCGATGTTGACAGGACCCTTGGCGCCGGGGGCCGCCATCAGCAGGGCCGAGACATACTGGCTCGACAGGCCGGCATCGATGACGACGCGACCGGCCGGGAAGCCGCCGGTGCCTTTGACGGTGACCGGCGGGCAGCCGGTTTCGGAGGTGACTTCGACGCCGAGCGTTCCGAGTGCTTCGACCAAGGGCTTGATCGGCCGCTTGCGCATGTGCTGGTCGCCATCGACCACGACCGTGCCATCGACGAGCGCGGCAGCAGCCGTCAGGAAGCGTGTCGCCGTTCCGGCATTGCCGAGGAACAAGGGAGCTGCCGGCGGGAGCAACTTGCCCGTGCTGGTGACGACGAAGGTCGTTTCATCCGGCTCGCTGACTTCGACGCCCATCGCGCGCAAGGCTTCCGCCATGTAGCGGGTGTCGTCGCTCTTCAAGCCACCCGTCAGCCGGCTCGTGCCCTTGGCAAGGCCGGCCAGAAGCAGCGCCCGGTTGGTGATCGACTTCGAGCCCGGCGGGCGCACATGACCGCGGAGCGGGTGGTCGGTCGGCAGGATGGTCAGTTTTTTCATGCTATCGGAGGTCATCGAATAGGTCTCTTGATGCGAATGGCGCCGCGGCGGGATCCCGCGGCGAGGAATGTTCGGGAGGCGTGGCTGTCAGAACTTGACCTGCGGCACCGCGCGGTCGGCTTCGTTGGTGATCTCGAAATAGCCGGCTTTGACGAAGCGGAAGGCGTTGGCGATCAGGTTGGACGGGAAGCTCTCGACCTTGACGTTCAAGTCACGGGCCGCACCGTTGTAATAGCGGCGCGACATCTGGATTTCGCCTTCGATCGTTTCCAGCGAGCGCTGCAGCTCGGCGAAATTCTCGTTGGCCTTGAGGTCCGGATAAGCTTCCGCCAGCGCAAAGAGCTTGCCGAGCGCCTGGGAGAGCGCGCCTTCCGCCTGGGCCCGCCCCTCGACGTCGCCGGCTGGCACCGCCTGTGCGCGGTTGCGCATGGCGATCACCTCTTCGAACGTCGACTTCTCGTGTGCGGCGTAGCCCTTCACGGTTTCGATCAGGTTCGGGATCAGATCGGCGCGGCGCTTCAACTGCACATCGATACCGGACCACGCCTCCTCGGCGATCTGCCGCGCCTTGACGAGACCGTTATAGACGAAAACCAGATACAGAATCACGACGACGGCGATTGCCAGACCGATCATAGGGCACCCTCCAAAAACTCGCGCAGAGATTAGCATTCGCTTCTCAGCTTCAAAGCGCTTTCTGCAGCATTTGGCCAGAGAAACCTGCTCCTCCCCAATTCCCGCTGCACCGTGAACACTGTGTTTCCCGATGCCACGCCTTTTCACGTCAAAAGACCGGCTTTCCTGTTCCATCGGGAACGGCGACCGGACCGGCGATGGGCGATAGTCGGTTCATCGAACAACCCCGGAAACGAAGTGAAGACCATGAAAACGCTCGCAACTCTCATCAACGTGATCGCCTTTACGGCGCTCTTCGTTGCCTATGCGAGCGCGCATTCTCCGGAACGGCCGAGCGGTGTTCGCCGCGCTCTTCAGACCTACTCCGGTCAGGTCTATACCGGCGCCTATCCCACAATGAAGCCGTACTGCAAGAACGACGCCGGCACGACCTTCGTCATCTGACAGTCGAAGGTTCAGCGATCCGCGCCGCGATCGCCGCTGCCGCCTCATCAGCGCCGAGCGTCGTCACATCGATTTCAATCAATCGGTCGCTTCTGCCGCGCAGCAGCCGGTGCGCGCGCCGCAATCCCAGAAGAACTTCCGGATCGGTCAGCTTGTGCAGCTTGCTCCGGCCGGCGCGTGTCAGGCGCTTGAGATTTTCCTCGACGTCGCAATCGATCACGACCGCAACGAAGCGAGCGCCGCGTTTTTGCGCGAGTGCGGCGCAGTCCTCGAAGGCACGCGTGTCGGTGGCATCGTCCGAGAGCGCATCGGTGAAGATGAACGACCGTTCGGCTGCCGCCCTTTCCAGGTGCTCGAACACGCTTTGGCGGACCGCCGATCGAAGCGAGCGATAAAGCGGGTCACTGCGCGCAAACAGTGCCTCGGCCGGATTGATCAGCGTGTGATTGTCGGCGAGCCGCGCGCCCAGCCTTTCAGCAAGATGGCGCGCGATCGTCAGCTTACCGGTACCCGGCCAGCCGTTGATGTGAACGACAAGGCCGGACGGTTCTACGCTCAAGCGGCGTCCCGGTTGAGGTTCGCGCCACCGGCGTCGGTCAACAGGAAGGCTTCGCCGCAGGCCTTGGCGAGCGTGCGCACCCTAAGGATGTAGCTCTGGCGCTCGGTGACCGAGATCACGCCGCGGGCATCGAGCAGGTTGAACACATGGCTTGCCTTGATGCACTGGTCGTAGGCTGGGAAGACGCATTTGTGCAGGTGGTTGTTGCTGTGGTCGCCCGGTGCTCCGGCAGCCAGCAACGCCTGGCACTCGGCTTCCGCATCGATGAAGTGCTGATGCAGCATCGCCGTGTTGGCGTATTCGAAATTGTAGCGCGAATATTCCTGTTCGGCCTGCAGGAAGACATCGCCATAGCTGATCTTCTCGGCACCCTCGCGACCGTTGAAGTTCAGGTCGTAGACGTTGTCGACGCCCTGCACATACATGGCGAGGCGTTCGAGACCGTAGGTCAGTTCCCCCGAAACCGGCGAGCACTCGATGCCGCAGACCTGCTGGAAATAGGTGAACTGCGACACTTCCATGCCGTCGCACCAGCACTCCCAGCCGAGACCCCAAGCGCCGAGCGTCGGGCTTTCCCAGTCATCCTCGACAAAGCGGATATCGTGCAGCAGCGGGTCGAGGCCGATCGCCTCGAGCGAGCCGAGATAGAGTTCCTGCAGGTTGGACGGGTTCGGCTTCAGGATTACCTGATACTGATAGTAGTGCTGCAGGCGGTTCGGGTTTTCGCCGTAGCGGCCATCGGTCGGGCGACGCGACGGCTGGACGTAAGCCGCACGCCAGGGACGCGGGCCCAGCGCGCGCAGGGTCGTTGCCGGATGGAAGGTACCGGCGCCCACTTCCATGTCGTAGGGCTGCAGCACGGCGCAACCCTTATCGGCCCAGTAATTGTGGAGTGTCAGGATCAGAGCCTGAAACGAGCGCTTCGGGTTCATATGATCAGGCAGAGTGGTCATGGATCGCGTCCGGATTTCTTCTAGAAAATGTGCCGGACAGGTGCCACGCCTGATGACAGGGGTCAAGCGCTACGGCAGCGGGCGGGCAAATAGACCGCAGCCACACCGACGCGTTCCGACCGCCCTCACTCGCCGTCGCGCTTCAGCCTGTATTCGCCGGTTTCCGGGTCCTGCACCAACGTTCCCTGCGCCCCGGTCTGCTCCTCGCGGCGAGCCTGTTCGCGCTGGCGCGTCAGCTTCTGGGCATCCGCCACGAACTTGCGATAGCCGAGCCAGAAGACGAAACCTGCGATCAGGAGCAGGATGAGTTGCGGCATTTTCCCTCCAAGGACATTTCAGGCCGGGCAGGCATCAAAGCCCGAACCGCGCCCACAATGCCCTTTCCTCGATGGCTTCGGCAAGTCCCGCCGCTGCGGAAGCGGCCATTGGCTCGACCAGAGCACCGGCAATGGCCGCGCCGCTCTGCCGGCGGCCAAAAAGGCTGCGCACCGGCTGGATGAGCTCGAGCCGCGCCTTGTCGCCATAGCGCTTCTTCACCTCGCCGCGCAGATCGCCGAGACTATCGATGATGCCGAGCTCCAGCCCGCGCCGGCCGGTCCAGAAAAGGCCGGAGAAGATATCCGGATCGTCGGCGAGCAGCTGGCCGCGACGGGCCTTGACCATCTGGATGAAGGTATCGTGGATATCGAGCTGCAGGTTCTTCAGGAACGCGATGTCGTTTTCCTTTTCCGGCTGGAACGGATCGAGCATCACCTTGTTTTCGCCAGCGGTATAGACACGCCGCTCGACGCCGATCTTCTTCAGGAGTTCCGGAAAACCGAACCCGCCGGAGACAACGCCGATCGAGCCGACGATCGACGTCGGGTCGGCAATGATCTCGTCGCCGGCAAGCGCGATCATATAGCCGCCGGATGCGGCGACGTCCTCGACGAAGATCAGCACACGCTTTTTCTTCTCCTGGGCGAGATCGCGGATGCGTTGGTAGATCAATCGCGACTGCACAGGGGAGCCGCCAGGCGAATTGACGGAGATCGCGACAGCAGGCGCCTCCTTGATTGCGAAGGCCTTTTCGAGAAGCGGGGCCGCTGTCGCCAGGTTGAGCGCCGGCCGGAACTGACCGCCGCCGGCCATGATCGCGCCGTGGAGCCGGACGACGGGGATCGTCACGCCTTCCTTGCGAAAACGCTTGGGCAACAACCGTCTCAGGAACGCCTTCATTTCAACTCCTGCCTGCTGGGACATGCCATGATTTTGAGCCGGAACGACCGGAAATCATAGACATGACCGCGTCTCATCGGCGAAAAGCGGAATGCTTCGCCGGATCGCCCGCCAGGGGCTCTTCCATGCCATGTATGCACTGATGCGGCGAACGCAATGCCGCATACGGTAAATCAGCGGCGGCGATAGGCGGCGCGGCCATTGTTGAGGTCGTCGACATGGTCTGCGAAGCGATGCCCCTCCTCGTGCATGACGAGCGGGGCGCGGAAGACTAGCCGCTTGCGGCTCTGCTTGATCGCCGTCACCAGGATGCGCACGGCGTTTTCACCGACCCGCGGATGCAGCGCCGTGATCTCGATGCCGCCAAAGCGGCGGCCGCAAGCGGCGATGATCTCGGCGATCGATTCCGGCCGAGCGATCAACGACAGTTGCCCGCCGGGCTTCATGATCGCGCCCGCCGTCTTCACCCAGATCTCGAACAGCCCGTCGCTCATCGCATGGGCCTCGGCCTTGAGCGCATCCGGAGTCTTGCGGTCCGAGGCATCGTTGAAGGGTGGGTTCATGATCACATGATCGAAGCTGTCATCCGCCAGACCCGTCGCGACACGCGCCTTGCCGGTCAGTGAAACGTCGGCCTCAACGACCGAGACGCGCGAGGAAAAACGGGCGTTTTCGGCAAGCGCCAGGCTGCGGCGGGCAAACTCCGCCATAACGGGCGAGCGCTCCACCAGCACCACTTCCGCATCGTCGATCCGCGAGGCGACGGCCATGCCGGCTGCACCCGCGCCCGCACCGAGATCGGCGACCCGGCAGGGACGATCCGATGCAACGAGCGACGCAAGCAGCATGGCGTCCATGCCGGAGCGATGCCCCTGGCCGAGTGGCTGGACGACATGGAACTTGCCGCGGTGAAATGCATCGACGGTTTCGGTCGCAGCCGGCATCGGCTCCGTGCTCAAGGGCGCAACTCCGCCTCGAGCCCGGCATCGATCAGGATCCGGCGCGCCGCGTCCGCGTCTTCCTCGGCGACCAGAAAGCGACGGGGCAAGAGTCCGAGCGAGCCCTCAAGAATGCTCATCCCCTGGTCGGCGATGAGACTTGCGATGCCGGCATCCTTCATCAGGCTCTCGGCAAAGGAGAGCACGACGGCATCGTTGGTACGGATCAATTCCTTCATCCGGCGGTTTTTCCTGTCCTATTTCAGCAAGCGGGACAATTCGCCTCTTGCCGCACGGGACACCCCTTCCTATTGTCGAAAGCGACAATGAAAACAGGAGTCCCGGTGTGGGCGTAGTGATACCGCTGGAAGACAGCAAAAACAAACAGGCGTCCGTAAAGCCGCTCGTTGATCTGACCGCTGCGGACATGGAGCGCGTCAACCAGCTTATCCTGTCGAAGGCCGGCTCCGACGTTCAGATGATTCCCGAGGTCGCCAACCACCTGATTTCTTCGGGCGGCAAGCGCCTGCGCCCGATGCTGACGCTCGCCTCCGCTGCGATGTTCGGCTACGAGGGCGACGCCCACGTCAAGCTCGCAACCAGCGTCGAATTCATGCACACCGCGACGCTTCTCCATGACGACGTCGTTGACGAAAGCGACCTTCGCCGCGGCAAATCCACCGCACGCACGATCTGGGGCAACCAGGCAAGCGTGCTGGTCGGCGACTTCCTGCTCGGCCAGGCCTTCCGCATGATGGTCGATGTCGGCTCGCTTGACGCGCTCGACGTGCTGTCGACCGCAGCTTCGGTCATTGCCGAAGGCGAAGTGCTGCAGCTCTCCGTCGCCAAGAACATGGAAACGACCGAGGACGACTATCTCCAGGTCATCCGTGCCAAGACCGCAGCCCTTTTTGCCGCCGCGGCCGAAGTTGGGCCGATCGTTGCCCAGACCAGCAAATCGGACCGCAACGCGCTGAAATCCTACGGGATGAACCTCGGCCTCGCCTTCCAGCTCGTCGACGACGTGCTCGACTATGGCGGCTCGTCGAGCGACCTCGGCAAGAATGTCGGCGACGACTTCCGCGAGGGCAAGATCACCCTTCCGGTAATCCTCTCCTATCGCCGCGGAACGGCGGAAGACCGTGCCTTCTGGCGCGAGGCGATCGAAGGCGGCGACAGCAGCGACGCGAACCTCGACAAGGCACTCGGCCTGATCAAGCGCTATGGGGGCTTGAGCGACACCATCGCGCGCGCCCAGCATTACGGCACGATTGCCCGCGATGCGCTGGCGCCGCTGCCGGCGTCTCCCTGGAAATCGGCGCTCACCGAAGTCATCGACTTCTGCATCGATCGCGTCAGCTGACGGGCTCCGGGCAGGTCAGAACGAGCGACAGGATTTTCTTGCCGCGTTGCGCCAAAAAAGCCATTCTGTTCCTCAAGAGTTGCGTTGGGCTATATGTGGCTGACTCCGAAAACAACCCTTAGTGGTGCGAAAGCCGAGCAATCGGCGCGAAAGGTTTGACATGCGGCAAAAGACGATTCTCCGCCTCCTCAGCGGCGCAGCACTGCTGGCTCTCGCTGCTGTCAGCGGCGGCTACCAGGCATTTGCCGAGGAGAAGACCGCAGCCGTCGAGGAAACTGAGCCGTTCGACATCAAGTCGGTCAATACCTTTTCCGGCGCGTTTCTCGCTGCCCGCACCGCCGATACGGACCGCGACTTCGCTTCCGCCACAGAACTCTACCGCATCGCGCTGCAGTTCGAGCCGAACAACAACGACGTCAAGCAGCGGCTGATGATCACGCTTCTGATGGCGGGCCAGTTCGACGAAGGCGCGAAGATTGCCGAGCAGTTGAAGTCCGACCCGGCCGTCGAGCGCATCACGACGGTCATTCGCGCGATCGAGGCGATCCGCAAGCGCGAGTATCGCAACGCACAGAAGCTTCTGAACTACCAGGGTCCGAACGATCTCGACCGGCTGATGAACGGCCTGCTTTCGGCCTGGGCGAAATTCGGCCAGGGCAAGCCGAAGGAAGCACTCGCCGAGATCAACGGCCTTGACGGTCCTGAATGGTTCCGCGTGTTCAAGAACTATCATGCGGGCGCGATCGCGGTTGCTGCGGGTGACAAGCAGACGGCGCGCACCAGGCTCAACGATGCCATTCTCGACCGCGAGGGCGGAAGTGCCGCTCCCGACACCTTCATGCGCGCGGTCGAAGCGCTTGCCCGTTTCGAGGCGCGCGAAGGCAACAAGCAGAAGGCGCTCGATACCGTCGCCGTCGGCGAAAACATGGTCAACAACTACACGCCGCTGCAGGCGCTGAGGACCGATATCGAGAATGGTGTTCCGCAGGAACAGCAGGTCAAGAACGCCACCCAGGGCGCTGCGGCCGTGCTCTTCTCGATCGGTGCGGCACTCAACCGCGACGGCGCCGAGGACATCGTCTCGCTCTACCTGCAGACCGCGCGCCGGCTCGACCCTGACAGCGCCGACATCCTGGTCATGCTCGGCGGCATCGCCGAAAACCTGAAGAAACCGAACGAGGCGATCGAACTCTACAAGGCCATTCCCGAGACCTCGCCGATGCGGCGCGTTTCGGAACTACAGCTCGGGCTCAGCCTCGCCAGCATCGGCAAGGTCGACGAGGCGAAGAAGCACCTGAAGGCGCTCATCGACGTCGATCCGAAGAACATCCGCAACTATCTCGCCTATGGCAGCGTGCTTTCCGACGCCAAGGACTACAAGGAGATGGGCGAACTCTACGATCGCGCCGTCGAACAGATCGGCTCCGTCCCGAAGCGCAGCGACTGGACGGTGTTCTTCCAACGCGGCATCGCCTATGAGCGCCAGAAGCTCTGGGACAAGGCCGAGCCGAACTTCCGCAAGGCGCTGGAGCTCAATCCGGACCAGCCGCAGGTGTTGAACTATCTCGGCTATTCCTGGGTCGACATGAACATCAACCTCGAAGAAGGCCTGGAGATGATCCGCAAGGCCGTCGAGTTGAAGCCGGATGACGGCTATATCGTCGATTCCCTCGGCTGGGCCTATTTCCGCATGAACCGCTTCGACGACGCAGTCGTGGAACTGGAGAAGGCGGCCGAACTGATGGCCGGCGACCCGACGATCAACGATCACCTTGGCGACGCCTACTGGCGCGTCGGCCGCAAGCTCGAAGCCGTGTTCCAGTGGACGCAGACGCTCGAACTGAAGCCCGAGGAAGCAGAGATCCCGAAGATCAAGGCAAAGATCGAGAACGGCTTGCCGCCGCTCAAGGAAGCGGTCCCCGCCTCGGCCGATGCCAAGGAAACCGCGCCGAAGAAGGTGACCCCGGAAGCACCGGCGCCGGACAAGAAGTCCTGACCGTTCCATGTCGGAAGGTGACATCGCGGGCTTCGCGCTGACGCGTGCAGCCCCCGCCAAGATCAATCTGGCCCTTCACGTCGTCGGCCAGCGCGCCGACGGCCACCATCTTCTCGAAAGTCTCGTCACTTTTGCCGATTGCGGCGATCGCATCGGTCTCTCGCCGGCGGATGCGGATCGCTTCACGGTTTCGGGCGCGTTTGCCGCCGCGCTGCCGATGGATGCCGGCGCGGGCGGCAACCTGGTTCTAAAGGCACGGGACCTGCTGCGCGCCGAACTGCAGGCACTTGACCCCGACACGGCCGGGCCGGTCCACCTGCATCTCGAGAAGAACCTGCCGCTCGCCTCGGGCATTGGCGGCGGATCCGCGGATGCGGCGGCGACGCTTCTTGGGCTTCTCGATCTTTGGGGCGCGACGATCGAACCCTCCCGCCTCGGCGCCATCGCGCTGCAGCTCGGAGCGGACGTGCCGATGTGTCTTGCCGGCACGCCACTGCTCGCGAAGGGGATCGGCGAGGACATTACGCCGCTTGCGGATTTCCCCGCGCTGCCGGTCGTGCTGGTCAATCCGCTCGTCGCCGTCTCGACGCCGGTTGTCTTCCGGGCCCTCGCCAACAAGACGAACCCGCCGCTCGTTGCGCCTCACAGAGCCGGCACGGCGGCCGAGTGGATTTCTGCGATCGCAACGATGCGCAACGATTTGCAGCTGCCGGCAGAGGGCCTTGAGCCCGTGATCGGCACGGTCTGCAAGGCATTGACCGAAGCCGGATCGGCGCTCACGCGCATGTCGGGCTCAGGCGCCACATGCTTCGGCCTTTTCGACAGCGACGTGCGCGCGGCTGCGACAGCGCGCGCTCTTTCGGAGGCCTACCCCGGGTGGTACGTTCTCGCCTGCAGGACAGTGGGCAAAGGGAAATAGCATGGCCGGTATCGACGAAAAGCGTCCGTTCATTCCTGTCGGGATCGCCATCCTCACGGTCTCCGACACGCGCACGCGCGCCGACGACAAGTCGGGCGACACATTGGAAGCGCGGGTGCGTGACGCCGGCCATCGGCTTGAGGCGCGCGCCATCGTTTCCGACGACAAGACGAAGATCTACGACCAGGTAAAGGCCTGGACGCTCGATCCCAACATCGACGTGGTGATCACGACAGGTGGAACGGGCTTCACCGGGCGGGACGTGACGCCTGAGGCGCTGGAACCGTTGTTCGAGAAGCGCATGGACGGGTTCTCCGAAGTCTTCCACCGTATCTCCTTCGAGAAGATCGGCACCTCGACGATCCAGTCGCGGGCAACTGGCGGCGTTGCCAACGCCACCTTCATCTTCGTCCTTCCGGGTTCGCCCGGTGCCTGCCGTGATGCGTGGGACGGCATCCTCAAGCAACAGCTCGACTATCGGCACATGCCCTGCAATTTCGTGGAGATCATGCCGCGGCTCGACGAGCATCTGAAACGTGGCTGAAGAGCTTGGACCGTTCCGGCTTGGCCGACCTGTTACCTTAGTAACTGACGGTCGCTTCTCCTCTCGTTAGTCTCCAAGCGTTGACACAGCGAGGAACGACCGCCGCACGTTCTATTCCTCGCGCCGCAAGACCCTTCCGCCTCTGTCCCCCAGGCGGAATGCAATGTTGGATACGACGGGTAGCCAGAATGCTGCCCGGATAGAAATCTACCAAACAAGGTCATTTGAGAGCCGCTTGGAGGTGCCGTCCCCCCGGGACTGGCACCTTTAATTTTGCGCGCTACGAACCGGCGTTACCGCCTGGCTTCGACGGCGACCCAGGCCGGAACAAGTTCGGTCGAGAGCTTGCGGACAGAGCGGACATTCGTCATGGCATCCAGGCCCGTATTGCCGCGGGCGGCCGCAAGAGCATCGTTCTTGCGCAGGAGAAAGCCTGTCTCCAGCGGCTTTCCCCGCCGGGTCAGCCGGCGGAAGAAAGGCCTGCGATGCAGTCTCGAACCGGAGAAGCGGGCCGGTGCCTTGTTCATCGACACGTACTCGGCCAGTTCATCGATCCAGCGGCCGATCGGGCGGGCGCCCGGCTCCAGCAACATCAGCCATTCGCCACGCGCCGAACCCACCACATCGGCGAGATCCCAATCCCGGCAGAAACGGCATCCAGCGGCATCGGCCACATCGGACGAACCATCCTTCGAACCATGATCGAGGATGATCACATCGCTGACCAGCCCCTCCACGGCGCCGGCAACCAACACAGCAAGCGTCTGCGCCAGTTCGGCTTCGTTGTCGCGGGTTTCCATGATGATCGTGAGCATGGTTTCTCGTAACGCATCGGCACGGCAATTGCTACATCCAGGACATCGACCGAAGCGGTGCCTTGATCGACAAAACCGAAATTCCAATTTTTTGTTCTTGAATCGTTCTCTCATTCGCGATAGGAAAATAATCAGAACAAAACGGGATCAAATATCTGATTCCGGGGAGATTCCAATGACCGAGCTGTCTCAGATCAGGCAGGGTGCCCTTGCGCCCGCCAACACGGCAGATGTGGCCGAAGCGATGATGAGCGCAACGGGCCTCCGGATCGACATCGATCGCCGCCGGGGGCGCGGCGCCGGGATCAACATGTCCGGCAGGTTCGAACCGCGCAGCCGCGAGACGTTCGACGACGGTTGGGAAAGCCTGGAGGATCTGCCGCCGTTCAAGACCGAGGTTCAGGTCGAGAAGCCGCGCACGGTGATCACGAGGAACGAGTCTCCCGACATCTCCTTCGACCGCTCGATCAATCCCTATCGCGGCTGCGAGCATGGTTGCATCTATTGCTTCGCCCGCCCCACGCACGCGTATATGGGCCTATCGGCCGGCCTCGACTTCGAAGCGAAGCTGTTTGCCAAGCCGGATGCACCGCGACTTCTGGAGCGCGAACTGGCGCGGCAGGACTACAAGGTGAGGCCGATCGCCATCGGCACCAACACCGACCCCTATCAGCCGATCGAGAAGGAGTGGCGCATCATGCGCCAGATCCTCGAGGTGCTGCGGGACGCCAACCATCCGGTCATGATCGTCACCAAATCAGCGATGGTCACCCGCGATATCGATATCCTGGCGCCGATGGCGGAAAAGGGACTGGTTCGCGTCGGCATCTCCGTCACGACACTCGACCGGAAGCTCGCCCGCACGATGGAGCCGCGGGCCTCTACGCCGAGCAAGCGGCTGGAGGCGATACGCATGCTTGCCGAAGCGGGCATCCCGGCCGGTGTTCTCGTTTCCCCTATCATTCCGGCGCTGAACGACCACGAGATCGAGCGCGTGCTCGAAGGAGCAAGGACAGCCGGAGCAACGGAAGCAAGCTATGTCCTGCTGCGGCTGCCGCTCGAGGTCAGCCCGCTCTTTCGCGACTGGCTGCTGCGCAATTATCCGGACCGCTACCGGCACGTCATGTCGCTCATCCGCTCCATGCGTGGCGGCAAGGACTATGACGCCGAATTCGGCAAACGCATGAAGGGCGCCGGCCCCTATGCGTGGCAGATTGGCCGCCGCTTCGACTTGGCGGTCAAGCGCCTCGGCTTCAACCCGACGCGCCGGCAGCTGCGCGACGATCTCTTCGTGCCGCCGCTCGGAACGGGGGTGCAGCTCTCGCTTCTTTGAAGGCTTTCCGATCGCCTGGTAGCATCCGCAATTCGTAATCGGCGCGCAGCGAGAGATGATCGCCCCGCACCGCCAGGCGAACCCGATAGCGGGCGCCTCAGATCGCATAGCAGTTCCGGTGCCCCTTACCCGCCGTGGGCCCCGGTAATCCCCCGTCCGCCGCCGCACTCGGACTTGGGGGCTTGAAGAGAATCGGTCGATCATGCGAATTAGACTTATGTCTCGCAGATCGTCCGATTCTCCCCTTTTTCCCGATATCATCGAAGCGCCCGATTTCAGTTTCGAGCTTTCGGCCAAGGGCGATGGCTTCTGGCCGGTCGCCGGAGCGGATGAGGCCGGGCGTGGGCCGCTCGCGGGACCGGTGGTCGCCGCCGCCGTCATCCTCGATCCGGACGCCATTCCCGCGGGCCTCGACGACAGCAAGAAGCTGACGGCGCAGGCGCGCGAAAAACTGTTCGAAGAAATCCTCGCCACGTCCGAAGTGTCGATCGCCTCGGCTTCGGCCGGCACGATCGACGCCACCGACATCCGCAAGGCAAGCCTTGAAGCCATGCGGCGCGCCGTGGCCGGCCTGCCCTCGAACGCACGCTTCGTGCTCGTCGACGGCCGTGACGTGCCGCCCGGCCTCACCTGCCACGCCAAGGCGGTCGTCAAGGGCGATGCGCGGTCGCTGTCGATCGCCGCCGCTTCGATCGTCGCCAAGGTCACCCGCGACCGCATGATGGCCCGTGCCGATCTCGCACATCCCGGCTACGGCTTCGCGCTCCATGCCGGCTATGCGACGGTGACCCACCGTCGCGCCATCGAGACCCACGGCCCCTGCCCGCTGCACCGCATGAGCTTCCGGCCGCTGCGCCGGGACGACTAACCTTTGCGCAATCCCTGACCAGCGCTACGCAGGCGTTTTCGGTTCCGCTTCCGACATATCTCGTCAACAGCTTTTCTCGCGTCAAAAGCCATACCGGCGGCGCGCGTGCTGACGTGCGCTACGCTAGCCCTTGAACACTGGTCCTACTTCGGCGGCCGAACCTGATGTGGCGAAACGCCTACGCAAATCTCTGACGGAGGCTGGCGCCACCCATTGTTCGGGCCAGCGCGTTCTCTGCAGACAGGCATAAAAAAAGCCCCGCACGAAGCGGGGCTTTCTTCAATCGAATGTCCGAGCGCTTAGTTCAAGCGTGCCTTGACGTCGCCAAGTGCCTTCTTGAACAGATCGCTCTGGGCGCCGGCGTCCGCCTTGGCGGCAATGACCTTCTCGGCAGCGGCGATCGCGAGATCGACGGCAGCGGAACGAACCGCGTTGATCGCGTCGCTTTCGGCCTGCTTGATCTTCTGTTCCGAAAGAGCCGTGCGACGAACGACGTATTCCTCGGTCTTCTGCTTGGCTTCCGCGGTCAGCATTTCGGCTTCGCGCTGGGCGGCAGCGACGATGCCGGCAGCTTCCGCTTCGGCATCCTTGCGCTTGCGCTGGTACTCAGCGACGAGGCCCTGTGCTTCTTCGCGCAGGCGCTTGGCTTCGGTCAGCTCGTTGCCGATCTTTTCGGCGCGGGCGTCGAGCGCCTTGCCGACCATGCCCGGAACCTTGAGATAGGCAATCAGGACGAAGAACAGGATCAGGCCAACGAAGGCATAGAAAGTTGCATCAAGATGCATAGTTCAGTGCTCCTCAGTTGCCAGCCGATGCCTTGACGGCAGCGGTGATCTCGGCCTTGGTGACGGTTCCGCCGATCAGCTGCTTGACGACAGCCGTTGCGGTTTCCTCGGCGATGGCGCCGACGTCGGCCAGTGCTTTTGCCTTGATGTCGGCGATGCGGTCTTCTGCAGCCGAGATCTTCTTGGCAAGGTCGGCTTCGACGGCGGTGCGGTCAGCATTGGCCTTGGCTTTTGCGGATTCGCGGGCGTCGTCGGCGATCTTGTGACCCTTGGACTTGGCGGCTGCCAGGTCCTGCTCGTAGGAAGCGATGGCAGCGTCGGCTTCGCCCTTGAGGCGGGACGCTTCATCGAGATCCTGAGCGATCCGATCGTGACGGGTTTCCAGAATTCCGCCGATGCGCGGAATGATGACCTTCGACATCAGGAGATAGAAGAGGCCGAACGTGATCGCGAGCCAAAGCAGCTGCGATGCGAAATGGGTCGTATCGAAGGGCGGGAACACGCCGGAGCCAGCCTCGCCTTCGTGAGCCACACCCGTTTCGGTGTGCACCTCACCGGCCGCAGCGGCATCGTGTGCTTCGGCGCCTTCAGTGGTGGTTGACTGCTGGGCATAAGCCGCGGTCACAAACATGCTCACCTCCAGGTGCACTCAAGAATATGCGCGGCCGCGACCTTTTGACGGGTCGCGGCCGAAACTCCAGCCGATATTAGACGGCGAAGAGGAGGAGCAGGGCTACGAGCAGCGAGAAGATGCCCAGAGCTTCCGTAACGGCGAAGCCGAATACGAGGCGGCCGAACTGGCCGTCAGCAGCCGACGGGTTACGCAGCGCGCCAGAGAGGTAGCTGCCGAAGATGTTGCCGAGGCCGAGAGCCGTGCCGGCCATGCCGAGGCAAGCGAGACCTGCGCCGATGTACTTTGCTGCTTCCGCTTCCATGTTTGAACTCCTTCGAATGGTGTTGCGGCTTAGGATTGCGCTTCCGGCGGAGATCCGGCCGGAAGCAAGCGACTGTTATTCCTTAGTGGCTTCCGGGATGGACAGCGTCGTTGAGGTACATGCAAGTCAGTACCGCGAAGACATAGGCCTGGAGGAAGCAGACGAGGAACTCAAGACCGGTAATGGCGACGGTCATGATGAGCGGCAGGATGGCGCCACCGATGCCGACCGCGCCGAGGGCGCTGAGCGAGGTGACGAAGCCTGCGAAGACCTTCAGCGTGATGTGCCCGGCCAGCATGTTGGCGAAAAGACGGACCGAGAGGCTGATGGGGCGGGAAAGGAACGAGATGACTTCGATCGCGACGACGAGCGGCAGAAGGACGCCAGGAACGCCATGCGGCACGAAGAGCTTCAGGAAGCCGAGACCGTGCTTGTAGAAACCGTAGAGAATGACGGTACCGATGACGAACAGCGCCAGAGCGAAAGTGACGATGATCTGGCTGGTGACCGTGAAGAAGTAGGGCATCATGCCGAGCAGGTTCGCCGTCAGGATGAACATGAACAGCGAGAACACCATCGGGAAGAACTTCATGCCGCCGCTGCCGGCACCTTCGCGCAGCATCGAGGCGATGAATTCGTAGGACATTTCCGAGACCGACTGCATGCGGGTCGGGATAAGACCGCGCTGCGACGTCGTCAGATAAAGAAAGCCTGCGGCAACACCCACGGTCGCAGCCATGAACAGCGACGCATTGGTGAAGGAAAAGTCCATTCCGCCAATTTCGATCGGGACAATCTTATTGACCAGGAACTGGTGGGTCGGATCGTTTGACACCGCGCTTCTCTTTCGTTCTACCCGCCCGAGAGCGGAAACCGTTTTCTTCGGGGCAACGCCTCAGCGGGCGTCGCCGTCCTTCTTGTCATTCCCAGAACCGCCTCTTCCGGCTTCCGGTGTCGCCACCATACCGGCCGAGCGCAGCACATTCAGCACGCCAGCGCAGAAGCCGAGAAGCAGGAAGATAATCAATCCCCACGGCCCTGTACCCGCAAAGTGGTCCAAAAGATAGCCCAGAAACGCCCCGACAACGATGCCGGCGATGAACTCGCTCGAGAGCTTCATCGCCGCCGCATAACCTTTACGGCTTTCGGCGGCCCTGGCTTCCGCTACATCAGGCGTATTGGGCCTCTTGGCCTCAATCTTGTCGCCGAGCTGCTTCAGCCGCGCTTCCAGACTTTCTTCAGGTTTCTCCGCCACGTGGCTACTCCCTTGTCGTCCTTATCGGGTCTCAGACCGCGATTTCGGTCATACAATAGGCCTTCGCACAAGCCACGTTTCGGCCCCATTTGAAGTCGCGCGCAACATAGTTTTAGGCACCCGCATAGTCAAGGCGTGCAGGTCGCTTGATCGTGGACAATGTTTTCCATGAAATTCAATGGGTTAAGCACACGTTCATCGATCTTCGACAAGGTCGCGGCAGGATTCCGGCCGGAGACCGGCGGGAATCCCCCCTTCCGCGTGTGCGCAGGAAAGGCGGCGGAATCGCGTCGGGCGCGGATCAGCTCCAGCCGCCGCCATAGGTGCGATAGAATATATGCATGCCGATCTTGCCGACCCGCTTCATCGTCTTCGCCCACGGCGGATTGACGTAGGTTGCGTGGTAATGGGTGGCAGAGCCCACTTCCGGCAGCCAGATCTTGCCGGCGGTGACGGCCATCGCAACTTCCTTGGCGGTCTTCCAGTGCGAGCGGGAATAAATAAGGTCGCGGATCATGTCGCAGGCGAAGGAAAACTGGCAACGGTTGCGCCAGGCCTTGTTCTGATAAACAACGCCGCAGATGGTCTTCGGATAGGTGGGATTGCGCACGCGATTGAGAATCACTTGCGCGACCGCGGCCTGACCCTTGAGCGGCTCGCTACGGGCTTCGAAGTAGATGCCTTCAGCCAGGCAGGTCTGCTCTTCCTTGCTGAAGACCGACCCCGGCAATGCGGTGGCGGCCCAGGCGTGGTCGTCCGGCGCAATCTCGGGAATGAAGCGACCGGCGTTCCTGTCTTCGCGCAGGATCGAATCGAAGGGCGATTCACGCGCGTAGTCCGGCTCGGGCCGGACGTAAGCAGTCGCAAGAATGTCGGGGCGATCGTTGGTAACGAGCTTGGCCAGCATCGGCGAAACGCCGGGCTCCGCCTTTGGCGGCGTCTTCCGGTAGAAGGCGGTGGCGATCTCGATCTCCTTGCCTTCGATGCGGGACTTGGCGAAGACCATCTTCTCCCCCTCCCCCAGGCTTGGCTCCATCAGGGAGCTGGTGCGCTGCAGGATGGAGCCGGCGGAGAAATCCTTGGGCGGCGTTACCGGGGTCACGGCAACGACGCGACCCTTCTTGGCCTGACGGTTGACGCGGTCTTCGTCGGGCGTGCCCGAATGTTTGGTTTCCGCGGTCAGCGCGACGCGGCTGCCGTCCGGCATGGTGATGCCGGCGCCGCCGTCAAGCGCGCCCGTGGTGACCGGATCGGCAAACACCATTTCGGCTTCGTGGATCGAGCCGGCCGGCGACGGCGTCATATACATGCGCCAGCGCTCGCCGCCCCGGTTGATGCCGGACAGGAAGGTCGCGAGGTCGGCATAGGCCACAGACGAGGGAAAGCCGAGATAAAGCGCAAGGCCGATGATCGCGGGCGCCATCCAGGCGGACGGGTTCAGGCGAGACTTTAGACGCAGGTTCCGACTCTTACGCACCAACCGACTCCACGCAACGCTATCAGGCGGCACGGCTTCGCCCGCGCCGGCTATGCGCCAGCGTCGAGAATTCCGCGCGGGAAGATTAGACAATCAAGCAGCCGGACACTTCGCCGGGACCGCTCCGTTCGTGCTTTGAAAATGAAGCATTAACCTTGATGTTTGGTTAATGCGCGATCGCTGAAAGGTGGATGCCCCCACAACGCAACGAAGCCGCCTCCCCATCGGAAGGCGGCTTCGTTGCGTTGTATATCCGGCCCATCCCGCGGCCCGGCCAAGGACCGGGCAAACGTCAGATGATCACGTGCGAGCCGAGTTCGACCACGCGGTTGGTTGGCAGGCGGAAGTAGTCCGACGGATCGATTGCCGCATTCGCAAGCGCGATGAACAACCGGTCCTGCCAGTGCGGCATGCCGCTCTCGGCATCGGGCACGAGCTTGCGGCGGCCGAGATAGAAGGACGTCGACATGATGTCGAACTTCAGGCCCGACTTGCGGAAGAGACCGAGCGCCTGCGAGACGTTCTGCGTTTCCATGAAGCCGAAGCGCATTTCGAGCAATGTGAACCGGTCCGACAACGGCTGCATGCTCACCCGTTCCGACTTCGGCACCTTCGGCGTATTGGCCGTGCGGATCGTCAGGATGAAGTTCTGATTGTGCAGCACGTGGTTGTGCTTGATGTTGTGGAGCAGTGCGGCCGGCGTCGATTCCGGATCGCTCGTCAGGAACACGGCGGTTCCGGGCACGGCCACCGGCGCATGTTCGCTCTTGCGCTCGATCGACTTGATGAAGCTCGCCAGCGGAATGTCGATGTGGCGGGTCTTGGCGTGCAGGATTTCGGTGCCGCGCCGCCAGGTCCACATGATGATGATGAAGGTGGCGGCGATCAGCACCGGAACGTAGCCGCCGTCGTGGATCTTCAGCATGTTGGCGCCGAGGAAGATGAACTCCAGCGCGAAGAGCGGCAACAGCACAGCGGCGGCCGCAAGCGCCGACCAGTTCCAGCGCATGCGCAGGAACTCGAAGGAAAGCACCGTCGTCACCACCATCGCGCCGGTCACCGAGATGCCGTAGGCGGTCGCCAGCGATTCGGACGAACCGAAGACGAAGACCAGCGCCATGACGCCGAACATCAGGAGCGTGTTGACGTTCGGCAGGTAGATCTGGCCAGTATGGGTCTCGGACGTATGGAAGATCGCCATGCGCGGCAGGAAGCCGAGATGGATCGCCTGGCGCGTCAGCGAGAAGGCACCGGTTATCACCGCCTGGCTGGCGATGATGGTTGCCGCCGTCGCCAGAATGACCACTGGCAGCAGTGCCCATTTCGGGAACATCAGGAAGAACGGGTCGGACATCGCTTCCGGGTTCTTCAGGACGAAGGCGCCCTGGCCGAGATAGTTAAGGGTCAATGCCGGAAAGACGATCAGGAACCAGGCCCACTGGATCGGCCGGCGGCCGAAATGGCCAAGGTCGGCGTAGAGCGCCTCTGCACCGGTCACCGTCAGGAAGACGGCGCCGAGCACGATGATGCCGACATAGCCTTCGCTGAGCATGAAGCTCACGGCGTAGTAGGGATTGAAGGCCTTGAAGATCGATAAGTCGTCGGAGATGTGCACGAAACCGATGCCGCCCATCACCAGAAACCAGACGAGCGTGATCGGACCGAAGAAATTCGAGACCGCCGCGGTTCCCTTCGACTGCACCGCAAAGAGCATCAACAGGATGACCACCGCGATCGGCACGACATATTCCGACAGCGCCGGCGTCACCAGCTTCAGACCTTCGACCGCCGAAAGAACCGACAGCGCCGGCGTGATCATCGCGTCGCCGATAAAGAGCGCGGCGCCGGCAATGCCCATGAAGAAGAGGATGGCGGCGTGGCCGTTGGCGGACTTCATCAACAGGGCAAGCAGCGACAGCGTACCGCCCTCCCCCTGGTTGTCAGCGCGCAGAAGAAACAGCACGTATTTGATCGTGACGATGATCGTCAGCGTCCAGATCATCAGCGAGATCAGGCCGATGATCTCCGCATCGGTCACACCGTCATGGGAAACCGGGCGCAACGCTTCGCGAAAGGCATAGAGCGGGCTGGTGCCGATATCGCCATAGACGACACCGATCGAACCAAGCCCGAGAACCAGCAGACGGCGCAGGTCCTTCGGCTCATGAGTGGAAGGGGCATGCGATTGGGTCATGCAAACCTACTGGCGTTCAAAGCCAGCCTTTCCAGCGGAAAAAGAAAAAGGGGATCACGGCCGATATCACCATCGCCGCGATCGCCCAGGGATAACCGAATTGCCATTCCAGCTCGGGCATGACGCGGAAGTTCATGCCGTAGACAGAGGCGACCAGCGTCGGCGGCAGAAGCACGACCGACGCGATCGAGAAGATCTTGATGATGGCGTTCTGCTCGACGTTGATCAGGCCGAGCGATGCATCGAGCAGGAAGGTAATGTTGCCGGAAATGAACCCGGCATGTTCGGACAGCGATTGGATGTCGCGCGAAATCGAGCGGCAGAGTTCGCGCGTTTCCTTGTCGTCCTGCACCTGCGGAACGGTGTAGACGAATGTCAGCAGGCGCGAGAGCGAGGCGAGGCTGTCGCGGGTCTTGGCGACCAGACGATGATGCCCGGCAACGTCGCGCAGGCGCGCCTCGAGAAAATGCGGCGGGCGGCGCTTGCCGGCGGCCTTGTCGCCGAAGACGGCGATCGACAGATCGTCGATCTTGGTCACGGCCTCTTCGAGAATTTCGGCGGTCCGGTCGGCGATCGTTTCCAGGAGCCGGGTCAAAACCACCGCGCCGTCTCGGCAATTTCCGGGGAAGCGGTGCATCGACGCCTTGAAGAGGGCGAAGGATCGGGGCTCGGCATAGCGGATGGTGACGAGCCGGCTACCCGCCAGGATGAAGCCGATGTCGGTCAGGCCGGGTATCTCCGTGTCCGAACGAAACACCAGTGACGCCGTCATGAACACGGCGTTCTCCTCGATATAGAGACGGCTCGAAGGCTCGATGTCCTTGAGGTCGTCGCGCGTCGGGATGGAAATGCCGAGCAGCTTTTCCATCATCAGATCTTCCGCCTTGTTCGGCTCGACCAGATCCAGCCAGATGAGGTCCGAACGCAAGCTCTCGGGCGGGTCGGCGGGCGTCAGGACGACGGCCGTGCCATCGGCGCAATAGCCGGTGATCATGCGAGCGTCCTCGTCATGCCAACCTTAGGGTCGAATGGAAGAGGCGAAAGGTCGTGCGCCACAAAATACCCACAATAGAGATCCATCGGATGGGACGTTCCGCCAGTCAGGACAAAGTCTTCAACTCAGTCATCGCGAGAGGCCAAGATCTCGGGCGAGAGGGCGTCAAGTTGGGCACCTTCGCAAGTGCGGCAAGGCATATGGCGCAACGCAAACGCAAAATCAATGCCCTCTTGCAATCCGGCACGCGGGCATGCGCCGCCAGTTCGGCGCCACCCTATAGCATGTTTGCTTAAATCAAAACCGAATCAAGGGCAAAACGATTCGTGCCCGGCAGCCGGGCAGAACCGCTTCGAGACAAACTACTCGAACACGATGTTCGGCGCGGCGCGGCTCTTGTCCTGCTGCGTGGCCGATACCTGTTCCCAGACCTTTGTCGCGATATCGCGGTAGACGCGCGCGACCTCGCCTGCCGGGTCGGAGGCGACCAGCGGCGTTCCTGCATCCGACGTCTCGCGAATTCCCATCGTTAGCGGCACCTCGCCGAGGAAGGGTACGCCGATGCGTTCTGCCTCCTTGCGGGCGCCGCCGTGCCCGAAGATGTCGTAGCGGTTTCCGGTGTCGGGCGCGACGAAGTAGCTCATGTTCTCGACGATGCCGAGCACCGGGACTTCCACCTTGCGGAACATGGCAAGGCCCTTGCGCGCATCGATCAGCGCCAGGTCCTGCGGCGTCGAGACGATGACGGCACCGGCAAGCGGCACCTGCTGGGCCATGGTGAGCTGGGCGTCGCCCGTGCCCGGCGGCATGTCGACGACGAGCACGTCAAGATCGCCCCAGGCGACCTCGCGCAACATCTGCAGAAGCGCCGACTGGATCATCGGTCCGCGCCAGATCATCGCCACTTCCTCATCGACGAGGAAACCCATGGACATGACCTTGAGGCCGTAATTTTCCATCGGGCGGATGAGCCGGCCCTCGATCTGCTGCGGCCGGCCGGAAATCTTCAGCAGCCGCGGCATCGAGGGGCCGTAGATATCGGCATCGAGCAGACCGACTTTCAGGCCGTTTGCCTGGAGTGCCAGCGCCAGATTGACCGACGTGGTCGACTTGCCGACACCGCCCTTGCCCGAAGCGACGGCGATAATCGCGCCGACGCCGGGGATCCCCGCCTTGGCGGGCGGTCCGCCAGCCGGACGCGGGGCGTGGGAGTGGCCTGCATGGGACGGTGCCTGCGGCTGCGGGCGCTGCACCGGCGCGCTGCCTGCGGCTGCCTTGCGATCGGCCGTCAGAGCGACCATTGCCGCGGTGATCCCGGGAATGTCACGCACCACGCGCTCGGCTGCAGCCCGCATCGGCTCCAGTTCCTTGGCGCGTTCGGCCGGCACGGTGATCGAGAAATAGGCCTTGCCGTCGGAGATGAAGACATCAGACACGAGCCCGAGGTCGACGATATTGCCTTCCATGCCCGGGCCACGCACCGTGCGCAACTTTTCAAGCACCACTTCTTTCGTGACTTCCGGCATCGCGCCCTCTCATTCTTTTGTTATCTCTTAGATAGTCGAGGCGGGGCGCTTCGCCAATGCGACATATCGGAAAAAGGAAGGGCCACCACCCGCCTCGGTGTCCGTACATCCGGGATCACCTTCAAGGCGGGCAGTGGCCCTTTCGGTCGCGACCTTCTTGGGCGCTGTCTTCTTTTTAGTCCCCTCTGGACATGCCAATAGAAATGCAGGATGCGTGCCAGTTTCAGATCTGGCGGAAATAGGCAGCAATTTCAAAAAGATAATCTCGACCGCCATTCATCGGCCGGCGATGGCATATGCCCAGTTTCTGAGCAACCGTCTGCAAATCGTCCAAGGATGGAGCAGATCGCCCAGATGACGGAACCTTGGCGACAGCATGCCGGGCTTCCCCAAGCTTCTTTCGATCGCATCAGGTCGAGGACATTCAGGAAGAGGCTTGCGGCGCAGGGCCGACTTGGGGCTAGCTGATGTAGCCCTTCTTCATCGCCTTCACGACCGCCTGAGTGCGGTTGACGGCGTCGAGCTTCTTGGTCACGTGGTTGAGGTAGTGGTTGACCGTATGCTCGGAGAGCCCGAGGATGCCGGCGATCTCGGCGCTGGTCTTTCCGGCAGCCGTCCAGCTCAAACACTGGATCTCGCGCTCCGAAAGTGCTGCGCCGCTACTCTTCCACACGGAGCCGATTTCGGCGAGGCGGTTATAGACATGGATTGCAATCATCTGCAGTTCCATGGTGACGGTCATCGGCAGTTCGACCAGCGGGCCCATCAGGATGACAGCGCCGCGGCCGCCCTCGGCGTCATGAACCGGGAAGTAGCTTGCCTGGAAGATACCGTTCTCGCGCAGCATCTCGATGTATTCGGCCGCCGATTCCGGTTTGCCGCCCTCTCCCTCCCAGGCTGCAAGCGTCACCTGGAACGGCGTCGTCGTCTCGCGCAGGCGGCGCACGCCGGTGCTGAAGCGCAGCATCGACAGGCTGTCATACTTGTTCAGCAGCTCGGCCGGCATGTTGGAGATGACGGTGCTCGCGGCGAGGCGCTCCACGTCGATCGAGGGGATCGAGCAGATCAGAAACGTCTTGAAGCCAAAAACCTGCGTGATCCGCCGCATATAGCGGATGATATCGAACTGGGTCTCAAGCTTTGCGATCTCGGACGCGAAATCGCCGCCCCGGGGCAGATCTGCGTCAGTCATCCCGGTCGTCATCGTATCCTGCATTCGCGCGTTCCATGGCATTCATCACGTATCAAATAGACCGAGCCGCCTGCCAATGCCAACAGATGATCGAAAATCCCTGCCGCTTCGACCCAAAAGTCTGTGTATTTCCCCTCGTGAAGGCCGATATTGCCATCAGCTCGCGCGCGACGCGTGCCGGCGATCAGTTGATCAACCCGGCGCGCACGGCCTTTGCGACGGTCTGAACGCGATTGACCGAATCCAGCTTGCGCGTTGCCCGGTTGAGGTAGTGGTTGACGGTATATTCGGACAGCGCCAGAATTTTCGCCATTTCACTGGTGGTCTTGCCGGCGGCCGCCCAGCGCAGGCACTCGACCTCGCGGCGTGAAAGGCTTCCCGCACCGCGCTTGTCGCGATCGCGCACCTCCATGTATTTGCTGTAGAGCACGCCGGCCCAAAGGTTGAGCTCCTGAAGCTCGTCATTGGAAACCACGGGACGGTCGCCGCCAAAGGCGATCGCGGCGCGGTGGCCGCTCGCATCGTGCACCGGCAGATAGAGGCCGCGCGGCATGTTCGCCTGCTCGAAGACGCAGACCGCCGCATCGCCCTTGCCGTCGGCTCGGCGGCGCGCAAGCTGGTGCGCGTCGTAGGTAAAGGGGATGGTGCTGCGCCGAAGCCGCTGGATCACCGGGCTGCCATTGATCAAGCCGGCACTGTCATAGCCTTTGAGAAAGGCGGCCGGGTAGTTCGTCATCAAGGCGTTGACGGACAGGCTGTTGCTCTCCGTTTCCGGAATGGCAAGCACCAGGAAACCACGGAAACCGTAGGAATCCGCAACCTGGGCGATCACGCGCCTGATATCCTCTTCGCAACAAATCGGCCCACGGATGGTTCGCCCATCAGGAAGCGCCAACGCCGACAAATTCGCGCTGAAATCAATCATCTTCCGCCCTTTTCCACATCCGGTTCCATGCGGGAACCGGCCGCTGACGCCGCATGAAGATCACGTCAAAAATTTATACCAATACCAAAAACGAACCAGACTAAGACCATCCACGAACCTGAGTCTGATATATTAAAGCTATCGAGCGAGACGCGCCACGTCCAGTCGATGTTTCTAATTTACCGTAAAGTGAATTCAAGGTCCACCACGGCCGGGCCCAAGACGGATCGCCGCGTCCTCGCCAACCGCTTGCGCCGCTGCCCGAACCGCTGCCGCCCAGGCCGACAATTGTTCCATGGTCACCCGATAGGCGGGCCCGGTCACCGACAGGCCGGCCGCAAGTTCGCTGCCGGGAATGAGGATAGGTGCTGCAACGCAGCGGATCTCCGTTTCATGTTCCTCGCGGTCGAAGGCGTGGCCGTCGCGCCGGATTTCCTCGATCTCCGCCAGCAAGGTGGCGGCCGAGCGATGGGTGTGCGGCGTGAAGGCCTGAAACTCGGTTCGGGCCAAAATACCTTCCAACTCCGGCTGTCCAAGCAAGGACAGGGCCGCCTTGCCGATGCCAGTGCAATAGGCCGGCGACGCCTTGCCGATCTGCGAACTCATGCGCACCGTCTGGCGGCTTTCTACCTTGTCGACATAGACGATCTCGGTCTCGCGCAGAATGCCGAGATGCACGGTCTCACCGGTCAGTTCGTGCAATCGCTGCAGGTGAGGCTCGGCAACGTCGCGAAAGCGATTGGCGGACCAGGAACGATAGGCCAGCGTCAGCAGCCGAAGGCCAGGCTCATAGGAGAGGTCGCGGCGCTGGATCAGCAGTCCTTCCTCGACCAGATGGCTGAGCAGCCGGTACAACGTGCCGCGCGGCTGGCCGGACCGGGCGAGAATATCGGTAAAACGCTGCGGGCCATCGGCGGTGACCACCGCTTCCAGGACGGTGATTGCCTTGCCGAGCGTGCCCGTGCCAGCCTCCGCACGCACTTCGTCCCCTCCGCCTGCCGCTTCATCCGTCATCGTCGCTCGCTTGTTTGTTTCCGATTGCAGTCGCGCGATCGGGCGCGCGACCTTGACAAGGTAGACGCTTCGACGTGATAATTCCATATAATAAAATCAAGTTCCAAATAATGGAACAAATCTTCACCATAGGACTGATCGGGGATACAGGAATATGCCGGTGCCGAAGGCACAATTTCATGATCTCAAAGACCGCGCGGTGCTGGTCACCGGTGGCGGTTCCGGCATTGGCGCAGCGCTTGTCGAGGGTTTCGTCGACCAGGGTGCACGGGTGGCCTTCGTCGATATCGACGAGAGGGCAAGCCTCGACCTCGTCGAAAGGCTCGCCATCAAGGCAAGCACGGCACCGGTCTATATTCCCGCCGATTTGCGCGACATCGAAGCGGTAAAAAAGGCCGCGCAGACTGCGGCGGCCGCTCTCGGCGCGCTCCACGTGCTCGTCAACAATGCGGCGCGCGACGATCGCGAGCCACTGGAAAGCGTGACCGAAGAGAGCTGGGACGAGAGCCAGGCGGTCAACCTCAGGCACCTCTTCTTCATGAGCCAGGCGGTTGCGCCGCATATGCGCGAAGCCGGCGGCGGGTCGATTGTCAATTTCTCGTCGATCGCCTATCTGCTCAACATGGCCGAAATCCCGGCCTATGCGACGGCGAAAGCCGCGATCGTCGGCCTGACCAAATCGCTCGCCGGAAAGCTCGGCCAGGACAACATCCGCGTCAACGCGATCCTGCCCGGCATGATCGTCACCGAGCGCCAGAAACGGCTGTGGCTGAGCGACGCGGCAATCGCCGGCATGCAGGAACGGCAGTGCCTGAAGCGCAGCCTCACCGCCGACGATCTCGTCGGCCCTTGCCTTTTTCTCGCGTCGGCGTGCTCGTCGGGCATGACCGCGCAAACAATGATCATCGATGGAGGCGCACTTTGATGACGGCAGCCTATTATGCCGCGGTCGACTGGGGAACCACGAGTTTCCGGCTGTGGATCATCGGCGAGGACGGCTCGGTGCTCGCCGAGCGCCGAAGCGGCGAAGGCATGACCACGGCCAACAAGGCCGGGTTCCATGCGATCCTCGAAAAGCACCTGGCCGCCGTCGATGCGCCAGGCCACCTGCCGGCGATCATCTGCGGCATGGCCGGGGCCAAGCAGGGTTGGGTGGAGGCCGGCTACCTCGATACGCCGGCCGCGCTCGCCGATATCGCCTCCCATGCCGTGGCAGTGCCGGATCTCGATCGCGACATCCGTATCCTGCCGGGTCTGGCGCAGCGTGATCGGCGGCACCCGGATGTGATGCGCGGCGAGGAGACGCAATTGCTCGGCGCGGCAAGCGACCTCGGTCGCGGTCTACATCTCGTCTGCATGCCGGGCACACACAGCAAATGGGTGCGGCTCGAAGACGGCGCCGTCAGCGGCTTTTCCACCTTCATGACCGGCGAATTGTTCGACGTGATCTCCAAGCACTCGATCCTCAGCCACTCGATCGCCGACGCGCATGCGTTTACCGGCGATCATCCCGCCTTTGCGGCGGCGGTGGCCGAGGCACGCACAAATCCGGCGCTCGCCACCAGCCTGATCTTCGGCGCGCGCTCAGGCCAATTGCTGCACGGCGCAAGCGCGACCGACGCCAAGGCATTGCTGTCGGGCACGCTGATCGGCCTGGAGATCGCCGGCGCGTTGGCTTCAGCCAAGACGATCGACAGCATCTGCCTCGTCGCCTCCGGATCCCTTGGTACGCTTTATCAGGCTGCGCTCGAAAGCCTCGACTGCCCTCTTCAGGTGGTCGATGCCGACACGGCCGTCCGCTCCGGCCTTTCGACCGCCGCCCAGGCGATCTGGCCCCTCTGAACGAAAGACACGCTCATGACCCGCATTCCCTTTCCGTCGATGAAGTACCCGCTGATCGCGATCCTGCGCGGCCTCAAGCCCGAGGAAACCGCAGGCGTCGTTGGTGCCCTGATCGAGACCGGCTTCTCCGCGATCGAGATCCCGCTGAATTCGCCCGATCCGTTCCGCTCGATCGAGACGGCAGTGAAGATGGCGCCCGAGGGATGCCTGATCGGCGCCGGCACGGTGCTGACGACGACACAGGTGGAACAACTCGCCGATGTCGGCGGCCGCCTGATGGTGAGCCCCAATGTCGAGCCGGCGGTGATTTCTCTCGCCGCCAAAAAGGGCATGGTGACCATGCCAGGCGTGCTCACCCCGACCGAGGCGCTTTCGGCCGCGGCGGCGGGCGCCACCGGCCTCAAGTTCTTCCCGGCAAGCGTGCTCGGCCCGTCCGGCATCACCGCGATCCGCGCGATCCTGCCGCCAGAGCTGGAAATCGCTGCCGTCGGTGGCGTTTCGGACGCGAATTTCGGCGACTATGCCAAGGCCGGCATCCGCAGCTTCGGTCTTGGTTCCAGCCTCTACAAGCCCGGCATGAGCGCGGCTGAAGTGCGCGAGCGCGCCGTTGCCACCATCAAGGCCTACGACGCCGTCTACGGAGCGCGCTGATGAGCGACACCATCCCCTTTTCCGGCAGCATTCTCTGCGAAGCGACGTCGATCCTCGGCGAAGGTCCGACCTATGACCCGGCCACCGGCACTGCCTGGTGGTTCAACATTAAGGGCCAGGAACTGCATGAACTGCACCTCGAAAGCGGGCGCAAGTCCGTGCACGCCCTACCCTTCCTCGGCAGCGTGCTCGCCGTCATCGATCCGACCCGGCAGCTGATCGCCTCCGACCAGGGCCTCTTCATCCGGGATACGCGGACCGGTGCCTTCAGCCTGCTGACCACGCTTGAGGACGAACCCATCAATCGCTCGAACGACGGCCGGGTTCATGCGTCCGGTTCGCTCTGGATCGGCACCATGGGCCGCAGCGCCGAAAAGGGCTCCGGCGCGATCTATCACGTCGCCGGCAGCAAGGTGACGAAGCTCTATGCCGCCATCACCATTCCCAACAGCATCTGCTTCTCGCCGGATGGAACCGTCGCCTATTTCGTCGATACCGACATCAATCACCTGATGCGCGTCGATATCGACGCCGCGACCGGGCTGCCGAAAGGCGAACCGAGCCTGCTCGTCGACGGCAGTGGCGAAGCTGGCGGTATCGACGGCTCCGTGTGCGATGCCGACGGCCTGATCTGGAACGCCCGCTGGGGCAGCGGCACGGTCGATGTCTACCGCCCCGACGGCGCGCGCATCGCGCGCTACGCCGTGCCGACGAGCCAGCCGAGCTGTACCGCCTTCATCGGAGCGAAGGCCGACCGCATGCTGGTGACATCCGCCTGGCAGGACATGGACGAGGCAACGCGTGCGGCGGACCCGCATGCCGGCAAGGCCTTCGATCTCGGCGTCAGTGTCAAGGGCCGGTTCGAACCGTCTTTCCGTCTCTGACCGGAAATTCTTGGCCGAGTAACTCTTGGCGAAGCGCCAATAAAAAGTCATACAATTCAGCCACGCGTTTGATCGCATGGTGAGGAGGAAGCTCGCATGAGCGACAAGAAGAAAGAACTGCGCAGCCGTCACTGGTACGGCGGCACCGACAAGGATGGGTTTATCCATCGCTCCTGGATGAAGAACCAGGGATTTCCGGACCACGTTTTCGACGGCCGCCCGATTATCGGCATTTGCAACACCTGGTCGGAACTCACGCCCTGCAACAGCCATCTGCGCATTCTGGCAGAGGGCGTGAAGCGTGGCGTGTGGGAGGCCGGCGGTTTCCCGGTCGAGTTCCCGGTGTCTTCGCTCGGCGAGACGCAGATGCGCCCGACCGCGATGCTCTTTCGCAATCTGCTTGCCATGGATGTCGAAGAGGCGATCCGCGCCTATGGCATCGACGGCGTGGTGCTGCTCGGCGGCTGCGACAAGACAACCCCCGGCCAGTTGATGGGTGCGGCGTCGGTCGACCTGCCGACGATCGTCGTCTCCTCCGGCCCGATGCTGAACGGCAAGTGGAAGGGCAAGGACATCGGCTCCGGCACGGATGTCTGGAAGTTCTCCGAGGCCGTACGCGCCGGTGATATGAGCATGCAGGAATTCATGGCGGCAGAAAGCGGCATGTCGCGCTCACCGGGTGTGTGCATGACGATGGGCACGGCCACCACCATGGCGTCGATCGTCGAGGCGATGGGCCTGTCGCTGCCGACCAATGCGGCGCTGCCGGCCGTCGACGCCCGCCGCATGGCGCTGTCGCACATGACCGGCAAACGCATCGTCGAGATGGTGCATGAAGACCTGCGCCTGTCGAAGGTGCTGACCAAGAAGAATTTCGAGAACGGCATCATTGCCAACGCCGCCGTCGGCGGCTCGACCAATGCCGTCGTGCACATGCTGGCGATCGCCGGCCGCGCCGGCGTTGATCTCTGTCTTGAAGATTTCGACCGCGTCGGCAGCCAGGTGCCGTGCATCGTCAACTGCATGCCGTCCGGCAAGTATCTGATCGAAGACCTCGCCTATGCCGGCGGCCTGCCGGCGGTGATGAACCGCATACAGCATCTGCTGCATGCCGACGCGCCGACAGTCTTCGGCGTGCCGATCAGCAAATACTGGGAGGATGCCGAAGTCTACAACGACGACGTCATCCGCCCCCTCGACAATCCGCTGCGGGCTGCCGCCGGCATTCGCGTGCTCAAGGGCAACCTTGCCCCAAACGGCGCCGTCATCAAGCCGTCGGCCGCAAGCGAGCATCTCCTCGTCCATGAAGGTCCGGCCTATGTCTTCGAGACGATCGAGGAGCTGAAGGCGAAGATTGACGATCCGGACCTGCCGGTGACCGAAGACACGATCCTCGTGCTCAAGGGCTGCGGACCCAAGGGCTATCCGGGAATGGCCGAGGTCGGCAACATGCCGATCCCGCGGCGCCTCGTCGAAAAGGGCGTGCGCGACATGGTGCGCGTGTCCGACGCCCGCATGTCCGGTACCGCCTTCGGCACCGTGGTCCTGCATGTCAGCCCGGAATCGAATGCCGGCGGGCCGCTCGCCATCGTCAAGACCGGCGACCGCATCCGCCTCGACGCGATGAAGGGCGAGCTCAACCTGATGATCAGCGAGGAAGAGTTTGCCACGCGCATGGCCGCCTGGCAGGCGCCGCCGCAGAAATGGACCCGCGGCTACTACAAGCTCTACCAGGACACGGTGCTGCAGGCAGACAAGGGTGCGGACCTCGACTTCCTCGTCGGCGGCAGCGGCAGCGAAGTGCTGCGCGAAAGCCACTGACGGCTTCGGACGCAGTTCGAGGCAGACGCGTTTCAAATACCCCGCCCGTCAGGCGGGGTATTTTTATCCGGCCAGGGGACGGGAGCCCAACGGCGAAAGCCTTGCGGCCGGCGAACGCAGTCGCGACCAGGTTTCAAAGCCGTAGATGGCGAGCCCGAGCGCAATGAAAAACTCCTTGTACTCGGTCGGGTCCCAAAGGCGCACGAGCGTGGAAGCCTGGAGAATGAACAGCTCCTGGATCGCGACGATCAGAATGGCGCCTGCCGTCAGCACGATGAACTCGCGCCAGTGCCCTGCCCTCAGCGCGATATCGGCAACCATCAGCAGTATGATCACGGTCATCATCACCATCATCTGCGTCGGCAACATGCTCCAGTTGTCGCTGTTGAAGGCGGCCATCGGGGCGCTTGCCGCCAGCACCAGCACGCTCGGCGCAAAAGCATCGAGCCGACCAAGGCTGATGCTCTTGCGCAGATAGAGCCAGACGAAGGGCGCCAGCGTCAAAAGGAAGAAGCTGCCGGTGTAGTAGAGCAGTTCCGAGAAGCCGGTGGAGATGTTGTGCAGGTTCAATTCCTGCTGCTTGTTGAGCGCGAGCAGGCCCTCCGGCGTGGCGATACCGAAGACGCGCTGCATCCAGGATATCTCCTCCATGCCGACCACGAAGAAGCAAAGCGCCAGAAGCGCTGCAAAAGCCGCGGCCATCCAGGCGCGACGTCCCATTCCTGAACGGGCCACGCGCAGTTGCCCGACGGCAGCAAACGCAAAGAAACCGCTGGCGATGAAGATCAGCAGGGCAGAGGCCCATTCGACCAGGCCGTCTTCACGCGCCAGAAGGCTGAAACCGAGGGGATCGGCAACGAACACCAGCGCCATCAGCACGGCGAGCATCCAGCCGGCGACACAAAGCCCAAGCTCGCGGCCGGACGCCAGCCGCAGCTCCGGCGCGCCCAGCCAGGCGGCATCGCGGGTAAAGCCCTGAACCGCCGCGAGTGACAGGCTCAGCGCCACCCAGGCATGCCAGAGATTGTAGGGCTCGACGCCAGGAACCCGTTCCGAAAAATAGCGCAGCCCAAAAAGATTGCGCTCGATCAGAACGAGGCCGGCCATCGCCAGAACGGAGAGCAAGGAAACAGAAAGAAAGCGGCGCGGCAAAAACATCGAAAACCATCCCGGGATAACAGGGTGACGACGCTGCGCGCTATTTCCTGCCATCTGCCAAGTATCGACAAGAACGCTCAAGAATTCATGAATGACCCAAAGTACATAATTGATCACTAAAATACATATATTCGAAATCCAAAATACATGTCCGCGCGAGATTGCCGACAATCCTTGGAAAATCGCGGACGAGGGTCACGTTCACCGGCAACGGACCTTTCGACCTGAAACTTTGACTATTTTTTCCGGAACCGTTCGGGCTCCCGGGCGTTGACACCATATCACCGGCGCGGTCGACCTGGCGGCAGAAGCCAGGCCGCGCCCTGATCGAAACGTCAAGGAAAGGCAGTTTGAGATGATCAAGAAACTCGTAACAACCGTCGCAGCCGGCGCGCTCTTCGCGGGTCTTACTGTCGCCCCGGTGGCTTTCGCGCAGGACGCAACCAAGCCGATGGAACAGCCGCAGACAATGCAGCCGGCGCAGCCCGCCCCGGACGCCATGGCTCCGGCCGATCAGGCTGAAACGAAGCCGCCGATCACGGAAACCAAGACCGCTGATATGGCGCAATCGGACGCCACCTATCTGACCGAGCAGGCAAGCGACCAGATCGCAACCAGCACCTATATCGGCCAGAGCGTCTACAATGCCGGTGACGAAAGCATCGGCGAGATCAACGACCTGATCATGAAGAAGGATGGCGGCGTGGAAGCGGCCGTAATCGGTGTCGGCGGCTTCCTGGGTCTCGGCGAAAAGGACGTAGCGGTTCCGTTTGATCGCATCACGATCGCCGAGCAGCCCAACACGGACAAGCTGAAGCTGACGACCACCGAAACCGCCGATACGCTGAAGTCGGCTCCGGAGTTCAAGACGAAGGCGCAGCAGGTTGCCGAACAGAACGCCAACCAGCCGGTTGACACGTCGACGACCTCTTCGACCACGACTACTGCACCGGCGCAGCCGATGCAGCAGGGTACCGAACAGCCGCAGCAGTAACGTCGTAGCATTCCAAGCTGTTCAGTACGCCTTCCAACGGGCGGCGGTGCCAGGCACCGCCGCCTTGGCTTTGCGTCAGACGAGCACTCCGTCGCGTAGGCATCGTAAATGCCCGCGTGGATGTTGCGGCTGGCGACGTCATCGCCGATCCGGAACATGTCGAAGCGGGCATCGAGGTTTTTCTGCGGGGTGGGGTTCTCACCGCGAAGCAGCGCCTTGTAATCGACGCCCCCCAGCTTCCGAGAAAGCAGCTCGAGTTCACGACAGAGGTCGTCCATCGGCACCTCGACCACCAGTGGCGCGACACGCCCCTTGATCGTTGCCTTGTCCGAAAAATCGGAACCGAGCGTCGCAACAAGGCCATTGCACTCCCGCCGAACGGATTTCAGCCGCGTGTTGATCGTCACCCGGACATTGTGTTCGGCAAAGGCGGTCGCATAGGGCACATGGTTCATGCCCCCGACCTCGGGCGCGAACATGCGCTCGGGCGAGACGATCTGCTCGCCGCCGCCTCGCGCGATCAGCTCGGCCGCCATCATGCCGCTATAGGCGCCGTTGTCGTCATAGAGCGGCACCGGCCCCTCCGGCTTCACCGTCCCGGCGATGATATCCCAGCTCGACACGACGAGGTCGTCGGCTCAGGCGGGAAGGCTGCAGCAGCGGATCTTTCGACGATGTCGTTTCCTGTTCCTTGAAAGGCGACCGAGAATGCCGGCTTCGTCAGTACCAAGCATCCGCCATGCTCTCCTTGCGGCGCGTGACATAATCGATCAGCGCCTCGTCGCGCGCCACATCCAGCGGCGGCGCTTCATATTCGGCAAGCGTCTTCTTCCAGGCGCGGTTGGCACGCGTCGCCATGTCGGTCTCGCCCTCCTCAACCCATTTCTCGAAGGGCTCGTTGTCCGAAAGGGCCGAATCCCAGAAGGCGGTCTGGTAGTTGCGCATGGTGTGGTCGCAGCCGAGGAAATGGCTGCCGGGACCGACCTGCAGGAAGGCGTCCATGGCCAGCGTGTTGTCGTCGACGACCACGCCGGCAAGATAGGCATGCAGCGCGCCGCAGAAGTCGGTGTCCATAACGAACTTCTCGTAGGACATGGCGAGCAGCCCATCGACGAAGCCGGCGGAATGCAGGATGAAATTCGCGCCGCAATGCACCGCCGAGAGCATCGACATCGCGCCTTCCTGCATCGCCTGTGCATCCGGCAGCTTCGAATTGGAGAAATTGCCGGCACAGCGCAGCGGCAGGCCGAGCCGGCGCGCAAGCTGGCCGACGACCATGCTGCCGATCGCCGGTTCCGGCGTGCCGAAGGTGGGCGAGCCCGAGCGCAGCGACATGGACGACAGGAAATTGCCGAAAATGACCGGGGCGCCCTTGCGCTCCAGCTGGGTCAGTGCACAGCCGGCAAGCGTCTCGGCATAGGACTGGGCGATGGCGCCGGCATTGGTGACCGGCCCCATGGCGCCGCCAAGGATGAAGGGCACAATGACCGCGGCCTGGTTTGCCCGCGCATAGGCGCGTAGCGACTTCGTCATCGTCCCGTCCCAGACGAGCGGCGAATTGACGTTGACGTTGCCGAGGATGACGCAGTTGCGATCGACGAAATCGCGACCAAAGAGAATGCGCGCCATCTCGATCGAATCTTCGGCACGGTCTTCCGCCGTGATCGAACCCATGAAGGCGCGGTCGGAATATTTGATATGGCTGTAGACCATGTCGAGGTGGCGCTTGTTGACCGGCACGTCGACCGGCTCGCAGATCGTGCCGCCGGAATGGTGCAGCCAGGGGCTCGACTGCGCCAGCTTGATCAGGTTGCGGAAGTCCTCGATCGTGCCGTAGCGCCGGCCCTTGTCGAGGTCCATGACGAAGGGCGAGCCATAGGCCGGCGAGAAGACGACGTTGTTGCCGCCGATCTCGACATTGCGCGCCGGATTGCGGGCATGCTGGGTAAACTGGTGCGGCGCCGAGGCGACGATTTCCTTCAGCATGCCCGGTTCGAAGGTCACCCGGACGCCGTCGACCTTCGCGCCGGCCCTTCGCCAGTGATCGAGAGAAACCGGGTCGTCGCGAAACTCGATGCCGACTTCGGCAAGGATTCGATCGGCAATCGCTTCGATCCGAAGCAGGCTTTCCTCGCCGAGGATATCGTAGGTCGGAATGTTTCTGGTGATGTAGGGAACACCGAGGCTGCGTCCTGCGCCCTCGCGCCGGTTCGGCCGTGTGCCGCGTGTCCGTCTCGGTACCGCCGCGTCCGTTGCCAGTGCCGTATCCATGCCCATATCCTCCCATCATCTCAGATGATGCTATGGGCGAAAAACTCCACTGTAACGCTGGAAAAATTCGATCCATGCTATAAGGGTCATTTATGGAAAACCTGCGCCGCCTGCTCCCGTCCGCCACAAGCCTCATCGTGTTCGAGGCAGCCGGCCGCCACCAGAACTTCACCCGTGCTGCCAACGAGCTCGGCATGACCCAGGCTGCAGTCTCCTACGCCGTGCGCGGTCTTGAGGAACAGCTGGGCGTGCCGCTGTTTCATCGCGTGCACCGCGCGGTCGAGCTGACGGAAGCGGGCGAGAAGTTTCATGCCGACGTCTCCGTCGGCCTGTCGCGCATCCAGAAGTCGGCCGAAGACATTCGCGCCAAAGGCCGCGAGACCAACGTGACGCTCGCGGCCTCCACCGCTTTTGCCTCGATGTGGATGCTGCCGCGCCTCAACCGCATGCGCGAGGACCTGCCGGAAATCGATCTCCGGATCCAGACCAGCGTGCGCGACCTCGATCTGGAGGAAGAGCCGATCCCGCTCGGCATCCGCGGCGGCGACCCAAGCCATTGGCCGCGTTACCATGCCGCCCTGCTCGCCGACGAGGTGGTCAACGCGGTCGCCACACCCGCCTATATCGAGCGGCACGGCTTGCCGAAAACGGCCGCCGACCTGCCACGCCACAATCTCATCCACCTGGAAGAGCCGGTCCGACGCGCCTGCGACTGGACCGAGTGGTTTGCGAGCGCCGGTCTTGCCTATCCCAAACAGGCGCGCCGGCTTTCGATCAACGACTATGTCCTGGTGATCCAGGCGGTGCTATCCGGCGAAGGCGTGGCGCTCGGCTGGGAACACTTGATCTATCCGCAGATCCGCTCGGGCGCGCTGGTCCCGGTCGCCGGACACGTGCTGAAGACGGGCCTTGCCTTCTACGTCGTCTGGCCGCGATCGCGCGAACTGAATGCGCAGGCCAAAAGGGTGCGTGACTGGCTGCTGGATGAGGGGCGGCGCGACCGCGCAGCGATGTCCGGCGCCGAGGACTAACCCGGATCAGGCCTGGGCGGGAAGATCGCGGTAGCGATCGGCAAGATAGCGCATCGTCGCCACCGCATCGGCGGGCTTTCCATAGAAGTAGCCCTGCCCCAGTCCGCAGCCGAGCGCCTTCAGTTTCAGGGCTTCGGAAAAATCCTCGATGCCTTCGGCGACGACTTCGAGCTCAAGCCCCTCGCACATCGACACGATCGCCTTGATGATATGCTCCGAGGCACGATCGGCAGAAATGCGCGAGACGAAGGCCCGGTCGATCTTGACCTTGTCGAAGGAGAAGTCGCGCAGCCGGCCAAGGCTCGACTGGCCCGTGCCGAAGTCGTCGAGCGAGACGCGGACGCCGGCGGCGCGCAGTTCCGCAACGATCTTCTGGGCGATATCCGCATCGGCCATGACGGCCGTTTCGGTGATTTCCAGCTCCAGGCGCCGCGGGTCGAGGCCGATCTGGCTGATGATCGACAGCAGGCGCCGGCTGGTGGTCGGATCCGTGAGCTGCGCCGAGGAGAGATTGAAGGAGAGGAAGAGCTCCTTCGGCCAGGAAAGCGCGGCATGGGCTGCCTTGCGCAGCAGGACCTCGGCGAGCGAATCGATGAAACCACGCTCTTCGGCGAGCGGCACGAACACCGCCGGCGAGACATAGCCGAGATCGGCATCGCACCAGCGCGCCAAGGCCTCGAAGCCGACAACCGCGTCGTTGCGCAGATCGACGATCGGCTGGAAGTGCACGTCAACCTCGTTGGCGATGATGGCGTTGCGCAGCGCTTGCTCAAGCTGCGTCGCGCGCTTCATCTCCTGGGCGATCTCCTGCGAGTAGACGGTGATCTGCCCGCGGCCGCGGCGCTTCGAGCGATAAAGCGCGGTATCGGCGCTTTTCAGGAGGTCCTCGAATACCTCTCCGGCAAAGGGATAAACGGCGAAACCGAAGGAGGCGGACAGACGAACGTGACGGTCGCCGAGATCAAAGGGGGCCGACAGCACCTCCTTCAGCATCTGTCCGATCTTCTCGGCGCCCTTGCGCTCGAAGATCAGCGGCAACACGAAGGCAAATTCATCGCTGTCGAAACGGATGATCGTGGCGCCCTCGGGCGCGCAGGCCTTCAGGCGATAGGCCACCTGGCAGAGGATTTCGTCGCCCGCTTCCGGTCCGAACAGGTCATTGATCGGCTTGAAACCATCGATATTGGCAAGGCCGATGGTGAACGGGGCCGGGTCGCTGGCACGCTCCTCGGCGAGATCAAGGACACACTGGCGCAGGCAACGGGCGTTGCCGAGCCCCGTCAGTTGATCGACATCACCCCGGGCCGCAGGCGCCTCGCGGCCAACACGGTGGTAAGGAGTTTCCGCTGTCATCATCGCCGTCCCCCACTCATCTGGCAGGGATGGCGTGCGATCGAGCCCGCCGCCAGCGTGCGCCACGACGAAGACCGGCTGTGTCTTTCCGACACGACCGGGGCTTGGGCAACGAGGTGGATGCGAGGCATACGGATGGGGCTCTACACTTTAGCGGCAATTCGGGGCAGACGATCGCAATCGGCGGTTAACAATCCGATATCGTGCCGCTCCAAGATTTGCCATTGGCCTCCCCAATTCTAGCGAGTTGACACGCCTTTTACTCAACCTGCCGTTCGTACTGCCTTCACCGGCATGAATTTTCTCAACACCGCCTCGATCATATCGGGGCTCACCGGCTTCATGATGTGGTCGTCCATGCCGCATGCCTTGCATTGCTGCAGGTCGATATCCAAGGCCTGGGCGGTAACCCCGATGATCGGAGTTTTCTGTGCGCGTCCCTTTTCAGCCGACCGGATTGCGACGGTTGCGTCGAAGCCGTTCATGACCGGCATCGACACATCCATCAACACAAGGGCCGGTTGCAGTTCGTGCCAGAGTTCGACGGCCTCGCGACCGTTGGCGGCGATCCGATGCGAAACGCCGAGCCCCTCGAGGATCTGGGTGAAGACGAACTGGTTGATCTGATTGTCCTCGGCAACGAGCACGTCGACCTGCGGAGCCGGCGGCGGCGGCGCGATCTCTTCGGCCTCGAACGACAGCGACCATTCCGGTTGCAGCGCGGCACCCGCGCGCTCGGAACAAACACGGAAGACTTCCGCAAGCACCGCCGCCCCGTCCTGATCGGCGGACACCGGGAGGATCGGGCTGTCGCGCCAGCCGGCAGCTATCTTCTGCCGCTCGGGGAAAGCCGCGTCGAGCAGCAGGATGTCGAGTTTCAGCCCCGCCTCGTCGACAGCAGCGCAGAAGGCGTGCAATTCGTCGACATCGCGAACGGCGCAGGCGTCGAGCCCGGAGCCGCGCAGCCGGGCGACAAGCCGCTCCTCCAGCGCTCGGTCGTCGGTCGCCAGAAGCACCCGCAGGCCGCGCGCCGGCAAGGTCTCGATCATCGACCCCGCCTCGACGAGCTGCTGGACATTCAGCGCCCGGAAAGGATCGTAGAAATTCTGCGCCGCGGCAAAAATGCTGTAGTCGCGGATCTGCAGGGTGACCTCGCCCGAGGGCTCCTCGCCGCCCGGATACCAGACGGCAATATCGGTCACGTCGTTCATGCAGGTGACGACGAAATGGCGGCCGGGCATGCCGACGCGGTACTTGCGGGTCAGCACCCAGAGGTCGCTGCCGTCGGCACGCACGATGTGCTCGGCCTGCGAAAACGGCTTGCCGGTTTCAAGCACCATGCGATCGGACTGTTCGAAGCGCTCCGCCAGGTCGCTCTCGACCAGGTCCCAGGCTGAGCGGCCGAGGATGGCGTCCTGCGCCAGGTCATGGATCAGGCAGAAGGCCTTGTTGACTGCGATGTAATTGAGATTGCGATCCTTGACGCAGATGGGATTGGGCTGCGCGTCGAGGATCTGCTCGGTCAGCTCCACCCGCTCCAGGTCGGTCTGAAGCTGTTCGTCGCGCTTCTTCTGGTCAGAGACGTCGCTGATCGACAGGATGCCCATGCCGCTCGACAGGCGGCGCTTGCGCATCGAAACCCAGCGGGTGCGGCCGGCGCGCTCTACGCTCTCGTAGCGCTCGCGCCAATGCAGCGCCATGTGCTCGGCAATCCATTCCTCGCGGTTGGTGCGTCGGCGGCTGTTTTCCGGGACGGTGCCCGGACGGACACCGGTGTCATAGACGGCACCGAGGAAATCCCTGAGCCGCGCGCCCGGCATCAGGGCTTCCGCCGGGACCGGGAAAAATTGCAGCATCGTGCGGCTGGCAAAGAGAATGGTATCGTCCCGGCTGCAGACAAGCACAGCGATGCCGAGTGCGTCGCAACTCGACTCAAGAATGACCCTGTTGATGTCCGCGCCGTTCGGCGCCCCATCGCTCATCGCACTGTCCTCACTCGCCTACCGCATGTGTCCCTGGATCGTCAGATCAGGGGGAACAGGCGGCCATCCAAAGTGCCACAACGGCCTGCCGCGTCTTCATAATGACGCGCGGCGCTGCAACGGCGGTTTCATTTCGGGACATGCTGGGGTGGCCTTGGCAGGCGTCTCTTCGAGCGGCGGGAGTGCGGCGTCCAGCTACGCCGCAAGGCTCAAAAGACAAAACCCGTGATCATTCAGGTTGTTGTGGAAAATCGCAGCAGAGTGTTAAGGGCCGATTAAACCCTCGATCATTTTTCAAGGGTGTCGGCACCAAGCGCTCGCGACCGGGGACGAGATACCGTCCCCTCTTCCGTTTCCGCGGCGAATCCCGGAAAATGGGCCATGGCCATCAAGCAGCTTTCAGAAACCCTCATCAACCAAATCGCCGCCGGCGAAGTGATCGAACGTCCGGCCAGCGCCGCCAAGGAGCTGATCGAGAATGCGCTCGACGCCGGCGCGACCCGCATCGAGATCGCGACCGCCGGCGGCGGCAAGACGCTGCTGCGGGTCACCGACAACGGCTCGGGCATGGCACCTGGCGACCTCGAACTTGCGGTCCGAAGGCACTGCACGTCGAAGCTCGACGACAGCCTCTTCGACATCCGCACCCTCGGCTTTCGCGGCGAGGCCCTGCCTTCGATCGGCTCGGTCGCCCGGCTGTCGATCACGACGCGCACGGCCGGCGCCAGCGAAGGCGCGGTCATTGCGGTTACCGGCGGCAAAACCGAGGCGGTCCGCCCGTCGCCCGCCAATACCGGCACCGTCGTCGAAGTGCGCGATCTGTTCTTCGCCACCCCGGCCCGACTGAAGTTCATGAAGACCGAGAAGGCGGAAGCGGCGGCCATTTCGGAAGTGGTGCGCCGCATGGCGATCGCGTTTCCGGCGGTCCGTTTCGTGCTCTCCGGCAGCGACCGCTCGACACTCGAATTCCCGGCAACCGGCGACGACCGGCTGGCGCGCATGGCGCAAGTGCTCGGCAAGGATTTTCGCGACAATGCGATCGAGATCGATGCGGCGCGGGAAGACGTCGAACTGACCGGCTTTGCCGGCGTGCCGACTTACAATCGCGGCAACTCGCTGCAGCAATATGTCTTCGTCAATGGCCGCCCGGTGCAGGACAAGTTGCTGCTGTCAGCGATCCGTGCCGCCTATTCCGAGACGATCCCGAGCGGCCGCTATCCGGTCGCCGTGCTGTCGATCACGCTCGACCCGGCGCTCGTCGACGTCAACGTGCATCCCGCAAAGTCCGACGTGCGCTTCCGCGACCCCGGCCTGATCCGCGGGCTGATCATCGGCGCGATCCGTCAGGCGCTGACGCGCGACGGCGACCGCGCCGCAACGACGGGCGCCCGCGGCATGATGCAGGCGTTCCGCTCCGGCGATTACCGCCCGCAGCCCTGGAGCGCCGAGACGTCGCCTTCCCGGCCGACACAATTCGACGCGATGCTGCGCCACCTCGGCGAGCAGCCGCAGGCAAGCTTTGCGGCATTTTCCGCCCCTTCCGCGCGTGTCGCCACCCCGTTCGAGCGAGAAATGCCCGTGCCGGCGCCGGAGGCCCCGCAACCGCCGCCGCCGCAATCGTTCCCGCTCGGCGCCGTGCGCGCCCAACTGCACGAAAACTACATCGTCGCCCAGACCGATGACGGCCTCGTCATCGTCGACCAGCATGCCGCGCACGAGCGGCTGGTGTTCGAGGCGATGCGTACGGCGCTGCATTCGCGACCGGTCGCCGCCCAGGCGCTGCTGATCCCGGAGATCGTCGACCTGCCCGAAGACGATTGCGACCGGTTGATGGCCCATGCGGAGGAGTTCTCCCGCCTGGGTCTCGCGATCGAGCGCTTCGGACCGGGCGCGATTGCGGTGCGCGAAACGCCGGCCATGCTCGGCGAAATGGATGCCGTCGGTCTCGTGCGCCAGCTCGCCGACGAGCTTGCCGAATGGGATACGGCAAGCGGGCTGACGAGCCGGCTCGAATATCTCGCCGCGACCATGGCCTGCCACGGATCGGTGCGCTCGGGACGGCGCATGCGCACCGAGGAGATGAACGCGCTTTTGAGGCAAATGGAGGCGACGCCCGGCTCGGGCCAGTGCAATCACGGCCGGCCGACCTATATCGAACTCAAGCTCTCCGATATCGAACGGCTGTTCGGCCGGAGCTGATCTTCACGCCTGGCGAAATGCGACTGGCATTTTTCCGGACGGCGAGCTAGACCAGAGAACCAATAACGAAGACGGAAACAGGCGCCGAGCATGATGAACCGGTTTGAAGGAAGCGCTTCGCGCGAAGCGAAGATCCGTTATCTCGACGGCGACTTTCAGATCGTGCTTGCGGGTTCGCACGTGGTCTGCGCGATGACCGGCAAGATCATCCCCGTCGACGAACTGCGTTACTGGAGCGTCGCCCGGCAGGAGCCCTATGTCGACGCGGAAGCCTCGCTCGAGGCGGAAAAGCGCGCAGGCGCGCTGCCCAACCAGCGCCGCTAATCAAGCCCGGACACCAACGACGGCACTCCGGCGCCACGACCCACAGGGCGCCGTTACTTAGCCGCGCCTTCGCGCAGCTTGCGGGCACGCGCCGCGGCAAGCGCCGTCTCGATGATCTTTTTCGGCGCCATCGGGTCGTCGAAGCGCACATCGATCTCGATCACCCTGCTCGCTGCGGCGAGTTCGGCGGCGCGGCCGTGGCCGGGCTCCAGGCGCACCAGATCCTTGGCCGTGGTAACGAGCTGGCAGCCGAGCGCTGCAGCCTGGTCGAGCAGATCGGCGATTTCGTCCTCGGAGAAATGGTGGTGGTCGGGAAAACTGCGGGTTTCCTCGATGACGGCGCCCGTCTCCCGAACGGTGCGGTAGAACTTCTCCGGATCGGCAATGCCCGCCCAGGCAAGCACCTTGACGCCATTTAGCGATCCGTCGTCGCGCCTTATGACGTCGGCTTCGTAGATCTGCTTGCCGGCGCGGGCGGCGCGACGGATCAGGGCGTCGGCCTCGATGCCGTCACCGATCTTGAGCAGGGCCGTGGCGTGGCGGAGCTGGTTCGACAGTGGCGCCCGCACCGGGCCCGCCGGCACCAGATAGCCGTTGCCGATGCCGCGGCGGGAATCGATCACCAAAAGCGCGAAGTCGAAGGCCAGCCGCGCGCTCTGGAAACCGTCGTCCATGATGATGATGTCGACGCCTTCCTTCACCAGCCGGCGAGCCCCATCGACGCGGCGGCGGCAGACGACGGTCAAGGCCTCCTTCGCCAACAGCAATGGTTCGTCGCCGACGTCGCGGGCGCGGTGATGTTCCAGATCGACGACGGTCGTCACGTCGAGCGAGCCGCCATAACCGCGGCTGAGGAAGCCGGGCTTCAGCCCCTTTTCGCGGATGACGCGCGCAAGCGCGATGGAGGTCGGCGTCTTGCCGGCGCCGCCGACGGTGAAATTGCCGATGCAGATGACCGGGACCGGCACGGAGGCGCGCTGCGCGCGATCCATGCGCATGCCGGCAATCCGTCCGTAAACCCATGAGAACGGCCACAACGCGCGCGCACGCCAATCCGCCTTGGTCCACCAGAATGGCGGCGCTTCCGATACCATCTTCGTTCCGTGGCCTCCCGGCCGCTCAGGTCCTTCCGTTTCCGGGAGGGACGGTTTGTTCGCCGGTCGAAACCGGCGGATTGCGACAAAAAACGTCAGAACGGGAAAAAACGCAAGCTATGGAGACCAATACGGCCACGGCAGGGGCGCTGAACCGGGCCGATCACGATGCAAAACTGAAGGCAATCGCGGCAAGTGCTGCCGCAACTCGATCTAGAGGACAGCTTCGAGTTCGGTGATATCCGAGAGGCAATGGTCGGAAGCCGCCGCAAGCGACTGGCGCGAGCCGGTACCCGTCAGGACGGCGACCGTCATGCCGACGCCGGCGCTGCGGCCCATGTGCATGTCGTGATTGTTGTCACCGACGACGACGACCTGCTGCGGCTCAAGGCCGGTCGCAGCACAAAAGCCAAGCACCATGCCCGGCTCCGGCTTGACGCCGTAGCCGCTGTCGTAGCCCGCCACATAGTGCAGGTAATCCTCGAAGCCGAAGCGCTTTGCCGTTTCGCGGATCGAACGCTCGTTGTCGCTCGAGGCGACACCGAGGCGGTAGCCCTTGGCGTGCAGCCCGGCGAAGAAAGCGCCGAGATCGGTCACCGGCACGGCATATTCAGCCGAGCGCGCAAACAGGCCGTCAAGCAGGGTCGTCAGTTCGGCAACCGTGAAGGGCGCGCCCGCGCCGACGAAGCCGGTCGCGATCTCGACCGTGTTGCCTGCGGCAAGCAGGCTGTCGGGCAGCACGTGGCCGGTGTCGGCGTCCATGCCGCCGGCTGCAAGCAGCGTGCGGGCCAGAGCCTCATCACCCTTTGCCGCGATCCGCGCCAGTTCGTAGTTCACCGGTACCCAGCTCTTTGCGTAGTCGAGCAGGGTTCCATCCTTGTCGAACAGGATGCCGGCTATGGCTTTGGCTGCGGTCATGACGAGGCTTCGTCTCCTGCTGGATCAGTTGTCGGTCGGCGGGTTGAGACGCGCCTTGACGATGAGCGGATTGATATAGGGCTCAAGTCCCTTCATCGTCGCCGACAGGGCGCCGCGCATCTCTTGCACGGTTTCGAGGCCGGCATCGATCATCGAGCGACGCATGTCGTCGTTGGCGAGCAGATAGTTGACGCCCTTGGCCAGCATCTCGACATCGCGCACGATCTTGGCGCTGCCGTTCTTGGCCAGCGTCTGGTAGGTCTCGCGAAAATTCTGGACGTTGCCGCCTGACAGGATGGCACAGCCGAGCATGGCCGGCTCCAGCGGGTTCTGACCGCCTTCGGCAAACAGCGAACGGCCGACGAAGGCAACCTCCGTCAGGCGGAGATAGAGACCCATTTCGCCGATCGTGTCGCCAAGGAAGATATCGACGTCCGGCGTCAGCGCGTCGCGGCGCGTGCGCCGGGCGACCTTCAGCCCCTTGGCCGTCAGCGCCGCCTCGATGGCGTCGCTGCGATCGGGATGGCGCGGAACGATGATCGTTAGAAGGCCGGTTCGCTCCTTGAGCGCACGGTGCACGACACCGGCGGCCGCCTCCTCGCCGTCGAAGGTCGAGATCGCCGCCCAGGTCTTGCGCGTGCCGATCTGCTGGCGATACTCCTTCAGCGCCTGCGGATCGTGTGGCGGCGCGTCGGTGTCGACCTTGAGATTGCCCGACACCATGACCGGCAGCGCACCGAGCGTGCGGAAGCGCTCCGCATCGACATCGGACTGGGCAATGACGAGCGCGAGATTCTCGAACAGCGCATCGGCGAGCGCCGGCCGACGCTTCCAGCGCGCGAAGGTCCGGTCGGACATACGCCCATTGACCAGAACCTGCGGGATATGGCGGCGGCCGAGTTCCAGGATGGTCATCGGCCAGATCTCGGATTCGGCGATGATCGCCAGATCCGGCTCCCAGTAGTTGAGAAAACGGCTGACGGCCGGCTTGAAATCGAGCGGGACATACTGGTGGATCACCGTCGACCCCAGGCGCTCGGCCACGACACGCGCCGAGGTCATCGTCCCGGTCGTCAGCACGACGTGGATGCCGCGCCGCCTAATTTCCTTGATCATCGGGATGACGGCGTTGGTTTCGCCGACGCTTGCCGCGTGGAACCAGACGAGGGGGCCCTGCGGCCGCGGCTCGCTGGCATGGCCGTAGCGCTCACGGCGGCGCGCCGGATCCTCCTTGCCCTTCGCCGCGCGAATGGCAAGGTAGGACCAGACGAGAGGATAGATGGCCGAGCCGATCCAGCGGTAGCTGGACAGCGCCAGGCGCGCGCGAAAGCTGCTCATGACAGGCCACCTTCCCCGGCCGTTCCGGCCCGGAGAGACTTAAGGGCGACTGGCATGCGGGTAAACACCGCGCATCCCGACCTCATCGGCATCAGCCGTTTTCCGGGTCGAGCAGACGGTGCATGTGGACGATGAAGTAACGCATGTGAGCGTTGTCGACGGTCATCTGCGCCTTGGATTTCCAAGCAGTCAGGGCGCTTTCGTAGTCCGGGTAGATGCCGACGATATCGAGCTTGTCCAGGTCGCGGAAATGTACGTCAGTCAGCGTGGTGAGTTCGCCGCCGAAGACGAGGTGCAGACGTTGTTTTTTCTCGGTGTCGTGAGCCATCGGACTTCCATTTATTCTTGTTGGGTGTGGGCGTTGATTTGAGGCATTCAGCCTCAAAGGTCAATGGGGCTCCATGGACCGCGATGCGGCGATCAGGCCCGGCAAGAGCGGCTTTGCCGCCGCGCAGAGAACCCCGTGAACGACAGTGGATCGATTGTATGAGAGCGGCTGCGCATCGAGATCGGCCAGCGCGCCGCCGGCGCTCGCTAGAATGAGATCTGCTGCAGCCAGGTCCCAGTCGTGGGAGTTCTTCTTCACCAGCGTGCCGTCGATCCGCCCGTCGGCAACCATGGCCAGCCGATAGGCAAGCGACGGCACATGCGGGATACGGGTAACGGCGCTGCGATAGGGCGCCGGAAGCTTGCCGATCGTGTCCTCGGCAGCCGCCAGATGCAGTGTTTCCCCGGGTTTTGCCTCGCGCACCGAGATTTGGGCACCGTTTTTCAGCGCACTGCCGCCTGCGACCGCCTCGAAGAGTTCATCGAGCGCCGGGGCATAGAGCACGCCGGCAACGGGCTGGCCGCGATGCACGACGGCGACGCTGACGCACCAGAGTTCCTTGCCGGCGATGAAAGCCCGCGTGCCGTCGATCGGATCGACGACGAAGACCGTTTCGCGCGACAGCCGGCTCAGATCGTCGTCCGTCTCCTCCGACAGCCAGCCGTAATCGGGCCGGGCCGCAAGCAAGCGCGTCTTCAGCACATCGTTTGCGGCAAGATCCGCCTCGCTTACCGGCGAGCGGCCTTCGTTCTTCCAGCGGACGTCGGGCGCCTTGCGGAAATAGCCGAGCGCGGTTTCGCCGGCGACAACCGCCGCGGCACGGATCACGTCGAGATCCGGCTTCCAGTCCGCGCCCGGTGGTGCTGTGTCAGACATTCAAAACCCCGTCAGCCCGCCTCTCCCTTGTCCGGAAGGCGGGATCGGCGCGGGCTTCCCGCGCCTGCTTTTCCAGCGGCCTTGTCAGAGGCCGGCGAGCGTCATGCCCTCGATGGCGAGCGTCGGCGCCGCGACGCCGAACTTGCGGTCGATGTCGTCTGCCGGCGTCAGCGCCATGAACATGTCTTTGAGATTGGACGCGATCGTGACTTCAGAGACGGCAAAGGTCAGCTCGCCGTTCTCGATCCAGAAGCCGGAGGCGCCGCGGCTGTATTCGCCGGTCACCATATTGACGCCCTGGCCGATCAGTTCGGTGACGTAGAAGCCGGTGCCAACCCCGCGGATGAGATCGTCCCGCGAGATCGATCCCGGCTCGAGCGCCAGATTGGTCGAGGACGGATTGACCGTCGGACCGCCGCGCACGCCGCGGCCGTTGGTCTGAAGCCCGAGTTCGAGCGCTGCCGATGTGGACAGGAACCAGTGGTTCAGCACACCATCTTCGACCATCGCCAGTTTCTCGCCGCTGACCCCTTCGCCGTCAAAGGGACGCGAAGAGGAGCCACGCACGATCAGCGGGTCGTCGGTCACGGAAAGACCCGACTTCAGGATCTGCTTGCCCATCATGTCGCGCAGGAAACTCGTCTTGCGGGCGACAGCCGCGCCATTGATTGCGCCGGCCAGATGGCCGACGAAGCCGCGGGCTATGCGTGGATCGAAGACGACGGTGACATTCTTGGCGGTCGGCACCTGGCGCGGATTGATGCGGGCGACCGCGCGCTCGCCGGCCAGGCGGCCGATTTCGTCGGCGTCGCGCAGGTCGGCAAAGAAGAGGCGGCTATCATAATCGTAGTCGCGCTCCATCTTGGTGCCCTCGCCGGCAATCGCGCTGACGGAGCGGCCAAAGCGGGTGGCCATGTAGGAGCCGGAAAAGCCATGCGAGGTGACAAGTACCAGCCCGCCCATGCCGGCCGATGCCCCAGCGCCGCTGGAATTGGTAACGCCCGAGACCGCGAGTGCCGCCTCTTCGGCGGCAAGCGCTGCCTCGGTCAGGGTTTCAGTGGAAACCGCCGTGGCGTCGAAAAGGTCGAGGTCCGGATAGGACTTCGCCAGCCGGTCGGCGTCCGCCAGCGCGGCGAAGGGATCCTCCGGCGAAGCCTTGGCCATGGCAACCGCGCGCTCCGCGAGCAGCTTCAGGTCAAAACCCGGATTGGCCGAAACGCTGGCGACACGCCGTCCGACAAAAACACGGAGCGAAAAGTCGTCACTTTCGGAGGCTTCCGTCGCTTCGACCTTGCCGAGGCGGACGGAGACGGAGCGGGAGCGCCCGCGCACCACCACCGCGTCCGCCGCATCGGCGCCGGCCTTGCGGGCGAGGTCCACGAGTTCGGATGCGCGTTTTTCGAGGTCGGCAGAATCGATCGTGTCTGACATGGTGTGGCCTTTCATTCCTGCCCCATTTATTGTGCGGCGAAGCAGGCATCAAGGGCATCGACCCGATTCCCGCTCAAACACCGCAAATGAAGCGCTCTCGAATGCTCCGCTTGGGGGCCGGGTTCAGCAACAGTGAAAGCCTGAGGCATGGCAACGACACCGATCATCTATTCCCAGGCCCTGATGCTGCTCGGTGGCGCAGTGATCGCCGCTCCCATCTTCAAGCGGCTCGGGCTCGGCACGATCCTCGGCTACCTTTCGGCCGGCGTGCTGATCGGACCTGTCGCCCAAAGCATCACCGAAGGCGAGCAGATCCTGCACGTCTCGGAACTCGGCGTCGTCTTCCTGCTCTTCATCATCGGGCTCGAACTCAAGCCTTCGCGCCTCTGGCAGATGCGGCGCGACATCTTCGGCCTCGGCACGGCGCAGGTGCTGCTGACAGGCATCCTGCTTTCCTACGCCATCTATGCCCTCGGCCTCCTCGATCATGGCGGCAGCATCATCGCCGGCTTCGGACTGTCCCTCTCGTCGACGGCATTCGCCATGCAGATCCTCGACGAGGGCAACGACCGCAACACGCGCTACGGGCAACGCGCCTTCTCGATCCTGCTGCTGCAGGATCTCGCGATCGTGCCGCTTCTGGCGCTGATCCCGCTGCTGGCGGCACAGGCGCCCGAGGACACCACGCCGCCGCTCGAGGATTTCGCCATCGCCACCACTGCGATCGTCGTGCTCTTCGCTGCCGGGCGCTACCTTGTGAACCCGCTGTTCCAGCTCATCGCTCGCACCGGCGCACGCGATGTCATGATCGCCGCCGCACTGCTTGTGGTCATGGGGGCGGCGACCATGATGCAGCTCGCCGGATTGTCGATGGCCATGGGTGCCTTCCTTGCAGGCGTGTTGCTGGCCGAGTCCTCCTACCGCCATGAACTCGAGGCGGATATCGAGCCGTTTCGCGGTATCCTGCAGGCGCTGTTCTTCATGGCGGTCGGCCTGTCGCTAGAGCTCGGCGTCATCGTCGAGCGCTACCAGCTGATCATCATCGCCGTGCCGCTGCTGATGGCACTGAAGAGCCTGGTTCTCTATTGGCTCTGCCGCTTCACCGGATCACATCACAATGACGCCGTGCGCATCAGCCTGCTCTTGCCGCAGGGCGGCGAGTTCGGCTTCGTGCTGTTCACGGCGGCGGCAAGCGCCGGCGTCTTCTCGGACGGCAACGCCTCGCTGCTGGTCGCGATCGTGACCCTGTCGATGGCGCTGACGCCCCTTGCCTCAATGCTCGCGCCGAAATTGATGCGCGAGCAGGACGAGATGGACGAAGAGATCGAAGAAGACTTCGACGGCGCCAATGCCGATGTGCTGATGATCGGCTTCTCCCGCTTCGGCCAGATCGCCGCCCAGATCCTGCTTGCCGGCGGTCGCGATGTGACGATCATCGATCATTCCGCCGCGCGCGTGCGCCAGGCCGCGACCTTCGGCTTCCGGATTTACTTCGGCGACGGCAACCGTCTCGACGTGCTGCGCGCCGCGGGCATCGAACGGGCCAAGATCGTCGCCGTCTGCACCCAGAAGAAGGAAACGACCGACCACATCATCGATCTCGTGCAATCCGAATATCCGAATGCCCGCATCTACGCCCGCTCCTACGATCGTCTGCACACGCTGGAACTGCGCGCCAAGGGTGTCGACTACGAACTGCGCGAGACCTTCGAGTCCGGCCTGCTCTTCGGCCGCAAGACACTGGAGGCACTGGGGGTCGGCGACGACGAGGCGATCGCGATCATGGACGACATCCGCAAGCGCGACGAGGCGCGCCTCGTGCTACAGGAGGCCGAGGGCATCACCGCCGGCCGCGACATGCTGCACTCGCGGCCTGTGCGTCCGGAGCCGCTGGTCAAGCCGAAGCGCGAGGTCGACCATTCGCAAGAGACTGGCGAACGGATCCTCCCGGGCCTTCCCGCGGACGAGCGCGAAAGCGCCTAACCGCTCACGCTGCGACGGCACGCGCCGTCATTGCCAAGGTTGTTCAGGCCCCAAGCTTCAAACACCAAGGTTCAGGTGAGCCTTGGCGCTGTCATCCGCTCTTCGAGGGCGCGCTTCAGTTCGTCCTTGATCGCAGCCGTTGCGTTCAGCACGTCCTGGGCGCGCAGGAAATCCATCACGCGGTAGCGGCCGACATCGGGACGCAACAGGATGTCCGGCGCCCCCTCCTTCAGCTTCATGGCGATGATCGACTGCATCATCAGCTGGCTCGCGCCGAACAGGCTGTCGATCCGGCTCGGGATCGCCTTGCCGTCGCCATCCGGCCCGCCGACGACATCGACCGCAATGACGATATCGGCAAGGCCGCGCAGGTGATCGAAGGGAATGGGATTGTAGATGCCGCCGTCGATCATGACCCGCCCGTCGATCCGGACCGGCGTGAAGATCGCCGGCAGCGCCGCAGACGCAGCCAGGGCCTTGCGGAGGTCGCCCTTCTCGCAGATCTTCTCCGTCTGACCGTAATAGTCGGTGGCGACTACCTTCAGCGGGATTTCGAGGTCGGAGAATTTCTGCGGGATGGCCTCGGGCAGGAAGGCCTTGAGCACCCGCTCGACATTGAACTGGCCGAAACGGAAGCCGCTCGCCATCGCTTCGGAAAGGCTCGACGGCCGCAATTGCCACAGGCGGTTGACCACTTCGCGCCGGTGGCCGACGGTGGAAAGCGTATGGGCCTGGATCTCTTCGCCGCGCAAACCCGCCGCCATGCCGGCGCCCATGATCGCGCCGATCGACGAGCCCGCGATCGCGACCGGCCGAATGCCGAGTTCATCCAGTGCCTCGATGACATGGATATGCGCAAGACCGCGGGCGCCGCCACCGCCAAGCGCCAGCGCGACGGTGGGCCGCGCCGGGGCCCCAGCCGATCCATGCGTCATCGAAAGATCCTGCTTCATCGGCATGCCTCCGCGCTGGGCGGGTTGAGAAAATGGCGTCGTCCGGCTGAGCCTATCCCGGCAACTCAACCGAAATTACGGCATCAGGCTCCGCGAAACCGATAGAAATGCATGCGCGTGTCGCCGAACACCCTGACGTCAAGGTTTTCGAAGACTGCGACCGGCGCCGGCTGGACATCTGCCCGCTCTTCGAGGATCACCAGGGCGCCGGGCACCAGCCAGTTGCCGATGGCAGCCGACTCCAATGCCTTTTCGCCCAGCCCCTTGGCGTAGGGCGGATCGGCGAAGACGAGATGAAACGGCTCCATCGTACCGACGCCGCCAAGGCTCGTGGCGTCGCGCCGGAAGACCTTGGCCCGGCCCTGCAGGCCGAGCGTCTCGACGTTGGTCTGGATCAGGCCCCTGCCCTCGACGCCCTGCTCGACAAAGAGCGCATGCCGGCATCCGCGCGACAGCGCCTCGAAGCCGACGGCGCCGGTGCCCGCGAAAAGGTCGAGCACACGCGTGCCGTCGAGCGCGTCCGGATAGGAATGGCTCAGAATGTTGAACAGGCTTTCGCGCGTCCGGTCCGTGGTCGGCCGGATATCGTTGGACTTTGGGGTCGCCAGGCTGCGACCCCGAAACTCTCCGCCGACGATCCGCACGACCGCTTAGTTTCCTCTGCCGCGCGGCTTGCCGCCGCCAGCCGGGCGCCCGCCGCCGGAGCGACCAGGACCGCCGGGGCGTCCACCGCCGGGCTTGCCGCCACCAGGCTTACCGCCGCGCGGACCGCCGGAGCGTTCACCGAAGGATTTTCCGCCCGAGGGCTTGCCGCCGAACGACTTGCCGCGAGGCTTGTCGCCAAACGGACGGTCGCCACCTTCGCGACGCGGCGGACGGTCACCGTCAGCGCGTGGAGCCCGCGGCTTGTCGAACCGGCGATCACCGCCGTCGCTGCGAGCCGGACGGTCACTGAACGAACGCTCACCGCCTTCGCGACGCTGCGGACGATCACCGTCGGCGCGTGGCGCCCTCGGCTTGTCGGAATAGCTGCGCGGTCCGCCTTCAGAACGGGGACGGTCGCCGCCGTCACGGCGCGCAGGACGGTCACCGTGATCGCGCGACCTGCGGTCACCCGCGTCGCCCGACTTGCGCCGGCCGAAACCGCCATCGCGGCCCTCGTCCTTGCCGCGACGGGCAGGTTCGCTGGCACTGATCCATTCGCCCTCGTCGTCGCGACGCTTGACCGGCGCGGCAGAGGCCGGACGATCGGCGCGGTCGAAGTCTCTGTGCGGGCCACCCTTGCGGTCCGGGTCGAACTTGCCGGTCGTCTTCGTCGCCAGACCATCCTTGTTGCGGCCGTAGCGCTTGGACTTAGGCGCGCTTTCCGGACGCTCGCGACGGGCGGACTTCTCGGTGGCATCGCCATCAACGGACTTCGGCTTCTTTTCGGCGAGCGGGCGGGCGCCCGGCGCCATCCAGACATTGGCCGTGCGGGCGCGCTGAGCCGGCGCGCGCTTCGGCCGATCCTCGAACTTGGCGTCGCGGTCTTCGCGCGGGCCACCCTTGCCGCGGGCACCATCCTTGCCACGACCACCACCGTCGCGGCGGTCGTCACGACGGGTGTCCAGACGAGAAAGGGCACGCTCGCGCTTGTCCTCCGGCTTTTCCCAGCGGTTGTTGCGCTCCGGCCTGCGCGTGTCGGCGGCGTCGTCTTCAGCCTCACCGGCAACGGTCGCCGCCTGATCATTGTAAAGCGGCGCGTCGAAGTTCGCCTTGGCGTCCTCGATCAGGCGCGGTCCCAATTGGTCGCGCAGCGTGCGTCCGCGAATTTCCTGGACGTGTCCTTCCGGCAGTTCGCCGAGCTGGAACGGGCCGTAGGAGATGCGGATCAGGCGGTTGACGTCGAGGCCGAGCGCGCCGAGCACGTTCTTGATTTCGCGGTTCTTGCCTTCGCGAAGCCCCATCGTGATCCAGACGTTCGAGCCCTGGACGCGGTCGAGCGTCGCTTCGATGGCGCCGTACAGCACGCCATCGACGGCGATGCCGTCCTTCAGCTTGTCGAGCGCTTCCTGATCGATCTCGCCATGGGCGCGCACGCGGTAACGGCGCAGCCAGCCGGTCGACGGCAGTTCGAGCACGCGGGCAAGGCCGCCATCATTGGTGAGGAGCAGCAGGCCCTCGGTGTTGATGTCGAGGCGGCCGATCGACAGAACCCGCGGCAGCTCGTCCGGCAGGTTCTCGAATACGGTCGGACGGCCCTCCGGGTCGGCATTGGTGGTCACCAGACCGGCCGGCTTGTGATAGAGCCAGAGGCGCGTGCGCTCGATACCGCGGATCGGCTGGCCATCGACCTCGATCGCATCGGCGAGCGTCGCGTTGACCACGGGCGTGTCGAGGATGACACCGTTGAGCCTGATGCGGCCTTCCATGATCATGCGCTCGACGTCGCGACGCGAGGCAACGCCGGCGCGCGCCAGGATCTTCGAGATGCGCTGCGGCTCGTCGGCGGCCGCTGCAGCCGCTGCCGGGCGCTCCCGGGCCGGACGCGAAGCGCCGGCCTTGGGATCAGACGTCTTTGCGTCGAAGCTCCTGCCGGGGCCCTTGGCACCGAAAGACTTCGGGCCGGAAGCCTTGGCTCCTGCAGCCTTTTTCGGCGCAGCGCCCTTCTTGTCGGCGAAATGCGGTTTCTTGTCCCGGCCAGCGGACTTGCCGCCAGGCCGCGTGGGCTTGTCTTTGGATGTCATTTGTGTTGCCTGCCTTTTGCGGCTGTCCTATCAGGTCGCGGCCCGTGGGTTAAGAGAAATTATTGTTTGAGCGATGGCTGAGACGACACGCTTCATGGATGCGGCCCTTGAAGAGGCCCGCAAGGCTGCCGAACGCGGCGAAGTGCCGATCGGCGCCGTGGTGGTTTTCGACGGCCGGATCATCGCCAGCGCCGGCAATCGGACCCGCGAGCTCAACGACGTGACGGCCCATGCCGAAATTGTCGCGATCCGCGAAGCCTCCGCAGTCCTCAACGACGAACGGCTTGCTGGCGCCGACCTCTACGTGACGCTCGAGCCGTGCACGATGTGCGCCGCGGCGATCTCCTTTGCGCGCATCCGCCGCCTTTACTACGGCGCGGACGATCCGAAAGGCGGTGCGGTCGACAGCGGCGTACGGTTCTTCGGCTCGCCCACCTGCCATCACGCCCCCGACGTCTATTCCGGCCTCGCCGAGCGGGAATCTGCCGAGATCCTGAGGGATTTCTTCGCCAGCAAGCGCTGAGAAGGCACGTCCGTATTCTTGCTTCAGTCGGCTGCGAAGCTCGTCAGTGCTGCGCCCGAGAGACGGTAGCGCGTCCATTCCGACATCGGCTCGGCACCCACGGCCTCGTAGACCCGGATCGCCGGCTCGTTCCAGTCGAGAACGCTCCACTCGAAGCGGCCGCAGCCTTCCTCGACGGCAATCCTTGCCAGGTGCTTCAGGAGCATCTTGCCGGCGCCCGAACCGCGGCAATCCGGCGTGACGTATAGATCCTCGAGATAAAGCCCCTTGCGCGCCTGCCAGGTGGAATAGTTGTAGAACCACATGGCAAAGCCGGCCGGCTTGCCGTCCTTCTCGCAGATCACGGCGCGGGTGATGGCGCCCGGGCCGAAAAGCGAATCCTGGAGCATCCCGACCGTCGCCTCGACGGCGTCGGGCTCTTTTTCGTAGATGGCAAGTTCCGTGATGAAGCGCAGGATCGTCTCTGCATCTTCCGGGCGGGCGTCGCGAATGCTGATGGTCATGGCTCTGGCGCTGCTTAGGCAATTCCAGAAAACGCGCGAAGTGCTTTCGTCCGGAGCTGCATGGATGCAAAAGGGTGAGGCATTCGCCGTTTCAAATGAAACGGCGAACTGGTCTTAGAAGGGCCAATACCACTTGGTGCCGGAATTCTTGACCTGCGCTTCCTTCTTGCGGCGGCGCTCCTTGTCCTTCTCCGGCTCGCCGAGGTCGGTCTCCGTGCCCTCGGGCAGGCGGCGGTAGTCGAGCGGCGGATCGCTCAAGAAGCGGCGCTTGTCGGAATAGGCGCCCTGCTCGACCTTGCGGGCCTCGCGGTAGGCCTCCTGCTGCTCCTTTGCCGAAAGGCGGCGGCCGTTGGCGCTGGCCTTGGCAAGGGGGGAGACGTAGTTCGGGTTGTTCTTGTTGGCGTCGGCCTCTTCACGCAGGCGGTTGCGCACCTCTTCCGGAGACTCGACCCATTCCGGGTTCCCCTCACGGCTGGCGAGCGACTTCTGCGGCTCGACGAGTGACGCCTGCTGGGTGGACGGCGGCAGCACGAGACCAGGACGCGGCTGGTACTTGACCGGATCCCGCTTCGGCGGACCGAAGCTGGCGACGCTGCCGAGGTCGTCCATGAGCTGCTCGCCGGCCGTCTTGTCCGTGCCGTAGGTCGGCCCGCCGATGCAGCCCGTAAGCACCAGGCCGCTCGTCAAAATGGCGGCCACGCTGGCAAACACTCGCAACTCTCGCGTCATTTCCATGAGATTCCTTCCAGCCGGCCACCAGTCAGCGCGGCCACTCAAGCGCCCATGGCGGAGAAATCCGCCAAATTTCGGGCAGGTTTTACCGGATGAACGCAAGGAGTGCAATTCATCCGGTAACAATGCGTTAAGCCTTGAAACCAAGCTCGCGCAAGGCAGCGGCATCCCGGGCGGACACGTCCGGGTAGAGTGCGTCAGAACCGACATCGGTCGTGATCCGCCAGGAGCGAGCACATTTCTGGCCCTCGGCAAGCTTCGGCACGACGCTGACCTTGGCCACGTCAGCCAGCCGGAACGCGTCGGCCGGACCTTCGGTGGTCTCGACAGTGATCCCCGAGGTGATGCAGATCTCGGCGAAATCCTGGCCTTCCAGCGCCTTCAACAGCTCCGGATCGGCCACGTGGACGACCGGTGCGGCTTCCAGCGACGAGCCGATGCGCTTGTCCTTGCGTTCGATCTCGAGCGCGCCGGTGACGACGGTGCGGACCGCACGGATCTTCTCCCACTTGGCTTCGAGCGCATCGTTCTTCCATTCCGCCGGGATCGCCGGGAACTGTTCGAGATGCACCGAGACCGCATCGGGCTTGCGCGACAGCCAGGCCTCTTCGGTCGTAAACGGCAGCATCGGCGCCAGCCACAGCACGAGGCAATCGAAGAGCTTGCGGATGACGGCGAGTGCCGCACGGCGGCGCAGGCTCGACGGCGCGTCGCAGTAGAGCGCATCCTTGCGAACGTCGAAATAGAAGGCCGAGAGTTCGACGTTCGAGAAATCGATCAGCGAACGGGCGATCTTCTTGAAGTCGAAGGCGTCGTAGCCTTCGCGCACGACCTGGTCGAGTTCGGCCAGGCGATGCAGCATCAGCTTTTCGAGTTCCGGCATCTCGGCATAGGCAATTTCCTCGCCCTTGTCGTGGGCGAGCGTGCCGAGCATCCAGCGGATCGTGTTGCGCAGCTTGCGATAGGCGTCGATGTTTGTCTGGATGATCGTCTTGCCGAGGCGCTGATCTTCCCAATAATCCGTCGTCATCACCCACAGGCGCAGGATGTCGGCGCCGGCATCCTTCATCACCTCTTGCGGGGTGACGGTGTTGCCCTTGGACTTCGACATCTTCTCGCCCTTCTCATCCATGGTGAAACCATGGGTGACAACGGCGTTGTAGGGTGCGCGGCCGCGCGTGGCGCAGGCTTCGAGCAGCGAGGAATGGAACCAGCCGCGATGCTGGTCCGAACCTTCGAGATAGACGTCGGCCGGCCACTTCAGGTCCGGACGGTCTTCGAGCGTGAAGGTATGGGTCGAACCGCTGTCGAACCACACGTCGAGGATGTCCATGACCTGATGCCACTTGGCATGATCGTGGTCGTTGCCGAGGAAGCGATCCTTGGCGCCTTCGGTGAACCAGGCATCGGCACCTTCCTGTTCGAAAGCGTCGAGGATGCGAGCGTTGACGGCCTCGTCGATCAGGATCTCGCCCTGATCGTCGGCAAAGATCGCGATCGGCACGCCCCAGGCGCGCTGGCGCGAGAGCACCCAGTCCGGACGGCCTTCGATCATCGCACGCAGGCGGTTCTGGCCGGCGCCCGGAACGAAGCGGGTGTCGTCGATGGCGGACAGCGCGCGCGAACGCAGGGTCGTGCCATCACCAAAGGCCTTGTCCATGTAGACGAACCATTGCGGCGTGTTGCGGAAGATCACCGGCTTCTTCGAGCGCCAGGAATGCGGATAGGAATGCTTGAGGCGACCGCGAGCGAAGAGCGCGTGACGGGCGATCAGCGCCTTGATGACGCGATCGTTGGCGTCACCCTTCTTGCCCTTGTCGTCGATGACGCGGCCCGCGCCACCTTCGGCGTCCGGGCCGAAACCATGGGCGTCAGCGGTGAAGTAGCCGGCATCATCGACCGTGAACGGGATCGCCGAGGAGATGCCGCGGGCTTCGAGCGCGCGGGCATTGTCCATCCAGGCATCAAAGTCCTCGCGGCCGTGGCTCGGGGCCGTGTGCACGAAGCCGGTGCCGGCATCGTCTGTCACGTGGTCGCCGTCGAGCAACGGCACCTTGAAGGCGTAGCCGCCGCCCAGACCGTGCAGCGGATGGGCGCAGGTCACGGACGACAGTTCATCGGCCTCGAGGTCGCGAACGAAGTTGAAGGTGAGCTTCGCCTTGGCGGCAGACTCATCGGCCAGGCGCTTGGCAAAGATCAGCTTCTCGCCCGGCTGGGGGCCGAAATCGTTCTCGGCGGTCGCCACTTCGTAGAGGCCATAGGCATAACGCGACGAGTAGGCGATGGCGCGGTTGCCGGGGATGGTCCAGGGCGTGGTCGTCCAGATCACAACGAAGGTGCCGGCAAGGCTGTCGGGACCTTCGGTGACCGGGAACTTCACCCAGATCATGTCGCTTTCGACATCGGCGTATTCGACTTCGGCTTCGGCAAGCGCCGTGCGCTCGACGACCGACCACATGACAGGCTTCGAGCCGCGATAGAGTTGGCCGAGCTTGGCGATCTTCATCAGTTCGCCGGCGATGCGCGCTTCGGCGTGGAAGTTCATCGTCGTGTAGGGATTGTCGAAGTCGCCCTCGATGCCGAGACGCTTGAACTCCTCGGCCTGGACCTGGATCCAGCCGGCGGCGAAATCGCGGCATTCCCGACGGAACTCGTTGACCGGAACCTCGTCCTTGTTCTGGCCCTTCTCGCGGTACTTCTCCTCGATCTTCCACTCGATCGGCAGACCGTGGCAGTCCCAGCCGGGTACGTAGTTGGCGTCGAAACCGCGCATCTGGAACGAGCGGTTGATGACGTCCTTGAGGATCTTGTTCAGCGCGTGGCCGATGTGGATGTTGCCGTTGGCATAGGGCGGGCCGTCGTGCAGCACGAACTTGTCGCGGCCGGCAGCCGATGCGCGCAGCTTCTTGTAGAGGCCCATCTTCTGCCAGCGGGCCACCGTTTCCGGCTCCTTCTGCGGCAGGCCCGCGCGCATCGGAAATTCCGTCTGCGGCAGATAGAGGGTCGAGGAGTAGTCGATCTTTTCAGCGGTGTCGGTCATGGTTTTTGCAATCGCTTCTTCGCGCGAACGGCCGCGCATACGAAATGGGCTCGGTATCGAGAGATGACTGGGGCGTCGGAAACGCCGAAATCCCGGACCTTCCGGCTGATCACAGCACGCGGAAGGCCGGGCCAATAATTCGCTGATCGATGATCAATCGACGGTGCCGGGTCATGGTGGCCGGTTGTTTAAGGCGTTTTCGGCCTTTTGAAAAGGTCCGCCGCCGCGCGAAGACCGAAATCTTTTATCGGGCGAAGTTGAGCTTGCGGTCGATGTCACCGAGTGGCGTGACGCCGGAAAGCAGCGCGCGGGCCTCGGCCTCGTCCTGCCGGATCTGCGCCACCAGCGGATCGAGGCCATCGAATTTCAATTCGTCGCGCAGGTGACCGAAGAAAGTCACGGCGCAGACTTCGCCATAGAGATCGCCGGAGAAGTCGAAGACGAAGGTCTCGAGCAGCGGTTCGCCGTCGCTGTCGACCGTCGGCCGGCGCCCGAAACTGGCGACCCCGTCGTAAAGCGAGCCGTCGGGACGACGGAAGCGCACGGCGTAGATGCCGGGTCGGAGTTCCACCTCGGGTGCAAGCCGCATGTTGGCGGTGGGAAAACCGAGTTCGCGACCGAGCTTCTTGCCGCCGATCACCTCGGCTTCGACGAGATAACGGTAGCCGAGCATGCCCGCGGCCTGGGCGACATCGCCTTCGCCGAGCAGCGCGCGGACATAGCTCGACGAGATGACGGATGCATTTTCATCACGGAAGGCATCGACCAGCGTCACACCAAACCCGTTGTCGCCGCCTGCCGCCATCAGAAAGGCGGGCCCGCCTTCGCGGCCCTTGCCGAAATGAAAGTCGAAACCGGTCACCACATGCGAGGCATGCAGCCATTCAAGCAGGATGCGGTGGATGAAATCCGAGGCGGAAAGCTGAGAGAAGGTACGGTCGAAGGGATATTCGATGACGGCGCCGAAGCCCATGCCTTCGAGGATGCGCGCCTTCAGCGGCGCCGGCGTCAGCCGGAAGACTGGAGTGTCCGGGCGAAAAACGGTTCGCGGATGCGGCTCGAAAGTCAGGACCAGCGCGGGCACGCCGCGCGACTTGGCCTCCTCCAGCGCCCGGTTAAGGACCGACTGGTGGCCGCGGTGAACGCCATCGAAATTGCCGATGGCGACGACACCGCCGCGCAAGTGCTCCGGAAGCGGATCACGGGTCTCGTTGCGATGAAAAACCGTCATCTCCGTCTTCCCGTCAGGCGAGCCGTGGCATCCAGTATTTCGGCGAGGCGCCCTCCTTCTTGAGGAAGGCGGCAAGCTTCGCCTCGTCGGTCCGGCTTTCGTTCATGTATTCCTGGGCGTGGATACCGGCGCTGATATAGAGCAGATCCAGGCCCGCGTCCTGCGCGCCCTTGACGTCCGTCGGCATGCCGTCGCCGACGGCGATGACACGGGTCAGGTCAATCGCCCCGCGCGCGGCCTTCGCCTCGCCCAGGGCGGCGCGATAGATCGCGATATAGGGTTTGCCGGCGATGCGCGCCTCGCCACCCAGCTCTTCGTAAAGCTTGGCAATCGCACCGGCGCAGGGGATCAGCCGGTGACCACGCTCGACGACGAGGTCCGGGTTGGCGCAGATGAACGGGATCTTGCGCTTGGCAAGGCCCGTCAGGGTCGCGCGGTAATGCTCGGGCGTTTCGGTCTCGTCGTCATAGAAGCCGGCGCAGACGACCGTCTCGGCATCTTCCGAGGAAACGATCTGCGTCCCCAGCCCCTCGAGCAGGGGCAGGTCGCGCTCGGCGCCGATGAAGAAGATCTTCTTGTCGGCGGCAGCGATCAGCGCCCGGGTCACGTCGCCCGAAGTGACGATCCGATCATAGGCTTCGTCGGGCACGCCGAGACTGCGGATCTGCACCTTCACCATCGGGCTCGGGCGCGGTGAATTGGTGATGAGCACGACGGTCAGTCCGGCGGCGCGCGCCTCGGCCAATGCTTCACAGGCGGACGCGAAAGCCTGCACGCCGTTGTGAAGCACGCCCCAGACGTCACATAAAACGACATCGTAGCGCTTGGCGATTTCGCGAAAACTGTTGATCCTTGCGGCCATCCTGGCTTCCTGCAAACACGGTTTCCGGCTTGCATGGCAAGGAAGACAGGAGATTACAAGTCTCGTCTCCCGAAAAAGGCGCACCCTCCCAAGGATTCCGGCGGTGTCGAGAACCAGGAAAAATGCACTGCAGATGCGGCCCGCCGCGTAGAAGCACATTGTCGTGGTTATCAACCGTCAAAATCCCGCCCATGCCACTCATCGACGCGATCGCCCACATTTCGCCAAGAATGGGGCTAGGCTGCCTGTGCCCGCGCCTGCTGCGCCCGTCCAGGGCAACTGCCGTCAGCAAAAAATCTAGGCGCCGATCCTTGACTCACCCCATACCCAAGCTTATCTCGGCATCGCTAGCACTCGATAAATGAGAGTGCTAACACCCATCCATCGGGTCGATCAGCGATCCGTAATGTCATTTGATCGAGGGATTAGACTAATGGCAAGCACCAACTTCCGCCCGCTGCACGACCGCGTCGTCGTTCGCCGCGTTGAGTCTGAAGAGAAGACCAAGGGCGGCATCATCATTCCGGACACCGCCAAGGAAAAGCCGCAGGAAGGCGAAATCGTCGCCGTCGGTTCGGGCGCCCGTGACGAAAGCGGCAAGGTCGTTGCCCTCGACGTCAAGGCTGGCGACCGCGTTCTGTTCGGCAAGTGGTCGGGCACCGAAGTCAAGATCAACGGCGAAGACCTTCTGATCATGAAGGAAGCCGACATCATGGGCATCATCGGCTGATCAGCCGGCGTCCACCCCTTTTTATGACAACCAATGGGCAATGAGCCCGGGAGTTTTCTCTAATGGCTGCAAAAGAAATCAAGTTCGGCCGCACCGCGCGCGAAAAGATGCTGCGTGGCGTCGACATCCTCGCTGACGCGGTAAAGGTCACGCTCGGCCCGAAGGGTCGTAACGTCATCATCGACAAGTCCTTCGGCGCTCCGCGCATCACCAAGGACGGCGTATCGGTCGCCAAGGAAATCGAACTCGAAGACAAGTTCGAAAACATGGGCGCCCAGATGGTCCGCGAAGTTGCTTCGAAGACCAACGACATCGCCGGCGACGGCACCACGACTGCAACCGTTCTTGCCCAGGCGATCGTTCGCGAAGGCGCAAAGGCTGTTGCTGCCGGCATGAACCCGATGGACCTGAAGCGTGGTATCGACCTCGCTGTCACCGAAGTCGTCAAGGATCTCCAGGCCAAGGCCAAGAAGATCAACACTTCGGAAGAAGTTGCACAGGTCGGCACGATCTCGGCCAACGGCGAGCGTCAGATCGGCCTCGACATCGCTGAAGCGATGCAGAAGGTCGGCAACGAAGGCGTCATCACGGTTGAAGAAGCCAAGACCGCCGAAACGGAACTCGAAGTCGTCGAAGGCATGCAGTTCGACCGCGGCTACCTGTCGCCCTACTTCGTCACCAACCCGGAAAAGATGGTCGCTGACCTCGACGACGTCTTCGTTCTCCTTCACGAGAAGAAGCTCTCGAACCTCCAGGCCATGCTCCCGGTTCTCGAAGCTGTCGTTCAGACCGGCAAGCCGCTCCTCATCATCGCTGAAGACGTCGAAGGCGAAGCTCTTGCAACGCTCGTCGTCAACAAGCTGCGTGGCGGCCTGAAGATCGCTGCCGTCAAGGCTCCGGGCTTCGGCGATCGCCGCAAGGCCATGCTCGAAGACATCGCCATCCTGACGGGCGGCACCGTGATCTCCGAAGACCTCGGCATCAAGCTCGAAAACGTCACGCTCGACATGCTCGGCCGTGCGAAGAAGGTTTCGATCTCCAAGGAAAACACGACGATCGTCGACGGCGCCGGCCAGAAGGCCGACATCGAAGGCCGCGTTGCCCAGATCAAGGCCCAGATCGAAGACACCACCTCCGACTACGACCGCGAGAAGCTGCAGGAACGTCTTGCCAAGCTCGCTGGCGGCGTTGCCGTGATCCGCGTTGGCGGCTCGACGGAAGTCGAAGTGAAGGAAAAGAAGGACCGCATCGACGACGCTCTCAACGCGACGCGCGCTGCTGTTCAGGAAGGCATCGTACCGGGCGGCGGCGTTGCCCTGCTGCGTTCTTCCGTCAAGATCACCGTCAAGGGTGCAAACGACGACCAGGAAGCCGGCATCAACATCGTTCGTCGCGCTCTGCAGGCTCCGGCCCGCCAGATCGCTGAGAACGCTGGTGACGAAGCCTCCATCGTTGTCGGCAAGATCCTCGACAAGGACCAGGACAACTTCGGCTACAACGCCCAGACCGGCGAATACGGCGACATGATCTCGATGGGCATCATCGACCCGGTCAAGGTCGTTCGCACCGCCCTTCAGGACGCTGCTTCGGTTGCCGGCCTCCTCGTCACGACGGAAGCCATGATCGCCGAACTGCCGAAGAAGGACGCCCCGGCTGGCATGCCTGGCGGCATGGGCGGCATGGGCGGCATGGACATGATGTGATAATGGCGACAGCCTTATCGCAGCATCGTCCATAAAGCTTCGCCCATGCACTTAAAGTGGTTCAGCGCGTCAAGCGCGCTGAACGGGCGGCATGGACATGATGTGATAATGGCGACAGCCTTATCGCAGCATCGTCCATAAAGCTTCGCCCATGCACTTAAAGTGGTTCAGCGCGTCAAGCGCACTGAACGGGCGGCATGGACATGATGTGATAATGGCGAAAGCCTTATTGCAAGGATCCATCCGGATCGGAAAGGCGGCCTTCGGGTCGCCTTTCTTGTTTTTTATCAATGCCACTCATCGCCGGAGAGCATCTGCCGAACAGTCGGCAGGAAAAAACCCATCGGTTGTAGTCAGGCTTCAAAAAACCGTTGAAGTCGAAAAAAAACGAACTATAACAGCGCCCCAAGTGAGCGAAGATTGAGGGGAGACTGGGCGGCACACTTAAGGCAGACAGGCAATCGCCGGGGCTTTTTCGTATTCGCTGCCCATCCGGAAATTCTTCGAGACTATACCTAAAGAATAAAAGTATTTAATCGCAAATTAAGCCGACACTCTCCTTCGAAATAAGTTCGCCGGCGAGATCCACTACTATCTATAGACCTTTCTACTTGAGAAAACACCCACATCACGTGGCGTGCGCTCTCGTATTGGTCATGTCGGGCGCAGTTTGCACATTGGGACGCGTTTCCCTGGGGCGCCGAAGGCAGCTCCGGGAACTCTGCTGGGGTAGACCGTGTTTAAGATCACCAGAGCAAATTCCGCTCCCCTCGGCTCTTCGGGACATCTGCATCCGGGCCTACCGCATCATGAATTCATGGAGCAGTTTTGCGTCTCGGAGGGGTGGTCCGGCGACCTGTCGACGGGCCTGTTCCGGCTCGGCGAGAAGGCGGCCGCGATCCATGGCCTGCGTGACGGCGAGTGCGGCCTTCTGAACTTCGTTCGCTGCTACGATCCGGCCGATCGCAATCACGTGCTCGAACTGTTCGAACAGGCGGCAACGAGCTGCTCGTCTTTCTGCTTTTCGACGACGATCGCGCTCGAGGAGTCCGGCCAGAAGCAGCCGCTATTCTGCATCGGAGAATCCTCCGGCCTCGAACAGCGCTATTCCGGCATGATCACCGGCATCTTTTTCTTTCCACGCTTTCTCGTGGAAGTCGCGGGTCGCGCACTGCTGCGCCAGTAAGCCCGCCCCTGCCCGCGCACGGGCCCGAGTGTAGAGAACCCTCGATCACATATGGCCGCCGCAACCGCCCCATGGGCGATTGCGGTGAAGGTGTGCGGCAGAGACGCGGACGTACGGCTCAGGCTGCCGCCGCGTCGTCCTTGCCCGTGAAGAGCACCGTGATCGGCGCCGGGCGACCAAGCAGATAGCCCTGCGCCTCGTCGCAGCCCTCGGCTTGCAGGATATCGAGCTGCTTCTGCGTTTCGACGCCTTCGGCAAGGACAGGCACGGACAGGCTCTGGCCGAGCGCAAGAATGGCGCGCACGATCGCCTTGGCCTGCGGGCTGCCTTCCACTTCCCACATGAAGCTCCGGTCGAGCTTGATCTTGTCGAAGGGGAAGGACCGCAGCGTCTCGAGCGACGAATAGCCGGTCCCGAAGTCGTCGATCGCGATGGTGACGCCCAGTTCCTTGATCTGGCGCAGCGTCAGCAGCGCCCGCTCCTTGTCGTCGATGATCGTCGATTCCGTGATTTCGAGCTCCAGCCGGTTCGGGTCGAGACCCGTGTCGGCAAGCACGTCCTGAACCAGACTGACGATGTCGCCGTTGGCAAGCTGGACCGGCGAAAGGTTGACGGCAATCTTGTGACTGCTCTCCCAGCCCGCCGCCTCGCGGCAGGCCTCGCGCAGCACCCATTCGCCGATCGGCAGGATCGCGCCGCATTCCTCGGCAAGCGGGATGAACTCGCTCGGAGGCACCATGCCGCGTTCCGGATGGCTCCAGCGCAGGAGCACCTCGTAGCCGATGACGGCGCCGCTCATCACAGACTTCTGCACCTGGTAGTGCAAGGCAAGCTGCTTCTTCTCGACCGCGTCCCAGAGATCGTTGGCAAGCGCGCGCCGCTGGCGGGCAGCTTCATCCATCGACACCTCGTAGAAGCAGACGGTCTGGTTGAGGGCGGCCTTCGCCCGGTACATCGCAAGGTCGGCATTGTTGATCAGCGTGTCGGCCGTCTCGGCATCCTGCGGATAGATCGCGACACCCATGCTGCCGCCGGACTTGAGCTCGAAATCGCCAAAGCGCATTTCCTCATGCAGGCTCTTTTCGATCCGGCGCAGGAAGTCGTTAAGCTCGGAGAGTTCCTCGAAGCGCTTGACCGCCGCGAACTCGTCGCCGCCGAAGCGTGCCACGAACTCGCCTTCCTGCAGAAGGCCCTTCATGCGCTGGGCGATCGTCACCAGCACGAAGTCTCCGGCGGCGTGGCCGTGCAGATCGTTGACTTCCTTGAACTTGTTGAGGTCGATGCCGATGACGGCGACCTTGCGGTTGAACCAGGCGGCCGCGTCCAGCTCCTCTTCGAGATAGCTGCTGAACTGCAGCCGGTTCGGCAGCCCCGTGAGGCTGTCGTGGCGGGCAAGGAAGGTAATCTGCTCCTCGGTGTCGAGCCGCTCGGTGATGTCCTCATAGGTGCTCACCCAGCCGCCATCGGGCAGCGTGCGATGCTTGGTCAGGATCGAGCGGCCGTTGACGAGCTTTTCGACGATATCGCCGCCGCCATTGCCGACCATTTCGATCCGGTGCTTCTGGTAGAGCTCCTCGGCCTTGGTCCGGGCCATCTCCGGATCTGTGTAGATGCGGGCAAAGACGATATCGAGGATTTCGCGGAAGGTCAGCCCCTTGCCGGCGAGTGTCTCGGAGAAGCCGAAGATCTCTCGGCAGCGACGGTTGGAGAGCAACAGCCGGTCGCTGCTGTCGAACAGGCAGATGCCCTGCGACATGTTTTCGAGCGCGACATCGAGATTGTTGCTGACTTCGGCGATACGGTCGGCGTCAAGCTTCGCCTTGGTGATGTCCTTGACGATCTTGATGAAGCCGGCGTGCTTGCCGTCGTCGTCCATGAAGGGGTCGAGCACCACGTGAGCCCAGAACCGGGATCCGTCCTTGCGATAGCGCCAGCCTTCGTTCTCGTACTTACCATCGGCCAGTGCGACCTCGAGCGCCCGCTGCGGTACGCCGTCGCGCTGATCCTCCTGCGAGTAGAAGCAGGCGAAATTCTTGCCGACGATTTCCTCGCCCTTATAGCCCTTGTTGGCCTCGGCGCCGGCGTTCCAGCTGGCGACGCGGCCGTCGGTGTCGAGCATATAGATCGCGTAGTCCTTCACGCTGCGCACGAAGCGGGCGAATTCCCGTTCGGCAGCAGCGGCGGAAAGCTCGGCATGATGGGCGAAGCCGGCGGCGATCAGCACCATCGACAGCAGGAAGAAGGCGGTGCCGGCGATGACGAAGGCAAGCAGATGCGGCTGGATCATGCCCGCATGGGTCGGCGTCAGCAGATCGGCCTCGATCGTGACCGCACCCATGGCGGTGAAATGCAACGCGACGATCCCGAGCGTCATCAGCAGGGTGGCAAGGATCTTCGCCTTCAGCGGCTTGCCGACACTGGCGATCGTGCGCAGAGCGGCGATGTCAAACAGCGAGCCGACGACCACGGAGGCGACGACCAGTGCCGCATTCCAGCGGATGCTGCCCGGCACGTCGAGCGCCGCCATGCCAAGAAAATGCATGCAGGCGACGCCGCCGCCGAGAACGAAGCCGCCAGCAATCCAGCCGAGGCGGTCCTGAACATGGGTCGCGATCAATAGGGCCGTCGTGGTGAGGATGATGGCAACGGCCAGCGACAGGCCGGTGAGATCCATCTGGTAGCCGAGGACGACGCCGGGATCATAGGCGAGCATGGCGATGAAGTGGGTCGCCCAGATGCCGAAGCCGCTGGCGATGCCGGCGGCCGTCGCCCAGATCGCTTTCGCCTTGCCCGAGGAGCCGCGGGCGCGCTGCAGCAGCGTTACTGCTCCGTAACTCGCGAGAAAGCACACAAGTGCGGCCAAAACGACCAGTCTGGGATTATGCTCTACCACCAGGCATGTAAGAACCTTGAACATCGCCAATCGCCTAAATCAAATTCTGTCGGGAAACGAGACCTCTCGCCTCCACTTAAGCTGCCTGTGTTGGCGTCAGGTGATTTAAGGAAGTGATAAATCGAGGCTCTGCCGGGCAATTGCCCAGCAAGACAATAGTTTCGTCGTTAACGAATTTTGAAACCACGCCGCCTTCAAGTTGCAGCCTGCCAAAAAGCGCCGCCTGGCGTGGTTCGCCGCCTATGCTTGCGACAGCAGCGCCTTGAGGTCGGATTGGGGATCGGCGATGACGGCTCGGTCAGGATTGATGCCGCTCTCCAGCAGCTTCTTGCCGGTCACATAGGCCTTGGCGTCGTTGATCGCATCGACGGCCACCAGGCGCCCCTGCCGGAAATACCAGACCGACACGCTGCCTTCGCGCTGGCCGGGCCTGACGATGGTTTCGTCGTGGCCGAGCCCGAAGCCGGCGATCTGCAGCTTGACGTCGTACTGGTCCGACCAGAACCAGGGCTTGGGATCGTAAGGGGCATCACTGCCGGCAAGGATAGCCGCGACCGCTTCGGCCTGATCGACGGCATTCTGCACCGACTCCAGCCGGATGCGCAGATCCTCGAAGGGAAGAACGGCGCAATCACCCATCGCGAAGACCGCCGGATCGGAGGTGCGGCCATGCGCGTCGACGACGATGCCGTTTGCGGTTTCGAGCCCGGCGTCGTGGGCCAGGCGATCATTGGCGGTCACGCCGATGCCGACGATGACGACATCGACCGGCAAGGTGGAACCATCGGAGAGTTCCGCCGCGGTGACACGGCCATTGTCGCCGACGAGGCGGTTGAGACCGGTACCCTCGCGAATATCGACGCCGCGACCACGATGAATGTCGCGCACGAGCCCCGACGTCGCCGAGGAGGCAACACGCTGCAGGATGCGGTCGGCCATTTCGATGACCGTGACGTCCAGGCCGCAGGTGCGCGCGACGGCTGCCGCTTCAAGACCGATGTAACCACCGCCGATGACGAGCGCGCGACGGCCGGGCTTCATCTCCTCGGCAAGGCTGTCGGCATCCCTGAAGTCGCGAACGACGAAGACACCCTCGAGATCGCCGCCGACCGAGGCCGGCAGCCGGCGCGGCGTGGCGCCGGTCGCAAAGGCCAGCACTTCATAGTCGAGCGATGTGCCATCGCTGAGCGTCACGTGTTTGCCGGCCCGGTCAAGCCCGATCACGGTCGTTTCGAGGCGCACGTCGACAGCGTGCTCGCCGTACCAGGCTTCCGGCCGGTAGAGCAGGCGGTCGAGGCTCATCTCGCGCAGGAGATACTTTTTGGAGAGCGGCGGGCGCTGATAGGGCAGGCTTGCTTCGGAGGCGACGATGGTGATCGGCCGCTCGTCCTTGAGCGCACGGAGCTTCGCAACTAGAGCAAAGGCGGCCTGACCGCCACCGACAACAACAAGCCTTCCGGACACGCTTCCCACCTGCCTTTATTCATCTGTACAACAAGGCCTAGCCTTCCGCCCGAGCTTCGTCAACTCTGGCACAGGCCACGCCGTTTGCTATTCCTTGCGCGGCACGTCCATGCCCTTTTGAGCCGCCGGGCGCGACAGGCCGCGCTCGACCCAGGCCATCACCTTGGGGAAGCTCTTGTAATCCAGGACCTCGGCACCGCCATAGAATCTGCGCGCACCTTCGACCCAGGGATAGGTGGCGATGTCAGCGATCGTGTAATCGTCGCCCATCAGCCATTGCCGCCCGTCAAGGCGGGTTTCGAGCACGCCGAGCAGCCGCTTGGCTTCGTCACGGTAGCGCTCGACGGGGTAGGAATTGTTGGCGACCTTGTCGGCGGCGAACTTGAAGAAGTGACCGAACTGGCCGAACATCGGACCGACGCCGCCCATCTGGAACATAACCCAGGCGATCGTTTCGTAGCGGCCGGCCGCGTCGGCAGGCAGCAGCTTGCCGGTCTTTTTAGCGAGATAGATAAGGATCGCGCCGGACTCGAACAGCCCGATTGGCTTTCCATCCGGGCCGTTGGGATCGATGATCGCCGGGATGCGGCCGTTGGGGTTGAGCGAGACGAACTCCGGCGACTTCTGGTCATTGGTATCGAAGGCGATGCGGTGCGGTTCGTAGGGCAGGCCCAGCTCTTCGAGCGCGATCGAAACCTTCACGCCGTTCGGCGTCGGCAGCGAATAGAGCTGGATGATATCAGGGTTTTTCGCCGGCCAGCGCTTGGTGATCGGAAAGGCGGACAGATCGGCCATGAAGGTCTCCTGGAACGGAACAGCGGGAGGCGGCAGAAACGCCGCACGCAGACTTACATAGGAGCGGAGGGCGCGCCTTTTGAGGGCCCTACTTTATTTTTGTAACCGGCGGGATCGTCAAGACCGCGCATGCCCCGTTCGCAGCGTCAAAGGACGCTACGCACGGCCGCGATAATCCGTGCCACCACAGGATCGCCCTCGTGAGCCGCCTTGCGCGCCCGAACCAGGCAAGCTTCGGAACGCAGGATCACGCCATCGGTGAGTATCTTCAGGTGGTTTGCCTTCAACGTCGAACCGGTCGAGGTGATGTCGACGATAATGTCGGCGGAACCAGAGGCCGGCGCGCCTTCGGTCGCCCCGAGGCTTTCGACGATGCGGTAAAGCTGGATGCCGTGGCTGCCCGAGAAATGGTTCTGCGTCAGCCGCCAGTACTTGGTGGCGATCGCCAGACGGCGACCATGGCGGGCACGGAAATCGGCGGCAACGTCGCCAAGGTCGGCCATGGTGTCGACGTCGTACCAGACCTCAGGCACCGCGACGACGACGTCGGCATGACCGAAGCCGAGACGGGCGCAGAACTCGACGCGCGCATCGGCGTTGGCAAGCCCCTCGCGCACCAGGTCTTCGCCGGTTACGCCGAAATCGATTGAGCCGTTGCCGAGCTCTCGCGAGATTTCCGACGCCGAAAGGAACGCAATCTCCACATCATCAGCACCTTCGACGCGGCCGCGATAGGAGCGGTCGTTGCCGACGGCAACGATCTTCAGGCCGGCGCGTTCGAAGATCGCCGAAGCGTCATCCTTCATCCGCCCCTTGGACGGCAAGGCGATAGTGATGGTCATTGGGCGCCTCCTTCAGAGGCAATCGCCTTTTCGATGCGGTCGAGCCAGAGCGAGAAGCCGACGGCCGGGATATGCTCGCGGGCGCCGAGCAGAGTCAGCAGCCGATCGAAGCGGCCGCCGCCGGCAAGGACGGCATGCGTTCCGGCAAGCTCAACCTCGAAAACCAGGCCGGTATAATAGTCGAGAGGACGACCAAAGGCCGCTCGATAACGAATGGCGCCGATGTCGGAACCGGCCTTGCTAAGGGCGGCAACGCGGGCATCGAAACGGGCGAGCGCATCATCGATTTTGAGGCCGGATTTCTGCGCGAAAGCGAAGAGTGCGGCCGGCGCATCGGCAAGCGGCACGTCGAGCGCCAGGAACGCGGCGACCTGATCCAGCGTTCTGCGGTCAAGCCGCGTGTTCGCCAGTTCCATCTTCTCCTTCAGCCGGCGCGCAATATCCTGCGGCGAACGGCTAGCGTTGGTCGAATAGCCGGTCGCTTCCATCGTTGCGGCGACATGCGCGACGAGACGGTCCTCGTCTTCGAGCAGGCCGTCCATCGACAGCCGCACGACTTCAGGACCGAAGACGCCGACCGTGCGCGGATGGGCGAGCTCGGTCAGAAGCTTCTGCAGGTGCTTCTGGTCGCCGAAGGCGTGGATCAGCCGCTTCTGCCAGCCAGCCGGCAGGCCACAGGCACCGACGACGGCTTCAAACACGGCCTGGTCGCCAAGCGTCACGCTGAGAGACCGGCCCGGCACCCGGTTGGCGACGATGCGCATCGCGTCAGAGACGGCGCGCGCATCGGCTGCCGCCGTATCGGTGTCGCCAAGATCCTCGATGCCGGCCTGGTAGAATTCGTTGCCGCCTTCGCGGCGCTGGCGGAAGACCTCGCCGAGATAGGCATAGCGCTTCGGCGTTCCGGTCACCGCCTCGATATGGCGGAGACAGACGGGAATGGTGAATTCCGGCCGCAGGCACAGGCTCTCGCCGGTCTCGCTCTCGGTCATGAAGATGCGGCGGCGCAGATCCTCACCGGCCATGGCGAGGAAAGGCTCGGCCGGCTGGATCACCGGAGTGTCGACACGCAGCGCGCCGAGGCTTTCGAAGTCGGCAAGCAGCGCATCGGCAAAGGCAGGCAGATTGATGAGGGCCATAGTCGTCAGCCCCTTGCCCGATCCTCGGCCTGTGCCGCCAGCATCTCGCGCACCTTTTCGACCAGTTCGGCCGTCGGCACGGAAACCTGGGCCACGCGCGCCTCGCGCCAGGCCGCGTTGTCCTCGATCTCACCCGACAGGCGCTTGCCCTCGATCAGATCCTTGATCTGCACGACACCGGCGGCGCGCTCGTCGCCACCCTGGATGATGGCGAGCGGCGAGCCACGGCGGTCGGCATATTTCAGCTGATCGCCAAAGTTCTTCTTGTTGCCCTGGTACATTTCGGCGCGGATGCCGGCATGGCGGAGCTGCTGCACGAAACGCTGGTAATGGCCCATCGCCTCGATGTCGCGGTCCATGACGCAGACGACAACAGGCGCGAGCACGTCAGATGCACCGAGCTTGCCGAGGTTCTTCAGCGCCGTCATAAGGCGGGAAACGCCGATCGAGAAACCGGTCGCCGGGACCGGCTGCCCCATGAAACGCGACACGAGACCGTCGTAGCGACCACCACCGCCGACCGAACCGAAGACGACCTTTTCGCCCTTCTCGTTGGTGACGGCAAACTGCAGCTCGGCCTCGAAGACGGGGCCGGTATAATATTCGAGACCACGCACGACCGAGGGGTCGATCTTGATGCGGTCAGCCTCGTAGCCGGCGCTCAGGACCAGGCTGCGGATGGTGTTGAGTTCCTCGACACCTTCGCCGCCCTTGGCGGTGCCTGAAACGAGCACTGCCAGTTCGTCGGCACTTTCGGCATAATTCTGGATGCCGACGAAGAACAGGACCTTGTCGATCTGCTCGCCATTGAGGCCCGCACCCTTGGTGAAGTCGCCGCTTTCGTCCTTGCGGCCTTCGCCGAGCAGGAGCCTGACGCCTTCGGGGCCGAACTTGTCGAGCTTGTCGATGGCGCGCAGCACCGTCAGGCGGGCATTGACCTTGTCGTCGCCGCCAAGACCGATCGCCTCCATGACGCCGTCGAGCACCTTGCGGTTGTTGACGCGGATCACGTAGTCGCCGCGCGCTATGCCAAGGGCTTCCATGGTGTCGGCCATCATCATGCACATTTCGGCGTCCGCCTGGACGCCGGCGGCACCGACGGTGTCGGCATCGAACTGCATGAACTGGCGGAAGCGGCCCGGGCCAGGCTTCTCGTTGCGGAAGACGTAGCCGGCGCGATAGGTGCGGAACGGCAGCTGGATCTCGTTGAAGTTCTCGGCGACGTGACGGGCGAGCGGCGCCGTCAGGTCGTAGCGCAGCGACATCCACTGGTCGTCGTCATCGGTCAGCGAGAAGACGCCTTCGTTCGGCCGGTCGCTGTCGGGCAGGAACTTACCGAGCGCATCGGTGTATTCGAACAGCGGTGTTTCGACCGGGTCGAAACCATAATGCTCGTAGACCGCCCGGATCTTGCCGATCATTTCGTCCGTCGCGCGGATATCGGCAGCGGAGCGATCGACGAAGCCGCGCGGAAGACGCGCCTTGAGCTTCTGCGGTTTCTTCTGTTTCTCGGTCATGGGAGCATTCCGGACTGTCTCTTGTTGGCTGCTTTCCCTATCGGATCAAGTGGGGGGCGGCAAGGGTTTGCACCGCGCAAAGCGTTCGCCCGGGCCATGCGCCGGCGCTTTGCGTCAAAGCCTAGCACGGGTGAGCTTCGCGTCATCGGGATCGACACGCACCATCGCGACGCGTCGGGGAGGACTTGACCTCAACCACAAGGCGCATTAGACGATATGCAATCACTAAAAGTTTATCGCCTGACCGATCGACGACGTTCCGGCTGCACCGATGATCGTCTATCTTCGCGGCCAAGGGCCGAGTACCTACAAACGAGTTTTCGATGCAATGACTGCATCGGGAAAACACTTCAATGGCAAACAACGCATCGAAGCGCCTTGCGGCAGTGGCGGTCTCCGGTAACGAGACATCACGTCCGCGCGGCGAGAAGAAGGGCATCATGTTGAGGTTCATGACACCTGGCTCGGGAGCCATCCAACCCGGGCACCTCGGGGCGCATTCGGCCTGGATGGACCACCTCGATGAAAGCGACTATTTCGTGGAGACATGGCGCTGCGATCTGGCCAGCGGCGTCTTTCATCTGGGCGAGCGAACCGCCGCCCTGCTTGGCGCTTCCAACCGCTCCTGCGGCATCGTCGATCTGGTGCGTGCCTATGACAGCCGGGATCGCGTGACAGTGCTCAACATCCTCGAGCAGGCAACCGCGTCGCCGTCTTCGTTCTGCTTCACGGCGCTCGTGCGCTTGCCAAGTTTGAAGGCGGCACAGCTTTTCTGCGTCGGCCGGTCGTCGCTCGACGCGTCCACCGGCGAAAACATGCTGCAGGGCATTTTCGCCTTTCCGCGCGAGCGTCCTGCGCTTGACGCCTGAACGGACGGGTTGAATCCGCAGCCAGCCCTTCCCTAGATTGATGGAGTGCCAAGGAGCCGGCCACGGCCGGCCTCTTGGCACGAGACATCAGATAAGGAAGGAAACACCATGTCGCTGAAACCGCTGATCGCCGCCCTCGCGCTTTCCGCCTGCCTCGGCTTTCCTGCGTTGGCAGAGGAGTCCGGACACGGCAGCATGCACCATGGAGCGACCGAAACCGCGATGCCGAAGGGCGACAATTCGCCTTCGAGCAAAGCCTTCGCCGAAGCCAATGCCCGCATGCACAAGGACATGGACATCACCTACACCGGCAAGGCGGACATCGACTTCGTGCGCGGCATGATCGCCCACCATCAGGGCGCGATCGACATGGCGAAGGTGGAGCTCGAATACGGTAAGGACGAAACGCTGCGCAAGCTGGCCGAAGAGGTCATCAAGGCGCAGGAAGGCGAGATCAGGACGATGAAGGCGTGGCTCGCCAAGAACGGCGGCTGAACCCGCAGTCCCAACGCCACCGGCAAACACCCGTCGTCAGGCAGACGACGGGCGCACTCATCAGGCGACGCGGGCCTGGGGCCTTGCAAGCTTGCCACGCAACTCCTCGACGACCGTGCGGCAGTGGCAGCCTTCGATGTGATCGTTGACGAGGCCCATGGCCTGCATGAAGGCGTAGATCGTCGTCGGGCCGACGAAGGTCCAGCCGCGCTTCTTCAAATCCTTGGAAATGCGGGTCGAGGTCGGGGTCGTCGGATTGGCGACGATCGCTTCATAGGTCACCACCTGCGGACGCTCGGCTGCCTGCGGCTCATAGGACCAGAAATAGGCCGCCAGCGAACCGAACTCTTGCCTCAGTTCCTGGGCGCGGCGCGCGTTGTTGATCGTCGAGACGATCTTGCCGCGATGACGCACGATGCCTGTATCGGCAAGGCAACGCCCGATTTCCGCGTCGCCGAACTTTGCGACCGCGTCGAAATCGAAACCGGCGAAGGCGGCGCGAAACGCCTCGCGCTTGCGCAGGATCGTCAGCCAGGACAGGCCGGACTGGAAACCTTCCAGGCAGATCTTCTCGAAAAGCCGGCGGTCGTCGGTGACCGGGCGCCCCCATTCCTCGTCATGGTAGCGACGATAATCGTCGAGATTGCCCTGCCAGGCGCAACGCAAAAATCCGTCCTCACCGATCACAATGCCCTTGGCCGTCATCGCCCTCTTTGCTCCATCCTGCTCATTTTCCTGCCTTTACCATTTGCAAACCAGATTCCTAAAGCAGCGGATAACCCTACCCAAAGCTTTATCGGCGCCATCGGCTTTTAACGAGGCACCGTTTACCATTCGGTCGCCCTCCAAATGACACGATTGCCCCCATTGCCAAGGCGCAACCCGTCCGTTCGAGCATTCCGCTCACCGGCAGACTGCGCCCCCTTCAGTGATTTTCGGCGAAAGGTAGCGAGTCCGTCCGATGTTGAAAAAGTCTCTTCTTATAGCCGCCTCTCTTCTGACCCTCGTGGCTGGCCCGGCCGGAGCACAGGACCGGTATCAGAACAGGCCGCCCGTCGTCGTCAGTCCCGACCTCACCGCCCCCTGGGTGATGCAGCTCGGCGGACAGCAGGCGCGCACGCGGCAGGTTATCTACCGGCAGCAGATTCCGCAGGCCACCCGAAAACAGTTCTATCAGCAGGGACAGGTCGCGAAACCTCAGGTCAAGCGCCGCGCCGTCAATCCGCTGATCCAGCCGGCCAATGCCATGCGCGCCCAGCGGCCGGTGAAATCGAAATTCGACCCGCAGTACCTGCCGCAGACGGTCGCCTATGAGAGCAAGGAAAAGCCGGGCACGATCGTCATCGATACCAACAACCGCTTCCTCTATCTGGTGACCGGCAACGGTGAGGCACGGCGCTATGGCGTCGGTGTCGGCAAGCCGGGCTTCGAATGGGCCGGCGCCCACAAGGTCACCCGCAAGGCGGAATGGCCGAGCTGGACGCCGCCGCAGGAGATGATCACCCGCGAGGCGGCCAAGGGCCATTACCTGCCGGCGCGCATGGACGGCGGCCCGGAAAATCCGCTCGGCGCACGCGCCATGTATCTCGGCTCGACGCTCTACCGCATCCACGGCACCAACGCGCCCTGGACGATCGGCTATGCCGTTTCCTCCGGCTGCATCCGCATGCGCAACGAAGACGTTGTCGATCTTTACGAGCGCGTGAAAGTGGGCACGAAGGTTATCGTCATCTAATTGCAGCACTGCATAGAATATTCCCCTCTCCTCACCCGTGTTGCTGTTGCCTATGCGTGATTTTCAGGCAACAGCAGCGTAAGGACAGGCAAGTTTTGTGATCACGTTTGATCTACCGGATGTATCGCGGGCTTGAACTTCGATGCGTTTTGCATAGCCTGCCTGCAACGAGGGTTTAGAGGGAATCGTAAATGAAGCGTCATGCCAGCAAAGTGGTCGCAATCGCGATTGCGACCAGCACTATTCTTGTGGCCGCCAGCGCCTCGGCTTTCACGCCGGCGCCCGTAGCAGGCCCCAAGATCCAGTCGTCAGACATTGTACTCGTGGCCACTCCGAAGAAGCCGGCAAAACAATACTGGCGCACCAAGGTTCGCTTCCGCACCGACGAAGCCCCCGGCACGATCATCGTCGATACCAACAACAAGTTTCTCTACTACATCGACGGCCCGAACCGCGCGACGCGCTACGGCATCGGCGTCGGCCGGGACGGCTTCGGCTGGTCGGGTGTCGTGAAGGTTGGCCGCAAGGCCGAATGGCCGACCTGGACGCCGCCGGCCGAAATGCGCCGCCGCGAGGCCGCCAAGGGCCGCATCCTGCCGATCACCCAGGAAGGCGGCATCGACAACCCGCTCGGCGCCCGCGCCATGTATCTCTACAAGGGCGGCCGCGACACGATCTTCCGTATCCACGGCACCAACCAGCCCTGGACCATCGGCCAGAACATGTCTTCCGGCTGCATCCGCATGATGAACGAGGACGTGGAGCATCTCTACGACCGCGCCGACGTCGGCACGAAGGTCATCGTCATCGGCCCCGGCAGCAAGGCCGGCGACACCTATTTCGACGATCGCGGCGTCGACATCTTCCGCCAGATCTTTGGCGGCTGAGGACGCCGAAACTTCCACCCACCAAAAAGGCCGGCTCCCGAAAGGTGGCCGGCCTTTTGCTTTGCCTCAGAGCTCCTCAGGCTTTGCCCCGCCATAGGCCCAGTCGAGCAATTCGACCGTATGCAGGATGGGGATTTTGGTGCCGCTGGCGATCTGGGTGATGCAGCCGATGTTGCCGGTCGCGATCGCATCCGGCTTCGTCGCCTCGATGTTCTTCACCTTGCGCGCCTTCAGCTTGGCCGAGATTTCCGGCTGCAGGATGTTGTAGGTACCGGCCGAACCGCAGCAGAGATGGCCCTCGGCCGGATCGCGCACGACGAAGCCGGCGCGCTTCAGAAGCTGCTTCGGCGCAAGCGTGATCTTTTGGCCGTGCTGCATCGAACAGGCGGAATGGTAAGCGAGCGTCATGCCGCGCGCCTCCTGTTCCGGCAGGTCGAGGGTCGCCAGATACTCGGTGATGTCCTTGGCCAGCGCCGAGACCCGTGCGGCCTTTTCCGCATAGGCGGGATCGAGCCTGAGCATGTGGCCGTAGTCCTTGATCGTCGTTCCGCAACCCGAAGCGGTGATGACGATGGCGTCGAGTCCACCTTCGTCGGCAACCTTGAGCCACGCATCGACGTTGCGGCGCGCGGCTTCGAGCGCCTGGTTCTCGCGGCCCATGTGATGCACCAGCGCGCCACAGCAGCCCTCGCCGGCCGAAACGACCACCTCCACACCAAATCGCGTCAGAAGCCGGATCGTCGCCTCGTTGATCTCCGGCTTCAGCACGGGCTGGGCGCAGCCGCTGAGCAGCGCAACGCGGCCGACACGCTTGTCCTTGGGCGCATGAACGCCGGGTGTGGCCGAAGCCGAGGGCTCCGCCACGACGGCGGGCGCCAGATCGAGCATCACGCCAAGAGTTTTCAGGAAGGCGACGCGCTTCATCAATCCGGCGAGCGGCCGGGCAAGGCCGGCTGCCTTCAGCGACAGGCGGAAGCGCTGCGGATAGGGCAGCACGGCTGCGAGCACGGAACGCGCCAGCCGGTCCTTGAACGGGCGGCGATAGGTGTTTTCGATATGCACGCGGGCATGGTCGACGAGATGCATGTAGTCGACGCCGGAGGGACAGGTAGTGGTGCAGGCGAGGCACGACAGACAGCGGTCGATATGGGTGACCGTTTCCTTGTCGGCCGCCCGGCCGTTCTCCAGCATGTCCTTGATGAGATAGATACGCCCACGCGGGCTATCGAGCTCGTCGCCGAGCGTAACATAGGTCGGACAGGTCGCGGTGCAGAAGCCGCAATGCACGCACTTGCGCAGAATGGCCTCGGATTCGGCCACGTGCGGATCGGCGAGCTGCGCGGCGGTAAAATTGGTCTGCAAGTGCGAACTCCACTCTTCGTCCTGCGGAACCGGGCGCTTCGCGCCGCGGTCGATTGCAACATTCTGTTTTCAGCTTCCTTCGACCTTGCCGGTCTCCGGTTGCATACCGGCCTAAACCATCCAGCCCTCGGGATTGGTGATCGGCTCTTCGCGCGCGGCCCTTTGCAGGCCGACGACGCAGCGCACGACGATCCAGACAGCGGTGGCGATGAAGCCGAGGATGCCGACAAGCACCACCGTCAGCAACAGCGAGATCAACAGGAACAGCAGCGATATCCAGAAGGTCCGGATCGCCCAGACATAGTGCGTCTGGACCCACGGCGCGCCCTTGCCACGATTGAGATAGGCCATGACGACGCCGATGATCGGCGTGATGCCCACCGCAAACCCGACGAGATAAAGGACATAGATCACCTGCACGTTGATCTTGCCCGGCTCCAGCCAGCGATCGGTCTCCCGGGAGAACGGTGTCTGCGGACCCTTATCGCTCATGCTTGTCTCTCCTGTTCCCTTGCGAATGCGCTCAGGAAATCGCGGCCATGCGGCCGGGATTGAAGATCCGGTGCGGGTCGAACTTCGCGCGCACGCGCTCGCTCAACTGTGCCACGGGCAAGGGTTGCGGTTCAAACGATGAAACGGCCTGACGGTAGCTGTCATCGGCCCTGACGAGGGTCGCGTGGCCGCCGCCGAGAACCTTGATGTAACGGCGCACCAGTTCCGCCTCGGGATCGGCCTCCATGCGCAACCATACGAGACCGCCCTGCCAGTCGTAGAAAGCGTCGACGCCGGTCTGCAGCCGCAGTGCTGCTACCAGTTGATGGCCAAGCGACGGGGCGACGGACGCGCGCCAGAGCGGCTTCCTGGTACCGTCGGCATAGGGTTTGACGTCGCGGATCTCCGTCCAAAGCCTTGCTGTTTGCGATGCATCAAGCCGCGTCACCGCGCCGAAGCGGCCGACTGCCTTTGTCAGCTTTTCAGCCCTGATCGCAACGGATGCCTCCAGCCCTTCGAGCCTGAGCACGGTGACTGCACCATCCGGAAGGTTGCCATCCAGGAACCGTCCGCGCACGCTCTCGGGCAGATGCGCCGCGCCGGAAACCTCAGTTGTCTGCGCCATTGCCTCGGCCATGACCGCCGCCGCCTCGGCATCGTTGAGCCCGGAGACGACGATGGTCTCCGACGCCGGCGGCAGCGGCAGGACGCGGAAGGTGACTTCGGTGAGGATGCCGAGCGTGCCATGCGAGCCAGCCAAAAGCTTGACCAGATCGAGACCGGTGACGTTCTTCATCACACGCCCGCCGGCCTTGATCGCCTCGCCCTCGCCGTTGACGAAACGCACACCGAGCAGGCTGTCGCGGGCGGCACCGGCGACATAGCGCCTGGGGCCGGATACGTTGGCGGCAAAGACCCCGCCGATCGTCGGCTCACCCGAGGAGGCGAAGATCGGCCGGTGATCCATCGGCTCGAAGGCGAGCATTTGCCGGTTTTCGGCCAATGCCTCGCCGATCTCGCGCAGTGGCGTTCCCGCAAGCGCAGTGATCGTCATTTCGGCCGGATTGTAGCTGACGATGCCGGAAAGGCGGCGGGTCGACAGCACCCGATCGGCGCGCACAGGATTGCCGAGGCCGGAGCGCGTGTTGCCGCCGATCACTGCGAGCGACGCCTTGTCCGCCGCCATGGCGCGAACGACGGTCGCAATCCCCTCTTCGCTGGCCGGTTCGAAATGCACGATCATGCGGCGGGACGCCCTTTAAGAGGGAAGACCTTGGACGGGTTCAGGATCCATTGCGGATCGAAGGCAGCTCGCGCCGCCATCTGCTGGTCGAGGTCGATCTGGTTGTACTGATGCAGCATGAGATCCCGTTTTTCGATGCCGACGCCATGCTCGCCGGTGAGGCAGCCACCCGCGTCGACGCAGAGCTTCAGGATATCGTTCCCGGCAGCCTCGGCGCGCGCAGCATCCTCCGGGTCGTTGATGTTGTAGAGGATCAGCGGATGCATGTTGCCGTCGCCGGCGTGGAAGACATTGGCGACGCGCAGGCCGTAGCTCGCGACGATCTCACCGGTGCGGGCAAGCACATGGGAGAGTTGGCTGAGCGGCACGGTGCCGTCCATGCAGATATAGTCGGCGATGCGGCCGGTGGCGCCGAAGGCGGATTTCCGGCCTTTCCAGATCGCGGCCGCTTCCATGGCCGACTGGCATTCCTTGATGGTCGCGACCCCGTGACGGCGCGCGACCGCAACGATGCTCGCGAGCATCGCATCCATCTCCGGCTCGGAGCCTTCGACCTCGACGATCAGTAGCGCTTCGACATCGAGCGGGTAGCCGGCGTGGGCGAAGGCTTCGCAGATCTCGATCGCCGGCTTGTCCATGAACTCGATCGCGACGGGAATGATGCCGGAACCGATGACATCAGCGACGCAGGCGCCGGCCGCCTCCGAGGAGGCAAAGCCGAAGAGCACCGGGCGGGCTCCCTCCGGTTTGGCGATCAACCGCACCGTCGCCTCGGTGACGATACCGAGCTGGCCTTCCGAGCCGCAGACGAGGCCGAGCAGATCATAGCCCGCCGCATCCAGCGCCTTGCCGCCGAGATCGACGACGGTGCCATCGAACAGCACCATCTTCACGCCGAACAGATTGTTGGTGGTGACGCCGTATTTCAGGCAATGAGCACCGCCGGAATTCATGCCGATGTTGCCGCCGATCGTGCAGGCGAGCTGCGAGCTCGGGTCGGGTGCATAAAAGAAGCCATCGGCGGAAACCGCCTCGGAGATGTTGAGGTTGGTAACGCCCGCCTGAACGGTGGCGGTGCGATTGAAAAGGTCGACATCGAGGATGCGCGACATCTTCGAGAGGCCGATGACGACCGCATCCTCTTGTGGGATGGCACCGCCCGAAAGCGAGGTACCGGCCCCGCGCGGCACGACGGGAACGCCGTAGCGGCTGCAGTATTTCAGGAGCGCGGCCACCTGTTCGGTGGTTTCCGGCAAGGCGACCGCCAGGGGCATGCGGCGATAGGCGATGAAGGCATCGGTCTCGAACGGCTTCAGTCCGCGCTCGTCGCTGATCAGACAGCCCTCGGGCAGCAGGTCCGAGAGGTCGGCGATAATCTCGCGGCGCCGGGCGATAACCTCTGGTTTCGGCTGCAGAAAACCGATTGTCTCCGCCATCAGCTCCTCCCGCCGCATATCGATTGGTTCATTTTCTTTACCACTAGGACAGAGGCCTCGCAAATGCTATTGAGCTTTTCCGTTTTGGAAATAATGGCAACGATTGATGACGAATTTAGGCGATCTTGAGATTTTTGCACGGGTCGTTTCCACCGGCAGTATGTCGGCAGCGGGGCGGGCGCTGGGGTTTTCCCCAGCTGTGATCTCCAAGCGCATCAAGAGACTCGAAGACCGGCTCGGCACGCGCCTCCTTCAACGCACGACGCGCCAGATTTCGCTGACGGAAGCCGGCCAGGGCTTCTACGACCGGGTGCTCGGCATTCTGACCGGCATCGAGGAGGCGGAAGCCTATGCGTCGGGCCGCTCGTCGCATGCGCTCGGGGTGCTGCGGATATCGGCACCCACCTCCTTCGGCCGCATGCACATCGCGCCGCATCTGACCAAGTTCATGAAGGACCATCCGGATCTGAAACTGCACATCGTGCTGACGGACGAATTCACCGACATCGTCGCGGAAGGCTTCGACATGGCGGTTCGGATCGGCGAACTGGTGGATTCGTCGCTCGTCGCCCGTAAGCTTGCCCCCGTCCGCCGGCTGCTCTGCGCCTCGCCGGACTACATCGCCCGCAACGGCGCACCGAAAGAGATCGGCGACCTCGCCAACCACCTCTGCCTGCCGGCGCATAACAACGACAATTGGAAGCTCGAAGGGCCGGAGGGCGCGCTGGTCTGGCACCCGGAAGGGCCGCTCGTCACCAACTCCTCGGAGATTGTGCGCGCTGCCGTCATCGCCGGCGCCGGCGTTGCACTGCGCTCCACCTGGGATATCGGCCCGGAATTGCGCAGCGGCCAGCTGGTGCAGGTGCTACCGCAATGGGAAGGTTCGAAGCAGCTGACGCTTTCGGCCGTCTACCCAAGCCGCCAGTTCCTCCCGGCCAAGGTGCGCCTCTTCATCGACTATCTCGCCGAACTCTACGGACCGATCCCCTATTGGGAGCAGTAGGCGAACCGGCCTGGCATCTTTGTTTTCCGCAATTCCGGACGCAAAACCGCTGCACACTTTTGCTGGAATTGCTTACTTATGCTCGCTGTCCTCGTGGTGGCGGCGAATGCGGCGCACGATCAGCCAGACCCCGGCAACGGCGAAGGGCACGGCAAGCCCGGTCAAGAGACCGGGATCGATCGGCAGCTCGTGGCTGACCGCCTTGGCGAGATAGCCGAACAGCCCGACCACGTAATAGGAGATGGCGGCGACCGACAGGCCTTCGACGGTCTGCTGCAGGCGCAACTGCAACCTGGCGCGCCGGTCCATCGAGTTCAAAAGCGCGCTGTTCTGCCGTTCAAGCTCGACGTCGACCCAGCTTCGAAGCAGCGCCGTGGCGCGGGCGAGCTTGCGCGACAGGTTCGCCTGGCGCTCCTCGACCGACTGGCAGGTGCGCATGGCCGGCGCCAAACGTCGTTCGAGGAAGGTGCCGATGGTCTCGTAGCCTGGCACCGGCGTTTCGGCGAGCGTGCGGATGCGCTCCTGGACGATGCCGTAATAGGCGCGGCTGGCGCCGAAGCGATAGAGGCTGAGCGCGGCACCGGCCTCGAGATCGGCCGCGAGCCGAGTGATCTCGGCCAACATGTCGTCGGCCTCCTCGCGCACGTTTTCCTTCATGCGCTGGGTCACCGCCGTCAACCCGTCCTCCGTCCGGCGGATTTCCGGCGACAGCGACTGCGCAAGCGGCAGGCCCATCATCGCCAGCGTCCGGTAGGTTTCGATATCGAGCAAGCGCTGGACGAGTGCGCCGGTACCGGCTTCCGTCATGCCGCGATCGATCACCAGGATCTGCGTCAGGCCGTCACCGTTCTGGCGGAAGTCGGTGACGATCACCGCCTGGCCGTTCTTGGTCTCGCTGTAACAGAGGCTCGTCGGATCGAAGAGGCCGATGGCCTCGCGGGTCTCGGGCGTATCCGGCCGGATCTCGAGGCGGATGCCGGAGATCAGAGAGCCGGGCGGCGAAAAGCCGTCGCCGAACGGATGGATCGGCACATCGCCGCCGAATTTCTCCGGCGGCGGCGCGTCCCAGAAATAGGTGGAGAATTCGGTATGACGCTCCCAGCGCAGCGTGCCCTGCCCCCAAGGCATCGCGTGATGGTTGGCGTCACGGCCGGGCGGCGCGATGCCGCGGGCCCGCGAAAGCTCCGACAGCACGGCGTGATCGACGATCGAGCCACCATCTGTCAGGAAGGCGAGCTGAAAGATCACCCGCGGCGTGGTCACCAGCGCATAGGGGCGCGAATGAACCTCGCCCAAGGCCAAAGCGCGCATCGGCGCCACCGGAAATGCAAAACTACCCTTTGCCATGAAGCGCCTTGTCCCCCTCACGCGTTCATCACAACTTTCTTATCAACGGAAAGAGCAAAAGAACAAAGGACGCATTGCCGCAGTTTGACTTTTGTCAGTCGCATCCAATCGGACGCACCCAAGTGGACAATCAAATTGACCACTTTGCGCGACCTGCCTAGATTGCGGCGCTGAGCATCGACGCTCCTTTCGCCCTTGCCGCATGCAAACCGACCACATTCGCGATTTCGGGCAAACCCGGCCGAAATCCGCGTGATCTGGAGACCAGACGTGACCGAAGACCAGATCGACCTTTTCGCCCGTATCAGCCATAGCCGCACGGCGGACGAGGTCGTGCAGCAGATCGAGCTTTTGATCCTCGAAGGCGTATTGCGCGACGGCGACCGTCTGCCCGGCGAGCGGGAACTCTCCAAGCGCTTCGACGTGTCGCGGCCGATCCTGCGCGAGGCGCTGAAGGAACTCGAAGGGCGTGGCCTGGTCGAAAGCCGCCACGGCGGTGGCACCTTCGTCGCCGACGTCGTCGGGCAGATCTTCTCCAGGCCGCTGATCGACCTCATTGCGCGCCATCACAAGGCAACCCAGGATTACCTCGAATACCGGCGCGAGCTTGAGGGGCTGACAGCGGAACTCGCCGCCACCCGCGCGACGGATTACGACCGGGACATCCTGACACGGATCATCGAGCGCATGCGCAGAGCGCACGCCGCCGGCGATTTTGACGCCGAACTCGAAGCCGATATCGAGCTGCATCAGGCGATCGGTGAGAGCGCCCACAACATCATTCTCCTGCACACGCTGCGCGCCTGCTACCGGCTGCTCCAGCAGGGCATATTCTTCCATCGCAATTCGGTCTTCGATGCGCCGGGGGCGCGCGACCGGCTTCTTGTGCAGCACGAAGCGATCTACGAGGCGATCATGGCAAGGGATCCGGCGAAGGCGAAAGCCGCCTCGCAGAGCCATATCGACTTCGTCGCCGCCGCCACCCGCGAGGCGGAACGCACCGGAGAATGGAACCGCATCGCCCGCCTGCGCATGCAGCAGCGCGACCGCGCGAACTGACAGATCGGGCCCGCGCCCGACCCCCGGCTCTACCCTGCAGCCGCCTCTCCGGTCGGAATCAATCGCCCTTGCGATCTCGAACCGTTCCACCCCGAAACCAATCGTGATCCGACGACAACGTATGGCTGTCGGTCGGTTTGCAAATATGCCGCGAAAACACCATATCCTGTCGTATCCGGACCACAGTTCTGCGGAAAGCAAACCGCATATCCGGCTGCCGAATACCCGCGACATTTACACGCTGCAGGACGCTGCCATACTGGCCGGCAAAGCAATTAAAGCCACTGATTCGCCGAGAGGAGCACAGACGACCTTGAACTTCTTGAACAGGCTCGCATCCGATGTCCAATTGATGCTGCGTCGACCGGCGCGCATGCAGTATGCCGCGCTCTGCTATCGGATCCGCAAGAAGACCAAGGCCCTCGAAATCCTCCTGATCACCAGCCGCGATACCGGCCGCTGGGTCATTCCCAAGGGATGGCCGATGCAGGGCAAGCGCGCCCATGAAGTGGCCGAGCGCGAAGCCTACGAGGAAGCCGGCGTCAAGGGGCATGTGCAGAAGGCGACCGCCGGCTACTATCTCTACCAGAAGCGCATGGATCACGGGCTGAAGATTTCGGTCAAGGTGCAGGTGCACGCGTTGGAAGTCGACGATCTCTGCAAGCACTTCCCCGAGGAAGGGCGCCGACAGCTCGAATGGGTCGACTACAAGGAAGCGGCCTCGCGGGTTGCCGAACCGTCGCTGAAAGATCTCATCCTTGCCTTCGGTGAACGCATGGAGAGCGCAGCGAGCCCGATGCCGAAGGCTGTGAACGGCTAGCCTTTCAAGCATTCCAAGAGCATTCGACGCCGCCAGACGCGGGTTCCCGGCCTGCGCCATACGGATGTCCATCAAATCCACTTGAATGCGTGTCGCTGTGGCCTTAGTGGCCGTCGTGACAATGGAGTTCCAGGTAGTGGCACAGCCGCGCATACGCCTCGCAAAACAAACGATCGACAAAGACCTCGACAAGCTCAGCCTTGCCGAAGAGGCGTCGCAACATGTCAAGCGCAGCCTCGCGGCACCTGCGCTCGCCGGGCTGTTCCTGCTCTTGAGCATGGCCTTCGCCGCGAGCTTCGTGACGAGCTCCGCCAGCGCGCCGATCATCATCGCGGCGGCTGCCATTGCCGGCTACATGGCCATGAACATCGGCGCGAACGACGTGACCAACAACGTTGGCGCCGCAGTCGGCGCCAAGGCGATGTCGATGGCGACGGCGCTCGCCATCGCCGCGATATTCGAGATCGCCGGGGCGCTGCTTGCCGGCCGGCAGGTCGCGCTGACGATAGAGGCGGGCATCGTCTATGGCGAAGACGTGCTTGGACCACAGGCAATCGTCTGGATCATGATGTCGGCACTCGCTTCCGCGGCGGCCTGGATCAACATCGCCACCTATTCCGGGGCACCGGTCTCGACCACGCACTCGATCATCGGCGGCATCGTCGGCGCCGGCATCGCGGCGGCCGGCTTCTCGAGCGTGCAATGGTGGTCGCTCGCCGGCATCACGCTCAGTTGGTCGGTCTCGCCGCTACTCGGCGGCGCCATCGCCGCAGCCCTCCTCGCTTTCCTCAAGGAATTCATCATCTACCGCGAGGACAAGATCGCCGCGGCCAGGCGATGGATGCCGGTCATCCTTGGCGTCACCGCCGGCTGCTTCATGGCCTATCTCGCGGTGATCGCACTGGTTCAGGTGGCCGCGATCACCATGCCCGTGGGTCTTGCTGCCGGCGGCGTCGCCGGTTTTGCGGTCTATCTGCAGGCAAAGCCCTGGATCGCCAGCCAATCGGAAGGGCTCGAAAACCGCAACCAGTCGCTGCGCCGGCTCTTCCGCCTGCCTTTGATCGTAGCGGCGGCACTGCTTTCCTTCGCTCACGGCGCCAACGACGTCTCCAACGCCATCGGTCCCTTGGCTGCGATCGTCTCGGCGCTCGACGGCGTCATCACGACGGACAAATCACCGGCGCCCCTGTGGGAACTTGCGATCGGCGCGCTCGGCATCTCGATCGGTCTGCTGCTCTACGGCCCGAAGCTCATCCGAGTCGTCGGCCAGGAGATCACCAAGCTCAATCCGATGCGCGCTTTCTGTGTGGCACTGGCCACCGCGGTCACCGTGCTGCTGGCATCGGCGCTCGGCCTGCCCATCAGCTCGACGCACACGGCCGTCGGCGCCGTCTTCGGCGTCGGCTTCTTCCGCGAATGGTACATCCGCAATTCCAAGCGGCGGCTCGAATATGTCCGGCAAAAAACGGGACAGGCGGATTTCATGGAATCGGCGGAAACCAACTTTGCCGAGGTGCGGCGCCGGCATCTCGTCCGTCGCTCGCATTTCCTCACCATTATCGGCGCCTGGGTTATCACCGTCCCGGCCTCTGCCGCCCTGTCGGCCGTACTTTATTTCATCCTCTCCGGCATTTTCACCTGAAGGCCTCCTCAATGCGCGCCAATTTTCGCATGCAGCGACTGTTCGTCGAACACCCCTTGAGTGCCGGCTCGGCGCACGAAGCGTCCAAGGAACAGTTCAACTACCTGGTGAACGTGCTGCGTTACGAAGAAGGCGCCTCGATCCTCGTCTTCAACGGGCGCGACGGCGAGTGGCGGGCCGAGCTTTCCTTCGCCAGCAAGAAGCGCTTGGTGCTGACGCCCGTCGAGCAGACGCGCCCCCAGCCGGCGCCTTGCGATCTCGTCTATCTCTTTGCCCCGCTCAAGGTCGGGCGGCTCGACTATCTCGCGCAGAAGGCCGTCGAAATGGGCGCCGGCACTTTGCAGCCGGTCATGACGCAACATGTGCAGGGCAAGCTTGGCAATATCGAGCGGGTTCGCGCCAACGTCATCGAGGCGGCCGAACAATGCGGCGTACTCGGCATTCCCCATGTCGAGGAACCGCGCCGGCTCGAAGACCTGCTTGCCACCTGGCAGAGCGACCGGCGCATTATTTTCTGCGACGAAGGCAGCGACAGCCAGAATCCGTCGCCGATCCTCGCCGGCATCAAGGAAAAGAAGCTCGCGCTGTTGATCGGCCCGGAAGGCGGCTTCTCGGAAGCCGAGCGCACGCTGCTGCACAGCCTCGATTTCGTCACCGCCATTCCGCTCGGGCCCCGCATCCTCAGGGCCGACACGGCAGCCGTCGCCGCCATGGCGGTCATCCAGGCAACTGTCGGCGACTGGCGATAGCCGGTCGTTCCCGGGCAAATCGGACACCGCTCGCTCCCCTAGAAGGGGACGATCTCTCCGGCAAGGCAGGATTGGGTCACCAGTACCCATTTCCGCGGTGCTTGCTCCAGAGCAAGCAAATGTCCTACTTTTTTTGATGAGATCTTGAAAGAAATTGACTTGCACCGCACCTGATTACGGTTCAAGCAGCCTCCATCAACTCCCGCTAACCTGCGGGAGCCGCCCAAACAAAAGAAGACGCTCATGGCCCGAGATACCACCGACCAGACGCCGGTAACCTCTGTCGCTGACCTGACCGCCTACCTGGCAGAAGGTTCGAAACCGGAGGAGCGGTTCCGGATCGGCACGGAGCACGAAAAGTTCGCCTTCTTTAAGGCGGACAACAGCCCCGTCCCCTATTTCGGCGAGGCCAGCATCCAGGCGCTTCTGAACGGCATGGCGGCGAAAAGCGGCTGGGAACCGATCATCGACGAAGGCAACATCATCGGCCTTGCCGAACAGTCGGGCAATGGCGCGATCTCGCTGGAACCGGGTGGACAGTTCGAACTTTCCGGCGCGCCGCTCGAAAACCTGCACCAGACCTGCAAGGAATCGAACCAGCATCTGGCGGTGCTGCGCGAAGTCGCCGAGCCGCTCGGCATCCGCTTCCTCGGCATCGGCGGCAGCCCCAAGTGGACCTTTGATGAGACCCCGCGCATGCCGAAATCGCGCTACGGCATCATGAGCCGCTACATGCCGAAGGTCGGCACCCAGGGCCTCGACATGATGTATCGCACCTGCACGATCCAGGTGAACCTGGACTTCTCCTCGGAAGAGGACATGCGCCGCAAGATGCAGGTGTCCTTGAAGCTGCAGCCGCTCTCGACCGCGCTGTTTGCAAGCTCGCCCTTTACCGACGGCAAGCCGAACGGGCTTCTCTCCTGGCGCGGCGACATCTGGCGCGACACCGACAACCAGCGCGCCGGCCTGCTGCCGTCCGCCTTCCGTCCCGATTTCGGTTTTGCCGACTACGTGGAGTGGGCGCTCGACGTGCCGATGTACTTCGTCGTGCGCGACGGCCACTACCACGATTGCACCCACATCACCTTCCGCCAGTTCATGGGCGGCGCACTCAAGGGCGAGGTCGCCGACTGGCAGCCGAACATGGGCGACTGGACCAACCATCTCTCGACGCTGTTCCCCGACGTGCGCCTGAAGCGCTTCCTCGAAATGCGCGGCGCCGATGGCGGCCCGTGGCGGCGGATCTGCGCGCTGCCGGCCTTCTGGGTCGGCCTGCTCTACGACCGCGAGGCACTCGACGCCGCCGAGGCACTGACGCGCGACTGGACCTTCGAAGAGGTGAGTGCCATGCGCAACGCCGTGCCGGCTCAGGCGCTTGCCGCCAAGTTCCGCACCGGCACGCTTTACGACGTTGCCCGCGAGGTCATCTCCATTTCGCGCGGCGGTCTGAAGCGCCGCAACAGGCTGAACGGCGATGGTATCGACGAAAGCCAGTTCCTGGCGCCGCTCGACGAGGTGCTGGCCAAGAAGGCAACGCTCGCGGAAGACCTTTTGGCGCTCTACAATGGCCGCTGGAACGGCTCCGTAGACCCGGTCTTTGCCGAGTACCAGTATTAAGGCTCGGACAGGGGCGCGGTGCTCGTCGCGGCCCTCTCAAAAAGCGGTTCCCAGTCCCTGATTTCCCGTTATAGTGCAAGGATATGCGTCGCTTAGAGCGCCGCGCGTCCATAAAGGGGAACTGGGATGGCACCGCTTTTCGACATGTTCGCGCAGGCGCAGAACGGCAAGGCCATCGAGCTGATGGCGCAACAGTTCGGCATCGCCCAGGAGCAAATGACGAAGGCGACAGCGGCGCTGCTGCCGGCCTTCTCGGCGGCTTTCAAGCGCAACACCGCCAACCCCTACGACTTCGGCGCCTTGCTGACGGCGCTCGGCAGCGGCAACTACGCCAAATACTTCGAAGACATGAGCCAGGCCTTCACGCCGCAGGGCATGGCCGACGGCAACGGCGTTCTCGGGCAACTGTTCGGCTCGAAGGAAATGTCGCGCGCGATCGCCGCGCAGGCGGCCCAGGTCACCGGCGTCAGCCAGGAGATCTACAAGCAGATGCTGCCTGTGATGGCCGATACGCTGATGGGCGGGCTGTTCAAGCAGACAACCGGGCAATTTGCCGCCGCAAGCGATGCCTTTGCCAACAACCCGATGGCGACCGCGATGCGGCAATGGATGGAAGCGGCCGGTTTCGCCAAGAAGCCGGAACCGCAGCCGAGCCCGTTCGACAACCCCTTCACCCAGGCGATGCAGGGCTTCTTCGGCATGGCCCCGAAGAAGGAAGAGAAGCCGAAGACAGCCGACGTCTTTGCCGACAACCCCTTCGTCAAGGCGTTTCAGGACATGATGCAGGCGGGTGCCGCCGGCGCGCAGAAGCCGGCAGCCGACAATCCGGCGCTGGCCCAATTCTCCCAGGTCATGAACAGCATGTTCGACACCGGGCTGGAGATGCAGAAAGAATACCAGAAGAACGTCGAGGCGCTGTTCGACCTTTACAAGACCGGCCCCGGCACGAAGAGCTGAGGCCAAGCCTCCCCGTCAGCACATCCCGCGCCTCCATCGGACGGCAATCGCCTGCAAGTGCGGGCGTCAGCGCGTTGTTTCGAACAGCTTCGGAAAGAAAAAGGCCCGGTGCATGTCTTGGTCATGCACCGGGCCAAGCGGCAGGGTCTATTGGCTCTACCCTGCGGGGAACGTTTGGGCGCGCGACCGTTGAGGTCAGCGGCACCGAATTTCGCAGCATGACCCGCGGCGGCGGCAGGCTTTCGCGGATCATGCTCGACTGGCACATCTCAAGCGGCGGGATGCGCCATTGGGGACGATCAGTCGTGGCGGGCCCCTTTGTAGAAGAGGCTCGCCCGGTTTCGCGACGCGCGTGTCAGGTAACTCGCCGGATTGTCGAAGAAGGGCGAGGTAATCGCCTCGCGCACATCTTCGCGTTTCAGCCCCATGTCGAGGAGCTGGCGGTCATCCAGGTCGTTCAGACGGCCGATCGCATAGCGATTTCGGAGGAGCTGCCATACGGACGTTAGCATGCCTGTCACGCCGACGGCGCGGGAGGCATAGGACTGCGTTCCGGCAACGAGGTCGAGATCGAGGGCGTGCTGTGTCGTGCGCATGACAATTTCTCCTTTCAGGCACGAAGAGGCCCATCCCCTGCGGGAGATCAAACGCAGGGGCGGGCCAAAGAGTTTGGGATTCGCTGGCGAAATTGCCGGCCGGGGATCGATGAATTTGCCTCCGATAGATCGCAAATCCTTATTGATCAGTCCAACGAATGTTTTTAATGATATTCATCAAACAATCTTATGGATGCATTACGGCCATGTCCGCACCCCTTGATATCGATCAGCTCCAGACCTTTGTCGCGATCGCCGATACGGGCAGCTTCACCAAGGCGGCCGACCGGGTCTTCAAGACCCAATCCGCCGTTTCCATGCAGATGCGCCGCCTGGAAGAGCGCATCGGCAAGGCGCTGTTCATGAAGGACGGCCGCGGCAACCGGCTCACGGTCGAAGGCGACCGGCTGCTCAATTTCGCGCGCCGGATGATCCGCCTCAACAACGAGGCGATCGCTTCCTTCGACGACAATCGCCTCGAAGGCACGCTCCGGATCGGCACGCCAGACGATTACGCCGACCGCTACATGCCCGAGATCATCATGCGTTTTGCCAAGACGCATCCGAATGTCGAGCTTTACATCATCTGCGAGCCCTCCGTGGACCTCGCCGAGAAGATGGCCAAGGGCGACCTCGACATCGCGCTCGTCACGCACAATCCGCGTGCCCGCGCGTCGGACGTGGTGCGGACCGAACCGCTCTGCTGGGTGAGCTCGATCAACCACCCGCTGCCCGAGAACGCACCGATCCCGCTTGCTGTCGGCCGGCGCGACTGTCTGTGGCGCCAGGCGGCCTGTGCCGCACTCGATGCGACGGGTCGGGAGTACCAGATCCTGTTCACCAGCTGGTCGTCGACGGTCGTCGCCGCCGCTGTGCTGGCCGGCATGGCCGTCTCTGTCCTGCCGGAATCGGCGCTTCGTCCCGGCATGAAGGTGCTGACGCTTGCGGACGGCTTCCCGGCCTTGGCGCCGGTGCAGATCGGCATCATGAAGCGTCCGGGCCTTTCGCCCTCGCTTTCGAACGCGATCAGCAACCACATCACCGCCTGCCTCGACAACATCACGCCGATCAGCGCCAACGACGACCTCGAGGCCGACATCAAGGGCTTCCCGCGTTATCCGCGCCTCCGGCAGAGCCATATGCTGCCGGGCTGGTAAGAGCTGCAGAAAGCGGAAAAGGCCACGCACCAAGCCGGTGCGTGGCCTTTTTTTGTCCAGAGATCAGCACGCGGCCGAACTCGATACCAGTCTATTCGGCTGCCGCGCCGACGGCGTCGGCTTCGTAGCCGTGGGCCGCGTGAAGGGCGGCGCGCACACCGGCCTCATAGTCCGGGTGGACGCGCTTGAAGTGCGCAAGCTGGCGCTCGACGATCGGCCCCGGCACGCCGCCCATCGCCGCGGCGATGTTGGAGAACAGGCGCGCCTTCTGGCCGGCATCGAAGAGGTTGAAGAGCGCACGCGGCTGGACGTAGTCGTCGTTGCCTTCGCGGTGGTCGTAGCGGGCCATGTCGCCGCTGATGCGTAGCGGCGGTTCCATCGCGGAGGGCTGCTCGACCGGGCCGTTGAACGAATTCGGCTCGTAATAGGCACTCGGATTGCCGGTCTGAATGCCGCCGAACGTGTTCATCTGGCCATCGCGGTGATAGTGATGCACCGGGCATTTCGGCCGGTTGACCGGAATGTGCTCGTAATGCGTTCCGAGCCGGTAGCGGTGGGCGTCGGCATAGGAGAACAGCCGGGCCTGCAGCATCTTGTCCGGCGAAAAGCCGATGCCGGGCACGATGTTGGACGGCGAGAAGGCGGCATTCTCGACCTCGGCGAAATAGTTCTCCGGGTTGCGATTGAGCTCCAGCACGCCGACCTCGATCGGCGGATAATCTGCATGCGGCCAGACCTTGGTGACGTCGAAGGGATCATAGGCCGTCTTCTCGGCTTCGAGCTCGGGCATGATCTGCACCTGCAGCGTCCAACGCGGATAGTTGCCCTCTTCGATCGCCCCATAGAGCGCTTCCTGGTAGCTTTCGCGCGTCCGGCCGATCACGTCTGCCGCCTCGGCGTTGGTGTAGTGCTTGTGGCCGTGCTGGGTCTTGAAGTGGAACTTGACCCAATAGCGCTCGCCGGCGTCGTTCCAGAACGAGAAGGTGTGCGAGCCGTAGCCGTTCATGTGCAGCGGCGACACCGGACATCCGCGATCGGACATCAGGATCGTGACCTGATGCAGGCTTTCCGGCGACAGCGACCAGAAATCCCACATCGCGGTCGCCGAACGCAGGTTGGTCTTCGGGTGGCGCTTCTGGGTGTGGATGAAGTCCGGGAACTTGTAGGCGTCGCGAACGAAGAAGATTGGCGTGTTGTTGCCGACGAGGTCCCAATTGCCCTCGGGCGTATAGAATTTCAGCGCGAAGCCGCGCACGTCGCGTTCGGCGTCGGCAGCACCCAGTTCACCGGCAACAGTCGAGAACCGCGCCAGCATCGGCGTCTCGGCGCCGGGCTGCAAAACCTTGGCCTTGGTGTATTTCGAGATGTCGCCGGTGATCTTCAGCGTGCCATAGGCGCCCCAACCCTTGGCGTGAACGGCGCGCTCGGGAATGCGCTCGCGGTTTTGATGCGACAGCTTCTCGATAAGCTGATAGTCCTGCATCATGACGCCGCCGCGCGGGCCGGCCGTCAGCGAATTCTGGTTGTCCGGCACCGGGGCTCCGGCACTCGTCGTCAATATGGGTCGATCAGACATCGCGTCCTCCTGTCAAAGGGTTTCGCGTCCGGGTGGTCGCACAGGACCGACGGCAGCCGGCCGCAATCTGCGCGGCGATCAAAGCCCGAACGCTCTGGCAAGAGGTTTTTCCCACGGCGCCTCGATAATCTCCAATTGCATAAAAATTAAAGATCGATAAGATTTTCCTATCATGCTTACACTCAGACAGATGCGCTATTTCGATGCGCTCGCCTCCGCTCGCCACTTCGGCAAGGCGGCCGAACTCGTCCATGTCAGCCAGCCGGCGCTCTCCGCCCAGATCATGGAAATGGAGAACCACTTGGGCGTGAAGCTGGTGGAGCGCAGCCGCAGCGGCGTCTTCTTGACCCGCAAGGGCGAAGAGGTTTTGGCCCGTACCCGCGCCATCCTCTCTGAGGTGGATCAGCTGGAGTTGAGCGCGCGCGCCAGTTCCGGCACGCTCGAAGGGCGGATCCGCATCGGCGTCATCCCGACGCTTGCCCCCTACCTCGTGCCGCGGCTGGTGCCGCACCTGCGCCAGGTCTACCCGGCAATCGAGATCGAACTGAAGGAATCGGTGACATCAAGACTGGTCGCCGATCTCGGCGAGGGTCTGCTCGACGCCGTCGTCGCCGCCTTGCCGATCGAGGCCGACGGACTTTCGACGAAGCCGCTCTTTTCCGACCGCTTCTACATGGCAATGGCGGACGACGAGCGAAACATCCTGATGTCGCCGCTGACTGAAGACCAGGTGGATGTCGAACAGTTGCTCCTGCTCGAAGAGGGCCATTGCCTGCGCGATCAGGCGCTCGCCGTCTGCAGCACGGCCGGCAAGCGCCGTCTCGTCTCGTTCGGCGCGACCTCGATGACGACGCTCCTGCAGATGGTCGCCAACGGCATGGGCATGACGCTCATCCCCGAGATCGCGATCGCGACCGAGGCGGCGCGCAACTCCATCCGCATCGTACCCTTCGCCGCGCCTGAACCGGCGCGCGAGATCGGGCTTATCTGGCGGCGCAGCAGCCCGCGCGAGCGCGACATGGAAGCGCTCGCAGCGGCGATCAGCGGCTGCGCCGACGATATTCTCCAGGCGGCAGCGGCCTGAGCGTAGCAGCGCTCAGGCGAGCTTGGCCTTCAGGAACTCGACCGTCCGGCTCCAGGCGAGATCGGCCGCGGCCTTGTCATACCGCGCGGCCGAGGTGTCGTTGTTGAAGGCGTGGTTGACGCCGTCATAGACATAGATCGTCGCGTCCTTGCCGTTGTCTTTCAGCGCCTTCTGATAGGCGTCGATGCCGGCATTGATGCGTTCGTCGAGGCCTGCATAGTGCAGCAGCAGCGCCGCCTTGATCTTCGGCACGTCTTCGGCCTTGGGCTGCGCGCCATAATAGGCGACGCCGGCCTTCAAATCCGGGGATCCGACCGCGAGCCGGTTGACGAGACCGCCGCCCCAGCAGAAGCCGATGGCGCCGACCTTGCCGGTCGATTGCGCGTGTCCTTCCAGAAACGCCACGGTCGCCGCCGCATTCGCGGTCGTTGCCGCCGCATCGAGCGCGCCGATCATCTCGCGCGCCTTGTCCTCGTCCGTCGGCGTGCCGCCCGCAGGCGACAGGAAATCCGGCGCCAGCGCCAGGAAGCCTTCGAGCGCCATGCGCCGCGCGACGTCGCGGATATGCGGGTTCAGCCCGCGGTTCTCATGGATGACGATGACCGCCGGCAGCTTGCCGCTCACCTCTGCCGGACGAACGAGATAGCCTTTCATATCGCCGGCAGCGCCGGGATAGGTGATGTCCTCGCCGGTCACGCGGGTGTCGTTTGCAGCCACGATCTCCGCCTTGGCACCATTGGCCGCCAGCAGCGGCGCGATCGCCGCGGCCGCAGCCGCGGAACCGGCGAGACCGGTGAGCTTTTCCATGAAGCGACGGCGATCGAGGGTCAGATGCGTGTACTCGTCATAGGCGTCGATCATCGCCTGCGTGATTTTCGGTTCCTGCATGCCAGCCTCCTTCGGTTCTTATCTCCCGCGGCGGCAGACAGAACCGCCCGCGACAGAATAGGTCGGCGGGCGGTCTGGAACATACAAACTTGCGTTACTGCCGCGTGTTTCCTTTCGCCCTCACAGGTCGAAGCTCCCACGCACGCCGATCAGCCGTTGAGGTCGAGCACGATGCGACCGTCGATCTTGCCTTCCTCCATGCGCTTGAAGATGGCGTTGATGTTCTCGATCTTGTCCCAGGTGAAGTGCGAGGCGACCTTGCCTTCACCGGCGAACTCGAGCGATTCCTCCAGATCCTGCCGCGTCCCGACGATCGAGCCGCGGATGGTGATGCGCTTCAGAACCGTATCGAAGATTGGCAGGCACATCTGGCCGGGCGGCAGGCCGACCAGCGCCATGGTTCCCTTGGAGCGGAGCATGTTGAAGGCCTGCTCCATCGCCTTGGGCGCGACGGCCGTCACCAGGGCACCATGCACGCCCCCGGTCGCATCTCGCACCTGCTCGACCGCATCCTTGTCGCGCGCATCGACGACGAGGTCGGCACCAAGTTTTCGGGCAAGCTCCAGCTTGTCCGGGAAGATATCGACGGCGGCGACATGCATGCCCATGGCCTTGGCATATTGCACCGCCATGTGCCCGAGTCCGCCGATGCCCGAGATCAGCGCCCATTCGCCCGGACGCACTTCGGTTTCCTTCAAGCCCTTGTAGACGGTGACGCCGGCGCAAAGGATGGGGGCCGCGGGCCCGAATTCGAGCTTTGCCGGCAGGCGGCCGACGAAGTCAGGATCGGCGAGGCCGTATTGCGCAAACGTGCCGTTGACGGAATAACCGGTGTTCTGCTGGCTGCCGCAGAGCGTTTCCCATCCGGTGCGGCAAGGCGTGCAGCCGCCGCAGGCGGTGTGCAGCCACGGAACGCCGACGCGGTCGCCTTCCTTCAGCCGCGCGACGCCGCTGCCGAGCTTGGCGACATAGCCGACGCCTTCATGTCCGGGGATGAAGGGCGGCTTCGGCTTGACTGGCCAGTCGCCGTTGGCGGCGTGCAGGTCCGTGTGGCAGACGCCCGTCGCCTCGTATTTGATCAGCACCTGGCCGGGACCCGGCTCCGGTATCGGCACATTCTCGATTACCAGCGGCTTGCCGAATTCGCGCACCACGGCGGCTTTCATCGTTGCGGTCATCTCGTCCTCCGATGCGTTGTTGCCCAACGCCGGAGAGACTACGCGCAAAAGCGGCATCGGGTAATTGATACGCATCAAGACGGGAAGATGAAGGCGCAGACTGTCTCAGATCTGCGTCAGAATGGCGGTGCGCCTATCCGGATCAGCTCATCGCCATCCAGACGGCAAGCCACACCCACATCGCAAACAGCGTTGCAACACCGCCCATGAACAGCGGGCGGCGATAGCGCAGGCGATTGCTGGTCACATGCACGAAGGCGTGCACATAGCGCAGGGCAACGAAGAGCCAGGCAAGAGCGAGGGAGACGATGTTGTCGGCCTCGGTGATGTAGAGCAGCACGCAGCAGACGTAGAAGAGAACCGGCAGCTCGAACTGGTTGGCGATGCTGTTTTTCACCACCAGGCTTTCGCCCGGCTCGTCACGGTTTTCGCGAAACTGGCCGGCATTCGCCTTACCGGCGCGCACCAGGCCCATCCGGCGGAAGGAGAGAAGAGCATAGAGGCAGAAGACGAGGAAGACATGCGCCACGATCGGCCAGAAAATCTCGAAACCCGTCATTACGCTACTCCCTCAAACACGCTTACTCTGAAATAGCGAAGGGCGCCGCGCGATGGCGCGGCGCCCTTCGAATGCAATCGCAATCAGTGCGCGCCCGGGTAGTTCGGGCTTTCGCGAGTGATCGTCACGTCATGGGCGTGGCTTTCGCGCAGGCCCGCGCCGGAGATGCGCACGAACTGGGCGCGCTCCTGGTATTCCTTGATCGTCGGGCCGCCGACATAACCCATGGAGGCCTTGAGGCCGCCCGCGAGCTGGTGCAGGACGCCTGCGACCGGACCCTTGTAGGGGACCTGGCCTTCGATGCCCTCGGGAACCAGCTTCAGCGTGTCGCGCACTTCCGCCTGGAAGTAGCGGTCCGCCGAGCCGCGCGCCATGGCGCCAACGGAGCCCATGCCGCGATAGGCCTTGAAGGAGCGGCCCTGGTAGAGGAACACTTCGCCCGGGCTTTCATCGGTGCCGGCAAGCAGCGAGCCGATCATGACGGCCGAAGCACCGGCGGCGATCGCCTTGGCAAGGTCGCCAGAGAACTTGATGCCGCCATCGGCGATGACAGGAATGCCGGCCGCCTGGGCGGCTTCGACGGCGCCCATGATCGCAGCGAGCTGCGGCACGCCGACACCGGCGACGATGCGCGTGGTGCAGATCGAGCCCGGGCCGATACCGACCTTGACCGCATCCGCACCGGCATCGATCAGCGCCTTGGTGCCGGAGGCGGTCGCGACGTTGCCGGCCATGATGCGAACCGAGTTCGAGAGCTTCTTGACGCGGGCGACCGCGTCGAGAACGCGCTGCGAGTGACCATGGGCGGTGTCGACGACGATCAGGTCGACGCCGGCATCGATCAGTCGCTCGGCGCGCTCAAAGCCGTCATCGCCGACCGAGATGGCGGCGGCGGCACGAAGGCGGCCCTGCGCATCCTTGGAGGCGTTCGGGTTCAGCTGTGCCTTCTCGATATCCTTGACGGTGATGAGACCGACGCAACGGCCGTCGCCGTCGACCACGAGCAGCTTTTCGATGCGATGGGCGTGCAGCAGGCGCTTGGCTTCCTGCTGGTCGACGCTTTCCTTGACCGTGACCAGGTTCTCATGGGTCATGAGTTCGTGGATCTTCTGGTTCGGATCCGAGGCGAAACGAACGTCGCGGTTGGTGAGGATACCGACGAGGCGGCCCTGCTTCTGGCCACCGGCACCGCCGTTTTCAACGACCGGGATGCCGGAAATGCCATGCTGCTTCATCAGGCCGAGCGCATCGGCGAGCTTGGCGTCGGGACCGATGGTCACCGGATTGACGACCATGCCGCTTTCGAACTTTTTGACCTGGCGAACCTCTTCGGCCTGCTCGGCCGGCGTCAGGTTGCGGTGGATGACGCCGATGCCGCCGGCCTGCGCCATGGCGATTGCGAGACGCCCTTCAGTCACCGTGTCCATGGCAGACGACAGGATCGGCAGGTTCAGGTCGATGTCCTGGGCAATGGTGGTCGCGATGTTGGTCTGACCCGGCATGACTTCGGAATGCCCGGGCAGGAGCAGGACGTCGTCGAAGGTCAGAGCCTCCAGACCAGTTGCCGTTTCGATGATGCGCGCCATGGCCAATTCCCTTCAAATAGCGAAAATCCCCGGGGACGGGCTGCGTTTTGTCCACCGGGCGACTTCAAAGCGTGTCTTGGAAGTTGGCGAGGGCTCGTAACACGGATATGTCAGGATGAAAATAGCCAAAGCCGGGAAATGTCCCGCCGTCGGCCGATATTTGTTGCAGAGCAGCAATTTCGCGCGAAGAGGCGCGGCAACCAATCAGATATCGGGCTGATAGCTTGCGGGCACGAAACGGTAACCCTCGCCCTGCCTCTCGACGAAACCGACCGCAGGAAACGGCATGTGGTAGCCGATAAAGGGCAGCCGTTCGTTGGCGATCATGTCGAACACGCGACGGCGCGTCTCTGCTGCCTTCGCCTTGTCCATGTCGAAGCGCACTTCCCAGTCCGGCCGCTGCAGCGACAACACATAGTGGTTGGCGGCATCGGCCGTCAGCATCAGCGCCTTGCCGTCGGAATCGAGACGGAACACCATGTGCCCCGGCGAATGGCCGAAAGCGGCAATGGCCGAAATGCCCGGAACGACCGCGGCACCGTCGCCGATGAAGGTGGTCTTTTCCGCAAGCGGCACGACCTTTTCCAGCACGGCCTTGTGACCGTTTTCTGCTGGCGTGCCGGCGCGCGCCGGATCTTTCCAGAAGGCGTATTCGACTTCGCCCATCACATAGCGGGCATTGGCGAAGGCCGGTTTTTCGGCCTCCATGAGGCCGCCGATGTGATCGCCATGCATATGGGTTACCACGACAACCGAGACCTGCTCCGGCGAATAGCCGGCAGCGCGGATCCCGTCGAGCAGGCGGCCAGCGCCGGTCTCCCGACCGCCCTCGCCCATGCCGGTATCGAAGAGCACGAGGTCCGATCCGGTATCGACAAGAACCGGCGAATAGCTGTTGAGCAGCGCATCGGTCGGCAGGAAGTTCTGCTGCAGCAGTTCGGCCACCGCCTGTTGCGGCTGGTTGGTGCCGTAGGTCTCGTGCGGCTTGTCGCTGACGCGAGTGCCGTCATTGACGACAACGATCTTGAACGCGCCAAGCTTGAGCATTCTTGTCGGAGGGCTGGCTTTCATGCCGGTGTTTTCCGATTTTTCCTGAGCGACTGCAATGCCCGTCATCAGCGAGGGCGCTGCGAGCACGCCGAGCGTTCCCGCTCCCATCAAGGTCCTGCGCTTCATCGACATTTCACTCATGGTTCGTTTCCGCTTTCTGTTGGATCCATCGGCGACAACTCGGCCAGAACTAGCGTCTTGACAGCAAAGGCCAGTCGGGATCACAGGCTTTTGATCCGCAATCACCGGTTTTGCCCCGACAAAAGCCATGGCCGGTATTATTAGCTTCTGCTTATCGCTGACCGTCCGAAGCATCGTTTCATGAACCGTATCGTCCCGATGATCCTTGCCGTCGCTCTTTTCATGGAGCAGATGGACTCGACCGTGATTTCCACGTCGCTGCCGGCAATCGCCCGCGACATCGGCGTCGGGCCGATCACGCTGAAGTTGGCGCTGACCGCTTACATGGTGGCGCTGGCGATCTTCATCCCCTTGAGCGGCTGGATGGCCGACCGCTTCGGCGCCAAGAGGATCTTTCGCGCGGCGATCCTGGTCTTCATTGCCGGATCGATCTTCTGCGCCATTTCGAACAGCCTGCCCGCCTTCGTCTTCTCCCGGTTCCTGCAGGGAATGGGCGGCGCGATGATGACGCCGGTCGCTCGCCTCGTGCTGGTTCGCGGGACGCCGCGCAGCGAACTGGTGTCGGCCATGGCGCTGTTGACGATCCCCGCGCTCGTGGGTCCGCTTGCCGGACCGCCCCTCGGTGGCTTCATCACCACCTACTTCTCCTGGCACTGGATCTTCCTGATCAACGTGCCCGTGGGCATCGCCGGCTACATCCTGTCGGGCATCTACCTGCCGAAGATGGAGCCGCTCGATCCGCCGCCGGTCGACGTGCTGGGCTTCCTGCTCGGCGGCATTGCTGCCTCCGGCATCGTCTTCGGCCTGTCGGTGATCAGCCTGCCTGCCCTGCCCCCCGTTGTCGGCATCGCCTCGGTAGCGATCGGCCTTGTTTCGGCCCTGCTCTACATCCGCCATGCGCGGCGTCATCCGGCCCCGGTCCTCGACCTGAAGCTCTTCCGCGACAACGCCTTTCGCGCCGCTTCGATCGGCGGCACGATCTTCCGCATCTCGGTCGGCGCCGTTCCCTTCCTGATGCCGCTGATGCTGCAGGTGGGGTTCGGCCTCAACCCGTTCCAGTCCGGCCTCATCACCTTCATCGGCGCGGTCGGCGCGATTACCACCAAGTTCTACGCGCGGCGCGTTCTGGCCTTTGCCGGCTTCCGTACCACGCTGATCATCGCTGCGATCATTGCGGCGATCACCACCTTCGCCAACGGCTTCTTCACGCCGGAGACGCCCTATCTGGTGCTGATCACCATCCTCCTGATCGCCGGCTTTGCGCGCTCGTTCTTCTTCACCAGCGTCAACGCGCTGTCTTTTGCCGATATCGACGATGCGGATGCCAGCAAGGCGACCTCGATGAGCGCGGTGCTGCAACAGATCAGCCTGGCGCTCGGCGTTGCGGTCGCCGGCGCGATCCTCGAAATCGAGACGAAGCTCAGCGGCGGCCCGCTGCAGCTCGACGATTTCCACACCGCTTTCATGATCATCGCCGCCGCCAACCTGATCGCGGCGATCCCGTTCCTCACTATGGCGAAGAACGCCGGCTCCTCCGTGTCGGGACACCGGCTGCCGGCGCGCGAAGTCGAGACGGCTGCGGGGAAATGATCCCTTGGGCACCGACTGATCGACGGTGCCTTCCCAGCAACGGTGCCGGCCTTAGTAGTTGGCCAGCCACTGTTCGGCGCCCAGGTCTCCAAACCGGGGCTTCACCCCGAGGAGCGGCGCTGACCGACCGATGATCGACTTGACCATCGGAGCGGCGTTGGCCGCGGCCGTCCGCCCGCCGTTTTCTCCGGTTTTCGGCGCGTCGATGATCGACAGCACGATGTATTTGGGCTTATCCATCGGGAAGGCCGCAAGGAAGGCGTTGAAGTTGATGTCCTTGGCATAGCGGCCGTTGATGACCTTGTCGGCCGTGCCGGTCTTGCCGCCGACATGGAAGCCTTCCACCTGCGCCCGCCTGCCGGAGCCCTTCACGCCGTTCCAGTTGTAGAGGAAGCGCATGTCGGCGCTGGTCGTTTCCTTGATCACCCTTTGCGAGACGAACTTCGTTTCCTCCGGTGAGCGCGGCAGGAAGGTCGGCGGGATCAGGTGTCCGCCATTCATCAGCGCCGCGGCGGCGACGGCCGTCTGCAACGGCGTGGTCGCCACGCCGTGACCGAAGGAGATCGTCACCGAATTGATCTTCTTCCACGTGCGCGGCTGGGTCGGGATGGCGACCCCCGGCATTTCGGTTTGCATGCGGGACAGGAGGCCCATCTTCGTCAGGAACTGCTGGTGACCTTCGATCCCGACCATGTCGGCAACTGCCGCGGTGCCGATGTTGGAGGAGTACTGGAAGACCTCCGGGATCGATAGCGGACGGTTCTTGCCCTTGAAGTCCTTGATGGTGAAGCCGCCCATGCGGATCGGCCGCGACGCGTCGACGACCGAGTTCAGGTTGACCTTGCCCGCGTCGAGGCCCATCGCCAGCGTGAAGCTCTTGAAGGTCGAGCCCATCTCGAACGTGGCGTTGCTCATCCGGTTGAACCAGCCCTTTTCGTACTCCTTGTCGACGCCGCCGCCAGGCAAGGTTCGCGAGGGTTCGTTCGGATCGTAGTCGGGTACCGAGGCCATGGCGAGCACCTCACCGGTCTCTGCATCGAGAACCACAGCGCCGGCCGCCTCGGCCTCATAGTCGGTCATCGCGTTGGCGACCACTTCGCGCACGATGTTCTGGACGCGCAGATCGATCGACAGCCGCACAGGCTCGAGCGAGGCGTTGCTGGTAAGGCCAGCGGCCCGCAGATCGGCAAAGCCCTGCTGGTCGAGATAGCGCTCGATGCCGGCCAGCCCCTGGTTGTCGACATTGACGTGACCGAGGATGTGCGAAGCGGTGACGCCGCCGGGATAGAAACGGCGCTTTTCCGGGCGGAAGCCGATGCCGGGAATGCCGAGCGCCAGAATGTCCGACTGCTGCTTCGGCGTGAGCTGGCGTCGCAGCCACTGGAATGCTGATCCGGACTGGAGCTTGCGGTGCGTATCGCGCCAATCGAGATTGGGAATCACGGTCGCGAGCTTCTCGACGACCTCGTCGGCGTCGACGATCTTGCGCGGCTCCGCATAGAGCGACATCGTGTTGAGATCGGTCGCCAAGAGATGGCCGTTGCGGTCGACGATATCCGGGCGAGAGGCGATGACATGGCCGCTGCCGCCGATCGACGCGGTTTCGGCCGGCGCCGACAGGCCATATTGAACCAGCCGCCCGCCGACGACGAGAAAGACGACGGCAAAGCCGGCGATCAGGATCCCCACGCGCTGCCGCGCCTGGTTCCTGCGGCCGGCGCTGGTGCCGATGATCACCCCCGGCTTGCCGGCACCATTCCTCTTGACGGAAAAATGCGCGCGGCTTCTGAGCCGAACGGCAAGCGAAATCATCGACATCCAGGTACTTCCACATGCAGCCAACCGGGCACGTGCTCGACCCGTCGCCAATCGTCGATCGGCAGCCAGCGCTCGGTGAAATTTAAAACCTTAGGAGGTCCTAATGGACCAGATAGTAACACCAGAGTTGCACTCAACTGGTTAATGGCCGATTAACCACGATGCGCCGTCTTTGGGGGGGGCCGGGTTTTGGAGGGCGATCAGGAGTGCGGCCGATCGGCACAAGCCGGCCTGGCCCCGTGGCGCCTGCGTGCGCCATCAGGACATCGTTGGAAGCTCGGCGCCGTGCGACAGGTTACTCCGGCTGCTCGCAGACGGCGGCGATCTTGTTGCCGTCGTGATCGCGAACCCAGGCACCATAAAAATTTGCGTGAAACGGGCGTAGGCCCGGCGCACCCTCGTCCGTGCCGCCATTGGCAAGGGCTGCGGCATGAAAAGCGTCGACGGCGGCGCGGGTCTCAGCTGCAAGCGCGATGCTCACGCCATTGCCATAGGTGGCGGGCGCGCGGTTGAAGGGCGTCACCACCCAAAAGCGGATGCGATCGCCCTCAGCGCCATAGCCGATCTCGGTCTCGTCCTGGCGCTGCCGGCGGTAGCCAAGGGTCGGCATTACCGCATCGTAGAACGCGCCGGCGCGTGTCAGATCGTTGCTGCCGACGGTGACGTAAAGCAGCATGTTATTTGGCCGCTTCGTCTTCGGTTTCCGTTTCGCTGCCGGCCTGCTGGCGCCCCTTGAAATCCTTGGCAAGCAGGAACATCTCGACCGATTCGGCGCGCGAGGAGGCCGGCTTCACATGGATGACCTGACGGAAATTCTGCTTGAGCATGTTGAGCAGCTCGCGCTCGGTGCCGCCCTGGAAGGTCTTCGCCAGGAAGTGCCCGCCCTTGGCCAGCACGTCGACGGCGAAATAGGCCGCGACCTCGCACAGATGCATGGTGCGCAGGTGGTCGGTCTGGCGGTGGCCGGTCGTCGGCGCCGCCATGTCGGAGATCACCAGATCAGGCGTTCCGCCGATCGCTTCCATCAGCTTGCCCGGCGCTTCCGGATCGAGAAAGTCCATCTGAAGAATGCGCACGCCCGGAAGGGGGTCGACCTCGAGGAAGTCGATCGCCGCAACGCGCGGATCGGTATCGGTGGAGTTGGTGACCTTGGCGGCAATCTGCGACCAGCTGCCGGGGGCAGCGCCCAAGTCGATGATGCGGCGCGCGCCGCTCAGGATCTTGTGCTTCTCGTCGATCTCCAGGAGCTTGAACGCCGCGCGAGCGCGGTAGCCCTCGAGCTGCGCCCGCTGCACATAGGGGTCGTTGATGTGGCGCTCGATCCAGCGGCGGGAGGATGCCTTGAGCTTGCCCTTCTTGACCTTCTGGCCAAGCTTGCGGCCGCTACGGTTGGCGCCGACGGGGGGTTTCGTCATGGTTTGTTTCCTTCGTGGCTGCCGGAGGCATTGGAACCGCGCTGGTGGCGGCGCGGCCGCGAGCGGCGCCAGGCGCCGTCGTCCGCCATCATATCGGTGAGCAGGCCTTCGCGCAGGCCACGATCGGCAACCCGCATGCGGGTCGACGGCCAGCGCCGGCGGATCGCTTCGAGGATGGCGCAGCCGGCAAGCACCAGATCGGCGCGATCAGGGCCGATGCAGGGATTGGCGGCGCGCGCGTCGAAATCCCAGGAGAGAAGCCGCGCCTGCATGGCCGAGACTTCGTCGTCCGTCAGCCACAGGCCATCGACGCGGCGGCGATCATAGCGCGGCAAGTCGAGATGCACGCCGGCAAGCGTCGTCACCGTGCCTGACGTGCCGATCAGGTGGAAACCGCTGCCCGACGTGCCGTTCGCCAGAGCTTCGACAGGCGGGCTGTCGAAGCGGGAAAGCATGCCTTCCACTTCCTGCACCATCGCCTCGAAGCTTGCCGGCGTCACATGCTGGCCGCCATGGCGCTCCGAAAGCGTCACGACGCCGACCGGCAGCGAAGTCCAGTGGGTGATGTGGTTGGCGAGCCGGTTCGAGCGCGAATCACCGATGCGGATGACGGCGATCTCGGACGAGCCGCCGCCGATATCGAAGAGCACGACCGAGCGCGTCTCGCGATCCACCAGCGACGAGCAGCCGGAAACGGCAAGCCGTGCCTCGGTTTCGCGGTTGATGATCTCGAGATCGAGACCGGTTTCGCTCGCAACCCGCTCAAGGAAGCTTTCACCGTTTTCAGCCGCGCGGGCAGCCTCTGTCGCAATCAGGCGGCTTCGGCGGATGGTACGGGCGCCGAGCTTCGACGCGCAGATCTTCAGCGCCTCGACGGCACGCTCCATCGCCTCGTCCGACAGCCGGCCGCTGGCACCGAGCCCTTCGCCGAGACGGACGATGCGCGAGAAGGCGTCGACCACCCGGAACTGGCCGGGACGGGTCGGCTGAGCGATCAACAGACGGCAATTGTTGGTGCCGAGATCAAGTGCGGCATAGAGCGGCGCGGGCGGTTCGCTAGCAGCGATATAGGGTGCACGCGGTTGTTCGCCGCGATTGCCCGAACGCGGCTGTGCGCCCGCCTGACCGCTGCCGGCGGCAGAAGTCTGCCGCGCATTGCCGCCGCCATCGGCGCCACGCTGCTGCGCCGGCTGGCGCTCGCCGCTCGTCAGCGGGCGCCCCTGGAGCCCGCGGCGGTGCTTGGCCTTCTTGCTGCGCTTGTGGCCCTTGCGTTCGCCAAGCGACGCATCGACGACCTGAACGCCGCTGCTTTGCGACGCGGATCCGGCCTGCGCCTGCTGTTTTGCTGATTTCGAACGACGCCGCCGCTTGCGCTTGCGCGCCGGCTCCGTTTCGTTCTCTCCTGCGGGACGCCCTGCCAAACCGGCTGCGCCGGACTGGCTGGCAATTGCAGACGGCGAAGCAGACGACTTGCGTCGTTTACGCTTGCCCTTGCCGTTGCGCGGACCGAGCTTCGATCCATCACTGCGGCCTGCTGCCGACGCCCCGGATTCGGACGGCTTATCGCCGTGATCGGGGTCTTTCACTTGTTTCAACCATGGCGCCGCGCAAGGCCTTAGGGCCGCTCAAGGCGCTCTCTCGATTTTTCGTTGGCGCGACTGTACCAGCGCAACCCCCATTCGCCAAACTTTTTTTGAGAACCGGCTTGTGCACAACAAAGGCGTCGGGCGCCCGAACCCAGCAAACACACCGGGTTGAGCACCTGGGCCCCTGTTCCGGTCCCCCTCGATGGCTGCGATCTCACTTCAGCCGCGATTTTTTTTGCAAAAGGTATTTGCATCAGCCGTCGATTTGTTTATAAGCCCGCCAACCACACCGACGGGCTTCGCTCCGACGGCGGCTTTGGGGAATAGGTTAACGGTAGACCCACGGACTCTGACTCCGTTAGTCCTGGTTCGAATCCAGGTTCCCCAGCCAATCTTCTCTCTTTAAATCCTTGATTTTCAGATCGCGCTGGATGTCGCTTTGACGCCATTGGCGGCCCGATACGGCGCCGAAATCCCTGCCCACCGTAAGCTCCGTCACCTCTGAGGTAGGAATATTAGGATATTCTGCCCCATGGTCGCTTGCCTATGCGTGGCAAATGGAGTGGGATGTGGTCAACTCGGCTGACGTTGGGCGATGGCGAGAATGAAGGGGTCCGATTCGCGAATTCAGCTCGGCGGCGAAAGGCGCCAGGTGACGGCGGTTTTCTACGATATCGTCGGTTCGACCGAGCTGTTGCTCAGCAACGACCCGGAGAAATACCTCCGCTCCATCGCCAGTCTCCACAACAGTTCGGAAGACATCATTCGTCGCCATGGGGGCAATCTTAGCCGGCGGCTTGGCGACGGCGGATGCGGCTACTTCGGCTATCCGGCGCAGGTCGAGGACGCAGCCGAAATGGCCGTCCAGGCGGCTCTGGAGCTCATTGAGATGGCGACCCGGCAAAGCCACCGCCCGCGCACGGTACCCTTCAAGTTGCGCGTCGGCGTCGCAACCAGCGTCGTCGTCCTCTCCTCCGACGGCAAGGATATTGTCGGCACCGCACCGATACTGGCGGCGCGGCTTCAGGCGGAAGCGCAGCCTGATACGGTCCTTGTTGCCGAGGCAACCTACCAGCTCACCCGAAACAGGTTCGACTATACTTTCTTGCGCGACGCCGCTCTCAAGGGCTTCTCTGAACCGTCGGCGTTGTGGCAGCCTCTTGCCAGAAGCCCTGGATCTCTCCGCGACCGGTCGAACCCGGCGCGCGGCGCGCCGATGGGCGGGCGCGAGAAAGAGCTGGCGCGGCTCACGATCGAGTGGAACGCCGCATGCAGCGGCACTGGCAGATCGGTCGCCGTGACCGGTGAAGCCGGTATCGGCAAGTCCCGGCTCGTCGCCGAACTGCGCCGCTCGCTCGGGCGCGAAAACGATGCCGATATTCTTCTGCAATGCGATGCACGGATGACCGGCGAGCCCATGCAGCCGCTGATCGGCTTTCTGGAAGCAAGCGTGGGAAAGGATGTCCTGCAGCGCGGCAACGCACCGCAGCTGCGGGAGGCCCTGCACGGCATCGGGCTTCCCGTCGACGAGCGCGCGGCGCGCGCGATCGCCACGTTTACCGGCGGCGATTCGCGACGCAAGGCCGGCAATATCCAGGTTGCCGATCTCTCCGGCGAGGCGTTCCGAAAGGATGTCATCCGGGCGGCCGTGCAGATCCTGTGCGCCGGCGAGGCGGCCAAGCTCATCGTGATCGAGGACGTGCACTGGGCCGACAGCATGACCCTGACGATGCTCGAGCACCTGGTGAGCCACGCTCGCCATCGTCCGGTTCTCGTGGTCCAGACCTCGCGTGGACCGACGGCGGTTGCAGCCGCCGAAAGCCTGCCCCTCCAAGGCCTCGGAACCGCGGCGATGAAGAGCCTGGTCGCCTCCGTATGGGGCGGCGCGCCACCGGCAGGCCTGGTGTCCTTCATTCTGCAGCAATGCGACGGACTGCCGCTTTATGCCAAGGAACTCGCGCTTCTGCTTCGCAGCCGGCATTCCGTAGCGCCCGCCGCCGCCAGCTGGACGAAGCTGCTCGTCGAAGAAGGCGTTTCGTCGCTGAACGATCTCCTAGCCGTCAAGCTCGCGAAGGTTGGAAGCGCGCGCCGCGTTGCCCAACTGGCAAGCGTCATCGGCAGGGAGTTCAGCGTCAGCCTGCTCAATCGGCTGCTCGATGGCGCAGCGGCAGCCTCGCTCGAAGCGGACCTTGCCGCACTCGTCGCGCATGGCGTGATCGAACAAGGCGCCACATCCAACGACGCCTTCCAGTTCCGCCACGTGCTGCAGCACGAGGCGACCTATGGCAGCCTGCTTCGCACCGACCGGCGCAGGTTCCACAAACGCATCGCCCAATTGCTAAGCGAGGAGGACGTGCCGAGCGTGCCGCCAGCCGTGGCCGCCTGGCAATGCGCCGAAGCTGGCCTCCATCTCCAGGCGGCGCAATTTGCAATGAAGGCGGCGGAGGCGTGCGTCCTGCGATCGGCGATGCGCGAGGCCCGCCAGTCGCTCGATCTTTGCGCCCGCGAGATTGCGGCGATGCGGCGGCACGTGGATCGCCGTCCGTTCCTGCTGGACCTGCTGCAGCTTCAGGGCGTCGTGGCGACGGCGCTCGAGGGCGAAGGGTCGCAACTGGCCCGCCGGACCTACGCGCGCGCCATTTCACTGCTCAAGCGCGACGGCTCCGCCAACCGCGAAGAGCGCCTGCCGCTTTATTGGGGCTGGTGGTTCACCGCTCCGAACATTTCTCTGCAACAATCGCGGGCGCGCGTGCTGGTGAGCGACATGGAGGGCGCCCGGGATCCCGAAACGCGGCTTCAAGCTTATCATTGCGGCTGGGCGACGAGCTTCCATGCAGGCCATCACGACTACTGCCTGGACTGCGTCGGCAAGGGCATCGCCCTATATGACGCGGAACGGGCGCTTCGCAATCGCGCCTTCTACGGCGGCCACGACGCCAAGGTCTGCGGCCTTGGCGAAAGCGCCTTGTCCTACCTTCTGACGGACGCACACGAACCGAGCGAGGCGGCCATCCGGCAATGCCTGGAGTGGGCCGACAGGACGGAGCATGTCGGCAGCATGGTGCATGCGCTCTACTACGGAATCGTGTTGCGTCGCTGCCAGCAGCGATATGAAGACGTGCACAGCCTCGGCGAACGCATGCTGGCGCTCGCCGACGAAAATGGCCTGGTGGCGAGCCAGGCGCGCGCCAATATGTACTGCGGCTGGGCGGAAGCCATGGCCTCGTCACCGGAGCGGGGCGCTGCGCGCTTCGAGGAAGGGCTGCGCCTCCAAAAGCTCACGGGGACCGACGACAATCTGTCGATCCACAGCGACATGCACTCCGAGATCCTGGAACGCATGGGAGATCCCGGAGCGGCGGTCGTCCCGATCGAGAACGCCATCGCGCTTGGCCGCAAGAGCGGCCAATGGTTCTGGCTTGCGGAGCTCTACCGGCGAAGGGCGCATCTGCGGCTGGCGCTCGGCGACGCTCCTGCGCGGGCACGGCGCGACCTGCGATATGCCTTGCAATCGGCCGAGACGCAGGGCGCCGAATGGCTGGCCAAGCGCGCCGGGCACGATTTGCGACATCACTTCGGCTAGTCGGCGATGGCGAGCGTTTCGTTCCAGGACCGATCGCTCGAGGGCGTGCTGAACGCCCCCTCCCCAGCCCCTCCCGACACCTGGCAAACCGTGGAGAAAATTCTCGCCCTCCGACGGGATTTCGGGATCACCCGCCTCGGATCGGTAACCGGGCTCGATCGGATCGGCATACCGGTCGTGCAGGTGGTCCGCCCGGCCTCGCGCTCGGTTTCGGTCAATCAGGGCAAGGGCCTCAGCTATGCCCAAGCCGCCATCTCCGGCCTGATGGAATCGCTTGAAGGATGGGCATCGGAGCGCATACCGGCGGAGCGCGTGTGGCGGGCCAGCCTTGCGGACATGAATGCCGACGGGATGTGGTCGCATCTCCATCCGGCTGCAACGCCGCCGGCCGACAGCAACGATCTCGCCTGGATTTCAGGCTGGGATCTGATCTCCGGCTCTTTCCGGCCCGTGCCGCTGGCGGCGGTCGACACAAATTACGTCATCCCCTCTCCGCATCCGCACTGGCTTCAACGCAACACCACCGGGCTTGCCGCAGGCACGAGCCTGCAGCAGGCACTGATTCACGGCTGCCTTGAGATCCTCGAACGCCACGCGCATCATCTGGCCACCCGGCGGCCGCACTTCTTCGACCGCTACCAGATCGGTGTCGACACCATTGGCGGAGGCAAATCCGGCGAAATCCTTGGCCGGCTGCGCCAGGCGGGGCTGGCTGCGGGCGTATGGGCGTTACCAAGCCCGAGTGGCCTGCCCGCCTATTGGTGTCATGTCATGGAAGACCCGGCGCGGGTTCCGCTGGCCCCCTTGCCGGCGTCTGGCTTCGGCTGCGACATCGATCATGACCGCGCCCTTGCCAAGGCTCTTCTCGAGGCGTGCCAGTCGCGCCTCGGCGCCATCGCCGCGACCCGGGAAGACGTGATTGGCCGCTTCTACGCCCCACCGGAACGAAGCGAACTGATCGCCTGGTTCGAAACCCTGTCGCGCGGCGGTCTGCCCTTTCCCGAAAATGAGCCTGCGCACGGGGGCGAAAACCCGTTACCGGCCATTCTCGAGGCGATGGTCGCCGCTGGTGTCAAAGCGGTCGTCGTCGTGGTCCTGTTCTCGGACGAAGCGCTCCCTCTGCATGTGGTCAGAGTGGTTGCCCCGCCCCTGGAGGTGAGCATTGAGGAGTGAAACGATCGTCTTCCTCGGACCAACGCTGAGTGCCGCCGAGGCGCGAGCACAGCTCGATGCGACCTATCTTCCGCCAGCCGGGCAAGGGGACGTCGTGCGCGCCGTGCTGAAACATCGTCCAGCGGTGATCGCGATCATCGATGGCGAGTTTGCGCAGCGGCCGGCGGTTCGGCATAAGGAGATCCTCTGGGCCTTGGCAAAGGGCGTGTATGTCTGCGGCGCATCCAGCATGGGCGCCGTCCGCGCGGCGGAACTCAGCGACGAAGGAATGATCGGCTATGGCTTCGTCTACCGTTGGTATCGGCGCACGAGGCTTGCCGACGACGCCGACGTCGCTGTGGCGATGGCGCCGCCCGAACTGGGTTCAAGAGCTCTCACCGAAGCCCTCATTGACATCAGACTGACACTGAAACAGTCTGAACGAAGGGGCATCATCACACACGAACTGCGCGTTGCACTCGAACAGGCGGCACGATCGCTTCATTATTCCGAGCGCAGCTACAGCACCATCCTCGACAGTGTCAGGAATAATAACAACGACCCTGATATTGAGCGATTAAGACGTCATCTCGCAATCGGATTACCGAGACAGAAGAAACTTGACGCAATCGAACTACTAAAGGCGATCTCCACCTTTAAACTTCGGCGCAAAGGCCCGGACAAGAGCAACGCGTTCGAGATGACCGAGGCTTTTGCATACGATCTTCAATACGCTGAGCTGCTCGATGAAATATTCCGAGCGGATTAGTACGAACAAGTTAATCGAATTTTACAATCACAGGTGATATTGAAACCGCGAGAGAGGCCAACATGGATGCCGCCGCTCACACGTCCGACGCCGACCCGGGCAGAGCCGCTTCACCGCGTCTCGGAACGCGCTTTCTTGTCTTTCCGCAACCCCCATACATTCCAGGTTACGAGAAACCCGAGGTGGTCTGGCTCGCCCCTTCGGCAGGCGGGATTACGGCCGGCCCGTCCGACCGGCGCATGTATGTCGCCGATCCGCTCGAAACCAAGAGGCCCTATGCCTACCCTATCCTGCCGCCCTATGCCGGCGCACTCTGCCCGCCGGTGGAACCGGACGCTGACGGACATTTCGATTACATCACGCCGGACTCGCCTGCCTTTCTGGCGACACACAGCTTTGCCTGCGCACGGCGCGTGCTGGATATCTTCGAGGGCTATGTCGGGCGCGAAATCAGATGGTTCTTCGAACCGACCCTGAGCCGGCTGGAGATCATTCCGCACATTGCCGACTGGGACAACGCACAATCGGGCTTCGGCTTTGTGGAATTCGGGGAAAGCGAACCTGCGAGAGTGACGTCGCGATTCGCGCTCAATTTCGATTCCGTCGCCCATGAGATGGGCCACCTGATCCTTCTCAGCGAACTGGGCCTGCTTGAGGGCGACGGCGCCGGCAGCGAGTTTTTTGCCTATCACGAAGCGGTCGCCGACTTCGCATCGCTGCTCGGCTTGCTGCATTTCGATACAGCCGCGGATCGCATCCTGCGCCGCACCGGCGGCAACCTTTTGATCAACAACGAACTCGATCGCTTCGCCGAGCTCAGCGACGAAAGGCAGATCCGCACCTTCAACAATTCGCTGCGCGCGGGCGACGTCAGCCATGAAGTGCACGATCATTCCAAGCCATTTGCCGGAGGGCTCTTCGACTGCTTGGTCGAGGTCTATCAGACACTGCTCTTCGAGCGAGGACTGTCCGACCTCGATCCTCGCCAGTTCGGCAACCTGCGCCAGCAACTGGCGCCAGAGCTCATCGAAGCGACGTTGCGCCCATCAAGAGCGGACTACGAGCTGAAGCACTTTGCCAGCAAGGCTGCCCTAGAAGAGGCGCGAGACATCGTCGGCGAGAGCGTCGTTCGCTCCTGGCGGTTTCTGGAACCCGACGACGTCACCTTCGAAGCGGCAGCGGAAGCCTTTTTGACGGCCGCCGATCGGGGACGTGGTCGAGCCTATGTCGAACAGTTTGAAGATTGCATGCGATGGCGCGAAATTCTTTGGTGAAACAGAGGGAGAACGAGATGGACTACGAACATGTACCGGCACCGGCAACTGGCAGATACAAAGCGGACGAGCTTGTTCTCTACGGCGTCAAGCTCAACGCAAACGATGACTATGGCAGGTTCGATATCGGTGAAGGCCATAGTACCGAGCTTCGGGTCCAACTGTTTAAGGACGGTGGCGGCCTCAAGGCGGGCGACTACTCTATCGTCTTGGCCTACGGCTACGCATTCGACGGGCATTGCTACAGGCTGGATTCCCATCGAATCTTCATCGTGACAGGCCCGAAGGCCGAAGCAGCGGTCGGTTGCGGCTTCGATTCGATCGCAGGTGCATCCTATCAAATGTGGCGCATTCGGGCATCGACAGAGTTGATTGAAATCGCGACTAGCTTTGGCGATGCGCAGACGCTCATTCTAGACGCGAACCTGCCCGGAAAGCGGTCGCCGACCTCATATGCGATCACCCAATCGATGGCGCATCGCGACCGCCGACTAAACCGCGACTAGCCGGACTCTCTAACGGAGAATGTCATGTCGATCACCTCAACCGTGAAATTTAAGCAGGACTGCAACAATTTAACGATGATAGACGAATTGCCCGGCAGCTACTGCGTGGACGACAAGTTGGAACCTATCGTCGGGCGCAGCGTCAAAAAGGACACAAGCCTCAAATTCTCGGCTGATACAAACAACGGCATCGCAGACGTGAGGATCACTGGGGACATCAACGGAACGCCGCATGACGACAGGTACGATCTGGAGGACCTAAGTAAGGGAATCACTTTCCCCAAGTAGGTGTCGGTACGCACTCGGTCGAAAGCAGCACGCTATTCATCAGGTGGCTAAGGTCGACATTGGCGGCCTCGGCCAAACAAGCGCATGATCACACCTCTCCCGAAACGATCAGGCGGAGGAAGACTCATGCTCGATACCGATAGAAAAGCGGATGCAGCCTATGCGATCGAGTACATCCAGGAACATCCGGAAGCCGGACTTTGCCAGGAGGGTCGGCGCTGGTGGATTACCCCAAACGCCAACGAGACGGATGGGCGGGTTTTTTCCATGGATACGGTGGAGGCCATACGGCTCCGGGATGATGCGCGCCTACGGGCCGTGCCTGACATTGCGCATGCGGGTCGGTCGCTCTGGGTTATGCGGGACATGACATAGTGACCGTGCAGACGCGTTCGGCCGTGAGCTTGCTCCTTACAGCAGCCGCCGTCCTGCCAGATTGCGCATCAGCGCCGCTGCGCCAAAGCTCCAGGGCGCACATTCGGTCGAAAGCCTGACCGTGTTGGTCAGCGACCCGAGTTCGGCACTGGCGATCGTCACCACGTCGCCGAGCTTGTGGGTGAAGCCCTGGCCGGGCTCGTCGCGGTCTTCGACGGGCGCAAAGAGGGTGCCCATGAACAGCATCAGGCCATCAGGATACTGGTGGTGCGGGCCAATCGTCTGAGCGACGAGGTCGAGCGGGTCGCGGCTGATTTCGGCCATCGAACTGCGGCCGGTCAGGCGGTAGCCGTCCTCGCCTTCGACCAGGAGCGTCAGTTCGGCCTTGCGGACATCGTCGATCCCGTAGGTTTCATCGAAGAGGCGGATAAAGGGACCGACGGCGCATGAGGCGTTGTTGTCCTTGGCCTTGCCGAGAAGCAGCGCCGAGCGCCCCTCGATGTCGCGCAGGTTGACGTCGTTGCCGAGGGTGGCACCCCTCACCTGGCCGCTCGAGGAAACCGCAAGCACGATCTCCGGCTCCGGATTGTTCCAGCGTGAGGCCGGGTGCAGGCCGACATCGGCGCCCGGGCCGACCGCCGAGAGAACCTGCGCCTTGGTGAAGACCTCCGCGTCCGGGCCGATGCCGACCTCCAGATACTGCGACCAGACGCCCTCTTCGATGAGGGCTGCCTTGACGCGGGCCGCCTCCGGCGAACCGGGCTTCAGGTTTCGCAGACTGTCGCCGATGACGGCTGTGACGCGGGCGCGGATCGTTTCGGCGCGCGACGCATCGCCCGCCGCCCGCTCCTCGATGACGCGCTCGATCATCGAGCGCGCGAAGGTGACACCACAGGCCTTCACCGCCTGCAGATCGCAGGGCGCAAGGAGATGCAGGGCGGACGGATCCGCCTTCTGTCCGAGGCAATCCTCGAGCGCGACAAGCCGCTCGCCCTGGGTGGAGCGGACGTGCGCAACGGGATCCGGGTGTTCGAGGAGGTCGCGCATGGTGGGCGCTGCCTTCGAGGTGATGTCGAAGAGCGCGCCGTCACGGATCACAACTACCGACGGGCCGCCGACATCGGCTCGCCAGGCGCGACCGACAAAGGTGCCATTTTGAAATACCGGATCCGCCATGCCGTTCTACCCTCCCGTGAGCGCTACCATCATGCAGCGGAAACCTCCGCTGTAAAGCGGGCGACGACGATCGAACGTCCCTTGGGTTGTAGCGGTCGGAACATTGCAAATTTTCACGCGTTTACGGTTACGGCGCGCCGATCCGAGCGCGCCCCGCCGCTCTGTCTCGCGAGCGCACGAAATCCGGCGCCCACCGCTGCCCCGGGAAGGTTCAGGAGCAGCCGGCCGAGGCCACGAGGAGATCAAGAAAGGATCAACGCAATGAACCAGCACGAAGAGTTCAAGGAAAAGCCGGTCATCGACCCCGTGACTGGGCAGCCGCTGCCCCAACCCACTGCGCAAACGCACCTCAGCGACGTACCTGTCGAGCCCCCCAGACGCAGCAGCTGGCCAATCATCATCATCCTGCTCGCCGGCTTGGTGCTGGCGTTGATCGCCTGGCTGCCGGCCGAACTGAGCCGCGACACCGCCAACACGGTAGCGCCGCCGTCGACCACCGACCAGCCGGCAACCGGAACGACGGGCCAGGCCACACCGCCGGCCGATACGGGCACGGCTCCCGCCGGTGGAACGACGACCCAGCCGGCCCCGGAAGCAACGCCGCAGCAGGGAACACAGGGCGCTAGCCCGAACTCGACCCCTGGCACGACACCCGAAATGACGCAGCCGGCGCCGTAAGCAGGACGGAGCACGCGCAAACCGGTGGGCCGGAGGCTTTTGATCTCCGGCCCTCGCGTCGTCGTTCACCTGAACAAAAATCATGAGGCCGAATGACGGATCGGCTGTGTCCGTTAGACGTCGTTCGTCAGTCCGGCCGGATGTTTGCGGATATCATCGCGTCCCAGCCGGCTGCGGCGCAGTCGGCGATCGCGACCAGGGTTTCCCGCGTGGCGCCGTCGCGCGCCTGGATCGACATGCCGTGCTGCAGCGAGGCGACGTAGGCGGCAATCGCGGCGCAGTCGACACCCACAGGCAGTTCGCCTTCCTCGACTGCGCGCTCGAAACGCTGCTCCAGAGCCATCTGCTTCTCCAGCCGACGCAGCTTCAGTGCGTCACAGACCTCCGCATCACCACCCGCCATCTGCGGTGCCGACAGAACCACCATGCAGCCTCTCGGCTCGCCACGCTGTGTAAAATTCTCGGCCGTGCGTCTCAACAGGTCGTGCACCGCCGCCTTTGCGGTCGGAACCGTCTCCAGTTCATCCCAGATGCCGGCACCGTCGGTGCGGCCGTAAAGGTCCACGGCCTCGATGAAGAGCTGCGCCTTGCTGCCGAAGGCAGCGTAGAGGCTCGGCGGGTTCAATCCCATGGCCCGAGTCAGATCCGACAGCGAGGTATTGTCATAGCCCTTGTCCCAGAAGAGCTGCATGGCGCTTGCAAGCGCCTCGTCTCTCGAAAAATTGCGTGGCCGCCCGCGGCTCATCTCGGCTGATCCTTTTTTTGTATCGATCAATACATAATCGCTTGACAGCGGATGGCAAGTCGTTTCCCCTTATATGTATCGATCACTACAGATTTGGAGAAACCAGTGACGAGTTTGAAAGACAAGGTGGCCCTGGTGACGGGCGGCAGCCGCGGCATCGGTGCAGCGATCGCAAGGCGCCTGGCGAGCGACGGCGCAACCGTGGCGGTGACCTACAGCCAGTCGAAAGAAAAGGCCGAGGCGCTCGTGGCGGAGATCACGGGGGATGGCGGCAGCGCACTGGCGATCCAGGCGGACAACCGCGATCCGGGCGCGGTTGAAGCCGCCGTCAAGACGGTCGCGGAAAAACACGGTCGCATCGATATCCTCGTCAACAATGCCGGCATCTTCGACGCCGGAACGGTGGACGAGGTGACTGAGGAGGATTTCGACCGGACGATCGACGTCAATGTGAAGGCGGTGTTTCTCGCCACGCGCGCCGCTTCGGCGCACATGCCGGATGGCGGGCGCGTCATCAACATCGGCAGCAACCTCGCCGCCCGCGTCCCATGGCCGGGCATGAGCCTTTATGTGCTGAGCAAGAGCGCGCTGATTGGCTTCACCAAAGCGGTGGCGCGCGATCTCGGGCCGAAGGGCATCACCGTCAACATCGTCCATCCTGGCTCGACCGACACGGACATGAACCCGGCCAACGGCGAACATGCCGGCCCGCAGCGCGGACTGATGGCGATCCCGCGTTTCAACGAGGCGAGCGACGTAGCAGGCGTCGTCGCCTGGCTGGCGGGGCCTGACGGCCGCAGCGTAACGGGCGCCGAATTCACCATCGACGGCGGCACCAACGCCTGATCAGGCAAGGAACAAGGCCGGAAACGCAGCGTCCGGCCTTTTCCTACTTCGTGATGCTATGGCTTCGGACCGTGTCAGGCCAGGAAACGCTCCGGCCGGTAGGGCGCGATGTCGATGACCGTCTTTTCGCCGGTCATGGCTTCCGCCAGCGCCCGACCGGTGACCGGCCCAAGCGTCATGCCGTGATGGGCATGGCCGAAGGCAAACCACAGGCCCTCGTGACGCGGCGCCTTGCCGATAAGCGGCATCATATCCGGCGTGCAGGGACGCGCGCCCATCCAGGGTTCTTCGTCGCGACGTTCGGCAAGCGGGAAGAATTCGCGCGCCACCCGCTCGGCCCGCGTCAGCTGCACCGGCGTCTTCGGCGCATCGCGCCAGGCAAATTCCGCACCCGTCGTCAAACGGATGCCGCGCAGCATCGGCGCCAGGAAGTAGCCCTTTTCGGCATCGAGCACCCAGTTGTTGAGCTGCGCGCCGTCCTGCATGCCGTAGTGCATGTGGTAGCCACGCTTCACAGCCAGCGGGAAATGATAGCCGAGCTTGCGGGTAACCGTATCGGCCCAGGGGCCGAGCGCCACGACGACTTCGCGGGCTTCCAGCGGCCCTTCCGGGGTGGCGACGCGCCAACCGGGACCTTCGAGTACGTGTTCGGTCGTCGCCGCATCGCCGGAAATCAGCCGTCCGCCCAGGGACTGGAAGTAGGCGAGATAGGCCTTGTTGAGGCTGTGCGGATCGCGGATCGACCAGGGATCGCTCCAGCGCAGACCGCCGACGAGATCGGCCTTGATCGACGGCTCCAGCGTCTTCAGCTCGCTCGTCGAAAGCTTCTGGTGGTTGACGCCGAAGCCCGCCGAGAGCTTTTCCGCTTCCTTGTACGCGGCGTCGCGTTCCTTCTCGGTGCGGAACACCTTCATCCAGCCGTCCTTACGGATGAGGTCGCCGGCTCCGGACGCCTCGATCAGATCCTGATGTTCGGTGATCGAATGCTCGATCAGCGGCGCATAGAGCTGGGCGATGCGCCGGTGCTGGGTAAAGCCGGAATGCCACCAGTAGCGGGCGAGGAACGGCACCAGGCCCGGAAGGGCGCGGAAATGGTAATGGGCGTCGATGGTGTTGTTGAGCGCGTAGCGGAAGAGTGCGCCGAAATCATGCGGGAAGCCGTATGGAAAGACGCCTTCGCGCTGGATCAGGCCGGCGTTGCCGTAGGAGGTTTCCTCGCCGGGGCCACGACGATCGAGCAGCACCACCGACTTGCCGCGGCGGGCGAGATGGATGGCGGTGGAAATGCCGACGATGCCGGCGCCCAGAACCACTACGTCAGTCTTCATCTCAGGCTGCCCCGTTGCTCGATCAAGACAAACCGCGGCTTTGCTGAAGCCGCGGCACCAATATCACTTCTTCTTCAGCGCATTCATGATTTGCTCGAGATAGCCGAGCAGTACGGCCGAGACGACAAAGGCCAGATGTATGATCGTCGCCCACATCAACTGCTCGCTCGAATATTGCTGCGCGTTTAAGAAGATCTGCAGCAGGTGGATCGAGGAAATGGCCACGATCGACGACGCAACCTTGATCTTCAGGCTGCCGGAATCGAGCTTGCCGAGGAAGGAGACCTCCGCATCGCCTTCGTCGAAGCGGCTGACGAAGTTCTCGTAACCGGAAATCATCACCATCACGATCAGGCTGGCCACGAGCGCTGCATCGATCAGGCCGAGCATCGCCAGAATCATCTGCGCATCGTCATAGACGAAGACCATGCTGGCGATCTTCAGCAGCTTGAAGGCGAACGAGATGCCGTAGAGGGCAAGTGCCGCGACCAGGCCAAGGTAGAAGATGACGAGAAGCCAGCGGCTGGACAGGATGATCCGCTCGACGAGCAGTTCCAGCGATTTCATGATGTTCGATACCCCGGGGCGAAAACGACAATTGGGGCATCAATAGCCAAGCGGACCAGCAAGGGCAAGCAAGACGATTCGGCCACCAAACACATCGAGGGCGGCTGTGACGCCGCCCGTTTCCTGTTTATGCCTAACAACTCAAATAGGGCCGCTCAGCCGCGGCGCACCAGGCCGGCAACGAGCGAAATCACCAGAAAGACCAGGAAAAGGAAGAAGAGGATCTGCGCGATGCCCGCGGACGTGCCGGCAATACCCCCAAACCCAAGTACACCCGCTATGATTGCCACAACGAGGAAGACAAGCGCGTAGTATAACATAGCAATTCTCCTTGCCTAAATCACTGCAATGCAAACGCGATAGCTTTCAATTTGTTCCAGTTCTCGATCAAAATCGGCGCGCGGAATTCCGTGGCGTCACTCGACATTAATATTCTGTTTACGATGAAAGACGAAAGAGTCCCAAATCGGCACGGTTTGCACCGGAAATGCCCGGAACCTTCGCAATACTCTGACGTTCTTCATCCATGGAACGCAGGGTCGAAATGAAGATGCCGACAGCACATATCTGGAAAACGGCGACCGAAGCCGGACGGGAGCGGACGCATCTCTCCGATAGAAATCTTCACATCGGAAAGACGATGCGCGACCTGTACACGGACGGCGAAAAACAAAGCGCCAAGCTTCAGTCTCTGCTTGAAGAACTTCGCAGGCGAGAGGCCAAGGCAAAGAAGAAATAAGCGCGATGCGCATGACAAACAAAAAGCCGCGCGACAGGTGTCGCGCGGCTTTTGTCTTGGCGTCGTTCTTCCGGGGAAGCAAGACTGACTGCTTCCCGCGAACCGCCTAGCGGCGCGACATCCATTCGTCGATCTGCCGCTCCGCCTCGTCACGTGCAACGCCGTATCGCGCCTGGATCCGCCCGGCGAGTTCTTCCCTGCGACCATCGATGATATCGAGGTCGTCGTTGGTGAGCTTACCCCACTGCGACTGAGCCTTACCCTTCAACTCGTGCCATTTGCCTTCAACAATGTCCCAGTTCATTTCCGATCCTTTCGGTTGATGCAGTCGCCCTAGCGCAATTGCCCAAGAGCTACCGGTGAAATCAGTTACGAGCCTTGGCGCCGCTTTCGCTTCGCGCGGCAACGGCATAGCTGCCGTCATCGACCTTGACCTCGACCTGCAGACGGCCAGGCGCCTTCACCTGCCACTCGATGGTCGCGTCTTCTACGAACAGCGCCGGATCGACTTCCGCGCAGGCGCCATAAGCGTGCTTGAAGCTCGTCGATGTCGCCTCGATCGCAGGCGAAAGCAGTTCGCGGCATTCGTCTACGGTCTCGAAAGCCACGGTGGGCGCCGGCACTTCGCGGCAGGCCTCTGTCGTCTGCATGCAGCCGACCAGGACCATGATGGCGGCAATGTGTTCCATTCGCATGCTCCCTTGCGTCAAACTCCAACAGCAAACGGAAATGTGCGATCTGCGGTTCCGCGAATGGGCGCGAAATATTTCCTGGAACCTTGGCGTCAGCTGCGCGTTTGAGCGGCCCAGAGACGGTCGGGAGGCGTCATTCGCCCACAGCGTTCAGCGGGCGACCACGGCCCACAACCGGGACGGCCATCGACCGTCGGCCACCCCAACAATGGAACAAAAATGCCCCGGTCTCGTTTTCGCAACGATAACAAGCGCTGCGACCGCGGCCGAGCGACGGAGGAGATACTGGCGAGGCAAGGACACACCACAAGCGGCTCGCTCATTGCGAGCGCCGAAAGGTAACATCAAAAGTCGATCAGGACGGCGCGGCATCGGGTACGGGCTATGCCTCATTGTCGTCATTCTGTTCGTCACCAGTCGCGGGCAAATCGATTTCACCGAAAATTGATTCTCAGTTCAACAAAGCAACCCTCGGATAGGAACGCGTCATGAAGAAGATACTTATCGTAGCAAGCCTGATCCTCCCCCTCGCGGCATGCACGCAGACAGAAAAGGGCGCGGCGATCGGCGCAACCGGCGGTGCCATCGTCGGCGGTGCGGCGACGGGCAATGTCAGGGGTGCGGCCGTGGGCGCGGCCATCGGCGGCGTCGCCGGTGCGCTCATCGGCAACGCCAACGAACCGGGCCGCTGCATCTATCGCGACCGCTACGGCCGCCGCTACGAAGCCGCCTGCTGATCGGCGCATCTCATGAAGAAACGGGCAGCCGCCCGTTTCTTCCCCCCTCAAAGCGGAACCCCACCCTTCGACGGGACTTTGGCCGCAGCCTCCGCTTCATCGAGTTTTTCAAGAAGATTGAGAAAGAGTTCCGGAACGGGCTCCTGCTCCAGCGACCGATAGAGCGCCCTCAAGCTGGTGCCGATCGAGCCGCCGATGTCGAGCGTTTCGGCAGTGCCTCCGCGCTGTTGGCCTACGCCGCCGTGCTTTCCGGTTTCTTCATCCATGCTGCGTCCCACCACCGCTTAGTCCTTCACGGCTTTTGCTGCCCTTGCGAAATCGCCGGCACACCGTTTCGAACACGTCCCCCATTTGCTCTAAGCCGAAAAACGTGTTCAAAACATCCATCTATTCCGCCCCATACCCCCTATCCTCAGAAATCAAACGAATCGCATTGCACGTAAGGAAGTCGTTGATGTCACTTTCGACCCGGATTGCGCCCCACCTGCCCTTTCTGCGCCGTTACGCGCGGGCCGTCACAGGCTCGCAGGCCGCAGGCGACGGCTATGTGGCCGCCGTTCTCGAAGCCCTGATCGAGGATATCAGCCTCTTTCCGGAAGCCTCGAACGACCGGATCAGCCTCTACAAGCTGTTCTGCTCGCAGTTCGAAAAGATCTCGATCGACCGCAGCGAAAATGCCTCACCGTTCGCATGGGAAAAACAGGCGGCCGCCAATCTCTCGCTGATCGCGCCGGCGCCGCGCCAGGCGTTTCTGCTCGTATCGGTCGAGGGTTTCTCCATCGCCGATGCGGCCGAGGTCATGAACCTCAGCCAGGCCGAGTTTTCGAAGCTCCTGACAGTCGCCTCGGAGGACATTTCGCACCAGGTCGCAACGGACGTCCTGATCATCGAGGACGAGCCGCTGATCGCGCTTGATATCGAGGATATGGTGACCAGCCTCGGCCACCGCGTCACCGGGATCGCCCGCACCCACGGCGAGGCGCTCGATCTCTACCGCAAGACCTCTCCGAAGATGGTTCTGGCCGACATCCAGCTTGCCGATGGCAGCTCGGGCATCGACGCCGTCAACGAGATCCTCACGCAGGCCGCTGTGCCGGTGATCTTCATCACCGCATTCCCCGAGCGGCTGCTGACCGGCAAGCGGCCGGAGCCAGCCTTTCTCGTGACCAAGCCGTTCAATCCGGACATGGTGAAGGCACTGATCAGCCAGGCGCTGTTCTTCGACGAGCACGCACGCTCTGCCCGGCGCTAGGCCGGGCAACACATCCCCTTATCCGGGCAGCTGACGTTCAGGCGGCTGGTCGCTGATTTCCTCGACGATGGCGAGGACGATGAGAGAGAGCGGCAGCGCCAGCATGGCGCCGACCGCCCCCCACATCCAGGTCCAGAACACGATCGCCAGGAAGATCAAGAACGGGTTCACCTCGAGCTCGTTGCCGAGGATGGCCGGAATGGCAAGGTTTTCCATCGCAAGGTGAACGACGAAGAAGGCCACCGCCGGCGCCAATGCCAGCCACAGCACCTCGTGCGTCATCAGCCCCGCCACCAGCAAGCTCAGCGTCATCGCCGTCACGCCGAGATAGGGAATGAAGCTGGAGACGAAAGCGAACAGGCCCCACAACGGCGCCATGCCCAGACCCCCGACAAAAGCGATCACCGTCGTCACGAGGCCGAGCGAGAAATAGATGACGCTGGCGATCGAGAAGTATCGCGCCAACGCATCCTCGATGCCGTTCATGATGCGAATGGCGCTAAGCCGCCGCTCACGGCTGGCAAAGGCAAGGATGACCGCCTTGCGCAGTTGCAACCGTCCGAGCAGAAACAGGCCGAGTGCTGCGAGGAAGATCAGTGTCTGCACCAAAGCGGGTGTCAGCCCGGCGGCGGTGGCGGCAAGCATCGGGCCGGCATTCTTCATGACGGTATCGGCAATCGCATCGTTGCCGACGCTGCGCGCGACGGCCAGACGCAGCCACTCGAACCGGTCAATGAACGGCATCACCCGCGCCACCACGCTTTCGGCAAGCTTCGGCGCCTCCGAGGCGAGCGCCGTCAACGGACCCAGGAGGGCGTTGACGAGCCACGAGAGGCCGGTGACGAAAATGATCGCCAGCAGTAGCCCTCCGAAAATCGGCGGCAGACCATAACGCGCCAGTCCGTCGGCCGTCCGGCCGAGCACGACGCCGACGACGATCGCAAGCGTGATCGGCAGGAGGATCGTTTCCATGGCGTAGATGCCCGCGCATGCGGCAATGGCGAAGAGGCCAATGATGCTCCAGGCGACCATCAGATCGATGCCGTCGCGCCGCGGGGCTGTCGATGGCGCCGCCGTCGCCACAGCAGCCTCTTCCTCGACGATCCACCGCGCACGCTTGCGCTGCTGGGCGGCACCCGCCCGACGCAGCGTATTCGCGATCATGCCTCGCCGTCCTTCAGCCAGGGCCGCGCGCGGTTCGTTCGCGTTTCCGGTCAACAGATCAGGCCGCCCTGCCTTTTGCTCCGGCCCGGCTTGCGGCACATCGCGTGAATGATCTTGCACGGTCAATGGTGTTCCGGCGGGAAGACATGCAGGGTCAGCGACAATAGGCCAAGCCCCAGAATGATGACGAGCAAGGTATGGGCGACACCTGCGGCGGTGTAGGGAACAAGACCGAAACCGATCATGACGCCCGCCAGGAGAAGGACACAGACACGGGGCAGCCAGTAAAGCATAGACAGTCCTCCCAATCGTGGCGGCCGGTTTTGGCCTGCTTCTTCGGATTGGACACTTAACGTGCCGGTGCGCCGTTTGGTTCCGCGCAAGGGAACTGAAATGGGAACGAAAAACGCCGCCGGACGGCAGTCCGGCGGCGCAGGAATAAGAAGACGAGAAATCCCGTAGCGCAGGCCTTAGGCGGCAGCGGCGACGACGATGACTTCGACGAGGTAGTCCGGGGTCGCGAGCTTGGCTTCGCCGGTGGCGCGAGCCGGGGTGTGGCCCTGCGGTGCCCAGGCGTCCCAGACCGAGTTCATCTTCGGGAAGTCTGCCATGTCGGCGAGCCAGATGGTGGCCGAGAGGATGCGGGTCTTGTCGGTGCCGGCGAGCGCCAGAAGACGGTCGACTTCGGCAAGCGCCTGCTTGGTCTGCGTCACGACATCGTCACCGGCGTTGCCGACCTGGCCGGCGAGGTAGACGGTGTTGTTGTAGACCACGGCCTGGCTCATACGGGGGCCGGTTTCGAAACGCTTGATTTCCATGAACGTGTTCCTGAGGTTGGGCCGAACGATCGGTCCGGCCAAAAAAGCGGCTGCCCGCCGCCAAGAGGCGAGAAGTGAAGGCGGCGCGACACCTCTACACCATCAAGCCCCCAAGTCAAAGAAGCCGGGCATTGGCTGCCCGGCTTCTCTTGTTTCTTCAGCAAAAATCAGCAGCGGCGGGTCAGGCCGCCTGCTTCTTCTTGGCAAGGCGCGCCTTGATGCTCTCGACATCCGCACGCGGCGTCGCTGCGAACAGCGTCTTGGTGTAGCTGTGCTTCGGGTCGGCAAAGACCTCGTCGCGGCTGCCGTATTCGACCGCTTCGCCGAAATACATCACCATGACATCGTCAGCGATATAGCGCACGACAGAGAGGTCGTGGCTGATGAAGACGTAGGTGAGCTTCAGTTCGTCCTGAAGGTCGGCGAGCAGGTTCAGCACCTGTGCCTGGACCGACAGGTCGAGCGCCGACACCGGCTCGTCGAGCACCAGCAGCTTCGGGTTCAGCATCAACGCGCGCGCAATGGCGATACGCTGGCGCTGGCCGCCCGAAAACATGTGCGGATAGCGGTTGAAGTGCAGCTCGGTGAGGCCGACCTTCTTCAGCATCGTCATCGCCCGGTCGCGACGTTCGTCGGCCGGCGTGTCGGTGTTGATGACCAGCGGTTCCATCAGGATGTCGCCGATCTTCTGGCGTGGGTTGAGCGAGCCATAGGGGTTCTGGAAGACGATCTGCACCTTGCGGCGCATCTCCGGCGTCATGTCGCCTTTGGAGATATCGATCTTCTTGCCCTCGATCAGCAGTTCGCCGGAGGTCGCCGGGTCGATCAGGGTGAGGATGCGGCCCAGCGTGGACTTGCCGCAACCGCTTTCGCCAACGATCGCCAGCGTCTTGCCCTGTTCGACGGAAAAGCTCACGCCTTTCAGCGCATGAACCGTCTTTGCCTTTTTGATGAGGCCGCCGGGGATATGGTAGTCGCGCACCAGATTGCGCGCTTCGAGGATCACGCTCATTGGGCCGCTCCTTCGTCGACGAAGAGTTCGGAAATCGTCGGCAGACGATCGCCGGTCGCGTTGTCAGGCAGCGCCGCCAGAAGTGCGCGCGTGTAGTTGCTCTTCGGGTTTTCGAAGAGCGTCAGCACGTCGGCCTCTTCCATCTTGCGGCCCTTGTACTGCACGACCACCCGGTCGGCAGTCTCGGCGACCACGCCCATGTTGTGCGTGATCATGATCAGGCCCATCTTGTGCTCGGCCTGCAGCCTCATCAGGAGGTCCAGGATCTGCTTCTGGATCGTCACGTCGAGCGCGGTGGTCGGCTCGTCGGCGATCAGGAGCTTCGGGTTGCAGGCGATCGCGATCGCGATCATCACGCGCTGGCACTGGCCGCCCGACATCTGGTGCGGATAGTGGCCGAGCCGCTCGGCCGGATCGGGAATGCCGACCGCCTCGAACAGTTCGATTGCGCGCTTGCGGCGACCGGCCTTGTCGAGGCCCATGTGGATGCGCAGCACTTCCTCGATCTGGAAGCCGACGGTGAAGCACGGGTTGAGGCTGGCGATCGGCTCCTGGAAGATCATGGCAATATCCTTGCCGACGATCTTGCGCCGTTCGTTTGCCGACATGCCGAGCAGGTCGCGGCCGTTGAAAGTGAGCTTGTCGGCGGTCACTTTCGCCGTCCAGGGCAGAAGCCCCATGGCGGCCAGCATCGACACGGACTTGCCCGAGCCGGACTCGCCAACGATCGCAAGCACTTCGCCTTCATGGACCTTCATCGACACGCCGTTGACGGCGCGGAAGGGACCGGAGGCCGTCTGGAATTCGACGACCAGGTTTTCGATTTCGAGAAGCGCCATGATCAGGACCTCTTCAGCTTGGGATCGAGCGCATCGCGCAGGCCGTCACCCATAAGGTTGATCGCCAGCACCGTGATCAGGATCGCGATACCCGGAAGGGTCACCACCCACCAGTGGCTGCTGATGAACTCGCGGGCTTCGGCGAGCATCGTGCCCCATTCCGGTGTCGGAGGCTGTGCGCCCATGCCGAGGAAGCCGAGGGCCGCAGCGTCAAGGATCGCGCTCGAGAAGGAGAGTGTCGCCTGTACGATCAGCGGCGCCATGCAGTTCGGCAGGATCGTCTTGAACATCAGACGGCCATGACCGGCGCCGGCCACCTTGGCGGCAACGACATAGTCACGGGTCTTTTCGCTCATGACGGCAGCACGCGTCAGGCGCACGAAGTGCGGCTGGAAGACGAGCGCGATGGCGATCATGGCGTTGACGAGGCCCGGGCCGAGGACGGCGACCAGCACGAGGGCGAGCAGCAGCGACGGGAAGGCGAGGATGATGTCCATCACGCGCATGATGACGGTATCGACCCAACCACGGAAGTAGCCGGCGATGACGCCAAGCGCGATACCGCCGACGAGCGACAGGGTCGTGACGATGACACCGACGAACAGCGAGAAGCGCGTGCCGTAGATCAGGCGGGACAGCATGTCGCGGCCGACGGCGTCGGTGCCGAGCAGGAAGCCGGCGCGGCCGCCCTCCTGCCATACCGGCGGTACCAACACCGCATCGCGGTACTGTGCCACCGGATCGTGCGGTGCGACCCACGGTGCGAAGACCGCGAGCAGAACGAGGAACACGAAGAACACGAGACCGATCACGGCGCCGCGGTTCTCGGAGAAGTAATACCAGAACTCGGCCAATCGCGCCCGGCGGGACGGATCGGTCGAAACGGTGCTTGTTGCAGCAGCTTGAGACATGACGCCCTCCTTAGTGCCGGATGCGCGGATTGATGAGACCGTAGAGCAGGTCGACGATGAGGTTGACCAGCATGATCACCGCGGCGATGACGAGCAGGCCGCCCTGGATGACGGCGTAGTCGCGACGCGACACCGAATCCACCATCCACTTGCCGATGCCCGGCCAGGAGAAGATCGTTTCCGTCAGGATCGCACCGGCGAGCATGACGCCCACCTGCAGGCCGATGGTGGTGACCACCGGGATCATCGCATTGCGCAGCGCATGGACGCCGACGACCCGGAAGGTCGAAAGGCCCTTGGCCCGTGCCGTGCGCACGTAGTCTTCGGAGAGAACTTCAAGCATCGCCGAGCGCGTCTGGCGCGCGATGACCGCAAGCGGAATGGTTCCAAGCACGATCGTCGGCAGGATCAGGTGGCTGACGGCCGACTTGAACGCGCCGGCCTGACCGGACAGGAGCGAGTCGATCAGCATGAATCCGGTTACCGGCGGGAAGAAGTACATCAGCGAGATGCGGCCGGAGACCGGCGTCCACTGCAGCATGCCGGAAACGAGCATGATGAGCAGCAGGCCCCACCAGAAGATCGGCATGGAGAAGCCGACGAGTGCGGTGCCCATCATCGCCTGGTCGACGGCCGAGCCGCGCTTGATCGCAGCAATCACGCCAGCCGGAATGCCGAGAATGACCGCAAACAGGATCGCACAGAGCGAAAGCTCGACGGTTGCCGGAAACAGTTCGAAGAACTGATCGATGACCGGCTTCTTGGTAACGATCGAGGTGCCGAAATCACCCTGGAGCACGCCCCAGAGATAATCGAGGTATTGCACCACGATCGGCCGGTCGAAGCCGAGTGCGTGTGAAATTTCCGCATGTCGCTCCGGCGACATGACGCGCTCGCCCGAAAGCAGCGCAACCGGATCGCCCGGAAGCAGGCGGATGAAGGAGAAGGCGATGATGGAGACGCCGACGAAGGTCGGTATCAGGACAGCCAATCGCCCCAAGAGAAATCGGAACATGTTAAACCCCGCGCCATGTTGCCGCGGCATTGTATCCCGCCGCTGGCACCACCGCATGCTTTCCCACTTAACGGCCAAGCATACAGCAAGTCGAAATGCCACAGCGACCTTTTGCGCTCCAGCCGGAACTCAGGGTCGCTATAGTGGATGCAAAGAGGGGCGCTTGCCCTTGGCAAACGCCCCCTTAAGGATCAGTTAACTAAATTACTCGGTGATGTCCACGCCGTCGAAGGCAAAATCACCAAGTGGGCTCTGAACGAAGCCCTCGACGTTCTTGCGCATCGGCACGACCGAGAGCGAGTGGTCGATCGTCGCCCACGGCGCTTCGCGCTTGAAGACGACCTGCGCCTCTTCGTAGAGCTTGGTGCGCTCTGCGGGGTCAGAGGTTTCCTTCGCCTTCTTCACGAGAGCGTCGAATTCCTGGTTGCACCACTGTGCACGGTTGTTGCCGCCGACAGCGTTGCAGCCGAGAAGCGTGTCGAGGAAGTTGTCCGGGTCGCCGTTGTCGCCGGTCCAGCCGAGGATGACGGCACCGTCACGATCCTTGGCCTTGGACTTGTCGAGGTATTCGGCCCATTCGTAGGAGACGATCTCGACCTTGACGCCGATCTTGGCGAAGTCCGACTGCATCAGTTCAGCTGCGCGACGGGCGTTCAGCATGTACGGACGCGAAACCGGCATTGCCCAGAGCTTCATCGACAGGTCCTTGACGCCTGCGTCTTCAAGCATCTTCTTGGCGACTTCGGGCTCGTAGGTGTCGTCTTCGATCTTGTCGTTGTACGACCACATCGTCGGCGGGATCGGGTTGACGGCCGGCTGGGCAGCACCCTGGAAGACGGCATCGACGATCGCCTGCTTGTTGATCGCCTTGTTCAGCGCCTTGCGGACTTCCGGCTTGTCGAACGGAGCCTGGGTCGTGTTGTAGGCGAGGTAGGAGACGTTGAGGCCGGCCTGTTCCATGACCTTCAGGTTCGGGTCTGCCTTCATCTTCGAAACGTCGGCAGCATTCGGGAACGGCATCAGGTGGCATTCGCCAGCCTGGAGCTTCTGGAAGCGAACCGAAGCGTCAGACGTGATCGCGAAGACGAGGTCGTCGATCTTCTGCTTGCCACCCCAATAGTCCGGGTTTGCCTTGTAGCGGATGACGGCATCCTGCTGGTAGGCGACAAAAGCGAACGGACCGGTGCCGAGCGGCATCTGGTTCATCTGCTCCATCTTGCCGTCAGCCTGCAGCTTGTCGGCATACTCCTTCGACAGGATCGAAGCAAACGGCATCGCGATGTTGGCGAGGAACGGCGCTTCCTTGCGCGTCAGGGTGAACTTGACGGTCAGGTCGTCGACCTTCTCAACCGACTTGATGACTTCCGGGAAGCCCATGCCGGCTGCGTATTCCCACGAAGCGCCAGCAATGTACTTGTTCCACGGATTGTCAGCCTTCAGCTGGCGCTCGTAGGAGAACACCACGTCGTCGGCAGTGAAATCACGCGACGGCGTGAAGAATTCGGTGGTCTGGAACTTGACGCCCGGACGCAGCTTGAAGGTGTAGACCAGGCCGTCGTCGGAGATCGTCCAGCTTTCGGCGAGGCCCGGCTCAACTTCGGTCGTGCCCTTCTTGAACTCGAGCAGGCGGTTGTAAACCGTGTGCGCAGCCGCGTCGAAGGTCGTGCCGGCGGTGTACAGGCCCGGGTCAAAACCCTCTGGCGAACCTTCCGAGCAATAAACGAACGTCTTCGACCAGGCGGAGCCGGCCATCAGCGTGGCAAGCGCCGTCGCTGCAAACAGAGTAGTGAGCTTTTTCATGAGCTTTGCTTCCCAGATTTGTTTTTGTTCTCGTGTTTTCCTGACGCGGAATGCCGTTGCCCCCGGTCAAGGCCGGATGGAACGACATTTGGCGTCGCATTGCAATAAGTCGCCGCAGAAATTTGTCTATGCGAAAAATTCGTCCGCAGGTAGAGCCGGGATATTCGTCCACTGTTTTAGAATCGCCTGACAAAACAGTACACCGCGGCACCTAAAATCCACGACGTTCCGGCCGCTTCCACAGGGTCTGCAGCCTCCCCCGCCAGCCCCTTGGGCGGCGCGATGCCACACCGGGGAAGCCACCTTGGTTCCGGGTGAATACCCCTACCGAGAATGCCGTGATCGTTGGCCGCACGAACACGCGATTCGGCCTCGACAGGTTTTCGTCAATCCCAAGATACTATGGTAGAAATCCCGAACGGGATTGTGCAATAAAATGTATACAAATTCGGGGGAGATATTCGACGTGCCCAGACGTCCTTGGGAGGGACCGGCAGCCGCCTTTTACAGCTTTCAGTCGCTCGGTGGGCTTGCCGAGGGACGCGCATGACCCTGCCTGTCGGCAATACCGGCAACGCACTTTGCCGATTGATCGCTGCGGCTCGCGGGATAAACTGCCGCACGACGATAAGGGGATAGCCAGTCCGTGGCGGCTTTGCTGGAAAATCACAGGCGATACGACCTTCGCGACGAGCTAGAGAAGGCGCTCAACCGCGTCGATTTCTTCCGCATTTTTCATACCATGGCATTGCGCTACGGCTTCAGCCATTTCGGCATTCTGCAGCTCGGCAACGAGAACGACGCCTGCATGCTGTCCACCCGCCTAGTATTGCACGACCTGCCATCCGGGCTCGCGGAGGAATACGACAAGCGCCATCGCTTTGGCGACTCCGTGTTTTACAAGACGCTGCACCGCTCGGCGATCTCGTCGGTATGGCGGGCGGACGACCCCGGCTGCGACGCCAGCCAGAACCTGCTGGTGCAGCTCGGTTTCGAACTGCTCGTCAGCGTACCGGTGCACGCAGCTTCCACCGGCGCGCGCTATGCCGTGCTCTTTCTCGGAGACGGGGAGGATATCGGCCGGGCCGAGCATGTGGCGCTCGCCTATGACGCGATCGCCGCCTTCGACTATTTCTATCGCATCGCGCTTGCCAATAAGGCCGGGATGGGACTGACGCCGCGCGAAACCGAAATCCTCAAGTGGATCTCGCACGGCAAGACGGCAAGCGAGATTGCGCTCATCGTTTCGGTGTCGGAGCACACGGTGAACTCACACACCGCAACGATCCTGAAGAAACTCGACGTCGTCAATCGCACCCAGATGGTGGCGAAGGCAATCCGAGAGCAGATCATCCAGTAGCAGCCGATGCGTGGCCGCGTTTCGCACCGCCACGCCCAACGAACGGGACGCCCGCCATCAGCAAGGGTATTCGGTCATGACGCGAAAAGCACACATCCTGCTCGTTGACGACGACCCGGCAGAAAACCTGATCCTGCGCGCGCTCATCCGCAAGGTGAGCAGCATCGACATCGAGCTGCACTACTGCCAGACGATCGATGATGCGCTTGCATTCCTGCGCTCGGGCAAACCCGTATCGATGATCCTGCTCGACAACCGTCTGCGGCCGCAGCTCGATTTCCGCGAGACGGTCCCGGCCCTCCGGCATCAGGGCTATATCGGCCCGATCGGGGTAATCTCAGCATCGCTCGCCGATGCCTATTTTCAGAATCTGGAGGATTACGGCGCCGATTTCCGCATCGACAAGGCTGAAATCGACCCCACTGCGATCGACTTCATATTGCGGGAATATCTACCGCAAGAGTAACACCCGGCGGCACTTCAGCCGCCAGGTCATGCCGCACCATTTGCGCGGGCGTTGCTCGGAGATATCAGGCCGCCGAGGTCTGCGGACGCTTGGTTTCTTCCAGGCCGAGCAGGAAGTTGATCTGCGGGCGCGCCTTGACCAGGTCGTCAATCGTGTAGCCCTGCAGCACTTCGAAGAAGGCGTTCAGCGCCTTGCGGAGCGCCGAGTTCAGGCCGCAGCTGTCGACGAGCGGGCATTCGATCTCGCCCGCCTCGAAGCACTCGGCCATCGCGAAACTGTCTTCCGTCACCTTGACGACGTCGAACAGCGTGATCGCCGAAGCGGGCTTCGGCAGGCGCACGCCACCGTTACGGCCACGCACCGTTTCAACGAGGCCGGCCTTGGTCAACGGCTGCAAGATCTTGAAGAGAAACAACTCGGAAACACCGTAAGCCCTGGCGATTTCGGGAATGCGGCTGAGCTTTTCCCCGTTGGCGGCGCAGTACATCAACATGCGAACCGCGTAGTTCGTTTGCTTCGTCAGACGCATCATTCACTCCGGCATCGAGAGGTTCACGAACTCATCATATAGGACGGATCGTAGTTTGGAACAATTCCAAAAAGCCAGAAAAGTCACTTCTTGTTGAGCGTTTACGGTTTCCTGATTGACTGTTTTCAGCGCTCCGGTCAGAAAGATGAGGAATTTTGTTAACTTAGCTCAAACAAGAAAATGGAGGAAGCGATGTCCGTTTCAAGAGCAGCGATGGGCGTTCTGTCCCTGACGGCAACCCTGCTGGCAACGAGCGCCGCCTGGGCCGATGGTGAAGTCAATATCTACTCGTACCGGCAGCCCGACCTGATCAAGCCGCTGCTCGACGCCTTCACCAAGGAAACCGGCATCACCACCAATGTGCTCTTCCTAGACAAGGGCCTCGTCGAGCGCATCCAGGCCGAAGGCGCCAACTCGCCGGCCGACGTGATCCTGACCGTCGACATCAGCCGCCTGACCGAAGCCAAGGATGCAGGCGTAACCCAGCCTGTCGTCAACGAGACGATCAACAAGGATATCCCGGCGCATTTCCGCGACCCTGAAGGCAACTGGTTCGGCCTCACCACCCGCGGCCGCGTCGTCTACGCATCCAAGGAGCGCGTCGCCCAGGACGACATCACCTATGAAGAGCTTGCCGACCCCAAGTGGAAAGGCAAGATCTGCACCCGCGACGGCCAGCACTCCTATAACATCGGCCTCTTCGCCTCGATGATCGCCCACCATGGCGAAGCCGAGACCGAGAAGTGGCTGACCGGCCTCAAGAACAACCTCGCCAAGAAGCCTGACGGCGGCGACCGCGACCAGGCCAAGGCGATCCTGGCCGGCGAATGCGACCTGGCACTCGGCAACACCTACTATGTCGGTCTGATGATGACCAACGAGAAGGAGCCGGAACAGAAGGATTGGGCAGCGGCGATCAAGGTACTCTTCCCGAACGCCAAGGACCGCGGCACGCACGTCAACATTTCGGGCATGGCACTCGCCAAGAATTCCCCGAACAAGGACAACGCGCTGAAGCTGATGGAATTCCTGTCGGAAGGCGAAGCCCAGAAGATCTACGCCGAGCAGGTGTTCGAATATCCGGTTCTGCCGGGCGCCGAGCCGTCTGACGTCGTGAAGTCCTTCGGCACGATCAAGCCGGACGAACTGCCGCTCGCCGACATCGCCGCAAACCGCAAGAAGGCTTCGGAACTGGTCGACAAGGTCGGCTACAACGACGGTCCGCAGGACTGATCAACAAGGCAATTGCTTGAATGCGAACAGCGGGCCATCGGCCCGCTGTTTTCGTTTCAACAAGCGAAATTCAAGGAGGCTCATTGCGCCTTGGCGCGCAACTCCGCGGCGTAGTCGAGGATCGCCTTGCGCCGCTCCGGCGTCCCTGGATGCGTTGAGAGAATGCTGGTGTCGCCGTGATCGTCTAGCTTCTTTTCAAGCAGGTCGAAGAAGCGCGCGGCCGCCGTCGGATCTCGCCCTGCCTTCTGCATCAGCTCGACCGAGTGTCGGTCGGCAGCAGTTTCTGCGCCGCGCGAATAGGAAAGCGACAAGAGACCAGCGCCCTGCACCAGGACGTCGTCCACGCCCGAACCGATATCGCCGCCGATCATCATGATGAGGCCGGCAACGCCGGCAGCACGGTAGATCTGCCGCAGACTATGTTCGAGCTCGACATGGCCGATCTCGTGCGCCAGCACGCCAACGATCATTTCGGTATCGTCCCCGGCAAGTTCGATGAGCTCGTCGGTGACGACCAGCGTGCCATCCGGAAGCGCAAACGCATTTGGTCCGACCACACCGCCCTTGCGGAAATTGAGCGTGTAACCGGCCTCGCCGCGGCCTGATCGGGCGGCGATTGCCTTGAAGCCGTCGCGGATCCTTTCCTGCCGCTCAATCGCCAGCTGCGTTTTGTCGAACAGTGTCTGATCCATCGTCTCCATCGTGCCCTTCGACATCATCTCCGGCACGATCGGCGGGGTCACGAGGACGGCGACCTCAACGAGCGCAGGAACCGCATAACGATAGATGGCAACGCCGCACAGCACGGTGGCTGCGACGACGGCGATGAGACGTGGACGAAAGCGCTCCCATTCGTGGATGTGGTTGACCCTGCCATTCAGCTTCAGAAAACGATCGACTGCCTCGTTGTCCGGCGTTTCGAACAACGAGCCGTCTGCAAATTCGACGCGACGCGGTATCGCTCCGACGCGGTCGGAAATATCGACACTTGCCAAGGTGCCACGGGCAAGTTCGGTGCTCGCATCGTCTACGGCCCTAAGGCTGCCCCCCTCTTCCAACAACCGCGAGGGCACCGACCGGCTGGAACCGGCCGGATGCCACTCGCCACGTGCGATCTCGATGCTGCTAGAAGCCAAAATCGAACCCTTCGAAATCCATGAATTCCGCTCCAACCGCCGACGCTTCCGCTTCGATTTCGCTCATCAGCGTTCCGACGGCGCCAAAGACGGTTACGCCCGTCAGGGTCCATTTGTAACGGGCCATGCGGACAGCCGCCCAAGGTCGCAGCAGGCCCAGCGTCAGGATGGTGACGACGAAGTTCGATATGGCGATCCACGTGTAGCGGCCCCGAGAAAGACCGCTGAGGAACCGATGTTTTCCGTCAAAAACCGTCGCCCCCCAAACGGCGTTGCGCACGGCTGCACTGTAGAACAACGCGATGACTGCGTAGAAAGACATGGACGCCACATATCCTGCGCCCAAGCCTACCCATCCCCACCTCGGATCGTTCAGCGATTGGAGCAAACTTGGCGATGCGCGAAGCGTTCCCATCAAGATCGCGAAGACAACAACGCCAAGAACCAGCGCAAGCCCCACACCCAGGAACATGCCGCGATAGAGCGGGCCGAACGGCGGGTTGGTCTCAAAGGCCCTGCCGCCAAAGCGCAGGTTCGATCCGACGTAGCGCCCAACCCATCGGCTTGCGAGCGGCGTCAGTAGGCCCAAGGTGATAATGGAAAGGAACCCGCCCAGAATGAACGCCTTGAAGGCACCGCCCATCGTGCCGACGAAGTCGAAGCGGACGTTGCGGTAGCTCGTCACCCGTGCGCTGAAGCGCAACCCGCGTGCGGCCAGCCAGGGAACGAAGAAGAGCGAAAGCAACAATAACGCGATGCCGACGATCGGAACGAATGTCAGCAGAAGATTGTAGAGGATCAGATAGCCGAAAACGATCACTCGCCCGATCAGGATCTGCTTGCCCTTGGCATGGTACTCGAAGGTACGGCCGAGCAGAACCGTGTTTCCGTAGAAGTATCGGTTGCGCCGGACTTTTGCCCAGGCGGAATAAATGCCAAGCGTGACGATCGTCAAAAACACGTTGACGATCCAGATGCCGAAATATTCCTTGCCGCTCCCCATGAACGAGAAACGGTGAAAATCGATCGACACGTCGCGTGTCGGCGCTGCTTGAAACGACGTCGCTTCGGCCACGACCATGATGGGCCCCTCCGTCCATCCTTTGTGCATCGGACGCGCCGCAAAGCGCTCCGGAGCACATGATCAAACACAAATCGTCTGGTGCGCCCCCGCCCGCCAGACTGCCGTTGGAGCAGCGATCAATTCACGACCCTTGCCCACGGTTCGCAAGTTAGTTGTGCCGTATTGCCGAATGCAACAAAAAAGGGCCTCCCGAAGGAGGCCCCGAGGCGGGAGGATCTTTATCCCGTTGTTACTTCATCGTCGGCATGACGAACTCGGCACCGTCCTTGATGCCCGAAGGCCAGCGCTCGGTAATGGTCTTGGTGCGGGTCCAGAACTTGATCGAGTCCGGGCCGTGCTGGTTGAGATCGCCGAAGGACGAGGACTTCCAGCCGCCGAAGGAGTGGTAGGCGAGCGGAACCGGGATCGGAACGTTGACGCCGACCATGCCGATGTTGATGCGCGAGGCGAAGTCGCGGGCCGCATCACCGTCGCGGGTGTAGATCGCGACGCCGTTGCCATACTCGTGCTTCATCGGCAGGTCGAGGGCTTCCTCGTAGGTCTTGGCGCGGACGACCGAGAGAACCGGTCCGAAGATTTCCGTCTTGTAGATGTCCATGTCCGGCGTGACGTTGTCGAACAGGCAGCCGCCAATGAAGTGGCCCTGCTCATAGCCCTGCAGCTTGAAATCGCGGCCGTCGACGACGAGCTTGGCGCCTTGCTCGACACCGCTGTCGATCAGGCTGCGGATGCGCTGTTCGGCTTCCTTGGTGACGACAGGGCCCATATCGGCCTTCTCGTCGGTGTAGGGGCCGATGCGCAGGCTTTCGACCATCGGGGTCAGCTTGCTGATCAGGCGGTTGGCGGTCTCTTCACCGACCGGGACGGCAACCGAGATCGCCATGCAGCGCTCGCCGGCCGAGCCGTAGCCGGCGCCCATCAGGGCGTTCGCGGCCTGGTCGAGATCGGCGTCGGGCATGATGATCATGTGGTTCTTGGCGCCACCGAAGCACTGGGCGCGCTTGCCGTTCATCGCCGCGGTGCCATAGACGTAGCGGGCGATCGGGGTCGAGCCGACGAAGGAAACGGCTGCGATATCCGGATGCGTCAGGATCGCGTCGACAGCCCCCTTGTCGCCGTTGACGACGTTGAGGATGCCTGCCGGCAGGCCGGCTTCGATCATCAGTTCGGCAAGGCGGATCGGAACGGACGGATCACGCTCGGACGGCTTCAGGATGAAAGCGTTGCCGCAGGCGATGGCCGGGGCGAACATCCACATCGGGATCATGGCCGGGAAGTTGAACGGGGTGATGCCGGCGCCGATGCCGACGGCCTGGCGGATCGAGTACATGTCGATGCCGGGACCGGCACCTTCGGTGAACTCGCTCTTCTGCAGATGCGGAATGCCGATGACGAATTCGCAGACTTCGAGGCCACGGATGAGGTCACCCTTGGCGTCTTCGATCGTCTTGCCATGCTCGCGCGACAGGATCTCGGCGAGCTCGTTCATGTTGGCGTTCAGAAGTTCGACGAACTTCATGAACACGCGGGCGCGGCGCTGCGGGTTGGTGGCCGCCCACTTCGGCTGTGCTGCCTTGGCGCTTTCGACGGCTGCCGAAAGTTCCGCGTCGCTTGCCAGCGCCACGGTGCCCTGCACTTCGCCGGTTGCCGGGTTGAAGATGTTGCTGACGCGGCCGCTCTTGCCGGCGACGCGCTTGCCATCGATGAAATGACCGAGTTCGTACATGAATGGTTCCTCCAGATCTTGATTGTGGCGGCATGATCGCACTACGATTTCAACAAATCAATTTCCGATATTCAGCAACCGTTGTGCAAAAATTGAAGTCCAACGGTTTTGTATAGGATTGTCGCACTGTGAACTGGGACGATGTCAGAATGTTTCTAGCCGTCGCGCGGACCGGACAGATCCTGGCCGCATCCAAGCGGCTCGGCGTCAATCATGCCACGCTCAGCCGTCGGGTGACTGCGCTGGAAGAGGCGATGAAGACACGGTTGCTCGTTCGTCGGCCGAACGGTTGCGAACTGACCGCCGAGGGCGAAATCTTCCTTGCGGCAGCCGAGCGCATGGAAACGGAAATGCTGGCGGCGCAATCGCAGATCGGCCGGATCGACACGGCGATCGCCGGCACGGTGCGCATCGGTGCACCCGACGGTTTCGGTGTTTCTTTCCTCGCACCCCGGCTCGGCCGGCTGACGGCGCGCTATCCGGAATTGAAACTGCAGCTCGTGCCGGTCCCTCGGTCGTTCTCGCTGTCGCAGCGCGAGGCCGATATCGCGATCACCATCGAACGTCCGGAACAGGGGCGCCTCGTTTCCTCGAAACTCACCGACTATACGCTCGGCCTCTACGCCTCGGCCGACTATCTCGAAAAGCACGGCACGCCGCAGACGATCGACGACCTCAGGGAGCACCGCCGCATCGGCTACGTCGAGGATCTGATCTTCACGCCGTCGCTGAATTTTTCCGCCGAGATCATGCGCAGCTGGGATGCCTCGTTCGAGATATCGAGCGCCACCGGCCAGACGGAGGCGGTGCGTTCCAGCGCCGGCATCGGCATTCTGCACAATTACATTGCCCGCCATGCGCCGGAACTAAAACGTATCCTGCCGGAAACGACCATCCGCCGTGCCTACTGGACCACCTATCACGAAAGCGCGCGCGATCTCGTGCGCGTTCGCACCGTCGTCGCCTTTCTGCAGGAACTGGTGACCGCGGAGCACCAGATCTTCATATGAAGCGCTCAAACGCCTGACGTCGGCGCCGCACCTATAGCGAAATCCCGGCCTCCCGCAGGCCGTCAATCAGCCGCGGAATGACGGCCGGATCCTCGTAAGGCATCGCCCGCTTGAAGTGGTCGATGGAAAAGTCCGGATTGACCTCGAAGACCTCGTGCCAGTAGCGCCGCGCCTCCTCATGGCGTCCGGTGCGGCCATAAAGACAGGCGAGATAGAAGCGCGTCATGTCCGAACGCGGTGCCAAGGCCAGGCGCCGCTTGAAGGCAATCTCGGCTTCGTCGAAACGGCCGAGATTGAGCAGGGTCCGGCCGAGGAAATGCAGCGCCAGGTCGAACTGCGGATCGAGCCTGTGGGCGCGGGTATAGAAGGGCAAGGCCTCCTCGAACTGGCCCAGGAAATCTCTGATCGTGCCGAGCTGCGTGTGGCCGCCGGCGGAGTTCGGGTCGAGCTCGATCGTGCGTTGGGCGGCCCGCTCGGCCTCGTCGAAGCGGCGCTTCCAGCAGAGCGCAATCGCGAGCGCGTGGTGGCCGTGGGGTTCATGCTCGTCGGTCTCGACGGCCTTCTGTGCAAGCTTGAGAGCGCGCTCGATATTGTCGACGGTGCCACCGTTCCACCGGTTGATGTAGTCGGTCATGGCAATGATCGCGAGCGACCCATACGCCGCGGCAAGCGCCGGGTCGATGGCGATCGCACGTTCGAGCATGCTGCGCGCCTCCGCAGACGATACCGCGTCGAACCGCAGGATCGCCTGGCGCGACCGTACGAGCAGATCATAGGCCTCCGGATCGACCTTGCCGCGCCCCTCGCGCCGCTCCGTTTCTCCGGCCGTCAGCTTCACCTTGAGCGCCGTCACGATGGTGCGCGTCACCTCGTCCTGAACCTCGAAAATATCCTCGATGCCGCGATCGTAGCGCTCGGCCCAGAGATGGCCCCCGGTGGTGCCGTCGATCATCTGAGCGTTGATGCGAATGCGGTTGGCGGCGCGGCGCACGCTGCCTTCGAGCACATAGCGAACGCCGAGGTCGCGGCTCACCTGGCGGATATCCGCCGACTTGCCCTTATAGGCGAAGGAGGAATTGCGGGCGATCACGAAGAGACCGGAGACCTTCGAGAGATCGGTGATGATGTCCTCGGTAATGCCGTCGGCGAAATAGCCCTGCTCCGGATCGCCGGACATATTGTCGAACGGCAGCACGGCGATCGACGGCCGGCTCGGAAGCTGCGGTGGCACCTCGGCGGCGACCTTGATGGGCGCGTCGGCATACTCGTCCGGCGACCAGCTCCAGATATGCACCGGCCGCTCGATGTTCTTGACCTCGTGATGGCCGCTGTCGACGAAAATGAGATCGATGCGGCCGTGCACATATTCGTGCACCCCGTCCGAAATCGCCACGCCGCCGGGCCTCGCAAGCGCCTCGATCCGGGCTGCGACATTGACGCCGTCGCCGTAGAGGTCGCTGTCGGCGACCATGATGTCGCCCATGTTGATGCCGACGCGCAGCACGATTTGCTGATCGTGGGGCACGTCCGCATTGGCGGAGATCATCGCCCGCTGCAAGGCAGCCGCACATTCGACCGCATTGACCGCGCTGGAAAACTCGACCAGCACGCCGTCGCCCGTTCGCTTGAACACCCGGCCCTGGTGGGTTTCGACGAGCGGTTCCAGCACTTCGCTCCAGCGCGCCATGAGCTGCGTATAGGTGGTTTTCTCGTCTCGCTCCATCAGCCGGCTATAGCCAACGACATCAGCAGCCAGGATGGCGGCAAGCCGCCGTGTGATGGATTCTTTGGCCATGGATTGCGACGCCTTACTGGGAATCCTCTTGGCGAAATTTTACCGGCGGATGAGCCCTATGTCCATTCGAACCGGATCCGACCCGCGCCCAAGCGCTAGCCCGAATTGGGTATTGCCGCGACAGGAACCTGGCGCGGTATCCCGACGTTGCCTTCACAGGGAATTGAGCTGCTTGCTCAAGGCGATGGCTGCGAGCACGCCGGTCGCAATCGGCTCGCGCTCCCATTTCGACAAAGGAGTGTGAAAGGATGCTTGTGTCCATACCGGGCCCGCCGATCCTGCCGGGTGAACTCACCAAGATCGACGATGTCTTCAAGGAAACACTAAGAGAGCGAGAGCTGTCGCGCCAGTCGGGAGAGGCAACGGCGCTCGCCGCCCGGCTGATCGAACTTTATCAGAATGGCGTACAGGACGTGGTGGCGCTCAGAGCCTTGGCCAAGCTGTTCTGAAGAAGCAAGGCGCCCCGCAAATCGCGATACCTATCGTATAGGGAAGAAATGGTACGGTTGGTGGGAATCGAACCTACGACCTCAGGTGCCACAAACCTGCGCTCTAACCAACTGAGCTACAACCGCACATAAAGCGACATCAGTCGCTTGGCGGCTCACATACGGAGACTTCCGTCGCTTTGCAAGCCTTAACTTGAGATTATCCTGGAAAAAATCCGGATGGCAAGCCATCCGGATTCTTGGTTTTGGGCGCAGATGGCAGAATTCGGCGACAGCAGTCTGTCGCCATCGTTCAGCCGGCGCGCTCGGTTGACTTTAGACCTTCTTGAAGGACGACATCGCTTTTTCAGCGGCGTCCTTGCCCGGCTTGGTGACGTTTTCGGCAACCTTCTTGGTGGCTTCCTGCATCGACTTCGCCTGCTCGACGGCGAGTTCGGCCTGCTTGCGGACAAAGCTCGTCTGCAGTTCGACGAATTCCGACAGCGACTTCACGCCGAGCAGCGCTTCCATGTGAGACAGCGAGTTTTCGGCATTGGTGCGCAGTGCGTCGATGGCCTTGAGACCGAGTTCGACGGAGCCGGTCTGGGCGCTTTCGAGCGTTGCTTCAACGGTCTTCGTTGCCTCTTCGGCAGCGGTCTTCATCTTGGCATAGGCTTCCTTCGACTGGACGGCACCCTTTTCCGCGAAGTCGCGGAAGCTGTCGGTGAACTTCGCCGGGTCGAAAGAGGAAAGGGAAAATACGTCGTCGGTCTTCTTGGTAGCCATGAAAGCGCTCCTTGGTGTCTGGCCCTCTTCAGAGGCGCCGTTGATTGATGCGCATTATATAAACTACTTGCTTGTGCATTGCAATAAAATTGTGCAGTGCACAAAATCCGGAGAATTAACCTTTCGCGCTGAAAGCCGTGACGAAGCTCCGGCCCTCGCTGGACCCTTGCGGGCCTGCCGGGTATTAATAGAGTGTTAACCCGCAAGCGATCCGTCAATAGGCCCCCTTTATGCCCGCGAGACAGTATCCCTTCATTGATATCGCCGTGCATGCGCGGGTGCGGGAGCATTTTGCCCGCGGCGACGCGGCGATCCTGTTTTCGCGGGACTTTGCGCGCATTCTCTGGGCCAACGACCAGGGCGCGGCCTTTTTCGGCGCCGGGTCGATCTATGATTTCATCGATGCGGGACCGGACCAGGGCGAGCTGTCGCTGCGTCAGCTCAAGGCCGCGGGAGCGCAGCTCGTGCGCGCCGGCGACCGGCGCCAGCTTTCGATCCGGAAGTTCTCGGGTTTCCGCGGCACACCGCTGAATGTGAGCGTGGAGATGATCCGCGTGCGCCCGGACGAGGACGCGGTGCTCTTTACTGCACCGCATTCGGGCACGCCGCTGTCGCTTGAGGATCGCGCTGCGCGCATGATCGCCGGCCTCGACGGCCCGGACACCCACATGGCCGTTCTCGATGGCAACGGCGGCATCATCGCACACTCGCCGGGCTTCATCGATCTCGGCATGTCGGACGAGACGCGCAAGCAGCTCGTCGATACGGTCGGCCGAGACCACGACTGGCTGATCAAGCGCCCGGTCGCAACGCGGAAGGGGCACCTGCCGGCCGCGGTCGGCAAGATCGCCGACGAACCGTCGCTGCATCTGCTCTTTGCTGTCGAGACCATTCTCGGCACGCTCGATCCGGACGAAGAGACCCCGGCAGCGCAAGTGTTGCCGATCTTGCCGCTGGCCGAAGAGCTGGAACCGACCGCCGAGACACCGGCCCCGGAGGCAAAGGATATCGTCGAACCGGCCGAAGCGCTGGTCGAAAGCGCTGCACCAGCCGAAGACGCTGCCCTGGCCGACGCATTCGAACAGGCGGAGTCCGTCGAACCGGTTGCCGCGCCACAGGACGATGGCGACCTTGAGGACGCAGGCGTCCACGTCGCTGCAGGCCAGGTCGCTTTACCGGAGGAACCGGAGGCGCTTGCCGCCGCAGATGCGGAAACGTCGGCGCAGGGCGTGGAGCCAGCGGAAGATGACGGCGAGCCGGCGCTTGCAGTCGCGACCGACGTGACCGCGAACGATACGCCGGTTGCCGCGGAAATCCCCGTGACGGAAGAGGTCACTCGCGAGGATGAGACGGTAGAGGCGACCGATGCCGGCACCGCTGAAACGGAACAGGCCGACTTCGCCTTCGTGCCCGGCGGCCGTGCCGTCCGCTTCGTCTGGAAGATCGACGCCGAAGGCCGCTTCAGCGAGATATCCGAGGAATTCGCCACCGCCGTCGGTCCGCGCGCCGCCGATGTGATCGGCGCCACCTTTAACCACGTGGCAGCACGCTACGGCCTCGATCCTGATCAGAAGATCGGCGCGCTGCTGCAACGCCGCGACACCTGGTCGGGCAAGACGATTTTCTGGCCCGTGCAGGGCACCAGCCTCAAGGTTCCGGTCGACCTGGCGGCCCTGCCCACCTACTCGCGCGCACGCGAATTCGACGGCTTTCGCGGTTTCGGTATCGTGCGCCTTGCCGATGCCGTCGAAGACGAGCACGCCAACGGCCTGACGTTCGGCGCCGCAACGGACATGACGGCAGAAGCTGCCGCGGAAGCGACGCCGTCGGAAGACCACGCGCATACTCCAGCGGTCGATCCTGAGACCGTCGGCCCTGAGATCGAGGAGCGGTCCGCCGACGAGGTGCAGGTCGTCGCGCAGAGGTCCTCCGAAACGGAGGCCGAGCCTGTCGCAGCTGCGCAGGATCGTGATGCGCCCCAAGACCAGACCCTCACCTCCAGCGAGGAGGCAGAGGCAGAGCCGGACCATGCAGCCGAAGTTGCCGCGGACGAACAGGTCGCCGCAACTGACGATCTCTTCCAGGGAGAGCGCCCTGCCCTACAGCTCGTCGACAACGCTGAGCCCCCCGTCTCCGACAAGATCGTCGAACTCGAGAAGCATCGCGCGGCGACCGCGCTGACGCGGGGCGAACAGGCGGCGTTCCGCGAGATCGCGCGGCAATTGGGCGAGCATTTTGGCAGGCCGGCGGAAACCGCACCGGCAGAGGAAAGCGACGCAGCGGCCGATGCAAGCACACCCTTCCCGGTAGACGCGCACGAAGCCATCACTTCCTCGACGCCAGCGGCAGAAGAACCGACTGGCGTGGAAGAAACCGGAGAAGAGACCGACGACGGCGCAGCCGAGGACGAACAGGCGAACGTGCATCTCGAGCAGCAAGGGGCAGATATCGGCCTTAGCGGCGAGATCCTCGACAGCCTGCCAATCGGTATGCTCGTGCATCGCGGGGAAAAGCTGCTGCACGCCAATCCGGAATTTCTGCGGCTCACCGCCTATGGCGACCTCGACGACTTTGTCCGGGAAGGCGGCCTTGACGCACTCTTTGCCAATGGCGAAGAGGCGACCGACCAGGAACCCGACGGCACGATGATGCTGATCCGCAGGGACGGTCAGATGCGGCCGGTCATCGCACGGCTGCACACGATCCGCTGGGAAGGCCGGAGCGCGCTGATGCTGGCGCTGACGCCGGCGGCCGCGAACGCGCCGTCGACGAAAGCAGACGATGCCATCTCCGGTGACGACGTCGACCGTCTGAAGACGGAAATCGACGAACTCAAGTCCATCCTCGAAACCGCAACCGATGGCGTTGTCATTCTCGGGCATGACGGCGACATCCGCTCGATGAACCGCTCGGCAAGCGCGCTCTTCAACTATGACGAGGGCGAGATCCGCGGCAAACCTTTCGCCGCGCTCTTCGCTCACGAAAGCCAGAAGGCAGTCATCGACTACCTGCACGGGCTTTCCGGCCACGGCGTCGCGAGTGTGCTGAACGACGGACGCGAGGTGATCGGGCGGGAAGCGAATGGCGGCTTCATTCCGCTGTTCATGACCATCGGCCGACTTTCGGCCTCCAATGGCTTTTGCGCCGTGATCCGCGACATCACCCAGTGGAAACGCACCGAAGAGGAACTCCGGAACGCCAAGCGCGCCGCGGAAACGGCCAATGCCCACAAGACCGAGTTCCTCGCCCGCGTCAGCCACGAGATCCGCACGCCGCTCAACGCGATCATCGGCTTTTCCGACATGATGGCGAGCGAGCATTTCGGCCCGGTCGGTCACCCGCGCTACATCGAATATGCCGGCGACATCGGCCGGTCGGGCCGCCACGTGCTCGATATCGTCAACGATCTGCTCGACATCTCGAAGATCGAAGCAGGCGAAATGGAACTCGATTTCGGCGCCGTCGAGATCAACGACGCGGTCTCTGAAGCCGTGTCGCTCGTCCAGCCGCAGGCCAACAGCCAGCGCGTCATCATCCGCACCTCGCTTTCGGCAGCCGTGCCGAACGTCGTGGCCGACGGCCGGTCGATCAAGCAGATCGCGCTCAACATTCTGGCGAACGCCATCCGTTTCACGCCTTCGGGCGGCCAGATCGTGGTGTCGACCTCCTACGAGGCGAACGGTAGCGTCATGCTGAGGATCCGCGACACCGGCGTAGGCATGACCCGCGGCGAACTGGACCAGGCGATGAAACCGTTCCGGCAGGTGACGACAGGCGCGCGCAAGCGTGGCGACGGCACCGGGCTCGGGCTGCCGCTCACCAAGGCGATGGCGGAGGCGAACCGCGCCCACTTCTCGATCACCTCGGCACCCAACGAGGGAACGCTGGTGGAAATTTCCTTCCCGTCACAACGCGTCTTGGCGAACTGAGGCCGGATGCTATAAGGAAATGTTGACTTGTGGTGGCCAGTTTGCTGGCCGCCATTGGCCATTTCTTGCCGTCATGCCGCGGAATCGATCGATTGCAGTCCACATCTCAGAGCATCAAGCGCCGCCATGCGCGTGCCGGAACCGGTCTTTCGCATCCCCTGCTGGCGACATGGGCCGGATTGACATCGGTGATCGTGCTGATGCCGATCATCGCGATCGCCTGGCTGGCGATCTCGGGCGGCGGCGGCGACTGGCCGCATCTGATGCAGAACGTCATTCCGCGCGCCACCGGGCGCACGCTGCTCTTGATCTCGCTGACGGGTGCCGTGACCGCCTTCGTCGGCATCCTCACGGCCTGGCTTGTCGCAAGCTGCGAGTTTCCGCTGCGGCGCTTCCTGTCGGCAGCACTGGTGTTGCCGCTCGCAATCCCCGCCTATCTCGCTGCCTATGCGTTCGGCGAGCTTTTCACCTTTACCGGGCCGGTGCAGGGACTGATCCGCGCGATCTTCGGCTTCAAGACGAGCCGTGACTACTGGTTTCCGGATATCCGCTCGCTCGGCGGCGCCGTGCTCGTGCTGAGTTCGGTTCTCTATCCCTATATCTACCTCGCCTGCCGTTCGATGTTCCTGATGCAGGGACGCGCGGCCGCCGACGTCGCCCGCACGCTCGGCGCCGGGCCGCTGAAGGTGTTCTTCCGCATCCAGATCCCGATGGCCCGCCCGGCCATCATGATCGGCCTGACGCTGGTGGCGATGGAAACGCTGAACGACATCGGCGCGGTCGAATTCCTTGGCGTGCAGACGCTGACCTTCTCGATCTTCGACACCTGGCTGAACCGCGGCAGCCTCGCGGGCGCCGCGCAGATCGCCTGCATCATGCTGGTCTTCGTCATCGGCCTGATGATGATCGAGCGGGCCGCACGGCGACGCCAGCGCTTCTCCAGCCAGAAGACGACGTCCGCCGTCCACGATGCTGCCCGGCTCATACTGTCCGGCTGGAAGAAGTGGGCCGCCATGGTCGCCTGCCTGCTGCCCGTGGTTTCAGGCTTTGCCGTACCCGTGCTGATCCTCGGCAATTATGCGCTCAAGCGCATCGACCAGTTCATCGAGCCGCGGCTGCTCAACGCGCTCTTTCATAGCATCCTCGTCTCAGGTGCGACCGCAACGGTGACCGTTCTGCTCGGTTTCGTGCTCGCCTATGCGGCGCGCACGGGGCATTCTCGGGTGAGCGACATCGCCGGGCGGCTCGCCTCCTTCGGCTATGGCGTGCCCGGCACTGTTCTTGCGATCGGCGTGCTCTTCCCGCTGGCCGCTCTCGACAACATTATCGATGCCGGCATGCGCGATACGTTCGGTATCTCCACCGGGTTGATGATGACCGGCACCGGCTTTGCGATCATCTACGCCTGCAGCGTGCGCTTCCTCACCATGGCCGAGGGCTCGCTCGAAGCGGGTTTCCAGAAGCTTTCGCCGCATCTCGACATGGCGGCGCGCGCGCTCGGCCGGACCGGCGGCCAGACTTTGCGCACCGTGCTTTTGCCGATGATGCGGCCGGCGGTACTGACCGCCGCTCTCCTCGTCTTCATCGAGACGATGAAGGAGCTTTCGGCAACGATCATGCTCAGACCCTTCAACTTCAACACGCTCGCCACGCTCGTCTACGAAGACGCGTCTCGGGCCAAGGTCGAAGACGCTTCGGTCGCCGCGATGATCATCGTCGTCGCCGGCATGATCCCGGTCATCCTCGTGTCGCGGTCGCTCGAACGCCGCTCCTGAGCCCCGTTCAGCAAGGCCTGGCGGGCGAGAAACGCATAAAAAAAAGGTGGCTGGGAGGCCACCTCGATAGTTGAATGCTAAACCAACAATCGCTCGAGAAGTAACGACGTCATGTCCGCGACGGCATCTCTGCCGAACGCCGATCCAACATCGATCGGCCTCAAGTTGGCATGACCATGCGCCCCCAATCCTTAACAAGACCTTACCCGCCGGATCCGCAATTTTAGGGATTTTTCAGCAAGTCTGAAGCCTTGGTTAATTCCAATCACGCGAATCCGTTAACGCGCCCTCAATTTTTAAGGGCATCCAGTCCGGCGTAAAGATCAAGCGCCTCGGGGTTGGCGAGCGCCTCCTTGTTCTTCACCGGACGGCCGTGCACCACATCACGGACCGCGAGTTCGACGATCTTGCCGGACTTCGTGCGCGGGATATCGGCGACCGCGATCACCTTTGCCGGCACGTGGCGCGGCGAGGCGCCGACGCGGATGCGGTTCTTGATCGCCTTCGTCAGGTCGTCGGTCAGGGCGACGCCGGCGGCGAGACGAACGAAGAGAACGACGCGCACGTCGTCTTCCCAGTCCTGCCCGATGCAGAGCGCCTCTGCGACCTCCTCCATCTGCTCGACCTGATTGTAGATTTCCGCCGTGCCGATGCGCACCCCACCGGGATTAAGCGTCGCGTCCGACCGGCCGTGGATGATGATGCCGCCATGCTCTGTCCATTCGGCGAAGTCGCCATGGCACCAGACATTGTCAAAGCGCTCGAAATAGGCGGCGCGATACTTGGCGCCCTCGGGATCGTTCCAGAACATCACCGGCATCGACGGGAATGCCTTGGTGCAGACGAGTTCCCCCTTCTCACCGCGCACCGATTGCCCCTCATCGTTCCAGACGTCGATCGCCAAGCCAAGACCCGGCCCCTGGATCTCGCCGCGCCAGACGGGCTTCAGCGGGTTGCCGAGGACGAAGCAGGAAACAATGTCGGTCCCGCCCGAGATCGACGCAAGCTGAACGTCAGACTTGATGCCTTCGTAGACGAAGGAGAAGCCTTCCGGCGACAGCGGCGAACCGGTCGAGGTCAACAGCCGAAGGGTGGAAAGATCATGCGTGTTGGCCGGTACGAAGCCGCCCTTGCGCACGGCGTCGATGTATTTCGCCGAGGTGCCGAACACCGCGAACGTCTCGGCTGCGGCATAGTCGAAGAGCACGTTGCCGTCGGGATAGAAGGGCGAGCCGTCGAACAGGCAGAGGGTCGCGCCGACGGCCAATCCGGAAACCAGCCAGTTCCACATCATCCAGCCGCAGGTGGTGAAATAGAAGAGCTTTTCGCCGCGGCGAAGGCTGCAGTGGAAACGATGCTCCTTCAGATGCTGCAGCAGGGTGCCACCGGCCGAATGCACGATGCATTTGGGAACGCCCGTCGTGCCCGAGGAAAACAGCACGTAGAGCGGATGGCTGAAGGGCAAGCGTTCGAAGGTCAGGGTTGTTGCCGCAAACGGCGCGATGAAATCGGCAAGGGTTGCGCCACCCTCGATCGAGGCCGCCAGCGCGGCGCTGTCGCCGGCATAGGGAACGATCAGCGCCGGCACGCCAAGGGCCTTGGAGACCGCGCGAACCTTCACATCGACGTCCTGGCCCTTGCCGTTGTACCAATAGCCGTCGCAGGCAATGAACAGCTTCGGCGTGATCTGGCCGAAACGATCGAGGACGCCCTGCTCGCCGAAATCGGGAGAACAGGACGACCAGATCGCGCCGATCGAGGCGGTCGCCAGCATCAAAGCGATGGTTTCGGGCATGTTCGGCATCATCGCCGCAACGCGATCGCCGGGGCCGATACCCTGAGCCTTCAGCGCCTGCTGCAGGCGCGACACGAGCGCGCGAAGCTCGTCCCACGACAGGCGATACTCGACCTTGTCTTCACCGCGGAAGACGAGCGCGTCGCCGTCGCCGGTTTCGCGAAGAAGGTTCTCGGCAAAGTTCAGCTTCGCGTCGGGGAAGAAGCGGGCGTCGAGCATGCGGTCGCCGTTGACGAGGGCTGTTGCGCCGCGTTCTCCGATGACGCCGCAGTGCTCCCAAACCGCGGTCCAGAAGTCACCGCGCTCGGCCACCGACCAGGCGTGGAAGGCATCGTAATCCGCAAAGGTTCTGCCGAAGCGTTTGCTGCTCCAGGCGATGAATTCGGCCATGGGGCTATGCGCAAGGATTTCCGGACCTGGAACCCACAACGGCTGCTCTGCGTGCATGCTTTCCTCCACTCCTGCTCCATGCCCTCTATACCATGCTGCATCGCAAAATAAACAGCACCGGAAAGCGCCTCGTCATCGCGTGGACGACATTTACCTGTCTGTTGCCTGTCCGTCGCATTTGATTTCTGAGGACCGAAGGCCTATCCAAGCTCACGTGACCCAAGCGACGGCGACCAGGCGGACATGAGACGTAAATTTCTGCATATGATGCGCGACGTACGCCTGTTGTCGCAGCTGCGGCGCCGCCATTTCCTGTGGCCGGCCGCGATCGGCGTCGGGCTTGCAGCCGGCTACAACGCCGTCCTGCCTCTGGTGATTTCGACGACGAACGTGCGTCCGACCGTGGAGCATATGCTGGACGCCTGGTCCGGCGGAAAGAGCCGAATATCGGGCAATCCCGAGATCAGCTTCTGGCCGGAACCGACTTTGACGCTCCGCTCGGCGACGATCGAAACTACGGATGGATCGTCCCGCAAGCTCGCGCATATCGGCAGCATTACCGCGACGTTCAGCCTGTTTTCAGCGATCGACGGCACACCGGCGCTGGACGATATCCGGCTGATCGAGCCCGTCGTCACGCTCGAGCGGCACACGGACGGCACACTCAACTGGCAGCGGCCGCACTGGCTGAGTACCCCGGACACACAGGCTGCCGAGAAGGATACGCCGTTCGGCGATGTCACCGTCGAAAACGGCCGCCTGCAGATCATCGACCTCGTCACCAACCAGACCCGGGAATTTTCCGGCATATCCGGAACCGTCTCCTGGCCTTCGTTCACCAAGCAGCTCAGCGCCCGGCTTTCGGGAAGCCTTGGCGGACAGACGGTGGCCTGGACGCTCGAATGCAACGAACCGCTGATGCTGCTGACCGGCCACGATGCGGCGCTCAAGACGTCGCTATCCTCGGCGGCGCTCAGTCTCTCGTTCGAAGGCAACGGCAATCTCTCCCCTGCACCGACTGCCGCGGGACGGCTGCAGGTTTCGACGGCCTCGCTGCAGGCCCTTGCCGCCTGGTACAAAGGCAAGGCGGCGGGCGCATTGCCGGACAGCGGCTTCAGCCTCAGCGCCAACGTCACCAGCGGTAAGGCCTCGCTGAAGCTCGACGAGCTTCAGCTGACGCTCGGCGGTGCCAACGCGACCGGCATCCTCGACATCTCCACGCCGATCGACGATACCCACCGCGTCGAAGGCACGCTCGCCTTCGACCGCATCGATCTCAATGGGCTGCAGCCGTTCATCGACCCGCTGGAGCCGGACGAACTCACACAACAACTCGGCGACGCGTTCGCGCGCAGCTGGCGTGCCGATGTGCGGCTGTCGGCGCAGGAGGCACTGGTAGGCCCGCTACGGCTCGAAGATCTCGCCGCCGGCGTCATCATCGATCACGGGCGCGCCTCCATCGACGTCGCCGACAGCACCTATGCCAATGGCCGGCTCAGCGGGCGGCTCGCCGCTTCGGAAGAGGGGCTGGCCGGCGGTGGCCGTCTGGAACTGGTGCTGAAGAATGCCGACCTTGCCGCCGCCCTTGCTGACTTCGGTTTCACCGGCCCGGTTCCGACCGGCCGGGGCAATGTCAATCTGGACCTTACGACGGAACACCCGTTCTGGCGCGCGCAGGTGGCCGAGGCTTCCGGCCGCATCAGGCTTTCGCTCGCCAACGGCAACCTCACCGGCTTCGACGCAAATGCCTTTGCGAACCTTGTCCGGGCCGGAGAATTCTTTTCGCTGGCGCAGGCGAGCGACGGCAACTTCGCCTTCCAGACGGCGGATATCGAAGCCAGCTTCGGGGAAGGGTCGGCGCGGCTGAACCGAGCGCTCTTTGCCGGCCAGACCGGCAATCTCTCGGTCAACGGCGTCATTCCCTACCGCAGCGGCAGCCTGGCGCTCGCAGGCACCTACACCGACACATTGAATGCCGGGCAAAGGCTGCGTTTCTTCGTCGGCGGTTCCTGGCCGAATGCAGTGATCTCACCCCTGTCGGTTCTTGGCGAACCCAACTGAAAACGGCCGGCGTCAGAGACACCAGCCGTCGGTTCGTGGCGGACAAGCCGCGTCACGCTAGTCTCGAATTCGCACCGTTCAGGACTGGGCGAAGGCCGCCCGCTCGTCCCGTTCGCGCTGCGCCTCGCGCTGCTTGGTGACGATCGAGGCAACGACCACCCCGATGGCGACGACACCGATGAGGATGGTGCAGATCGCGTTGATTTCCGGCGTCACGCCCAGCCGCACCTGGCTGTAGATCTTCATCGGCAGCGTGGTGGCGCCCGGTCCCGTGGTGAAACTCGAGATCACCAGATCGTCCAGCGACAGCGTGAAGGCGAGAACCCAGCCGGAAAACACCGCGGGCGCGATGACCGGAAGGGTGATCGAGAAGAAGGTCGTGACCGGCGTGGCGCCGAGATCGAGGGCTGCCTCTTCGATCGACCGGTCGAAGCTGAGCAACCGCGACTGCACCACCACAGCAACGAAGCACATGGTGAAGGTGATGTGCGCCAGCGTGATCGTCCAGAAGCCGCGGTCGAGACCGATGGCAACGAACAACAACAGCAGCGACAGGCCGGTGATCACCTCGGGCATGACGAGCGGTGCATAGACCATGCCGGAAAACAGCATGCGGCCACGGAAGCGCGTGTAGCGGACGAGCGCCAAAGCCGCGAGCGTACCGAGCACGGTGGCGAAGGTCGCCGAGATCAGCGCGACGCGGATCGTCACCCAGGCGGCATCGAGCAGCGCCTGGTTATGCCAGAGCTGCGTGTACCATTTGGTCGAAAAGCCCGCCCAGACGGTGACGAGCTTCGATTCGTTGAAGGAGAAGATCACCAGAAGCACGATCGGCAGGTAGAGAAAGCCGAAACCGAGCACGATCGAGGCGATGTTGAAGCGTGACCAGTTGCCCATGTCCTACCTCCCCTCGCTGTCGGCTTTGGCCTGGGCGTTCTGGAAGTAGACGATCGGCAACACCAGGATCAGAAGCAGGATCGTCGCCACGGCCGAAGAGACCGGCCAGTCGCGGTTGGCGTTGAACTCGTTCCAGAGCGTCTTGCCGATCATCAGCGTTTCCGAACCGCCAAGCAGGTCGGGGATAACGAATTCGCCGACGGCTGGGATGAAGACCAGCAGGCAGCCGGCGACGACGCCCGCCAGCGACAGCGGGAATGTCACGCGCCAGAAGGCGGTAAACGGCGTGCAGCCGAGGTCGAGCGCGGCCTCCGTCAGGGTGTGATCCATCTTCTCAAGCGACGAATAGATCGGCAGCACCATGAAGGGCAGATAGGAATAGACGATGCCGATATAGATCGCCCAATTGGTGTTGAGGATGATCAGCGGTTGGTCGATGACGTTGATGCTCATCAGGAACTGGTTGAGCAGCCCCTCGGGTTTGAGGATCGCGATCCAGGCGTAGACGCGGATCAGGAAGCTCGTCCAGAAGGGCAGGATCACCAGCATCAGCAGCGTCGGGCGAATGGTCTTCGGCGCTTTCGCCATACCGTAGGCAACCGGATAGGCGATCAGCAGCGTCAGCACGGTCGAGACGCCCGCGATGATGACGCTCGACACATAGGCGTTGAAGTAGAGGACGTCTTCCGTCAGCCAGACGTAGTTGTCGAAGGAGAATTCCCGCGCCTTTTCAAGGATGCCGGACAGGCCGCCGAACAGATCGAAGACCGGCGTATAGGGCGGCATGGCCACCGCCGTCTGCGACAGCGAGATGCGGAAGACGATGAAGAAGGGGATCAGGAAGAAGAACAGCAGCCAGGCATAGGGGATGATGATGACGAGGCGGCTGAAGAGGGCGGATGCGACACGGGTCATGGCCTCAATCCTTCAGAACGACGCCGGCATCTTCGCCGAAGGAAACCCAGACCTCCTGGTCGTAGCCGAGCGGATCCTCGACCGCGCGCACCGCGTTGAGCGACGAGGCCTTGATCACGCGTCCGTCCTTCAGGCGCACGTGGAAGACGGTCATGTCGCCGAGATAACCGATATCCCAGATCTCGCCCTGAACGGTGTTGACGGGCGCGTGCGCCGGCGGCTGGCGGCTGACGCGGATCTTTTCCGGGCGGACGGCGACGGCGGACTTGCCGCCGGCAGCCGGCGTCTCGGGCGATGCCATGCGGATCGGGAAACCGTTGGTGCCCTCAAGGCGCACATAGCCGCCCTCGGCGCCGGAAACAGCGCCCTCGAAAATGTTGACGTCGCCGATGAAGTCCGCGACGAAACGGGAGTTCGGCGCCTCGTAGATTTCGGCAGGCGTCGCCACCTGAATGACCTTGCCGTGGCTCATCACCGCGATGCGGTCGGCCATGGTCATTGCCTCTTCCTGGTCGTGGGTGACGACGACGAAGGTGAGACCGAGTTCCTGCTGCAGATCCATCAGTTCGAACTGGGTCTCCTCGCGCAGCTTCTTGTCGAGCGCGCCGAGCGGTTCGTCGAGGAGCAGCACCTTCGGCCGCTTGGCAAGTGAGCGGGCAAGCGCGACACGCTGGCGCTGACCGCCCGAAAGCTGGTGCGGCTTGCGCTGGGAAAACTTTTCGAGCTTCACCAGCTTCAACATCTGGGCGACGCGCTCGGCAATATCCGCCTTCGGCATGCCATCCTGCTTCAGGCCGAAGGCGATGTTCTTCTCCACGTTCATATGCGGGAAGAGCGCGTAGGACTGGAACATCATGTTGACCGGACGCCTGTAGGGCGGAATGCCGGCCAGGCTCTGTCCGTCGAGAATGATCTCACCCGACGTCGGCTGTTCGAAGCCGGCGAGCATGCGCAGAAGCGTCGACTTTCCGCAGCCGGACGCACCGAGCAGCGCAAAGAACTCGCGCGTGTAGATATCCAGCGAAAGGTCGTCGACGGCGGTGAAATCGCCGAACCGCTTGGTCACGTTCTTGAAGGAAATGAATGGCTTGGAAGCGGGATCCGCCCAAGGGGCAAAGGACCGCCGGATACTGCCGAGAGACTTCATCATCTATCCCCGAATGATACAGCCGATGGGCACTCTCGTTTTCCCCGGTGCCCCCTTAAGAAAATTGCCCGGATTTTGAGGTCCGGGCAATTCGTTTTCCGCTCTTACTGGCCGGTTACGACCTTTGTCCAGAGACGGGTCAATACCCTCTGCTCTTTCGCCTCGAAGGGCGTCACCGTGAACAGTTTCTGCATCACCTCTTCCGTCGGGTAGATGGCGGTATCTTCCATGACGGCCTTGTCGAGGAACTGCTGCGAGGCCTTGTTGCCGTTGGCGTAGAAGACATAGTTCGATGCCTTGGCGACGACCTCGGGCTTCATCATGTAGTTGAGGAAGGCGTGCGCCTCCTCGACGTGCGGTGCATCAGCCGGAATCGCAAGCATGTCGAACCACATCTGCGCGCCCTGGGACGGGATCGCGTAGTCGACGGTCACACCAGCCTTGGCTTCGGCCGCACGGTCGCGGGCCTGGAAGACGTCGCCGGAAAAGCCGATTGCAAGGCAGATGTCGCCGTTGGCGAGCGCGTTGATGTATTCCGAGGAATGGAACTTGCGCACATTGGGGCGGATGCTCGCCAGCAGCTCAGCCGCCTTTTCGAGATCGGCCGCCTCGTGGCTATCCGGGTTGAGGCCGAGATAGGCGAGCGCCGAAGGCATCACGTCGGTCGGGGAATCGAGGATGTGGATGCCGCAATCCTTGAACTTCGCCGCCAGTTCCGGCTTGAAGATGACGTCCCAGTTGGGCTTCTCGTCCGTGCCAAGGATCGCCTTCATCTTGTCGACATTGTAGCCGATGCCGGTTGTGCCCCACATGTAGTCGATGGCATAGTCGTTGCCCGGATCGTACTTGGCCGTACGCTCCATGATCACGTCCCACATATTGGAAAGGTTCGGCAGCTTCGACTTGTCGAGCTTCTGGAACACGCCCGCGGCGATCTGCCGCTGCAGGAAGGTTGCCGTCGGCACCACCACGTCGTAGCCGGAGCCACCTGCAAGCAGCTTCGTCTCCAGGATCTCGTTGGAATCGAAGACGTCGTAGACGACCTTGATACCGGTCTCCTTGGTGAAATCTTCCAGAATGCTGCTGTCGATATAGTCCGACCAGTTGTAGACGTTGACCACGCGCTCCTGCGCCGAGGCCAGCATGGTCGAGCCGGCCAGAACGGCTGCCGCCAGGGTTGTGACGATGAGCTTGGACATACAACTCCCCTCTTGGTTTTTTCGTATCGGGCCCGGCACGCCGGGACACCGTCCAATCCGCTTCGTTCAGGCCGGAGGTTAGGCATCTTTCTCGATAACCTCAAGCGCTTTCGTGCCGATAAGAAGCGCCGCCCTGTGGGCTCATCAGTTTCACAAGTCGAAGAAAAACGGGCACTTATGGCGCCTTGCTTCCAGCCTGTCGCCTTCGACCCGGCCGCGGCGGCACCGTTAACCATAGCTTTGCCGCCTCTGTACGGACCGCCATTTACGATTGATTAACCATGATCGCCATGCGATTTTCCCGACAGTTGCGGTTCAGGATCTCAGGTGTCGTCATGGGTGAGCAGATCGTCGGCGGGAAAAGCCGCAGGATCGATCCGAAGCAGTTGAAGCGCCTGTCGGTGCTCGAGCCGCAAAAGGCCCTTGCGGCAATCGCATTCGACTGGACGATGATCGCAGCAGCCATCGCCGTCAGCGAGTATTTCGGCAATGTCTTCGTCTACCTGATTGCTGTGGTGCTGATCGCCGGACGCATGCATGCGCTCGGCTGCATGATCCACGAGGCGGCGCACTATCGCATCATCCGCAACCGGAAACTCAGCGACTGGATGAGCGACCTGCTGCTCGCCTGGCCGGTGCTGGCCACGGTCGATGGCTACCGCCAGAACCATCTCGCCCACCATCAGCACGCCAATAGCGACGAGGATCCGGACTGGACAGCGAAGCTCGGCATGCCGCAATTCACCTTTCCGCAAAAGGTTGCGCGCGGCGTCACGCAATTGCTCGGTTACCTCGTCGCGGTCAATTCGCTGCGCGACATGCTGCATATGGCCAAACGCATGGGCAAGAACGACCGTTCAACGCTGCAGTACAAGCTGCTGCGCGTCGGCTTCTACGCCGCCGCCGCCGCGATCTTCACGCTCTTCGGCATCTGGCGGGAAGTGGCGCTCTACTGGGTGGTGCCGTTCCTCACCTTCTTCTGCCTGTTCCTTTATATACGCAGCGTCGCCGAGCATTTCGGCAGCATGGACTATAGCGACGAACTGACGAGCTCACGCACCGTCTATCCGCACGCCTGGGAGAAGCTGTTCTTCGCGCCCCACAACATCAACTACCACCTGGAGCACCATCTGTATCCCGGTGTGCCGTTCTACAATCTACCGGAACTGCACGCGATCCTGATGCGCAACAAGGCCTATGCTGACACGGCCCATATCACCCGCGGCTATACTACCGGGCTACCGGCGGAATGCTTTGCCGCGAATGCGCCGCTTCTGCCCAACCAGCACCCCGTCAGCTACTGAAAATCGAAAACGCTGAGCCCGGTCGCCATCTCATCAAGTCCGAGCGGCCGGGTAACGGGCGGCTCGGCACGCGCCAGGCAGCCCTGGCGCTCGCAGAGCCGACAGCCGGCACCGATTTCGACCGCCGGCAGCAGCACCGAACCGTAGACGGTCTCGTCGGCAAACGAAGCTTCGCAGCCTAGAAGCAGGGCTGTGCGCCGGACGCGCTCGTGGAACGCCGCCTGCGGACCCTCCAGCGTGCGTGCGATGGTCAAGAATGCAGCGCCGTCGGGCATCTCGACACGATCGACCAGTAGCTGGCCCGGCACTGAGAAGGCGGCATGGATATTGAGCTTGGGACAGCCACCGCCGAACTTTGCCTGAGGGAAGCCCGATGCGCCCGCCCTCCGCAATCGGTGGCCGGCATTGTCGATCTCCATCAGGAAGAATGGCAGCCCTTGGGCGCCCGGCCGTTGCAGCATGGTCAGCCGGTTGGCCGCCTGTTCGAAGGAGACCTGGAAACGGGCGCGCAGGACATCGAGGTCGTACTTCGCCCGTTGTGCGGCGGCGAGGAACGCAGCATAGGGCATCATCAGCGCATGCGCGCCATAGCGCGCCAGCTCGAAGCGAGCAATACGGCGTGCCTCCGCGGTCGAAAGCCGTAACGACCCAAGCTCGGCCGTGATCGCCTCGTGGCAGGCAATCGACACGGCCTCCATCGCGATCTCGCGCAACTGGTCGTAGGGCGACAGCCGCTCGGAAACGAAGAGGCGCATGGAGTGCCTGTCGAAGCGACGGCGCAGGTTCGGCATGGCATGGACCGGCAGGCTGCGCACGACGAGGCCATGCTCCTTCTTCAGCCAGGCCTTGAGCGCGCCGATGAGATCATCACCCGGCGAGAGCGCCTCGTGGAAGGCTTCCGCCGCCGCCTCGATGCCGGCAAAATAATTCGGCCGCCCCTCGAAGGTCTCGCGTACCTCGTCCATCGGCAACCGTGTGCCCGAAAGCGCCTCCATGTGCCCCTGCCCCGCCAGGAGGTCAGCCAAGTCCCTGAGACGCGCTGCCTGCTCGCGATAGGCGCGGTAGAGCTTGACGACGCCGCCGGCAGCATTGGGGGCCGCTTCTGCCACCTCGATCAGCTCCTGCTCTCCCGGCAGCTCGGCCGACAGCAGTGGATCGGCGAAAACCTCGCGCAATTGCGTGAGGCTGCCGCCGGTTTCGCCCTGCAACTCGTCGAGGTCGACCTTGTAGACCGAGGCAAGCTTCAAAAGCAGCTGCACCGTCAGCGGCCGCTGGTTGCGCTCGATCAGATTGAGATAGGACGGCGAGATACCGAGGGCCTCGGCCATGGCCGTCTGCGTCAGCGACAGGCCGTTACGAATGCGCCTGACCCGCGGGCCGGCAAAGATCTTGTTCTCGGCCATTTGTAACTACCTTTACAATCCGCTCAGCGCAGGGCGTTTTACATTTTTTACAAATTTACTTCGCCGCCCTGTCAAAGGCAAGACAACATAACCCTTTTGATCTCTGCAAACGACCGTTTCCAATAGCCGAATACTGCAGCGCAATGTAAAAACTGTCACATGAACTCGAAACACAAGTCGCCATACGACAAAAGTCGAATGGGTGTTTGATTTTGACAGGAGGAAGTAATGACTGATTTTTACAAGCTCGTTCCCAGCGCACCGCAAGGCCGCTTCGATGGCGTCGATCGCCCCTATACCGCAGAGACCGTGAAGCGGCTGCGCGGGTCGGTCGAGATCCGCTATTCGCTGGCCGAAATGGGCGCGAACCGCTTGTGGAAACTCATTCACGAAGACGACTTCGTCAACGCACTCGGCGCACTTTCGGGCAACCAGGCAATGCAGATGGTGCGCGCCGGCCTGAAGGCGATCTACCTCTCCGGCTGGCAGGTCGCAGCCGATGCCAACACCGCTTCGGCCATGTATCCGGACCAGTCGCTCTATCCGGCCAATGCCGCGCCTGAGCTTGCCAAGCGCATCAATCGCACGCTGCAGCGCGCCGACCAGATCGAGACCTCAGAAGGCAAGGGCCTTTCGGTCGACACCTGGTTCGCACCGATCGTCGCTGACGCCGAAGCCGGTTTCGGCGGTCCGCTCAACGCCTTCGAGATCATGAAGGCCTTCATCGAGGCGGGCGCTGCCGGCGTCCACTACGAGGATCAGCTTGCTTCGGAGAAGAAGTGCGGCCATCTCGGCGGCAAGGTGCTGATCCCGACGGCAGCCCATATCCGCAACCTGAACGCGGCACGGCTTGCCGCCGACGTCATGGGCACGCCGACGCTGGTCATCGCCCGCACCGATGCGGAAGCGGCAAAGTTGCTCACCTCCGACATCGACGAGCGCGATCGCCCCTTCGTCGACTACGATGCCGGCCGCACGGTCGAAGGCTTCTACCAGGTGAAGAACGGGCTTGAGCCCTGCATTGCCCGCGCCATCGCCTATGCGCCGCATTGCGACCTGATCTGGTGTGAGACCTCCAAGCCGGACCTGGAACAGGCCCGCAAGTTCGCCGAGGGCGTGCACAAGGCGCATCCGGGCAAGCTGCTCGCCTACAATTGCTCGCCGTCGTTCAACTGGAAAAAGAACCTCGACGACGCGACGATCGCCAAGTTCCAGCGAGAGCTGGGCGCGATGGGCTACAAGTTCCAGTTCATCACGCTTGCCGGCTTCCACCAGCTGAACTTCGGCATGTTCGAACTGGCGCGCGGCTACAAGGCACGGCAGATGGCCGCCTATTCGGAGCTGCAGGAGGCGGAATTCGCCGCCGAGGTCAACGGCTACACCGCGACCAAGCACCAACGCGAAGTCGGCACCGGCTACTTCGACGCCGTCTCGATGGCGATCACCGGCGGCCAGTCCTCGACAACAGCCATGAAGGAATCGACCGAGCACGATCAATTCCGCCCGGCCGCAGAGTGAAAGCCCGGCGGGAGCGTGGCAATCCCTGCCCGCTGCGCTCCTGCCGACCCCTCGTAAGTGAAATGGATGCGGGCGGAAAACCGCAAGCACCTCCAGCCTCGAACCTCAAGGAGAAGTCCAATGACAGTCCAGACACGCGTCAAGGAACGGGCCGAGGAACAGTCTTCGGCGATGACCCCGGACCAGCAGGCGGCAATCCGCATGGTCGCCAACGACCTGCACCGCCTCAACCAGTCCGTCATGAAGGCCGTCGATGCCGGCGTTTCGGTCGAGCTCGTGCGCTCCGCCCGCCACCACGGCGGCGAAGGCAACTGGGGCGACCTGCTGATCCCGGTTATCGTCACCCAGGGCCGGCCATGATGCTCGCCACAACGCTGTTCGCGACGATCCTGCTGTCGCCGCTAGCGCTCCGCCACACAGCTGTGGCCGCGAACGTGAGAGCAACCAAAAGTTGATTTCACCGAAACCGGTTGAAAGTGGGAGAAATTGGAATAGCCGGCTCTTTGCCGGCTATTCTGCGTTGTCAGGATGGCAACGCACGCAACGAATGCTTGTCTCCGCTATTTCAGGTTGATCGAACCCGTGATGCCTGACTATATTAGGCATACCTGTCTTAGACAAAGGCACGCATGTATCGTTCGACGAAACCTGCAGATACCGCCGAACTGACGGAGCTGATCTACGGCGCCGCCTTTGGCGATTGCGGCTGGCAGGATTTTCTCGACCGGCTGACGACGACCATGCCCGATGGATGCTCTGCGCTCCACTATCATGACCTCACAGCGCCAGCGTCGTGCGTGCCCTATGTCTCCGGCTTTACCTCTGATGCCATCGACCAGTTCAACGATCACTTCGCGGCGATCAATCCCTGGATACCGAAATCGGTTCTCGTGCCGGTGGGCCGCGGTCTCTCCGGCGAGCATATCGTCTCGCGCTCGGAGCTGATGAAATCGGAATTCTACAATGACTGGCTGAAGCGCCAGACCGGCAGCGAGACCACCGTCGGCGTGACCATCGTGCGCAGCCCGACGCGGACCCTGCTCGTGTCGACCTGCACCTCGTCGACCGACGAGGAACTCAACCAGCAGGCGGCGGACCAGTACACGCTTCTTGCGCCCCACCTGAAGCGCGCCTTCGACTTCCTGCGGCGGCGCGACCTGATGATGGCCGAGCAGCATGAGGGCCGGACCCTGCTCGATACGATCGGCGTCGGCGTGATTTATGTGGGCGGCAATCTGCGCATCCGCTCGATGAACCACAACGCCGAGCGAATGGCGGCGAACGGCTCACCGTTCCGGGTCGCGGTCAACGGCCGCCTGTTCATGGACGAACCGGAAACCAATGCGGCGCTCGAGCTTCTGGCCTCGCCGGTCGGCGCACCGGCACAGCCGCAACTGCGTGTCGTCAGGACCGCGGAGCACGGCGCCTTCCGCATTACCTTGGTGCGGCGAAGTGCCAGCATCTTTACCGAACTTCTCGACGGACCGACTGTGGCGGTTCTGGTCGAGCCCGCGACGTCGCTGCTCGGCGATCTCAGGCACGACCATCTGAAGGACAATTATGGTCTGACCCCCGCCGAAATCCGCATCGCCTGCGGTATCGCCGCCGGCCTGACGCTGAAGGAAATGTCGCAGGCCAACGGCGTCAGCTATGAGACGATCCGGACGCAGCTCAAAAGCATCTACGCCAAGACCCGGGTCAACTCGCAGGCGGCACTCGTCAAGCTGCTGATGCGCTGACCCATATACAAAAAAGACCACGGCGGTAGCGTTCCCAGCAGCAGGGTTCAGTCCTTGCTCCGCCTCAGCTGCGGCGCGGTCGCTTTCCGGCAAAGATGTCCACGTGACTACGCAACAGCCTGGTCATGCGGTCGACGACCGTTCGTATTTCCTTGCGGTGGCGATCCTCATTGTTCATGACGATCCATTGCCGGTGCCGGAGCGCCGGGATCTCCTCGCCGGCGCGCTCCAGCATCGGATCGAGATCGCCGACGAAACAAGGAAGCACCGCACAGCCGGCGCCGGCGCGGGCGAGATCGAGCAGCGAGCGCGGCCGCGTGACCGTGGCGACGATCCGCCCCTCCCAGCCCCCCTTCATCTGCTCGTGCGGCCAGCGCAGATAGGCGGAGATCGCCTCCTCCTCGCCGACGGCCACCCATCGCGCGCTCGCGCCCGACGGCGCGTTCTTTTGACGATAGGCGGCATAGGCGACGTCGCCGACCGGACTTGCCGCCAGATAGGCCTCCTCGGGCTCGAAGGCGCGGATGCCGATATCGGTCTCGCGATAGGCGAGGCTGGCGCGTGTTTCGCCGACCGTGATCGCGAGGCTGAAGCCGTCCCTTTCGGTGCAGAGCGCCGGAAAGTTCTCCGCCAGCAGCCAGGCGATCCAGGTACCGACGGTGATGCGGACCGTTACGCCCTCGCCTTCCTGCCGCCAGCTCTCGACCCGGCGCGCCGCCGATTCCATTTCCTGAAGCTGCTCGAACAGCAGTTCACCATCGCCGGTAAGCTGGTAGCCGGTCTGGCTGCGCAGAAACAGCGCGCGGCCCGTGCGCTCCTCGAGTTCCAGCATCCGCCGGCCAACGGTCGCCGGGCTGGAGCCGAGCGCCTGCGCCGCTCCGGTGAGCCCACCAGCGCGCGCCACGCTCATGAAACAGCGATAGATATCCCAATCCATGTCTTTCATCGGTGAAAAACATAGAGCGATACCCGATGTATGTAAAACTAGTTTTGCTGCATAAAAGAAGTGATGCCCATCAACTAAGGAGCATCGCGATGGAAATGATGGCAATGGTCTACATCGCCGACATGGCCCTGAAAACGCGCCGCTGGGACGAGGATTTCGATCCGAAACCGCCCGCCCTTCTACGTCGAACCTTCACAACACTCGCGGCCGCGGTCACCAAGCGACGCAAGAGCAGCCTCTACGCCGATAAAAAAAGCACCGCGAAGCCCTGCGGCCACGCGGTGCAATGTTAGCCCCTGCCCTTGTTATATCGCACGGCACCGGTTGCCGTGCTTTCGGCTGGCGGCGTTGCCTGCCGCCAGCGAAACCGTCTACCGCACGCCTCAGGCCGCCCGGTAGTTGTCGTAGTCTTCCGCCGCCGGCTCCAGCCGGAACTGCTCGACCAGCATCATCAGCGTGTCGGCCTGGTTTGAGAGCGCGCGGCTCGTCGCCGTCGCCTCTTCCACCATCGAGGCGTTCTGCTGCGTCATCTGGTCCATCTGGTTGACTGAGCCGTTGACCTCGTTGAGCGCCACGGCCTGGTCGCGGCTGGCAGTCGCGATCATCTCGACGTGCTGGCTGACCGTGACGATCTGGGCGCTGATCGAAGCCAGCACTTCGCCGGTTTCCTTGACCAGGTGCGAGCCGGCATTGACCTCGTTGGTCGACTTGTTGATCAAGCCCTTGATCTCGCGCGCAGCTTCTGCCGAGCGCTGGGCCAGTTCACGCACTTCCTGGGCGACGACGGCAAAGCCCTTTCCGGCTTCACCCGCCCGTGCCGCCTCGATGCCGGCGTTCAGCGCCAGGAGGTTGGTCTGGAAGGCGATGTCGTCGATCACTTCGATGATTTGCTCGATCTGGCGCGAGGCCTCCTCGATGCGTCCCATGGCGGCGATCGCGTTGGTGACGACGGTCGCCGAGCTATCGGCGCTGCGTTTCGTCTGGATCACCGCATGGTTGGCTTCGCCGGCACGCTCGGCCGAGGAACGGACGGTGACGGTGATCTGGTCGACGGCGGCCGCCGTCTCTTCGAGGGAGGCGGCCTGGGCCTCCGTGCGCTTCGACAGCGAATCTGCCGCATGGTGCATGCTGGAGCCGCTCTCCTGGATCGCCTGCGCATTGGCGCGGATCTGGGCGAGCGTGTCCTGCAGGCGGATCAGCGAACCGTTGAAGTCCTGGCGAAGCTGTTCGAGGCGACCATGGAACGGCACGTCGATCTGGCGCGACAGGTCGCCCTGGGCCAGGCGGCCGAGACCAGCGGCAAGCTCGCTGACGGCAAGATCGATCTGGCGATCGAGCTCGCGTTTTTCCTGGTCGTTGCGGCTACGCTCGATTTCGGCGCGGCTGCGCTGCTCCTCGCTTTCCGCTTCGATGCGGACCTTGGAGAGCGCGTTCTCCTTGAACACGCCGAGCGCACGGGCCATGTCGCCGATTTCGTCGCGACGACCATCGCCATCGATCGTCGTGTCGAGGCGGCCATCGGCGAGACGACGCATCGCCGCGGTGATCTGACCGATCGGCTTCTTCAGCGTCAGCGTCAGCGCGATGCCGGCCAGAAGCGCGATGACGACGCCGGCAACGGTGGCGGCAACCGAGATCTGGTTCGCCTCGTTGCGCTCGGTCCCGGCGGCAACCTTCTGCTGTTCGGCAAATTCGGTGAGATCGGTCCAGATCTGGTTGATCGATTGTCCGGCGGCGTCGAAGTCTGCGGTGCGCTTGACCGTGATTTCGACGAGCGCTGCGGCATCCTTCTTCATCGCGGTCAGGATCGGCATCAACGTGTCGGCGATCTTGTCGAAGGATGCGCCGTCGCTTGCGACACCGCGAAGCGTCGCCATGTTCTGCTGAACGGCAAGCGACTTGTCGAGCAGCTTCTGGCGATTGCCCTCGTTCGTCTGCCCCATGAAGGTGGCGGCGGAAATCTGGATATCGGTGATCGACGACGACAGCCTACGGGTAGCGGTCAGAACCGATTCCGTCGTGACGATCTGTTCGTCGAGTTCGGCGAAAATCCGCGTGGCGTCGCGCATCTTGCCGACGGAAGCCGCTTCCAGGCGGAAGCTCGCAGTGCGGAAGCGGTCGACATATTTGGAAATGCCGGCAAGCGTTTCCGGTCCGGCGGGCGCCTTCAGGATCGAGCCGATCTCGCTCGAAGCCGAGGTGATGGTCTCGGTGAGCGACTTTTCGTCCTTCGGCAGCAGGCGGAAGATGTCACGCTCGGTGCGGCCGATCATCGGGAAGCGTTCCTTGACCGCCTTCAGCTTCTCCTCGACGGTGATCGCCTTGCTCACTTCGGTGCCGAACTCGTTGAAGAAGCGGCTTGCGCGCATCAGCTTTTCGGCTTCGCGCAGCATGGTCTTGGCGGCGTTCTCGCTCTTGCGAACGGCGTATTGCAGGCGGTTCGACTCTTCATTGATCTTGGCGCGCTCGATCAGCAAGGCGTCGAGGTTCGAGCTCATTGCCGTGCGCAGGTCCTGCTCGCCAACGTGCAGCGTCCAAAGGCCGCCGATGCGCGCTTCGATGTCGCTGGTCGCCGCGATCGCCGCCTTCAATTCGTCCTGGCCGTTCTGGCCGGCAACCTGTGCAGCGGTATCGGCGAGCACGTCCTTCTGCGCCGAGATCGTCGATTGCACGGCATCACGTGTTTCTTCGGTGGTCGAATGCAGGAAGGCGTTCATGCCCGCATAGACATCCTTGAAGCCGCTCAAGGTCTGCAACACGCTGTTGGAAATCTCCATGCGTCCCTGAAGCAGGCCGGATGCATAGAGGCCGGTGATACCGACGGCACAGATGCTGACGACGAAGGGCAGGATGAAAAACAGCACCTTCGTCTGGATCTTGAAGCGGGCAAGAATTCTATCGATGAACATGGAAAACACCTTGGCTCGCAGCTCGCATTCGCCTCCCCCGACGGCTCACTACGTCTTCGCACTCAACGACAAGGCGTGAATGTGCGAACGATCGAGAGCCACCCGATGCGCAAACAGGCTGATGTTTTTCGAAAAATCATGCGGCGCACACCGCCAGTCCGTCGGCAATCATTGCGGATCCACGGCGCCACTCCTCGGCAACGTGAACCTGACGAAACTCACATCGTCACACTATCTGTTTTGAACGATTAAAATTTGTATAAGCGCGTTCCGCCCGCGACAGAAAATCCGTAGGCGTGCGCGGACGCGTCAAATGCGCCCGAGAGACGGCCGCTCAGGGCCGATCCCCTGAACTCAGAACCAAAGAGCCGGGAGGGCTGCGAGGGCAGCAACGGCAAAGAATGCAATCAAGGCGAGGCGCGTGAGCACGGCCTTCTGCTGACGGCTTTCATCGGTGCGGGCGATCGCGATGGCGCGGGGACGGCGGCGGATTTGGTTCATGGCATCCTGTCCTTGTCACATTGACCGGCAACGTTCGGTCCGGATGACCCCGCATTGCCTGTCACAGTTATATTGCAGCCATGCCGTGGCGGAAGAAAGTCAAAAAATTAGAAACAGTGTTATTTCCGTTTACGCGACAATCCGATCCACCAACTGCCGGCTGTGCCGACAAGGATAAAGGTTCGGCGAGATACATTAACAATCACTGAAGCTCGATCCGCCAAAAGCGGGGAGATCAGGCGTCCTGGCCGGCCGCAAAGCCCGATGCCCAGGCCCATTGGAAATTGTAGCCGCCGAGCCATCCGGTCACATCGACGCACTCACCGACAAAATAGAGCCCCGGCACCGCCTTGGCCTGCATCGTCTTGGAGTCGAGCCCGTTGGTATCGACGCCGCCAAGCGTAACTTCGGCCGTCCGGTAGCCTTCCGAACCGGCTGGCTTGATGGTCCAGGCCTGGATCGAGGTAGCAAGCTGATTGATGGCCTTATCCGAGAGGTCGGCAAGCTGGCGCCCGGTCAGCTTTGCGCCGTCGGCGAAAAACTGTGCCAGCCGCCGCGGCAGGATATCGCCGAGCGCCGTCTGCACCGCCTGTTTGCCGTGGGTGCGGCGGATTTCTTTCAGGATCGCGGCAATGTCGATGTCGGGCATCAGCCTGAGCACGATCTCCTGCCCTTCGCGCCAATAGGAGGATATCTGCAGGATCGCAGGGCCGCTCAGGCCGCGATGGGTGATCAGCACCGCCTCGCGGAACGCCGTCTTGCCGGACCGCGCTTCCGCATCTGCGGCGACGCCGGCCAGTTCCCCGATCGCTTCGAGCTGCGCCGGGTCGAGCGTCAGCGGCACGAGACCGGGCCGCGTTTCAATGAGCCCGAGACCGAACTGCTCGGCGATCCGGTAGGCAAGCCCGGTCGCCCCCATCTTCGGGATCGACTTGCCGCCGCTGGCAACGACCAGCGACTGCGCATCGATCGGCCCCTCGCCCGTCATCACGCGAAAACCGGCGCCATGGCGCTCGACACTCTCGATCGCCGTTTCGAGGCGAAGATCGGCATGCACGTCACGCATTTCGGAAAGCAGCATCTTGATGATGTCTTTCGCCGAATGGTCGCAGAAGAGTTGGCCGAGGGTCTTTTCGTGCCAGGCTATGCCATGCTTTTCGACAAGAGCCAGGAAATCGCGCGGGGTGTAGCGCGCCAGCGCCGACTTTGAGAAATGCGGGTTGGTCGACAGGAAGTTCTTCGGTCCCGCATGGATGTTCGTGAAATTGCAGCGGCCGCCGCCGGAGATGCGGATCTTTTCGCCCGGCGCCTTGGCATGGTCGAGCACGGCCACGCGGCGGCCGCGCTTGCCCGCCTCGATGGCGCACATCATGCCGGCGGCACCGGCGCCAATGATGACCACATCTGTCTTTTCAGCCACGAAACACTCCGCTCGTTTGTCCTTCCATTCCGGGGGCAAAGCAGAAAGTCAATGATCAAGCCCATCTAGCCAATTGCCAATCTGTGGTTATGATGCGCTATCCGAAGCCAAAACCGGTGATTTATGCCCTCCAAGAGAAGTGCTGCCCAACAAACAACGAAAATCAGCAAAACTTCGAAAATACCTCCCGCCCTCCACTCCCTCCGAGGTGTAAAGACCTGGAAGGAAGCCACGGACTGGCTCAAGATCCGCGGCATCGAAGACGTCGAATGCATCACGCCCGATCTTGCCGGCGTTCCGCGCGGCAAGATGATGCCGACCTCGAAGTTCACCTCCAATACCTCGCTGGCGCTGCCGTCCGCCGTCTATCGCCACACGATCTCGGGCGAATATCCAGACGAAACCGGCCAGTTCCGCTACGATTCCCGCGACAGCGACATCAAGCTCGTGCCCGATCTCTCGACCCTTTCGGTCGTGCCCTGGGAGACCGACCCGACGGCGCAGGTGATCTGCGACATCGTCGGATCGCAGGGCGAACAGATCAGCTACACGCCGCGCAACGTGCTGAAGCGCGTGGTCGATCTCTACAAGCAGAAAGGCTGGAAGCCGGTCGTAGCACCCGAGATCGAATTCTACCTCGTCGCCACCAATGACGATCCGGATTATCCCCTGCATCCACCGAAGGGCCGCTCCGGTCGCTCGATTCTCGGCGGCCAGGGCTATTCGATCGCCGGCATCAACGAATTCGACGAACTGATCGACGACATCTACCACTTCTCGGAGAAGCAGGGTCTCGAGATCGATACGCTGATCCACGAAGAAGGGCCGGCGCAGCTGGAGATCAACCTGCGCCATGGCGATCCGATCGAGCTGGCCGACCAGGTGTTCCTGTTCAAGCGCACCATCCGCGAGGCGGCGCTGAAACACGGCATCTACGCCACCTTCATGGCGAAGCCCATGCAGGGCCAGCCGGGCTCGGCGATGCACATTCACCAGTCGGTGGTCGAGATCAACACCGGCCGCAACCTGTTCTCCAACCCGGACGGTTCCGCATCGAAGGAATTCTTCCACTTCATTGGCGGCATGCAGCACTATGTGCCGCGCACGCTTGTGATGATGGCGCCCTATGTGAACTCCTTCCGCCGACTGACGCCCGACATGTCGGCGCCGGTCAACACCGCCTGGGGTTACGACAACCGCACCACCGCCTTCCGCATCCCGGTGTCGGAGCCGGTCGCCCGGCGTATCGAGAACCGGCTGCCGAGTTCAGATGCCAATCCCTATCTGGCGCTCGCGGCCTCGCTTGCCTGCGGTTATCTCGGCATCATCGAACAGCGCGAACCGACGGCGCCGACCGAGGACACGGCCAACGAGGGCGAGATCGACTTGCCCCGCGGCCTGCTCGAAGCCGTGGCCCTACTGGAATCGGCACCGTCGCTGGCCGAGGTGCTGAGCCCGGAGTTCATCGCCATCTATGCCGGCGTCAAACGCGGCGAGTTCGAGACCTTCATGCAGGTCATCAGTCCCTGGGAACGCGAATTCCTGCTTCTCAACGTCTGACCTCAGAGGTTCTCCATGTCCTGGCAAAGCCCGATCTCGCCCGGTTACTCCTGGTATGAGGCGACGGTTCCGGACCGACCGGAGTATCCGGCCATGCCGGGATCGCGGAAAGCCAATGTCGCGATCGTGGGCGGCGGCTATACGGGATTGCAGGCGGCTTACAACCTTGCCAAGCAAGGCGTCGACGTCACCCTGATCGACGCCTGCCGCTTCGGCGACGGCGCCTCTGGCCGCAATGGCGGCCAGTTCGGCACAGGTCAGCGCGCCTGGGCGGATGAGACGGAGGAAAGCCTCGGCCATGAGCGGGCGCAGGCACTGTTCGACATGGCCGAGAACGCCAAGCGTTACGTGCTCGACTTCGCGAACGGGAACGGGATCGACATCGAATTCGTGCCAGGCCAGCTCTCGGTCGGGCACAAGCAAAGCCTCGAAAAAGACTATCGCGACCATGCCGAAGCGATGGCGGCGCGCTTCGGCTATCCGCATCTGACTTTCATGGAGCGCGAGGAAACAGCAAGCCGGCTCGGATCGAACCACTACCACTTCGGCATTCGCGATGCCGGCACCGGCCATATCCACCCCATGAAGCTGCTGGTCGGCCTTGCGAAACAGGCAGCGCTTGCCGGCGCCAACCTTTTCGAGCAGACCAGGGCCCTGAAAATCGACCGCCAGGGTGGCGCGATCGTCATTGCCACCGACCGCGGCACCATCACCGCCGACCGCGTTCTCGTCGCCTGCAATGCCTATATCGGCAACCTGGAGCCGGTGAGCGCCAGCCACGTCATGCCGATCCGTTCCTTCATCGGCGCGACGACGGTGCTTTCGGACCACCCTGATGTCATTCCCGGCGGCGAATCGGTCGACGATTCGCGCTTCGTCGTGCGCTACTTCCGCAAGTCGCGGGATGGTCGGCTGCTGTTCGGCGGCCGCGAAGCCTATACGGCCGACAATCCGCGCGACATCTCCACCCATATCCGCCGGCAGATCAGCGAGATCTACCCGCAGCTCGCCAATGTCGAGATCACCCACGCCTGGGGCGGCTCCGTCGGTATCACCATGCCGCGCACCCCCTTTTGTCGCGAGGTCATGCCGGGCGTCACCTCGATCGGCGGCTATTCCGGCCACGGTGTGATGCTCTCCAACTATTGCGGCAAGCTCTATGCGGACCTGGCGCTCGGCAAGGGCACCGAGCTCGACCTCTTGAAGGCTCTGAAAATCCCGGCTTTTCCGGGCGGAACCCGGTTCCGCTCCGCCCTTCTCTTCTTCGCGCTTAGCTGGTACGCATTACGCGACAGGTTTTGAAAAACGCTTGCGGCGGCATTTTATTGCGCCGCACTCTAGCGCCTTTAAATCGATTAGATTATATGTGCCCCTGACCTGAACAGATCGAGATATCCCATGAGCAGCCAGATCATCCCCGTCGAACCATTTGACTATGTGGTGTTCGGGGGCACCGGCGATCTTGCGGAGCGCAAGCTGTTGCCGGCGCTCTATCACCGCCAGTTGGAAGGCCAGATCACCGAGCCGACGCGCATCATCGGCGCCTCGCGCGCGGCGCTCAGCCATGAGGACTATCGCAAGTTTGCCGTCGATGCTCTGAAGGAACATCTGAAGGCGGAAGAGTACAAGGAAGAGGAAGTCGCGAAGTTCGCTGCACGCCTGTTCTACGTCTCCGTCGACGCCAAGTCCGACCAGGGTTGGGACTCGCTGAAGAAGATCCTCGAAGAGGGCAAGGAGCGCATCCGCGCCTTCTATCTCGCCGTCGGCCCTGCGATCTTCGGCGACATCTCCGAGCGCATCCGCGATCACAAGCTGATCACCAAGAACACCCGCATCGTCGTCGAAAAGCCGATCGGCCGCGACCTCGCCTCTGCGACCGAACTCAACGACACGATCGGCAAGGTTTTCCGCGAAGAGCAGATCTTCCGCATCGACCACTATCTCGGCAAGGAGACGGTGCAGAACCTGATGGCGCTGCGCTTTGCCAACGCGCTCTACGAGCCGCTGTGGAACTCGGCCCATATCGACCACGTGCAGATCACCGTGTCGGAAGCCGTCGGGCTTGAAAATCGTGCCGGCTACTACGACAAGGCCGGCGCGCTGCGCGACATGGTGCAGAACCACATCCTGCAGCTCGTCTGCTTCGTCGCCATGGAAGCGCCGACCTCGATGGACGCCGAAGCGGTGCGCGACGAGAAGCTGAAGGTTCTGCGCGCGCTGAAGCCGATCACCTCGTCGAATGTCGAGCAGGTGACGGTGCGCGGCCAGTACCGCGCCGGCGCTTCGGCCGGCGGCCCGGTCAAGGGCTACCTCGAAGAACTCGAAGGCGGCGTTTCGAACACCGAGACCTTTGTGGCGATCAAGGCGGAAGTCAGCAACTGGCGCTGGGCCGGCGTGCCTTTCTACATCCGCACCGGCAAGCGCCTTGCCGGCCGCATGTCGGAAATCGTCATCACCTTCAAGCAGATCCCGCATTCGATCTTCGACAGCAATGCCGGCCGCATCTCGGCCAACCAACTGGTCATCCGCCTGCAGCCGAACGAAGGCGTGAAGCAGTCGCTGATGATCAAGGACCCGGGCCCGGGCGGCATGCGCCTGCGCAGCGTCTCGCTGGACATGAGCTTTGCCGAAGCCTTCGCCGTGCGCAATGCGGATGCCTATGAGCGGCTGCTCTTCGACGTCATCCGCAACAACCAGACGCTGTTCGTGCGCCGCGACGAGGTCGAGGCCGCATGGAAGTGGGTCGATCCGATCCTGAAGGCCTGGGAAGAAACCGGGCAGCAGGTTCAGGGCTACACCGCCGGCACCTGGGGTCCGAGCCAGTCAATTGCGCTGATCGAGCGTGACGGCCGGACCTGGAACGACGCGATATAGGTGCGCCGATGACGTCTAAGCTTCATACATTCGAAAACGGCGCAGCACTGGCGCAAGGCCTTGCCGATGCGGTCAGCAGCGCTCTTGCTGCCGGTGTCGCCGCACGCGGCTCCGCAAGCATCGCCGTCTCCGGCGGCTCCACGCCCAAGGCATTCTTCCAGGCGCTTTCGAAGAAGGACATCGCCTGGGACAAGGTGACGGTGACGCTGGTCGACGAACGCTTCGTGCCGCCGGAAAGCGACCGCTCCAACCACGGCCTCGTGGCGGCCAACCTGCTTCAGGACAAGGCCGCTGCAGCAACTTTCCTGCCGCTCTACCAGGCGGCCCCGACAGCGGAGGCCGCGGCTGATCTCGCAAGCCGGGAAACGGCGAAGATCGGTGCACCGTTCGACGTGGCGATCCTCGGCATGGGAACGGACGGGCACACTGCATCGTTCTTCCCGGGCGGATCGCAGCTCGCGCGCGCCATCGATCCGGCAACGCCGCGCGGCGTGATCACGATGGAAGCCGAGGGTGCCGGCGAAACCCGGCTGACCTTTACTTTTGCCAGCCTCCAGGATGCGCGGCTTCTGGTGCTGCACATCGAAGGCGAAGGCAAGAAGACGGTTCTCGCCAAGGCCGAAGAAGCTGGCGACGAGAAGGACATGCCGATCCGCGCGATGCTGCGCCGCGCCGCGTCGCCGGTGCAGATTTACTGGGCGCCGTAGATCGGAATGATGTTGGGCCGAACCGGCCCGATAGGAACTTTGGAGACACGTTCAGCCGGTGGCGCGCTCCCGTCGGAATGGACAGGTGTTTCTGAGAAACGCCGGGACGCGGCTTGCGCTCTCCCAAGCTCGCCGCGCTCCGGACGATGACTGGATGAAGATGAGGAGTCTGAAGACTCCGGAACAGGATTTGTCATGTCCGCCGATTCCCGCATTGCCTCGATCACGGCTCGCATCGTCGAGCGCTCGAAACCCCACCGCGAGCCCTATCTCGATCGCGTCCGCCGGGCGGCATCGAGCGGTCCGCATCGCAGCGTGCTCGGCTGCGGCAACCTCGCGCATGGATTTGCGGTCTGTTCCCCCGCCGAGAAGGTAGCGCTTGCGGGCGACCGCGTGGCCAATCTCGGCATCATCACCTCCTACAATGACATGCTTTCGGCGCATCAGCCGTTCGAGACCTATCCGGCGCTGATCCGCCAGGCGGCAAGCGAGGCAGGGGGCGTCGCACAGGTTGCCGGCGGCGTGCCGGCCATGTGCGACGGCGTCACGCAGGGGCAGCCGGGCATGGAGCTCTCGCTGTTTTCCCGCGACCTGATCGCCATGGCCGCCGGCGTCGGCCTGTCGCACAACATGTTTGATTCCACCGTCTATCTCGGCGTCTGCGACAAGATCGTGCCGGGCCTCGTGATCGCAGCGCTCACCTTCGGCCACCTGCCGGCGATCTTCGTTCCCGCCGGACCAATGACCTCGGGCCTACCGAACGACGAGAAGGCGCGGGTCCGCCAGTTGTTCGCCGAAGGCAAGGTCGGCCGCGACGAACTGCTCGAGGCGGAATCCAAGTCCTACCACGGACCGGGAACCTGCACCTTCTACGGCACCGCCAACTCCAACCAGATGCTGATGGAGATCATGGGCTTCCACCTGCCCGGCGCTTCCTTCATCAATCCGGGCACGCCGCTGCGCGACGCGCTGACCAAGGAAGCCGCTAAGCGGGCGCTGGCGATCACCGCCATGGGCAACGAGTTCACCCCGGCGGGCGAAATGATCGACGAGCGCTCGATCGTCAACGGCGTCGTCGGCCTGCATGCGACCGGCGGCTCGACCAACCACACGATGCACCTCGTCGCCATGGCGCGGGCTGCCGGCATCGTGCTCACCTGGCAGGACATTTCAGAGCTCTCGGACATCGTTCCGCTGCTGGCCCGCGTCTATCCGAACGGGCTTGCCGACGTGAACCACTTCCACGCCGCCGGCGGCATGGGCTTCCTGATCAGCCAGCTGCTTCGCGCCGGCCTGCTGCACGACGACGTGCGCACCGTCGTCGGCCAGGGGCTCGACGCCTACAAGATCGACGTCCGGCTTGGCGCCGACGGCAATGTCGAACGCGTGCCGACGCCGAAGGAAAGCGCTGACCCGAAGGTGCTTGCGACCATCGATCAGCCGTTCCAGCATTCGGGCGGCCTGAAAATGCTGACCGGCAATCTCGGCAAGGCCGTCATCAAGATCTCTGCCGTCAAGCCGGACCGTCACATCATCGAGGCGCCAGCCAAGATCTTCCACGACCAGGCCGAGCTCAATGCCGCCTTCAAGGCCGGCAAGCTCGAGGGCGACTTCGTCGCCGTCGTGCGCTTCCAGGGCCCGAAGGCCAACGGCATGCCGGAACTGCACAAGCTGACGACCGTGCTCGGCATTCTGCAGGACCGCGGCCAGCGCGTCGCCATCCTGACGGACGGCCGCATGTCGGGTGCGTCCGGCAAGGTGCCGGCGGCAATCCACGTGACGCCGGAGGCCAAGGACGGCGGCCCGATCGCCCGCATCCAGGAAGGCGATATCGTCCGCATCGACGCTGTTGCCGGAACGATCGAGGTGTTGGTCGAGGACATCGCACTCAAGACACGTGTGCCCGCGCATGCCGATCTGTCGGACAACGACTTCGGCATGGGCCGCGAGCTGTTCGCGCCGTTCCGCGCGATCGCGGGTGCGGCTGATCAGGGCGCCAGCGTTCTCTTCCACTGACATAGAAAAGCGCCGCTCCCGTTGGGGCGGCGCTTGGTCTTCAAACGATCGTGAAAAGCTCAGGGCAGTGGCCCGGGGAACATGTCGTTGCGCCCGTCATAGCGCTCGATTTCCAGCGTGAAGACATCAACCCCTCGATGCAGCGCGCATTGATCGAGATCTTGTTATCCGGATAGCCGCTGCGCATGATCGGGGTCGAACAGGTCGGGCAGAAATGGTGCCCCTCGTTGACGCCGCGCCAGATGTAGCTCGACAGGCGACGCTTTTCGGTCAAGAGCTTTACCTTTGCGGCGTCCACCTTCCAGTGCAGAAAGCCGGAGCGCCGGCAGGTCGAGCAGTTGCAGTCGACGAGACCACCAAGCTCTTGGTCGACTTCGACGGCGATATCGCCGCAATGGCACGAAAGCCGATAGGGTCGCTGCATGGTTCAGGTCCGAATCCGTTGATTGAGACCACAACCATCCATTGAGCGCGGTGGAGCCGTCAAGCCCAGCATGGCACTCAGCGGTAGATGTCGAGCGTCCGGTTGCGGTGGTTCGGATGGCTGCTGTAGACGAAGATACGATTGAGGTCGCGGTCGGTCAGCATGCGCAGGAAGCGCGCCTCGATGACGTTGTTGGCATGCACCCGCTTCAACAGGCAGCCGACCATCTGGATGCGTGCGCTCGGGATATCCAGGTAGAAATTCTGTGGCAGCTGGTACTGCGTGAGGATGCTGATCAGCGCGCCGCTTTTCGAAAGCTTGATGATTTCGCAGCGACGAGAGCTCAGTTGCGTCATGCCCTTCTCAGTGTATTCGATGCGCGCCTCGTTTCGCGTGTCCTCCATCGGGAAACTGGTCTCCCGATCGTACATGAAGGACTCTTCCTTGTTCAGGAAGTGCTGCAAGACAGGTGCCGCGCCGTTCATCGAAATGCCTTTCCATATCCCCTTTTGATACAGACTAGCGGCAGAGATTTAACAGACGGTTGGTCCGACGACCGGATGAAAAACCGCCCGGCAAAAACCGGGCGGAGCAAGTTCGTGACCAGGAATCTTGGTTACGCAATCCTCAACGCAAAGCCGCTTCGCACGTTTCCTTGGAAGTAGGCCGCAACTCCGGACGGAAAACCGCTTCGCACTTTTCCTGCAATTGCTTCAGACGCGGTAGCTGCGGCCCTCGTCGTTGAAGAGGTGTAGCTTGGCCTTGTCGGCCGTGAAGCGCACCTTGTCGCCGCGGTGAACCGGCAGGATGCCGGGGATCTTGGCGATGATCGGCTCCTTGTCGACGAGACCCTCGATATAGAGCAGGGTCACTTCGCCGAGCGCCTCAACGATCGAGATCGTGCCTTCGAACAGGAAGTCGTCGCCTATCGAGACCTGCAGGTCTTCCGGGCGAACGCCGAAACTCGCAATCTTGCCGTTCTGCGAGGAGTCGGTCGGGATATCGAGCGTCACGCTCTTACCGCCGGTCAGCTTCACCGTCGTCTGCGCGCCGGTCGCCGTGATCGTCGAAGGGATGATGTTCATCGCCGGCGAGCCGATGAAGCGCGCGACGAACAGATTGGCCGGACGCTCATAGAGTTCGAGCGGCGGGCCTACCTGCTCGATGTGCCCCTGCGACAGCACGACGATGCGGTCGGCGAGCGTCATTGCCTCCACCTGGTCGTGGGTGACGTAGATCATCGTCGTGCCCGCCATCTGTTCGCTGAGCTTGGCGATCTCGATGCGGGTGGCGACACGAAGGGCCGCGTCGAGGTTCGAGAGCGGCTCGTCGAATAGGAAGACCTTGGGGTCACGGCAGATGGCGCGGCCGATGGCGACGCGCTGTCTCTGCCCGCCGGAGAGCGCCTTCGGCAGACGGTCGAGATACTTGGTCAGCTGCAGGATATCGGCGGCGTTGCGCACGCGACGGTCGATCTCTTCCTTGCTTTCCTTGGCGATCCGCATGCCGAAAGCCATGTTGTCGTAGACGGTCATGTGCGGATAGAGCGCGTAGGACTGGAACACCATGGCGATGCCGCGCTTCGACGGGGGCACGGTGTTGACGCGCTCGCCGTCGATGAACATATCGCCGCCAGTGATCTCCTCGAGACCGGCAATCATGCGCAGAAGCGTCGACTTTCCACAGCCGGACGGGCCGACGAAAACGATGAACTCGCCCTGCTTGATGTCGAGATTGATGCCGTGGATGACATCGACCGCGCCGTAGGACTTGCGGATATCTTTAAGCAGCAGACCCGTCATTGCACCCTCCTCTTCGGTTCTTCCCGTCTATCTCTGTTGTCATCTGCCTTCACACCAGCCGCGCGAAGTAGGCGCCCCAGGCCGGCAGATGCACCGTTCCGTTCTTGACCTCGGACACGAAGCCGTGCCCTTCCAATGCAGCCACCGGCTCGTTCGGCAGCGTGGCCGCAGCCGGCACGCCGCTCATGTTGAACAGGCAGAAAAGATTCTCGTTGCCGTGGCTGCGCACGAAAGCAAGCACCGAGCCGTCCGTGCTCAGGAACTCGATCTCGCCCTTGGCAAACGCCGGATACGCCTTGCGGAAATGCAGGAAGCGACGGTAGTGCTCGAGCACCGAGGCCGGATCGCCCTGCTGCGCCGACACGGCGCGGGCGAGATGTTCGGCCGGAACTGGCAGCCAGGGTTTTGCGCTGCCGAAGCCGCCATTGACCGTGGCACCGTCCCAGACCATCGGTGTGCGGCAACCGTCGCGACCCTTGAAATCCGGCCAGAACTGGATGCCATAGGGATCCTTCAGGTCTTCATAGGCAAGCTCGGCTTCCGACAGCGCCAGTTCCTCGCCCTGATAGATGCAGACCGAGCCGCGCAAAGACATCAAAAGGCTCGCCAGCAGCTTGGCGTGGGCGTCGCGGTCGGCCACGCCTTTCCCCCAGCGGCTGACATGGCGCACGACATCGTGGTTGGAAAACGCCCAGCAGGCCCAGCCCTCGGGCGCGGCCTTCTGAAAATTCCTCAGAACCTCGGCGACAGTCGCCGGTGTCAGCGGATCCGGCGCCAGGAATTCGAAGGCGTAGCACATCTGCATCTTGTCGCCGCCGGAGGTATATTCGCCGGCGATCTCCAACCCGCGCTGGCTGTCGCCGACTTCGCCGACCGCAGCGATCGCCGGGAACTCGTCCATAACGGCGCGGAAGCGCTTCAGGAACTCGAGGTTCTCCGGCTGGTTCTTGTCGTAGAGATGTTCCTGATAGTTGTAGGGGTTGACCGCCGGTGCGGTCTGGGCGTTACGGCGCTCCGGCGCCAGCGCCGGATTGTCGCGCAGCTGCTTGTCGTGGAAATAGAAGTTGATGGTGTCGAGGCGGAAGCCGTCGACGCCGCGCTCCAGCCAGAAACGCTCGACGGCCAGCAGTGCATCCTGCACTTCCGGATTGTGCAGGTTGAGGTCCGGCTGCGAGGTCAGGAAGTTGTGCATGTAATATTGCAGGCGCGTCGGATCCCACGCCCAGGCCGAGCCGCCGAAGATCGACAGCCAGTTGTTGGGCGGGGTGCCGTCCGGCCTGGAATCAGCCCAGACGTACCAATCAGCCTTCGCGTTCGTCCGGCTCGACCGACTTTCGACGAACCAGGGATGCTGGTCCGACGTGTGCGAGAGAACAAGGTCGATCATCACCCGGATGCCAAGGCGGTGCGCCTCGGCTATGACCGCGTCGAAGTCGGCAAGGCTGCCGAAGATCGGGTCGACATCGCTATAGTTGGAGACGTCATAACCGAAGTCCTTCATCGGCGAGGTGAAGAACGGCGAAATCCAGATTGCGTCGGCACCGAGGGCGGCAATATGCGGCAAGCGGGCAACGATGCCCTTGAGGTCACCGATGCCGTCGCCGTTGGAGTCCTGGTAGGAGCGCGGATAGATCTGGTAGATCACCGCGCCGCGCCACCAATCCCGATCGGCCTGCAAAGTGGAAGTGCTCATTTCGGTCATGCTCATTGTCGTCGAAAGTCCTTAGATGTCAGCCGCCCTTGACCGAGCCCGCCAGCAGGCCGCGCACGAGATAGCGCTGCAGGCTGAAGAAGACGATCAGCGGAACGATGATGGTAATGAAGGCGGAGGCCGTCAGGATCTCCCAGTTGCCGCCGCGTGAACCGAGCAAGTTGACGAGCCGGCCGGTCAGAACCAGTTCGTCAGGCCCCGCGCCCAGGAACACGATGGCGACCAGCAGGTCGTTCCAGGTCCACAGGAACTGGAAGATCGCGAAGGAAGCGAGCGCCGGGAAGGACAGCGGCAGGATGATCTTGACGAAGATATCGAAATCGCTGGCGCCATCGACGCGGGCGGATTCCATGATTTCGCGCGGCAGGCCGGCCATGTAGTTGCGAAGCAGATAGATCGCCAGCGGCAGGCCGAAACCGGTATGGGCGAGCCAAATGCCGACATAGGTCTTGGCCGGCACGCCAAAGAAGGCGCCGACGCCGTTATAAAGCTTCAAGAGCGGGATCAGCGACATCTGCAGCGGCACGACGAGGAGGCCGACGACCACGGCGATCAGGATCGCACGGCCCGGAAACGGCATCCAGGCAAGCGCATAGGCCGCGAAGGCGGCGATCATGATCGGGATGATGGTCGCTGGCACGGCGACCGTCAGCGAATTGATGAAGGAGCGGCCGATGCCTTCGGCGCTCAGGACTTCGACATAGTTGTCGAAGGTAAAGCGCGGCGGCGATGATGCGGTGACGAAGACGCGCTGGCCGCGCGATCCCTCCATCTTCTTGTCGGAAACGATCTCGAAGTTGCCGTCGGCCTGAACGGTCAGTTTCTCGCCGTCGTTGAGCTCGGCGGTTTCGCCGGCCCTGAACGCAGTCGGCTCACGGCTGTTGAAGCCGAAGGCGGAGATCTGGCCCGGCTGACCTTCGAGCAAATTGCCGGAGATCACGAACTTGCCGTCGCGCTCCACCTGGCTTTCGGGGCCGGGCGCTCTCACGACGGTGTTCTGCGACGAAGTCGAAAGGGAAGTCCACCAGCCGGAGACGGCAAGCTGGTCCTTGTCGCGCAGCGACGAGATCAGAAGGCCTGCGGTCGGCAGCGTCCACAGTGCGACGATCAGAAAGACCGAGAGGTGGACGACCCACATGAGGGGAGAGCGTGTCGCTGGGTTCATCTCAGTGCCCCTTCATTTCCTTGGCCGCATTGCGGATGTTCCAGACCATGATCGGAATGACGAGGATCATGATGACGACGGCGATCGCAGCCCCTCGGCCGAAGTCGCCGCCACCGCGGAACATCCAGTCGAACATGAGGTTGGCGAGCACCTGGCTCTGCCACTGGCCGTTGGTCATGGCGAGCACGATGTCGAAGACCTTCAGCACCAGGATGGTGATGGTCGTCCAGACGACGGCGATCGTGCCCCAGATCTGCGGCACCATGATCTTGAAGAAGATCTGCCAGCCATTGGCGCCGTCGATGACGGCAGCCTCGATCGTCTCCTCCGGGATGCCACGAAGGGCTGCCGACAGGATGACCATGGCAAAGCCGGTCTGGATCCAGACGAGGATCGCCATCAGGAAGAAGTTGTTCCAGAAGGGCAGCGTGATCCAGGCCTGCGGCGCGGCGCCGAAGGCAACGACGATGGCGTTCAGAAGGCCGATCTGCTCTGCCCCTTCAGGCCGGAAGTCATAGATGAATTTCCAGATGACCGCAGCGCCGACGAACGAGATCGCCATCGGCATGAAGATCAAGGTTTTTGCGATGTTGCCCCACCAGATCCTGTCGGTGAGCGCAGCGATCACCAGGCCGAAGAAGGTCGCAAGCGCCGGGACGACGAGCAGCCAGAGGAAATTGTTGTAGATCGACTGACGGAACTCGCCGTCATTGATCATCCAGGCGTAGTTGCTGACGCCGACGAAATTCTGCCCGGCGCGATCGTGCACGCTGTACCAGAGCGACATGAAGACCGGATAGATGAGATAGGTCGCAAGCGCGAAGAGCGCCGGCGCCAGGAACAGCCACGGCCGGATGGCATTGGTGATCCGCAGGTTCCGCGACGCAACCGCACCGGATTTTCCCTTGGACGGGAAGATCAGGTCGAGGACGAAGCTTGTTCCCCAGAAATAGGCGGCGCAGCCGAGCACACCGGCCAGCATGAACCCCGCAGCAGCGGCAAGCTGATAAAACATGACATGTCCCTCCCCTTCGATGCACGTCCCCGTGCAGGGCTGGCGATTGTCGCCGTTCTCATTGGGGCGCGCGGCGTCTTGCAGGCAGAGTGCGGGAAACGAACGGAGAACCGCATACGCTTCTCCTCGTCCCGCTCTGGCAGCGAACCCGGGTCGGCAACGGGCGGCATTTCTGCCGCCCGTTTTGGGCTGTTACTTGATGGCGTCCCAGGCCTTCTGCACGCCGTCGGCGACGTCGGCCGAGGACTTGCCGCCGACGAAATCGACCATGCCGGTCCAGAACGCACCCGCACCGATCTTGCCGGGCATCAGGTCGGAACCGTCAAAGCGGAACGTGGTGGCGTTCAAGAGGATCTCGCCCTGCTTCTTCAGCGGCGGGTTGCCGTAGGTGTCGACATTGACGCTCTTGTAGGGCGTCAGGAAGCTCGTCTGCGCCATCCAGACTTCATGGGCGATCGGGGTCTTCAGGAACTCGATGAAGGCGCGTGCAGCCGGCGTGTCCTTGGTGATCATCGCCAGCGTGCCGGCGCCAAGCACCGGATTGCCGAGCTCCTTCTTGCTCTCGTAAGGCGGCATGTAGAAGAAGTCGGCGTCCTCGCCGATCTTCGTGCCCTCGGGGAAGAAGGACGGGATGAACGACGCCTGGTGGTGCAGGTAGCACTTCGGCGGCGAGGCAAAGAGGCCCTTCGGGCTGTCGCGGAAGTCGGTCGAGGCAACCGCTGCTGCACCGCCATCGACGAACTTGTCGTTCTTGGCGAACCAACCGAACTCGTCGATCGCACCGACGACGGCCGGATCGGTGAACGGGATCTCGTTCTTCACCCACTTGTCGTAGACGTCGGCCGGCTGCGTACGCAGCATCATGTCTTCCACCCAGTCGGTGGCCGGCCAGCCGGTGGCACCACCGGAGCCAAGGCCGATGCACCAGGGCTTACCGCCATCGGCGGCGATCTTCTCTGTCAGCGCCTTCAGCTCTTCCATGGTCTTCGGCACTTCGTAGCCGGCGTCCTCGAAGTTCTCCGGCGAGTACCAGACGAGCGACTTCACGTCGATCTTGTAGGGGAATGCAAAGAGCGCAGCATTGCCGTCCTTGCCCTTGTAGGTCGACAGATCGACCCAGGACTGACCGGCGGCATAGTTGTCGAGCAGCCACTTCTGGGTTTCGTCGCCGAGCGGCGTCAGGTAGCCCTTGGAGGCGAGATCGGCGATCAGACCCGGCTGCGGGAGGATCGAGATTTCGGAGGGGCTGCCGGCCTGGGTGTCGATGACGATCTGCTGCTCGTAGTTTTCAGACGAGGAGTACTTGATCTCGGCGCCCGTCGCTTCGGTGAAGTAGGCATAGACGCTCTTGAACAGCGCCTCGTCTTCGCCGCGCCAGGGGCCGAAGATCGTCAGCGTCTGGCCCTTGAGGTCGTGGCCCTTCTTGAACTCCTCGAAGCTCGCCCAGTTGAACTTCGTATCTTCGCCCGGCTTGAACTTGAGGTCGGCGGCGCCGGCTGCACCTGCAATCAGGGCAAAGGCGGCCACGCCCAACAGCAATGATCTCTTCACGTTCTTCTCCTCCCAAAGATGAACCCGGATCCCGCCGGGCAGACGACAACGCGCGAAAAATTCAAAGCGCTTTGAGTTCGCTAACAAACCATTGCGACACGCGCGGAGTCAAGAGCTTTCCCATCGCTGTTCTCCATGCGACGTAATTGTGCCCTGCGGTAACGTTTTGCACCGCGCAATAGTTGAATTCCGCTTTGTTGCTCGAAAAACGGATGCTACACAAACCGGAGGGCGCTGGGGCCAAACACCAAAAATCATATGGGTATCCAAAGCGCTTTGAGAGGAATCCCGACCATGGCGGTCAATCTCAAGCAATTGGCGGAGCTGCTCGGCCTGTCACAGACGACGGTCAGCCGGGCGCTGAACGGCTATCCGGAAGTCAACGCCGAAACCCGTCAGCGCGTGCTGCAGGCCGTGCGTGAGACCGGCTACAGGCCGAACCGCGCAGCGCAGCGATTGGCCACCGGCAAGGCCTATTCGATCGGCATGGTCATGCCGATCGCGCCCGGCATCGATTCCGACGTACATTTCGGCGAGTTTCTGGCAGGGCTGGCGGAAGAGGCGGTCAAGCACGACTTCCACTTCGTGCTCAATCCGAGCGCGCCGGAGGACGAGGAGGTGACCTTCCGGCGCCTGGCGGCCAGCGGCAATGTCGATGCGCTTTTCCTCGCCTATATGCGCGCCAACGACCCGCGCATCGCCATGCTGAAATCGCTGTCGATCCCCTTCGTCGTGCACGGCCGGTCGATCGGCGAAAGCCGCGACTATCCGTTCCTCGACATCGACAATACGAGTGCCTTCTACGACGCGACACGGCTGCTTATACAGCTCGGACACCAGCGGATTGCGCTGATCAACGGGCCGGAATATCTGGCTTTTTCCATTCGCCGGAAAAAAGGCATGCTGCGGGCGCTCGCCGAACACGGCCTTTCGCTCGACGAGGCGCTTGTCCAGCATTCGCTGATGACCGACGAGCACGGCTACCGCAGCATGCAGCCCTTCCTGCAGCACGCGCAGCCGCCGACGGCGGTGCTCTGTTCAAGTACGGTGCTGGCGCTTGGCGCTGTCAGGGCGATCAACCAGGCGGGCTTGAAAATCGGCGAAGACATTTCGCTGATCGCCCATGACGACGTCTTGCCGATGCTGAAGCCCGAAAATTTCAGCATCCCGCTGACAACGACACGCTCGTCGCTGCGGGCCGCCGGGGCGCGTATCGCCACACGGCTGATCGGCGGCATCCTGAAGCGCGGCGACTATCCGGAGCAGGAACTCTGGCGCGCCGAACTCATCGTGCGCGCCTCGACCGGACCTGCCCCGCAAAAATGAAAACGCGCCGCAATCGCGACGCGTCTCATCATCCCATATGAGCCAGGATCAGAAGCGCGGCGGCTTGCGGCCGGCCTTGCGATAGGCGGCAATCACGGTGTTGGCCATCAGCATGGCGATGGTCATCGGTCCGACGCCACCCGGCACCGGCGTGATCACGCCTGCAACCTCGGCGGCTTCCGCAAAGGCGACGTCGCCGACGAGTTTGGACTTGCCCTCCCCCTTCTCCGGCGCTGGTACGCGGTTGATACCGACGTCGATGACCGTCGCGCCCGGCTTCACCCAGTCGGCCTTCACCATTTCGGGGCGTCCGACGGCGGCAACGAGGATATCGGCGTTGCGGCAGACGGCGGCCAGATCCTTGGTGCGCGAATGGGCGGTCGTCACCGTCGCGTTGGCGGCAAGCAGCAGCGCTGACATCGGCTTGCCGAACAGGTTCGAGCGACCGATGACGACAGCGTTCAGACCGGAGAGATCGTCGCCATGGGTCTGGCGCACGAAGACCATGGCGCCGGCCGGCGTGCAGGAGACGAGACCGCCTTCGAGATCGCCGGTCGCAAGCTTGCCGGCATTGACGACGTGCAGGCCGTCGACGTCTTTTTCGGGCAGGATCGACTGGATGATCGGCTCGGAATTCAGATGTTTCGGCAGCGGAAGCTGCACGAGGATGCCGTGGATAGAGGGATCGGCGTTGAGCTTAGCCACGAGTGCAGCGAGTTCTTCCTGGGTCGTTGCCTCGGCCAAGGTGTGCTGGACCGACAGGAAGCCGCACTCCTTGGCCATCTTGCTCTTGGAAGAAACATAAGCGTGGCTTGCCGGATCGTCGCCGACGATCACGACGGCGAGACCTGCGCGAACACCCGCATCCGTTTCGAGCGCACGGGTCGCGGCCTTCACGCTTTCGATCACCGAAGCGGCGACCTTCTTGCCATCAATCACAGTCGTCACGGCATGTTCCTCCTGGCTTCCTGTTCACGCGGCATACTCTAGTTCGCCTCAGAAAAGGCGATGGCCTCAACGCGCCCTATGCTGTCCCAAACGCATAAATGCAAGAGGCGACAACGAGGTTGGCTGCCGTTTCGATTGCCCCGATGATATTTCCTCTCAAGACTGAGAGGTGCACGTGGTTTCGCCGAAAGCCGTGAGGTCTCAGCCTCACAAGACGTTCGCGAATGAAGCGTGCCTCTCCGCCCGTCGTATCAACGGCGCGCGAGCTTCTGGCGGGAATAGTGCTCGACGCGAGACCTCAGCGCGCGAAGGCCTTCCTGGACCTTGGCGATGTCGGCGTCATCCTCGTCTACGGTCTGCGGCACAGGCTGAGCCGTGACCGGACCCGCCGTTGCGCTCCGGCGAGCAACGGCATAGGCAGCGTTTAGCGATTGCGCATGGTGCGCAGCCGGACTGAACTGCGGCGGCAGCTCGAGCCTGGCCGAAGCCGGATCAGGCTGCGGCTGCTGGCGCCGTGTGGGCTCGGGGCCGCCATCGGGTTCCGGCGGCTCGGGCGCCTCATCGTCCTCGGCCTTCCGGGTTGCGGGAAACAATCCGTTCAAGCTGCGATAGATGCCGAGCAGCACGCCGAGGCCGAGGCCGGCAAAGAAACCCGCCATGGTGGCGGCGATCACGATGATCTTGCGGGAGGGCCCTTTTGCCTGCAGCGCCGGCTCGGCCTTGGAGATCACCCGGATGTTCTTCGCGGTCAGCTTTTCCTCTTCGCGCGTCTCGCCGGCGCGCTTCAGGAAGGATTCGTAGATCTCGCGGGTCGCCGCCGCTTTTCGCTGCAGCTCGCGCAACTCGACGAATTCGGCGGAGGAATCGATCTGGCGCGCCTTCTGGACGGCAAGCTGCTGCACGAGGTCCTGTTCCGTTCGCTGGGCGCGGTCAAGCTCGGTCCCCGCCGCAGCCGCGATGCGGCGCAACTCGTTGGCGATCTCCGAGCGCGACGACTCGAGTGCCTGCTGAACGGCGATGCGTTGGGGATGGCGGGGCCCGAGGCTCGCATCAAGGGCGCTCAGTTGCGCCCTGGTCGCCGCGTATTGCTTGCGCAGTTCGGAGAGCGCCAGCGAACTGATTTCCTCGGGATAGGCGCCCGTCAGAACATCGGTGAGCTGCACCTTGCCGGACGCCTCGGCCTTGGCTTTCGCCTCGGCGATGCGATTGCGGGCCGCAGCGACCTGATCACTGAGGCTGAGGAGCTGCTTGTCGGCGATCAATTCGCCGCCGGCGCCGACAATGTCGTTGCTCGCCTTGTAATCCTCGACGGCCTTTTCGGCCGCGTCCAGTTCGGCCTTCAGTTCCTTGATACGCGCGTCGAGCGCAACCGTCGTCTTCTGGAAGAAGCCGGATTGCGCGGCGGTCTCCTCGCCGAGGAACGTGTCCACCAATCGGTTGGCAATCAGTGCCGACTTCTCGGGATCCCTGGTCTTCGCCTCAATGGTGACGATGAAGGTTTTCGGATCGCGCCAGACCTGAATTGCCTCGCCCAAGGTCTTCAGGACGCGCGCGGACGCGTCGCCACCAGCTCCCTTGCCGGCGAATTCCGGGTCCTTTTCCAGATCGAGACTGGCCGCGACCTTTTCCATAACCGTTCGCGAGCGCAACACTTCGAGCTGGCTGTCGACGATGGCGAGAATGCCTTCGGTTGCGAGCGATTGTTTCGACAGATCGGAATCCGTCAGCCGCACTTCGCGCGGATCGACGTAGAGCTTGCTTTCGGAAACGAAGACGCTGGGCGTCGACAACGCCAGCAGGACGCCACCGACGGCGCCGAGCGCCGTGGTCGCGAGAATGATCTTGCGGAGCTGCCAGACCGCGCGCACCACGGTCTTGATATCCACGAGCGGGCGGTCACCTGCGGCTCGCCCGTCGGCTGTCACTGGCGCAGCCCCCTCAGGCGGACTATCGGCAAGCCAGCGCGCAAACTTGCCACGCATGCCGCCGAGGCCGGGTTGGTTACGGGCGGCGGGTGCCTTGGCTGTCGGCCGAACCGTTTCGCCGCGCGGGGGCTGACCTTTCGAACGGTTTTCGCGCCGGGCCGCTGATTGATTGGCTGATCCACCGGAACCGGACAGACGACCGAGCAAGGACGAGCCTGCACCCTGCGGGTCGGCGGTGCGCCTGTCTCGCGCACGCGCGGGATCGCGCGCGTCCTCTGCTGCAAAATCGAGCAACGATGCACGCGGAACCGGGCGTTTCTCGTCGTCGATGTTGAACATGACTGATCCCGCGGCTGCCGAAACGGCGAATTCCGAATAGTGAAGCCAACCTAAGGAAACATGGAAAACAAATCGTTAATTTCGGCGGGAAGTGACGGCGCGAACGGCGTGATCTCACGCCTTATTAAGCTTTCCCGCCTATGACGGAGGGACGAGCGCAATTCCAGGTGAACGCTTTGAGCGCCCTGCCCTTGGAACTGTGAGATATCAAGGAGATAGAGCGTTTCCATCGGCATCGAGCGGGAAACGCGCTACTGGAAATGTCGGCCGTGCCCCATCGCATCAAAGCGCTTTATCTCCGCCACCGGGCGCTCATCCACGCTTACCTCTCGATGACCGGAGGTTCGGCGGGCCGGCTCGTGCTGTCGCTCGTCTATTTCATCGCCGTTGCCAACACGCTCGCCATCGCCGATTTCGGGTTGTTCGCGACCGCGTCTGCCGCCGGCATCATGATATCGCGCGTGCTTGCCTTCGGCTTCATGTCGCCGCTCTATCGGGTCGCGACCGTAAAGCCGCTGCTTGTCGGCACCTATAGCGCCGGCTTCCTGGTCGGCGCCGTGCTGTCGCTGCCGTTGATCGCAATCAGCTGTGCGATCACCTTCCTCGCCCTCTTTTCCCGCGACATGGCTGCCGGCACTTTTGCTGCCTTCATGCTGGCCGAGATCCTCTGCTGGCGCGGGCTGGAGACCGCCGTCATCGTGCTGAACGGTCTCGGTCGCTTCGGGCGCGGCGCCCTCCTCGTGGTGATCGGAACGGCGATCCGCACCGCCGCTGCCCTGCTCCTTGCGTTGCTCCCCTGGAAAACGCTCGAAGCCTGGTCCTACCTCTATCTGCTTGCGAATGCGCTCGGCCTTCTGGTGGCCCTTCTCTGGTTCTACCCGCCTGTCCGGCTGCGCTGGCAGCCACGGCTTTACTTCCGGCGCTGGGCGGATTCGGTGTCGGTCGCCGGCGCCGAGGTGCTGTTCTACATCCAATCGGAGTTCGACAAGATTGCGGTACTCGCCATTGGCGGGCCGGCGGTGTCCGGCCTCTATGCCATCCTGATGCGGCTGGCGGACCTGACGGCGCTGCCGGTGCGGTCATTCAACACCTTGCTCGTCCAGCGCATCATGCGAACGCCCGAGGCGATTGCCCGCTGGCGTGTCCGGCTCTCGATCGAACTCCTGGTGGCGCTTGCGTCCTTTGCCGCCATCGCGGCCATGGCATTCTATCTGTGGGTCTTCCCCGATGGGCTCGGGCGCAACGTGTCGGCAGCCGCGCCGATTGTCGCGATGATCGTGCTCGTGCCCTCGTTCCGCAACCTGATCGAGTACCACTCCGAACTGCTCTACGCGACCGGCCGCACTGTGCGGCGCATGCTGAACCTGTTGATTGCCGGCGTCGTCAAGGTGGGGCTGCTGGTTCTGTTGCTGCAGACGACGGCCGACGTCACGACCTGGGCGCCGGCGCTCAACGGGATCTTCCTGGTCCTCTACGCGCTCTCGTTCGGACTGACCTATTCGGCGCTCAGAAAGCCGGCTGATCGGGTCATCTGAAACAAGACAGATGCCTCAGGCCGCGAGTTCGAACACCGCCCGGCGAATATCGTCGAGATCGTGGCCGACGAAGGACTGCACGCCGATGCCGACCTGATGCGGCGCCATGTCCTTCAAGAACGCCCTGAGTCCGGAGAGATCCTGCCGGTAGCTGTCTTCGAACCAGAGCACATGACAGAGCGCGGCATCAGAGGGAACATGACCTTCCCCGCCCAGCACCTCGTCGACGAAGCGCCCGTAGATCGTGCATTCGGAGAAGGCGCGGGTGCGGGTCATCGCCCTCACCCAGTTCCGACCGTGCAGCGTCTCGATGTGCTCGAGCAGCTTGCGGCTGGTATCGGTGCGCCACGCGATCAGCGTGTTGATATAGTCGTTGGCCGGCAACGTGTAGGGGCCGATCCCGAGAAGCCTGTCGGAATGGGCGAGCCATTCGAGATGGTTGGAGCGCATTTGCGCATTAATCGCCCCGTCCTTGCGGTAGAGCGTCAACCGCTCTCCCTGCCAGAGGCTGCCGGGATCGAAGGCGCGCAGGAAGACGACATCGGAATCGACGGCAAACATCGCCGCCTCGTCGATGTGGCGCGCGAGCACCAGGCGGCGAAGCTGTTGGGCATGCCAGCCACGCAGCGGCAGGCCAAAGGGGCTGAGCCACAGCTTCCGGCGGCCGCCCGAAAGCGGGTCGGTGACGGGATGCAGCCACCAGGGCAGGAGATCGCGTTCGCTGATAACCTGGCGTCTGGAGCCCTCCAGTTGCCGGAAGAGCTTAACGTCGAAATCGGCAACCAGCAGATAGTGCTTCCAATCGCCCTGAAGCTTGCGGTCCATGCTTTCGCACATCAGCCGGCAGCGCTCGAAGTCATTGGCGTAGGACGCTGTGACAATGGCTGTGCGCATGGTCTGACCGTTCACGATGTTCCCGTCCGAAGGCTGGTGTCGGCGACGTTTTCCCGCGCCCGCCCCGACAGCTTGTGCCAGAGGACGTAAAACAGGAAAAGCGGGTTTCCGAGGACATAGCGACGCCACATGCGCCGCGGCTCGACCGCCAGGCGAAAGAACCATTCCAGCCGCATCCGGCGCAGGAACTTCGGCGCCCGCGGAAACGCCTCGGCGACGAAATCGAAGAGCGCGCCGACGGTAATGACCAGCCGGGCGTCCTGCGGCCCCACATGGGCATCGACCCATTTCTCCTGACCGGGGCTTCCCATCGCCACCAGCAGGATATCAGCATTCAGCGCCCGGACATCGGCAAGCACTTGCTCGGAGTGGTCACGATCGAAGAACCCGTCGGAAACGGGGAGGAACTCGTGCCATGGCGCGTGCCTGCGAAAATTCTCGGCCGCGCGCGCAAGCACCTTCGCACGGGCGCCGATCATCGCAACGCGCAGCGGCCGGTCGATGAAGGTCAGCAGCGCCGGCACGAAGTCCGTGCCGTTGAGATTGGCCGGGAACATGCTGCCGTAAAAGAGATAGGAAGCAATATCGACGCCGTGACCGTCGGGAAAGACGACCTGGCGACCGAGAACCTCGCGGTACTCGCCGTCGCGCATCATCAGGTTGGCATTGTTGGCGTTGAGGAAGGCGAGCGTTGTTTGCCCGCCCGGGCGCGACAGCGCGTCGGCCGCAAAGGCAAAGGCACTCCCCCAATCGAAATCGACCACCGGCATGCCCAGGATGAGGCGCCCGGACAGGGCGGCGTTCGCGCCGGTGGTCGTCTTGGTCACGACCGCCCCCCGTCATGGACCTTCAGCTCGGGCGGAACCGAGGGTGTCTCGGCCGAGGCACTCGGAGCGAGGCCGGCCAGCACATTGCGCATGACCCGCATCAGCTTCGCCTTCTGGGCGCGATGGAAGACCGAACCGTCAAGGCGTTGGCGGTCGCCGCCGCGCGCGCGGGTGACCTTGTCGACCAACAGGCGCGCGAACTCGGCCGGATCTTCGGCCGCGGCGCAATTCTCAGGAAGCGCCTCGATGCCGCGCAACGACGCCTGCGTCGCCACGGATGGCATGCCAAGCTCGAAGGTCTCGATGCTCTTCAGCTGGACGCCCGTACCGCCCCGGCTGACGAGCGGTATGACCGCACTTTCCGTGACGAAGGCGCGTGCATCAGGAACCCGTCCGACGAAGCGAACACCGGGATGGGAAACCGCCGGTATGCCGTCCATCTGGCCGGCAATCGCGATCGAAAGATCCTGCGGCAGATGCGATACGACCTCGGCGAGAAACCAGTCGAGCCCCAATCGGTTCGGCCGCCAGCTCCAGGTCCCGATCAAGCCGAGGTCCTGCTGGAGGTCGGCTGCTTCTGTCGGCACTACTGCCGCATCCCAACCGGTGACCAGCGGCAGCACGAAGGCCCGGTCGCTCACGGCGCGGCCGAAGCCGAAGCGATCGGCCTCCGCAAACGTCCAGACGGCCACCGCATTCTGCGCCAGTTGCTGCTCGTAGCGTTCGAGATACTGCGCCTCGCGCCGGAAAAGAAAGCGTTCGACCGTACCCTTGGCCCGCTCGGCATTCTCAAAGGCAGAATCCGCCTCGACATTGTGCGCGACATAGATCGACGGATGGGGGCGGAAAACCTGCTGGAAAGCGGCCGGCAGTTGCACCGAGTTGAGCACGAGACCGTCGAACGGAGCGAGGCTCTCGAGGATCGACTGAATCCGGCTCGACGACACCATCAGCATCTTGCCGGATGAGACGGTCGTGCGGTTGAGGAAGGCCGTCGCGAGCCAGCTCAACTTCTGCCACGTGCCAACCTTGGCATTGGTGACTTCCAGCTCGCCGAGAAGATGCATATCGCAATCGGGCGCGGGCACGCGTCCCGGCTGGAGAAAACCGATGACGCTGACGCGGTGACCGAGCGCGCGCAGACCATCGAGCACAGCCCGGTTGGCAATGTCGAAACCGGACGCCGGATTGGCGACGGGAACGAGCGAAGAGACCAGGACCAGATGCATTTTGCCACACGTCATGAATGGAACTGCGGCCTTCATTAGCAGCATGGGGTGAAGGAGCGCTTAAAGACCCCTTTCAAAATCTGCCGCCAGGGTTCAGCATCTGTTTAGGAAGATCTGCTGTATTGCGACACAATTTTGCTTCTACAGGTTTCGCCATGACGACGACCGGCCAGGACATTTCCGTCTACTTCCGGACAGAGCTGGAAGACGCCGGCGACATCGAACTCGTCGTCGTGCTGCCGACGTTCCGTCGGCCGGATCATGTCGTCAAGACGCTGAAAACCATTGTTTCCCAAAGGCCTGACATCTCCTACGCCACGGTCGTCGTCGAAAACGATGCCGACGGGCTGGCCGGGGCTGCGGCGGCCAAAGACTTCTTCCTGGGACATCCTTCGGATTCTGTCGTGATCGTCGCGCATCAGCGCGGAAACTGCCACGCCTACAATGCCGGTTGGGCGACGGCGCTCCAAACCTACCCGAACCTCAAGGCGATCGCGATCATCGACGACGACGAAGTGGCGGCGCCCGAATGGCTCGATTGCCTCATCGCGGCACAGGAAACGACCGGTGCCGATATGGTCGGCGGCCCGCAGCTTCCGGTTTTCGAAGGCGATGGCGGGCAGAAGTGGAAACGCCATCCGGTCTTCACGCCCCATTATGACGCGACCGGGCCGGTGCCCATCCTTTATTCCTCCGGCAACGTGCTCGTTACGCGTGGAGTGCTGGACGCGATGCCGCAACCCTTCCTGGATCCCGCCTTCAACTTCATCGGCGGCGGCGATGCGGATTTCTACAGCCGCTGCAAGGCGAAAGGGTTTTCCTTTGCCTGGGCAACCGACGCCTGGGTTGCCGAGACCGTGCCCGCCCGCCGCACCAGCGCATCCTGGATCCGGGCGCGCAGCCTCAGGAACGGCGCGATCTCGACGATGCTCGAACATCGGCGTGACCCGAGCTTCAAAGGCCGGCTCAGGACCTTCGGCAAATCGCTGGCGCTGCTTGGCGCATCGGTGCCGCGCGGGCTGGAACTGTGGAACAAGAGCGGGCTGGCAGCGGCCGGACTATACCACTTCTATGTGGCGATCGGCCGGCTGATGGCGGAACTCGGCCTCATCAACGAGCAGTACCGCACCCCGGAAAAGAACTGACGGATACCGCCTCGTCGAGGGCAAGCGGCCGAGCGGAAACCCACCCGGGCGTCCCTTCCAACAATCATCAGTGCGCGCTGCTTGCCTTGACGGCGCCTTCAGGCAACTTGTCGCCGGCGACGTTGCCGTTCTTGTCGGTGATCGGGACCGGCTTTTGCCGCGGCACATTCTGGCTGTTGGCGACGCGTTTGACGTCTTCCTTGGTCAGATATTCGAGCTGCTCGACGAGCACCTCGGTAATCACCTCGTCGCCGAGCTTCTTGTTCAGGCCGTCCTTTACCGTCGTCTTGAAGGTGGGCAGGTCGAACGTACCGGTGTCGGCGATGTCGATGAATTTCGAACCGACGAGCAAATCGTAGAGTTCATCGGTGACCATCTGGCGCAGTGGCGCGCGAAGATTGTTGATCCCCTCCTTGGTGGCGGAGAAGGAAAGCTTGGTCAGGAAGTAGCCCTGAACGGAACCATCCCGGATGACCGGAATGGTGATCATCTCACCGGGAACATATTGCTCCGATGCGCGCCGGGCAGCCTCGCCGTCCGGGACGGCGGGCGCGGAGGCGCTTTGCATCGAGAAGTAGACGGATCCGAGCGTGACCGCGCAGACCCAGACCCCGGTGAAAACGAGCTTCAGCATCAGAAATCGCTATAGCGGAACTGCGCTTCGGAATAGATGCCGTCCGCATCGGCATCCTGGGCGGCGGTCTTCAGGAGGTCGACGACGGCGCGAACGGCTTCGAGATGGGCCTCGACCTTCTGCGAATTGACCGACAGCTTTTCGCGCAGGTGCAGAGCATGCGAGGAGAAAGCCGAAGAGTTTTCGCCCGGCAGCATGTCACGGTGCAGCATCGTCAGTTCGTAGAGGCAACGGCTCTTGTGCGCGTTCGATGTCTTGATATCGAATTCCGGGTCGATGCCGATCCGGCTGTTCTCGTTGTCGAGGATCATTTCCAGGCGGCCGAGCACGTTCTGGATCCGGACGTCATTGGATGCCATGGCTTCCATGAATCAACTCCCATTTGGATCACGATGATTTCTGGTCGGATCGACCGGATTCTCAAGCGCGAACTATTTCTATGAATTAGAGCGAAGTGCGGACGGAAAACTGCAAGCAGTTCCCCCACCCGCCCTAGGCTTGCTTGTTCTTGTCGTTGTCGGTCGTAAAGCCGGTCAGCGTCTTGCGCTCGTATTCCTGCACGAGGCTTGCGGCGAGGTTTCGGCTGTTACCGTCCAGCGATGCCTGAACCCGATCGGTGCCTTCGGCGCCCGCGAGCTGTTCGGCAATGCCGATGCCACCGCTCTTGGAGATCACGTCGCCGATCTGCTCGGCCATCATGCTCTTCCAGATATCACCCGCATTGCCCTTGCCGAAAACGTTCTCGCTTTCGGTCGGCAGCATCGACTTCACGAAGTTCTGCAGCACCATGGCCTCGAACTTGCGATAGGTCTCCGGAATCTTCTTCTGTTCGACGCGGTTGTTGAGGTCGCCGAGCCCGCTCGAACCTTCCGGCGACAGATTGAGAACGTTGACGGCAGCGGCAAAGCCGTTGCCGTTTTCCGCCAGACTCGTCGCCTTGAACGCGGCACGGTTGGCCTTCAACCGCGCCTGCGCTTCCTGCACTTCGGTGGGGTCGGCGGCGCGCACGACATCCATCACCAGATCGCTGGGCGGAGAGATGGCCATGACGAATCCTCTCAAAATCGAGCCTGGGCATTGGTCGGCCCGGATCCGCTCCGCCATCGGAGCAAACCGGGAATAACGTACTATCGCCCGTCAAGCTTACGGGAAGCTGGCGCGTTGCCCGTAACGTGTTGATCGATCAGGTCGTAGATGGAATTGTCGGCCTCTTCGCGGTCCTCGGACTGGCGGGCCTCCTTCATGTTTTCCTCGAGCCGGTCGGCTTTCGCGCGCTCCGTCAGCATGCGCGCCTCGTGCGTTTGCTGGATGCCGTGCAGCATCTGGTCCTTCTGCACAAGCCGTCCGATCTGCGAGGAATAGTGGCCGGAGAACATGCGGTGCATCGGATGAGCCGAGCCCATGGCATCGACGACGACATCGATCGTCTCAGCCAGAACCTCGCGCTGCCGCACCATCTCGACGAAATCCGCCTCCGCCATCTGCTCCAGATGGCGTTGGACGGCGACCAGGCGCTTGAGCTTCTGCGAGCGGGTCTTCATGCCGCTATCCTCCCTGCATGACCAGCGCGAAACCGTCGCCGAACAGGCGCAGCATCGCAGCGATACCGAGATAGAGCAGGAACAAGCCGCCCATGATCAGATAGGGCTGCGAGATGAAGTAGATCGGGATCTGTGGCGCCAGCTTGTTCACCATGCCGATCGCCACGTTGAAAAGCAGGCCATAGATGATGAAGGGGCTCGCGAGCCTCAACATGATCATGAAGATCTGCGCCAGCGAATCCGTGAGCGTGATCAGCACACCCTGCGGATCGAAGGGAGTGCCGATCGGCATGGCCCGATAGGATTGAACGATCGCCTCGATCATCACATGATGGAAATCCAGCATGAACAGCACCATCAGGCCGGCGAAGCTGATCAAGCTGGTCACCTGGTTTTCGGGCGTATCTTCGATCACATCCGACGATGGCGGCGAGGCAAAGCCCATCAACATGGTGATCGCCGTTCCGGTGAACTGCAGTCCAAGGACATAGTAGCGGGCGACAAGGCCCATGACCGCGCCGACCGCCGTCTCGGCGGCGATCAAATAGATGTAGCTGTGCCCCTTGCCGGTTACCTGCGGATAGATGTCCGTCCACATGACCGGCAGGATCGCCATGGAAACCGCGACTGCAATGAACAGCCGCACCTGCATCGGAACGCGCGCGCTGGAGAACCCGGGCATGATCATGATGCAGCCGCCGATCCGGCAGAAGGCCGCAAACAGCGCCAGCACCGTGCCCTCCGGGTCGGTGATCATGAAATGGAGCCGATGATCTTGATCTCAAGGCCCTTGGCAAGCTCGACATGCGAGAGCACGGGCAATGTGGCAAAGAGGCGCTCGATGATCATGCGCACATAAGAACGGGATTCGGGCGAACTTACCAGCACGAAGGGCATGCCGCGATCGAGATGTTCACGGATAACTTTCGTCGCCTGCTCGCTAAACTCTTCGAGGTGACGCGGATCGATGTCGAACTCGACGACCTCGCCCTTGGCGTCGCGCTTCAGCGCCTGGTGGAAGACCATGTCCCACTTGTTGCCGAGCCTGAGCACGCGCAGGACGCCGTTGTCGGCGAGGTCGCCGCAAAGCTGCTGCGACATGCGCACGCGCACATGCTCGACGATCTGCTCAGTCTTGCGCACATGCGGCGCGAGTTCGGCGACCGCTTCAAGGATCAGATGCAGGTTGCGGATCGAGACACGCTCGGCAAGCAGCAATTTCAACACCGCCTGCAGGCCCGAATAGGACATGTGCGAGGTGCAGATTTCGTCGGCGAGCTTGCGGTACTCCGGATCGAGCCGCTCGATCAGCACCTTGACGTCCTTATAGGAAAGCAGGTGCGGCAGGTTGTTGCGGATCACTTCGCTCAAATGCGTCAACACCACCGAGACGTTATCGATCGGATGGAAGCCTTCGCGCTTGAGGTCCTCGGTAAAGGTTTCGAGGATCGAGACCGCCGGCATGCCGAAGGCGGGTTCGCGGATCTCGTCGCCCGGAACACTCGGCCGGCGACCGCCGCCGGTGACCACCAGGACTTCGCCGACGCGCACCGTGTTGGACGCGATCGTCGTGCCGTGGATGCGGATGTGGTAAGCCTTGTCCGGAATGCTGATGTCGTCCGAAACCTTGATCTCCGGAATGACGAGGCCGTACTGGCCAGCAAACTTGCGGCGCATCTTGCCCACGCGGAAGGCGAGTTCCTGGTGCGCGCCAAGCAGGCGGGTCGAGACCTGCTTGCCAAGAAGCAGCTCGATCTCGGCGGTCTTCAGCACCGACTTGACCGAGTCCTGCTCGCCTTCCTTGGTCTGCTGGACCTTGGCCGCCTCTTCGGCGCGACGCGCGGCATTGGCAGCCTCGATCTGGCGCGGCACGAGCCAGCTCAGGAACGCCATGCCGCCGCCGAGCACGGCGAAGGGCAGGAACGGCAGGCCGGGAACGACCGCCAGGAGAATGATAAGACCGGAGGCGACCATCAGCGCCTTCGGATAGCCGCCGAGCTGCCCGACGACCGCCTGGTCGGTGGAGCCGGCCGTGCCGCCGCGCGACACCAGAAGGCCGGCGGCGAGCGAGACGATGAGCGCCGGGATCTGCGAGACGAGACCGTCGCCGACCGAGAGCTTGACGAAAACGTCGGCCGCTTCGCCGATCGGCATGCCATGACGCAGGTAACCGATGATGATGCCGCCGAAGATGTTGATCGCGGTGATGATCAGGCCGGCGATCGCATCGCCGCGCACGAACTTGGAAGCACCGTCCATGGCGCCGTAGAAGGAGCTTTCTTCCTCGAGCTCACGCCGGCGGCGCTGTGCTTCCTTCTCGTCGATCAGGCCCGCCGACAGGTCGGCGTCGATCGACATCTGCTTGCCGGGGATCGCATCGAGGGTGAAGCGCGCGCCGACTTCGGCGATACGCGTCGCACCCTTGGTGATGACGATGAAGTTCACGGTGATGAGGATCAGGAAGACGATCAGACCGATGACAAAATCGCCGGACATGACGAGGCTGGCAAAGCCGGAAATGACGCCGCCGGCAGCGCCGTGGCCCTCGTGGCCGTGCGAAAGGATGACTCGGGTGGTGGCGATGTTCAACGCCAGGCGCACCATGGTCGAGATCAGCAGGATGGTCGGGAACGAGGAGAACTCGAGCGGACGCTGGATCCACAGCGAGACCATCAGGATCAGCACGGAAAAGGCGATCGAGAACGCGAGCCCCATGTCGATCAGGAAGGGCGGGATGGGCAGGAAGAGGATCGACAGGATCGCGACGATCCCGAGCGCGAAGCCGACGTCCCGGCCCTTCGGTGCTACTTTCGGGATGATCAGCGCTGCTTGCTGTGCCATGTCTCTTCCGTCTCATCATGAGATCAAGGCAGCATTCACACGCGCTGCCCCACTATAGAGACGGAGATAGCGACCCAAGCTTGCGCGAGGGTTTCATGGCGCCGCATGCGAACAGCTTTGGCGCTGCGGCCTCAGAAACCGGATTGGATGCGCGAGAAGATGATGTCGGTGAAGATCGAAATCTGGGCGCCGATAAAGGGCGCGGACACGGCAACCGTGATCATGACGGCAAGGATCTTCGGGACGAAGGTCAGCGTCATTTCCTGGACCTGGGTCAGCGCCTGAATGAAGGCAATGACGACGCCGACAACCATGGCGGCGAGAACGGCGGGCCCTGAGGCCACGATCACGGTCCAGATCGCGGCCTGTACAATATCGAGGGCATCCGCCTCATTCATGGAGTTATCACTTCACCTTGACGCCCGGGCCGATAACAAGCTCCTTGCCGTTATCCAGCACCGCAATGATTCCGTCAGAGTATAGTTTCACTTCCTTAACCACGCCAGTGGTCTTGCCGTCTTCGCTGGTGACGGTGCGCCCGATGACGGCGTCTGCCTCGCTCAGCGACGTGCGCTGCAGCAGGCTTTCAAGGTTCTTGTTGGTCTTGATCGTCTGCTCCACCTGCGAGAAGGTCGCAAGCTGGGCGATCTGCTGCGTCGCATCCATCGGCTGCGTCGGATCCTGATTCTTCATCTGGGCGACGAGCAGCTTCAGGAAGCTCTCGTAGTTGAGCGATGCCTTTGCGGCGTCGCCGCCCGAATCCTGGGCCGAAACATTCGGGGTGTAGCCGTTGTTGCTGACGCCGCTTACCGCCATGGTGCGATCTCCTTGCGAATCTGCTCGACCGTTGCCGGCGTGATTTCCTGCGTGTTGAGAATGCGGTCTTCGATTGCATAGAGGCCGCGGATCGCCTTGAGCGCTTCGAAGGCGCGGCCGTTGGTCACCAGCCCGTCGACGCGCTTCAGCTCGGCAAGGATCTCTTCGTTCTTGAAGCAGTTGAGCAGCATGACGATCGACTTGCGGAACATCGCGGTCGATTGCTCGGCGCCTTCCGGATTGATGAGGATCATCTGCGCGATGAAATAGAGCTGCTTCAGCGGCGTCGTTGCGTCTTCCGGCTGCAGCACGTGGTTTTCGAGCAGGAACGTCACATCGTTCAGGAACTCGACCGCGACCTTCCGGTCCACGCGCAGCACCGCGCCGTTTACAAAAATCCGTTCGCCCGACTTCAGCGAGATACGCAGTGTGCTCTTCATTTCAGTCCATCCCTGATGATGGTGGTAATGTCAATTATGCCCTGGAAGTTGGAGGATTCGCGTTTGCGGATCTTTTCCGTCTCGTTGAGTATCCAGATGGCGATCGAAATCAGATTGGCGCGCAGCTCTTCGTTCAGCTGGTTCTCCGGTGCACGCAGATCCTCGATGAAACGGATCCACAGGCGCCGGGTAAAGTAGATGGCCTCGATGGCCTCTCTCGAATACCCTTTCTGCTGTTTCGCTGCTTCCATGAGCGCGATCGAGCGATCGAGTACCTGCCGTTCTCGATTCTTGGAGTCGGCGACGCCGTCCTCCATGATCTCGGCATAGGAAAATTGGTACATTCAGACATCCTTCATGTTTGTCCGGCTCCTCACACTAGAGGAAATTGAGCAAGCTCATCTGCTGTAGTCGCGACGTTAGTGTATAGGACGTTTCCAACTGCACCTTGAGCGTGTTGATCCGGGTCGATGTCTCGATCGGATCGATGCCTTCGAGGTCGGCGACATGCGTGTTGACCAGCTTGAGCTGCGCGTCGATCGAGGTGTTCGCCTTCTTCACCCGCGATTCCGAAATACCGAGCTGGCTGCGCTCTGCATTGAGGCCGGCGATGCCCTGCTCTACATACTGCAACGCCTCGACACCGATCGCCGCCCGCACCTCGGGGGTCACGTTCTTGTCCATCAGCTCGGCCGTGATTACGCTTGCCATGGCAAACATGCGGAAGCCGTTGGTATTGGCGTTGGTCGAGCTTTCGATGACTTCACTGGCGCTGATCCGGCTCGTCATGTTCTGGCTGGATGCGTCCGACCAATTTGCATCCCAGCCCGTACCGGTGAACATCGGCTCGACCGTATTCTTGATGAAGTCCTGCATCTGGGTGACGGTGATCTGGTCGTCGGACGTGATGCTGTTGGCGGTCTTGAACGCCGTAAACGCAGCGTCGAAGGCAGTCTTTGCCGCCGACGTAGCGGTGTAGTCGGCGAGAGGCTTGGCGTCGGTATTGATGCCCGAAAACAGGAACTCGCCGTTGAAGGACGTGTTTGCGGCGGCAGTGAAGGTCTGCAGCGCGCCCAAGATCTCGGTCTTCTGGATCTTAAGCTGGCTCGCGGCATCGTTGCCCTTGTAGGTAACGAGCGTGTCGCGCACCTTTTCGGCCGCTTTCGCCATCGTTTCCAGCGCACCCTGCGAGCCGGAGAGGCGCTGGGTTACGACCGAGTTGGTGCTCTTCATCGAGTTCAGCCGGTCGATCTCGCGCTGAAGGTTGAGCGAGCGCGACGCCGTCGCACCAAGCGTCAAGCCGACGTCGTAGTGCCGACCCGTCGTCTGCTCCTGGGTCGCCTTCAGCAGATCCATCTGGTTCTGCTGAATCGTCATGCGCATGGCGGTCTGGATCGCCAGATTAGAAACGTAGGACGTCTTCATGATTACCTCACAGCTTCCATCAAGGCCGCCATCATGGCGTCCACGGTACTCACCAGCTTGGCCGATGCTTTGTAGGATTGTTCGAGATCGAGCAGCAGCGACAGTTCCTCGTCAATGCTGACCCCGGTCTGCTTGCTGAGCGCTTCCTGGGTGCGCGACAGCATAGCGCGCTTGTTGTCGTCGGCGGTCGATGCCGTCTTTCGGGTCTGCTCCAGCCAGCCGACCGACCCGGTCGCGAAGTTCAGCAGGCTGCTGGTTCCGTCGAGACCGGTCGACGGGTCGAACGTCATGTTCTCGCCCATCTTGTTGATGAAGCCGTCGAGAAGGCCCGTGTAGCCGGGGCTCGGATTTGCCGCACCGCCAGGGTTCGACACAACGCCGTTGAAGCCGCCGTCACGCAAAAGAAGCGGGTTGGCCTTGGCCAGAGCGTTGACAGTGATCTTCGATGCCAGTCCGGGAACGACGGTGCCGGCAGCCGGCACACCCGCGCTTCCCCAGGTAAAGAGGCCCGGCTGGTAGGGAACCGGCGGCACCCCGCTGGGGTTGCCTTCCTTGAAAAGCTCGACGAGACCACGGGCGATCTCGTCCAGCTGCGACTGGAACTTCGGCCCAATGTCGTCGCGCAGCTGCACGAGGCTCGCAAGCTTGCCCTTGGCGGTCGTATCTGCGCCACTTCCGGGGGCGATCGGTACGCCGTCGACGAAGATCTTGTTGCCTGTGACGGTCGCATCATAGGTCGTTGTCGGCGCGAACGTCACCTGGCGCGGAATGTTCTCGAAAAGCACCGTGCCGTCGGTGGTGAAGATCACCGTATCGTTGTTGCCGCGCGTAACGGTGGAGATGCCGACGATCTCCGAAATCTGCTTCAGGATCTTGTCGCGCTGGTCAAGCGCATCGTTCGCATCGCCACCGGATGCAGTCGCCGACTTGACCTCGTTGTTCACCCGCTCGAAGTCCGCAAGCAGGCTGTTCAGCTTGTCGACCTCAAGGGCGATTTCCTTGTCGGCATCTTCGCGCATGTTCTGCACGGCGGCAGAGGTCTTGTTCAGGGAATCGGCAAGGTCCTGGGCGCTGGTGACCGCTGCCGCCGCAATCGTCTTGTTGCCCGGGGTCGAGGCCAGCGTCTGCAGGCTGTTGCGAAACTCCGACAGCAGCTTTGACGGCGCAGTCTCGTAGTTGTTACCGCCGAGAGCCGATTTCAGGAGTTCCAGGCCATCGCGAAGCCGCGCCTGGCCGGAGGCTTCGCCGATGCTGGCGATGCTCTGCTTGAGCAGCGCCTCGTTCTGTGCCCGGTAGATGGATACGACCTGCGCGCCGTTGCCGGTGCTGCCCAAGAGGGCAAGGCGACGCGAATAATCCGCATTGCCCGCATTCGCGATGTTCTTCGACACGATCGCGGTCTGTTGCGCCGTGTTGCTGAAGGCCTGCTGTGCGATGGATATTGCGGAGGACAGCGACATGACGCGGACCGTATCTCTTTCAATTACCGTTTCAGGTTGACAAGCACGTCAAGCAGGTCCGAGGCGGTCTGGAACACCTTGGAGTTTGCCGTGTAGTTGCGCTGCGCCTCGATCATCGAGGTCAGCTCGTTGGCGATGTCGACGTTGGAGTTTTCGAGTGCCTTGGACTGGATGTTGCCGAAAGCGCCAGAGCCGGCAAAACCGGTGACAATAACGCCTGAATCCGCCCCTTGCGAGTAGACGTTGCCGGACTGCGGCTGCAGCTTGTCCGGGCTCTGGACGGTCGCAAGGGCGATCCGGAACTTGGGGATGAGGTTGCCGTCGCCATACTTGACGTAAACGATGCCTTCCTTGTCGATCTCGAAGCCCGACATTTTGCTCGGCTTGCTGCCGTCGATGCCACCGCCGGTGCTGCTGAAGTCTCCACCGAGCTGTGTGGTCTTGGAGGTGTCGATCGTGATCGCACCAAGGTTGGCGCCGGTACCGGGCAGGTTGTTGATGGCCGTCGTCGTCAGCGTCGCGGGGACGGCGCCGATGCGCTTGCCGGCCGCGTCGAACGTCATGGTCTGGGTACCGACTGTAGTGCCCGATGTGCGATCGACGACGCTCAGGCCCCAGGCGTTCGGACCTGTCTTGGTGTAGGTGAAATCGAGGATGCGGGTGTTGCCCTGGCTGTCGTAAACAACCATCGAGGTCTTCGATTGATCGTTGACGGCCGCGCCCGACGGCAGGTTTGCTTCCATCGTACCCTTGGTCGAGCCAGCGGCGACCAGGCCCTCGTCCTTGAGCTGGACCGGTACCAGGCCGTCAAAACCGTTGACGACGACGGTCGGATCGACGCCGGCCTTGTACTCGTAGCCCATCAGCGTGAAGCCGGCGGTGTTGACGAGGTTGCCGTTCTTGTCCGGAACGAAGGAGCCGGCACGCGTCAGGAAGTTCTCACCGCCATTGCCCGAAACGATGAAGAAGCCGCCGCCGTTGATGGCAAGGTCGCTCGCCGACGTCGTATAGCTGGTGCCGCCTTGCTGGGAGATGCTGTAGCGCACCTGCGTTTCGACACCGCCGGAATTGTAGTTGCCGCCGCCCGAAGGCAGGATCATCGACGAGAACTCAGTGGAGGCGCGCTTGTAGCCGGTCGTGTTGGCGTTCGCGATGTTTTCGGCGACCGTGCCCAGACGGTTCGACTGGGCGTTCATACCGGACACACCCGTTCTCATGCTGCCATAGAGACTCATATCGGATCCTCATTTCCTTGTTACGGCGACACTAGGAAGCGGGCCTTGCGTGAACCTGTCTTGGTTCAGTGCCCGCCCATCGGCGTGGCGCTCAGTTCCAGTCGATGCAGTAGCCAAGGAAACGCTTCGAATCGATCGGGTCGAAACCGAGCTTCTTGCGCAGTTTCTTGCGCAGTTTGCTGATGTGGCTTTCGACGACGTTTTCCTCGACGTCCTCGTCGAAGATCCCGTAGATCGCGTTGAAGATCTGCGACTTGGAGACGCGACGGCCGCGGTTTGCGACCAAATACTCGAGAATGCGGCGCTCGCGGCGCGGCAGGGCGAAGACATCGCCGTTGATTTCCGGATCGCGGCCGTCGGCAAAAACGCGGATCGGACCAATGTCGGTAAAGTTGGCGATCGCCTTCAGGCGCCGGCGGATCGCAGCGACGCGGGCAAGGATTTCGCGGGGGTGGATAGGCTTGCGCACAACGTCGTCGACGCCGCAATCAAAGAGTGCAAGCGTGTTTTCGAGGGACGGCGTGTCGCTCATCGCGATGACCGGTGCCATCGAGCGATCGCGGATGGCCCGCGGCAGCGTGAAGGTGGTGTCGCCCTGCCCGATCAGGAAGGCTTCCACGGCATCGATATCCGAATCGGCAGCCGCGTTTACCCACTCTCCAAACTCCCTGGGATCGAAACCCGTCGAGGGAATACCTTCACGTCCGAAGAGGGACGTATACCCGTCCTTCACCAGCTCTCTTTCATCAACCACTACGATCATTCGCCCGCCTCCGAATCAGTATGGCTCCGCACTGATTGAGAGGTACGAATCGAGGGATTCATGAACAACTAGAGGAAGTTACTGGGTGGAATTAATAATTGATTAACCATGTTTCGCCGATTTGATCTATATCTAGTAGCACCCGCCTCAAGGCGGCACTAAAATAATGTGGAAAAGTTAACGGACTACGACAAATCGCTTGCGGTCACATTGTCCGCGCATTGTCGCCACAATGCGGCAAATGGGATGCTAATACAATTGATGGTTGCTTATTGGCAAAACTGCGTGGCGTTCGGCGTCCACTTGCCGTAGCCGGTCGCGACGAGATTCGCGATCACCCGGCAGACATATTTCTTCTGCGCCGGGTCGTTGTTCGGGCCTGCGTGATAGCGCGCAACGGCCATTGTCCAGGTCTCGTGCCTCGCATGGAGATTGGCCAGGAAGCGCGCGGCATATTCGACATTCTTGCGCGGGTCAAGCATCTCCTGCGGCGAGCTGAAATGCTCGCCATGGAAGTAATAGTTGATCTGCATGCAGCCGAGATCGATGAGCTTGGCACCCTGTGCCCGCGCGTTGCCGAACTGGGTCAGAACGTCCTGCTCGCTGCTACCGAAATAGGCCTTGCCTTCGATGTTCATCGCGTAGGGTTGAAGCGATCCCTTGCGGCCGGTTTCGGTCAGCCCGACCGAATAGAGGATCCCGGCCGGGATATCGTACTTCGCCGCTGCGCTGATGATCTCGCGCTCGCAGACGCCTGCGTCCGCGCTGGCAAAAGCGCTACATGTAGACGTGACCAGTACGAGAGCGCTCAGTGCCGGCAGCCGCATCGTCCGTCCCGCCATTGCCAACCCACCTTTCCGCCGCCGAAGACTGGCTGTCGTCCTGTCGCTGCTGTCGTCCCTGGCCGTTGCCATCGGCGCGTTCTCGGCCCTGCTGCCCGGCCTGGGCTTGGGCCTGCGCCTGCGACCCGCCGCCGGACGACGTGTCGCCGCCGGAGTTGAATACGATGTTCACCTGATCGACCGCAAAGCCCTGAGCGCGCAGCGCCTTGACCAAGTCGTTCTGGTCGTCGCGCAACTGCCGGAAGGCGTCGCCGTTCTCGACCTTCAGCTCGACCTGCAGTTCGTCATCCTTCAGGCGCAGCGTGGCCGTGACAAGGCCAAGCTCGATCGGGTGAAGCTGGATCTTCAGGGTGTTGAGCGTTTTGCCGGCCTGCGTCCACGCGCCCGGCTGACCGAGTGCAGCACTTGGCTGCAGGGAAGTGGTGGCCTCACCGGCGATGGCGTCTGCCACGGCGCTGGTGTTCGGGCTCATCGAGATGCCGAGATAACGCCGGGCCTCGAGCACGGTGACATTCTCGACCTTGGCGGAGCCTTGCGAGCGGGCAGCGTCGAACGCCGCATCACCGTCCTTCGAGAGACTCATGGAAACGGCCTGTCCCTTGCCGTCAGCCCGGGCGAAGCGGAAGAGCCGGTCGGGGTCGTTCTCGCCCGCCTGTGCCTCGGCTTTCGCGCCATGCTCGCTGCCACCGGCAACGGGCGCCGCGCCTTCAATCTGGCCATCCGCTGCCTGGCGCGCGGCCGCCGCCTGTCCCTGAGGCTGCGTCGCCTGGGCACCGCCCAGCAGCGTCAGCAGATCGTCCATCGCTGTAGCTGTCTGCTTGGCTTCAGCGCCCTCGCCGCCGGCGTTGACGTCGCCATCGACCGAGGCGCCATCTGCCGGCGCTTTGCCAATGCCTTTCGTCAAGGTGGCAATGCGCTTGGCGAGTTCTTCATCGACCTCCACTTGAGCCAGATCATCGGACACGGCAGCCGATTTGGCCGGATCGGTCTTGTCGACGGCACGTTTGCCGCCAACGCCGCGCTCGGCCGCCTGGAAATGGTCGCGCAGCGCGTGTTCGTCGAACTGGTCGTTGCGACCAAGGCTGATGCTGCGTGTCAGAGCCCTGCCCGCGGCCTTGGCAATATTGTCCTTGTCGATCAAGGCTCCCGCCTCCGCGTCGCTGCCGGCAGCGGCGTCGTTGCCGCCTTTGCCTGAACCCGGCTGGTCGTTGTTTCTTTGCCGCCCGGCATTGGCCACGGCATCTTCAAACGCGCCGGCCGATGCACCACCGGCCTGCTCCTTGCCGCCCGCTCGTCCGCTTCCCGTGCCGACAGGTGTCGGAGGCATGCGCAGGGTGTCCTCAGCCCTCATTTGTCTTCTCCCTTCAGGAGAGCGTCGATCTCTTCGATCTTCGATCGTCCTTTCGCCACGAAGCCATCGTGCTTCGGGTCCGCCACCTCGTCAGCGCCGGATGCGGCCACGGTCTCCGGCGCAACCGCCGGGGTCTGCCCGCTTCCAAAGGGGCTCATGCCGCTGCCAGTTTCCTCGCTTGCGGCCGACGCGTTCGCCTCAACCGGTCTATCGGGTTTAGACGCAAACGCTTGCGTGAGGCTTTCACCGACAGGTGGCCGGACGACGGCGTCCGCAACCGCCTTTGCAGCGTCGCGCAAGGCGCGGTCGCGCGGCGAAAGCTCCGCATCCGATATCGCCGCCAGGCTCGCCGTCGCGGCAAACACGTCATTGGAAGGCACCGAGGCCAATCCGGCATAGAAGCTGGCAAGCAGTTTCGGCTGCGGCGCGCCGTCTGCGCCGAGCGCCTCGGCGCGTTCAGACGCGAGCTTTGCGAGTTCTTGCTTGCCGGCGATCGCCGCGCGGCGGGCGACGCGAAGGAAGACTTCGCGCTGGCGCGGCGCGTCCATGAAACCCAGGATCTCCGAAATTCGCCCCTGCGCCCCGCCATCGAAATGGGCGACGGCGAGTTCGACGAAGACATCCGCGAACTGGCTGGCATAGGGGGAGGTCAGGTAGCGGCGGGCATAGGTCAGCGCATAGCGGAAGCCCTTGTCCGCGTCGCCCGCCTGCACCGCGAGGAAAACCGAGCGACGCAGGGCAGCCTCTTCGATGATCGTACCCGGGGCCGCGAGACGGGCCCAGTCGTAGTACTTCATCGCGCCCACAGGATCCTGCTGCGATGTCGCGTTGCCGAGGATGAGGTAGAGATAGGGGCCGATGCGGGCGCTGCGGTACTCAGGCGCGGCCTTGGACAGGCTCTCGACGATCAGGCCGCCCTTGCCATTCAGATATTGCGTCAGCGCCTCGGTGACGCGGGAATCGAAGTTCCCGGCCACATCGTGATCCGCAAGGTACTTCAGCGTCTCCGGATTGCCGCCGCTCATGGCATAGACCAGCGCCGCATCGACGTTGCGCGGATCACGGAAGACCGCCGCGTCGGCCGCACGCAGGCGCTTGTCGATGGCGCCCAGCATGAAGCGCTGCATTTCGATCGCCGAATGGTCGCCAAGGACGACCGAGTCCTGCACATATTGCAGCGACCGGATCATCTTGAAGGGTGCGAGCTCCTCGATATCGTTCGCCCTGGCACCTCCGGTTAAAACGGGGGTCGCCAGCACACAGCAGGCCATCAGAGCGGTTCGCAGGCGTCTCAGCATGGCGCTTAACCCGGAGCCGATTGCAAGAGGATCTCGATGCGGCGGTTACCCGGGGCGTAGGGATCGCCGGGGATCTGCAGCCGCCGGTCGGCGAAGCCGCTGATCTGGCTGACGCGATCTTCCTTCAGGCCACCGCGGACGAGCATGTAATAGGCGCTCTGGGCGCGGGCGGCGGAGAGGCGCCAGTTATCATAAGTGCCATCCTTGAAGGGACGGCCGTCGGTATGGCCGCGGATTGCAACCACACCCTGACGCTCAGCCAGCAGACGGCCGATCTTTTCCATCGCCAGTACCAGTTCCTTCTGCGGCACGGCCGAGCCGATGGCAAACATCTGCGCATCGGTCCGCTCGCTGATCGTCACCATCAGGCCACCTTCAGCGGGTGTCACGACAAGTCCCTCGGCCAGTTGACCCGCCTCGCCGGCAAGCTGCTTCTTCAACTCGGCCTGAAGTTCGGCCGCCTGCTCCTTGGCGTCGGCCTCGGCGACCTCGGTCTTCGGCTTTTCGCCAGCTGCGGCGTCCGCCGGGTCCTTGCCAGCTCCCGTATCGGTGTCCTTGCCGTCACCGGCCTGCTTGTCGGCCGCTTCATGCGGCTCCTGCGACGCGTCCGCCTCAGACTTCTTGACGGCCGGCGTCGCGCCTGCGGGCTCCGTCGACTTGTCGGCAAGGGCAGCAACGGTTTCGGCAGTGTTGCCGGCGTCCTTCACTTCGACCTGCTTGGTCCAGAAGTCCGGATCGAACGGGTCACGATAGGCTTCGCCGCCATCGGCGCCGGTGGCCGGGCCGGACTGGGCCGCACCGCCCTCGCCCTTGACGCTGATGTTGGCCTGCTGGCCGACCTCGCGCGCAATCTCGGAAAGAACGGAATAGGGGTTTTCGAAGAAGTCGGCGTCGGAGTACTTCGTCTCTTCGCCCGACGTCGCCGTCAGCTGATCGCCGGTTTTGGCCGAGCCACCGGACTTTTCCTGCTCGCCGTCAACCTTCGAACGTTGCTGCGTTTCTTCGCCCTGCGCATCCTTGGCCGGGTCCTTCAGGCCACGTTCGGCAGGCTTCTGGTCGGTCAATTGCACCGGGTTGAAATAGGAAGCGATCGCCGCCTTCGTCTCTTCGTTGGCGGCATTGATCAGCCACATCACGAGGAAGAAGGCCATCATCGCCGTCATGAAGTCGGCATAGGCGATCTTCCAGGAGCCGCCGTGGTGACCATCATGGCTGCCGCTGTGGCGCTTGACGATGATGATCTCGTGCTTGCCGTTGTGGTGGTTTTCGTCGCTCATGCGAGAACTTTCCGAACTGTATCGGCCCAAGCGGCCATGCGCGTCACGAGGATGGTGCCATCCATCTCGACGGCGAGATCGACATCGTCGGATTCGACGTGCCGCAAGGACGGCATGTCTTCTCCGAGCTGGCGCTTCAGCGCCTCGAAGAGAGACGCCGGGCCTTTGACGACGATGGTGCAGCCTTCGCCGGCCACAAGTCCCTGGCGCAGCATCTGCGCCATATCGGCAACGGCGCGCTGCATGAGGGCATCGCCCATGACGGGCGCGAGCACGCGGGCGGCCTGATCGCCGAGTGCGACGGCAAGCCCCTCGGTCATTTCGTCGATGCGCAGCGCGAGACGGATCGCGGTTTCCTCTTCGAAGCGCCGCGTCAGCGCCTCGAGTTCGGCCGCGTGCGCCGCCTGAAGTTCGGCTATCTGCTTTTCCTGTTCGAAGACGAGTTCGGCGGTCGCCTCGGCCCGCCCTTCGGCGAAGGCGCGCCGGCGTTCGGCGTCGATATCGATTTCCGGCATGGCTGGTCTCGCGCCGAGGCGCTCGCCATCGGCATAGTCGGTATCCAGATCGGGGAAATATTTCGGAGGCATCAACGACAGCTCGACTTTCGGTGCGCTGAAGTCCTTGAGATAACGGGAGAGCATTGCACTCATGGCCGGCCCCCTGCAGCGGACCTGCGGCAATGCGGCGATCCCCATCTGCTTGAGAGGTGGCGCTCCCTGGCGCGGACTTCCATTGCTCCTGGCACTGCTGACATGTCTCCCTCGGGCCCGACCGTCGGATACGGCAGACCCAGCATTCTTGACGTACATCAGCGTGATCCGGGGTCGGTTGTTCCCGGAGCGATCTGATGCAGGCGGCGGCGCAAAGGTCATTTTGGCCGGCAGTCATCCGACAGGACTGCGAGGGAAGGCTATTCGGTCAAACTTGTGCGAAAATGAATGTGTTGGACCGCGCCAGGGCAATTAGCGCGGTCCAACCGTTTCCACCGGGTGCCGTGACCGACGACGTGGCAGAACTCAAAGTGCCGTTACCCGCATGCGGGGTGATGGGCTCAGTTTGGCGGATCGGCGGCCGCTTCCGGCCGCTGTCCTCCGCTGCGCCTTACTGCTGGAACAGGCGCAGGATGTTTTCGGAATTGGTGTTGGCGATCGAGAGCGCCTGGATGCCCAGTTGCTGCTGCGTCTGCAGCGCCTTCAGCCGTGTCGATTCCTCGTTCATGTCGGCATCGACGAGACGACCGACGCCCTTGTCGATCGTATCCATCAGGTTGGCGATGAAGCCCTCCTGCAACTCGATGCGCTTGGTGATGGCGCCGAGCGTGGAGCCGGCGTCCGTCAGCTGGTTGAGGATACGTTCGACGACGCTGATCATATCGGCCATTTCGGCAGGCGTCGTCGATGCGGTCAGCTTGACTTCCGCCGTCGTACCGATCGGCGTCGTCGCCGGTGCGCCGATCAGGTGGTACAGGCGCGCGCCCGCCGTGCCGGGCGGAGAGGTGAGCTGGGAGGCGTCGTAGTTCCTGGTCAGGATGCCTCGGCTCGCGTTCTGCTTGTCGATCAGCATCGACTGCGAGGTGTCGAAGTCGAGCGTCGTGACCGACACATTGCCGTTGGCGTCACGGTTGAACGAGGCCACGACGGACTTCGTGCCGACCGGAGCTGTGGCGGCGTTGTAGAGCCAGTTTTCGCTGGAGAAGGATGCGGACTGGGCGGCCGAGATAAGCTGGTTCTTGAGCTCGGTGATTTCCTTGTCGATCTTCAGCTTGTCGACGCCCGGCTCACTCGCCGCGACGAGCTTGCTCTTGATCGCGCTGACGACCTCGATCGACGAATTCATCGCCGCATAGGCCGTGTCGATCTTGGCGGCGCCGAGGCCGAGGGCGTCCTGAACGGTGGAGAGCGCGGCATTGTCGGAGCGCATGGTGGTCGCGATCGACCAATAGGCGGCGTTGTCGGCAGCCGTCTGCACGCGGTAGCCCGAGGAGATGCGGTCCTGGACTTCCGCCATGTCGGAGTTGATCGAACGCAATGTCTGGAGAGCCGCCATGGCGGCGGTGTTGGTCATGATGCTTGTCATTGGTCACCTGTCCCGAATGAATTCCTAAGGACATTCCGGAGTGTTACCGGCAGCGATGGGACTGGCATCATGCGAATCGCCCCTGTTTTGCCCTGGAGGCGACCCTTCGCTCTTAACCAATATGTAACGATCTCATAGTTAACAAATGGTTAATGCCGTTAGGAAGTCGGTAACAAAGGTGAACAAAAATAAGGGAAGATGGACGAAGCGTTAAGATGCGTACCGTCACCCATGGAACGAATGCCGGCGGCATACGGTACGCCTGGCGGGCATGGAATACCGGAGCGCAAAACGAAAAAGCCGCACGATCCACGGGGGATGTGCGGCTTCTTTTCGAAGTGACGGGCGAGGATCGCCCGTCATGTTCGGTCGATCGATTAACGGAACAGCGACAGGATGTTCTGCGAGTTGGTGTTAGCGATCGTGAGTGCCTGGATGCCGAGCTGCTGCTGCGTCTGCAGAGCCTTCAGGCGGGTCGATTCCTCGTTCATGTCAGCGTCGACGAGACGGCCAACGCCCTTCTCGATCGAGTCCGAGAGGTTTTCGACGAAGCCCTTCTGCAGATCGATACGGCTGTTGAGCGCACCGAGGTCAGCGGCAGCGTCGGTCATCTGGGTCAGGATGGAGTCAACACCCGACAGAGCCTGCGACAGAGCGCCGCCCGTCATGTTGGTGATGTCGAGCGTCATGACGCTGAAGGTCAACGCTACGGTCGCGCCGGTCGTGTCGGTGTAGGAGATATTGCTGGAGAGCAGGCCCGTGCCGGTCGTGACGAACGCGCCGGAAGCGTTCATTTCGATCAGCGAGCTCTTGTTGGTGTCGTACTGCAGCGTCGTCAGGCTGACATTGCCCTTGGCGTCGCGGTTGAACGAACCAACGACCGACTTCGTGCCGGCAGCGTTGTTCGGGTCGGTGAAGACCCAGTTTTCGCCGGAGAACGAGGCCGACTTGGCAATGCTCAGAAGCTGGTTCTGCAGCTCCTTGATTTCCTTCTGGATCTTGCTCTTGTCAACGCCCGGCTCGCTGGCGGTTACCAGCTTCTTCTTGATTTCGTCGACGACGTCCTTGGAGTTTTCCATGGCCGACGAAGCAACGTCGGTCTTGGCAGCGCCGAGGCCGAGGGCGTCCTGAACGGCCGAGAGGGCCTTGTTGTCCGAACGCATGGTGGTCGCGATCGACCAGTAAGCGGCGTTGTCAGCCGCGGTGGCGACGCGCAGACCCGAGGAGATGCGCTCCTGGGTGGTTTCCATCGAGGAGTTGATCGAACGCAGGGTGGCGAGTGCGCCCATGGCGGAAGAGTTGGTCAGAATGCTCGTCATTGGCTGAGTGCCCCTTGTTGGCAAAGATGAAATGGAAAGGGACATTCCGGGATTACCGGGAAACGACGGTCAGCCTCATGCCTGCTGACGCTTTAATCTGTTCGGGTCAACCCGTCGTTTCGATGGTTACAACAAACACCATCGTGGTTAACGAACCCTAAAACCCAGAGAAACTTTTCGAAGTTTTATCAGTGCATTGGCGACAAAGAAAAACCGCGCCTCTTGCGAAGCGCGGTTTCGTATTTTGCATCGGGTGCGGACCGTGGCCCGCCCCCTTTCAACCCGTCGATTAACGGAACAGCGACAGGATGTTCTGCGAGTTCGAGTTGGCGATCGACAGTGCCTGGATGCCGAGCTGCTGCTGCGTCTGCAGAGCCTTCAGGCGGGTCGATTCCTCGTTCATGTCGGCGTCGACGAGACGGCCAACGCCCTTCTCGATCGAGTCCGAGAGGTTTTCGACGAAGCCCTTCTGCAGATCGATACGGCTGTTGAGCGCACCGAGGTCGGCGGCAGCGTCGGTCATCTGGGTCAGGACCGAGTCAACACCCGACAGAGCCTGCGACAGAGCGCCGTTCGTCATGCTGGTGATGTCGAGCGACAGAACGCTGAAGGTCAGCGATACGGTCGCACCGGTCGTGTCGGTGTAGGAGATGTTGCTGGAGAGCAGGCCCGTGCCGTTGGTGACGTTGGCACCCGAAGCGTTCACTTCGATCAGCGAGCTCTTGTTGGTGTCGTACTGCAGCGTCGTCAGGCTGACATTGCCCTTGGCGTCGCGGTTGAACGAACCAACGACCGACTTCGTGCCGGCAGCGTTGTTCGGGTCGGTGTAAACCCAGTTTTCGCCGGAGAACGAGGCCGACTTGGCAATGCTCACGAGCTGGTTCTGCAGCTCCTTGATTTCCTTCTGGATCTTGCTCTTGTCAACGCCCGGCTCGCTGGCGGTTACCAGCTTCTTCTTGATTTCGTCGACGACGTCCTTGGAGTTTTCCATGGCCGACGAAGCAACGTCGGTCTTGGCAGCGCCGAGGCCGAGGGCGTCCTGAACAGCCGAGAGGGCCTTGTTGTCCGAACGCATGGTGGTCGCGATCGACCAGTAAGCAGCGTTGTCAGCCGCGGTGCCGACGCGCAGACCCGACGAAATACGCTCCTGGGTGGTTTCCATCGAGGAGTTGATCGAACGCAGGGTGGCGAGTGCGCCCATGGCGGAAGAATTGGTGATGATGCTCGTCATTAGAGTGTCCCTTGATTACTTTAGACGATTTAGGGGACATACCGGACTTCCCGGTGATGGCGGATCGGCTTCATGCCACTCGGTTCCAACTATCTCGGAAGAAACCAAACCCGTCATGTGAAAGGGACTATCGCGTGCAAAGCTTGCGAATTGATTAAATGCCCAAGGCAGCTTGGGCCGAGATAACTTATACTTAACAAGACTTTAATGCTGCCACGGATGCTGAGATCACAGCCCCGCTGCCGCCAGCAAAGATGTGTCGGACGGTGGTTCGCTCCTGCCTGAGGCAAGCTCCCCCGGGTAAACTCGGCTTCGAACAAGGACTAGCAAGCCGGCGCCGGTCGCCGCGCCTCTTCGACGGAGCTCTTAGTGAACGCCCAAGCCATCTTTTCGACCGCCTCCCGGCAATACCAGAAGGGGCAGTACACGGACGCGCTCAACCAGCTGAATGTGCTGATGGAGATCAACCGCGACACCAAGACCTATGTGCTTCTGGCGAAGGTCCTCGTGAAACTCGGTTTCAAGGCTGAGGCGGCCCGTGCCTACCAGCTCGCCGGTGAAGCCGGCGGCTCGCGGGCGGAAGATTACCTCACCGACGCCATGAAACTCTACTTCGCGAACGGGCAGGAGGACGAGGCACTGAGCATCGGACTGCCGCTTCTGGAGAAGGCCAAGACAGATGCCGAGATCGCCTTCATCATCGCCTCGATCTTCCTCAAGCGCGGCGAAAAGGAAATCCTGGGGCTTTTCAAGGCGCCGCTGACCCTGAGCACCAACCGTCTGCACAATGCGCTTGCCTTCAAGCTGTTGACCGCCGAAATCAACGATCTGCAAGATCGTGACGCGCTCGCCAATCTCTTCCGCAACAACCCGAAGAACACCACGCTGCGGTCGGCCCATCTCGTCTATGCGCGTGAGGCCAACGACTATGCCGAGGTCGAGAAGCACGAACGCGACATCCAACGGGCACTGAAAGCCGGGCAGACCGAAATTCTTGCAGCTGAAGCGCCCTACTATCATGCGACCTGGTGTGGCGACGAAAGCTTCAACCGGGTTGCCGGCGCACAGCTCAACCCGTTCCCGAGCAGCCTGACGGAAGTACGCCGCGCCGCGCCGCACCGCTGGGGCGAGCGCATTCGCATCGGTTATGTTTCCGCCGACTTCTGGGACGACCATGCGACGATGAAGCTGCTGAAGGCGGTGTTGATGGCGCACGACAAGACGCGCTTCGACGTCACCCTCTTCTGCCATACCAAGAGCGCGCTTGCGGCGCGCGACCAGGACATACGCGCAAGATGGGGCAGGATCGTCGAGATCGGCGACCTCTCCGACGACGAGGCTGCGCATGTCATTCGCCAGGAAAATATCGACATTCTCGTCGACCTGAAGGGGCATACGCTCGAAAGCCGAGTCTCCATCTTCAACCGGGCTGCAGCGCCCGTGCAGGTGGGCTGGCTGGGCTTCCCTGGGACCACCGTCAACGTCGATCTCGACTACATCATCGGCGACCCTTGTGTGCTTCCGGACAGCAGCAAGGCGCATTATTATGAAAAATACTGCCGCCTGCCGGAGACCTACCAGCCCAACGATCCCTACGAGCGCGCCCGGCCCCGGGCGATGTCGCGCAAGGATGTCGGCCTTCCCGAGGATGCATTCGTATTTGCCTCCTTCAACGCAAATCGCAAGATTTCGCTTCAGACGGTCAATCTCTGGATCGACATCCTTCGCCAGACGCCCGGAAGCCTGCTGTGGGTGCTGTGCGACAGGGCGGATGCACGCACAAATCTGCTGGCCAAGTTCAAAAGCGCCGGCATCGATACCAAGCGCATCGTCATCTGCGGCAAGTTCGCCTACCAGAACCACGTCGACCGCGTTCCGCTCGCCGATCTCGGCCTCGACACCTATCCCTATAACGGCCACACGACCACATCCGAACAGCTCTGGGCAGGCCTGCCGGTGCTGTCCTTCAAGGGCACGAACTTCGCTTCACGCGTGAGCGAGAGCCTGCTGAACGCCATCGGCGTGCCGGAACTCGTGGCCACGGGGCCGGAGGACTACGTCAAGGAAGCTGTCGCGCTCTACAACAACCGTGACAAGATCGCCGACTATCGAAAGAGGCTGGACGAGAACCGGTTCCGGATGCCGCTATTCGATGCGGAGCGTTTCTGCCAGCACCTGGAAACGGGCTACGAAATGATGGCCGACCGCGCCAAGCGCGGACTGGCACCTGATCACATCGACGTTCCGGCATTGCCGCCGCGCATCGGGTCGTTCGAACGCTGAACGGCGATCATCCCTGAAAGACAAAAGGCAGCGCCGCGGCGCTGCCTTTTTTGTTGTCCCGTTTCGAGGATCGCAAAGCCCGATGGCGCGGATGATCCGGAGCGCCATGCGCCGAAGGCAAGCGCATCGCGGTTTTCGGGATGCGGCTCTTCTCTTTGAGCTTTTGATTTGTCGCCGTCGCTAGCGCGCCGCGCACTCTCCGTGCGACAGCTCTAACTGAAGGAGCGCACCAGACTGCCGACGAGGAGGTTCCAGCCGTCAATCAAGACGAAGAAGAGAATCTTGAACGGCAACGAGATCGCCGTCGGCGGCAGCATCATCATACCCATGGCCATGGTGATGGTAGCGACGATCAGATCGATCACCAGGAACGGCAGCATGATCAGGAAGCCGATTTCGAAGCCGCGGCGAATTTCCGAGATCATGAAGGCCGGCACGACCGCGCGCAGATCGACCTTGTCGTCGACGACGACCGTCTGGCCCTTTTCCTTGGCGATGTCGATGAAGAGCTGCAGGTCCTTGTCGCGCGTATTGGCGAGCATGAAGTCGCGGAAAGGCTCGGTGATCCGGGGGATCGCCTCCGCCTCTGTGATCTGGTTCTTCATCAGCGGGTCGATGCCGTCCCGCCAGGCGCGATCGAAGGTCGGCCCCATGACATAGAAGGTCATGAACAGCGCCAGCGAAACCATGATCATGTTGGATGGCGTGGTCGCCAGGCCCATGCCGGTGCGCAGGATCGCAAAGGCAATCACGAAGCGCGGAAAGCTGGTGACCATGATCAGGATGCCGGGGGCCACCGACAGCACGGTCAGAAGACCGAAGGTGCGGATGATCCACGAGGCGGCAGAGCCGTCGATAGGCGTATTCAGGATATCAGAGGGGAAGCTCTGGGCGCCGGCAATACCGGACATCGCCATCATGGCAACTATAAAGGCGACTAGCCGGACCATTTATCGAATCATTGGATGACGAAGGTTCTGAACATCACATTGGTTACGCGCCCATCGGAGCGCAGGTCAACCCGCTCCTGGATGTCATCCCGGAGATATTGAAAGCCGCGTGGTCCCTGGATTTGTTGCAGGGAAACGGTTTTCAGGTAGGCGGCGATATCCTGGTGGATCTGCTCGGCGAGTTTGGGGTCAGGCAGGCCGTCGAACTGCAGCGCCACTTCCAGGCGGATCCAGTTTTCAGAGGGATAGGCAAGGTTGGTGGTGATCGGGTCGAGCTGGACGACGCCGTTCGCTTCGGTCGCTACCTTCGGCAGGCCTTCTTCGCCGGTCGCATTGGCGGCCGGCTCCTTGGTCGCTTCCACCTGCTCCTTCGGAGGCGGTGGTGCGAGCAGGCCGCCCACCAGCCAGCCGCCGCCGCCGGCAAGCAGCGTCAGCACGGCGATGGCCGCGATGGTCAGCACCTTCGACGGCGGCTTCGGAGCGTTGGAATCGAGTTCTTCCATCTTGCCGTTCCCTGCCGATCAGATCGGCGAAAATAGATCCATGAACTGCTGGCCGTAGGGCGGCTGCTGCACTTCGGTCAGGCGACCACGGCCGCCATAGGAGATGCGCGCCTCGGCGATGCGGTCGTAGGAGATGACGTTGTCGGCATCGACGTCCCGCGGCCGGACGATACCGGCGACGTTCAGGATGCGCAGCTCGTGGTTGACCCGCACTTCTTGCGAACCGCTGATCAACAGGTTGCCGTTTTCGAGAACGCCGGTGACAACGGCGGCAACGAGCACCCGCAGCTTTTCCGAACGCTCCGTCGTGCCGTCACCTTCGGTCTTGGTATTCGAGCCGTATTTCAGGTCGCCGGACCAGCCGAAATCGCTCGTCTGAGACTTGCCGCTGGCGCCGACGTTGAAGCCACTCGAGTTCTTGCGGCTACGGTCCGTCTTGTTGTCGAAGGTTGCGCCTTCGTTGATCTTGATGTCGACCGTCAGGATATCGCCGACATTGATCGCGCGCGCGTCCTTGAAGAGCGCTGCCTGCTGGTCGTTCCACAACGAATAGCCATTCACCATCTGGCGCGGCTGCTTCGGATACATGGCGAGCTGCGGCGTCTGCGAATATTGCAGACCGCTGCCGATCGGGCTCATCGACGGCGCGCGGCCGATTTCGTTGAGCGCTTGGTTCTGACATCCCGCAAGGAGGGCGGCCCCGGTCAGTATAGCCGTTAGACGCGTTTTCATGATGGTTCCTTCGAGGTGTTCGGGTCGCTGGCGCTCGAGATGATGTTGGTAAGGATCGCCGCCTTCTCATCGCTCATTTCGCTCAGGATCAGCGATGACTGGCGCGGTGGCAGCTGCATGACGATGGCGGCGGCAATCTCGGGCCTCACCATCTCAAGCTTGCCGGCGGCTGCGTCCGGCTTCATCGTCTTGTAGATGCCGACGAGGTTGAGTTCCGCCTGTTTCAGGAAATCGTTGCGGCGGTTCAGCCAGTCTTCGTATTCCTCGCGGCGCTTTTCGAGCGTGGCGATGCGCTCGTCGATGCTTGCCTGCAGCGTTTCGAGATCCTTGCGCTGCAGCACATAACGCTGGTCGCGCGCGGCGTCGGCGATGTTGGTGCAGAACTGCTGGATCTCGTTCTGGGTCGCGTCGCTTGCGGGCGGCGCCGTGACGTCCTGGGCAAAGGCGCCCGGCATCGAAAGCATGGACGCGACAGCCGCCGCGGCGAGCAGCAGCCTGCGGGTCCGGCCGAGAGAATGATTGTCGTTTGCGATCATTGCAGCACGAGCTCCGCCTGGAGGGCACCGGCCGTCTTGATGCTCTGCAGGATGGCGATGATGCCGTCCGGCTTGACGCCGATGTTGTTGAGTCCGGCGACGAGCGAGCGAAGGCTCGAACCGTTGAGGATCGCCACCGTGCCGCCGTCGGACTGCGCGTTGATCGTCGTGTTCGGTTCCATCACCGTCTGCCCGCGCGAGAAGGGCAGCGGCTGCACCACTGTCGGCGTCTCGCTGACTTCCACGGTCAATGTTCCGTAGCTGACCGCCACCTCGTTGACCCGGACATCCTGGCCGATGACGATCGTGCCGGTGCGTTCGTTGATGACGACGCGCGCAGGCACGTCGGTCTCGATGACGATGTTTTCGATGTCGGCCATCAGCCGCGCGAGGTCCGCCATCTTCGGCTTTTCGACGAGAACGGCCTGGCTGTCGCGCGCTTCCGCAATGCGGCCGCCATATTGCTGGGCCGCGTATTTGTTGATCGCTGCGGCCATGCCGACGGCGGTCGAGAAATCAGGATTGCGCAGCTGCAGCACGAGGTTGAAGCCGTCCTTGAACTTCGACGGCAGCTCACGCTCGATGATGGCGCCGTTCGGCACGCGACCGGACGTCGTGACACCCTGGTTGAGGGTTGCGGCGTCGCCCTGCGCGTTGAAGCCGGTGACGACGACGGAGCCTTGCGCGACCGCATAGATCTGGCCGTCTGCACCCGAAAGCGAGGTCATGACCAGCGTGCCGCCGCGCAGCGACGTGCTGTCGCCGAGCGAGCCGACGGTCACGTCGACGCGGCTGCCGGGGCTGGCGAAAGGCGGCAGGTTCGCCGTCACCAGTACGGCCGCGACGTTGCGCGTCCGGGACTCGCCGCCCTGGGTGGAGATGCCGAGATTTTGCAGCATCGCGCGGATCGACTGGTCGGTGAACGGCGACGAGCGCAGGCTGTCGCCCGTGCCCTGCAGGCCGACGACGAGGCCGTATCCGATAAGCTGGTTGTCACGGCCCGCCTGAAGCGAGGCGACGTCCTTGATCCTGGATGCGCCGAAGGCGGGCGTCAGCGCCATGGAGAACGCGACAGCCAGCGACAGGAACCATTTGCATGCAAGCATTTTCATTTCGCCACCACATGGACAGTGCCGTCGGCCATCACCGTTCCGGAAACGATGACGCCGGTATCGATGTTGCGCGCCCGGATCAGTTCGCCGACGGCGGCGTCCTGGAGCGGCGATCCGGCAGCGCTGATGGTCAGGCCGCCATTGCTAAAGACGAGGCGCACGGTCGAACCGCGCTCGACGGCATATTGCTCGCGAAGCGCGCTCGCCAAGATCACCCGGCCGGGAAGAAGCGTGCGCTTGGTGACCTTGCCGTCGATCTCGCCCAGGGTTCTGATGTAGCCGTCGGCGAGATCAGGGTTGGTGACGTCGACGACTTCGACGCGGCTCGCATCGACGGTTTCGCCCGGATAGATGGTCTGCGTGGGGATCACCGCCGTCAACCGTTCCGCATAACCTGCCGAAGGCAACAGGAAAGCGGCGGCGAAGAGCGCGCCAGCCACCAGCCGCCGCGCGCTGGCGCGGCCGGCCTTCGAAGCCTTGATGTCTGCGGATCGGCGAAACGTCATGTTTGCCCCCTCTTTCGTTACCTGAGGTTCTTGCTCACCGTGGCCGCCATTTCATCGGCGGCCTGAATGATCTTGGAGTTCATCTCGTAGGCGCGCTGCGCCGAGATCAGGTCGGTGATTTCCTTGACCGGATCGACGTTGGACGCTTCGAGATACTTCTGCTTGATCTGCGCGAAGCCCGGATCGGCAGGCGTGCCGACGATCGCGTCGCCGGAGGCCGGCGTCTGCTTGAAGAGGTTTTCGCCCTGCGGCTCGAGGCCCGCCTCGTTGACGAAGTTGGCGATCGTCAGCTGGCCGATTTCCTGCATGGCGGGGTCGTTGCCGATGCGCACCATCACCTGGCCGGAGCTCGTGAAGACGATGTCGGTCGCGTCCTGCGGAACGGTGATGCCCGGAACAACGGTGTAGCCGTCGATCGTCACGAGCTGGCCTTGCGCATTCTTGTTGAAGGCGCCGGCACGGGTATAGACTGTCTCGCCATCGGGCGTCTCGACCTGGAACCAGCCACGACCGATCAGCGCCAGGTCGTACTCGTTGCCGGTCGAAACCATGCTGCCCTGGATGTGAAGGTTACGTACGGCCGCCGTCTGCACGCCGAGACCGATGATCGCGCCTTCCGGAACGATCGCCTGGTTGGAGCGGTTCGGCACGCCCTGGGCGCGTTCGGTTTGATAAAGCAGATCGGAGAACTCGGCGCGCGCGCGCTTGTAACCCGTCGTGTTGATGTTCGCGATGTTGTTCGCGATGACTTCGAGGTTCAGCTGCTGGGCGTTCATGCCGGTGGCGGCAATGGAAAGGGCCTTCATGTCTCGTTCCTTCAGATCTGCATGCGCGCGATTTCGAGGTAGGCGGTGACCACCTTGTCGCGGATCGCGATCGCGGTCTGCAGCGACTGTTCGGCGCTCATCACCGCATCGACGACCTCACGGGTGTTTGCCTGGCCGCGAATGCCGTCGAGTGACATGCCTTCGGCCTTCTTCATGGCGCCGATGGCGTCGCTTGCCATGTCGCCGAGAACCGAAGCGAAGCTCTGCCCCTGCGGCACGCCCTGGGTGGCGGCCGGCATGCCGAAGATCGACGACGAGGATGACGTGGAGTGGGTGCCGTCGGTCTCTTTGGTGACCGAGAAGGCGCCGAGGGATTTAACTGCATCGATCATTATTGCGAGGCTCTCAACAGGTCGATTGTCTGGGAAATCAGGTCGCGGGACTGCTTGATGGTCTGGAGGTTCGCCTCATAGGCGCGGTTGGCTTCGCGCATATCGGCCATCTCCACCAGGATGTTGACGTTCGGCAGCTTGACCATGCCCTTTTCGTTGGCGGCCGGATTGCCCGGATCGAACTCGATGTTGAAATCCGAATCGTCCGTGCCCTGCCGCTCAATCTCGACCAGCGAGGCGCCGCTTGCGCGGTCCACTTCGGCTGCAAAGCTGATGGTCTTGCGGCGATAGGGATCCGCGCCCGGCGTATCGCCGGTGGAGCGGGCGTTGGCGATGTTTTCGGAGACGATGCGCAGGCGAGTCGATTCCGCCTGCAGGCCGGAGGCCGATACCTTGAGGGCCGAGGTCAATGGATCCATGGTTCTTACTTCCGTACCGCCATTAGCATCATTCGGTGAAAGGCCTTCACAAGGCCGGCGGAGAGCTCGTAGTCGCGCTTGATTTCGCCGGTCTTCATCATTTCCTGCTCGATCGCGACGCTGTTGCCGGATTGCTGGATCTGCACACCGTCGACCATGCCGACTTCAGCCACCTGAGAGGCTGCGAGGCCGTCCGTGAAGTGCATCTTGTTGGTCGCCGCCATCTGGATGCCGGCGTCCTGCAGCACGCTTTCGAACGGCTTGACGTCCTTGGCCTTGTAGTGCGGCGTGTTCGCATTGGCGATGTTGCCGGCCACCACGTTCTGGCGAACGGTCAGCCACTGGGCCTGCCGGGACGCGAGTTCGAAAAGCTGAATCGGTTGCATCAAAAGCTCCATGCTTGGTGATGCGAACCTAGGCCGGTAATCTTGCGTGGGACTTTCGTCGGAAAGCGATGCCCAAGGGATCGGGGCCTCTGCTGTCGGAGATCGCCTGCAAAAGACGGAAAGCCGCGTCATCCGTCAGAGATGGCGCGGCGGTCACGGGCAAGGAATGCGGGTCTACGTCAGTTGGCCTGGTACATTTCGCCGGACGAGGTGATCATGACCCAGTGGCCATCCCGCTGCTCGAGCGTGGCAAGACGCGTGTTGTCGGGCAGAACCGAGCCGATGCGCACGATATACATGCCGCTGGCATCCTCGATCAGCGCCCGGCCGTTGGCGACATGCATCAGCTTGAAGCCGGACTTGCCGGGAAAGGGCTGCGACAGTCCCTCTTCGGCAGCCGTACCTTCCGGTCCCGGACCAGCGCCGATGCCCGGCACGGTCGCCGTCGTCAACTGGTCGATGGCGGCCACGGTGTCGCCGTCCGCGTCGGGCATGGCGAGCGGAGAAACCGAGACGACGTTGCGCGCGGTGCGTTCCGGCAGATCACGGGTAGAGCCCTGCCACAAAGGCGGCATGGTGAACTTGTCCTGGTGGAAGAAGGCATACCAGGGAAAGAAGGTCGCGAAAGCGGCAAGCGCCACGCCGGTCGCGGCCAGGAACTTGTCGGTCATCGGCATGCGGCTGCGCTTGCGCTGATGTACCATCTCGTCCGCATCATAATCGGTCATGGTCATCACCTCGCTCTCGCACCCGGCTGATTGCCCATCGCCGCCGCCTTCAGCGCGTTGGCGAGATCGGAAAAGGCATCCTGTGCCGGGCGCTCACCGGCGGTCTGCGTCAGTACCTCGTAGATGACCGGCACCTGCTTGATCGCCATGTCGAGATCCGGATCGCCACCCGGGCGATAGCCGCCGATCAGGCGAAGGTCGCGGGTCTCTTCGAAGCGGTGGATCAGCGCCTTCAGGCGCGAGACCAGCTTCTCCTGGTCGGGGGTCCAGGCCTTGCGCGCCAGGCGCGAGATAGAGGCGAGCGGATTGATCGGCGGATACCGCCCCTCCTCCGCAAGACTGCGCTCGAGCACGATGTGCCCATCGAGGATACCGCGCGTCGAGTCGGCGACGGGATCGTTGTGGTTGTCGCCGTCGACGAGGATGGAGATGATCGCCGTGATCGTGCCGGCGCCTTCGGTGCCGGGGCCGGCGCGCTCCAGAAGGCGCGGCAGTTCGGTGAAGACCGAGGCCGGATAGCCGCGCGCGATCGGCGGCTCGCCGGACGCGGTTGCGACCTCGCGGATCGCGTGGGCGAAGCGGGTGACGCTGTCGACGATCAGAAGAACATTGTCGCCGTTGTCACGATAATGCTCGGCGATGGTGACGGCGGTCAGCGGCGCCATCTTGCGCAGCATCGGGCTTTCGTCGCTGGTCGCGACGACCGCGACGGACTTCGCCAGATTATCGCCCAGCGTATCCTCGATGAATTCGCGCACTTCACGGCCACGTTCGCCGACCAGCGCGATCACCACCTTGTCGAAGGCATCGGCGCGCGCCAGCATGGAGAGCAGCGTCGACTTACCGACGCCCGAACCGGCAAAGATGCCGAGACGCTGGCCAAGGCAGAGCGGCGAAAAAATGTCGATCGCGCGCACGCCGGTCAGGAAGCCCTTCTCGACTCGCTTGCGCGTCATCGACGGCGGCGCGGTGTTGGTGATCGAGCGGCGCACGTCGCCCTGCTGGAGAGGTCCGAGACCATCGATCGGCTCGCCGAGCGCATTGATCGCGCGGCCGCACCATTGGTCGGTCGGCGCGACACGGAAGGCGCCCTTGCGAATGACCGTGTCGTGGATGCCGATCGGATCGCCGGGCTCGATCGGGCAGACGACCACCCGCTCCGGCTCGACCCGAACGACCTCGCCGAGATGGGTTCCGGTGACGCTCTTGTGGGCGACGAAATCGCCGAGCCGGACATGCCGCGACAGGCCAGTCACCGTATAGTGGCCAGGCGAGATCGTCTGGACGTGACCGCCGGGCGCGATCGAGAATTCGGGTTTGGCATAGCGTTCGACCAGGCCGGCAAGTGCCGCCAGAGATGTCGATCCCGTGCTCGTTTTCTGGCCTTCGCTTTGCATGCCGATGTCCGTCACAGATTAGCGGCTGCCGCCAAGCGTCTTGACCGCTTCTTCGAGCGATCCTTCGCTGTCGCGCAGCAGGGCGGTGATGTTGTCGAAGGCGCGGGTGACCATGATCAGCTGCGACATTTCCTGAATGGCATTGACGTTGGACTCCTCGAGGAAGCCCTGCATGACGCCTACATCGAAACGGTCGACGACCGGCTCGACCTGTGCCGCCGGCTGAACGGCGCTGTTGTCGAGACGGATGAAACCCTTGCTGAAATCGGCCTCGTAAAGGCCGAGCGAGGCGACCGCGACACCGTTCTGGTGAAGCGCACCATCGGCGCCGACGGTGATGTCGCCGCCGTTGCCGTTGAGCTGGATCGGCGCGCCGCCGGCGTCGAGAACCGGATAGCCGCGAATGGTGACGAGTTCGCCGGTATCCGTCAGCGTGAACCGCCCGTCGCGCGTCAGCGCCGGGCCGGCGGGCGTCTCGATCTGGAACCAGGCATCGCCCTTGACGGCGAAGTCGAGCGCCGAGCCGGTGCGCGTCAGCGAACCGTTGCTGGTGTTCAGGAACTCCTCGCCCTTGTTGACGTAGGCAACCTTGGTCGGCTTCGTGTCGCCGAGCATCTCGTTGAACTTCACCTCGGTGCCGCGGAAGCCGACGGTGTTGGCGTTCGCGATGTTGTCGGCAAGCGTATTGAGGCGCTTTTCAAGCGCCATCTGCGACGAAATCGCGACGTAAAGACCGGTTTGCACGCTCAGTTTCCCCCGAGTTTCAGGCTGTTGATGGACAGGAGAAGATCGGAAGAAATGCCGTAGCCGCTCGATGAGCCGAAGACCGCGAGCGGATCATAACCGTCCGTTGAATTTTTGGTTTCCCAGAGCGCGGTGAACCGGTCGAGAAACTCGGCTACCTTGGTCGGGTCCTGGAAGTCCTTGAAATCGAGCGCCTGTTCATAGGTTTCGGCCTGGCGATCGACATTGGTCGCTGCGAATTCGTCGGGCAGCTGCAGGGCCGTGCGCACCACCTGGGCAATCGCCTCATCGGCGATGATGGCGTAGCCGCTGTTGATCGTCGGCGCCATGCGCGAAAAATAAAGGGCAAGCCTGACGCCGGCATTCTCTTCGCCTGCGTCCTGTTCCAAGGTCTGGCGCGTGTATTTTTCTGCGACGCCCTTCTGCGCACGGTCGAAGGATGTGGCGGCCGCGCCGTGGGCGGCAAAATTCAGCGATTCGACGAGCTGCTTGTAACGGTTGTCGGTCAGCTTGTTGGCAAAGGCATCTTCGTTGTCGACGCCTTCGGTCAGCACCTTGCGCATGAAGGCCTTGGCATAGGCCATGTCTTCCAGGCCATGCGCCTTCATCGCGTAATTGTAGAGGCGGGTATCGGCAAAGAAGTCGTCGATCGTTTTGACGTCGCCGATCTTCGACAGATAGTACGCGGTCTCGCGCGCCACATCCGGCTGCTCGGCAACGCGGGCCAGCGACTTCGTCAAGTCGGCCGTAATCAGCTTGTAGCTCGTATAGGTCGTGGTCACGATCGCTCCGCCCCTGCCGGAATGAGACAGGCAGCCCCTGAGCCTGCCCTGACAAATCCTGACCGGACAGCCTTGCGCGAACCTGTTCCGCCAGGTGGCCTTGTCGCCAGGACCGGCCAGCCTCACGCAAGGATGAAACCGTATCCCGTTAGCGGAAAATAAGATCGCGGCAGGTATCGAAAATGAATATCATCATCGGGCTTCTTGTGACGTTCGGCTGTATCCTCGGCGGCTATCTGGCGATGGGCGGCCACATGGAAGTCCTCAACCAGCCCTTCGAACTGTTGATCATCGGTGGCGCCGGCGTCGGCGGTTTCATCATGGCCAACTCCATGAAGGTGGTGAAGGATACCGGCAAGGCGCTCGGCGAAGCCTTTCGCCACAAGGTGCCGAAAGAGCGCGAATATCTCGACACACTCGGCGTTCTCTATTCGCTGATGCGCGACCTGCGCACCAAGTCGCGCAACGAGATCGAAAGCCACATCGACAACCCCGAGGAATCTTCGATCTTCCAGTCGGCCCCGACGGTTCTGAAGAACAAGGAACTGACCGCTTTCATCTGCGATTACGTGCGCCTGATCATCATCGGCAACGCCCGTTCGCACGAGATCGAAGCGCTGATGGACGAGGAAATCCAGACCATCACCCACGACAAGATGAAGTGCTATCACGCGCTGAACACGATGGGCGACGCCTTCCCGGCGATCGGTATCGTCGCAGCCGTTCTCGGCGTCATCAAGGCGATGGGTGCTATCAGCGAGGCGCCGGAAGTTCTGGGCGCCAAGATCGCGGCCGCCCTCGTCGGCACCCTGCTCGGCGTGTTTCTCTCCTATTCGATCGTCGCGCCGCTGGTCGCCAACGTCAAATCGGTGCGTGAAAAGCAGAACCGCCTCTACATCATCGTCAAGCAGACGCTGCTTGCCTACATGAACGGTTCGGTTCCGCAGGTTGCTCTCGAATATGGCCGCAAGACCATCTCGGCCTACGAGCGTCCGTCGATCGACGCAGTCGAGCAGGAAATGATGAACCCCGGTGGCGGCGGCGAAAGCAAGGCGGCTTGATCTGATGACCTCCAACGTTCACGCATTCGACCGTAAACTTCTGGCGCGCATGACCGGCGCGCTCGGCGACGACCGGGTGATCGGCCGACTGGCCCTCGAACTCGGCCAGGTCTTCGGCGAATTCCTGCCGGATATCTGCCGAGCGGAGACGGGTCTCGACATCACCATCGGCTATGCCGGCCATCGGACCGGCATGCGCCGCGAATTGATCGCGTCGATGGGCACCGGCGTGCTCATCAGCGAGGTTTCGCTGCGTAACTGGTGCACGGACTTTCAGATCGGCTGCGACAGCCCGATCATCATCGCTCTGGTGGAGGCGCTGCTCGGCGCCGAGCCCGCCGGCATCGAAGAGCCGCAGCCGCGCGCGCTCTCCCAGATCGAGATCGACGTGGCCGTGCCGCTGTTCGAGAAGATCGCCGACGTGCTCAGGACCGCCGTCAATGCCCCCGGCGGTTTCGAGCCGATCGTCGAACGCCCGCTCAACAGCGTGGCGCGCGCCAAGCCCGATCCGATGATCGAGGACGTTCACGCCGGCGCCATCGACATGACGATCGGCTTCGGCCCCGTGCTTTCCACCTTCTCGATCATCGTTCCGCAAAGCGTGCTTCTGAAGACAACGATCGTCTTCCCCAAGGGAAGCGGACAGCAGCGCAAGGCGAAGGCCGAGTGGACGGAGCAGCTGGAAGAACAGGTTCGCCGTTCGGCGGTGACGATCGAGGCGCGCATCCGGCTCGAAAGCCTGACGCTCGACACGATCAGCCGCCTGCAACCGGGCGACGTCATTCCCTTCCTCGACGCCCAGGACGTTCGCGTCGACGTCAACGCCAATGGCCGCGACCTCTATGTCTGCGAATTCGGGCGCGCCGGATCGAAATACACGGTTCGGGTCAAGGATACGCACGGATCCGAACAGGACATCCTTCGCCACATCATGAGTTAAATCGGCCTGCCGCGCGCTCGCAGCATGCCTGAGGCAAGCTTCAACTGGAATAGTTCTCACATGGCACCCAAAAAAGCACCCATCAACGAACAGGCCGAAGTCGCTGTCGGAGACATGGAACTCGACCAGGCGATCAATGACCTGCGCGGTGTCCTGAAGCAGGATTCCGACACGCCTGATGCTTTCGGCTCCGAATTCGGCGCCGAAACGCTTGGCACGACCGATTTCGGCAGTGATTTTGGCGCACCGGCCGCTGGCGGCCTCGACGCATTCGGCGGCGATTTCGGCTCCAGCGACTTCGGCGCCGACCTCGGCGGCGCGGCCGCGACGAGCGACTTCGGCGGCACGGATTTTGCCGCGACGTCCTTCGACAGCGCTGATGTGGCCGTCGATACACCGCCCGGCAGCGGCATGAACGCCAATCTCGACCTGATCATGGACATTCCGATCGACGTCCAGATCGTGCTCGGCTCGAGCCGGATGCAGGTTTCGGGCCTCATGAACCTCAGCGAAGGCGCAACGATCGCGCTGGATCGCCGCATCGGCGAGCCGGTGGAGATCATGGTCAACGGTCGCGTGATCGGCCGTGGCGAAATTACCGTTCTCGAAGGCGACGATACCCGCTTCGGCGTCAAACTCATCGAGATCAAGGGCAATAAGAAGTCGTAGGGCCCAATGATTGGGCGAAGGATGAATCCATGATGGATTTCGAAAGTTTCGAGGCTCAGGCGCTATCAAGGCCGCTCAGCCAGACGGACAAGGCGGCGGCCGTTCTGCTTGCCATGGGCAAGGGCGTCGCCAGCAAGCTGTTGAAGTTCTTCACCCAGAGCGAGCTGCAGTCGATCATCGCCTCGGCGCAGTCGCTGCGCGCCATTCCGCCGCATGAGCTCGAAGCGCTCGTCAACGAGTTCGAAGACCTCTTCACCGAGGGTGCCGGCCTCATGGACAACGCCAAGGCGATCGAGAGCATTCTCGAAGAAGGCCTGACGCCGGACGAAGTCGATGGCCTGCTCGGCCGACGCGCCACCTTCCAGTCCTACGAAGCCAACATCTGGGATCGCCTCCAGGAGTGCGACCCGGTTGCCGTTTCCGTCCAGCTTGCCAAGGAACATGCGCAGACAATCGCTTACGTGCTGTCGATGATGCCTTCCAGCTTCGGCGCCAAGGTGCTGCTGCAGCTGTCGGAAGAACAGCGCCCGGACATCCTGAAGCGCGCCGTCAACATGAAGGACGTCAACCCGAAGGCCGCTGCGATCATCGAAAACCGCGTCATGGAAATGATCGGCGAGATGGAAGCGGAACGCAATTCGGCGGGCCCGGCCAAGATCGCCGAGGTGATGAACGAACTCGACAAGCCGCAGGTCGATACGCTGCTCGCCTCGCTCGAATCGCTCAGCACCGCCTCCGCCAACAAGGTACGCCCGAAGATCTTCCTCTTCGACGACGTGCTCTACATGCCACAGCGCAGCCGCGTTCAGCTCTTCAACGACGTGTCGACCGACATCATCACGATGGCGCTGCGCGGCTCGACGTCGGAACTGCGCGAATCGGTACTCGCCTCGATCGGCGCGCGCCAGCGCCGCATGATCGAGTCCGATCTCGCCATGGGCGATGCCGGCATCAATCCGCGCGATATCGCCATCGCACGCCGCTCGATCACGCAGGAAGCCATCAGGTTGGCTGCGAACGGACAGCTCGAGCTCAAGGAAAAGGACGTGCAGGCGGCCTGAGGCCTGCCTCCGTCTGACGAGCCGCACAAAGCGGCCGGGCTACCGCTCCCCAAAGGGTAATTTCTGTTGAGCCCCGGCGAATGCCGGGGCTCAACTCTTGCCTGGTTCCCGCGCTCGGTCCACTACAGGAGGCGCAATGCAGGGCGTATGTCCGCCGGACGCGCGTCGCTGTAGAGGAACCGGGAGCCGTCCTGTCTCATGTCGGACGATCAGGATAAAGACAGCAAAACAGAAGCCCCGTCAGAGAAGAAGATCTCCGACGCCGCCGAAAAGGGTAACGTGCCCTTTTCTCGTGAAGCCACGATGTTCGCATCGACGCTCGCGATCTACATTTTCTTCGTCTTCTTCCTGACCGACGGCGTCGCCACCCTCACCGAAGCGCTCAAGGATATCTTCGAGCAACCGGAGGCCTGGCGGCTGGAAAACGCCACCGACGTCGTGGCACTGATCACCCATCTTATCTGGAAATCGACAGCCCTGGTTGTCCCGGCTTTCGTCCTGCTCATCGTCTTCGGCGTCGGCGCCTCCATCTTCCAGAACCTGCCCGTGCCGGTTCTCGACCGCATCCAGCCAAAGCTCAATCGGGTTTCGCCGATGGCCGGGCTCAAGCGGATCTTCGGCATCCAGGGCCTGGTCGAATTCGGCAAGTCGCTGTTCAAGATCATCATCGTGTCAGTCGTCGTCGTTCTGGTGCTCTGGAACGACTATTTCGCCACGCTCGACCTGATGTTTTCTGATCCGGTCACGATGTTCTCGACGATGGCGAGCGACCTCAACGAGATAATGATCGTCATTCTGCTGTCGACCGCTGTGCTGGCGATCGCCGACCTCTTCTGGTCGCGGCACCATTGGTACACCGAACTGATGATGACCAAGCAGGAAGTGAAGGAGGAAATGAAACAGGCGCAGGGCGACCCGATCGTCAAATCGCGCCTGCGCTCGATGCAACGCGACCGGGCGCGCAAGCGCATGATCTCGTCTGTGCCGCGCGCCACGCTCGTCATCGCCAACCCGACCCACTATGCCGTCGCCTTGCGTTATGTCCGCGAGGAGAGCGACGCCCCCGTGGTCGTAGCAATGGGCCAGGACCTGGTTGCCCTCAAAATCCGTGAGATTGCGGAGAAAAACGGTGTTCCGGTCTTCGAAGATCCGCCGCTTGCACGCTCCATGTTTGCACAAGTCTCGGTCGATAGTGTGATTCCACCGGTGTTTTACAAGGCTGTTGCCGAACTCATTCACCGGGTGCATGCGTCGCAACCAAAACGGATGACATAACTCCGATGAAAAAGTGCGAATTCTCCGAGAAGCGGGAACAGATCGTAGCTGAAGCAATTCGCCCCGTGGCGACCGAACTGCGTCTCATCGACGCCGCCGATTTCATCGCGCTATTGCGGTTCGAGTCCTATGCCAGCCTCGCTGACCTCGTCGAATCGGCAGCGGAGCTCTATTTTCTGCCCGGCACGGTCAATTTCGGCCTCGGCGGCAACTACAATCTGGATTGGGACAGCGAGCCGGAAATCGTGCTCGACCTCGAACTGAAACCCCGCGGCGTGACCATCTATGTCCGCCTGTCGCTCGGCAACGAGACGGCCGGGATCGAGATCAGCCACATCAATTTCCAGAACCCCTCGTCCGACCCGCACGAGAACACGGCCTTCCTGGCTCGGAGCCTGGCAGAGGCGAAATTCATCAAGTCCTATGAGTTGCCGCTGGCGAGCTGAAAGCACCGCTCCGACGGGTCTCGTGCGGACGTGCGATTGACGCTGGCAGGTTAAATTCCGTCGGCGCCGCTGCTCAAAAGGCCGGAGCGACCCGTCTAGTTCAGATTCAGCTGATGTAGCCGAGGCGGATTGCCTTGGCGATCGCCTGGATGCGGTTGACCGAATCGAGCTTCGTCGTCGCCGCGCCCAGATAGGCGTTGACCGTGTGGACCGAAAGTCCCATGCGCTCGGCGATCTCTTCGCTGATGTGACCGTCGCCCGCCATCTGCAGGCAGGCGATCTCGCGGTCGCTCAAGGTTTCCGCCGGTGCGACACGCTTCTCGTCGGCCGCCAGCAGATCGGTCATGATCATGCAGCTGCGGCCGTGCAGATCGACCACCTGCTCGGTGGAGGCGTCCACATAGCTGCCTGCGAAGACGACATAGCCGTTGCCCTGGGCGCCGAGCCTGACGGGAAAGGCGATGCCGGAATAGGGAAGCTTGCGGCCCTTCAGGCGATGCGCGAAAGGCGCCAGCTCGGAAAGCTCTGCCGCCTGGTGCTCGCCGGCGCCGTCCCAAAGGACCGGCAGCAGCGACTGGTCGAGATGAGCGACGAGTTCTTCGCCATAGGCATTGACGAGATCATGGGCGTTCGCTTCGGCAGCAACGCCCCAGTTGTCGAGGACACAGGTGAGCTTTCGGGCGCAGCCGGTTCCCTTGCCGTTGAGCCGCAGGACTGCAAAGTGCTTGGCGTTGATCTGACGCTGCATGGCTTGCAGGCGCGTGACCAAGGTGGCCGCTCGCGCGGCGCGGTTGCCGTTCCTCGCGAGCTTCTGCTCGTCCTCGATCCGCCCGCCGCCAAGAAAATGCGTCATCGCGCCCGTCCCTTACACAAGATTGTTGCGCACCGCGTAGGCAATCGCTTCCGACCGCGTCCTGGTCGCAGTCTTGCGCATGACGCTGGTGATGTAGTTGTTGATGGTGTTGCGCGAAATGCCGAGGATCACCGCGATCTCTTCGCTCGTCTTGCCTTCGGCAATCCAGAACAGGCACTCGAGTTCGCGCTCCGTAAGCTCGAAATCGCGGTCATGGCGGACTTCGGCGCGCGTGGTGAAGCTTGCCAGATAGCCCGCCAGCAACGTCACGTCACGCAGGCTCTCCTGCGACAGGATCACGTCTTCCGGGACCAGAAGCATCAGGGAGAAACGCAGGCGCCCGACATTGAAGGTGATCGCGCAATATTCGCGGCTGATGCCGCGCGGAAGCTCGGTATTGTCTGGCAGCGCATGAAAACACGGCTGCAACACCGCGAGGCACTTTTCCAGTTCGGTGGTCTTGGCATGAAGCGCGGTGATCACGCCGGAAAGCCGCCGGACGACGTCGAAAGGCCAGTCCGAGCAGACCACATGGTCGAGACCGCTGTCCTGTGACAGATCATAGCGCGCCAACAGATAATGGCTTGCGCCGACATATTCCGTCAGCGCCGAAAGGCCGCTTCCGAGAGCACCGCGCCCGGCGACTTCGCCCAGTCGTCGCAAAAGCTGCTCGCGCGAAAACCCGCCGCCGCGTGCGCGTGTCGGTGCCGTCGGCAAAGGCCAGACAGCAATGTCTGCTTGCGAAATGTCCATGAGTTCAGCCCCTGTGCCGGATCCACATCCCGGAACTGCATTTGCGCTGCCGCCGCCAACAGCCGGCCGAAGCCGAATATCACCACCAGTCGCAGATCAGGACACGAATCAACTGCTAAAAATGTACATCGACGCGAGAAAAAAAACATCGCCCTCTTCTGGCTATTTACTTCGTGCCGCTGGCATGTCGCGATTCGCGATCAGTCACCCCTGCCAACGCCCCTGCGCCACCGCCGGAACCGGCGCGGCATCGCAACACATTGAAAAACCGAGGCTTTTCTCTTGAAAATCCGCGGTTTCCGCGCCTCAGGCGGGATTCGATGCAGCGTTGCAAGTGGAAAATAGCGGAATTTCATCCCAAAAAAGGACGGTTCTTCGCGCACAGAGAATTTCGAACTGGCGCGATATTATACTTTGTTTACATAGCTGTTGCTCAAATGCACCAGCCTATTTTCAGACAACGCTCATTTTACCGATATATAAATTGTGAAAGCCATAGAATTAATTTCGGCTATAACAAAGATATATTTCGATTGAACTCTGTATTGCTCGAATCCGTCATAGTAGATGACACAGCACAATGCACGTCATGCGGGCGCGCGGAATCTATAAATTAAGATATCGTTAAAATATTACCATCCGGGATTCCACCGGGACTCACGCGAGCTCCCTTCGAAACTTGAAGCAATTTTGAAGCCAGATGAAAACCGGCGGCCGGACTCCCGCAATATTTGCTCCGAACATCGAAATCCATCGCGAGCGCGATCACAGGCAGCGGGGACAAGAAAAATCCCGCCACGAGGGCGGGATTTGCAAGAAATTCCAAAGCTGTTTTCTGAGTGTCAGGCCGCCTTGTCGAGAGCCCACTTGCGCAGGATCTTCGCCGCGCGCTCTTCGCTGATCTCGACCATGCGGGCCAGGCGCCGCTCCGGCCCTTCCTTGACGCGGCGGTTGAAGCCGCCGCTGTCGTCGCCCATGCTGAGCAGGTCGTCGGTGCTGTCGAAGCCGAAGTCCGAGCCGAAGCCGTCCATGAGCGCGCCACCGGCACCGGCATTGGCCGGAGAGAAGTCGGGCAGTTCGAGGCCGGCTGCTTCGCCCTGGATCTGACCGGCACCGCCACCGAGACCGAGCTGGCGTGCCAGCGGTCGCATGCCCATCCAGACCACCAGGAAGGCGACGACGATGAAGGCCAGCGCGTTGATGATGCCGCCGAGATTGCGAGTGAGCGTCTCCATCACACCCGGACCGGCAACCGCCTGGTCGAGCAGCTGCGTCTCGACGAAGTCCATGGCGGTCAGGGTCACGACGTCGCCGCGGTTGGTATCGAGTCCGGCAGCCGAAGCGACGATCTTCTGCATGTCAGCGAGATAGGCGTCGATCTTGGCCTGATCGGCCGGTTCGCCGACCATCGCTGCCAGGCGGCCGCGGTTGACGACGACGGCAACGGAGAGCCGCTCGACCGTATAGCTGTTCTTGACGGTGGCGATCGTCTTGCTGTTGATCTCGTAGTTGGTCTGCTCTTCCTTCTTCTCGGCCTGGTCGCTCGACTGCGGGCCGGCACCGCCTTTCGGGGCGGCCTGAGGAATGTTCTGCTGCACCGTCGCTGCATTGTCCGGCTGCTGCTGGCTGGACTTCTGCTCTTCCTTGGTCACGCGCGTAGAGCGTTCGACCCGCGATTCCGGATCGAACACCGTTTCCTGGATCTGCTGCGTGTCGGTGTTCAGACGTGCCGTGACGCTCGAACGGAAGTTGTCCATGCCGAGGAACGGAGCGAGCGCGTTGTCGATCTTCTTCTCAAGCTCGGTCTGGACGTTCTGGACGACGCCGAGCGACTGGTTGAGGGCGCTGTTGGCCGGATCGTCGCCCGATGCGAGAAGCTGGCCGGTCGAATCGAGCACGGTCACGTCATCGACGTCGAGCCCCGGTACGGACGAGGCGACGAGATGACGGATCGAAGCGGCGGCGCTGCGGCCGACCGTGGCGCTGGCGCGAATCATGACCGAGGCGGTGGGGTTCTGGTCTGCCTTGCGGAAGCTGCCGCGCTCCGGCATCACGATGTGGACGCGGGCGGCGGCGATACCGGAAATCTGCTGGATGGTGCGGCCGATTTCGCCTTCGAGGGCACGCACGCGGGTCACTTCCTGCATGAAGGAGGTGAGGCCGAGCGAGCCGACATTGTCGAAGAGTTCATAACCGGCATTGGCGCTGCTCGGCAGGCCACGCTCGGCGAGCAGCAGGCGCGCCTTGCTGGTCATGCCAACGGGAACCTGCAGACTGGCGCCGTCAGCCCCGACATTGAAGTCGATGTTGGCCTCGGCCAGCGCGATGCTGATCTGAGTGACATCGCTGCGTTCGAGCCCGACATAGAGCGTCTCGAACGAGGGTCTGTTGACGTAAATTCCGGCCCCGAGCACCATGCCGACCGCGACAATGCCAGCCGCCGCCAACGCGATCAGCTTGCCTTGCCCGAGACTGCTCAGGTTCTTCGTGAACGTCGAGAGTTGATCCAACAGACTCATTCTGTTTCCGCACCCAGTATCGCAAGGTCAACGGGCCGATCATCGGCCGAGCGCCCTGCGCAGTTCCAACATTCGGGTTTTCTGGGTATCGACATGCCGAGTATCGACTTCCAATGCGCGCGAATCCACCAGTCCCGATCCGGACCGTAGGAAACGAAACTTGCGCGAACTTGGCTTGATGCGCCCGACCGAAGCGGCGGAGGCGCCGCCGCAAAACTTATCCACTGGGGCGAAACGGACCGTCGGACGAAGCCAAACCTGCGCACAAAGTCGCGGCCGCGTCAGAATTCGGCGCAGCAAGTCATTGATTTTAAATGGATGTTTCTTGAACCCGCGTCCTGCGACGCTCTCTGGGAGCGTCAGAAGGCTTCGAAATCACCGGCCGCCTTCGTCAGCGGTTGGGAGTGGCCGTGGCGCAACATGCCGTTGCCAAGTGCCTTTTTCATATCGGCAAGCTTTACCAGATTGACGGCCGTGGTGACGTCGACCATCCAGGCGTCCGGGATCGATGCGGTAATCGTGTCGATGAATTCGGCCAGCCCGCGGGTCTTCTGCACGGCAAGGTCGATGCCCTGCAGCACCATCATCTTGTCGGGATTGGCAAGCGCATCGGCGCCGTGGTCACCGGCCAGTTGCGGCTCGATCCGCTCGATCAGATAGGCGACGTCATGCAATTCGGTGACGATGCGCATCAGCACTTCGGGGAGCGCTTCTTCCACGTGCGGCATGTGGCCCAGGTAGTCGGTCTGCATGTGTATGTCTCACGTGGCTCGGGGCTGCGGTAGAAGTCGTATTTCAGGCCTGCGAGGCGTCTGCCTCGCAGCATCAGAAGAATTCGATGGAGCTTTCGGCCGGCTTCGGCGCGACGATCGGCCGTTCCTCCAGTTGCACCGTGCGCTGCGTCTCGACGCCGGTCAGGGCGTATTGCCGGGCGCGGCCAGACGACGGCCAGTATTCGAGCTTGCGGCCGTGCTCGCCGCCCGTGCTCTCGCCGACGATGCGGATGCCCTCGTCGAGCAGGAACTGGCGCGCGAAGGCGGCGTTCTGTTCGCCGACATTGGAAAACCGCGCGATGGTCTTGGCGCCGCCGAAGATCTTGGCTTCGAGACGATCTCGCCGGGCGCCCTGTTTCAGGAGACCGTTGATGAGCAATTCCATGAGGTGGACCCCGTAGCGGGTCGCGTCGCCGCCGGACATGGGCGACGTCGCGGAACCTGGCAGCAGGAAGTGATTCATGCCGCCGACGCCGGCCACGGGATCGCGCATGCAGGCTGCCACACAGGAACCGAGAATGGTCGACAGCACGATGTTCGGATCGTTGAAGACCTTGTACTCACCCTGGATGACATGCACGCGCTTGCCGGCGGCTTCCATGTTCATTTGAGCGCCCCGAATACGGCTTCGATCGCAGCCTTCATCTTTTCGATGGTGAAGGGCTTGGCCAGAACGTTGTTGGCACCGAGGGCCGCTGCCTTCTGAACCAGGGCACGGTCGCCCTGGGCCGTCAGGATGATGAAGGCCGCCTTCTTGGTCGCCGGGTTGGAGCGGACCGCCTGCAGCAGGCCGAGTCCGTCCATCTTCGGCATGTTGAAGTCGGAGATCACGAGGTGGTGCGGGTTCTGAGCCATGATCTTCATGCCCTGCTCCCCGTCACCGGCGGCGGTGATCTGCTTGAAGCCGAGCTGCTGCAGGGCGTCACCCAGGAGCAGGCGGCTCGTCACCTGATCGTCGACGATCAGAACTTTGATTTTTTCGGCGATGGACATTATTCGCTTCCTTCCTTGCGGAGCGCCGCTGCTTTCAGGACCTCCTCCCCGATGGATCCGAGGGGGAGCTGGGTTTCAACGGCGCCCAATTCATAGGCGACTCTCGGCATGCCGTAGACGACACATGTCTTTTCGTTCTGGCCGAAGGTCTTTGCTCCGGCATGCCGCATTTTCAGGAGACCGGAGGCGCCGTCGCGCCCCATGCCGGTCAGAATGACACCGATCGCATTGCGTCCGGCAAGCTCGGCGACCGAATCGAACAGCACGTCGACCGAAGGCCGATGCCCGTTGACCGGGTCGCGGTCCACCAGGCGGCAGCAGGGTGCCGTCGGGTTGGCGACCTGCAGATGGCGCTCGCCACCGGGCGCCAGGTAGACCTTGCCGATTTCGAGCCGCGCGCCGTCCGTCGCTTCCTGCACCGCCGGCGCGCAGAGACGGTTCAGCCGCTCCGCGAAGCTCTTGGTGAAGGTGTGCGGCATGTGCTGCGTGATGACCGTCGGCGGGCAATTGGCCGGGAACTTCTGGAGCACCGTGATCAGGGCTTCAACGCCGCCTGTCGAGGCGCCGATGGCGATGATCTTGCGGCCGGCCCGGTACTCGGACGCCGTATTCGCATTGGCCGGAGCCGGCGCCGCGACCTTATTGCCGGTGATGATGAACTTGCGCTGCGAGCGGGCGGCCGCCTTTACCTTGTCGACGAGGCCGGCAAAGGGATGGGGATCGCCCGGATGCGGCTTGCCGACACAATCGAAGGCGCCGATCTCGAGTGCTGCGATCGTGGCTTCAGCGCCCTTGTGGGTAAGCGTCGAGACCATGATGACCGGCATCGGCCGCAACCGCATGATCTTGTCGAGGAATTCTAGGCCGTTCATGTTCGGCATTTCGATGTCGAGGGTGACGACATCGGGATCGAGTTGCTTGATCGCCTGGCGCGCTTCCATGGCGTCGGCCGCCTGGCCGACGACGGTCACGTCTGGATCCGCGTTGAGCACGGCTGTAATCAGGCCACGCATCGTGGCGGAGTCGTCAACGACGAGAACGCGAGCGGGAGTGGTCATGCCCGTCCTCCATGAAATTTGCCGGTGTGGCGGTAGGTGGTGATGCCGATGTTGTCGAAGTGCGCCTTCGCGTCACCGGACACCCGTTCGGAATGGCCGATATAAAGGTGACCGTCGGTGTTCAGCATGCCGGCGAAGCGCGACCAGATCTTCATCTGCGTCGGCTCGTCGAAATAGATGACGACGTTGCGGCAGAAGATAACGTCGAACGGCCCCTTGAACGGCCATTGCGCCATCAGGTTCAGTTCGTTGAAGGTGATCAGCCGCTTGACCCGATCGTCGACCTGCCACTTGAAGCGGCCGCCGCTGTTGACCTCGGAGAAATATTGCTTGCGCATGGCCGGATTGACGGTTTCGAGCGCGGTTGCGTCGTAGGCACCGGCGCGGGCGAGCGCCAGGATCTTCGGGTCGATGTCGGTTGCCAGGATCCGGAAGTCGTAGTCGGCCGCATTCGGCAGCAGCGACAGAACCGTCAGCGCAATCGAATAGGGCTCCTGGCCGTCCGAGCAGGCGGCCGACCAGATGCGCACCCGGCCGCCGGCCTTAGCGCGCGCGATGAGCTCCGGCAGCACGTCGGTCTTCAGGTGCTCGAAGTGATGGTTCTCGCGGAAGAACCGCGTGAAGTTGGTGGTCAGATGCGAAAGCATGTCGCGCCGCGCGGCCGCACCGGCGGGCGAAGCGACCAGCTGGCAATATTCGCGGAAGCCCCTGAGCCCGAGATTGCGGATATGCTTCGACAGCCGCGAATAAACAAGCGACGCCTTGGTCTCGTTGAGATAGATGCCGGCATCCGCATAGATCATCGCAGCGATCTCGGTAAGATCGCGGCGGGTCAACGGATACTCGCCGCTCGCCAGGCACTCGTCCGGCGACAGTTTCTGTTCAGCGATGGGCTGACTTCTCATGCGGCTTCCCTTTCTTCCTGCGGGAAGATCGCTTCGAGTTCAATGAGACAGATCATCCGGCCTTCGATCGCAAGCACACCGCGCGCGAAGCTCTTTTCGAACTCCGACGAGATGACATCCGGCGTCGGCTGGATCTTGTCGTCTGTAATCGTCAGGATGTCGGAGACGGCGTCGACCAGAAGGCCGACGACCTGGCTCTTGACCTGCGCGACGATGATGACGTGACGCACGGTCGGGTCGGCCGGAGTCATGCCGAGCCGGGCCGAGAGATCGACGATCGGCAGCACCGCACCGCGAAGGTTGATGACACCGAGCACATAGGATGGCGCATGCGGCATGGATGTCGCAGGCGTCCAGCCACGGATCTCGCGCACCTGCATGATGTTTACGCAGAATTCCTGATCACCGACGCGGAAAGCGATCAGCTCCCGTCCGTCCGTGGTCAGATTTTTTGCGGCATAGGTCATTGTCATTATCCGACTGCAGCCAGTGACATTTCAGGTTTCAGCGAATGCCCGCGCGAGGCGGCGACGATCGCGTCGACATCGAGGATGAGCGCCACGCGGCCGTCGCCGAGAATGGTCGCCGCGGCGATGCCCGGCACGTGGGTGTAGTTGGCCTCGAGGCTCTTGATCACCACTTGGCGCTGGCCCTGGATCGCATCGACCATCAGGGCGCGCTGGCCGCCACCTTCCGATTCGACGAGCAGGGCGACGCCTTCGACCGGGTTCGCCTGGATGGCACGGAAATTCAGGATCCGGCCGACGTCGACGAGCGGGCAGAAGGAGTTGCGGATCGAGATCAGCCGCTGGTTGGAACCGAAGGAATGGATCGCTGCGGCTTCCGGCTGCAGCGTTTCGACGATTGCCGTCAGCGGCACTACCAGTGTCTGGTTGGCGACGGTGACCACCATGCCGTCGAGCACGGCGAGCGTCAGCGGCAGGCTCATGGTGAAGACCGAGCCGTGGCCCGGCTTCGAGGAGATGTTGATGCGGCCGCCGAGCGCCTGGATCGAGCGCTTGACCACGTCCATGCCGACGCCGCGGCCGGAGATGTCAGAGATCTTGTCGGCCGTCGAGAAGCCGGCGTGGAAGATCAGGTTGTCGATCTCTTCGTCCGAGAGGTTGGCGTCAGCGGCAATCAGGTCGTTGTCGATCGCCTTCTGGCGCACCTTCTCACGGTTGATGCCGGCACCGTCGTCGGCAAGCTCGATGACGATGCGGCCGGAACGGTGCTTTGCCGTCAGGCGCACAGTGCCTTCGGCGCTCTTGCCGGCGGCAAGGCGCTTCTCCGGCGTTTCGAGGCCGTGGTCGACCGCGTTGCGGATCATGTGGGTCAGCGGCTCGGCGAGCTTGTCGATGACCGTCTTGTCGACTTCGGTGTTCTCGCCTTCGGTGATCAGGCGGACCGACTTGCCGGTCATGTCGGCGATTTCGCGAACGATACGCGACATGCGCTGGAAGACAGGCTTCACCGGCTGGGCGCGGATCGCCATCACCGAATCCTGGATCTCGCGGGTGAGCTGCTGCAGCTCTTCGAGGCCCATGTTGATCGAGGACGTGCCGTTGGTGTCGTTCTCGACGACGCTCTGCGAGAGCATCGCCTGATTGATCACGAGTTCGCCGACAAGGTTGATCAGGCGGTCGACGCGATCGAGATCGACGCGAATGGTCGGCGTTGCAGCCGATGCAGCGGCCTGCTGGGCGGCAGCGCTCTGGGCGGCGGCGCTGGCCGCGGGAGCTGCCTTCTCAGCCGGTGCGCGGGCGGCGGACTGCGCCATCTGCAGCACGTTGCTGGCCGTGCCGGCGGCTGAAACCGCGGCGTCGCGATCCTGCTGCTGGGAGGCAAGCTGTTCTTCTTCCTCGACGACACCGACCGATACCGCCGGTTCGTCGTCAAGGATCGACAGGTCGAAGGGAACGGGCTGCATCGGCAGCTCTTCGCCCGACTGCGTCGCCTCGTCTTCGACCAGCGAAATCTCCAGGTCGCAATCCCACTCGGCGAATTCGAAAACCGTACGGATCGCGTCCTCGCCCTTGTCGGTCTTGAGCGAGATCTTCCAGAAGAAATAGGCGCTCTCCGGGCTCAGCCGATCGAGCGTCGGCAGTGCGCCCATGTCGCAATGGATGCTCATCTCGCCAAGGCGCGAGAGGTCGCGCAGAAGCAGCGTTGCCTCGTTGCCCTTGGCGTAGAGATCGGACTTCGGCTTGAAGACGATCTCATATGTGGGCATTTCCATCAGCGGCGGCTCTTCAGCCGCGTCGAAGTCATCGAAGGAGAAGGCGACCGGCTGGAAGCCTTCGTCGTTGACGGGCGGCGGAGCCACGGCAGCGACGGGCTTGGCAACCGGTTCGGCCGGCGCTGCCGACGCCTGTGGAACTTCGCCGTTTGCGAGCGCCTCGAGTTCCTTGATCAGCTGGCGGCTGCGCGCCTCGTCGACGCTGCCGCCATCGCGCGCAGCGTTGGTGAGGTCGGCGAGTACGTCGGCCGACTTCAGCATCACCTTCAGAACTTCCGGTCCGGGATCGAGCCTATTGGAACGAACGCAATCAAGGGTCGTCTCGAACACGTGCGCGAAGGAGACGAGGTCGTCCAGCCCGAAGGCGCCGGCGCCACCCTTGATGGAGTGCACCGCACGGAAAACGGCATTGACCGTTTCCGGGTCGCGGTCGCCATCATTGAGCTTCAGCAGACCCGATTCCAGTTCGGCGAGTTGTTCCTCGCATTCCTGGAAGAAGATCTCTTTGATTTCGTTCATATCCATTGGAGGCTATCCCCGGACTTCAGGCCGTTACGCGCTCGATTGCATCGATGAGTTTGGTCGGGTCGAACGGCTTGACGATCCAGCCGGTTGCACCCGCCTGACGCGCGCGGTTCTTCTTCTCCGCGTCGCTTTCGGTGGTCAGTACCAGGATCGGAATGGCGCGGTAGCGATCGTTCTTGCGCACGCCTTCGATGAAGCCGAAGCCGTCGAGACGCGGCATGTTGATGTCGGTGACGATCACGTCCGGATTGGCTTCTTCCAGGACCTCAAGACCCTCGACGCCGTCCTCGGCCTGAATCGTTTCGAAACCGGCATTGTTCAGCGTGACCAGCAGCATGTTTCGGATCGTCCGGGAGTCGTCGACCGTCAGAACTCGCTTCTTCATTTTCTCAAATCTCCTTTGCCATCAGGTGGTCGATCTCGACCCCGATGAGCTGTGTCGTTTTCTCGAAAGCGTCCGACACCTTGCTGAAGGTGAAAGACAAATGTTCCTCTTCCCAGGTCTTGGCGCCGGCCATCAGCACCTGGACACAAAGCGTCCCGACCCGCTCGACCGCGGAAGCGTCGATCACGATATCGCTGCCCTTGAGCGCGAGCAGCTTCTCGTGCAGTGCCGTTGCCTCATTCAGGTCCAGAACCGGAGCGAGGCTAAGCGTCTTCTGGGCGGTCTTCTTGCTGGCCATTTCTGTCTTCCTCGACTGCTAACTCTCTACTGCCCTTGATATCAGCGCTGCCAACCGGCGAGCTGCCGCTGCAGCCCGTCGTCAAACAACGGTGCGGCCGGCTCTTCGGCAACGACGGCGGATGTGTGACGGAAGGGCTCGCGGCCGGCGCGCGCCGATGCGGCCGGATGGCGACGCTCCAGGCGGAACTGGCGGATGGTCTCGCCGAGCTCGACGATGACCGTATGAAGATCGTCCGACGAACGGACGGTTTCGCCGGCCAGCGCGGCACTTGCCTCGACACCCCTGGAGATCGTGCCGATCTCGGTCGCGACGCCGCGGAGGTCGCCGACCTGCTGCTCCGCCTCGCGGGCGATGCCGGAGACGGCGGAATTGATCGACGTGACCTGCTCGACGATGCTGCTGATCGCGTCCTGGGTGCGGCCGACAATCTCGACGCCGGTCTCGACCTGCGCCTTGGTGCCGGAAACGAGCTGCTTGATTTCGCGCGCCGCTTCGCCGGAGCGCTGTGCCAGCGCACGCACTTCCTGGGCGACGACGGCAAAACCGCGACCGCTGTCGCCGGCGCGCGCCGCTTCGATGCCGGCGTTGAGCGCCAAAAGATTGGTCTGGAAGGCGATCTCGTCGATGACGCCGATGATCTGGCCGATCTTTTCGGCCGACGCCTCGATGTCGGCCATGGCGGAAATCGCCTGGCCGGCTATCTCGCCGCTGCGCTCGACGGCAATGCGGGTCTCGTTGGCCTTCGTTTCCGTGGCGCTGATCCGGCCCGAACCGGTCGCCATGCGTCCGGCCATGTCGGAGAGCACGGCAAGCTGCCCGGAAAGCGCGTCGGCTTCAGCGCTCGCCTTGTCCGTGAAGGCTGTCGCGCCGTCGCGCATGCGGTCGACCAGTACCCCGGCAGCCTGGCTGCGCTGATCGGAGGCCTGAAGACTTTGTTGGATCTGTTCGAGTGCCGCGTTCAGGCTCGCCACGATCGGCTGATAGGCTTCGACCGCCGTTTCCGGCAACCGCGCGCCGAGATCACCCTGGCTCACGCCTTCGGCAAAGTCGCCGAAGAGCGCCTTGACCTCCAGCTCGTCGGCGCTGCGCTGCTCGGCGAGCTGCCGCTGGTGCTGTTGGCGGAGGGCGTTGAAGCGGAGCGAAACGCCGATCTCGCTGTCGACGAAGGTCGTGCGCACCAGAGCGGCGACGAGGTCGCAAAGTTCGCGGCGGCGCGCCTTGCCAATCGGCAGGAAGGATCGCGGCCAGGCGTCTTCGATCAGTCCGACGATGAGATGTTCGAGCACGACGGCATGGCTTGCCATCTGCCAGCGCGGGTCGAGGCCCATGCGGCTTGCGGTGTCTGCGAGCACCTTGATGCGCTCGGCATAAAGCCCGTCAAAGCGTGCGTCGGTCAGCACGTTCCAGTGCGACGACTGAAGATCCTGAAGGCGGTCGATCTGGCGGTCGCTGTCGAAATGGCGGGCGGCGTCGGGATAGGTCTGGAGGCGCTGGAAGAGGTCGCGAAGCGCCTGATCAATCCGGGGAGAAAGCTTTTGCCTGTGATCGCGGACGCGGTTGCAGCTCTCGTCGTCGAGCCCGGCAAAGCGCAGGCGCTCCAGCAGGCTGCCTGCCTGGCCCTTTTTTGCCTGTTCTGACGATGCTTCCTGCCTCAACGCTGATCCCCGGTGCTGCACGTTCGGAACTTGCCTGGGGAGCATCAGGGAGAGCCACGGTCCACCGGACGTGCACGCCACATCGATGAGATCAGCCTCCGCCGAAAAGCGTCTGCTGTCGTTCATCCCGCAAGTAAATTCGGTGAAGAATGGATACCGGACCGGAACCGGTACGGCGGGGCGGCATCATGCCTTGAGGAGACTTGTGAATTATCCCATTCCGACGTGTGGGACCATGTTTATGGTTAATTCCTTGCTTGAAGGTTAACGGTCCCTCGCCTCTAATCGGAATCACTAAAATTCACAGGGTGTTTTCACGCGCCATTTTTGCGCTGCAACAAAACTGTAATAAACACGCCTGAAACCAACAGGTTCTCAATCACAAGAGTTTAGAATTGTACTTCGACTTGCGCTCGCGTATCGAAGCGAAAGTGAAGTGGGCGCTGCATGCGCGAAGAAACCTTCGCATCACGCAAAGCGACATCATGACGATGCGCTTACAGGAAACGAACAATGATTGTTCTTGGCATTGGCGCCGCACTCACAGCAATCCTGACAATGATGGCAGTATCGATCGTGCTCAACATCGAGCACAACCGGTCGGCAAAGCGCAGCTCTGTGTTTTGATCGGGCTTTAGCCCGTCTCTTACTGACACAACCAGGCATCTCTGCGGCCGGGGACGGATGTTCTACGGCCGCTTTTCTTTGCACACATGGTCCTGCGTCGCCTTTTGCCATGCCTGCGCATAGGCGGCGAGGCTCTCCGCGATCTCGCCCGCAAGCGGCTCGACCCCGGTCCTGACCGCGGATCCCTTAACCAGACACGCAGCACCGAGGCTCGTACCCGTGATATTGTGGGGATCGGCAAAGACCGGCCGGCCCGTCGCTGCGGCGAGCATGCGCAGATAGGTCCTGTTGGAAGCAAAGGGCCCTTCGACGACGATATCGCCGCGCGCGCCGATCAGGTCGAGACAGGTGGCTGTCATCAGCGCCAGATGGAACGAGACGACGACAAAGCGTTCGGCGGGGCCAAGCTCCCGTTCGTCCGTCGTCCAGATCGCTTTTGCGGCCGGAAAGGGACCGGATCCCTCGGGAATGGACGGCAGCAGCATGTGGCCGGCCCCGGCCACGGCCTCTTCCGTTTGCGGCGACACAGGGCGCGCCCCCTCCCCCAACAGAAGCTGGAAGGCGCGGCCGCCCATGAAGCGGGCGGAGGGTACGGGATCGCCAAGCGCGTTGACGTTGATCAGCGTGTCGCGGTGTTCATCGAGCATCTTCGCCTCGGCACCGACCGCAAGCATCACCACCCAGGTGCCGGTTGAGACCACCGAGAAGGGCGAGGTACGTGTCAGGAGATGCGGCAGCAGCGAGGCGTTGGAATCGTGAATGCCGCAATAGACGGGGGTCCCTGATGCAATGCCCGTTGCCGAACAAAGCTCTGGCAGTAGCGTTCCGGCGATATCGCTCGCCTTCAACACCGGTGCGAAGAGGGGCGTCCAGCCCTGGCTTTCGACAAGAGACGAGAATGTCCCTGCCCGTGGGGTCCAGAGATCCGTGTGGCAGCCGAGCGAGGTCAGCTCGTTACAGAGCGTACCTGTCAGTCGATAGGTCCAATATTGCGCATAGGTGAGGACCGAGGCGACCCTGGCGAAGTCGTCGGGAAAGGTCTTCTGCTGCCAATAGAGCTGGGCGCCGACATTGAGGCCCATCGGCAGGCGCGCGGAGCCGGTCTCGGAAAAGGGCGGCCTGACATTATCATACTCGGCGGCGAGGCTGTCGGGACCGGCGTGCTCATAGTCTAAAACCGGAAGCGCCAGGTTGCCTGATGCGTCGAGCACGACGGCGGTCGCGCCGTGGGTGGTGATCGAGATCGCCTCAAAGGCGTGTTCGGCATGGAGTGACGCGAGGCTTTCGAGCAGGAAGGCCCAGAGACGCTCGACATCGAAATGCGGATAAGGACCATCAGTCAGCACCGCATTCGCCGTCTTGCGGACGGCGATCTCCTCGAAACGGTCGAGATCAACGGCTGCGACCTTGGCATTGGTCTTGCCGATATCGATAACGCCAACAACCCGCATCTTTTCAGTCCAAATGGAAAACGGTCGTCAGCGGCACCGCCACCGGTTCGTTATCGCCATGGGTTTCCATGATATCGGCCATATAGGCCCACCATTTCTGCATGATGGGATGGGACGGCAGGTCGGCCATGCGGTGATCGTCGGTCCGCCAGAGCACACCGAAAAGCAGACTGGTCTCCTCGTCCAGATGGATGGAGTAGTCGGAGACGCCGGCCTCCTTCAGCAGGGTGGCCAGTTCCGGCCAGATGGCATCGTGCCGCGCCCTGTATTCGGCGGCCATGCCTGGGTTCAGGCGCATACGGAACGCGTATTTTTCCATCGGATCCTCAATGTGCGAGACGCTGACGGGCGCGCCGCCAGAGAATGGGGAGCGCGATCACCGAGATCAGCAGCAGGCCGATGAAGATCGACATGACGATGCCCGGCACGTTGAGCAGGCCGAAACCGAAGGTCACCATACCCATGATCAGGGCGGCCAGCACGACGCCCGGGATGGTGCCGGAGCCACCGAGAATGTTGACGCCGCCGAGTACCACCATCGTTACCACCTCCAGCTCCCAGCCGAGCGCGATCGACGGGCGCGTCGAGCCGAGGCGCGAGGTCAGGCAGATCGAGGCAAGCCCGGCCATCAACCCGGTCAGGAGGAAGAGGATGAATTTGATGCGCGCAACGCGGATGCCGGAGAAGAGCGCCGCCGTCTGATTGTTGCCGATGGCATAGACCGCGCGGCCGAAATTTGTCTTGTGCAAGACGACGCCGTAGACGACCGCGAGGGAAACGAAGAGCGTGAACTCGAAGGAGAACACCCACCAGACATAGCCTTGGCCGAACCACGAGAAGCTGTCGGGATAACCGGTGAAAGCCTGGTCGCCGAGGATGATGAAGGAAAGACCGCGGAAGAGGCTCATGGTGCCGATGGTCACCACGATCGAGGGCAACCCGAGACCGGTGATCAAGAGGCCGTTGATCGCACCGCAAAGAAGCCCGACAGAGAGACCGATCACCACCAGCGCCGGCGTGTCGAAGCCAAGTTGCACGGCATAGCCCATCGCCGTCGAGGCGAGCGCGATGATCGAGGCCACCGACAGATCGATCTCGCCGGAAATGATCACCAGCGCCATGGCGAAGGCAATCATCGCCTTTTCGGTGAAGTTGAAGGTCGCGTCCGAGAGGTTCCACGGGTCGAGGAAGTAGGGCGAGGCCAGCGAGTTGCCGAGAAAGATGAGGCAGGCGACGACAAGCAGCAGGCTTTCCCAGCTCTTCAGCAGGCGCGCGCTGCGGCCTTCCAGCCGATCGGGGATATGTCGTGGGGTAAGGTGCGTCTCGGCCATCAGACAGCCTCCGCCTTTCTCAAGATGACGCGGCCCTTGCGCCGCTCGGCGCGGGCGTTGACGGCAACAGCGACAATGATGACCATGCCCGAAATCGCCAATTGGGCGAAGGGCGAGATATTGATGACCGGCAAGGCGTTCTTGATCACGCCAAGGAACAGCGCACCGAGCACCGCGCCTGCTACCGTGCCGATGCCGCCGGCGATCGATATGCCGCCGATCACACAGGCTGCGATGATGTCGAGTTCGAAGCCGGCGGCGATGTCGACATAGGCGACGGCATAACGCGACACCCAAAGATAGCCCGAGAGCCCGGCAAGCGCGCCGGATATGCAATAGGCCGAGAAGCGGGTGCGGCCGACATCGATGCCGGTATAGACCGCCGCGTGCGGATTGCCGCCGACCGCATAAAAGGCGCGTCCGAGCGCCGTGCGGCTCATCAGCAGGAAAACGAGCGCGATCATCACCAGCGAGAGCCAGGAGAGAACCGGGAAACCAAAGAGCTCGTCGCGCGGCAATGCCTTGAAGGCGTCGCTCATCTGGTGGGCATTGATCCACTTGCCGCCGCTCAAGAGAAAGATCAGGCCGCGATAGATGGTGAGCGTGCCGAGGGTTACGACGATCGGCGGAATGTCAAGCTTCCAGACGAGCGCGCCGTTGATCATGCCGAGCAAAGTGCCGAGCGCAACTGCCGCAAGGATGATCAGCGGGATCGGCAGGCCCGGAAAGGCGGCGTTCAGCATCGCCGCCACCATGCCCGAGAGCGCGAGGTTGGCGGCCATCGAAAGATCGATGCAGCGCGTCAGGATCACCGCCATCTGGCCAAGCGCCAGAATGATCAGGATCGACGTGTCGTTGTAGACGCGCCCGAGGTTCGCGGGCGCGACGAAGGGCGGGAAACGCCAGGTGATCAGCGCCAGCAGCACGGCGATCGCGCCGACCAGCAGCAGTTCGCGATTCCTGAGGATGTTTGCCATCACGCGGCCTCCTGAATGCCGGCTGCGGCACGCACCAGCTTTTCCGCCGTCAGTTCGGCGCGCTCGAAGCGCCCGGCGATCCGCCCCTCGCGCATCACGATGACGCGGTCGGACATGCCCATGATCTCCGGGATTTCCGAGGAGACCATGATGACGCTCAGGCCCTGTGCCGCCAACTCGCTCATGAAGGCGTGCACGGCGGCCTTGGAGCCGATGTCGATGCCTTTGGTCGGCTCGTCGAGAATGATCACCTTCGGCTTCGTCGCCAGCCACTTGGCGATCACGACCTTCTGCTGGTTGCCGCCCGAAAGCGTGCCGACATCCTGATCGAGCGAGGCGGCGCGCAGGTCGAGGCGCGTGGTGTATTCGCGGGCAAGCGCGAACTCGTTGGCAAGCTTCAGGAAGCCCGAGCGCGAGGTGCGCGACAACGACGGCAGCGTGACGTTCTGAAAGATCGGCAGGCCGATGATCGCACCCTGGCGGCCGCGCTCTTCGGGCACATAGACGATGCCAGCCCGGATCGCTTCGGACGGGCTGCGGATCACCAGCACCTCGCCATCGAGCCGGACGGCACCGGCCGATGGCCGGGTGACGCCGATCAGCGACTGCATGAACTCGGAACGGCCGGCGCCGACCAGGCCGTAGAAGCCAAGGATCTCGCCTCGGCGAAGCTCGAAGTTGATGTCCTCGAACTCGGTCGGGTGGCGGTAGCCGGAGACCGTGAGCACCGGTTCGCCGATCGCCACATCCTTCTTCGGGTAAACCGAACCGACAGCGCGGCCAACCATAAGGCGCACCAGTTCGTCCTGGCTGACATCGGCGATCAGCCCTTCGTCGACCATCGTTCCGTCGCGAAACACCGTGTAGCGGTCGGCGATGCGGAAGATTTCATCGAACTTGTGGCTGATGAACAGGATCGCCTTGCCGTCTGCCTTCAGCCGTTCGACGAGGGCATAGAGTTCGTGGATTTCCTTGTGCGACAAGGCGGCCGTGGGCTCGTCCATGATCACCACCTGCGCATCGATCGACAGCGCTCGGGCGATCGCGACCAGATGTTTCTTGGCGATACCGAGATCGCGCAGGCGGATGGTCGGATCGAGATCGGCACCGGCGCGCGAAAGCAAGGCACGCGCATCGGCATTGAGCTTCTTCCAGTCGATCAGCCCGAAGCGATTGCGCGGGGCGTGGCCGAGGAAAATGTTCTCGGCGACCGAGAGCTCATCGAAGAGCACGGTTTCCTGATGGATCGCGGTGACGCCGGCGCGTGCGGCCGCCAGCGCCGTCGGGAAATGAGCCTCCTGATCACCGACGGAGATCGTGCCCTCGTCCGGTTGGTAGATGCCGGTCAGGATCTTCACCAGCGTCGATTTCCCGGCGCCGTTTTCGCCGATCAGCGCGGTCACCGACCCCGGATAGAGCGCCAGCGAAACATCGGAGAGCGCCTTCACCCCGGGAAAGGACTTCGAGATCCCTTCGAGCGCAATGGCGGGCTTCATCCGCGATGTGAGCGTATCCTGCAGCAAGAGACAGTCCACCATTCAGTCGTTTCGATTAACGCGAAGTCGTTCGGGCCTCGTATGCCCTCGTATCCGCCCGCGCGGCTTGCCTCTCACCCTAACCTTCTCCCCGCATGCGGTGAGAAGGCACGGGCATGCCGCTCTCTTCCCTCCTCGTCGGGAAGGGGGGGGCAAACCGTTGCCGCTTGTCCCTTCTCCCTGCAAGCGGGGAGAAGGGACCGGCAGGCGGATGAGGGGCTTTCGCCGGATCAGAAGATCTTGGCGAATTCCTCGACATTCTTGGCATCGTAGACGAACGGGTCGGCCATCGCGCCTTCGTTGTTGTCGTCGAGCTTGACGGCACCCATGCGGCCCATCTTCAGTTCAGCACCCGGCTTGGCTTCGGCACCGTTGATCAGGTCGTAGGCGACCATCGTTGCGGAGTAGCCGAGGTCGATCGGGTTCCAGATCGCGAAAGACTTGGAGGCGCCCGACTTCACGTGGCCGGCCATTTCCGAGGGAAGGCCGAGACCGGTGACGTTGATCTGGCCGATCTTGCCGGCGTCGGTGACGGCCTGGGCGGCGGCAACGATACCGACCGAGGTCGGCGCGATGATCGCCTTCAGGTTCGGATAGGACTGAATAAGGCCCTGCGTTTCGCGATAGGACTTGTCGGCGAGGTCGTCACCATAAACGGTCGCGACGACATTGATGCCCTTGTAGTTGCCCTGGACCTTCTTCATCTCGGCGATCCAGGTGTTCTGGTTGGTCGAGGTCGCCGTTGCTGAAAGCACCGCGACATCGCCGCCCTCAGGCAGGTTGTCGGCGGCGAGCTTGATGATCATGTTGCCGATCAGCGGGCTCGACGACGGGTTCAGGTGCATCAGGCGGCCATCCTTGGCGACGCCTGAGTCCCAGGAGATGACCTTGATGCCGCGATCCATCGCCTTCTTCAGCGCCGGAACGAGGGCGTCGGTGTCGTTGGTGGAAACGGCGATGGCGTCAACCTTCTGGGCGATCAACGAGTTGATCACCTCGATCTGGCCTTCGGCGGTCGTCGTCGTCGGGCCGGTATAGATCACCTCGACGTCGCCGAGCTCCTTGGCGGCTTCCTGCGCGCCCTTGTTGGCGGCTTCGAAGAAGCCGATGCCGAGCGCCTTGACCACGAGCGCGATCTTCTTGTTTTCCGCATGCGCGGCATTGGCCATCAGCGCCAGCGAAACGGCGGCCGTGACCATCAGTGACTTCAGGATCTTCATGCTCATTTCCTCCCAATGACCGGCACGCGACAAGCGTCGCCGGCGCGATTTCCTCCATTGGCGATGCCCCGGCCCCTCCGGCCGTGAGCGTCACCTTCCCCTCTCCTCGCCCACCCCTCAGGCGGACGAGGACATGTTCTCCGCATCTGTGCCGGCTCTCGAGCTGGCAACGACCAGCCGCACACCGGCATTTTCAAGCATCGCGGCATGCCTGTCCTCGATGCCTGAATCCGTAATGACAGTGGCGATCCGCTTCAGCCCGCAAAGGATGAGGCTCGACCGCTTGTGAAACTTCGAGGAGTCCACCAGCACGACGAGTTCGTCGGCCTGGTCGATCAGTTTCTGCTCCGCCTGGATCAACAGCGGATCCGCCTCCATCAGGCCGAGCGGGCCTAAGCCCTGTGCCCCCATGAACATGCGGCGCGCATAGAAATTGCGCGTCACGTCATTGTCGAAGGGGCTGAGGATGATGTTCTGCTCGCGGTAGATCGTGCCGCCCGACAGCATCACCGTGTTCTTCGAATGCTTCAAAAGATGCTCGGCGATCGGGAAGGAATTGGTGAAAACCTGCATTCGCCGATTGCTGAGGAAATGCACCATCTGAAAGGTCGTGGTGCCGCCATTGATGATGATCGGCTCGCCATCCTCGCAGAGCGCCACCGCCTCCTTGGCGATCGCCTGTTTTTCGCGGGCGTGCAGGCCCTCGTTGACCTTGAACGGACGACCGGCAAGGCCGACGAATTGCGGCGGATTGATCGCCTCGGCGCCGCCGCGCACCCGTCGCAGCTTCTTCTGCACGTGGAGGGCTGCAATATCGCGCCGGATCGTCGCCTCGGAACTGTCGGTCAGATCGACCAGCTCCTGGACGGTGACGACGGGTTTTTCCTGAACCGCCGACTGAATGATCCGGTGTCTTTCTTTCTCGTGCATGCGTTCCTCCGATGGCGTTCATGCTTCCATCACGATCGACCATTGTCAATCACAAACAATCATATTTTTTCATTGTGCAGCGCAATATGCGCGAACTTGATCGTTTTTGATTGACTTTAACGCTCAAGTCCTGTGATCTGATGCCAACCACATCTCTGCGCGGTCGCCAAGCCGCGCGATATCAGACCGGGAGGAAATTCGAGATGCTCGACAAGCAGCAGGGTGCGCGACTTGCAAACCTTTGGGACGAGGCAAAGGCTGCCGGCATGAGCGAATCCGAGCGCCTGCTCTATCGCTCCAACCTGCTCGGCTCCGACAAGCGCATCACCAACTACGGCGGCGGTAACACCTCGGCCAAGGTGATGGAGAAGGATCCGCTTGGGGGCGGCACGGTCGAGGTGCTCTGGGTCAAGGGTTCGGGCGGCGACGTCGGAACGATCAAGCTCGACGGTTTTGCCACTCTCTATATGGACAAGCTCAACGCGCTGAAGTCGATTTATCGCGGTGTCGCGTTCGAAGACGAGATGGTCGGCTACCTGCCGCACTGCACTTTCAACCTCAATCCACGCGCCGCCTCGATCGACACGCCGCTGCATGCCTACGTGCCGAAGAAGCATGTCGACCACATGCATCCCGACGCAATCATCGCGATTGCCGCGGCCAAGAACAGCCGCGAGCTGACGGCAAAGATCTTCGGCGACGACATCGGCTGGCTGCCGTGGAAGCGCCCGGGCTACGAGCTCGGCCTGTGGCTGGAAAAGTTCTGCCTGGAAAACCCGCGCGCACGCGGTGTGGTGCTTGAAAGCCATGGCCTCTTCACCTGGGGCGACACGGCGAAAGAAGCCTACGAGACGACGGTCGAGATCATCAACAAGGCGATCGCCTGGTTCGAGGCCGAGAACACCAAGCCTGCTTTTGGCGGCGCGGCGAAGCCGGCGCTCGACGCGGCCGCCCGCGCCGACGTCGCCCGCAAGCTGATGCCGGTCATCCGCGGGCTGATCAGCGCCGACGAGAAGAAGGTCGGCCATTTCGACGACAGCCAGGCCGTGCTCGATTTCGTCACGTCGAAGGATCTGAAGCCGCTGGCCGCTCTTGGCACCAGCTGCCCCGACCATTTCCTGCGCACCAAGATCCGGCCGCTGGTGGTCGATTTCGATCCGGCCAGTCCCGATGTCGACAAGACGCTGGCAGCGCTGCCCGAAGCGATCGCCGCCTATCGCGCCGACTATGCGGCCTACTACGAGCGCTGCAAGCACGAAGACAGCCCCGCCATGCGCGACCCGAACGCGGTCGTCTATCTCGTGCCCGGCGTCGGTATGATCACCTTTGCCAAGGACAAGGCGACCGCCCGCATCTCCGGCGAGTTCTACGTCAACGCCATCAACGTCATGCGCGGCGCCTCCGGCGTTTCCACCTATGTCGGCCTGCCGGAACAGGAAGCCTTCGACATCGAATACTGGCTGCTGGAGGAAGCAAAGCTGCAGCGCATGCCGAAGCCGAAGAGCCTCGCCGGCCGCATCGCGCTCGTTACCGGCGGCGCCGGCGGTATCGGCAAGGCGACGGCCAACCGGCTGATGCAGGAAGGCGCCTGCGTCGTGCTCGCCGATATCGATGAGACCGCGCTTGCGGCGGCCGAAGGCGAACTGTCCAAGCGCTACGGCAAGGATTTCGTCCGCTCCGTCAGCATGAACGTCACCAGCGAAGCTGCGGTCGAGGGCGGTTTTGCCGACGCTCTGCTCGCCTTCGGCGGCCTCGATATCCTGGTCTCCAATGCCGGCCTCGCCTCGTCAGCCGCCATCGAAGACACGACGCTGGCGCTCTGGACCAAGAACATCGACATCCTGACGACCGGCTACTTCCTCGTCTCGCGTGAAGCCTTCCGCATCTTCCGCCAGCAGAAGGCCGGCGGCAACGTCGTCTTCGTCGCCTCCAAGAACGGTCTTGCCGCCTCCCCCGGCGCATCTGCCTATTGCACCGCCAAGGCGGCCGAAATCCACCTCGCCCGCTGCCTGGCGCTCGAAGGGGCTGGCGCGCAGATCCGCGTCAACGTCGTGAACCCCGACGCGGTGTTGCGCGGCTCGAAGATCTGGACTGGCGAGTGGAAGGAACAGCGCGCCGCCGCCTACAAGATGGATGTGGACGACCTCGAGGCGCATTATCGCGAGCGCTCGATGCTGAAGCTCAGCGTCTTCCCCGAGGATATCGCCGAGGCGATCTATTTCCTCGCCTCCGACATGTCGGCGAAATCGACCGGCAACATCATCAATGTCGACGCGGGCAACGCCCAGTCCTTCACCCGCTGATCGAGGAGAGTTTCATGACGACCACCATGATCAGCCAGGCGACCGTCGAGGCCGAGAACGAAAGCCGGCTCACTGCACTTCGCCGGGATTATGAGAGCCTCGGCGAAAGGCTCAGCCGGCGCGGCATCGCGATCGACGAGATCAAACGGAAGGTCACCGCCTACGGTGTTGCCGTCCCTTCCTGGGGTGTCGGCACCGGCGGCACGCGCTTTGCCCGCTTCCCCGGCAAGGGCGAACCGCGCAACATCTTCGACAAGCTCGAGGATTGCGCGGTCATCCAGCAGCTGACCCGGGCGACGCCGACCGTCTCGCTGCATATCCCCTGGGACAAGGTGAGCGACATTTCCGAACTAAAGGAGAAGGGCACGTCGCTCGGCCTCGGTTTCGATGCGATGAACTCCAACACCTTCTCCGACGCGCCGGGCCAGGAACATTCCTACAAGTTCGGCTCGCTGTCGCATGCCGACGCCGCCACGCGCGCCCAAGCGGTGGAGCACAATCTCGAATGCATCGAGATCGGCCGGCAGCTTGGGTCCAAGGCGCTGACGGTCTGGGTCGGCGACGGCTCCAACTTCCCCGGCCAGAGCAACTTCACCCGCGCTTTCGAGCGTTATCTCGACGCGATGAAATCGGTCTACGCGGCGCTGCCGGATGACTGGCGCGTCTACACCGAACACAAGATGTTCGAGCCGGCCTTCTATTCGACCGTCGTCCAGGACTGGGGCAGCAACTACCTGATCGCCCAGGAGCTCGGCCCCAAGGCCTTCTGCCTTGTCGACCTTGGCCACCATGCGCCGAACGTCAACATCGAGATGATCGTCGCCCGCCTCATCCAGTTCGGCAAGCTCGGCGGCTTCCACTTCAACGATTCGAAGTATGGTGACGACGATCTCGACACCGGTTCGATCGATCCCTACCGGCTGTTCCTCGTCTTCAACGAACTCGTCGATGCGGAGACCCGCAAGGCCAAGGGGTTCGAGCCGGCGCACATGCTCGACCAGAGCCACAACGTCACCGACCCGATCGAAAGCCTGATGACGAGTGCCACCGAGGTCTGCCGCGCCTATGCCCAGGCGCTGATTGTCGACCGCCAGGCGCTCGCGGGCTACCAGGACGACAACGACGCGCTGATGGCGAGCGAGACGCTGAAGGTAGCCTTCCGCACCGACGTCGAGCCTATTCTCGCAATGGCGCGGCTCGAAAGCGGCGGCGCAATCGCACCTGTCGCGGCCTATCGCAAGAGCGGTTACCGCGCGAAAGTCGCGGCTGAGCGCCCGGCCGTTGCCGGCGGCGGGGGCGGTATCGTCTGACCCTGAAACGAGCGGCGCCGGGCTGCCATTTGAGGCCCGGCGCCGCATCCCACGCTCGACGGCTCAAAAAATCGCTGCGCGATGAAATTGCCCCCTATCTGATTTCAATTCCTGATCTATCTTTCCCTTGGAGATTCAACGGAAAGGGACCCGTTCATGGGCATTGAAAGCATTCTCGTCTTCCTGATCGTCGGCGCGGTCGCCGGCTGGCTCGCCGGCCTCATTGTCAAGGGCGGCGGTTTCGGCCTCATCGGCAATATGGTCGTCGGCATCATCGGCGCCTTCATCGCCGGCTTCCTCTTTCCGGCGATCGGTATCAGCCTCGGCACCGGCATCCTTTCAGCGATCCTGCACGCGACGATCGGTGCCGTCATCCTTCTGGTGCTGATCCGCATTGTCAAACAGGCCTGACCCATCGTCGGCCGCAGTACCCTTCGCGCCCGGGATATCCCCGGCCGTTCCATCTGGACGCGCAAAGGGGGCTGTAGCACTGTGATCTGCTGGACGGGACATCGCACATAGCCAGACGGAGGCGAGCATGAACGCTCTTTACACCGACAAGATCGAAACGGCGCTCAAGTCGTTCATTGCGGATCACCCGGGAATGCAGACACGGGATCAGGCGATCATCGCGATCCTCGAAAACTGGTTCACCAATCACGGCTACCTGCCACCGCAGCAGGAAGGTCTGCGCCCGGAAGACCTTGACGCTTCCAACGACGATTGAGAGATTTGCGCGCCCGGCACGAAGGACCATAGCGCTTCTTGCGCCGCGGCGGCCGCCCCTTGCCTTTTCAATAGCGTGAACTGTTCGCCATGAGCCTGACCTCCGTCAAAGACTTCTTCTCCCAGCACGCCCCAGATATCGACGTCATCGAGCTACAACAAAGCACCGCCACGGTTGCTCTTGCGGCCGAGGGCCACGGCGTCGAGCCCGCCCAGATCGCCAAGACGCTGGCGCTTCGCGTCGGCGACGACGTGATCCTGATCGTCACGCGTGGCGACGCCCGCCTCGACAACAAGAAGTACAAGGCCCGCTTCGGCACAAAGGCCCGCATGCTTGGGTTCGACGAGGTGGAAGCCGAGACCGGCCACCCGGTCGGCGGCGTCTGCCCCTTCGGTCTCGCCAAGCCGCACAGCATCTATTGCGACCTGTCGCTCAAGGCCTACGACATCGTCGTGCCGGCCGCCGGTGCCACCAATGCGGCTGTGCACATCAGCCCGACCCGCATCGCCGAGCTGACCGGCGCCGAGTGGATCGACGTATCGGAAGCGTAGTTTGCCGTTGCGGATACGGGGCCTGCCTTGGAATGGCCACAAAGCTTAACTGAAACCGCAGGCGCGCCCCGGCAGTGATTTGCCGGGTTGGTCCTTTCCGTTCCTAGGAGTCCGTCAAGCATGAAGCTACTCGCGTACCCGCTCGTCTTCACCGCCACATTCTCCCCGGCGCTGGCGATGGATCAGTCCCTGGTACGTCAGTTCGAGAAGCTCGACCCGCAGACCCGCCTGGAGCAGCGCTGCGACACCGAAGCGATGGAGCGCATCAACGCCGACAAGTCGAGCTTCAAACCGGACAAGGTGATTGCCTATACTTTCGCCGAACCGGTCGTGAAGGAAGACAAGATGAAGGCGCCGGGCGCCGTGTTCCGCAGCAAGGGCGAATGGTACAAGCTGAAGTTCAAGTGCCGCACCGACGCCGAGCACCTGGATGTCCTGTCCTTCGAATACAAGATCGGCGAGCTTGTGCCGCACGAGAGCTGGGACGAATTCTACCTTTATCCCTGACAGGCGTCGAAGGACGCGGTGGCCTTGAGGGCAGAGAGCCCTAGAGGATGGCCACGAGAAAGAGCAGGGAGCCGAACGAGAGCGCGGCCATGATGCTCATCAGCATTTTCATCATGTGCTCTGCCATATCGTACACCCTTACCTCGGCTCCATCGGAACGAACGCGACGGCGTATCCCGTCCGGCAGCTCCGGTCCGTCGCACAAGGGGCGGCGTGAGCCTGATCCGAGAGTGCGCCAGCATGGTTAACAAAGCGTTAACTGCGCTCGACCGGCGCCGAGAGGGGGCCGACATCGCCTATCCAAGACAAGGCTCACACAAGATCGAAGCGGAATAAGGAATGTGCAGGGGGCGTTCCCTGTATGCGCGGAACACCTGCGCCGTGCGGGCAGCGCCAAGGCTGGCGATGCGGGCAACGGCAACGTCCGAAGAGACTGGAAACCGCGCGAGAAAAGCACCATGGAGAGGCGCGTGAGCCAGGTTAAGCTGAGCATTTGCATTCCAACCTACAATCGCGCAGCCTTTCTCGAGAAGTCGCTCGCCTACTTCGTCGACCTTTACCAATTCTCCTATAAGTACGAGATCATCATCTCCGACAACGCGTCTACGGACGACACGCGCGACGTGGCCGAGCGTTTCATCGCCAAGGGCCTGCCGATCCGCTACCTCAGGCAGGCGGAGAACTACGGTTCCGGCGCCAACGTCGTCAGCGCCTTCAGCCGCGCGACCGGCGAATATGTGCTCTATCTCGCCGACGACGACATCCTGATCAACGAAGGCATGCGCGAGGCGATCCGCTACCTGGATCTCAATCCGGAAGTCACCGCTTGCTACGCGCCCTGGTACACGCATGACGAAGTCGAGGAGCGCGACGATCCGCCGTTCTACATCGTCGACAAGGACACGAAGTTCAAGAAGCGCGCTTCCGAGGAAGTGTTCGACTTCCTCTGCGAGCGACACGTGTTTCCGGAAATCGGCATCTACCGGGCGTCGGCGCTACGGTCGGCCTGGGTGCCCAGGAACTTCGCCTACTGGGCCTTCGCCTATCTCGCCCATTTTCTGGAGCAGGGCGCCGTCGCCTTCCTGAGAAAGCCGTTCTACCGACAGGTCACCCGTTCGAAGATCGCCCGCGACCGACCGCAAGCCGGCCATGCCGACGTGCTCACCGCCTGGGACAGCTACCGCGGCGGCCTTGAATATTTTCTCTATTCCGGTGCCAAGCGCGGCGCCGTGCGGCTAACACCGGAGCGCCGGGCCTATCTCGATGCGCAGGTGAGGGATTTCACCATGCTGCGCATGACGGTCGCCCTGCGCATGTGGCTCGCGAAGAAGGACTACATCCGCGCCTATGAGCTTTATACTCGCCTGATGCTCGGCGGCTTCGAACACCATCCCGAACTGCAGCGATCAAAGGGCGTTCTGCCGCTCATGGTCGCCCTGCAGACGGTGATGTGGCACACGAACGCGGTCGCCGAGATCGATCGTCTGGTGCTGCACGGCGTCGAAGACCATGGTGCGATCGAAGAGCTGTTGCGTGACCTTGGCCTGCGCTCCCATATCGCCGTCGTTCCCGGTACAACGGAACTCACGCCGGACGAAATTGGCCGCACCGCCGTCTTCGTCACGGCCGACAGCGATCGCAAGCACTATCTTCGCAAGGGGCACCTGCCGAACCTAGTGGTCAGCGAAAGCGACATCCTCAACCACGTTCTGCTTTAAAATATAAAGGGCGCCGCTGGCGCCCTCGTTTGTTTCGCAGGTTATGCCGGGTAGCGCGACGGGCAAAAAGGCCGCTTGACCACGCACGCCCCACGGATACCGCATTACTTGCGCATGATGCCCTTGTAATAGGCGCCGTTGCGCGGCGGCGGGCGGTTCACGACCTTGGCCTCAGGGTTGTACTTCTCGCTCTTGTGGCCTTCGTTGATGGGCGTTGTCGATACGCCCTTGTAGTAGCTTCCGCCGGCAAATGCCGGAGCAACGCCGCCCACGGCGACCGTCGCAGTCACCAAAGCTGCCAGAGAGAGTGTCGCAAGTTTACGCATGTCTAATCCTCGTTGACCCGGCCGCGCCCCCGTTTTTTCCGGACGTCGCGGCCTAAATTGTGCGGCGACGAACTGCGCCGCTCAGGTCCTCCCGGGCGCCAGAATAGGCAGAAGCTGCGACACGCCTGTAACGCAGGTGACAGCCGAGGAGTCTCGGCTGGGTTAAGTTCCCGGGTCAGTCGAAGCCAGGTCGGCAGAGCCGACGATATTTTCCCCTCTTAATCGCGCCCTCCAAATCCACCTCTGCGGCTTGTCTCAGCGGAAGAGCTGCAGGATGTTCTGAGCGTCGGAGTTGGCGATCTGCAAAGCCTGAATGCCGAGCTGCTCCTGCGACTGCAAGGCCTTCAGCCGCGTCGATGTCTCGTTCATGTCGGCATCCACCAGGCGCCCGACCCCCTTGTCGATCGTCGCCATCAGCGTTTGAGCGAAGGTCGTTTGCATGTCGATGCGCGACAGCAGCGAACCGAGCGCCGCTGCACCGTCGATGGTCCGCTGCAGGACGACTTCGATGTAGTGGAGATAGGAATCGACCGATTGCGGGTTGGCCGCGATATCGACGTCAAGGAAGTTTCTGCGGGCGATCGGTTCGATGTTCACGTCAATGTTGGTGAAGCCGATAAAGGTTCCGGCACCGGATTTCCGATCGACGGCCGGATCGGACTTTATCAGGATGCCGCCTGAGCCGTTGTTCTGAATGATGGTGTTCGGCCGGGTGATGAGCGACTGAAGCACCGTCACCATCTCGTCGACCGTTTCGATCTTGCCGGTATCCTTGCCCAGCAGCGCGTTCACCTGATTGCGGTCGAAGGAATGGGTGCTGGGAGCTTCGCCGTTCACCGAAAAATTGAAGGATACGACGACGTCCTTGTAGACCTCGAATTGCTCGAACGTCAGCGTCATCTCCGATCCGCGCTCGCCGAAATCCGAGTTTTCAACGAGACCAGCTCCGCCGCCGCTCGACGTGCTGACGACCAGATTGGCGACCTCGACATAGGACCCGTCGAGGCCGGAGTTCTGCTGTGTCATGAAGCCGATTTGATTGATAATGGGGGCGTAAGGCTCATAGGGGTGTCTATATGTCTTGACCGTGGCGCCGGCCCCCGCCTGCTTGACCGCGTGGTCGAGCACTGCTGCATATTGCGTGTAGTCCGATATCACGCCGTTGGCAGTGGCGCCGAGCACCGTGTCGACGGTGGTGCGATCGACGGTGACCGAGGTCGTCTTTCCGGCGTGTAGCGGCAGCGAGAGACCTTGAGAGCTGCTGTCCTTGTCGACGATGACGTCAAACGTGATCTTGTCGCCCGCGTTCGAAAAACTGAGCGGCCCCGTGAAATGGAACACGAATTCGCCAGCCTGGCCCGCCCGGTTGTTGTAGTTGCTGTTGGTGGTGTAGCCGTCGACATCGACCGAGGTCACGAAGCGGATCCCGCCGACGGTCCTCAGATCCCGCGTGTCGGCCTGCAGGATGCCGCCGCCGGTGCTGTTGAACAGCGAGGAGTCCCGCAGGAAAAAGTCGGCCGTGTTCAGCGACACGCCGTTTCGGGCGTCTCTCGAAAACGAGGAGGCGACGGACGTGCGATTCAGATCGCTGTCATAGATGTCGGAGACATTGGTTCTCAGCCAGTTCTGTCCGCTGAAGCTCGCCGAATCCACGATGCTCAGGATCTGCTGCTTGAGCTGGTCGAGCTCCTTCTGGAGCTTGCCCTTGTCGACGCCGGGCTCCCTCGCCGTCACCAGCCTGGCCTTGAACTCGCTGAGAATACCGGTAACGGCATCCATCGCCGCATAGGCCGTCTCGACCTTGGCCGCTCCCAGCCCGAGCGCGTCCTGGACCGCAGACACGGCCTTGGCGTCGGAGCGCATGGTTGTCGAGATCGACCAATAGGCGGCGTTGTCGGCCGCCGTCTGAATTCTCAGGCCCGAGTTCAGTTGCCCGCGGACCTGAGCCATGTCGGAGTTAATCGTACGCAGAGTCTGGAGCGCAGAAATCGCTCCAGCGTTCGTGAGAATGCTGACCATATTAGTGACATCTTAAAATTGAAAAATGCCCTTCATGGGCCGCTGTGATTGTGGCGATACAACCAAATACGTGGTTAACACCGACTTAAGAAACCTCGCCTCGGGGCGCAAATATTGCGTCAGCCCTTCCGATGGTTGGCAATAATTGCGCCCTTGCTCCTCGCCCTGCAGGCGGGGTCAGGCACGCTCGGCCGCCAGCGGCACCGGTTGGGTTACGGGGAACAGGGCTTTCAGGGCGTCGAAGTGCTTTTCCACCAGATGCCAGGAAATCGTCGCGACGATGACCGTGATGGTGCTCATGATAAGGAACGTCATCGGCCCCGCCCTGTAGAGCGCCGGCCACTGTTCTGCGACCAGCCACCAGAGCGCCATGTGGTACACATAGGTCGCGTAACTGACGCGGCTGAGGAAGCGCGTGACGGGGTTTGCCAGGAGATAGGCCGACACGCCCTTGTATCCGATGTAGGAACTCAGAACGATCGAGGCCAGCGCGTAGATGCAAAGCAACTTATAGGTTTCCGAATGGCCGAACTTGAAACCGACGAAGAGAGGCGACGCGATGATCGCGACAGATGCGAGGTTGTTGAGCTTGCTCGTCAGAACCGCCCGCACATCGGCATTGTCCTTGACCAGCGCCAGGATCGCCCCTGCCGCCACCGGGTCAAAGGCAAGAACGATGTTTGACCAGGCGAGAAGACCGAGCTCGTCGCTATAGGTTCGGGCGATCACCGACATCGTGAAGATGAGGACATAGGCCACGAATATGTGCCGCCGGCTCAGGAAGATGATGATCAGCGGAGCGGTAAGGTAGAACTGCTCGACGATGTTGAGGCTCCAGAGATGCGCGGCAACCCAGGGCTCCCAGTCCTGAGTGATGGCGAAATACAGGCTCGACATCTGAAACGTGTGCCACGCCAGGCTGTTGCGTATGCCATCCATGTTGAACAGTGCCGCCACGAACAGCATCAGGAACAGCGCCGGAAGCAGGCGTAGCGAGCGGCGAATGTAGAAATTGGTGACGTTGATCGTTGCCTGGGTGTCTTTTGCCGACAGCAGGATCACCCCGATCAAGAAGCCGCTGATGATGAAGAAGAGTGAAACTCGAACAGATTCAAGTGTGGGATGCTCGTTCCAGTAATGAACGTACAATACCCCCGTCATGGCGATCACGCGAAGCCCGTCAATTTGCTCCCGCCTGTCGCCGCGCGCTCCCGTCGCAGCCATTCCTTTGTCCCCGCAGGATCTATTACTTAAATTATTTCTACTTAAGAATATCCTTGGAGATTACGCCGCTTCCGCGCACTTGTGAAGAGAGCGATGTTCTTGACCGATCGGCGACGATACCTCGCGCGCCTGCCCGAAAACAGGAAGGCCACGGGCGCGGCGTGCCCGTGGCCTTCCCAACGTTTAGAAGCAAACCTTAGGCTTCCTTGAAGACCTCGTCGCGGTTTCGCCGCATCGACGGCGAGATGGCGATCACAAGCGCCATGACGGCGATCGCCAGCAGAATTGCCGACAGCGGCGATTGCAGGAAGGTCAGCGGGCTGCCGCCGGAGATGATCAGCGACTGGCGCAGCTTCTCCTCGAGCAAGCGGCCTAGCACGAAGCCGAGCGCCAGCGGCGCAGGCTCGAATTCGAGCTTGTAGAGGGCGTAGCCGATGATCCCGAACAGGGCGGCCATCATTACCTGGGCCGCATCGTTGGCGATCGAGTAGAGGCCGATGCAGCAGAAGCAGACGATGGCCGGAAACAGGAGGCGATAGGGCACGCGCAGCAGCTTCACCCACAGACCGATCAGCGGCAGGTTGATGATGACCAGCATGAGGTTGCCGATCCACATCGAGGCGATGAGCCCCCAGAACAGTTCCGGATTGCGCTCGATCACCTGTGGCCCGGGCACGATGCCCTGGATCATCATCGCGCCCACCATCAGCGCCATCACCGCATTCGGCGGCAGGCCGAGGGTGAGAAGCGGGATGAACGAGGTCTGCGCGCCGGCATTGTTGGCGCTTTCCGGGCCGGCGACGGCCGCCGGTGCGCCATGGCCGAAGTCCTGCGGCCGCTTCGACATACGCTTTTCCACCGCATAGCTGGCAAAGGGGCCGAGGATCGCGCCGTTGCCCGGCAGAACGCCAAGGACAGAGCCGAGGAAGGTGCCGCGCAGGATCGGCGGGAAGTTATCCTTCAGCTCCTTCAGCGTCGGCCACAGGCGGCCGATGCGGCTGCGCACGACATCGCGGGATTCCGGATCGGCAAGGTTCTTGAAGATCTCGCCGAAGCCGAAGATGCCCATGGCCAGCACGACGAATTCGATGCCGTCCTGGAGCATTTCAAGGCCGAAGGTCATGCGCTCGCGACCCGTTTCCATATCGGCGCCGACACAGGAGAGCAGCACGCCGATGAGGATCATCGAAACCGCCTTCAGAAGCGAGCCGTGCGCCAGCACGACGGCAAAAACGAGGCCCATGATCATCAGCGAAAAATACTCGGTCGGGCCGAAGAGAAGGCCCATGCGCGTCATCGGAACGCCGAGAGCGGCAATCACGATGGTGGCAACCGTGCCGGCAAAGAACGAACCGATCGCCGCCAGGCCGAGCGCAAGCCCCGCCTGGCCCTTCTGGGCCATCTTGTGGCCGTCGATGGCGGTGACGACCGCGGTTGCCTCACCGGGAATGTTGACGAGGATCGCCGTGGTCGAGCCGCCGTACTGGGCGCCGTAATAGATGCCGGCGAGCATGATCAACGAGCCGGTCGGATCGAGCGAGAGGGTGACCGGCAGCAGGATCGCGATGGTGGCAACCGGGCCGACGCCCGGCAACACGCCCACCAGCGTGCCGATGAGACAGCCGATGAAGCAGAGCGCGATGTTCTGCAGGGTGAACGCCACGGTCATGCCGAGGCCGAGATTGATAAAGACGTCCAGCATCTCAGTATCCTAGAAGCCAGGGCGCAACGGGAACCGAAAGCCCGAGCGCATAGCGAAAGAGGCCGATGCAGAAGGCTGTTAGCACGGCGGCAAAGACAAGAAGTTCGCCAAGGCGGGCATCGCGCGCGGCCAGGCCGGAAGCGACGACCGCCAGCGGACAGGCGATCGAGAGGCCGAGACCGGGAATGGTAACCGGACCGAGATGATAGCCACGCACCGTAACGGCAAAGAGAACGACGCCGAGGATGACGGGGATCGTCTCGCGGATCGCCCAGCGGCCGGTCGAAGGCCCCGGATCCTTTCGGCTCAGCACCAGTTGCAGGAGCCCGAGCCCCAGGATGACGAGGGAAAGCAGCCGCGGCATCAGCCCCGAGCCGACGCCTTCCGAGGTCATGAAGGGCAGATCGGAGCCGGCCCACAGGCCAAGCCCGCCGAGGCCGACCAGCACGATGCCGGCAAGCCTCTCCCGGCCGAGCCCTCCCGCAGAGGGCTCGGTTTCAGTGTTCGTGGACGTGGCTTCCATCTTACTCGACCTTGATGTCGGCCGCTTTCACCACGTCGCCCCAGCGCGCGCGCTCCTTGGCCATGAAATCGGCAAAGGCCTGGGGGCCCATGGAGGACGGCACGGCGCCGTCGTTCTTCAGCTTGTCGAGCACGTCGGCATCGCTGAGCGTCTCGGTCGTCGCCGCCTCGAGCTTCGACTTTACGTCCGCCGGCATGCCTTTCGGACCGACGAGGCCATACCAGGCCGAGGCCGTGTAGCCCGGAACGCCGGCTTCAATGGCGGTCGGCACATCCGGCAGGCTCGCAAAGCGCTTGTCGCCGGTGACGGCAAGCGCCTTCAGCGTGCCGCTCTCGATCAGCCCGATCGCCGAGGGAATGGTGGTGACCATGAAGTCAATGTGGCCGCCGACGAGATCGTTCACCGCCGGGCCTGCGCCCTTGTAAGGAACGTGCCTGACCTTGATGCCGGCGGTCTGGCCGAGCAGCAGCGCGCCGAGATGGCTGGCCGAGGCGTTGCCGGCCGAACCATAGACCAGCTCGCCGGACTTGGCCGCCTCGACCAGTTCGCCGAGCGTGTTGACCTTGAGCGATGGTCCGACAACGACGACGAGGGACGCATCCGCGATCATCGCGATCGGATCGAGGTCCGTGCCCGGATCGGCCTTCAGCTTGAAGATATGCGGGTTGACGACCATCGGGCCCTGATTGCCGATCAGCAGGGTGTAGCCGTCGGGATCAGCCGCAGCGGCGACTTCGGTTCCAAGGTTGGCGGCGGCACCCGGCCGGTTTTCGACGATGACGCGACCGCCGAGCGCCTTTTCAAGCCGCGCGGCAAAGACGCGGGCGATGGCATCTGTGCCGCCGCCGGCGGCATAGGAAACCACCAGCGTGATCGGCTTGGACGGATACGCATCCTGCGCCATCATAGGGGCTGCGACCGACATGGTCATGGCGGCCCCGCACAGGGCCAGGGCGACGCGACGGGTAAATTTCATGGGCATTTTGTTCTCCTCCCAGTTCGTTAATGCATTCGCGACACGTTGCTCTGCAAGACCCTAAGCGTCTTTGCGAACAAGAGCCGCACCTTCAAACAGCCGACGCGTGGTGCGCATCACAGACACAGTCGGGCTATTGTCTCCTATTGCCTTCTCGACCCTCACCCGCAGTTCACCGGTCGGGTGCTCGAAGGCGAGCGTCGCCGGCAGCGAAAGCTCCGGAAAACGCCGACCCACGAGGCCGGTCGGGATCGTTGCCGCCAAACCGAGGCTCACGGCACCGGTCGTTGCAAGCGCGGTGTGGCAATTGGCGGGCGTGAAATAGCGCACGGCCAGATCGCCGCCGCTCGCGGGCGCCCCGATCAGCACCGGCTTCGGCAGAACCGACTGGCTGACATCCCCCATCCCCATCAGCCTTCCGGCCTCCCGCCGGATTTCCTCGAGCCGGGCCATGAAAGCCGCATCGGCGTCGAAAGCTGCAGCGGGCTCCGAGCCGCTGTAGCCCATATCCTCGGCGGTGATGATCACCACCGGCGTTGCGCCGTCCAGCAGCGTTACTTCAAGACCGAGAATGACATCGGTCGCCTTGCCGCTCGGCAGCAGTCGGCCGGTCTTGGCGCCGATCGCATCGCGAAAGGCCAGATAGACAGGGGCGGCCTTGCCCGGCACGCCGTCGATGGCGGCCTCTCCCTGATAGGCGATCGCGCCGCCGGGGGTCTGAATGCGGGCGTCGATGATCTTGCCGGTGTTGACGTTGTGAACCTTGATGACCGTTTCGTCGCCGGTCGGCAGAACCAGGCCGGCCTCGATGGCGAACGGGCCGACGGCCGAGAGCATGTTGCCGCAGTTCGGCGCCGTATCGACGCTGCGCTCCAGCACCTTCACCTGGGCGAAGAGATAATCGACATCAGCTTCCGGACGGCTCGACGGACCGACGATCGCGACCTTGCTCGTCAGCGAGTTGCCACCGCCGAGACCGTCGATCTGCAGCGGGTGGCCGGAGCCCATGATTTCGATCAGCAGGCGGTCGCGCTCGACGGGATCAGCCGGAAGATCGCGAGACAGAAAAAACGGTCCCTTCGACGTTCCGCCGCGCATCATCACGCAGGGTATCCTGATCAAGTCATCCATTCCGCATGCTCCTTCGAACCGGCCGCAACCGGCTGATCGGAGGGATCTCACGGATCAAATCTGTTGTGAAATGCAAAGAATGGCGTAATTATTCCGATATGCGCAATAATTTCGAATTCCTCGACCTCAAGGCTTTTCTCGCCGTACTCGACCTCGGCTCGTTCAACGAAGCTGCCCGCCAGCTCAATCTTTCACAACCTGCGCTTTCACGGCGGATCAAGGGCTTTGAAGCCTCCGTCGGCGCGCAGTTGATCGAACGCACGACCCGGCACGTGGCGCCGACGCAGGTCGGGCGGGAGCTTCTGCCACTGGTCAGGCGTCTGGTCGACGAATTCGAGGAATCGATCCTCTCGATCAGCGACCTCGGTGGGCGACACCGCGCCCAGGTCACCATCGCCTCGGTCCCGACCGCGGCCTTCTATTTTCTTCCCAGGGTTGTGCAATCCTTCAACGAGAAATTCCCGGGTATCCGCTTCCGAATCCTCGATCTCTCGGCCAATGAGGGGCTTGATGCGGTCGCCAACGGCGAGGTCGAATTCGGCATCAACATCACTGGGGCGGCGCGCCCTGATCTCAGCTTCACGCCGCTCGTCGACGACCCGTTCGTGCTCGCCTGCCGCCGCGATCATCCGCTGGCGACCTCGAAGCAACTGACCTGGGCGGATCTGACCGGCCACCCGCTGATCGGGGTCAGCAAGACCAGCGGCAACCGTGCCGTGCTCGACCGGGCGCTTACAACGGCCCAGGTGCAGCTCAACTGGTTCTACGAGGTCAACCACCTGTCGACCTCGCTCGGCCTCGTCGAGGCGGGCCTCGGCATCTCCGTGATGCCGCGGCTGGCCACACCCCAGGTCGAACACCCAGTGATCGCCACCGTGCCGCTGACCGCCCCCACCGTCAGCCGCACCATCGGCCTCGTCGAACGCCGCGGCGGCAGACTATCACCGGCCGCCATCCGCTTTCGCGAGATGCTGGTGCAGGAGTGGACGACGTATTGAGGGAGCGCAGCCGCATAGTGGACGCAAGGAAACGACACGCCAGCGCTTGAAGGAACCAAGATCTTCGAGAAGAAAGATGGTGCCCGGAGGCGGATTTGAACCACCGACACGCGGATTTTCAATCCGCTGCTCTACCAACTGAGCTATCCGGGCATCCTGCCGTTTCGGGCATCGGCTCCTTTCGGAACCATCGGGGCGCTTGTGTTTGCCCTGGGAACGAGCGGGGTTATAGCATCTTGTTCGGCGGTGTCCAGCGCCAAATGAAAGTTTTTTGACCGAAATCCTGTGGACAATCGAAACGCCGAAAAAGCGAGGAGTTTCAGAGAGATCGCATTCTCTCCCTGGTCCATTTTTCGTGGAAAGTGGCCGTTGGAAGCCGAAAAAGATGATTGCACGCACCCGGTGACGCGCGAGGATCTTCGAGGCGTCGTTCGCGGCAAAGAGGATGTGGGGAAGGAAAAGCCGGACCGGCGGGTCCGGCCGCAGCGGTACGCCTAGCGGTCGTCGCCGTCGTCGGCCTTCGCCTCGTCGTCGGCGACCGGAATAGCGTAGGAGCCGGAGAGCCAGCGATTGAGGTCGACGTTGCGGCAGCGGTCGGAGCAGAAGGGATAGTGTTCCCGATGCGACGGCCGGCCACATTCCGGACACGGGCGCGGTGCGCGCAGGGGCGCAACGTTCGAAGCGCTTTTCTTCGTTTCGTCGGTCACTCGTTCAGCCTTCCAGCCAACGATTGTGCACGTCATAGCCTTCGCCGACAAGCAGGCTGACGGTTTCGTAAAGCGGCAGGCCAACGACGTTGCTGTAGGAGCCGACGAGCTTGACCACGAAGCTGCCGGCGATGCCCTGGATGCCGTAGCCGCCCGCCTTGCCGCGCCATTGGCCCGAGGCGAGATAGCTTTCGATATCGAAACCGGACAGGCGCTTGAAGCGCACCTTGGTGTCGACGACCTTCTGGCGCACGGTCTTGTCCGGGGTGATCAGGCAGACGCCGGTGTAGACGCGATGACTGCGGCCGGAAAGAAGATGCAGCGCGCTCGAGGCTTCGCTGACGAGTTCCGGTTTCGGCAGGATGCGGCGGCCAACGCAAACGACCGTATCGGCTGCCAGAATGTAGCTTCCGTCCCAGCCGGCCTCGCCCTTGACTGCAGCAAGCGCCGCTCGCGCCTTTTCTGCCGACAGGCGCCTTGCGAGCGAACGCGGATGTTCGGCACGCTTCGGCGTCTCATCGAGATCCATCGGCATCAGGCGCGCGGGCTCGATGCCGGCTTGCGCCAGAAGCTCGACGCGACGCGGCGAACCGGACGCAAGTATCAGTTTCTTGGCCACTGTCATCGGAACGAGCCGTCACTCCAGAGCAATTCCAGCAAAATGCGATAGGCGGTTTACGTCTGGAATTGCAATCCAACCAAAGGTTAGAGCGTTTTCGCGATTCGAAGAAGAAGCGGAAATGCTCCAGGAATTGCTAAGAGCCGGAGCGGCTTACTTGAAGCGGTAGGTGATACGGCCCTTGGTAAGGTCGTACGGGGTCATTTCAACGAGAACCTTGTCGCCGGCAAGCACGCGAATGCGGTTCTTGCGCATACGACCAGCAGTGTGAGCGATGATCTCATGCTCGTTTTCGAGCTTCACGCGGAAGGTCGCATTCGGAAGCAATTCGGTGACCACGCCCGGAAATTCAAGGACTTCTTCTTTCGCCATGTAGGACTGTTCTTTCTATCTTTGTTTAGGGAACCGTCAGGTATCCCGAAAAATTCGCCGGAAACTACACAATCGACGAGGATTTGTGAACCATCTAAGACCGGCTTTTGCGCTTTTGTGACGGGCTACTGTGCCGCGCGTCGGATCAGAAGCGCGAAGCCGCTATAGCACTTCGTACCGCTCCATGTCTCTAGTCTTAAATCGATCGAGATTTACGCCGGCATGGAAGCGACGGAGACTGCAGACCGCGCCGGGATTTTTCGCAACACTCTCAAGCGTCTTCCGACTTCCTGGAGCCGATCAACCGATGATTGATCAGCGTCGATAGGTGATCGCGCACGGCGCGGTAGGCATCGACGATCTGCTCGCGCGTGCCGGCAGCCACCGTCGGATCCGGCGTCGGCCAGTAGACCACGTCGACGGCCATGGAGCGCGTCAATTCGAGCGCCTTGTGATGCGCCTCCGGCGCCAGCGTGACGATAAGGTCGAAATAGTCATCCTCGAGTTCATCGAGCGTATGCGGCTGGTGGCGACCGAGGCTCAGGCCCACTTCGGCCATGACCACGTCGACGAAGGGGTCGCGTTCGCCATGCCGCACGCCGGCGGAGGCGACATAGGTTCCGGCCGGCAGCGCCGCCTTGGCGAGCGCTTCGGCCATCGGCGAGCGAATAGCGTTCATGCCGCACATGAAGAGGACCGAGCGGGGCATTTTCAAGCGCTGAGCCTCGGTTCCCGCCATGCCGGTCGCCGCCCTCACCCGCGCCAGTAGAGCACGCAGACGAGCGTGAACAGGCGGCGGGCGGTATCGAAGTCCAGCCGGATCTTGCCGGAGAGGCGATCCATCAGCGTCTGCGAACCCTCGTTGTGAATGCCGCGGCGCCCCATGTCGATCGCCTCGATCTGGCTCGGCGTCGCCGAGCGGATCGCTTCGTAGTAACTTTCGCAGATCATGAAGTAGTCCTTCACGATCCGGCGGAACGGCGTCAGCGACAGAATATGGGTGGCGACGTCGCTGCCCTTGTCGGTCGAGATCGCAAAGACGAGCTTGGCGTCGACGAGCGAGAGATTGAGCTTATAGGGGCCGCCTGGATGGCCGACCGGCTCGAACAGGTTTTCTTCGAGCAGGTCGAAGATCGCAACCGCGCGCTCATGCTCCACGTCAGGGGTCGAGCGGCCGATGGTCTCGTCCAGAACGACATCGCAGAGACGCTGGTTGCGGTCCGCCTTCATCCAGCGTCCCCGAGATTGAGGCGAATGGCGACGGAGCGCGCATGGGCCTCAAGGCCTTCGGATTTTGCCAGCACGATGGCCGCCGGTCCGAGGATCCGCAATTGTTCGGCATCAAGCCGCAGGATCGACGTGCGCTTCATGTAATCCAGCACCCCAAGGCCGGAGGAGAAGCGCGCGGAACGAGCGGTCGGCAGCACGTGGTTGGAGCCGCCGACATAGTCGCCGATGACCTCGGGCGTGTGGCGACCGACGAAGATCGCGCCGGCATTGCGGATCTTGGCCACCATCGGCTCGGGGTCGGCAAGCGCCAGCTCCAAGTGTTCGGCAGCGATGCGGTTCGCGAGCGGCACGGCCTTCTCAAGATCGGGCACGAGGATGACGGCGCCGAAATCGCGCCAGCTTGCCGACGCCGTTTCGGCGCGTGGCAGAGTTTTCAGCTGCCGCTCGACTGCGCTCTCGACCGCCTGGCCGAAATCCGCATCGTCGGTGATCAGGATCGACTGGGCGCCGACATCGTGCTCGGCCTGGGCGAGAAGATCGGCAGCGATCCAGTCCGGATCGTTGTGCTTGTCGGCAATAACAAGCACTTCGGAGGGGCCGGCGATCATGTCGATGCCGACCGTGCCGAAGACCTGGCGCTTGGCCGCAGCCACATAGGCATTGCCCGGGCCGACGATCTTGGCAACCGGTGCAATCGTCTCGGTGCCATAGGCAAGGGCGGCCACAGCCTGCGCGCCGCCGATGCGGTAGATTTCCTCGACGCCGGCAAGGCGTGCAGCAGCCAGCACCGCCGGGTTGACCTTGCCGCCGGTTGCCGGCACTACCATGACGATGCGGGACACGCCGGCAACCTTTGCCGGCAGCGCGTTCATCAGCACCGAGCTCGGATAGCTCGCGGTGCCGCCGGGCACATAGAGGCCGACGGCATCGACCGCCGTCCAGCGCGAGCCGAGGCCGACGCCCATGGCGTCCTGGTAGATATCGTCCTTCGGGCGCTGGCGGGCATGGTGCGCCTCGATGCGGGTGGCGGCGACCTTTAGCGCGCCGAGAACTTCCGGCTCGACCGCCTGGATCGCTGCATCGATCTCGACGGCGCTGACCGCCATCGGCGTCGTCTGGAAATCGACGCCATCAAAACGCTTGGAGTATTCGGCGAGCGCCGCGTCACCGTGTGCCCGCACGTCGTCGATGATCGCCTTGACCACCGCATTGACGTCCTCGGACACCTCTCGCTTGGTCGTCAGGAATGCCGCGAACTTTTGTTCGAAGTCACCGTCGAGAAAATTGAGCCTGATTGCCAAAGGGGACGTCCTTGTATGCCAGTGTCGGTCGGGTCGATCAGCGTCAAGCGCCTTCGGGATGCTTGGGCTTGAAAGCGGTTTCCCACGCCCCGCCGGTATCCGCAAGCTGCGTTTCGATGCATTCGACGTCAAGCGCGATCGAGGCGTCGCCAGCCAGAACCAACTCCAGCGTGCCTTCCGGCCCCTCGCCCTGCAGCGCGAACTTCAGCGTCAGCAGATCGAGCACCGCCTCGCCGTCACGCCGGTCGAAGCCGACGGAGCGCACTGCATTCACACGTTTGAAGAGGAGAGCCGCACGCCGGCGCTCAAAGGAGCGGCGCTTGCCATCGGCCGTCTCCCAGACGAAGCGGTTGACGATGAGAGAAAACTGCTTGCGACGCGCGTCGTATTCCAGGCCCGAAACCTTGAACACGGCATCCTGGACGTGGGCGGAGACGACAGCGAGATCCTCCTCGTCGAGCGCCAGCAGCTTCAATCCGGTCATGCCATCCATTCCTTTCGTTTCGCCGCACATCTTGCCGTGCCACAATTGAAATGGACATAGGATGTTGCGCCTGAAACCGCAACGGTATCAGGCGCAACCGTTCAAATCAGTCGCTGACGCGCTCGACGTGCGCGCCGCACCGGGTAAGCTTCTCTTCGAGCCGCTCGAAGCCGCGGTCGAGATGATAGACGCGCGAGACCATGGTCTCGCCTTCGGCGGCTAGGCCGGCGATGACGAGCGAGACCGAGGCGCGAAGGTCGGTCGCCATGACAGGCGCGCCCTTCAGGCGGCCGACGCCCTCGATTTTCGCCGTCTGGCCGGAAAGCGAGATCTTGGCGCCGAGACGGGCGAGTTCCTGCACGTGCATGAAGCGGTTCTCGAAGATCGTCTCGGTGATGTGCGAGGTGCCCTTCGCCATGGTCATCAGACCCATGAACTGCGCCTGCAGGTCGGTCGGGAAGCCCGGGAAGGGATCAGTGACGATATCGACCGGCTTAATGCCGGCGCCGTTGCGCACGACGCGGATGCCGCTGTTGGTCTCGGTGATCTCGGCGCCGGCGCGGCGGATCGCTTCCAGCGCCGTGTCGAGCAGCGCCATGTCGGTGTCTTCGAGAATGACGTCGCCGCCGGTCATGGCAACGGCCATGGCGTAGGTGCCGGTCTCGATGCGATCAGGAAGAACGCGGTGACGGGCGCCGGAGAGCGAGCGAACGCCCTCGATGGTGATCGTCGAGGTGCCCTGGCCGGTAATCTTGGCGCCCATGGCGTTCAGGCAGTTGGCGAGGTCGACGACTTCAGGCTCGCGCGCGGCGTTGCCGAGCACCGTGGTGCCGTTGGCAAGCGTCGCTGCCATCATCAGCACATGGGTGGCGCCGACCGACACCTTCGGGAAGGTGTAGCGCGCGCCGATCAGGCCGCCAGCCGGCGCCGTCGCGTTGACGTAACCGCTGTCGATCTCGATGTTGGCGGAAAGCGCCTGCAGGCCTTCGATGAAGAGATCGACCGGACGCGTGCCGATGGCGCAACCGCCCGGCAGCGATACCCGCGCCTTGCCTTCACGGGCAAGCAACGGGCCGATAACCCAGAAGCTCGCGCGCATCTTCGAGACCAACTCGTAAGGGGCGGTCGTGTCGACGATGTTGCGGCAGGTGAAATGGATGGTGCGGGCGTAGCTCTCGCCCTGGCGCTCGCGGCGACCGTTGACGGAGATATCCGCGCCATGGTTGCCGAGGATACGGATCAGTTGCTCGACGTCGGCCAGATGCGGCACGTTTTCGAGCGTCAGCGTGTCGTCGGTCAGAAGCGACGCAATCATCAGCGGCAGGGCCGCATTCTTGGCGCCCGAAATCGGGATGACGCCGTTGAGCTTGTTGCCGCCTACAATCCTGATGCGATCCATGAGGCCTCTCGAACGGGCTTGGCCCGCCTTTCCAAAATAATCCGATGTTGTCTGAAGGCGCCTCTTTAGTGGAGACGCCGCGAAATTAGAAGTGCCTTGAACGCCGCGCATCCCTTCGGACGCCTGGCGCTGTAACATTTAGGTCGCTGCACGGCTTCCCCCGCGATCGGTCCCGATTTACGAACCTGTGCAATCGAACGCCGATGGAGATGCCACCGGCAAATTGAGAACGAAGCGGCGATGCCGCTTCCTGCCCGTACTAATCTTGGGATTCGTCCGTTTTTGCGGCAGGAAGACCGCTGACGTCATCGGCAGCGCCAGATCGGCGCGCCCGCATCTGCTGCTTGCGGCGCATGAGGTTGTCGCGCAAGTTCCTGGCAAGACGCGCCTTTTTCAGGTCCGCCTCGGTCGTATCCTTTATCTTTTTCTGGCGCACCTTGCCATCCGCCTGCCGTTCGTCAGGCGGAGGCACCGCTTTGCCGCCTTCTTCGTCGTCTGTTTGCATGCCCATGCCATAGCGCAAAACCAGGGTCTTCGGAAGCGCCGGTGACTTTTCTCACAGCTCTTCGCGAAAAACTTCGAATTGCGGCTTGCACTCGCCGCTGAGCTATGGCAATAGCCCCCTCGCTTGATGCGGCTGACACACGAACCGGCCGCGAGATGCTGCTATAGCTCAGGGGTAGAGCACTCCCTTGGTAAGGGAGAGGCCGAGAGTTCAAATCTCTCTAGCAGCACCAGTTTTCTCTTAAAGAAATCAAATTGATACTCGCTCGTAGCACCGCGTGCTTTTGCGGTCTGCGAATGTTTTCGCCTGTCCTATCGCCCCAAACGAGCAGGATCTAGGGCGCCGCGAAAGACGCGCGCCAGGCCGCAGAATTTCTCATCGGATGCAATTTTCGCCTGCTGCCATCTGCGTTATGCTGCGATTCGGGCGCGCCCACGCCTCCCCCCTCCGATCGGGAAAGTAGATTCCATACCGGGCACTCTCATCATCGAACCGACTGTTGGGGCAATGCGCACAAGGAGGGACTGCGACGATCGCTCGTACCAGGAGGTTGCCGATGAAACTGACTGCACCGATCTACCATTTGAAACGCAGGGCGAAACGCCTGTGCCGTGAAGAAGCCATCCCGCTCCATGAAGCACTTGATCGCATTGCCGTTCAGGAGGGCTACTCCACTTGGAGCCTGCTTGCGGCACGACAAACGACTGCCGGCACCGCGGCGAGTATGCTTGCCCAGCTCGCTCCCGGAGATCTCGTGGTCCTCGGCGCACGCCCCGGCCAGGGCAAGACGCTGAAGAGCCTCGAGCTTGCCGTAGAGGCGATGAGGGCCGGCCATCGCGCCTACTTCTTCACACTGGAATATACCGTGACGGACGTCATCGAGCGTTTTGCGGCCATCGGGGCCGACCATGGCCGGTTTGCCCCGCTGTTCGAGATCGATTGCTCCGACACGATCAGCGCCGACCATATCGTCGGCAAGCTGTCCAAGGCCGATCCCGGCACGCTGGTGGTCGTCGATTACCTCCAGCTTCTCGATCAGCGACGTGACAATCCCGCTCTTGGCGATCAGGTGCGCAAATTGAGGGCATTCGCGCGGCAACGCGGGCTGATCATCATCTTCATCTCGCAGATCGATCGATCCTTCGAAGCCGCCGTGAAACCACTTCCGGACCTGGACGATATCCGGATGCCGAACCCCGTCGATCTCCGGCTTTTCGACAAGGCCTACTTCTTGAACAAGGGCGAAGCGAGGCTACTGGCGATAAACTGAAACAAGAGCCTGCCTCGCTGACACCCGGAACGTATTTCCCGATGCTGCGTTATCGTTTCAAAGGCAGCAACGCGGAGGCTTCTCAATGAAAGGTATCGTTCTCTGGCTTATGGGCGTGCCGCTCATCGTCATCATCCTTCTCTACATGTTCGTATTCTAGAGAAGCAAAATGCAACGGCAGGTTGGCAGATTAACGCAACCTTAAGATTCCACTGCCAGATTTGATATTGCGATGATGGACAATCGCAACATCTTTGATCCCCTTTTGAAACCGGCTCCTGCCGGTTTCTTTTTTTGCAAGATCGCTGAGCACGCGGCGTCGTTTGACTTAGGCGTTACTTGGCGGTCAGACCTTAACCGCCTGCTCAACGAAATCCTGCGAGCCAAAGAACTTGAGGTAGCGCTCGACCTCGGCCGGGTCACCGGTCGCCTTGCGCGGATTGTCGGAGAGTTTTACAGCCGGCCGGCCATCCGCCTCGCTGACCTTGCAGACGATCGAGATCGGACTGAGGCCGCTGATTTCCGTCGGCGCGCAACCGGCAAAATCATTGGTGAGGTTGGTGCCCCAGCCGAAGCTCATGCGCACGCGCCCCTCGAAGTGGCGGTACGTCTCGATGATCGTGTCGACGTCGAGACCATCGGAGAAGATCAGCAGCTTTTCCCGGGGATCCCGTCCCATCTTCTTCCACCAGGCGACGATTTTTTCGCCACCTTCGATCGGCGGCGCGCTGTCCGGCCGAAAGCCCGTCCAGTCCGCCACCCATTTCGGCGCGTCGCGCAGGAACGCCGCTGTGCCGAAGGCATCGGGCAGCACGATCAGGAGATTGCCGCCATAGAGTTGGTTCCAGTCCTGCAGCACCTTGTAGGGGGCGGCGGCCAGTTCCTTGTCGTTGCGGGCAAGGGCCGCGGCCACCATCGGCAATTCGTGTGCGTTGGTACCAAGCGCCTCCAGATCGTTGTCCATCGCGAGCAAGACATTGCTGGTCCCGGAGAACGAACTGCCAATCCCTTCCTTCAACGCCTCGACGCACCAGCGCTGCCAAAGGAAGCTGTGGCGGCGGCGCGTGCCGAAATCGGAGATCCTGAGGTTAGGGTACTGCCGCAGCCGCTCGACTTTGGACCACATCTTGGCCTTGGCGCGGGCATAGAGCACATCGAGGGTAAAGGGACCGAGGCCCTTCATCGCCGAGCGCGAGCGCAGCTCGTTGATGATCGCCAGCGCCGGGATCTCCCACATGGTGGTCTCCGCCCAGCGGCCGCGGAAGGTCAGCTCGAACTGGCCATCGCTGCGTTTCAGCTCATAATCCGGCAGGCGGAACTTGGCGAGCCAGGCGAGAAACTCCGGCGAGAAGATCTGCTTGCGGCCATAGAAGGTATTACCCGCAAGCCAGATCATTTCCTTCTTGGAGAAACGCAGTTCGCGTGCGTGATCGAGCTGCTCGCGCAGTTCCTGCTCGTCGATCTCGTCGGCGAGCCGCACCGTCTTCGTGCGGTTGATCAGCGAGAAGGTCGCATCGACATCCGGATAGAGCTGCCAGATCATCTGCAGCATCAGGAGCTTGTAGAAATCCGTGTCCAGCAGGCTGCGTACGATCGGGTCGAGTTTCCAGGCATGATTGTAGACGCGCCTGGCGATATCGGTCTTCGTCATCGGTGAAATTGCTCCTTCCTCTTGGGCGAGGCTAGATCATCTCGGCTAGTTCAGCTCGACGCCGGCATCACGCATACGCGTCACCATGGCATGAAGCGAGCCGTTGAGGTCGATGCCCCGACAGGCATCGAGAACGACCGTGGTCGAGAATCCCTGCGCCACCGCGTCGAGCGCGGAGAAGGCGACGCAGAAATCGGTCGCGAGCCCGCAGAGCGTCACCTTTTTGATACCGCGGTCCCTGAGATAGCCGGAAAGGCCGGTCGGCGTCCGGCGGTCGTTTTCAAAGAAGGCGGAATAGCTGTCGATTTGCGCGCGGAAACCCTTGCGGATCAAAAGTTCGGCGCGGGTCCATTCGAGCGCCGGATGGAAATCGGCGCCGGCGCTGCCCTGCACGCAATGATCCGGCCAGAGCGTCTGCGCGCCATAGGGCATGGCGATCATTTCGAAGGGATTTTTGCCGGGATGGCTGGAGGCAAAGCTGGAGTGGCCGGCCGGATGCCAATCCTGGGTCAGAACCACATGCTCGAAGCGGCCGATCAGCCCGTTAATCATCGGCACGATCTCGTCGCCGCCCGCAACACCAAGCGCTCCGCCCGGGCAGAAATCGTTCTGCACATCCACGACGATCAACGCTTTATCCGCCATCATTCACCTCTGGACGATCAACTGCTTATCGATCACCAAAATCGATTTAAGTCCAAGATCAATCACAGAATTTGAGCGACGACAAGCCAGTTCCGCAGGCTTCCGAGATCGGAAGGGCAGATAAGCAAAAAGGGCGTCGGCCATGGCCGACGCCCTCGAACAAATGCGATCGAAAACGATCAGTTTCCGAGATTGTTGATGTTATCTGCGATCGAGAAGCCGGAATTGGCGATGCCGACCGGCTGGGCGACGAAGTTCAGGAACTTCGAGAAATCGACCGACGGGTGACGCGAGGCATAGATGACGTCGCGGTTCTTGACCGGGAAGGTCTGGCCGACAATCAGGCTGTCCGGCTTGCTCATGTCAAAGCGGTAGACGATCGGGTAGCGCCCCACGCTGTCGGTCTTCATGCCCTTACGCAGCATTTCGTTGAAACGCTGCTGACCGAGCAGGCTCATGACCACATCAGGCTCTTCGTAACGGAAGATGAAATAGCCCTTCATGTCGAGCGTGTAGTCCGAGCCACCGCCCGCAAGGCCCATCGCCTCGAGCAGATTGAGATCGTTGGCGCCGAATTCGACGCGCTGGTTGGCCTTGACCGCACCGAGGATCGTGAAGCGGCGCGGATCGCGCGTCACGAAGATCTGGTCGCCCGGCTTGACGTGGATATTTTCCGACGGGTTCTCGATGATCGACTTCAGGAGAACCGTTCCGGTCTTCTTGCCGCGCACCAATGTGACGAAGGTCTCGTAGGGCTGCGCGACCGGGCCGCCGGCCTTGGCGATCACCTCGTTGATCGTTTCGTCGACGAGGCTCAGCGGCACCACCGACGATTTGCCGACGGCACCCGAAACCGTAACGTTACGCGAGGCGGTGCTCATGCTCGTGACGATGACGTCGGGCTCAACCGCCTTCTGCTTCAGCGCTTCCAGAATTTCCTGGCGCGCCTGCTCCAGTGTCAGGCCGGCAAACTTGACCGGGCCGACATAGGGGATGGCAGCCTTGCCATCCGGCTGAACGACGAGATCGATGCTCGTCTGCTTGGAGTCCTGCGTCGAGAACAAGCCGTCGCTGCCGGCTTCGAAGATCGAGACCTTAAGCTGGTCGCCAACGCCGATGACGACGCGGCCAACACCGCCGCCAATGCCGAAACGGCGATTAAGCGTCGAGGAGACATAATCGGAAACGAGACGCGCGGAGCGTCCGTCCACATCGACGATGTCGAAAACCGTTGCATTCTGGCGGCCGATCTCGGCGCCTGACTGGCCGGCGTCCTTGACGATCGCTCCGGCCAGCGGCCCTTCACCAGGCACAGCCTGGCACCCGACGAGGGCGGAACAAAGCAGAAGGGCACTGACTCGTTTCAACTACGACACTCCACATTCGGCACAGCCATGATTTTGCTCATGGTTCCGCGCCGCATCATCCCCCGGCAGGGAATTTCGCCGGTCTCTGAAAAGCACAATCGCCGTCCCACAACAAGTCACCTCAAGACCAAGACGGGCAATTTATTTGAGCCCGCGTCTTTCTGGTCATACCTTCGATACCTTGAGCGTGGTTTGTCGCCCAATCCGACTTGGACTGGCGTTGACAGCGTGTATATCTTCAGTCTTTGGGGTTGAAAGCTAGGGACTTTAAGTTAAAAGCTGACTAATGAGGCGGAACGAATATAGCTGGGGATAGCCCGCAAGCATGACGATTGGCGATTGCATTTCAACTTCCGCCGCGCAATCGCAGGTGCAACTTTAACGGCATTTTAGAGCGTTCGATCATACATGGCTGTTGAGATTATTGGGCGTGCATGCCTCGCCCCTGGAGCAGAATCGCCCTCGGCGTTGTTCAAACTTCTACGTCAGGGCAAGTGCACCGTCACCAGCATTCCATCGGATCGCTGGGACGTGGCGCGATTCTGGCATCCCGTCATGGGCACGCAGGGGAAGACCTATTCCTTCGCGGCCGGCGTGCTGGATCAACTCTATGATTTCGATCCGGCCGTCTTCGGCATGTCGCAGCGCGAGGCCATGTATATGGACCCGCAGCAGCGCGTGCTGCTCCAGCTCGCCTGGCGGGCGCTTGAAGACGCCAACATCTCGGCGACGTCGCTGCACGGCGAAAACGTCGGTGTCTATATCGGCGCATCGAGCCTCGACCACGCCAACCTGACGGTCGAGGATCCGGCCGCGGCTGGCCCGTACTTCATGACCGGCAACACCCTGTCGATCGTCTCCAACCGCATCTCGCACATCTTCGGCCTCAGCGGCCCGAGCATGACGGTCGACACCGCCTGTTCCTCCTCGCTGGTCGCCCTCGACCAGGCGATGCGGGCGCTCAACGCCGGGGAGATCGACACGGCGATCGTCGGCGGCGTCAACATCCTTGCCCACCCCCTGCCCTTCGTCGGCTTCGCCCAGGCACGCATGCTGTCGCCGGAAGGCCTCTGCCGCGCCTATGACAACGACGGCGCCGGCTACGTGCGCGCCGAAGGCGGCGTGGTCTTCGTGCTGCGCCGTTCCGACCGGGCGCGCCGCGAGAAAGACCGCAGCTATGCGCGCATCGTCGCGACCGGCGTGAATTCGGCCGGCCGCACCAACGGCATTTCGCTGCCGTCGCGCGAAGCCCAGGCCAACCTGCTGAGAGCGATCTACGAAGGAAACGGCATCGACGCCAATCAGGTGGCCTTCGTCGAAGGCCACGGTACCGGCACCAAGGTCGGCGACCCGGCGGAAGTCTGGTCGATCGGAACGGTCATCGGCGCCAAGCGCCGGGCGCCTGTGCCGATCGGCTCGATCAAGTCGAACATCGGCCATACGGAACCCGCCTCCGGCCTCTTCGGCATGCTGAAGGCCATGATGGCGCTTGAGAACAACTACCTGCCGGCTTCGCTGCATTTCGACACGCCAAACGAGCATATCGACTTCGATGGTCTGAACGTCCGCGTCACGGCAAACCCGATCGAGCTTCTGCGCGGCAAGCGCGCGCGCCTTGCCGGCATCAACTCGTTCGGCTTCGGCGGCGCCAATGCGCACGTCGTTATCAGCGACCCGGAACCGGCCGCCGATGAAAAGGCCGCAAACCCGTCGTCTTCGGGACATGTGTTCCTCGCAAGCGCTCATACGCAGTCGAGCCTGGAAGCCCTTCTCAAGGATTACAAGACCGCTTTCGCGCATGCTTCCAAGAGTGAAGCCCGTGCGATGATCGCCGCATCGGGTGCCAACCGCACCCATATGCGCCATCGGTTTGCCGCTCGCAGCGACCAGCCCGAAGATATCGTCCGTGCGATCGCCAGCCACCTGGAAAAGCCCGGCTCGGATATCGGTGAGGTGGGCGAGGCCGTCGTTCGCGACGCCAAGGTCGCGTTCGTGTTCTCCGGCAACGGCTCGCAATGGGCCGGCATGGGTGTGGAAGCCTTCCGCGAAAACCTGCATTTCCGCCAGTGTTTCACCTCGGTCAGCGCGCTGTTCAAGTTCCATTCGGATATCGCGCTCACCGATCTCCTGACCGATCCTGATCTCGACAAGAAGCTTGCCGACACCAAGATCGCCCAGCCGCTGCTGTTTGCGGTGCAGGCCGCCCTGTCGGATTCGCTGGTTGCCATGGGCATCAAGCCGGTCGCCGTCTTCGGTCACTCTGTCGGCGAAATCGCCGCCGCCTACGCGGCCGGCGCGCTGTCGCTCGTCGATGCCGTTTCGATCGTTGCGAAACGTTCGCTGCATCAGGACCTGCTTGCCGGCCACGGCACGATGGCGGCCGTCATGCTCGGTGAAGAGGCTGCTCGCGCCTTTGCCGAGGCTCGCGGTCTTGACGAACTCTGCGTTGCTGCGGTCAACGCGCATAATTCCGTGACGATCTCGGGCCCGGCCGACCAGATCTCGGCCTTCCGCGATGCCGCCCGCAAGGCGAAGATCCCGGTCCAGATCCTCGACATCAACTATCCGTTCCATCATCCGATCATCGATCGGGCGAAGGATGCCTTCCTCTCGGACATCCCCGATATCGCACCGCGCCGCACCGAACTCGCCTACCTTTCGACGGTCACGGGTGCCGCGCTCGAGGGCACGCAGCTCGATCCGGAATACTGGTGGAAGAACGTTCGCGAGCCGGTCCGCTTCCAGGCGGCTGCGGAAGCCGCGATCGAAATGGGCTGCCGCCTGTTCATCGAGATTTCGCCGCGCCCGATCCTGTCGTCCTACGTCAAGGAGACGATCAAGCAGGCAGCAGCCCCCTGCATGGTGGTGCCCACGCTGCTCAGAGACGTCGCCGAAAGCGGCCAGGATCCGATCTCGGCCGCGATGGCACGTGCCGTTGCGCACGGCGCCGTCGTGGATACGACCCGGGTATTCGGCAAGCGCAATGCATCGATCGCCCTGCCAAGCCTGCCCTTCGAGCCCGTCGAACTGCGCCCGGCGGCAACAACTGATGCCACCGACCTGTTCGGCCGGATTGCCAGACCATACCGCCTGACCGGCTGGCGCAGCGATCCGAACAGCGGCAGCTGGAAAAACCATATCGACGCCCATCTCTTCCCGGATCTTGCCGAACACGTGGTGGACGGCAAGGCGATCCTGCCGGGCAGCGGCTTCATCGAGATCGCCGTTGCTGCGGCACAGCAGTTCTATGGCAGCGAAGAAGTCGAGATCACCAATCTCGAAATCGTCCGGCCGCTGGAACTCAGCGACACAAAAATCATGGAGCTGTCGACCGTCCTTTCGCCAGAGACCGGCGACCTCGAAATCCGCTCGCGTGAACGGCTGTCGGAAGACGACTGGGCCGTGCACGCGGTTGCCCGCTGCCGCAAGCCGCTGCCGGCCGGGGACCGCGCCTATCCGTCGCTCGCAGGCCTCGCCAAGACGGCAACGGTGGCACCGGGTCGCGCCTATGAGACGGCGCGGCAATTCGGCCTCGACTACGGTCCTCGCTTCCAGCTGCTCGCAAAAGCGGTTGCCTATGGCGACCGCCTGGTCGATGTCGAGCTGAAGACGGCCGAAGCCACCGGACACCCGCTGGTCAGCTATGCCCTGAACCCGATCTCGGTCGATGCGACCTTCCACGCGCTGGTGGCGCTCTTCGACCGATTCACTGGCGACAAGAGCGGCGCACCCTATATTCCCGTCCGCTTCGGTTCGGTTCGTGTCGTCAATGGCGGCCTGCCGATCGCGCGCGCGATGATCGAAATTGAACGCGTCAGCACCAATTCGATCAAGGCGAAGTTCCACTTCTTCGGCCAGTCGGGCGAGCCGATCGCGCATTTCGAGGATTGCCGTTTCCGCCGCACCTATCTGCGCAAGCACAAGACGCTCGATGCGCTGTCCTTCCACTACGAGGCAGTACAATCGGAAGCCGCCCTGCCAAGCCTTCTGCGCAACAGCCTTGCGCCGGTATCGATCGCAATGCCGGCCGCCGGCGAGGCTGGTGTCGACAATGCGACGCTGCTCTTCAATGCCGCGATCTACCGCGCCTGCCAGGAGATCGCCCTCAAGCTCGGTAAGGGGCGTTCCACGATCCAGGGCGGCAATCTGCCTGGCGATTTCGCCTTCCAGTGTTTTCTGACGAGCTGCCTCTACGTGCTCGAAGATGCCGGGCTCTGTGAGCACAAGGATGGTGTGTGGACCGTCGCGCAGGAATTCAACCTGCCGAGCGTGCCTGAAATTCTGAGCGAACTTTACGGCGAGCGGCCTGACCGCGCCGTCGAGGCCGTGCTGATCAACAACGCCTATGCGGAAGCCCTTGCCCGCATCGATGCCTTGCATGCGGGCGACGAAGCGGCCTCGGGATCGAGCTTCATCAGCGACGCCACGATCGACCATCAGGCGGTTCATTCGGAGGCAAGCCGCCAGCGCATGGCCTTCGTGCTGGAGGCTGTCGAAACGGCGCTGTCGGCACAGTCCGCCGGAGCGCGCCTGCGCATCGTCGAACTCGGCAGCGTATCCGCCGGTTTCACTAAGCGTCTGGCCACTCTTGCCGAAAAGCATGGTGCAAGCCTCACCGTGTTCGAAGCACGCGATAACGCCCAGCGCGGCCTTGAGCTGGCCTTCGAAAACGACGCCCATGTACACATCCTCAAGAAGGGCGAACTCGCGACGCTTGCGGCCTTCGATCTTGCTGTCAGCGCGTCCGACGCGTTCTACGGCCTGATCGAGGACGATGTGGCGGTTCGCACAGCGTTGCGCACGGCACTGCGCCCTACGGGTGGGCTGATTGCCGCGGTCAGCGCGCCATCGCTGTTCAACGACTTCGCGCTTGGCCTGTCCGAGGGCTGGTTCGCGCGCAGCCAGACGGCGGAGTTTCCGATCGGCAACCTCGCGGCGGCGCCGCACTGGCAGAAATGCCTCGACGATCTCGACCTGCGGGACACCGACATTGCCGACCGCGAATGTGCAAGCGGCAACGTCATCCTGCTCGAAGCGCGTGGCGCAGCAACTGCTGCCGCAGACGCGGCGGTGCCGGCATCCGTCCCCCACCTCCTGCTGGAGATCGCGGGGCGCGAGCAGCGCGAGCCCTCTGATTCAGCCATTCGTGTCAGCCTGACCGGCGATGCGGCTGCGGACAAGGCCGCGCTCCTGCCAGCCTTCGAGACGCTGGGGGGCCAACCGCTTCGGGCAGTCTTCCTTGCCTTGCCGGCGGCCGCGTCGCGCACCGACGATTCCGCCTCTCTACAAACACAGATCCTCGCGCTCGGCACGTTTGCCGAAGCATTGCGCCAGCATATCGGCGGTGCGGAGCCAGCGGAGGACAAACGGCCCCGTCTCCTGCTTGTCGCGCCCGGCGGCGCACCGATCGCCAGCCGGACGGTCGGCGAGGCGGTCGCAAGCGACGGCGTCAATGCCGGCCTCTGGGCTTTCGCACGCGTGCTTCAGAACGAATACGAGTTCCTCGACGTCCACTCGCTCGACATCGACGGTTCGCCGACGACGGATGCTCAGATGGCTGCGGCATTGCCGCTGCTTGGCGCGATGGGAGTAAACCGCGAATGGCTGCTCGAAGGCGAAGCTGGCGCTGCGCTTTCGGAGATCCGCGCCGTGCCTGGCCCAGTCGACAATGGGCACGCGGCAACGGCTGACTTCAAGGCTGCAACCATCCGCCAGCGCGTCAGCTCTCAGGTGGGCAGCATCGTCTGGGAAGAAAGCGACATCCCCTCGGCAGGCCCGGGTGAAGTCGTCGTCGCGGTCGCAGCCACCGGCCTCAACTTCCGCGACGTAATGTGGGCGATGGGCCTTCTGCCGGAAGAGGCGCTCGAAGACGGCTTCGCAGGCGCGACGATCGGCATGGAGCTTTCCGGCCACGTGGTCGCGGTCGGCGACGGCGTCGATGACCTCGCCGTGGGCGATGCCGTCATGGCGATTGCATCCTCCGCCTTCTCGACCCACGCGGTCGTTTCGCGCGCCGGCGTCGCCAGGTTGCCGCAATCGGTCAGCCCCGTCGCCGCGGCGACGGTTCCGGTCGCGTTCCTGACTGCCTATTACGCGATGGTCGAGCTTGGACGGATCCAGCCTGACGAAACGATCCTCATCCATGGCGCCGCCGGCGGCGTCGGCCTTGCCGCGCTGCAGGTCGCAAAGCTGAAGGGCGCCAGGATCATCGCCACGGCAGGATCGCGCGAGAAGCGTCGCTTCCTGTCGATGCTGGGTGCCGATCACGTCTTCGATTCCCGTTCGCTCGATTTCGTCAACGACGTTCGCGCCGTGACGGGCGGTGAAGGCGTCGATCTCGTGCTCAACTCGCTGTTCGCCGAGGCCATGGAGCAGAGCCTGGCGCTGGTGAAGCCCTTTGGCCGCTTCCTTGAGCTTGGCAAGCGCGACTATTACGCCGACAGCAAGATCGGCCTTCGGCCGTTCCGCCGCAATGTCAGCTATTTCGGCATCGACGCCGACCAGTTGCTGGTCAATCAGCCGAAGCTGACCAAGCGGATCTTCACCGAGATCGGTGCGCTGTTCGAAGACGGCAAGCTGACGCCGCTTCCCTATCGCGCCTTCGACTTCGACGAGATCGGCAACGCCTTCCGACTGATGCAGAATGCCGGGCATATCGGCAAAATCGTCGTGCTTCCTCCGGTCGCCGGCACGCATCGCGTTGCCAAGCGTCCGCATGGCGGCATGAAGGTCGATCCGAACGGCATGCATCTCGTCGTCGGCGGCATCGGCGGTTTCGGCCTGGCTGCCGCCAACTGGCTCGTCGAAAAGGGTGCGACGAAGGTCGCGCTCTGCTCACGCCGCGGCCTGGCGGACGCCGAAACGACGGCAATGATCGAAGCTTGGACGAAGGCTGGCGTATCCGCCACGGTTCATGCCTGCGACGTCACCGATCCGGCAGCGACGGAGCGCCTGCTCAAGACGTTGCGCGCCGTGGCACCGCTGCGCTCGATCGTCCATGCCGCGATGGTGCTCGACGACGCGCTGATCAGCAACCTCAACCGCGAGCGAAACCGGCCGGTCATCGACACCAAGGCCAAGGGTGCCGCGGTTCTCGATCAACTGACCAGCAACGACAAGATCGACAACTTCATCCTGTTCTCATCGGCGACGACACTCGTCGGCAACCCCGGACAGGCGAATTACGTCGCAGCCAACGGCTATCTCGAAGGTCTCGCCCGCGCCCGTCGCGCACGCGGCCTTGCGGGTCTCGCCGTCGGGTTCGGCGCCATCGCCGACAGGGGCTATCTGGTCCAGAACACGGATGTGAACGACATCCTCGCCAAGCGCATCGGCAAGACCGCGCTGAAGGCGCAGACGGCACTCGACATGGTCGAGAGCCACCTGGCCTTCGATCCAGGCACCGTCGATGCGGCAACCGTGATGATCTCGGAGATCGACTGGTCGGCGGCACGCAATCTGCCTGTCGCCAAGAACGCGCTCTTCGAAGTCATCCTGCGCAGCGCCGACCAGCATGCGACGGGCGGCGAAGGCACCAAGATGGACCTCGTCGTGATGATCGAGGGCAAGTCGCCGCAGGAAGCCGAAGACATTCTCTTCGACCTCGTCGCCGGCGAAATCGCCGCAATCCTGCGCGTATCGAAGGATACGGTCACGCGCAGCAAGGTTCTGAAGGAAATCGGGCTCGACAGCCTCATGGCCGTCGAACTCGGCATGAGCTTCCAGCAGAACACCGGCTTCGACATGCCGCTCAGCGGCGTCGCCGACAACACGACGGTTGGCGATGTCGCCCGCAAGCTCTATGAGAAGGTGAGCAAGCGCGACCAGAGCGACGATGCCGAGCCCGCCGACGACAAGATTGTCAGCGAACTTGCGCAGCGGCACGTCGGAACGGCGAAGGAAAAAGCACAAGGCCAATGAGCACGAACGGAAACGGTCCAGGCGCATCCAAGATGACCAGCAGCCTCAAAGAGAACCTGCTGGACCGGATGAGAAACACGCATCAATCCTCCGAGCGCAACCGCATGGCGCGCTCGGAGCGGGAGATGCCGCCGCCGGCGCGCCGGCAGCAGGCCCGTTTCGAAGACCTGCCGGAATACAAGCAGGTGATGACGCAGAAGTTTGCAAGCGAACAGCTCGGCATCGCCAATCCGTTCTATCGTGCCCATCAGACGGCCGCCGGCGCGACCACCGTCATCGATGGCCGCAAGCTGATCAACTTCGCCTCCTATGACTATCTTGGCCTCAATCGCCATGCGGAGGTGCTTGCGCGGGCACGCGATACCATCGGCACCTTCGGCATTTCCGCCTCGGCGAGCCGCCTCGTCGCCGGCGAGCGTCCGGTGCATGTGGCGCTGGAAGAGAAGATCGCCGACTTCTATGGCGTCGATGCCGCCGTCTGTTTCGTCAGCGGCTATCTCACCAATGTCGCCGCCATCAGCTGCCTGATGGGACCGAAGGACCTCGTCGTCCACGACGAGTTCATCCACAACAGCGCCCTTGCCGGCGTCAAGCTCTCGGGCGCGACACGACGCCTGTTCAAGCACAATGACGTCGCCGACCTCGAACACGTGCTGCGCACGGTCGCCGGCGACTATCGCCGCATCATGGTCATCGTCGAGGGCATCTACTCGATGGACGGCGACGTCGCCGACCTGCCGGCGCTTCTGAAGCTCCGGGCCGAATATGGCTTCTGGCTGATGGTCGACGAAGCGCATTCGCTCGGCGTTCTCGGCAAGACCGGCCGCGGGCTTGCAGAGCATTTCGGCGTCGATCCCCGCGAGATCGACATCTGGATGGGCACGCTCTCCAAGACCACGTCGAGCTGCGGCGGCTACATCGCCGGCAGCGAAGCGCTGGTCGAGGTGCTGAAGGCATCGGCCGGCGGCTTCGTCTACAGCGTCGGCCTTGCGCCGGTTCTGGCGGCCGCGGCAACCACAAGCCTGGAGGTGCTGGAACGGGAGCCGACGCGCACGGCGGCGCTGCGCCGCAACGGCGCGCTCTTCCTCAAGCTTGCCAAGGAAGCGGGGCTCGACACCGGCCTCAGCAGCGGATTTTCCGTGGTTCCGGTTCTGGTTGGCGATTCCCTGCGTGCGGTGCAGCTGTCGAACGACCTGCTTGCCGAAGGGGTCAATGCGCTGCCGATCATCCACCCGGCGGTCCCGGAAGGCCTGGCTCGGCTGCGCTTCTTCATCACCAGCGACCACACGGAAGAGCAGATCCGGCGCACGGTAACACTCACGGCCGAGCGTCTGGCCGACCTTACCGAACGCAACTTCGGCCTTGGCGGCATCGACATCGACCAGATGATGAAAGCGCTCTCGGCGCGCTGACCCGATCGCATTTGCTGCCGGGTCAGGTGGTCGCGGAAGCAGAGCCGCTTCGCACTCTCCCGAACTCTGGAGCGGAATACCAGCATGGCGCATGTGATCATTACCGGTGGCTCGAGCGGTATCGGATTTGCGGTCGCATCGATCTACGCGGCGCGCGGGGCGCGCCTCTCGCTGATTGCCCGCTCCCGTGGCCTCCTGGAAGGCGCGCAGGCAAAACTTATCGCATCCAGTGGGGCGAACGCCGACAGCATCCGGATCGAGGCCGCCGACGTCGCGGTGGAAAGCGACGTCGAAGCGGCCATTCGTCGGTGCGAACAGGCCTTCGGCCCCTGCGACATCCTGGTGGCATCGGCCGGCATCGTCGAACCCGGCCGGTTCGAGGAGCTCGACAGCGCCTCGTTCCGGCAGCAGATGGACACCAACTTCTCCGGCACGGTGCATGCGGTCCGGGCGGTCTATGACAGCATGAAGCGGCGCCGGCGGGGCCGGATTATGATGATCTCGTCCGGCGCAGGGCTACTCGGCATCTATGGTTATTCGGCCTATTGCGCCTCCAAGTTCGCCGTGCACGGCTTCGCCCAGGCGCTGCGTTCAGAAGCCCGTCCGCACGGCGTCAGTGTCTCCGTCTGTTTTCCGCCGGATACGGAAACGCCGCAGTTTCAGCGCGAGCTGGCGGCGCGACCGCCGGAAGCGGCCACGATCATGGGCACGGTCCGGCCCTGGCCGGCCGAAGCGGTGGCCAAGCGGATCGTCAAGGGAACCGACCGCGGCCGGTTCGAAGTCTATTTCGGCACGACATTGTTTCTACTTGGACGCTTCGCTCCCGCCGTTCGTCCCCTGCTCAACTGGTGGTTCGACCGGGCGATTGTGCGGTGCGGCAACACGGCGACGCATAATCGTGGAGTGTCCGAGCACCGGACCTGACGGTGCTTGTACCTAGCATCGATAAGATCTAAGTGTCGGGCGGACGCTGTGCCGCATAAAGCGGCATCGGCCGGCATGAAGACATGAAGGTTTCCGCTTGGCGTTGCTTCCCTTTCAGCTGCACGACTATCCGATAACACTGACGCTTAGTTGTTATCTGCTGTCCTGCGCGGTGATCTTCTTCACCGACCGTTTCGCCCTGCCGAAGCGGGAGCGGCGCGCCAATCCTTCGCCTTTCGGACGCACGCAGGACGTGATCGACGTGCTTGCCCGCCTACCTGTCATCGCTCTGGTCTTTGCCGGTTTCTTCGCCGGATCCTGGCGTCCGCTCTATGCGGCGGCGGGCACGATGAGCTTCTTCATCATCTTCACCGGCATTTCCCGCGCCAAGTTCAAGTTCATCCGTGAACCGCTGATCTTTTCCGACATCGCGCTGGTCGTCGACGTGTTCAAGTACAAGACGATCTTCTATGCGAGCTCACTGAACGTCGTCTTCTGGACCGTCGCCTTCCTCTACGTCTTTGGCGTTTCCGGCCTCTACATGTACTTCGAGCCGGCGATTCTGCCGGACCGGGGGAAGGCCTTCTGGATCCTCGTGATGCTCGGCATCGCCTATGGTCCCTGGCTCCTGCTCTTCTACGGCCCGGTGAACCGCCCGACGGCCGCGCTGGTACAGCGGCTGCTCAAGGTCCTCGACGTCAAGATGAACACGGTGCGCTTCGGTACCTTCGGCTCGGTCGTCTTCCGTTTCATCATCTGGCTCGGTGTGCGTCGCGAAAAGATCGTCGCGGATCTCTCCAAGATCGTCCGGGCCGCCGTGCAGGATCTGATCGGTGACGACGGCTCGCCGCTGATCGTCGTCTGGCAATCGGAATCCTTCATCGACATGCGGCACTTCGGCGTCGATACGCTGAAACTGCCGACGCTCGACCGGCTGCGGCGCGAGGCGGTTCAGTGGGGCCGGCTCAGCAGCGTGTTCGAAGGCGGCTATACGCTGCGCACCGAATTCGCCGTGATCAGCGGCCTGGTGCCCGACGATATTCATGTCGACGCCAGCTATCCCTATCTGCGCGCATCGCACTATGCCGACGTCGTCTGGCCCGGAAAGTTGAAGCGTGCCGGCTGGAATACCCACTTCATCCATCCTTATGACCGGACCTTCTTCCTCAGGCACAAGGCGATGCCGCAGCTCGGCTTCTCCAAGCTGACGATGCTCGACGGTTTCGACCATCGCCCAGAGCGAGACGGACCCTACGTCTCCGACGAGAAGCTCGCGGCGAAGGTGATCGACGCAAGCGAGAAGCTGCCCGAAGACGAAAGCGGCTTCATCTTCGTCGCATCCATGGCCAATCACGGTCCATGGGAGCCGGGCCGCGTCGGCGACCTCACCAATCCCGTCGACATCTATCTGGCCATCCTCGAGCAGTCCGATGCGGCGCTCAACACATTGAGCGAACACCTCGACAAGCTCGACCGTCCGGTCTGGCTCGTGTTCTACGGCGATCACGCACCGCTGCTCAAATCCTTCGCCGACCCCTTCCCGGATCCGCGCACCGACTATCTGATCGTGCCGCTCGCCAAGGCGAAGCGGTCGTCCCATAAGCCGGCCGAACCGAGCAGCGTCGAGGCCTGGAACCTGATTGAGGCGCTTCTCAACCACGCGAACCTGAGAAAGGATACGCTGCGCTAGCGGCGGTCTGCGGATGGAGAACGCTTCGACGACATCGGCCGGTGGGGCCGCACGGCCGAGACAGCGGGTCTTCCTGTTCCTGCAGGGCCCCTCCTCGCCGATCTTCCGCAAGATCGCCGACCGGCTCGAAGCCCTCGGCCACCGCTGCCTGAGGATCAATCTGAACGTCGGCGACCAGATCTTCTGGCGCCGCAAGGGCGGCTTCAACTATCGCGGTACGGCGGCCGCCTGGCCTGGCTATCTCGAGACATTCATCGCCACCCACGGCGTCACCGACATGCTGCTGCTTGGCGAAGAGCGGCCTTATCACCAGGCAGCGACTGCCGTCGCCCATCGCGCCGGCGTCAGTGTCGCCATTATCGAAATGGGCTATCTGCGGCCGGACTGGCTGACGCTCGAGCGCAACGGCATGTCGTCGAACTCCCATTTTCCGAACGACGCCGGTCAGATCCTTTCGGCAGCGTCAAACCTGCCGGAGCCGGACTGGCGCAAGCGCTACAGCCAGACGTTCCTCGCCGATGCGAGCTACGATCTGCTCTACAATCTGCCGAACGTCTTTTTCTGGTTCCTGTTTCCGCACTACCGCCGTCACGGGATTTTCCATCCGCTCGCCGAATACGCGGGCTGGGTGCGCCGGCTGCTCTCCGAGAAGCGGCGCAACGCGGAAGCGGTGGCGACCGTTGCGCAGCTCCTTTCGGACGATGCCCCCTACTTCGTCTATCCGCTTCAGCTCGAAACCGACTTTCAGCTCAGGGCGCATTCGCCCTTCCACAGCCAGAAGGATGCAATCGCTGACGTCCTGACCTCGTTCGGCGCCTTTGCCGCGCCGAATGCACGCCTGGTCTTCAAGGTGCATCCGCTCGACAACGACCTGGTCCCGTGGCGCAGCTTCATCGAGCAGCGAGCAGCGGCGCTTGGCTTGAGAGGGCGCGTCTTCTACCTGGACGGCGGAAATCTCGATACGCTTGGCGAGGCGAGCGCCGGCATGGTCACGGTGAATTCGACGGCCGGATTGCACGCCCTGAAGCAAGGGCGGCCGGTCAAAGTGCTCGGCACTGCCGTCTTCGATATTGCCGGTCTGACCGACCAGCAGCCACTCGACGGTTTCTGGCAGGCGCCCCAGGCGCCGGAGCCTGAACTTAGTGTCGCAATGTTCCGCCTGCTTGCCGCGTCGATCCAGGTGCGCGGCAACCTTTATTCCCGCGCCGGAACCGATGCCGGCGCGGAAGCGATTGCCCGGCGGCTGAACGAAAGCAGCCTCAACGAACCTGGCGCCTTTATTGACCCCGCGCCGCGCCAAAAGCCTGCGAAACGCGCGCCTTCCGCTTCCCGCCAAGGGTAGCCGTTTTCACATCGCGGGGACCTAGCGCGGCGCGAGCGCTGCGGCGATGGCGGCGACCAGCATCAGGCCGGTCGCGGCCAAGGGCAGCGCGGAAAAACCGGCCCCGCCATAAACCACGCCGAAACCAAGCGTTCCCAAAAAGAGCGACAGATAGGTGACGCCGCTGTTCAGCCCCATGATCGCGCCACGCCTTGTGGGATCGAGCCCCGTCAGCCGCATGATCAGCACGTTGAGACCGAAATGGTTGGCAAGGCCCCAGAAAAAGACGACGACCAGCATGGCCGTGTAGGAGCTACTCACGGCGGCCATCGCCGCATAGACGCCGGCGACGACGAGAAAAATCAGAGGCAGCAACCTGCCAGCGCCGAAGCGGTCGATCAGCCGGTCGAGTAGTGCCGCCGCACCGAAGCCGAAGCCGTAGGAAACGGCCACGAGGCCATTGGCGCTGAGGGGCAACCCGAGCGCTGCGTGCAGGTGTTCGCCGATATAGGCATAAACGCCGTAGAAGGCGGCCATGAAGGCGGCACAGGCGATCAACAGCGGTCCGGCGCCACGCACGCCAAGCGCCGCGAGCGGCGACGTCGTCTTGCCGGCCAGTCCTTCCCGCACCGGCGCGAGCCTGACGGCAGCGCAAGCAACCAGTGTGGCTACGGCAACGACGAAGTAAACGGCGCGCCATCCTCCGAAGTCAGCAATCGCTGCCGATAGCGGCACGCCGGCCACCATGCTGAGCGTCCAGCCGGTCAGCACCAGGCCGATCGTCTCGCTCTCCCGTCCGGCCGGCGCGATCACTGAGGCCAGCGTGTAGATCGACGGAAGCGCAATGCCGGTGGCGACGCCGACAACGAGTTGGGCGGCGACCAGGAACGCCAGCATGGGCGCAAGCGCGCTACCGGTGAGCCCGGCGGCCAGAAGCAACAGCGCGGCAGCCAGAATGCGATGGGGGCCGTACCGGTCGATGAAGCGGCCAAGGAAGATGGCGCTGACGGCCGTGCCCAGTCCGAAGGCGGCCGAAGCGACCATTACCGATGGAACATCCGTGCCGAGGCTCCGCGCCACCTCCGGCGCGATTGGTCCGAGCGCCAGCGAGTTGGAGCCGATGACGCCGATGCAGACGGTCAGGACATAGGCGAAGGGCGGGATGCGCGCCCTGTCGATCGAGGTCCTGTCGATCGAATCTGGCGAAATTTGTTGATTGATGTTCGTCATTCCTCCATTTTTGCAGAATGAAATTCAGCAACAAGAGGAATTCTCGGTATGGATCAAAATACAGATGACGTTCGGCGGAAGCGTCCGCCGGAGCGCGACCTCGACGCGATGGACCGAAAACTATTAGGCGTCCTCGTCGAGGACGCGACCACGAGCTATGCCGAGCTTGGCGAACGCGTCGGACTTTCGCCGCCGGCGGCCCATGAACGGGTGAAGCGGCTCCGGCGTTCGGGCGCGATCCGCCGCGTGTCGGCGCTCATCGATCCGGACGCGGTCGGAAAGACGCTGCTTGCCTTCGTCCATGTCGACACGACCGGCTGGGGCAAGACGCAGGCGCTGCTTGCGATCGAGGAATGCCCTGAAGTGGAAGAGATCCACTCGGTCGCCGGCGACACCTGCATGCTGCTCAAGGTGCGCACAGAAAGCACGCATGCGCTCGAAGGGCTTCTGGCGCGGCTCTACGACACGCCCGGCGTCAAGGCGACGCGCAGCTATGTGGTGCTTTCCACCTATCTGGAACGGCCGGTGCAGCCGGGCACGACGAGCGACTGGCCCGCCGTGGTGAAGGGGTAGGCTGCTTTCGCCAGGCGGAGGGCCGCCTTGGCAGTCTCAGACGACGCCAGCGCGCAGCAGATCATGAATATGCAGGATGCTGACCGGCGCCCCGCCGTCGTCGACGACGAAGAGCACGGTCACCTTATGCTGCTGCATGAATTCCATGGCGCCGCTTGCAAGCACGTCGCCGCGGATCACGCGCGGATTGCGCGACATCACCGCCTCGACCGGTTGCAGCAGCAGGTCGCCGGACATGTGACGACGCAGGTCGCCGTCGGTGATCACGCCGGCCAGCTTGCCGCCATCGTCGATGATGCCGACGACACCGAAACCCTTGGACGACATCTCGATCAGCGCCTCGCTCATCGGGCGTCCGACGCTGAGAAGCGGCATCTGGGCGCCGTCATGCGCCAGCTCGCGAACAAGCCGCAACTGCGCGCCGAGCTTGCCGCCCGGATGAAAAGTCTTGAAATCCTCGGCCGAAAAGCCGCGCCGCTCCAAAAGCGCGATGGCGAGCGCGTCGCCGATGGCGAGTTGCAGCATGGCCGAGGTCGTCGGCGCGAGGCCGTGCGGACAGGCTTCCTGAACCTTCGGCAAGACGATCGGCACTTCCGAGTTGCGGGCAAGCACGCTGTCGCGGTTGGCGCAGATCGAGACGATCGGCACGTTGAAGCGCTTGGCATAGGTGAGCATGTTGGCAAGCTCGGCCGTCTCGCCCGACCAGGAGAGCAGGATCAGCACGTCCTGCGAGGTGACCATGCCGAGGTCGCCATGGCTCGCTTCGGTCGGGTGCACGAAGTAGGCGGATGTTCCGGTCGATGCCAGCGTGGCTGCAATCTTGCGGCCGATATGGCCGCTCTTGCCGACGCCGGAGACGACGACGCGCCCCTGGCTTTCGCCGATCAGTTCGACGGCTTCGACGACGCTGCGCGCAAAAACTTCGTCAGCGCCAAATTGGTCCGCCAGCGCCTTGATGCCGGCCATCGCGGTCGTCAGCGTCCGGCCGATCGACTCCAAAGCCGCAAGTGCAGTGCGATCATCCGCCGATGCATGTCTCAAACCCATGATGACCCCAATTCTGCGAAGACTTAAGCAACAGGCACGAATTTGCCCGCCAGACCATTGACGGCAGATAAGCGCTTTTTCTTGGCAAACCAAGTCTTGGAAGCAGAGTTCGGGGGAAAACTGGCGTGAACCGCGGCGTTTTCGTCAGCCGGCGCGCTTTTCTTCCATTTCCAGCGGCATCGACTTGTCGGCCGCGAATTCTTCGAGCGTCATCGAATCAAGAATGGCGGCAACGGCATCACGGACCGTCGTCATCGACACCCGCACCTGACAGGTCTCGGGATCGTTACAATCTTCGCAGACCTCGTAGGCCGTGCGGCTCGCACAGCGGATCGGCGCAAGCGGCCCGTCCAGCGTGCGGATCACGTGACCGATACGGATTTCCGAAGCGGGCCGCGAGAGCGAGTAGCCGCCGCCAGGCCCCTTTTTCGAGCGCAGCATGCCGGCGTTGCGCAGCTCAAGCAGGATCGTGTCCAGGAACTTCTTCGGGATATTGTTGCGCTGCGCGATCTCGGTAATGAAGGCAGTTTCCCCCGGCTCCAGCCGAGCAAGATCGACCAAGGCCTTCAGTCCGTACTTTCCCTTCTTCGTCAGCATTCCGGCACGCTTTCCCTGCGGCGGCACCCCAGAAAACGGGAATCATCCGCGCAAATGCAAATATATATTGGCATAGCACAAGAAACGTACTGCCAACATATAATTATAGTGGGGAATTGACCGATGTCGCGGGCAATTGCGTGCGGCCGATGCGGCAAGATTTGCGGATGTCTTCGCGGTGGATGCGGGAGAAAAGCCGAAACCGGCTTTTCTCATCCGCTTCAAGTGCGGCTTCAGGCAGCGGCGCTGTGGTTCTGCCGCTTGGCCTGGACGGCCTGGTGGGCCAACAGCTGCCGGATTGCGGCGCGCGCTTCATCGGCCGAGCCGAAGCGCTTCGCGTCCAGGTCCCAGACGTGATACTTCACCGCCAGGAACTTGAAGCGATCTTCATCCGGGACAACAACGCCGACGGCTTCGCCGCCAAATTCGATAACCTGCTTGCTCATACAAATAACGCTCCATCCACGCTGTCGGCGCGGAAACTTTCAATTTCGGCAAAAGATAAAGTTCGAGGGGTTCGAAGGTCACATTCGGCAAAGATTGCGAATGAGCCATTTTTTCTCTGTTGCGCGACAAAGGAGACGCGTGCCGAAGAAGGCGGCGGTCGAGACGGTTTCGGACATGTCACACTCCTTTGGCTGGCCCGGCATCAGCAATGCCGGAGCGTTCGATGAACAACCGTGAGGCGGACTCCCCGCGTTCACGTAGTGGCAAACTAGAATAATCTACCAATTCCGTCAATTAAAAAGATGAAGACGCAGAAAAAATTTCTTCACCCTTTAAATTCAAGGGGCGATGTACGCAAAATCCATCCACCCGTTCCGGAGCCGGAGACCTACGCTATTTAGGAAGCGAAGAATCAGTCTGCAAGGCACGGGTGGATAAAGACAGCACATTCGGACAAAAAAGGGGCGGCCCGTCGGGCCGCCCCTTCACGTTTTGTGTTCCAGTGCCGGATGTCAGGCAGCAGGCGTGCCCGCCTGCGGCGTGGTTGTGCCACCGCGGGATGCTTCGCGATCCTTCCACCAGCGATTGAGGAACAGCAGGATCGGGCCGCCGATATAGATCGACGAGGTCGTTGCCACGATCACGCCGAAGATCATCGGCCAGGCGAAGCTCTTGACGGCATCGCCGCCCCAGATCGCCATCGGCACCAGCGAGAAGGCCGTCGCCATCGAGGTGAAGATGCATCGCGCGATCACCTGGTTGATGCTCATGTCGATGAGATCCGAGAACGGCATCGACTTGTACTTCCTGAGGTTCTCGCGCATGCGGTCATAAACCACGACCTTGTCGTTGACCGAGTAGCCGATCATCGTCAGGAGCGCGGCGATGGCCGTCAGGTTGAAGTCGATGCCTGTCAACGCAAAGAAGCCGATCGTCTTGGTGATGTCGAGCAAGAGGACCGCGATCGCGCCGACGGCGAAGTGCCATTCGAAGCGGAACCAGATGTAAAGCAGGATCGCCACCATCGCGAGACCGACAGCGAGGAAGCCCGAACGGGCAAGCTCGGTGCTGACGGTCGGGCCGACGACTTCGGTGCGCTCGAAGCTCGCATCCGGGATCGTCTGGACGACGGCATCCTTGATGCGGTTGAGCGCTGCCGTCTGTTCCTGCTCGCCGCCCGGCTGGCGCTGGACGCGGATCAGGACCGATTTGTCCTGGCCGAATTCCTGCAGCGCCACTTCGCCGATGTTGAGCGCTTCGAGATTGTGGCGAAGCGTCGGAAGGTCGAGCGTGTTCTTCGAGGTGGTTTCGACCTGGATACCGCCGACGAAGTCGATGCCGTAGTTGAGGCCGGGCGTGAAGAACAGCACCACCGAGCTGACCGACAGGAAGGCGGACATGCCGATGGCGACGAAGCGGCCCTTCATGAAGGAGAAGGACGGAAGCTTCGGAACCTTGCCGAACAGCGACGGGATCTCGAGCTTCTTCATCTTCCGGCGGACGACGACCTCACGCATCATCAGGCGAACGACGGTGATCGAGGTGAACATCGAGATGATGATGCCGAGCATCATGGTGACGGCAAATCCCTTGACCGGGCCGGAGCCGAAGGCGAACAAGAGCACGGTGCCCGAAAGCGTCGTGACGTTACTATCGATGATGGTCGCGTAGGCCTTGTTGAAGCCGATATCGAGCGCCTTCATCGCGCCGGCACCCGCTTCCGTTTCTTCACGGATACGCGCGTTGATCAGGATGTTGGCGTCCACCGCCATGCCGATGCCGAGAATGATACCGGCTATACCCGGCAAGGTCAGCGTCGAGCCGAGCATGGCGAGAAGCGCGATGGTCAGGATCGTGTGCAGCACCAGGCCGACATTGGCGATCATGCCCCAGGCGCCGTAGAGCACGACCATGAGGGTGACGACGAGCGCGAAGCCGGCAAGACCGGTGTAGATGCCCATGCGGATCGAGTCGGAACCGAGGTTCGGGCCGACGGAGCGTTCCTCGATAACGGTGAGCGGTGCCGGAAGCGCGCCGGAGCGCAGCAGCGCCGACAGAACGGTCGCTTCCTGTGCGGTGAAGTTGCCGCTGATCTGGCCGTTGCCGCCGATGATCGGCTCGCGGATAACAGGAGCCGTCAGGACCTTGCCGTCAAGAACGATCGCGAAGGGCCGGCCGACGGCAGCCTGGGTGATTTCCGCGAACTGGCGGGCACCGAGCGTGTCGAAGGTGAAGGACACGATCGGTTCGTTGGTGCGCTGGTCGAAGCCGGCCTTGGCATCGGCCAGGCGCTCGCCCGAAATCGCGACGCGGCTTTCGACCGCATATTTGTTGTTGTCGTGGGCGCCCGGCAGAATGTCGACGCCGCGCGGCGCCGGCTGGTTGGGATCCACGGTCTGGTCCACCATGTGGAAGCTCATCTGCGCGGTCGAGCCCAAGAGCTGGCGCAGTGCCGTCGGATCCTCGAGGCCCGGAAGCTGGACGAGAATGCGGTCGGAACCGACACGCTGGATCAGCGGCTCGGCAACGCCGACGGTGTCGACGCGCTGGCGGATGATCTCGAGGCTCTGTTCGACGGCCTTGGTGGTGCGGTCGGCAAGGCCGGCCTCTGTCATCGCGATGTTGATGCTGTCGCCGTTCTCGGTCACCTCGATATCGGAAGCCGCGCCGCCGAAACCAAGCGTGCCGACAGGGGCCGCCAGCTCTTTCAGCTTCGGCAGAACCTTTTCGCGGTCGGCCGGATCTTCGATCTTCACGGTAACGGTATCGCCGGCGATGCGGGCCGAGGAGGCCGAGATGCGCTCGGCGCGGAGCGCCCGGCGCGTATCGTCAAGCAGGGTTTCGAGCCGAGCTTTGCGAAGGCCGGCAGCATCGACTTCGAGCACGAGGTGCGAGCCGCCCTTGAGGTCGAGGCCGAGGGTTACCGGCTTGACCGGCAGCCAGCCTGCAAATTGTTCACGTTGTGCCGGCGTCAGCACGTTCGGAAGCGCCGCGATACATCCGAAGATGATCACGACGACATAGACGAGAATCGCCCATTTCGATGTACGCATGTTGTGGTTCCAGAGGAGCCTGCGCGGGCACGGGGCGCGTCGTCAGGGCTTGTTTCATAAAGGGCAGAGCTGCAGCCGAAGCCGCCAGCCAGCCAAAATCCGCGTTGTGGATCAGGCGCCGGGAGGCGCGCGAATATGGGGGCCAGGGTTCGAGGCCCCGCCAAGATACGCAGCGAACTCGCGGAAAATCCGCCCGTCCGACGAACGGGGAAGTTCGAGTTCGAGCGATGCCGGCAAGAGCGCCGGCAAGCCATCATCGGCCGCGGACTTGGCGTCCTTGCGCTCGGCCGTAAACCGAAGGTCTGAAAGCGGTGTCGCCCGCGAGAGTTGCCGGGCGGCGGGACGGTCAGTCGAACCGGTGTCGGTGACGTTGCCGGCCTGGGCACCGGAGGCCGAACGGGACGGGATGCTCTGTCCGACCGAGATGACCTGCATTGCGAAGGAGGCGCAGAACAGCCACAGCACAGCGAGAAGCCGGCCGGCCTGTATGTTCTTGCTGCCACCACCCATGCGGTCCATCGAGGACGCGGTCCCTTTCCCTGGCGATTGCACGCCAGCGAGACGAAAATTGAGCCCGAATGCCCGACCTTACCTAGAGAACGTGGCCGGAATCGAGCATGGGCGCCTTTAACACCATTCCGGGCCGGAAAAGTCAAATCCGGCCCGTTTCGTGGTTGTCGTTGCTCAGGCCGTGATGCCGCTCGTTCGCCGCTCGTGGATCTCGATAAGCGACGGTCCCTTGCGCTTCGCCGCCTCGGCGAGCGCCTGTGAGAGATCGGCGACGGAAGCAAGCCGCCGTCCCTCGACGCCATAGGCCTTCGCCGCCATCAGGAAGTCCGGCGCCGAAGGCTTGACGCCCTCCGGCGTAACGCCGGCATCGACCATGTAGCTTTCGATTTCCTGGTAGCCGTCATTGTTCCAGACGAGGAAGATGACCTGCGCCTGCGCATCGACGGCAGACCCGATTTCAGCGAGCGAAAACTGGAAGCCACCGTCGCCGACGAGACAGACGACCGGCCGAGACGGATCGGCGACGGCTGCACCGACGGCTGCTGGCGGCGCATAGCCCAGAGAACCGTAACCGGTCGCCGAATTGAACCAGCTACGCTGCCGCGGTGCATCACAGTAGAGGTTGCCGGCATAGACGGCCTGGGTCGAGTCGCCGACGACGGTGCAATCCGGCAGAGACTTGTAGATGGTGTCGATGATGCCGATCTCGGCCCGCATCTTCGGCGTCAGTTCCTTCAGCGCCGCCCTCCGCGCCGTTTCGGCCCGTCCCGCTCCATCCTTCGCAGCATGACCGGGGAGAAAGGCGAGGATGCCCGCCGTCGCCGCCTTGGCGCCGGAGAGGATGGAGAGCGCCGCATGCGGCCCGCGCGCGAGCTGCGCCGCATCGATGTCGGTGCGGATCAGGTTGCGCAGGGCCGGAAAGCCGCCATCGGCATACATGTCGTAGTCGGTCTGGCCCATTTCGGTGCCGAGCGCCAGCACCAGGTCGGCCTCCTTCAGCAGCGACCGCACCGCCTTCAGGCTGGGGCTCGCAGGAACCCTCAAGGGACTGCCCGAGAACATGCCGCGAGCATTGACAGTGGTGACGACGGGCGCACCGATCTTTTCGGCAAGCTCCGCAACTTCCGCCTCCGCCGTCAGGGCGCCGCCGCCGCAGATGATGACCGGGCGCGAGGCGTCGGCGCAGAGGATCGCCGCGCGCTGCAGCGTCTCGCTGTCGGAGCGCGGTCGGGTGGCCGTTGCCGGCCGCAGCGCCTGCGGCGTGATCTTCGCCGACATCACGTCGGTCGGGATCTCGATATGCACCGGTCCCGGCCGACCGGAGACGAGCACCGAGAAGGCGCGGTCGACGACGAAAGGCAGGTCTTCCGGATTGAGGAGCGTGTGCGAATAGAGCGCCAGCGTCTTCATCATGCCGTGCTGGTCGGGCAGCTCGTGCAGCAGGCCGCGCCCATGGCCGAGCGAATCGCGGCGATTGACGCCTGAAATCACCAGCATCGGGATCGAATCCTGGCGCGCCTGCGCCATCGCCGTGATGGTGTTCGTGAGGCCGGGCCCGGTGATGACGAGGGCAACGCCCGGCTTGCCGCTGACGCGGGCATAGCCGTCGGCCATGAAGCCGGCGCCCTGTTCATGCCGTGGCGTCACGTGGCGGATCTTCGATGCAGCGAGGCCCCGGTAGAGCTCGACCGTGTGCACGCCGGGAATGCCGAAAACCACCTCGACGCCATTGGCCTCGAGCAGGTCGACCAGGACTTCTCCAACCGTTCTTTCCATGGTCATGCGCAGCGCTCCTTGCGCAGGCTGGCCCGCTCGGCAAGTGCGGAGATGCGGCGGCAGGCCTCGTCGATGGCACCATCGGGCACGGTCAGGCTGACGCGCAGATAGTTCTGTGCTTCATCGCCAAAGGACGATCCGGGCATGACGGCAACCCCCTCTTCTTCAAGCAGCGCCCAAGCAAACGCATCGCCGTCGAGACCGGTTCCGGAAACATCAATCAAGATGAACATGCCGGCTTCCGGCGCGAACACCTCGATGCCGGGCGCCGCGGCAAGGCCGGCGACGATCTGCGCGGCGCGCGACTTATAGGACAAGCGCATCCGGCGCGCCGTATCGATGTCATGCGTCAGGGCATAGGCGGTCATGTCCGCGATGAAGGGCTGCGTGCCGAAAAGCATCGTTTCGGAGACCGGCAGCAGCCGCTCGGTGAACTCGACCGGGCCGACCGCCCAGCCGCTGCGGAAGCCGGGCGCGGCGTGCGATTTGGAGATCGACGAGACGACGATCGTGCGTTCGGCGAAATCCGGATTGTCGAAGGGCGAGGCAAAGACGGCGTCGAACACCAGCTCCTCATAGACCTCGTCGCAGACGATCCAGAGATCGTGACGGCGCGCGACCTCGCCGATCGCGGCAATTTCTTCCGCCGTCAGCACGGCACCGGTCGGATTGTGTGGCGTATTCAGCAGCAGCACGCGGCTCTCCGGCGTGATCGCTTTTTCCAGATCTTCGGCCTGCATGTGGAAGCCGAATTCCGGCTTCAGCGGCACCAGCACCGGATGCGCGCCGGTCGAGCGGATCACGCCTTCATAGGTCGCATAGAGCGGATCGCCGACGAGAACGGCATCGCCGGCCTCCGCCAACCCGAGAATCACGGCGAAGAGCGCCGTCTGCGTGCCGGGGAAGCAGAGCACGTTCTCGTTCGTCACATCGGCACGGCGACGACGGTATTTCTCCGCGACGGCCGCCACGACCGTCGGTTCACCGCGGCCGTTGGAGTAGCGATAGCGCCCCGCATTCATCGCGCGCTGGCATTCATCGAGCAGGGCGCGGTCCGGCGGAAGATCCGGCTCGCCGATCGTCAGTTCGATGATGTCGGCACCACTCGCCTTCAATTGGCGGGCACGGATATGCAGCGACCATTTGCCCGAACCAAGATCGGCAAGACGTTCGGTGATGGACGCGTAGCGCATGGTGCTTTCTCCCGTTTTCATTGTTTTGCAGTTCCGATCTTCGTGCCGAGCAGCGCTTCGACCGAAGACATGGCGATGGCGACGAGCTCGCCTTCGCGAAAGAGATCGCCGGCAAGGCAGCCCTCGACCCAGAGGCCGTCGACCAACCCGTTGATGGCGATGGCGAAGGCCCGGCAAGTTTCGGCGTCGGCCGGCTTGCCTTTGGTCGCAAGGAAATCGGCAAGCAGTTCCTGCAGCGAATTGCGAAAGGCGAGATAGCCTTCGCGGTGGATCTCCGACAGCACCGAATCGACCCGGACCTGGCTGATGAAGGCGGCCCAGAGCGAGATGCTGCGGCTGTCTGCCACCGGCTCGGTGAGGTTGATCGCGATGAAATCCCGGAGCCGGGTTTCCGGATCGCCCTCGACCTTGCTCGCCTTTTCGGTGAGCGAGGCGATGACGGCGCGATAGGCCTCGGCAACCATCTGGTCCTTCGATTCGAAGTAGTGGCGCACCAGCCCGGCGGTCACGCCGGCGCGGATTGCGATCTGCCGAACGGTTGCGCCCTTCAGCCCGAATTCCGAGATGCAGTCGAGCGTCGCTTCGATCAATTCCTGGCGGCGCTCGCCTTCCGGCGCGCGGTGAAAACTGCGTCTGTTCATGCGGCACTCTGCTCTCGAACCGGCCCAAAATGCTGTTCAGGCGCGGTCGGCAAAGGCTTCGGCCAGAACGGCGGCATGGGCGGCTCCTTCGGGAAATCGAACGATCGGCGGGCGTCAAAAAATCGACGACGTCTATTATTATACGCTTGAACAATAGCGGCACAAGTGCAACCATGCCGGCCAACAAAAACCCGTGACAGGCCAAAGATGCCGCACGGAAGACGACAGGGGAACTGTTTCGATGCTGACAGAAAAAGCTCGCAGAGCCATGGGAGCGGCGCGCCGATGACGGATGCGGCCCAGGCAATCGCGGTCACTGACCTGCACAAGCGTTTCGGGCCATTGGAAGTGCTGAAGGGAGTTTCGCTCACAGCGAAGCAGGGCGACGTGATCGCCATCATCGGCGGCAGCGGTTCCGGCAAATCCACTTTCCTTCGCTGCATCAACCTCCTCGAACTCCCCTCCGCCGGTAGCGTCAGCGTGCATGGCGAAAAGATCCGGATGAAATCCGACGGTCGCGGCGGCCTGGTGCCGGAGGACCGCAAACAGGTCCAGCGCATCCGCAGCCAGCTCGGCATGGTGTTCCAGAGCTTCAATCTCTGGCAGCACATGACCATCCTTGAAAACGTCATCGAAGCGCCGATCCATGTGCTCGGCAAGCCGAAGGCGGAAGCGGTCGCCACCGCCGAAACCCTGCTGAAACGCGTCGGCCTCTACGAGAAACGCGACGCCTACCCGGCCTTCCTTTCCGGCGGCCAGCAGCAACGCGCCGCGATCGCCCGGGCGCTTGCCATCCAGCCGCTCGTCATGCTCTTCGACGAGCCGACCTCGGCACTCGATCCCGAACTCGTCGGCGAAGTTCTCACTGTCATCGGGGACCTCGCGCGCGAAAAGCGCACGATGATCCTCGTCACCCACGAGATGAAGTTTGCGCGCGACGTCGCCAACCACATCGTCTTCCTCCACAACGGCGTGATCGAAGAACAGGGCCCGCCTGAGGCCATCTTCGGCGCACCGAAATCGGAAAGGCTCAAGAAGTTCATCAGTTCCATTCACTGAATTCCTGAATGCTAAACAACCAAAAAGGGGAACAGCATGAAGAAGGCATTGAAAGTCCTGGCCGTTGCGGCGGCGATCGCCGTGAGCGGCGGCGTCGCGGCGTCGGCGGAAGCGCTGAAGGTCGGCGTCGCAGCGGAGCCCTATCCGCCGTTCACAGCGCCTGACGCCAGCGGCAAATGGGAAGGCTGGGAAGTCGAGTTCATGAACGCAATGTGCGCCGAGGCCAAGCTCGAATGCGTGCTGACGCCGGTTGCCTGGGACGGCATCATTCCGGCACTGACGTCGAAGAAGATCGACATGATCATCAGTTCGATGTCGATCACCGACGAGCGCCTGAAGACCATCGATTTCTCCGACAAGTACTACAACACCCCGACCGGCATCATCGGCACCAAGGGCGTCGAGATGAACTCCTCGCCGGAAGGGCTGAAGGGCAAGACGCTCGGCGTCCAGGTCTCGACGGTCCACCAGGCCTATGCCGCAAAGCACTTCGCGCCGGCGGGCGTCGAGGTCAAGGAATACCAGACGCAGGACGAGGCCAACAACGACCTCGCCGCCGGCCGCCTCGATGCGGTGCAGGCGGATGCCATCGCGCTCAAGGCGTTTCTGGCGACCGACCAGGGCAAGGAATGCTGTGAATACAAGGGCGACGTTGCCGAAGACGTCGCCGTGATCGGCCCGGGTGTCGGCGTCGGCCTGCGCAAGGGCGAAACCGAGCTCAAGGACAAGATCAACGCCGCCATCAAGGCGATCCGCGACAACGGCACCTACGATACGTTCTCGAAGAAGTACTTCGACTTCGACATCTACGGCGGATAAGGCGCGATCGGCCGGCGATCGAACCGTCGCAGCGCTTGTCGCGTCTGACAAAGACCGCAGCGCTGCAGCGATCGCCGGCCGGCGCCATCGGAGCTCGACGACGCATGGCTGCGGATTCCCTCATCAATTGGGGCCTGCTCTCGCTTTCAGCACCCGGCTGGGGTGGCGTATTGCTGCAAGGCTTTTTCAATTCCATCCAGATCGCCGTCGGCGGCTTCACGCTCGGCCTGGCGCTCGGCATCGGCGGTGCATTCGGCAAGCTCTATGGCGGCCCAGTCCTGCGCGATCTGCTCGAATGCTACACCACGGTCGTGCGTGCAGTGCCCGAGTTGGTGCTGATCCTCTTGCTCTATTATGCCGGCACCGACCTGCTCAATCAGGTTCTGGCGTTGTTTTCGGTTGGCCCGGTCGACATCAGCGGCCTGATGGCCGGCATCTTCGTCATCGGCGTCGTCCAGGGTGCCTATTCGACCGAAGTGTTGCGCGGCGCGATCAAGGCGGTGCCCGCCGGGCAGATCGAGGCGGCGCGCGCCTATGGCATGTCGCCGGCCATGGTTCTGCGCCGCATCACCCTGCCGGCGATGTTGCCCTATGCCATTCCCGGCCTCTCCAATCTCTGGCTGATCGCCACCAAGGACACGGCCCTTCTCGCGGTCGTCGGCTTCAGCGAGTTGACGCTGGTCACCCGCCAGGCGGCCGGCACGACCAAGGCCTATCTCCTGTTCTTCCTGGCGGCTGGCGCGCTCTACCTGGCGCTGACGCTCATCTCCAACGTCTTCATCGGCATGCTCGAACGCCATGCCCGACGCGGTTTTGCGGAGAGCCGATGACCGACGAAACCACCCACGCCGTTGCGTTTACGCCCGAAGACCTGCCGACGGCGAAGAGCTTCTTCCTGCCGCACCGCATCCTCATGATGCTGGTCTTTGCCGCCTTCGTCGTCGCCGTCGCCGTCTTCATGCGCTGGGACTGGCTGCCGCGCTACCTGCCACGGCTTGGCTGGGGCATCCTCGTCAGCCTGATGATGCTGTTCAGCACCGCCATCCTCGGCTTCCTGCTGGCGGTGCCGATCGGCCTCGTGCAGGTCACCGGCCCCTGGTTCCTGAAACTGCCGGCCAAGGTGTTTTGTACCGTGATCCGCGGCACGCCGCTGCTGTTGCAGCTCTGGCTGCTCTATTACGGTCTCGGCTCGCTGTTCCCGCAGTTTCCGGCGATCCGCCAGTCCTTCCTCTGGCCTTACCTGCGCGAAGCGTGGCCCTATGGCGTGGCGGCGTTGACCATTTCGTTTGCGGCCTATGAGGGCGAAGTCATGCGCGGCGCTTTTGCCGGCGTTCCGAACGGCGAGCTTGAGGCGGCGAAGGCCTATGGCATGGGCCGCTGGACGATGTTCCGCCGCATCTGGCTGCCGCGCGCCATCCATCGGGCTCTGCCGACGCTCAATGGCGAAACGGTGCTGCAGCTGAAATCGACGCCACTTGTCGCGACCGTGACTGTCGTCGACGTCTATGCGGTCATCTCCAAGGTGCGGCAGGAAACCTTCCTCACCTACGAGCCGCTGCTTTTGCTCGCGCTCATCTACATGTGCCTCACCGGTATTCTGGTGGTGGCTTTCCGCACCTTCGAAAATCGCATACCAACCCGCGGTGCCTGACATGAAGCTTTCCCCCTCGATCACCAACGCCATGCCGGAACTCGTCGCCATTCGCCACGACCTGCATGCGCATCCGGAACTCGGACTGGAGGAGACGCGTACTTCCGCCTTCATCGCCAAGCACCTCGAAAGTCTCGGCTATGAGGTGACGACGGGGCTTGCGAAAACCGGTGTCGTCGGCACGCTCAGGAACGGCAACGGCAAGCGCTCGATCGGCATCCGCGCCGACATCGATGCGCTGCCGATCCTGGAAGAAACCGGGCTGGACTATGCCAGCAAGACCTCGGGCCTCATGCATGCCTGCGGCCACGATGGCCACACGACGATGCTGCTGGGTGCTGCCCGCGCGCTTGCCGAGCGGCGCAATTTCGACGGCACGATCCACCTGATCTTCCAGCCGGCCGAGGAGAATTTCGGCGGCGCCAAGATCATGATGGACGAGGGCCTGTTCGATCAGTTTCCCTGCGACGCCGTCTTCGCGCTTCACAACGAGCCGGGTCTGCCTTTCGGCCAGTTCGCCCTTAGAGAAGGCCCGATCATGGCCGCCGTCGACGAGGCGCGCATCACCGTGCATGGACGCGGCGGGCATGGCGCGGAGCCGCAGGAAACAGCAGATCCCATCGTCTGCGGCGCCTCGATCGTCATGGCGCTGCAATCGATCGTCTCGCGCAACATCCATCCGATGGATCCGACTGTGGTCACCGTCGGCGCCTTCCATGCGGGCTCGGCCAGCAACATCATTCCCGAACGCGCCGAGATCGTCGTCGGTATCCGCTCATTCGAGCCCGATGTGCGCGACGAACTCGAACGCCGCATCCGCATGATCGCCGAGGCGCAGGCGACGAGCTTCGGCATGCGCGCGACCGTCGACTACCAGCGCAGCTACGATGCGACGATCAACCACAAGGCCGAGACGGACTTCGTCCGCGATCTCGCGGTCCGCTTCGCCGGCGCCGACAAGGTGGTCGATCTCGCCCGCCCCTTCATGGGCAGCGAGGATTTCGCCTATATGCTGAAGGAGCGGCCGGGGACCTACTTCTTCCTCGGCTCGAAGGTCAGCGACGACGACAGGCCGCTGCATCACCCCGGCTACAACTTCAACGACGACCTGCTGCCGATCGGCGCGGCTTTCTGGACGGAGTTGGCCGAGGCCTATCTCGCGCGCCGCTGATATCCCGCTCACCTTTCGCCAATATGCCGCAGCGCAACATTGCCGCAGTGTGACAACGTGGCGGACGCGCTGTCATTGACGTTTGGCAAATTTGGCGCAGATTCAAGTGCATGCTGAAAAGCCGGTGCAACCCCAGGATTTGCCTCGGCCAGAGGCCAAGACAGGTTCCCTGATCGACGATCGGTCACCGGACAAATGATGCAGCAGCCAGAGCATTGCGGCCTACGCTTCCGTGAGGCGTCGCATCCGCGTGTCTGAAAGGATTGCGCCCGTGTTTGAGAGTTTCGATGCGACCCTGCTCGCTCGCTTCCAGTTCGCCTTTACCGTTTCCTTCCACATCATCTTCCCCGCCTTTTCCATCGGGCTTGCGAGTTACCTCGCGGTGCTCGAAGGGTTGTGGCTGTGGAAGAAGGACGGGGTCTATCTCGAACTCTTCAATTTCTGGAAGACGATCTTTGCCGTCGCCTTCGGCATGGGCGTCGTTTCCGGCATCGTCATGTCCTATCAGTTCGGCACCAACTGGAGCGTCTTTTCCGACAAGGCCGGGCCGATCATCGGGCCGCTGATGGGCTACGAGGTGCTGACCGCCTTCTTCCTCGAAGCGGGCTTCCTCGGTGTCATGCTGTTCGGCCTCAACCGCGTCGGGCCGAAGCTGCATTTCTTGGCAACCGTCATGGTCGCCGTCGGCACGCTGATCTCGGCCACTTGGATCCTTTCGGCGAACTCGTGGATGCAGACGCCGGCCGGTTTCGCAATGAACGAGGCGGGCCAGTTCGTCCCGGTCGACTGGTGGGCGATCGTCTTCAACCCCTCCTTCCCCTATCGCCTCACCCACATGGTGCTGGCGGCCTATCTCACGACCGCCTTCGTCGTCGGCGCCTGCGGCGCCTGGCACCTCATCCGCAAGACGGCGCCGCGGCGGGCGCAAAAGATGTTTTCGATGGCTATGTGGATGGCGGCGATTGTCGCGCCGATCCAGATCTTCGCCGGCGACATGCATGGTCTCAACACGCTGGAGCACCAGCCGGCCAAGGTGATGGCGATGGAGGGGCACTACCAGAGCCATCCGGACGGCGCGCCGCTCATCCTCTTCGGCATTCCGAACTCGCCTGAAAAGCGCGTCGATTACGCGATCGAGATCCCGAAGCTTTCGAGCCTCATCCTGAAGCATGATCTGAACGCGCCGCTTGCCGGTCTCGATACGATCCCGGAAGAACTTCACCCGCCTGTTGGTATCGTGTTCTGGTCATTCCGGGTGATGGTCGGCCTCGGCTTCGCCATGCTCGGCATCGGGCTCTGGTCGCTCTGGTGTCGCTATCGCGGCACGCTCGACAGCAATGTCTGGCTGCACCGTGCCGCGATCGCCATGGGGCCCGCCGGCTTCGTCGCCGTGCTCGCGGGCTGGGTCACGACCGAAGTCGGCCGTCAGCCCTATACCGTCTACGGCCATCTGCTGACGGCAAACTCAGTGGCGCCGATCGCGGCACCCGCGGTCGCCGCCTCGCTGATCGCCTTCATCATCGTCTATTTCTTCGTCTTCGGCGCCGGCACCTTCTACATCCTCCGGCTGATGGCGCGATTGCCGCGGGATCCGATGCCGGAGCTCGGCGAAGGACCATTGCGCAGTTCCGGCATCATGCCGGGCCCCGCCATCCATAGCAGCCATGCAAACACCAAGGGAGGCCATCATGGAGTTTGATCTGCCGTTCATCTGGGCTGGCATCATCGCCTTTGCGGTGCTCGCCTATGTCATTCTCGACGGCTTCGACCTCGGTGTCGGCATCCTCTTCCCGTTCTTCCCGGAGAAGCACGACCGTGACGTGATGATGAATTCCGTCGCCCCGGTCTGGGACGGCAACGAGACCTGGCTGGTTCTTGGCGGCGGCGGCCTGATGGCGGTGTTTCCGCTGGCCTACGCGACCATCCTGCCCGCACTTTACGCGCCCATCATCGCCATGGTGATCGGCCTCATCTTCCGCGGCGTCGCCTTCGAATATCGCTGGCGCACGCGGCGGGCCGAATATCTCTGGAACTGGGCCTTCTCCGGCGGCTCGATGCTGGCCGCCTTCGCGCAAGGGATCACGCTCGGCGCGCTCGTCCAGGGCATTCCGGTCGAGAACCGTGCCTATGTCGGCGGCTGGTGGGATTGGTTGACGCCGTTCTCGATCATGACCGGCATCGCCGTCGTCGTCGGCTATGCGCTGCTCGGCGCCACCTGGCTTGTGATGAAGACCCATGGCGACCTTGCCGACCGGGCCCGCGACCTCGCGCTCAAATGCTCCTTCGCCACCGTCGCCGCCATGGGCATCGTCAGCCTGTGGACGCCGTTCCTGGAGCCGCAGTATCTGGACCGCTGGTTCGGCTATCCGACGGCGATCTTCAGCGTCGTCGTGCCGGCGCTCGTTCTCGGCTGCCTTTATGCGCTGATCACGGGTATCCGCAAGCGCCACGACAGCCGGCCGTTCATCGCCGCACTGGGCCTCTTCGTGCTCGGCTATGCCGGCATCGGCATCAGTTTCTACCCCTATATGGTGCCGCCTTCGCTGACGATCTGGGACGCGGCCGCGCCTGAGGAAAGCCTCTCCTTCCTGCTTGCCGGCGCTTTGGTGCTGGTGCCGATCATTCTCGCCTACACCGCCTATTCCTACTGGGTCTTCCGCGGCAAGGTCGATCCGGAGGAGGGCTACCATTGACCAGCGAAACAGGAACCGGCCGCAAGCTTCTCTGGTTCGTTGGCCTCTGGTGCGCGGGGGTGGCGGCCGTCACCCTCGTCGGCCTTGCGATCAAGCTGATGATCGGAACGTAGTCGATCCATTGGAGCGGGATGCGGGCGGAAAACCGCAGACACTTTTCCTCATCCCGTTCTAAAAAGCCTCGCTCAAGCTTGGCCAGCTAACTTCCCTTAACACGTCAGCAGGCGATCGCCGCAGACGGAGACAGGACCGCACCCTCCTCCCCTGCAAAGCGATCGCCTGCTGAGGTGACCACCTCAAGGGTCGCCGGCTGCGACCCTGTTGCCCCTTCCAAGATAGCTCGCCGTTTGTTAGCAGTGCGCCGCAGAAGCGCCCCGCTTGCTGAGAGCCGAGGGACGCTCGAACATCCTGGGCCCGCGCTTGGCCGCATCCAGGCAATTGGACGAGACAGATGCAGAAAACCCCCGCGCAATGCGAAACCATGGCCGACGTGCGTGCCGAGATCGACCGTCTCGACCAGGCGCTGATGGCGCTGTTTGCCGAGCGCTGGGGCTATATTGACCGCGCGGCCGAGATCAAGGCGCCGCTGAAACTGAAGGCCGACATTCCGGCGCGGGTGATGGAAGTGCGCGAGAATGCCCGCAAGAACGCTGCGCGCGTCAACCTCGATCCTGATTTTTACGAAGACATCTGGGCGCGGCTGATCGGCCACGCGATCGCTCATGAGCAGAAGCTGCTTGGCGAAACCGGCGACGAATAACGTCGCCGCCTCGCTCTTTCAATCTACGGCCGTCAGCGCCCGAGAATGTAACCCTGGAGACGGTCCGCCGCTTCCTTCACGTGGCCCGGATCACGCAGGAAGCAGGCGCGCATGAACAGCGAGCCGCCGTCGCCGAACGCCGTTCCCGGCGCCAGGCCAACGCCGGTCTTGTCGACGATGTCGATCGCTGCCGCGCGCGAATCCGTGACGCCGTCGATCTTCAGGAACGCATAGAGCGCGCCGTCGGGTTTGAGCGTTTCCACCCGGTTGGTGGCGATCAACGCGTCGCAGAAGACGTCCCGGTTCTCCGCCGCCTTGGCGACATTGGCATCAACAAAGGCGTCGCCCTCGTCGAGCGCCACGACGGCACCGCGCTGCATGAACTGGGCGACACCCGAGGTCGAGTACTGCACCAGGTTTTCGAGAACCTGGCCGATCGCGGGTGGAGCCACGATCCAGCCGACACGCCACCCGGTCATCGACCAGTTCTTCGAGAACGAATTGACGAAGAGGATGCGGTCGCCTTCCTCCATCACGTCGAGGAAGGACGGCGCGCGGGCGCCGCCATAATAATAGAGCGCGTAGATCTCATCGGCGATGATCCAGAGCCCCTGCCTGCGCGCCAGCGTCAGGATCGCGGCCAACTCCTCGCGGGTCGCGGTCCAGCCGGTCGGGTTCGACGGCGTGTTGATGAACAGCGCCTTGGTCTTCGGACCGATCACCGCCTGCAGCCGATCGAGATCGAGTTGCCATTTGCCGTGTTCGAAACGAAGCTCCACCGAGACCGGGCGAACGCCGGAGAGATCGGCGGCGGCGGCAAAGTTCGGCCACGCCGGCGTCAGAAGCACCATCTCGTCGCCGGGCGAGGCGATCGCCTCGATCGAGAGCTTGATCGCCTGCATGCCGGAGCCGACGACGTAGAAATTCTCGGGCGAAAGCGACTTCTGAAAGCGCCTTTGATAGTAGCGCGACAGTGCCTCGCGCAGCGGCGGGATACCGCGCTGCCAGGTGTAGAAGGTCTCGCCGCCGGCAAGCGCATCGCGCGCAACGTCGCTGATGAAGGCAGGCGTCGGCAGGTCGCCTTCTCCGACCCACAGCGGGATCAGGCCATCGCGCCCGCGTGCATAGTTCACCACCTCGACGATGCCGCTTTCAGGTGCCGAAAGCGCACGGGGACTGATGGTGCTGAGGATGGTCATCGGCGGGCTCCGGATGCACGACGTTAAAGGCCGCGGCCTTTAGATCATCGTGAAAGATTCCAATGGACTAGAGCGACATGGACCGCTCCAGCTTGCCCGTTGCTTCTAGCCGCTTTCGCCAAGGCGATCACGCGACTTTATCTGACCGGTTTATCGATTTTTGTGATGTTTCGCGGCCCCGGCGAAGCCAGGGCCGCGAGGAAAATCACGCGCGCTGCTTCAGCAGGTCGCGGATTTCACCGAGAAGCAGAATGTCTTCCGGCGGGGGTGCGGCCGGTGCTTCGTCCTTCTTCTTCTCCATCGAAGCGCGCATGCGATTCACCGCCTTGATCATCAGGAAGATGATCCAGGCAAGGATCAGGAAGTTGATGAGCACGGTGATGAAGTTGCCATAGGCAAAGACGGCACCCTGTTGACGGGCGGCGGCGAGAGACGTCGCCGTCACGTTCGCCGAGAGCGGCAGGAAATAATTGGAGAAATCGAAACCGCCGCCGGTCAGCGCACCGACGATTGGCATCACCAGATCCTCGACGACCGACGTTACGATCTTGTTGAAGGCGGCGCCGATGATGACACCGACCGCGAGATCCATCACGTTCCCGCGGGCAATAAACTCCTTGAACTCATTCAGCATAAATCTCTCCGTATTATCCCCGTTTGAAAACGGCCGGCGGCGCTGTCCCGCGCTGCAAGCGTTTACGGAAACTAAACCAAAGCGGGCAGCGAGAAAACCTTTCTTTGCCTTTGGTCAATTGGCAGCGGATGGAGCAGGAACGGGAAGGCAGCCTGTGCTGTACACCGATTTCTCGTGTCGAGCCTTGAACTTAAGACTCATGCGGCAGGCAATTCTCAACCCGGCGGACTTGTCCTATGCTCCGCCCTGGAGGAATGAGGCATGCTTTCGGGTTCGGTCATCTTTGCCTCGGCCTTCGCCTATCTGCTGCTGCTGTTTGCAGTGGCTAGCTATGGCGACCGGCGGGCCAGGAGGAACAGCGCTGCGCTGAAGGGCAGACCGCTCGTCTATGCGCTGAGCCTTGCCATCTATTGCACGTCCTGGACCTATTTCGGCGGCATCGGCCTTGCTGCCGAACGCGGACTCGAGTTCACCGGCATCTATATCGGCCCGATCCTGATGTTCACGCTCGGCATGCCGCTGATCCGCAAGATCATCCGCCTTGCCAAAACCGAGAAGCTGACCTCCGTCGCCGACTTCATCGCCGCCCGCTACGGCAAGAACCCGGCGGTGGCCGCCATCGTCGCGCTGATCTCGCTGGTCGGCGCCATTCCCTATATCGCGCTGCAGCTGAAGGCGATTTCGAGCTCGGTCGCAGCGATGATCAACACCAGCGACTACGGCATCGGCGCCGGGCAGAGCTACGTCGATCTTCCCCTGCTCGTCACATTGTTTCTCGCCTGCTTCGCCATCGTCTTCGGCACGCGCCATACGGACGCAACGGAGCACCAGGACGGGCTGATCCTTGCGATCGCGATGGAATCGCTGGTCAAGCTGGTGGCGCTCGTCACCGCCGGCTTCTACATCGTCTTCGTCATCTTCAACGGACCGGCTCACCTGTGGTCGCTGGCTGCAGAGAGCCCCGCCGTGCAGTCGGCGCTCTCCTACGAGACCCCTATCGCCCGTTGGGTGCTGTTGATCGTCACGTCGGCTTTCGCGATCATCATGCTGCCCAGGCAGTTCCACGTGACGGTCGTCGAAAACCGCACCGAAGGCGAGCTTCGCACCGCCGGCATCCTCTTTCCGCTCTACCTGATCGGCATCAATCTCTTCGTGCTGCCGATCGCGATAGCCGGCATCCTCACCTTTTCCGGTTCCGGCGACGCGGATCTCTACCTGCTGACCTTGCCGCTCGCCAACGGCCTGCCGGTGCTGACGCTGATCACCTTCATCGGCGGTTTTTCGGCAGCGACCGCGATGGTGATCGTCGCATCCGTGGCGCTGTCGATCATGATCTCCAACGATATCGTCATGCCGGTGTTCCTGCGCCGCAACCTCAGCCAGCGCGGCGGCTTGCAGGAAAACCTCGCGGGAACGCTGCTCAACATCCGCCGTTCAGCGATCTTCGTGGTGTTGTTGCTCGGCTATGGCTACTACCGCTCCGCCGATATCAGCGCCGGCCTCGCCTCGCTCGGCCTTCTGTCTTTCGTCGCCATCTCGCAGATGGCGCCGGCGCTGCTCGGCGGCCTCATCTGGCGACAGGCCAATGCCCGCGGCGCGATCACCGGCATGGTCTCGGGCTTCCTCGTCTGGGCCTATCTGCTCTTCCTGCCGAGCCTCGGCGGACCCGACAATTCCCATGTGGCGACGACGGTCTTAAGCTTCCTGTTGCCGTTCACCGACCTCTTCTCCGGCCCCAACGCCGATCCGCTGGTGAACGCGACGGCACTCAGCCTGCTCGTCAACTGCGCCACCTATATCCTCGGATCGCTGACCCGCACACCGAAGCCGATCGAACGCTTCCAGGCCGGCGTGTTCATCACCCGGCGGTCGCGAACCGAAGGCGCCTTTCGCGGCCGCAAGACCAAGGTCACGGTGCGCGACCTCAAGGCGACGATCGCCCGTTACATGGGTGCTGAGCGCATGCAGCGCTCGTTCCATACGTACGAGCGCCAGACCGGCCGCTGGCTGGACGACAATGCGCCAGCCGACATGGCCGTGGTGCATTTCTCCGAGCAACTGCTCGGCAGCGCCATCGGCTCGTCCTCCGCCCGGCTGGTGCTTTCCCTGGCGCTGCAGCGCGGCGACGACACATCGTCCGAAACGGCCTGGCTGCTCGACCAGGCGAGTGAGGCGCTGCAATACAATCAGGATATGCTGCAGACTGCGCTCTCGCAGATGGACCAGGGCATCGCCGTCTTCGACAATGCCAACAACCTGATCATCTGGAACCGGCGCTTCCGCCAGCTTCTCGACCTGCCGGAGGCAGCCGGCCAGGTCGGCTTCCCGCTGGCCGATATCGTCTCGATCCTCACCAAGCGCGGCGATATTCGCAAGGATCAGGAAAAGGGGCTGATCGCCAACTTCCTGACGCTCGACAAACCCTTCCTGCTCGAACTGGGCAACGGCGAGCGCATCATCGAAGTGCGCACCAACGCCATGCCCGACAAAGGCATCGTCACCACCTATACCGACATCACCCAGCGCGTCGCCGCCGACATGGCGCTGAAGCAGGCGAACGAGACACTGGAACTGCGCGTGGCCGAGCGCACCGGCGAATTGACCCGGGTGAACCGGGAGCTCGCCGAGGCGCGCGCGGCCGCGGAAGAGGCCAATATCGGCAAGACCCGGTTCTTCGCCGCCGCCGGCCACGATATCCTGCAGCCGCTGAACGCCGCCCGCCTCTATTCCTCGTCGCTCGTCGAGCGGCTCGGCGAGTCCGACAACAGCACGCTGGTCGAAAACATCGATTCCTCGCTGGAATCGGTCGAGGCCATCCTCGGTGCCGTGCTCGACATATCGCGCCTCGACACCGGCGCCATGAAGGCGCGGATACAGTCCGTTCCGCTCAACGAGCTGCTCAGAAGGATCGAGACCGATTTCGCCCCGATGGCGCGGGCCAAGGATCTCGAACTCATTATCATGCCGACATCGCTCGTCGTGCGCAGCGATCCGAACCTGCTGCGCCGCGTCGTCCAGAACCTGGTCTCCAACGCGATCAAATACACCCTGGCCGGCAAGGTGCTCGTCGGGGTGCGCAGACATGGCGCCATGGCGACGATCGAAGTGCTCGATTCCGGCATCGGCATTCCCCAGTCGAAGTTCCGCACCGTCTTCAAGGAATTCGCCCGGCTCGACGAAGGCGCCCGCACGGCGTCCGGTCTTGGGCTCGGCCTTTCGATCGTCGACCGCATCTCGCGCGTGCTCAACCATCCCGTCAGCCTGCAATCGACTCCCGGCAAGGGCACGGGCTTCAAGGTGACCCTGCCGCTTGATGCCAGCGCCGGCGAACGGGTCGCTGTCCGTCCGGTGCCGCAGAGCAAGGCAAGCGAGGCGCTGAACGGCCTGCGGGTGCTCTGCATCGACAACGAACCGCGGATCCTCGAGGGTATGCGGGTGCTGCTGTCAGGTTGGGGCTGTATCGTCAGTACGGCGGAATCGCTTTCTGCCTGTTCCGAATTCGGCGTGGAGCCCGGCGAGAAGCCACACGCCGTCATCGCCGATTATCACCTCGACGACGGGACCGGCATCGAGGCGGTCGCCCGCATTCGGGCATCGACCGGCGAAGCGACGCCGGCGCTGCTCGTGACGGCTGACCGCTCGCCGGAAGTGCGCGCCGCGGCCGAACGCGACGGCATCGCGATCCAGAACAAGCCGGTGCGCCCGGCGGCGATGCGCGCCTGGCTGACGCAACTTTCGACGGCGGCACGAACGGCTGCGGAATGAACGGCTCCCACGTTGTGGGGCCGCCTGGGACGAGAGAAATCACAAAGCCAAGGCCGGCCGCATCAGGCGGCGGCGACGGTGCCGATCTTCGAAAGCTGGATGACCGCCTGGGTGCGGCTGTCGACATTGAGCTTTAGCAGGATCGCCGAGACATGCGCCTTGATCGTCGCCTCGGAGACGCCGAGTTCGTAGGCGATCTGCTTGTTGAGCAGGCCCTCGCCGAGCATACTGAGCACGCGGGACTGTTGCGGCGTCAAGGTCTGCAGGCGCTGGAGCAGATCGGCGACCTCGGGTTCGTATTCCTGGGCCTGATCGTAGCCCGCGGGAACGAAGACCTCGCCGGCCATCACCTTCTCGATCCCCTCGCGGATTTCCTCGATGCCGGCCGATTTCGAAAGAAAGCCGGACGCGCCGAGATCGAGCGCGCGATGGATCGTCGCCGGGTCGTCATGGGCGGAAACCACCATGACCGGCAGGCTCGGAAATTCGGCGCGAAGTGCAATCAGGCCGGAAAGCCCGCTGACGCCGGGCATGGTCAGGTCGAGCAGCATGAGATCGGCGTCAGGGTTGTCGGCCGCCGCCTTGCGCGCGGCTGCGAAATCGCCGGCTTCGACGATGGCGGGCGCGCCGTCCACGCCGCTCAGTGCCTGGCGCATTGCGCCCCGAAACAGCGGATGGTCGTCCGCGATGATGATGGTCATGTCCGGTGTCATGCTGCTCCCTCCCAAGAGCCCGGGCTGAAATCTGCACGCCCCCACGCGCCGATCCGCATCCCGCATGGCCGATCCGGAAACTCAGGTCTTCTGCGGCTCCTGAGCGGGGTCGCTGCCTTCGAGATCCTTCACGATATCCATGAACCTACGCATCATTCTTTCCATGATGCCCATTGCCCGGTCAATCTCTTCCTCAGCCGGAAGGTCCTGTTTTGCGACACTTTCACCGGCTTTGGCCGCCTTTTCCAAGGCATCGACCCGCTTCGTCAGGAGGTCCAACTCCTGTTCAAAAGCGGCCCGCTCGTCGGCGGCCATGCGGCACACCAACTGGCCGTCCTTCTCCTGGCAGAGCGATACCTCGCCGGTCTGGGTATCGAGCCGGGCGATACCGGTGTCGGACTTCTGCATGCTGTAGCGTCCGGGAGACGGATCCTGCGCGCTGGCGCCGCCGGCCAGAGCCAATCCGGTACCGAACAGAAGTATGGCAGCAGCGTTTTTCATGACATCTTCTCCGTTACGATCCTTGTCGGAACATCACATGTGCGCGAACGAGAAGAGCGAAATCGGTCTTCACCGCCGATTATGCGCGAATCGTCGTCCTTCTGCGATGGACAATCGCCGATATTTACGGCAAGGCCACGACAGAAGATTACGGGGACAGACGGGCACCATGAGTTCCATCATCTACAAAATCGTTCCGGCATTGCTGTGGCAGGAAGCCAAGCGCAGCGGGCGCTTCGACGGCGCGCCGGTCGATCTCGCCGACGGTTACGTCCATTTTTCGACCGGTGAACAGGTGGTCGAGACGGCAGCGCGCTACTTCGAGGGACAGGAAGGCCTGCTTCTGGTCGCCGTCGACGGCGACGCACTTGGCGAAGAGCTGGTCTATGAACCCTCGCGCGGCGGCGCCCTCTTCCCACATCTCTATGCCCCCCTCTTCCTGTCGGCCGTTCTCTGGGAAAAGCCCCTGCCGCTCGGCGCCGACGGCGCGCATATCTTCCCGGAACTTGATGCATGAACCCGCTGACCAGCCTTGCCCGCCGCGGCCTTTTCCTCTTCGATCCGGAGGCCGCGCACGGCCTTTCGATCAAGGCGCTGAAGACCGGGCTCGTGCCGAACTGTCCCGCCAAGGCCGACAAGCGGCTTGCGCAGACAGTCGCTGGCATCGTTTTTCCGAACCCGATCGGCATGGCGGCCGGCTACGACAAGAATGCAGAGGTGCCGGAAGCACTGCTGAAGATCGGCTTCGGTTTCACCGAGATCGGCACCGTCACGCCGAAGCCGCAGGCAGGCAACGACAAGCCGCGCATTTTCCGCCTGGTCGAGGACGAAGCGGTGATCAATCGCCTCGGCTTCAACAATGAAGGCCATGGCGCAGCGCTGGCGCGGCTGAAGGCCTGTTCGCGCGATGCGCTGATCGGCGTCAATATCGGCGCCAACAAGGACAGCGCCGACCGCATCGCCGACTATGTCAGCGGCATCCATACGTTCTACTCGGTCGCCCGCTATTTCACCGCCAACATCTCCTCGCCGAACACGCCGGGTCTGCGCGACCTGCAGGCGCGCGAAAGTCTCGCCGCCCTGTTGTCGGCGGTGCTTGCCGCGCGCGACGAAGAGGCGCTGCGCAGCAATCGCCGTGTTCCCGTCTTCCTGAAGATCGCGCCCGATCTCACCGAAGAAGGCATGGACGATATCGCTGCCGAAGTGCTGGCACACAATCTCGACGGCCTGATCGTCTCCAACACGACGCTTTCGCGCGACGGCCTCAAGGATCAGGCCCAAGCGAAGGAGTCCGGTGGCCTCTCGGGCAAGCCACTGTTTGAAAAGTCGACGGCGGTGCTTGCCCGCATGCGCAAGCGTGTCGGCCCGAAGCTGCCGATCATCGGCGTTGGCGGTGTCAGCTCGGCCGAAACCGCGGCCGAAAAGATCCGCGCCGGCGCCGATCTGGTTCAGCTCTATTCCTGCATGGTCTATGAGGGCCCTGCCCTGCCGGACCGCATCGTACGTGGCCTCTCGGATCTCTGTGAGCGCGAGCGTCTCACCTCGATCCGCGATATCCGCGACAGCCGTCTCGACTACTGGGCCGGCAGGAACGTCTGACGCGCCTTCATCGGGATCCGCGACAAGAGGAACAGCCCGCGCATTAACAGGAACAGGTTGAGCCCCGCCCACAGGCCATGATTGCCGAAGGCGGGGACCAGCACGGCGAGCGCTGCGGCATAACCGACAAAGGCCGCCAGCATCATGTTGCGCATCTCGCGCGACCATGTGGCGCCGATGAAGACGCCGTCCATCAGGAAGGCGAGCGCGCCGGTCATCGCCGTCACTGCGGCCCAGGGCAGATATTCGTAAGCCGCCGCGCGAACATCCGGGGCCGTCGTCAGAAGATCGATGAGCCTGCCGCCGAACAGCAGGAAGGCAACGGTCGTCACCAGTGCAAGCCCCAGCGACCAGGCCGCCGTCAGCCGCAGCGCACGGTCGAAGGCCGGGCGGTAACCGGCGCCGATCGAGCGGCCGATGAGCTGTTCCGCCGCATTGGCAAGGCCGTCGAGATAGTAGCCGGCAACGAGGAAGATCGTCATTAGCACCGCATTGGCGGCAAGCGTCACAGGCCCGAAGGCGGTGCCGATGCGGGTCATCAGCGTGAAGGCGGCCAGAAGCAGGAACGAGCGGATCATGATGTCGCGGTTGAGGCCGAAAAGCGGCTTCAGCCGCTCGCGATCGAAGATCTCGGCCCAGCTTGGCGCATCCTTTCTGTCGAAACGGCCATAGACGATGGCAAATCCGGCGAGAGACCCGATCACCTCGCCGGTAACGGTCGCCAGCGCCACCCCCATAACACCCCAGCCGAACACCAGGCCGAGCAGGATCGACAGCACGATGTTGATGCCGTTGATCAGCGTCTGCAGCATCAACCCGATGGTGCCTTCGCCGCGGCCGAGCACGAAGCCAAGGATGGCGTAGTTGGCAAGCGCCGCCGGTGCCGAAAGGATGCGACAGAGAAAGTAGGTGCTGGTGACATCAGCCACTTCAGGCTCCGGTCCCATCAGCCAGAGGCCGCCGGACAAAAGCACCGGCGAAACGAGCAGGCTGATCGTGCCGCAAACGAGCGCGATGATCAGCGAGCGCCAGAACACCGCCTGCTGCTCGCGCCGGTCGCCGCGGCCATAGGCCTGGGCAACCAGGCCCGTGGTCGCTGCCCGCAGGAAGTTGAAGCTGGTGAAGATCAGGTCGAACAGGATGGCGCCGACGGCAAGGCCCGCCAGCAAGGTTGCCTGCCCCATGCGGCCGACAACGGCAGTATCGACGAGGCCAAGCAAAGGCGTCGTCAGAAAGCCGAGCGTCATCGGCAGCGCGATCGCCAGGATCAGCCGATGGGTGACATGGAACGGGCCGGCAGCGTCGCTCGGCGAGGCGGAAGAGGCGGTCATCGAACGGTCCGGGCGTGGTAGGTGAGAGATGACCGTTTTAGGGAATGAGCATGGGGGGATGCAAGCGCGTCGTGCAGCTCGGCGAAAACGTCCCAATGCGGCAAGAGCCGTTCACCCTAGCCCTCTCCCCCGCAAGCGGGGAGAGGGGACGTGGCGAACGCAACGTCACCCCCGGCATCGACCGAAGGAAAGTCCGGATATCAGTCACAGTGAATTGGAAGGGCGCGGCAAGCCTCCGTCTCCCCGCCTGCGGGGAGATTGTCCGGGCAGGGGGATGAGGGGCGCAGTTCCATACGAATGTGGACGCTATCAGCCCGAAAGTACCATCGCCCAGAACGGACGGTTGCCGGAGGCTGCGTTCTGCGCGACGGCAACGCCCAGGCCACGGTAATTGCCGAGCATGTTTTCGAGATGCTTGGGCGACCTGTACCAGGCGTCATAGGCGCGTTCGGCATCGTCCTGGCCCACGGCGATGTTTTCGGCGGCCGGAAGCGTCACGCCCTGGCCCTTCATGCGGTCGTAGAAACTGTCGTTCCAGCCGATCAGGTGCTGCATCTTGCCGGCCTTGGCCATGCGCGCCGCCTGGTTCATCGCAGCGACGGACGCCGCATGGTCGGCGACGAGCTCGGTCAGGCCCTTGCCCTTGCGCAGCTTGTTGACATAACCGAGGCTCGCTGCGGTCTGGTCGCTGCCGGTGCCGCTTTCGGGCATCAGCACCTTGGACGTCGTGCAGCCGGCAAGTGCGCCGAGCGAGAGGATGGCGGTCGCACGCAGCAGCCCGCGGCGTTCGATCAGAAGAAGGCGGTCCTGCATCGTCAACGCCGAAAGTTCAGGACGCGCAGGATGACGAAGGCCGGCACAACGATCACGGCGCCGAGCAGCAGATAGTCGCCGACCCGACCAAGCGCTGCAAAGCCGGTGTACCAGAGGTCGAGCAGGAAGTTGCGGACGGCGAAGTAGATATCGGTCGGATACCAGCCGAACATCCTCATCACGAAGCCGACGAGGATCGACACCACGATGAGCTTGACCAGCACACGCAGCGGCGAGTCACCCAAGAATCTGTTCATTCCGTCCGACATCAGCGAACTTCTCCTGTTTGTCTTCACATAAGCCGCGATCGGCAACGTCGCAAGTCACCGGCCCCGGCGGGCACGGCCCGCGCTTCCGATCGCGCCAGATTCCGCTTGTATTTTGCGGCATCCGGCGTCAGAAGCGCTAATCGCAACCAACATCTCACATTGATGACGCTCAACCAGCTCTCCTCCGGCGACCTGATCGCCGACCGCCGCGCCGACTACGCAAAAATGCTTGCCGAGGGCGGCGAGCCCGCAAGTGCGGCCGAACTCATGGCGCAAGCGCTGGAACAGGCACCCAACTGGGCAGCCGGCTGGTTTCGGCTCGCGGACTATGAAGAAAAATCTGGCCGGAAAGAGGCGGCGATCGAAGCGCTGAGGAAAACGCTGGCGCTCAGCCCCCAGGATATCTTCGGCGCCGGCCTCAAACTGGCTCTGCTTGGCGCTGCGGCCATGCCCGAACAGCCCCCGAGCCTCTATGTCGAGCGCCTCTTCGACGACTATGCCGATCGCTTCGACAAGGCCCTGGTGGAGAAACTCGATTATACCGTGCCGCAGAAGCTCGCGGCGCTCATTCAAAGCCATATCGGGCAAAGCCACACGGGAGGCCTCATCTTCGAGCATGTGACGGATCTCGGGTGCGGCACCGGCCTCTTCGGCGAGCGCATCCGGGATCAGGCACAGTTCCTCGAAGGTTTCGACATCTCCATCAACATGCTCGCCAAGGCCGAGGCGAAATCCACCTACGATCGGCTGGCCCGCGCCGATCTCTCTCTTTCGCCGGAGGTTTCCGGCATCTTCGGCAACTTCGCCACCGCCCGAGCCGATCTCGTCAGCGCCGCCGACGTGCTCATGTATCTCGGCAATCTCGACAGTGTCTTCGACATCACCACGCGCCTGCTCACCCCTCAGGGCCATTTTGCGTTCTCGGTAGAAGACGCCGGCGATGGGGAGGAGTTCCTGCTGCGGCCGTCGCTGCGCTACGCTCACAGCGAGACCTATGTCCGCGGCCTCTGCGCAACGCATGGACTGGAGCTTGTGGCCATGGAGCACACGGTCATCCGCATGGATGCGGGAGAGCCAGTCTTCGGCATCCTGTTCCTGGCGCGCAAGCCTGCATAAAACGCAAGGCAGAGTCGCAAAAATAGGTCAGCATAACTGACATATTTTTCTTGATTGTTGTTGTGCATTGCAGCATTGCTCAAGCCATCGCAATCGAGGATTTGCCATGGCCCAGATCAGCAGCGTTTTCGGTCTCTGGAACACCAGTCCCACCCGGCACTCCGCCGTCGAGGACCTGCAGGGCATCTTTACCGGCAGCCTGATTGCGGCGCTCGGCCTCTATTTCCTCGCAAGCGCCGGCCTTTTGACCGGCAGCACGGCGGGCGTCGCCTTCCTCTTGCACTATGCCTTCGGCATCAATTTCGGCCTCGCCTTCTTCCTGCTCAACCTGCCGTTCTTCTATCTTTCGCTGAAGCGACTTGGCCCGGCCTTCACGGTCAAAACCTTCATCGCCATCGGCGTGACCTCGTTCCTGACAGACATCCAGTCGCGCCTCTTCCAGATCGGCACGATCCAGCCGGCCTGGGCGGCCCTGCTCGGCGGACTTCTGCTCGGCTACGGCCTGCTTGCGCTCTACCGCCACCGCGCCAGCCTCGGCGGCGTCGGTATTCTCGGCATCTATCTGCAGGAGCGCTTCGGCATTCGCGCCGGCCTCGTGCAGCTTGCGATCGACATGGTCGTGCTTGTCTTCGCCTTCGGCGTGACTTCGCCCACCGTCGTTGCCTGGTCGGTGCTCGGTGCTGTCGTCTTGAACCTGTTCGTGGCCATCAACCACCGCGCAGATCGTTACATCGCGCTCTAGAGCGCCGTGCGTTCATCTGAACGCGGATGCTCTAGGATGCAGAGCAGCTAGCCCCGAAGCGGACCTCGGGGCTAGCTGGAAGCTCCTCACGCGATATCAGGCGGCCTTGACCGGCTGATCGACCGGATGCTGCGAGCGCAGGCCGACAGCGACACGGTTCCAGACATTGATGACGCCGATCGCCATGGTGATCTTGGTGATTTCAGCCTCGCTGAAGTGCGCGCGCAGCGGCTCGAAATCCGCGTCGGGTGCGCCGGTCTGGGCAAGGTTGGTCAGCGATTCCGTCCACGCGAGCACGGCGCGCTCACGCGCGTCATAGATCGGCGATTCCCGCCAGGCGCAGATCAGGTGAATCCACTGCTCGCTCATACCGGTGTGGCGCGCCTCTTTCACATGCATGTCGATGCAATAGGCGCAGCCGTTGATCTGCGAGGCGCGCAGCTTGATCAGGTGGATCAGGCGCGGCTCCAGGCCGGATTCCTTGACGATGTAGCTGTCGAAGGCGGCCGCGGCCTTGTAGGCATCGGGAGCGGCTTGAACGAAGTTGAAACGCGGCTGCATGGTCTTCTCCTTGGGCTTAACGGGTTGATGGGGGTCAGGCGCTGGCGGACGATTTGCGCTCGTTGATCGCCAGAAAGGCTTCGGTTCGCGCCCATACGCTGCCGTCATCCTTGGCGTTGAGGTCATCCAGGATGCTGGCGATGGTCACGCGCCTGAGTTCGGTGCGGTAGGCCTGCTCGGCCTTCAGCATCGCGACATTGATGGTGCAGGGCGCGGTCGGCTTGCAGGCATAGGGATTGGGACCGCGCAGCCGGATCTCGTTGCACCGGAACGCCGGCTCCGGGCCTTCGACCGCAAGTACGATATCGAGCAAGGTAATCTTCTCCGGCGTCTTCGCGAGCCGGTAACCGCCCTTAGGACCCGGAACTGCCTCCAGCAGTCCGGCACCGGACATCGCCTGCAGGTGCTTCAAGAGATAGCTCGTAGAGACGCCATGGAACTCGGCAAGAGCGGCCGCCGACAGGGTGCTGCCGGGCTGAAGACAGCTCAGCATCGTCACGCTGTGAATGGCCTGCTCGACCCCGTCACCGAGTTTCATGGGCGGCTCCTTAATCGTGGATAATTTTTATCTATGATTAGACGGAGAGTCAATGCCTGTGATTGCACCCATCGGACAGGCTTCTCTTTTGGCGGATTTGATCTACCTTTGTTCTCCGTGAACAGGATCGATTCCAGAGAGCCGCAGGGCGATGCCCTGACCCTGCCCGCTCCCTTTCTGCGCTGGTTCGGCGAGAAGGGCTGGCGGCCGCGTGCGCACCAGCTGGAGCTGCTCGCCCGCGCCGAGGCCGGGGAAAGCACGCTGCTGATCGCTCCGACCGGCGCCGGCAAGACGCTCGCCGGCTTCCTGCCTTCGCTGGTCGATCTCACCCGGCGCGGCAAGATCCCGCCGGGCGCAGCCTTCGTCGGCATCCACACGCTCTACATCTCGCCTCTGAAGGCGCTCGCCGTCGATATCGAGCGCAACCTGATGAAACCGGTCGGCGAAATGGGACTGCCTGTGCGCGTCGAAAACCGTACCGGCGATACGCCGACCGCCAAGCGTCAGCGACAAAAACTCAATCCGCCCGACATTCTGCTGACGACGCCGGAGCAACTCGCGCTGCTGCTCGCCAACGGCGAGGCGCAACGCTTCTTCAAGGACCTGCGCTACGTCGTCTTTGACGAGCTGCATTCGCTCGTCACCTCCAAACGCGGCCATCTTCTCTCCCTCGGTCTGGCGCGGCTGCGCCGGCTGGCGCCCGGCCTGCAGACGATCGGCCTCTCGGCAACGGTCGCCGACCCGATGGATCTGCAGCGTTGGCTGGCGCCGCAAGAGCCGGACGCGCACAACCATGCCGGTCTCGTCCAGGTCCAGGGCGGGGCCAAGCCGCAGATCTCCATTCTGAAGACCGAGGAGCATGTGCCCTGGGCCGGGCACTCGGCACGCTACGCCATCGCCGATGTCTACGAAGCGATCAAGGAGCACGGCACAACCCTGCTCTTCGTCAACACCCGCAGCCAGGCGGAGCTGCTCTTCCAGGAGCTCTGGACGATCAACGACGACAACCTGCCGATCGCGCTGCATCACGGTTCGCTCGACGTCGCCCAGCGCCGCAAAGTCGAGGCGGCGATGGCGGAGAACCGCCTTCGGGCGGTCGTTGCGACCTCGACGCTCGACCTCGGCATCGACTGGGGCGATGTCGATCTCGTCGTGCATGTGGGCGCACCGAAGGGCGCGAGTCGCCTTGCCCAGCGCATCGGCCGCGCCAACCACCGCATGGACGAACCGTCGAAGGCGATCCTGGTGCCGGCCAACCGCTTCGAGGTGATGGAATGCCAGGCCGCACTCGACGCCAACTATATCGGCGCGCAGGACACGCCACCCGTCGGCAAGGGCGCTCTCGACGTGCTCGCCCAGCACGTGCTCGGCATGGCTTGCGCCGCGCCTTTCGATCCGCTCGCATTGTTCGATGAAATCACCACCGCCTCGCCTTATGCGACGCTCGCCTGGGAGACCTTCGAGCGCGTCATCGATTTCGTTGCGACCGGCGGCTATGCGCTGAAGACCTACGAGCGCTATGCCCGCATCCGCAAGACCAAGGACGGGCTCTATCGCGTCTCCAATCCGCTGGTGGCGCAACAGTACCGGCTGAACGTCGGAACCATCGTCGAATCGCCGATGCTGAACGTGCGTTTGGTCAAGCGCAACGCCCGCGGCTCGCTTGGCCGCGGCGGCATGCCGCTCGGCAAGGTCGAAGAGTACTTTCTCGAAATGCTCTCGCAGGGCGACACCTTCATGTTCTCCGGCAAGGTGCTGCGTTTCGAGGGCATCCGCGAAAACGAGTGCCTGGTCAGCCAGGCCTTTACCTTCGATCCCAAGGTGCCGAGCTATGCTGGCGGCAAGTTTCCGCTGTCGACCTATCTCGCCGAGCAGGTCCGCAGGATGCTTGCCGATCCGGCGCGCCGGGCAGCGCTGCCGGAACAGGTGCGCGACTGGCTGTCCTTGCAGAAGGACGTCTCGATGCTGCCGCGCGAGGACGAGCTTCTGATCGAGACCTTTCCGCGCGGCAGCCGCCATTACATGGTCATCTATGCCTTCGAAGGGCGGTTGGCGCACCAGACGCTCGGCATGCTGCTTACCCGCCGGCTCGATCGCGCCGGGCTGAAACCGCTCGGTTTCGTCGCCACCGATTACTCGCTGGCGGTCTGGGCGCTCGACGACCTCGGGGCCACCTTCGAGCTCAGGCGCGGCGCGCTTGCCGATCTCTTCGACGAGGACATGCTCGGCGACGACCTCGAAGCCTGGCTCAACGAATCCTTCCTGCTCAAACGGACCTTCCGCAACTGCGCCGTCATCGCCGGCCTCATCGACCAGCGCCATCCCGGCAAGGAAAAGACCGGCCGGCAGGTGACGGTCTCGGCAGACCTCATTTACGACGTATTGCACGCGCACGAGCCGGATCACCTGCTGCTCGAAGCGACCCGCAACGATGCGGCGACGGGGCTTTTGGACATCGCCCGCCTCGGGGATATGCTGAAGCGAATCAAGGGCCACATCACGCATCGACGGCTCGACCGGATCTCGCCGCTGGCGGTGCCCGTCATGCTGGAGATCGGCAAGGAAATGGTCCAGGGCGAAGCGCAGGACTTCCTGCTGTCGGAAGCCGCCGACGACCTGATCCACGAGGCGATGGGCGGTCTGGATGTGGATTGATAGGAAAATGGTTTCGAGAATGAGCAGTCTGTCGATATCGGCGGGTTACCCCCCTCTGGCCTGCCGGCCAGAGGGGGGTACTATCCTCGCAACACAATGTGCGAGACCGTGACCATGCACCGCCTCGCCCACGCCCTCTCGGCTCAGACGACTGCCCCCCTCCTCCATGCGCAGACAATCGTCAACGGCGTCATCGCGATCTGCGATCCGCTCGGTAGCCTCTACCTGCCGGAGACGGGCACGCTGGTCGTCTCCGACCTGCATCTGGAGAAAGGCTCCGCCTTTGCCCGCCGTGGCATGCTTTTGCCGCCTTACGATACGCTGGCGACGCTGCGTGTGCTTGAAGCGGCGATCGCGCGGCACGACCCGAAGTTCGTCATCAGCCTCGGCGACAACTTCGATGACCGCGTCGGTTCGGCGGCAATGCCCGATGATTTCCGGCACATGGTTGCCGCCATGGCGCATGGGCGCGAATGGGTCTGGATCAACGGCAACCACGACCCGGACGGCGCTTTCGGCCTGCCGGGCGCCTCGATGGACGAACTCGGCCATGCGGGCCTGACCTTCCGGCACGAGCCGAAGCGCGGCGATGCCGTCGGCGAGATCGCCGGGCACCTGCATCCGGCTGCAACGGTGGTAAGACGGGAAAGAGCGGTGCGCCGCGCTTGCTTTGCGACCGATGGCACGCGCATGCTGATGCCGGCTTTCGGGGTCACCACTGGCGGGCTCGATCTCAGGCACCGGGCGATGACCGGCCTCTTCGACCGCAGCAAGCTTGTCGCCCATATGCTCGGGCGCGACCGGATCTATTCGGTTCGCTTTGCCAATCTCATCGCCTGAAGAGGGCGGGGAAAACGGCGCGGCTCTCCCGCGCCGGGGATCCGCCGGTAATCAGAAGGCGTTGAAGGTCAGCGTCGTCAGCGAGCGCGAGATGCCCGGCACCGTGGCAATGTTGTCGTTGATGAACTTGCCGATGTCCTGGCCTTCTTCGATATAGACCTTGATGATCAGGTCGTAATCGCCGCTCGTCGAATACATCTCCGAAACGATCTCCTTGCGGTAGATCTCGTCGGCAACCTCGTAGGTCTTGCCGGGAGCGCACTGCAACTGGACAAAAATCGGTTTCATCGAGCTTCCTCTGTTTTTTATTTGCCATGGCATGCGCTGATGAAACGCATTCGGCATGCCTTTCCATAGCGCTCCGGCGCGCAAAAGGAAACGTCGGCGAAGATCGCCCGTCACTATTCCTTGCGGAAGATCACGCTGGCGCCCCAGCCGGTGATGACGGCGAGCAGCACGGCCATGAGGCCATAGAGCAGCGGCTGCTGGTGTGCCGCCTGGGTGATGAACTGTTCCAGGCCGGTCTTGACGACACGCAGCGGCAGCGCCTTGGCGGCGACGAAGACGCCGTCACGGAAGAGATAGGCGCGAACCACATGCACGCCGTTCGGCACGTTGGCCGGCAAGCGCACCGAGGCCTTGAAGAGGCTGGAGCTGATGAACTGCACGCCGCCGGGATCGCGCTCGTAGACGCCGCTGGTCTCGCGGATGCGGCGGAAGGCGTTGCGGAATTCGCCGAGATCGCTGCCGTCACCCACGAAGCCGAGCGGCACCAGCCGCATGTGGTCGACGCCGATGCCCATGTTGCCCATCTCGCCGGGCGGCGCGATCGTCTCGATATCGCGCGTCGACGACAGCGAATAGGATTCAGGCACTAGCTCGAAGGTCATGGAGCTGGTGTTCACCCAGATGCCGAAGACGCGCTCCTTCTTACGCACCGTCGCGTTGTCCTTGGGCCCTTCGAGGCTGACGACGATGTTGTAGCGCCCCTGGGCCAGCAGGCCCTGATCGAAGCCGTCGACGGCGCCGAAGATCGTCAGGTCGGCGCCGCGGAAATCGGAAGTGATGGCGATCTCGTCGGTGGAGATGCCGATCTCCAGCTTCTCGGTGAAGTCGGCATTCTCGTCCTGGATGGCTGCCTGCGCCGGGGCGGCGAAAGCCAGAACAAGGAGAGCGAGAGCTGTGCGGGCGAGGCGGATCATCAGAAACCGAACCCCGCGGATACGACCGAATAGACGTCCTTCGGCGGAATGATGAGCTCGATTGCCAGACGGATGCCGACGGCAAGAACAAGCAAGGCCAGCAATGCGCGCAGCTGTTCGCCGCGCAGCTTCTGGCCGACGCGTACGCCGTATTGGGCACCGATGACACCGGCGATCATCAGTACGAAGGCGAGCACGATATCGACGGTGTAGTTGGTCGAAGCCTGGACGATGACCGTGTAGGCCGAAACGAAGATGATCTGGAACAGCGACGTGCCGACGACGACGTTAGTCGGGATGCGCAGGAGATAGATCATCGCCGGCACCATGATGAAGCCGCCGCCGACACCCATGACCGAGGTCAGGATGCCGATGCAGAAGCCGAGGGCGACAACCGGGATGACGCTCAGGTAGATCTTCGATTTCTTGAAGCGCATCTTCAAGGGCAGGCCATGCACCCAGTTGTGCTGGCCAGGGCGACGCAAGGTCGTCTGCTGGTTCTTGGCCGCCTTGCGCATGGCGACGACGCTCTCCCAAAGCATCAGGCCGCCAACGGTGCCGAGCAGCACGACGTAAAGCAGCGAGATCACCAGGTCGAGCTGGCCGAGGCGACGCAGCAGCGAGAACAGCCAGACGCCGACGGTCGCGCCGGCAAGACCACCGCATAAGAGCACCGTGCCGAGCTTGATGTCTATCGTGCCACGCCGGAAATGCGTGATCGCCCCCGAAATCGACGAGGCCACCACCTGGTTGGCACCGGTCGCTACCGCTACGACGGGAGGAATATTGTAGAAGATCAGGAGCGGGGTGATCAGGAACCCGCCACCGACGCCGAACATGCCGGACAGAAAGCCGACTGCGGCGCCCATACCGAGAATGATGAGTATGTTCACCGACAACTCTGCGATGGGCAGATAAATCGACACGCCGGGACCTCGATATGCCAACGGCCCGCGATGCGGGCGAACCAGTCAGTGTGGCAATCAAATCACCACGATTGAGGGAATATTCGAAGGGCCGGCACCTCTCCCGAGGGCGAGGCGGCCTCCGTCATGCACTCCTGCAGCGTTGCGCTTCCGCCAGGACGTGCCAAGGCCACGAATCGGACCTTGATTGCTGCATCGGTTCTTCCTTAGCCCGATTCCGATTAAGGAATTATGCAGCAGCCCGAGATTTCAACCTTTTCAGCCACATGGCGGATGGCTGCGCCACCCGCAACCCGTGTCGCTCGGCTCTGCGGCTTTATTACGGCGCAAGACCCAAGGGTCAGGAATTGCGTTTCAGCAATTCCTTGACCAGCTGCTCGGTGATTTCGCCCGTCGGCTCCTGGCCGACCGACTTCTGGAAGGCCTTGATGGCGGCGACGGTCTTCTTGCCCATCTGCCCATCCGCCTTGCCAGCGTCAAAGCCGTTGTTGTTGAGGATCGCCTGAATGTTGCGGACCGCCTTGCTCATGTCGACGCTGGCGGTCTTGTTGGCCGGGCCAACCCAGGCATCCGGAACGTCGACGCTGTTTGCCTTGGCGTCGACCGGTTCAACCTTCCAGGCTTCCGCCTTGGCCTTGGCGCTTTCGAGCTGCTCCGGCTTCATCGCCTTGGCAACTTCGTCGCGCTTGGCGCCGGCATCGAGATCGCCTTCGCGGGCAGCCGCCGAGAACCACTTGTAGGATTCCGTCAGGTCCTGCGGCACGCCGTTGCCACGGGCATAGAGAACCGCAAGGTTGAACTGGCTGTCGCGGATGCCGAGCTCGGCCGCCTTCGCAAACCACTTCGTTGCCTCGTTGAAGTCAGGCGCGCCATCGCGGCCGCTTGCCAGCATCACCGCGAGGTTGTGCATGGCGCTGGCGTTGCCCTGGCCAGCGGAAGCGATATAAAGCGCCTTCGCCTTCGCCGCGTCGCGCGTCACGCCGGTGCCCTTCTCGTAAAGGGTCGCGAGGCGGTACTGTGCCGGCACGACACCGGCATCGGCGGCGCGCTGATACCATTTGGCGGCTTCAGCCATGTTTTCCTGAACACCACGGCCCTCGGTGAAGCGCACGGCGATTTCGTAGAAGGCGAGCGGGTCGCCGCCCTTGGCCGCGGTCACCAGCGCGACCGGACCGAAACCTTCCGGCAACACGACGTCGGTGGGCACAGCGGCAGCAGCTGTCGTCGCCGGGGTCATCGCGGCGCCATCGACCGGCGCGCTGGCGAGCGAAGCGTTCGCCACCGGCGTCGCTACGGCCGGAGCCGGCTGGAACTCGGTGACCGGCGTCTTCGTTTCGGCGACCGGCGCAAGCATCGGCGCCTTGTCTTCGGGCGTTGCAAAGGTGGTCGTCGGCATGGTCGTTGCCGTCACCGCGATCGAGGCCTCGGGAGGCTTCACGGGCGTTTCGACGGAATCGAGCGGTGTCGCAACGGCCGTCTCAGACGCGGTAACCGGTGCTTCCTGCGCCGCGACGGTCGTGCCCTGCACCAGGTGGTCGTCGGCGGCCTTGAACTCGGCTGCCTGCGGAGTGACCGTCTGCTCGATGACCGCGACCGGTTCGACCGGCATCTCGTCCTTGTTTAGCATCGAGCTGACCAGCGGGTAAGACATGATCGCCAAAAGAACGGCGCCGACGGCCATGAGGATCGGCCGGCGATGGCGGGCGAAGGCGCCGCCGATGCCGGACGTCGCGGCCTTGTCGCCGGTCTTGTTGAGGGTGTCGGTCTCTTCGACGGCAAGCTGGGCGGCGCGGCGGGCGGCGGCGATGAAGTCCGATTTGTCGCCATCGGCCGGTTGGATGCCTGCCTTGTTCATCTGCCCGGCGCGCACGCGTTCCAGGATCTTCTTCACGTCGGGAACGCCGGAGCCCGGCTCGAGCAGCTGGTTCGCTTCTTCCGGCGCGAGCATTTCGGAGGGATCGATCGACGGGGTCGGCTCTACGAGCTTGCGTGCCTGTTCCGGCGCCGGTTCCGAGCGCTTGCCGGAAAAGCGCCGGGTGAGGCCGGCGAGCAGGCCGGTGCGGGCGGCGGCAGCCGGCTCGCGCTCTTCTTCGAGCTCGACGGTCGAAATCTGCGCATCGTCGGCAAGGGCTGTTGCCGGTTCGGCGGGTTGAACCGCGACGGCCTGGTCCTCTGCCTGGAGGGCACGGACATTGCGCTGCAGGTCGTCGTAGCGATCATCAAGATCGCCGCCACCGAAGGGGTCGTGGAACTCCGGCTGTGCGGCGCGCGGCATCTGAGCCGCTTCGCGCACCACCGCCATGGCAGGCTGCGCCGCCATTGCCGGCTCGCGGTTTTCGATGCGCTCCAGCTTGTCGGCAATGTGGACGAGCGTTTCGTGCAGCGCCTCGAAGGTGCGCGCAGTCCGCTCTTCGCTGGAGCGGCTCAAGTCCTCAAGCGTCCTCAAGTCTTCGGCAAGCGCCGAGATCGCTGCCAGATCGCCACCGGCGGAGGCCTGCGAAGGGCCGTTCTTGGAATAGGCTTCCATCACAGCTTCGGCGGCCTGGCGCGCGGCTTCCACGATGTACTCGTCGCTGGTCGAGAAATAGTCCTCGAGCGCGGTCATGCGGCTTTCGTAGTCGACGGGCATGGCGCTTTGGGCGACGTCCGCCCGCGGCTGGCTGACCAGCGTCGACAGGTTGGCAATCTGGGCTTCAAGGTTCTGAAGTGCCGCGCGGTCGTCGAACGGCGCGGCGTAGGTCTCTTCCAGACGCTGCGCGATACCGACCAGGCGATCTTCCAGCCGGTCGAAACGCGGATCGGAAGCGGGCTGGGCGCCATGGGTGTCAAGCTCGTCGATCCGGCGGGCGAGATAGTCCAGCCGTTCGGCGAGCGCGTCGTTGACGCTGCCCTGGTCGAGAGCTTCGATCTTGCGGGAAATGTCCGACAGGTAATCGTTGAGGTCTGACTGCGCGGTCCTGCTGCTGCGCTCCATCATCAGCGACAGCTGGTCCAGCCGCTCTTCCAAGCGGGCAGCCGCCTTTTCACCGGCGAGATCCTCGACCCGGACGGTCAAGGCTTCGAGGCGCGCACCGAGCCCACCGTCGTTCGGGCGCGACAGGCTGTCGATCTGGCGGGAGAGATCGCCAAGCCGGCTTTCCAGGCGATTGACAAAGCTGGAATCCAGCCCGGACGTCGTGCGAGTGTTGGCCGCGATGGCGCGGCTGATTTCGTCGAGACGGCTGTCGAGATCGGCAAACTGCGAGACGAGGCGGCGATCGTCCGGCTGGATCTGGCGACCGAGCATTTCGATCGCCTGGGCGACGGCGATCAGCTTGTCTTCCAGCGCGTCGACGGCGGAGCTTCCCTGGAGCGAGCCGATCTGCAACTTGATTTCGTCCAGGCGATAGGCGAGCGCGACCAGTTCGTCGTCGCGGTTCTGATCAAAGGCGATCAACCGGTCTTCGACACCGCTCCAGCGGTTTTCCATCCGGCGCATGCTGTCTTCGCGCGCGAGACCGTCGATCATCGCGCGCAGGTCGTCAAAATCGCCGCGCAGCGCATCGGCCTGGGCGGGCGATGCCTGGCGGCCGAGATGCTGGATGCTATCGGCAAGGCGCTGCATGTCGCCGCGCACGTCTTCGGCAAAGCTGTGATCCTGCGCCTGCGCCTTGATGCCGCGAATTTCGGTGCGCAGCGAATTCATCTCGCGCGTCAGGCCGTCAGTGATGTCGCGCTTCAGGTCCTGGCGCAAACCGACAAGCGCTTCGGCGATATCGTTGACCGCGGAGGCGGGCCGCGGAGGTTGGCTGTGAAGCGGTTGCTGGCGCGGCTCTTCGACGTAACGATCGGAGACGGGGCGTTCGGGGGCATAACGTTCCGGCTCGCGCTGCGGCATCCGGTCGCGAAGCGTCGGGCGCTCGCGCGAGGTGCTGAGGCTGCGCTGGCGCTGCATGATTTCGGCGACGGCATCGCGGGGCGAGGCCGTTTCCCGCACGGGTTCGCGGGCGGGCTGGCGCTCGGGCGGCCTTGGCGCCGGGTCGCGGGCCGTGCCGCTCATCAGGCCTTCGATCCGCGCCTCCAATCCTTCGATGGTGCGGTTCAAGGCGTCGAGCGACGGCCGCTCGCTATAGGACTGGCTGCCTGCGCGCTGAGGATTTGATCGCAATCCGCTCATGTTGTTCTTCGCCCCTGTCGTCGGCCATCTCGAAAGTCGTCACGGAAGAAAACTGCTTTCTTCACCCCTGTGGCGCTTCCGACGCGGGCAAAACTACAACGATGCGACGCCAGGACAGGTTGCAGCTTTGACCATCTCAACACGCACCTTTCACGAAACGTGGTAAACAAGCGGTTAACCTGCGGATGATTTTTTAACGATTTGGCAGGATCGTGCGAAGTTGAGGCGCCGCGGTGCCGCCGACCTCCCCCACACACCACCAAACTGCACGACACGCAATTTTTGACGTTTACGCAAACGTCAAAATTTTGTAGCATCCGGCCAACGATGCGAGACCGCCCTGGAGCATCCCGCTGTCCCGTGGAAGCACGGGAGGGAGACGATGCCCTGGAATCAATGAGGATGGCGGCGCATCCGGCATCCTGCAACCGGGCGTCGACGACGAGAGACGGCAGCCCGAAGCACCAAAGGCGAGGAAAGAATGCCCATCTACAAGGCTCCGGTCGACGATACCCTCTTCATCCTGAACGACGTGCTCGGCATCGAGCGCTACAACAACCTGCCCGGATTTGCCGATGCGACGCCCGACATGATCGAAGCGATCGTCGGCGAAGCTGCCAAGCTTGCCGAAGAAGCCCTGTTTCCGGTCAACCTTTCCGGCGACCAGGAAGGCTGCAAGCGTCGCGACGACGGTTCGGTCAGCGTGCCGAAGGGCTTCAAGGAAGCCTTCGACCTCTACCGCGAAGGCGGCTGGCTTGGCCTTGCCGTGCCCGAAGAATTCGGTGGCCAGGGCCTGCCCTATACGCTGCACACCGCCGTCGGCGAATACATGTCGTCGGCCAACATGGCACTGACCATGTATCCGGGCCTCACCCAGGGCGCGATCGCCGCGATCCTCGTGCATGGCACGGACGAGCAGAAGCAGGCCTACCTGCCGAAGATGGTTGCCGGCACCTGGACCGGAACGATGAATCTCACCGAGCCGCATTGCGGGACGGACCTCGGCCTCCTGCGCACGAAGGCAGTGCCCACCGGCAACGGCGCCTACAAGATCTCCGGCCAGAAGATCTTCATCTCTGCCGGCGAACACGACATGTCGGACAACATCATCCATCTGGTGCTCGCCCGCATTGAGGGCGCGCCCGAGGGTGTGAAGGGCATTTCACTGTTCATCGTACCGAAGTTCAAGCTTGATGCCGCCGGCGAGCCGGGCGAACGCAACGGTGTTTCTTGCGGCGCGATCGAACACAAGATGGGCATCCACGGCAACTCGACCTGCGTCATGAACTATGACGAGGCCGAGGGCTATCTCATCGGCACGGAGAACAAGGGCCTCAACGCCATGTTCGTGATGATGAACGAGGCGCGCCTCGGCGTCGGCCTGCAGGGTCTCTCGATTGCTGAAATCGCCTACCAGAATGCCGCCAACTATGCGCGCGACCGCATCCAGGGCCGTTCGCTCTCCGGCCCGAAGGCGCCGGACAAGAAGGCCGACCCGATCATCGTGCATCCGGACGTGCGCCGCACCCTGATGACGATCAAGGCCTTCAACGAAGCCGGCCGCGCCTTCACGCTCTGGACCGCGCTCAAGTCCGACATCGCCCACCGCTCCGACAATGATGCCGACCGCCAGACGGCCGACGACGTCCTCGGCCTGATGACGCCGATCCTGAAGGGCGTACTTACCGACAAGGGCTTCGACCATGCCGTCATGGCGCAGCAGATGTTCGGCGGTCACGGCTACATCGAAGAACACGGCATGAGCCAGTATGTCCGCGATGCCCGCATAGCGATGATCTATGAAGGCGCCAACGGCATCCAGGCGCTCGACCTCGTCGGCCGCAAGCTAGGCCTCAACGGCGGCCGCGCCGTCATGGCGCTGTTCAAGGAGATCGGCGATTTCTGCGAGGAAAACCGCAGCAACGAAAAGCTCGCCGCCTATACCAAGGCGCTGAAGAAAGGCCTCAACGACCTGCAGGCGGCCACCATGTGGTTCATGCAGAACGCGATGGCCAAGCCCGACAATGCCGGCGCCGGCTCGACCGACTACATGCACCTCTTCGGTCTCGTCGTCCTTGGTTACATGTGGGCGAAGATCGCCAAGACCGCCGAGGAAAAGCTTGCCTCTGGCGAAACGGCGCGCGCAGACTATCTGAAGAACAAGCTGATCACCGCGACCTTCTTCATGGAAAGGATCCTGCCGGAAACGGCCCTGCGCAAGGCCCGCATCGAAACCGGCGCCGACACGCTGATGGCGCTCGATGCGGCCGCTTTCTAATCCCGCCGCGGGTTCGATCTAAAATGTTTTGACGGGCAGCACCTGACGGTGCTGCCGAAAGGGAGATGAGACATGACGAAAGTCTTCGTTTACGACCACGTGCGCACACCGCGCGGCCGTGGCAAGAAGGACGGATCGCTGCACGAAGTGCCGTCTGTTCGCCTGGCAGCCAAGATGCTGGAAGCGGTGCGTGACCGCAACGACCTCGACACCTCGACCGTGGACGACATCATCATGGGTTGCGTCGATCCTGTGATGGACGCAGGCGCGGTGATCCCGAAAGCTGCCGCCTTCGAAGCCGGTTATTCGACCCGTGCGCCTGGCATGCAGATTTCACGCTTCTGCGCCTCCGGCCTCGACGCCGTCAACTTTGGCGCAGCCAAGATCGCCCAAGGCGCCGACGACATCGTGATTGCCGGCGGCGTTGAATCGATGTCGCGCGTCGGCCTCGGCATGTCGGGCGGCGCCTGGTTCATGGACCCCTCGGTCAACTTGCCGGCCTTCTTCATGCCGCAGGGCGTTTCGGCCGACCTGATCGCCACCAAGTACGGTTTTAGCCGCGACGACGTCGACGCCTATGCGGTCGAAAGCCAGAAGCGTGCGGCGCACGCCTGGGAACAGGGCTACTTCAAGAAGTCCGTCGTGCCCTTCAAGGACCAGAACGGCCTGACCATCCTCGACCGCGACGAGCACATGCGTCCGGGCACCGACATGCAGGCGCTCGCTTCGCTCAACCCGTCCTTCCAGATGCCGGGCGAAATGGGCGGCTTCGAAGCCGTCGGCATCCAGGCGCATCCTGAAATTGAGAAGATCAACTACGTGCACCACGCCGGCAACTCTTCGGGCATCGTCGATGGCGCTGCTGCCGTGTTGCTCGGCTCCAAGGCCGGCGGCGAAAGCATGGGCCTGAAGCCCCGCGCCCGCATCCGCGCCTTCGCCAACATCGGCTCCGACCCGGCACTGATGCTGACCGGCCCGGTCGACGTCACCGAAAAGCTTCTGAAGCGCGCCGACATGAAGCTGTCGGACATCGACCTCTTCGAGCTCAACGAAGCCTTCGCGGCCGTCGTGCTGCGCTACATGCAGGCCTTCGACATCCCGCACGACAAGATCAACGTCAACGGCGGCGCGATCGCCATGGGCCATCCGCTCGGCGCAACCGGCGCGATGATCCTCGGCACCGTGCTCGACGAACTGGAGCGCCGCGATCTCAACACCGCGCTCGTCACGCTCTGCATCGGCGCCGGCATGGGCACGGCCACGATCATCGAAAGGGTCTGACCATGGACGTGATGCGCCGCACCCTTGTCGGAGTGATGGGCCTGGGGCTGCTTGCAGCCGCGGGCTGCGTCTCCGACGAGGAGGAAGGCGGCGACAGCTTCACGCTCACCGGTGCGATCTCCAATGTCGCGAGCGGCCCGGTTCCGGCCGGCACCGTCACGATCCGGCTCGAAGAGCAGGGCGTGATGGACGTGGCCGCCAAACTGATCGCCGAGACTTCGGTCGTCAGCGACGGCAAGGCCACCCGCGTGCCCTTCGTGCTGCAGGTGCCGAAGCCCGAACTCGACAAGGCTGTCGACGCGGGCTTCACCATTCGCGTCGAGCGCGACGGCCGGCTGATCGCCACCAACACCAGCAAGCAACGTTACAGCGGCGGATCGAACGTCTCGCTGCAGATCGAACCCATTCTCTACTGAGGGGGAGAACCATGACGAATTACACCAATTTCAAGATCGAGACCGACGCTGACGGCATCGCGCTCGTCACCTGGGACATGCCTGAGAAGTCGATGAACGTCTTCACTCAGGAGGTGATGGAAGAGCTCAACGCCATCGTCGACCAGACCACGGCCGACGCAGCGGTCAAGGGCGTCGTCTTTACGTCCGGCAAGTCGAGCTTCTCCGGCGGCGCCGACCTTTCCATGATCAAGTCGATGTTCACCTTCCAGCAGGAAGAAAAGAAGAAGGATCCGGATAACGCCGCCCAGAAGCTCTTCGACCTCGTTGGCCGCATGACCGGGCTCTTCCGCAAGCTCGAAACCTCGGGCAAGCCATGGGTATCGGCGATCAACGGCACCTGCATGGGCGGCGCCTTCGAGCTTTCGCTCGCCTGCCACGGCCGTGTCGCGTCGAATTCCAAGTCGGTCAAGATCGCGCTGCCGGAAGTCAAGGTCGGCATTTTCCCGGGCGCCGGCGGCACCCAGCGCGTGCCGCGCCTGACCAATGCGCAGGATGCGCTGCAGATGATGACGACAGGCTCGTCGCTGACGGCAGCCCGCGCCAAGGCGCTTGGCCTGGTGCATGAAGTCGTCGATGCCGACAAGCTGGTCGACGCGGCCAAGGCGATGATCAAGAACGGCCTGAAGCCGGTCCAGCCGTGGGACGAAAAGGGCTACAAGGTTCCAGGCGGCGGCATCTGGACGCCGGCTTCGGCCCAGCTCTGGCCGGCCGCTTCCGGCATCCTGCGCCGCGAGACCTACGGCAACTATCCGGGCGCCGTCGCGATCCTGAAGTGCGTCTATGAAGGCCTGCAGGTACCGTTCGACACGGCGCTCAAGATCGAGCAGCGCTACTTCACCGAGATCCTTCAAACGACCGAAGCCTTCTCGATGATCCGCTCGCTGTTCGTCTCGATGCAGGAACTCGGCAAGGGCGCCCGTCGTCCGGCCGGCGTGCCGAAGTCCGAATTCAAGCATGTCGGCGTCGTCGGCGCCGGCTTCATGGGCGCCTCGATCGCCTATGTGACGGCTGCTGCCGGCATTGCGGTGACGCTGATCGACCGCGACATGGAAGCGGCCGAAAAGGGCAAGGCGCATTCGGAAGGCCTGGTCAAGGATTCGATCGGCAAGGGCCGCCTGACCAAGGAAGAGGGCGAGGCGCTGCTTGCCCGTATCACCCCTTCGGCCGACTACAATGACCTGAAGACCGCCGGCCTCGTCGTCGAAGCGGTGTTCGAGGATCGCCAGGTCAAGAAGGACGTGATCGAGAAGGTGGAAGCGGTGATTGCCGAAGACGCGATCTTTGCCTCCAACACCTCGACGCTGCCGATCACCGGTCTTGCCAAGAACTCCAAGCGCCCGGGCCAGTTCATCGGCGTCCACTTCTTCTCACCAGTCGAGAAGATGATGCTGACGGAAGTGATCCTCGGTAAGGAGAGCGGCGACAGGGCGCTCGCCGTGGCACTCGACTATGTCGCGGCGATCAAGAAGACGCCGATCGTCGTCAACGACACCCGCGGCTTCTACGTCAACCGTTGCGTCTTCCGCTACATCCACGAAGCCTATGACATGCTGATCGAAGGCGTACCGCCGGCGATGATCGAAAATGCCGCCAAGATGGCCGGCATGCCGGTCGGCCCGCTGTCGCTCAACGACGAAGTGGCGATCGACCTCAGCCAGAAGATCCTCAAGGCCACCGTCGCCGACCTCGGCGAAAAGGCCGTCGATCCCAAGCACCTGGCGCTGATCAACAAGATGGTCGACGATCTCGACCGTCGCGGTCGCAAGAACGGCAAGGGCTTCTACGAGTATCCGGCCAAGCCCGCCAAGAAGTATCTGTGGCCGGAGCTGAAAACCCTCTATCCGCAGAAGAACGCCGACAAGATCGATGTTGAGGTGCTGAAGCAGCGGTTCCTGGCGACGATCGCGCTCGAAGCGGCCCGCACCATGGAAGAAGGCATCGTCACCGATCCGCGCGAAGCAGACGTCGGCTCGATCCTCGGTTTCGGCTTTGCTCCCTACACCGGCGGCACGCTCTCCTACATCGACGGCATGGGCGTGAAGGCCTTCGTCACGATGTGCGAGACGCTCGCCAAGGATTATGGCAACCACTTCAAGCCGACGGCACTCCTCAAGGAAATGGCCGAACGCGGCGAGACCTTCTACGGCCGCTTCGACCCCTACGGCGAGAAGAAACAGGCGGCGTAAGGTTCGCTGAATAGCATTGGAAGCAGGCCCCCTCGAGGGCCTGTTTTCGTTTGAGCCCGGCCTGCTCGAGGCCCTTGCCGGCTTAGCGCCCACCCGGCCGCCATCACTCTGTTACGGTTGTGGTGCTAGGCCTGCGCGGATTGAACCACACTCCATGACGAAGCCATGACCAAAGCCGCCCTCCGCCCCGCCGTCCCCGACGACGAACCCTATCTGCGCTGGCTGGAAGAAGCCTGTATGCGCAACTATGCGATCGCGCTTTGGGGCAGCTGGCGGCCTCGGCTGGCGGATGCACTCATCCTCGGCGAGTATCGCATCATCGCCGTGGGGCACGAGGATGTCGGCTGCGTATCGGTCACGCGGCGCGAGGACCATTTCTGGGTGAACAAGCTTTACGTCGCGCCCGGTCACCAGAAGTGCGGCTACGGTGCGATCGCGCTTCGCCAAGTGCTCGGTGAAGCAAGGGCGATCGGCCTGCCCGTGCAGCTCAGCGTGCTGACGACCAATCCGGCGGTGGCGTTCTACCGCCGCGAAGGTCTTGTGATCTATGAAGAAACTCCCGAGCGACGTTTCATGACGTCCGGCGTGCGTTAAGCTTATCAGCATCTTCTGATTGACGCTCTTCGCGCGCAGGCGCATCCTCCGCGAGGTCAGAGGGGGACACGCCATGAGCGAGCCTGATCTCTATCTTCTTGGGCGCGCCGGGCCCGAAGAAGAACGCCTGAAACGACAGATTGCCAATCTCGCCCCTGATTCCGACCAGCAGCTCGAACGGGTCGGAATCCGGCCGGGCGAACGCGTCGTCGATCTTGGCTGCGGCCCCGGTGGGGTTCTGCACCTACTTGGCAAACGCGTCGGGCCAAACGGATCGGTGCTCGGCATCGAACGCGATCCGAATTTTGTCGAACTCGCCCGCCGTTTCGTTGCCGGCCATGCGCTCCCCCAGGTGGATGTGCGCGAGGGCGATGCCTATGCGACAGGCCTGCCGCGCCGTTCCTTCGACGGCGCTCATATGCGGCTGGTGCTCGTCAACGTGCCGCGGCCAGAGCTGATCGTGCTCGAAATGGTGTCATTGGTACGGCCGGGTGGCTGGATCGCGAGCTTCGAGGCCGATTTCCTCGGACATATCTGCGATCCGCCGCTTGCCGCCTGGGACCGGCTGCTTGCCGCCTATGTCGCCTATTCCGCCGCCAGAGGCATCGACCTCAATATCGGTCGCCGGCTGCATCGTCTGTTCCGGAACGCCGGTATCGAGGCGATATCCGTCGACGCGGTCGAGCATGTCTATCCGCCGGGTCACGACCGCCGGCCGATCCTTCGGGATTTCATCGACAATGTCCGCGGCGGGCTTGTCGCCGAAGGCTTCATCGGCCAGGCCGAACTCGATGCCGATCTGGAAGCACTCGACCAGCATCTTGCCGACCCAAACGTGCTCGTGACCTCACACATGTTCTTCAGGCTGACCGGCCGTGTTCCCGAGGCGCTCGTCATCAAAGCATGACGACGATTTCCGTCCGTCCCGTATCTCTAAGCGGCGGCACCGGCGCGCCGATGCGCCAGTCGTTCGCCGACGATGATCAGCAGGCCGGCCGCAAAGATCAGCCCGGCGCCGGCAAAGACGTTCATGGCCGGAACGTCGCCCCAGATCAGGAAGCCGAGTCCGAAGGCCCAGACGAGCGAGGTATATTCGAACGGCGCGATCACCGAGATCGGTGCCCGGCGCATACCCTCGAACAACGCGTACTGGGCGATGCCGGCGATGACGCCGGTTCCGGCCATCAGCGCGACGTCGAAGAGCGCAGGCGGCGTCCAGAAAAAGCCGACGGCAAGCCCGGTCATGCCGATGAAAAAGACGTTGGAGATCGTCATCTGCACCAGGGTCGTTTCCTGAAGTGCCGTCTTGCGCAGCATGACAGTGCCGATCGCCCAGAAGACGGCGGCGATAAGCGCCAGGAAAACCGGCAGCGACAGTTTCATGCCGGTGCCGAGCGGATCGCAGGCGATGAGCACGCCAACGAAGCCGATGAACACAGCGAACCAGCGGATCGGCGGCACGTCCTCCTTCAGGATCGGTACAGCAAGCAGCGTCACGATGATTGGCGCGGCGTAGTAAAGGGTGGTCATCTCCGCCAGGCCGAGGTCGCGCGCCGCGTTGAAATAGGAAAGCCAGGCAGCGAGCAGCAAAAGATTGCGCACGAAGAGCGGTTTGATCACCGGCGACGAGATGGCGCTGCGCACCAGCTTGCCGCGACCGATCACAAGGCAGAGCAAGAGAATGGTGATGCTGCGGGTAAACAGGATCTGCCAGACCGAGTAGCCGACGACCAGCCATTTGACCGACGCATCCTGCAGCGAAAACAGGAAATAGGAAAACGTCGTCATGACGATGCCTGACAGGACGGTCTTGTTCATGGGAGCCTCGATCACGCCGGCGGGAGGAGAAGCGGCGGAGCCCGTCTGATAGCGCGGCCGCGACGGGCGCGGAAGGGGCATGTCGGGGCGGCGCTGTGGCGATTTCTTGGGGTGGCTTGCACCACAGATCGGACAGCAAGCTTGATGGAGATCAAGAACCGGCGCTTGCGCCGCTGCTAGAAGGCAGCGATAACGACCATGAAACTCGGGTCCCAACGACATGCAGCCGCTCGCCTTTGCCCTTGCCGCCCTCGTCCTGCTCGCGACGCCCGGTCCGACGAATACGCTGCTTTGGCTCTCCGGCGCATCGGCCGGGTTTCGCCGGTCGCTGCCGCTTTTGACCGGCGAACTCGGCGGCTATCTCGCGGTGATCATTCCCGCCGTCGCGTTGCTCGCACCGTTCCTTGCCGCCCATCCGAACCTCGGCCTGGCGCTGAGGCTCATTGCCGCCTGCTGGGTTCTCTACCTCGCCTATGCGCTCTGGACGACCGATGCCGAGCGCAGCGAAGGTGTCGTCATCTCCATCCGACAAGTCTTCGTCACGACGCTGCTCAATCCGAAAGCCCTGATCGTCGCCCTGGTGCTGTTGCCGCAGACAGGACTGGCAGCCGTCTGGCCCTGGATCGCCGGCTTCTCCCTGCTGGTCATCGCCGCCGGGTCGACCTGGATCGGGGCCGGCGCCCTGCTGGTGCAGATGTCCAAGGGTCTTTCGGCTTCGCACCTGCCGCGCCGGATCGCCGCCGTCTGCCTCACGCTCTTCTCCGTCGGCATCGCCGGCAGCGCGATCGCCGCCATGCACTAGCAAAAAAATCCCGGAGGACCAGCACGTGTCCTCCGGGATATCGATCGCTATGCGCGGCCAAACGTTGTGCTCAGGCAGCAACCGCCTCGCCGAGTTCCTTGGCCAACGCCCCCATCAACTCTTCCCAGCCTCCGCGGCGGTACTCGAGCTTGTCGAGCCCGTCGAGGAAGGCCACCTGTTCGGTAAAGACGAGGCGCGTGCCGGTGCCCGCAGGCTGGATATCGACCGTGGCGACGGAGGCAGAAATCCGCCTGTCGTTCTGCGTCATCGTATAGGCAAAGATGATCCGGCGGTTCTCGACGATATCGAGATAGACGGTATCGTCGTAATAGGTCGTCCCGTCGTCCACGCTGAAGCGACCGCTTTCGCGGCCGCCGACGCGGAAGTCGTGGGTGATCTGCGCCCCGGCTTCGACGTTGACGAACCAGCGCTCCTTTGCGGCTGGCTCCGAGAACGCCCTGAACACCTCAACCGGTGTCGCCTTGAAGCTGCGTTCAATGGTGAAGCTCGAATGTTCCACGGATCTGTCAGTCATGTCCTGCCTCCTCTGGGTCGGAAACCGGTGGCTTATACGCAACTGGTTTCGATTGTGAACTGCTATAATTTTGAAATCAGTTGAACGTTAGCGTCAGTGATGCGATAATGCAAGCGGTTTTAAAGAGGTGCCAATGAAGGACGACATGCGCTCGGGTTGCCCGATCAATCTTTCGCTCGAAGTGTTCGGCGACAAATGGAGCCTGCTGATCATTCGCGACATGATCTTCGGCGGCAAACGGCACTTCCGGGAGCTGCTGCGATCGCAGGAGGGTATCTCATCGAATATCCTTGCGGATCGGCTGAAGATGCTGGTCGAACAGGGAATGCTGACGAAGCGCGACGACCCCACGCACAAGCAGAAGGCGATCTACAGCCTGACGGAAATGACGATTGCACTCGTGCCGATCATGGCCCAGCTCGGTACCTGGGGACGGCGCTACCTGCCGGTCAGCGAAGAGCTCAGCATTCGCGCCGAACTCATGGAGAACGGCGGCCCTGCGCTCTGGGATCGCTTCATGGACGAGCTGCGGCACGACCATCTGGGGATGCCGCTCGATGGCCCGCCGCGGGTGCGCGCCACGCTCCAGGCCGCCTATGAAGAGGTGGTCGCCAGGAAGGCGCAGGAAAAGGCGACGGCCTGACGCTCGCCCGGCGGCCGGTTCAGAGCCCGATCGCCGAGAGCATGACGAAGGTGGCAAACAGCACGAAATGCGTCATGCCCTCGATGGCGTTGGTCTGGCCGTCATTGAGGTTGATCGCGGCAACGATCAGCGTGATCGTCACCATCACCGTCTGCACCGGCGACATCGCCATCAGGAACGGCTGGCCGGTATAGAGCGCGATCGCCTCCATCACCGGCACCGTCAGGATGACGGTCGAAAGCGAAGCGCCGAGCGCGATATTGACGACCGCCTGCATGCGATTTGCGAGAGCGGCGCGCATGGCGGTCATGATCTCCGGAGAGGCGGAAATCGCCGCGACGACGATGGCCGTGACAGCCGGCGGTGCACCGCTCCCTTTCAAGCCCGATGTCAGCAGCGACGACATCACTTCCGCCAGCACACCGATCAGCACGATGCCGAGGATCAGGATCACGATCGACGGCAACACCGGCTGGTCGGGGCCGCCCTCTCTCGCGCTCCCCTCGCCCTTCGCCTTCGGATAGCTGTAGCTGAAGAAGTAGCTGTGCACGCCCACCTGCATGCGCAGGAACAGGGCGTAGAGCGTGATCATCGCGCCGATGGTGAAGGCCGAGTAGAGATGCCATTTCGCCGCCGGCACGAATTCCGGCACGATCATAGAAATCCCCATCGCCGTCAGGATCATCACGCTGTAGGTGCGGGCGGAATCGTCATTATAGGGCTGTTCGCCGTGCTTCAGACCTCCGAGAAGGGCTGCAAGGCCCAGGATGCCGTTGATGTCGAGCATGACGGCCGCATAGATCGTGTCGCGCACCAGCGTCGGCGAGGTCTCGCTGGTCATCATGATCGCCAGAACGACGACTTCGACGAGCACCGCCGAGAGCGTGAGGATCATCGTGCCATAGGGATCGCCGACCTTGGATGCCAGAACCTCGGCGTGATGCGACACCCGCAGCGATGCAAGCACGATCGCAACCACCAGACCGGCGGCACCGAGAAGCGTTGCGAGGCGCCCCATCTCAAGCAGGCGATCTTCGAGCGCAAGCCCGGCGACCGCGGCAAGCATGGCGACGATCAGCAGGCGTTCCGCTTTCATGCGCATCAACAAAACGCCCTCCACCGAAAGCCTGTCCTGCCCATCACCGGAACTATAGGGGCCGCGTCCCGCAAATCAAATGACGGAAAGAGGACTATTTTCCTCCCGATTCTTTACCGCCCTGCAGCGTTTCGGTAGTGTGGCCGGGAACCAAAGCAGCAAGTGGCCGCCTGCCCGGCCTGGATCTCTCGTCATGTTGTCTCACGGCACGATCTGGCACGCTATCGACACCCTGGCCGAGCGCCACCAGCTCTCGCCGTCCGGCCTCGCGCGCCGTGCCGGCCTCGACCCGACCTCCTTCAACAAATCCAAACGTCGCTCCGCCGACGGGCGCGAGCGCTGGCCCTCGACAGAATCGATCGCCAAGGTGCTGGGGGCGACGGGCGCCACCATGGACCAGTTCACCAGCCTACTGCAGCCGGAGGGGGTCCCAGCGCCTTCCGAGCCGGTGGCCGCTGCCACGATCCCGCTGATCGGCTTTGCCCAGGCGGGTGCCGGCGGCTACTTCGACGATGGCGGCTTTCCCGCCGGTCAGGGCTGGGACGTCATCGACTTTCCGACGGATGCGGAAAAGCGCAGCGGCACCTATGCGCTCGGGGTCCAGGGAGACAGCATGCTGCCGCTCTACCGCGACGGCGACATCCTGATCGTCGACCCCAGCGCGCCGATCCGGCGTGGCGATCGGGTTGTGGTGAAGACGCAGGAGGGCGAGGTCATGGCAAAGGTGCTCACGCGCCAGACGCCGCGTGTGATCGAACTTCTATCGCTCAATCCCGAGCATCCGAACCGGAGCTTCGAGACCAGCCAGATCGAATGGATCGCCCGAATTATCTGGGCCAGCCAATAGGACGTCCTTCCTGATGCGGCAGCATTTCTACACCCTTGCCGGCGGCATCGCCGCAATCGCCCTTTTCACCGGCATCCTCTATGCGGGCGCTGTTGCCATCCGCGACCGTGAGACCGCCGCCACACCGGAACTCGTTCTCGAAACGCCCGACATGACAGATTTCGAGGCGACGCCGGATCAGGCCGACGACGAGGTCCCGCTCGACCCCGGCGGCGCGGCGACGACCAGCGAACAATCGCCCACGACGGAAAATGCGGCGCGCGCCATCGAGCCACAGCAGTTCGGCCTGCCCGATACGGTCACCAGTGCGCCGCTCGAACGGGTGGAACCGCGCGCGCCGTTGTCGGAACCGAAGAAGGAAGCGAAGGCCGCCGGGCCGACCGTACTCTATCGCCCGGTCGCGGTCGCCGCCGGTGTGATCCAGTTCGACAAGCTGACGCTGCAGATCGACGGCATCGAGCCGGAACAAGCGGAGCGGACCTGCGAAAGCGCCGGCAAGAGCTGGCCCTGCGGCATCGTCGCGCGAACCGCCTTCAGAAACTTCCTGCGCGCACGTGCGGTCAGCTGCGATCTGCCCGAAGGAGATTCCGGCCCTTCGGCCACCGCCTCCTGCACGCTTGGCGGACAGGATCTTGCCACCTGGCTCGTCGACAATGGCTGGGCAACGCCGGTTCCCGGCTCGACCCTCGAAAAACGCGCCGACGCAGCACGCCAGGCGAAGCTCGGTTTTTACGGTGACGATCCGCGCGACCTCAGCCACACGCCGATGACATTCGACGATCCGACCCTCGGCATCGGAGTGGACGCTTCGCAGCCGGACTTGTAAATAGCCGCGACAATTCCCAGCTCTCGACCGTCTGCCGAAAGCGGCAGACGGCTCAACTCTTTGAAACGACGCAATTCCGGATCAGGAACCGTCCCATCCCTGGAATCGCTCTACCGCCGGAAAGCCCATGCAACCAAGCCTCAGCCACCACGAAGCTCTCATCTATGTCATGGTGATGATGTCGGCGGTCGACCGCGAGATGAGCGACGACGAGTTTGCCCGCATCGGCCGGCTGGTTCAGTTCCTGCCCGTGTTCGACGGCTTCGACGAGGACAGCCTCGTCCATATCGGCCATGAATGCTCGGCGCAGCTGGCGGCGCCCGAGGGGCTCGACATCATGCTCGAGATCGTGCGCGAAGCGCTGCCGGAGAAGTTCCACGAGACGGCCTATGCGCTCGCCGTCGAGATCGCGGCCGCCGACCAGCGCATCCGCAACGAAGAAATCCGCCTGCTGCAGTTGCTGCGCGACCGGCTTGGCCTCGACAAGCTGACCTGCGCCGCTATCGAGCGCGGCGCGCTCGCCCGCTTCCGCCGATAGGCCGGCCGGTGATCACGCCGAAAAGTTCTGGCGCCTAGTAGATTCCGTTCGGGAAGTAGCGCAGGTAGATTTCCTCCAAGCGGCCGCTGCGCGACAGCGCCAGCAGCGCGTGATCGATCGCCTGGGTCAGGGCAGGCTCGGACTTGCGGTTCATGATCGTCAGGCCTTCACCGAGGAAGCGCTGCGAGAAGTAGGCGCCATCGACAAGCGTGCAGCAGCCGCCAGCAGCGCTACCCGAGATCCAGAAGGACAGCTGCATGCCGTCGGAAAACACCGCCGGCACATCGCCCTTCTGCAGAGCCGTCAGCATGGCCTCGCGGTCGGGATAGACCTTGGCCTCGATCTTCGGGAAAAACGCCTTGAACATCGCCTCATGCGTGGTTCCGGCGACGACACCGACCGGCTTCCCCTTGAGATCGCTCGGTGCCGAGACTGCGCCGGCCGCCTTCGTATTGACGGCGAAGCGCGCTGGAAGCCGCATGAAGGCGCGGGAAAAGCCGAAGCGTTGGCGCAGTTCCGGACCGACGGCGATACCGGCGGCCACCGCCTCGCCCTGCCCCTCTTCCAGTGCCGGCAGCAGCTCCGCATAGGTCACGGCCTGGATCTGGCATTTGGCCTCGATGTCGAGCTCGCGGCAGATCTCGCGCACGAGATCGACATGAAATCCCGAAAGCTTGCCGGACTGGTCGATGAAGTTGAACGGCGGAAAATCCACCGTCGTCAAGAAACGCAGGCGCGCCAGGCCCGTGAGATCGGGCTTGGCGATGCGTTCGCGCGCGTCGAACAGCAGCGGCAGATCCTTAGCCTCGGCCGCAAGCGGCGTCGCGATCAAGGATGCGCAAAGGGCGAAAAGGGAAAGAACTTTCATGGGCAGCGGCCGGCACGTCTCATGTGGCAGGGGCGGCCCTTGGAACCGCGGTGATTCATCGAGCGGTAAAGTAACCGGCCGCAGCGCAGCTGACCATAGGCCACCACGAGAACGCGGTTACACAAGGAACGGGACGAGGAAGAATGGAGCGGGTGATCGGGATCGAACCGACGACATCCAGCTTGGGAAGCTGGCGTTCTACCGCTGAACTACACCCGCGGTGCCTGCGAAATTTCCCGAACCGGGGCGATCTGTCAAGCACCCTTGCGCGGGATTGCGTAAGGGGCGCTTCGAAATCCCCTACTCGGCGCGGAAATGCTTCGAGAGCTTCAGGCCCTGCGCCTGGTAGTTGGAGCCGACGCCGAGGCCATAGAGACCATCCGGCCGTTCCAGCATGTGTTCGTAGATCAGGCGGCCGACGATCTGGCCGTGTTCGAGGATGAACGGCACCTCGTGGCTGCGCACTTCGAGCACGGCCCGGCTGCCCGTGCCGCCGGCCGAGGCATGGCCGAAGCCCGGATCGAAGAAGCCGGCATAATGCACGCGAAACTCGCCGACCAGCGGATCGAACGGCGTCATCTCGGCCGCATAAAGCGGTGGAACATGCACCGCCTCCCGCGAGACGAGAATGTAGAACTCATCCGGATCGAGGATCAGTTCATCGCGGCCGCGGCTGTAGAGTGGCTCCCAGAAATCAAAGATCGCGTGCTGCGCTTTCTTGTCGACGTCGATGACGGCGGTGTGATGCTTGCCGCGATAGCCGATCAGGCCTTCGGGCCCGGTGCCCTTCAGATCGATCGACAGCGCGATGCCGCCGCCGCTGACGTTCGGCTTGTCGCTCGCCACCAGCACGTCGCTCTCGTGCAGCGCCTGCAGTTCCTGCTCCGACAGGATAGACTGGCCCATGCGGAAGCGGATCTGCGACAGGCGCGAGCCGCGGCGCACGACGATCGGGAAGGTGCGCGGGCTGATTTCGAGATAGAGCGGACCGCTGTAGCCGGTCGGGATCTTGTCGAATTCCTGGGCGCGATCGGTGATGACGCGGGTGAAGATGTCGAGGCGACCGGTCGAGCTTTTCGGGTTGGCCGAGGCCGACATGCCCTCAGGCAGTTCCAGGCTTTCCATCAGCGGCACGATGTAGACGCAGCCCGTTTCCAGCACCGCGCCATCGGTCAGATCGACGACGTGCAGCTTCAGCCGGTCGAGCTTGTCGGCAACGAGGTGAGACGGGCCTGGCATGAAGCTTGCGCGGACGCGGAAAGCCTTCGAGCCTAGGCGCAGGTCGAGGCTTGCCGGCTGGATCTGATCGTCATCCAGCGGCTTCTCGCTTTTGAGGCGTCCCGATTCTAACAGCGCGGCGATCGCGCGATCGGCCAAAATCCCAGTGTCGCGGCCCATTGCAGTCCTCTTTTCAGTTGCGAGACAAAACCAAACTCCGGGAATTGACGCAAGCGTACCCTGGCAGTATTGAAGCTTTATCCCGTGGTGATTTGGCCGGTCGGCTTGCAGCCACGTTAAACAAGTAGCTAAAAAGGCCGGGTGTCAAACCGGCCCTTCACGCGGCCGGTTTTTTTGTTTTTGAAAGTGACCGTCACATGAGCAAAAACTGGCGCCCCGCAACGCAACTGGTCCATGGCGGGACCACCCGTTCCCAGCACGGAGAGACCTCCGAGGCGATCTTCCTTACCCAGGGCTTTGTCTACGAGACGTCGGAAGCTGCGGAAGCTCGTTTCAAGGGCGAGACCGAAGGCTTCATCTACGCCCGCTACGGTAGCCCGACCAACGACATGTTTGAAAAGCGCATGTGCATGCTGGAAGGCGCCGAGGATGCGCGCGCCACGGCATCGGGCATGGCTGCCGTCACCGCCGCCATTCTCTGCCAGCTGAAGGCCGGCGACCACATCGTCGCCGCCCGCGCCCTCTTCGGCTCCTGCCGCTGGGTGGTCGAGACGCTGGCGCCGAAATACGGCATCGAGTGCACGCTGGTCGACGGACGCGACCTCGCCAACTGGGAAAAGGCGATCCAGAAGAACACCAAGGTCTTCTTCCTCGAAAGCCCGACCAACCCGACGCTCGAAGTCATCGACATTGCCGGCGTTGCCAAGCTCGCCAACCAGATCGGCGCCAAGGTCGTCGTCGACAACGTCTTTGCGACGCCGCTCTTCCAGAAGCCGCTGGAACTCGGCGCCCATATCGTCGTCTATTCCGCCACCAAGCATATCGACGGTCAGGGCCGTTGCCTCGGCGGTGTCGTGCTTTCCGACAAGGAATGGATCAACGAGCACCTGCACGACTACTTCCGCCACACCGGCCCGGCGATGTCGCCGTTCAACGCCTGGACGCTGCTGAAGGGCATCGAGACGCTGCCGCTACGCGTGCGTCAGCAGACGGAAACGGCCCGCCGCGTGGCCGACTTCCTGGCAGAACAGCCGCAGGTCGCCAAGGTCATCTATCCTGGCCGCAAGGATCATCCGCAGGCCGACATCATCGCCAAGCAGATGACCGGCGGATCGACGCTCGTCGCCTTCGAACTGAAGGGCGGCAAGGATGCAGCCTTCGCGCTGCAGAATGCGCTGGAGATCGTGCGCATCTCCAACAACCTCGGCGACAGCAAGAGCCTGATCACCCATCCGGGAACGACCACGCACAAGAACCTGACCGACGAGGCCCGCGAAGAGCTCGGCATTTCCGCCGGAACCGTGCGCTTCTCGGCCGGCATCGAGGACAGCGACGATGTGGTGGAAGATTTCGCCCGCGCGCTGAAGGCCGTGAAGGCCTGATTTTACGAAGACACGGCCGCCGTGATCAACGGCGGCCGACGCCCCTTGCCGGCCGTCACGAGATGGTTTCCGGCGGCGCGGCGCCAAGGTGCCAGGCACGTTTCACCCGCTCGATCGCGTCAGCACGGCCATCCGTCCCATCATGGGATCGCACAATCTTGCCGTTATTCTTGACGAAACCATCTTGCTGTAGAATACCCTGAAAGACCTGAAGCAAGGTGATGCCCATGTATCGCGCTTTGACCCGCGACATAGAAGTTACGGTGGAGCCGTACTATCTCGAAGAGCAGTCGGATCCCGATGACGGCCGCTATGTCTGGGGCTATCGCATCGTCATCTCAAACCACTCGGACGCATCCGTGCGGTTGATGACGCGCTACTGGCACATTACCGATGAGAACGGGCAAGTCGACGAGGTCAGCGGTCCGGGCGTCATCGGCGAGCAGCCGCTGCTCAATCCCGGCGATACCTATGAGTATTCGTCCGGATGCCCTCTGGATACGCCCTCAGGCGTCATGTTCGGCCACTACAGCATGGAATCGGAAGGCGGAGAGACCTTCAACGTTGCCATCCCCGCCTTCTCGCTCGATTCACCCGGGCTCGTGCGCACCCTGAACTGAAGCGCGTCCTTCGGACTAGCGTCGCTCTTAATCGCGGCCAGTCGACCGGAAGCGCCCGCTACTGCGGGCGCACCTCGCTTGCTTCGAAGCGATAGGTCGTCGAGCAGAACTCGCAGGTCACCTTGACTTCGCCATCGTCGATGGTGCTTTCGAGGTCGTCCGTGCTCAGATTGGACAACACCGACTGCAGCTTCTCGCGCGAGCAGCTGCAACGGTCGTAGACCGCCTGCGGTTCGTAGACGCGGACGCCGCGCTCGTGGAACAGGCGATAGAGCAACCGCTCGGTTCCGACCATCGGATCGGTCAACTCGTCCATGTCGATCGTTTCGACCATCACCTTGGCTTCGGCCCAGAGATCGTCGTCCCCGAACGCGCTTTCACCATCATCGCCATCACCGCCGGAAAGGTCGGGCTGGCGCATGCGTTCCGGCGCTTCCGGCAGGAACTGGGCGACCATGCCGCCGGCGCGCCAGCGATGGCGCGGCTTGCCGTTTTCGTCGCGATCGAGAAGCTCGGCCACGCCAAGGCGCACCTTGGTCGGGATCTGCTCCGACTGTCGGAAATAGACGCCGGCGATTTCTTCCAGCGTCGCTCCGTCGAGCGCAACGATCCCCTGGTAACGCTGGGTATGGGCGCCCTGGTCGATGGTGAAGGCGAGCACGCCCTTTCCGAGCAGCTCGTGCGAAAGGGTCCGGCCGTCCTTTTCGGCAGCGGCAAGCGCTTCCTGATCGTAGCGGGCATAGGCGCGCACGCGATCCGGCGTCGAGAAATCAGCGACCACCAGATCGACAGGGCCATCGCCCTGGGTCTGGACGATCAGCTTGCCTTCAAACTTCAGCGAGGTCCCGAGCAACACGGTGAGTACGACGGTTTCAGCAACCAGGCGCGCGACCGGAAGCGGATAGTTGTGGCGCTCGAGGATTGCGTCCAGCATGGGGCCGAGCTGCACGGCGCGGCCGCGCACGTCGAGGCCTTCCACCTGGAAAGGCACGACGTGATCGTCACCGGCAAAGTCGAACTCACCAAGCCCTGGCGTCATGTCAGTCATGTCTTGCTCCTTGCCTTCCGCCACCAAGCTGCACCAGAGATATTGCTATCCCCGCGCAACGTGCTCGCTGTCTCAGTTGATCCCGCGATAAACGGATTGTCCACCAGGTATGTGCCGCCGCCATAGCAACGCACCACCTCGACGGTTGCGCGCTCACTACTTTCAGGAGCGCCCGTATGCCGCCTAAATCGTGTCGCACGTGGACAATGTCAAGTGCGGTGAACACGCCCTATATGGCGCACGCTCGGCGGAGCGCACGGAAGCCTCTTCGCCGCCGTCGCGCGCGACCGGGCAGCCGGCTCAGACGAGCCCCATGCACCAGGCAATGACCGACTTCTGTGCGTGCAGCCGGTTTTCCGCCTCGTCGAAGACCACCGACTGCGGGCCGTCGATGACCTCGTCGGTGACCTCTTCGCCGCGGTGCGCCGGCAGGCAGTGCATGAACAGCGCATCGGAGGCCGCACGCTTCATCAGCGCTTCATTGACCTGGTAGGGCTGGAAGACGTTGTGCCCGCGGGCGCGATGTTCCTGGTTCATCGAGATCCAGGTGTCGGTCACGACGCAATTGGCGTCGGCGACGGCCTGTTCGGCGTCATGACACAAAAGGACCTCGCCGCCATTGTTGCGCGCCCAGTTCAGGAACTTGTCCTGCGGCTCGGACCCGAGCGGCACGGCCATGTTCATGCGGTATCCGAAGCGGGCAGAACCTTCGATCAGCGAATGCAGCACGTTATTGCCGTCGCCGGTCCAGGCAATCGTCTTGCCCTTTACCGGACCGCGATGCTCCTCGAAGGTCAGGATATCGGCCATGATCTGGCAGGGGTGCGTATCGTCGGTCAGGCCGTTGATGACCGGGACCGTCGCATGCTCGGCCAGTTCCAGAAGGCGGCGATGGTCGGTGGTGCGGATCATGATGGCGTCGACGTAACGCGAGAGCACCTTGGCCGTGTCGCCGATCGTCTCGGCGCGGCCGAGCTGCATTTCGGTGCCTGACAGAAACAGGGTTTCGCCGCCGAGCTGGCGCATGCCGACATCGAAGGAAACGCGGGTGCGGGTGGAGGGCTTTTCGAAGATCATCGCCAGCATCTTGCCGGCGAGCGGCTTCTCGGCAGTTCCGGCCTTGGTCGCCGCCTTTCGGACGCGCGCATCGTCGATGATCGTCCGGAGGTCGGCGGCCGTCATGGCCGAAAGATCGAGAAAATGTCTGGTGCCTGCCATCGTACTCGGTTCCTGTCTGAAAAATCGGTCCCTGGTGCGGCACGCTATCGACGTGCCCGCACGAAGGTCATTCTAACGCCTTAGTCGTCCCTGGGTCGCTACCTTCAGGCCGCGGCGTTGCCGCTTGCCTTGCGAACCGCCTCGGCGGCGCGTTCGATACGTGCGAGCCCCTCGCGCGCCTCTTCCGCCGTCACGGTCAGCGGCGGCAGCAGACGCAGCACATTTTCGCCCGCCGGCACGGCCAGGAGCTTTTCGGCGCGGATTTCCTTCAGCAGATCGGCCGAAGGGCCCTTCACCTTGATGCCCAGCATCAAACCGTCACCGCGGATGTCCTCGATGACATCAGGGAAGCGGTCCTTGAGCGACGCAAGGCCCTGGCGGAAGACCAGCGCGACATCGCGCACATGCGTCAGGAATCCGTCGGCCAGAACGACGTCGAGCACGGCGTTGCCGACGGCCATGGCCAGCGGGTTGCCGCCATATGTGGAGCCATGCGTGCCCGCCACCATACCAGATGCGGCTTCCTCAGTCGCGAGGCAGGCGCCGAACGGGAAGCCACCGCCGATACCCTTGGCGACCGCCATGATATCCGGACGGATATCCGCCCATTCATGGGCAAACAGCTTGCCGGTACGGCCGACGCCGGTCTGGACCTCGTCGAGGATCAAAAGCAGGCCGAACTCGTCGCAGAGCGCGCGCAGTTCCTGCATGAATTCCTTGGTCGCCGGACGGATGCCGCCCTCGCCCTGGATCGGCTCGATCAGGATCGCTGCGGTTTCCTCGGTGATCGCATTCTTGACCGCGGCGATGTCGCCGAACGGAACCTGGTAGAAGCCCGGCGCCTTCGGCCCGAAACCTTCGATGTATTTCTGCTGACCACCGGCGGCGATCGTCGCGATCGTGCGGCCGTGGAAGGCGCCTTCGAAGGTGATGACGTGGAACTTCTCCGGGTGGCCCTTGGAGAAGTGGTAACGCCGTGCCGTCTTGATGGCGCATTCCAGCGCTTCCGCGCCCGAATTGGTGAAGAAGACCTTGTCGGCAAAGGTCACCGCCGTCAGCCGGCGGCCGAGGCTTTCCTGGCCCGCAATTTCATAAAGGTTGGACAGGTGCCAGACCTTGTCGGCCTGCGCCTTCAGCGCTTCGACCAGGTGCGGGTGCGCGTGGCCGAGCGAGTTCACGGCAACGCCGGCACCGAAATCGAGATAACGCGTGCCGTCTTCGGCGATCAGCCAGGCGCCCTCTCCTCGCTCGAAACGCAACGGCGCGCGCATGTAGGTATCATAAAGCGGCGTGGTTGCAGTCATGCGAGGCTCTCCTTCACTCCAGATCGACATCGATCCCGCGCCTCACGCGGGCCGATAAAAATCAAAAATGCCGCCTTTCGGCGGCGCAGGCACTATTCCCATTTCGCGCTGCAATGTCAACAAAACCAAGCCTTGCAGCGCAACATCAAGGGTCGATTCCTGGCAGCAGAAAAATCGTCCGGGAGGGCTTGCAAAAATGCAACGCTGGCCGAGCAAGTTGGGGAAAACTACGAAATCGATTCGGCCTGATTCCCGGGACTCTTGCCACAGAGTCCAGCGGTCAGTACGTTAACATTCAATTACTAGACGCATGCGGCGGACCTAGTCACCAAAAGAGTTATCGCGTTTGCAACCCCGGGGTTTAGCCGGGGTGCGGTGAGGGATTCTGCCATCCCCAACGCTGAGAACGGAGAGTGCAGAAATGAACTGGACTGACGAGCGGGTGGAGAAACTGAAGAAGCTTTGGTCCGAGGGCCTGAGTGCAAGCCAGATCGCGGCACAGCTCGGCGGCGTCAGCCGTAACGCTGTCATCGGCAAGGTTCACCGCCTGAGCCTGCCAGGTCGCGCCAAGGCCGGCGGCAGCACCACGACGGCAGCCCGTCCGAAGCGCCCGACTTCGGCACCGCGCGCACCGAACTACGCTTCGCGCGTTTCGACCCGCCCGGTTGCACGCGCGGCCGGCGCTGTCGTTCTCAAGGAAGAAATCGAAGTCGATCTCGTTGCCGAGCAGGATTTCAGCACCCGCACCGACGTTGTCGTGCCGATGTCGCGCCGCCTCGAGCTGACCCAGCTCACCGAGCGCACCTGCAAGTGGCCGATCGGCGACCCGCTGAAGGAAGAGTTTCACTTCTGCGGCAACGATTCCCCGGAAGCCTCGCCTTACTGCACCTTCCATGCTCGGCTGGCCTACCAGCCGTCGGGGGAGCGCCGCAGGGCTCGCTAAGAAGCTGGACCGCATTGATAAAGGAAGGGGCCGATCGGCCCCTTTTTTTGTTGGCGACTTTCAGACCGCTCAGCTTTCGAGCGAATAGCCGGCGCCGCGAACGGTGCGGATGACGTCGGGCATGTTCGAGAAGTTCAGAGCCTTGCGCAGACGACCGACATGCACGTCGACGGTGCGCTCGTCGACATAGATGTCATGCCCCCAGACGCCATCCAGAAGCTGCGAGCGAGAGAAGACGCGGCCCGGCGAGGACATGAGGAACTCCAGAAGACGGAACTCGGTCGGGCCGAGGCGCACTTCGCGGCTGCGGCGATGAACGCGGTGGGTCTCGCGGTCGAGTTCGATGTCGCCGCAGCGAAGCAGCGTCGAGAGCACCTCGGGCTTTGCCCGGCGCAGCATCGCCTTGACGCGCGCCATCAGCTCCGGCGTCGAGAAGGGCTTGACCACGTAGTCGTCGGCACCCGTCGCCAGACCCCGGACGCGCTCGCTTTCCTCGCCTCGCGCCGTCAGCATGATGATCGGCAGACGTTCGGTCTCCGGACGCTGGCGCAGCCGACGGCAAAGTTCAATGCCGGAAACACCGGGCAGCATCCAGTCGAGGATAAGCAGGTCGGGCAGCCGCTCCTGAAGCCGGATCTCCGCCTCGTCGCCCCGCAGGATCGTATCGACGTCGAAGCCCTCGGCTTCCAGATTGTAACGCAGCAGAACGCTCAGCGCCTCTTCGTCTTCGACTACGGCGATTTTTGGCAACATCAGGTAACGTCTCCTTACCGCGGGCGGCCTTTGGGCTCATCGGCCCGGCCGGCGCTCAGACACTCTAAATCTGGAGCACATCCGCCGTTTTCAAAGGCGGGGCGAAAACCGCATGCTTCAGATACAGGAATTCGGGGCCGCGACCGAAGCCGCGACCGGATCAGATTTCAAAGGGCATGCATGCTTACGGCGCGCTTGGCGCTCAGTCGTTGACCGAGCCCAGCGTCGACGTGGTGTCATCCTTCGGACGCTCGCCTTCCGGCTGAGCACCCGTCGCCATGTAATAGATCGTCTCAGCGATATTGGTCGCGTGGTCGCCGATGCGCTCGATGTTCTTGGCGCAGAACAGAAGATGCGTGCAGGGCGTGATGTTGCGCGGATCTTCCATCATGTAGGTCAAGAGCTCACGGAACAGCGAGGTGTAGATCGCGTCGATCTCTTCGTCACGCTCGCGGATGCTGTTGGCCTTTTCCGGCGAGCGCGAGGCGTAGACGTCGAGCACTTCCTTGAGCTGGACGAGAGCGAGCTCTGCCAGATGCTCGAGGCCACGGGCGAGCTTGCGCGGAATGCCGGAGCCGGCGACCGCGATCACGCGCTTGGCGGTGTTCTTGCCGAGGTCGCCGACGCGTTCCAGATCGGAGGCGATGCGGATCGACCCCATGATCTCACGCAGGTCGGCGGCGACCGGCTGACGCTTGGCGATCGTGACGATCGCCTTCTCACCGATCTGGCGCTCGGCGTCGTCGAGGACGGTGTCGTCCGAGATCACCTTCTGTGCGAGAGCCAGATCGGAGTTGACCAGCGCGCGAACGGACTCGGCGACCATCTGTTCGGCGAGGCCGCCCATCTCCGAGATGCGGCGCGTCAGGTACTTCAGTTCTTCGTCATAGGCGGACATGATATGCATGGACATGATCGTCGATCCTTACGGGCGCTTTGCAGTTACTGTTGCAGCCTTATGCGGCCTCAGCCGAAGCGGCCCATGATGTAATCCTGGGTGCGCTGGTCATCCGGATTGGTGAACATCTTGTCGGTGTCGTTCTCCTCGACGAGATTGCCGAGGTGGAACATGGCGGTGCGCTGCGAAACGCGGGCGGCCTGCTGCATCGAGTGGGTCACGATGACGATCGTGAAGTTCGTGCGCAGCTCGTGGATCAGTTCCTCGACCTTGGCCGTCGCGATCGGATCGAGAGCCGAGCACGGCTCGTCCATGAGGATGACTTCCGGGCTCACGGCGACGGCACGCGCGATGCAGAGACGCTGCTGCTGACCACCGGAAAGGCCGGTGCCGGGCTCCTGCAGACGATCCTTTACCTCGTTCCACAGACCGGCCTTCTGCAGGCTGGTCTCGACCACCTCGTCAAAGTCGGCCTTGGTGCGGGCAAGTCCGTGAATCCGCGGGCCGTAGGCGACGTTGTCGTAGATCGACTTCGGGAACGGGTTCGGCTTCTGGAAGACCATGCCGACGCGGGCGCGCAGTTCGACGACGTCGATCGTCGGGTCGTAGATGTCGTCCTCGTCGAGCGTGATCTTGCCGGTGACGCGGCAGTTCTCGATCGTGTCGTTCATGCGGTTCAGCGTGCGCAGGAAGGTCGACTTGCCGCAACCCGAAGGACCGATCAGCGCCGTGACCGTGTTCTCGCGGATGTTGAGGTTGACGTCGAAAAGCGCACGCTTCTCGCCGTAATAGACCGACACATCCTTGCCGATCATCTTGTAGGGCACGGTGTTCATTTTCTGATCCAGAGCCTTCTCGACTGCTGCTTCTGACATGATGTTCATAGTAATTACCTCACTACCAGCGGCGCTCAAAGCGACGTCGCAACAGAATGGCTCCAAGGTTCATGACGACCAGGAAGATGAGAAGAATGATGATTGCGCCGGAGGTGCGCTCGACGAAGGCGCGTTCCGCCTCGTTGGCCCACATGTAGATCTGCACCGGCAGTGCCGTCGACGGTTCCATAGGCGAACCGGGAAAATCGACGACGAAGGCGACCATGCCGATCAGGAGCAGCGGCGCGGTTTCACCAAGCGCGTGGGCAAGACCGATGATGGTGCCGGTCAGGATGCCCGGCATCGCCAGCGGCAGCACGTGGTGGAAGATGGTCTGCATCTTCGACGCACCGAGACCGAGGGCCGCCGAGCGGATCGACGGCGGGACCGCCTTCAACGCCGCACGGGTGGCGATGATGATCGTCGGCAGGGTCATCAACGTCAGCACGAAGCCACCGACGACGGCTGCCGAGCGCGGCATGCCGGCGAAGTTGATGAAGACGGCGAGACCCAGGAGGCCGTAGACGATCGACGGAACGGCCGCGAGGTTGTTGATGTTGACCTCGATCAGGTCGGTCAGCCGGTTCTTCGGCGCAAACTCCTCGAGGTAGATCGAGGCGGCGACGCCGATCGGAAGCGACAGCACCAGCACGATCAGCATCATGTAGAGCGAACCGAGGGCCGCGACGCCGACGCCTGCCGCTTCGGGACGGCTGGAGGCGCCAAAGGTGAAGATGCCGGTGTTGAAGCTCTTCTTCAGGATGCCGGCGCTCGCCAGCTCGTTCATCCAGGTGACCTGCTGGTCCTTGACCTTGCGCTTGCCCTCATCGACCGAGAGATCGATCTGGCCCTTGAAGGCGGAGTCGATGTTGGCCTCGGCCAGCAGCGTGACGGGAACCGTCTTGCCGATGATCGACGGGTCCGCGGCGACCATGTCGCGCAGGAGCGTGCGGGAGCTCGCGGAAACCATGTCGGTCGCCTGCTTGACCTGCGGCCGCTTGGTGGCGTCGATGCCGAGCTGCTTGACGAGCGCGTCGCGCACCAACAGCGGATAGTTGGCGGTCATCAGCACCTTGCCGTCGGTCGCGCGTTCGCCTTTGGGGTCGATGACCTTTTCGGTGAATTCGATCGGCAGCGTAATCGTCGTCTGCTGGAATGCGGTGTAGCCGTTGGAAAAGACGGTCCACAACAGCAATGCCAGGAAGAAGAGACCGGTGCTGATCGCGGCCATGCCGTAGAAGCGGAACCGGCGTTCGGCAGCATAGCGACGCTTGATGCCGATATCGCGCTTGGCGGATGCGGGACGGGCGGAGATCCGGACGGTCGGGGAAGCGATGTCGGTCATTCGTACTGTTCCCGGTATTTGCGCACGATGTAGAGCGCGTAAATGTTGAGGCCGAGCGTGATGACGAAGAGCGTGATGCCCAGTGCGAAGGCCACCAGCGTCTGCGGCGAGGTGAACTCGAGGTCACCTGTCAGCTGGTTGACGATCTTAACGGTCACCGTCGTCATCGGCTCGAAGGGATTGATCTGCATGCGGGCCGCCACACCGGCTGCCAGCACCACGATCATGGTCTCGCCGACGGCGCGCGAGGCGGTGAGCAGCAGCGCGCCGACGATGCCCGGGAGGGCTGCCGGGAGGATGACCTTCTTGACCGTCTCCGAGCGGGTGGCGCCAAGGCCGAGCGAGCCGTCACGCAGTGCCCGCGGCACCTGGGTGATGATGTCGTCCGACAGCGACGACACGAATGGGATCAGCATGATGCCCATGACGATGCCCGCCGTCAGAACGCTCTGTGCCTGGATGAAGTTCTGGTAGTTGCCGGTCATGAGACCGTTCATCTGGGCGGAGATGTCACGCAGGAACGGGCCAACGGTCACCAGCGCAAAGAAACCGTAGACGATGGTCGGGATGCCGGCGAGCACTTCGAGCAGCGGCTTTGCGGTCGAACGCAGGCGCGGGCTTGCATATTCCGCCATGTAGATCGCCGCGAAGAGGCCGATCGGCACCGCAAACAGCATGGCGACGAAGGCGATGTAGAGCGTGCCGGCAAGAAGCGGGATGAGGCCGAACTGGCCCGAAGCGCCGCCGCTGCCGGCAGCGGCAAACCGCGGATCCCAGACCGTGCCGAAGAAGAACTCGAACGGCGAGACCATGGTGAAGAAGCGTCCGGCTTCCGACAGCATCGAGGCGACGATGCCGACCGTCGTCAGGATGGCGATGGAGGACGCGACGATCAGTGAGCCGAGAATGACCCGCTCGACCTGGTTGCGGGCGCGGAAGCGGGTCGCGACGTTGCGGATGGCGTAGACGCCGCCGGCAATCGCGATCAGCAGAACGGCGACCGTCATCAGCCAGCGGTTGGTCGCGGTCATCGCGTTGAAGTGCTTGGCGACGGTGACCATGTAGGGATCGCCTTCGCCAGCAAGGGCAACGCCCTTGGACGCGAGCGTCGCGCGAAGATTGGCGGAGCCGCTCTCAAGGGCTGCGAGTTCCTCGCCGCTCAGGCGCAGAAGGCCACCGGCAACGGATTTGACCTGACCGAGCGCGAGCTGCACGGCGGCAGGGCCCTGGCTCTGGACGGTATCCGGCAGGGCCGCGCGCGTGCTTCCGTCGATATAGACGGGAGCGGCGAACAGCCAGGTGCCGAGAACGAGTGCGGCCGGAAGCATCGCCCAGATGGCGACGTAGCTACCGTGATAGCCCGGCAGTGAATGCAGGTTGGAGAGCTTGCCGCCGGACTGCGCCAGCGAACGGGCGCGGCCTGCAAAATAAGCAATGAAACCAATAACAATAATGAGCAAAAGAAGGAGCGAAGTACTCATCCGCACGTCTCCCCGGCATCGCCCGTCATGGGTGCCGGCAAATCGAATGAAGGCATGCCCCGGCGCGAAGACATCGCGCCGGGGCTTGTCATTATCAGAGCATGTTGCCGGCAGAGAAAGCCTTGCGGATTTCTTCGCGCTCAGCGTCCGGAGCGGCAACGAGGCCGTATTCGGCGAGCGGGCTTTCCGGGCCGATCATCTGGTCGTCGAGGAAGAACTCAACATATTCCTTGAGGCCCGGGATAACGCCGAGATGTGCCTTCTTGACGTAGAAGTACAGCGGGCGGGAAACCGGGTACTCGCCGGAAGCGATCGTTTCGGTCGACGGTACGATGCCGTTGACGGTCGCGACCTTCAGCTTGTCGGCGTTGTTTTCGTAGAATGACAGGCCGAACACGCCGATGCCGTTCTTGTTGGCAGCGATACGGGCGAGCGTTTCGGTGTAGTCGCCGTCGATGTCGACAGCCAGGCCGTCCTTGCGGACTGCGACGCACTTGCTGTGCTGCTGCTTTTCATCGGCAACGGCAGCCTTGATCACGTCAACGGCGCCAGCGTTCTTGCAGCCTGCAGCGAGGATCTTCTCTTCGAAGACTTCGCGGGTGCCGTGCTTTTCGCCCGGGATGTAAGCGGCGATTTCGACGGCCGGCAGGGCGGCGTTGACTTCGGACCACTTCTTGTAGGGGTTGGCGACGATCTTGCCGTCGACGACGACTTCAGCAGCGAGCGCCTTGTAGAGGTCTTCCGGCTTCAGGGCGAGGTCGGCATTGCCGGCGTCGGTCGCAAAGACGATGCCGTCATAACCGATCTTCACTTCCTGGATTTCGGTGACGCCAGCGGCCTTGCAGGCCTCGACTTCGCTGTCCTTGATCTTGCGCGAGGAGTTGGCGATGTCGATGGTATCAGGGCCGACGCCCTTGCAGAATTCCTTCAGGCCAGCGGAGGAGCCGCCGGATTCGACCACCGGGGTCTTGAAGTCGGGGAACGTCTCGCCGAACGTCTCGGCGACGATTTTGGCGTAGGGAAGAACGGTCGAGGAGCCAGCGACCTGAACCTGATCGCGAGCGGCGGCTGCGCCGGCAAATGCGGCCGAAGCGACCAGCGCCGCGACAGTGAGTTTAAGAGCTTTCATAAAAGTTCTCCCGGAATGGGCTTGTGTTGGTGTGCGCCAAGCGTTGCAGCGCTCTTCGCCGTCTTATCGGCTGCCCCTAACTAGCTGCCGATGGCCACACCTTTTATGTCAGTTCGACGAAACATTTATGACAGCTCATGTCATTGAAAATGCTAATGAAAAATGAACACCCCCGGGTTTTCCCGCGCCAATATGTCAGAAGCGGACCGTAAAGGTCGTGCCTTTGCCGACCTCTGAATGGATGAGGAGCCGGGCACGATGCCGCGTGAGAATGTGCTTGGCGATGGCAAGGCCCAGGCCGGTGCCCTTCTTCGAGCGGCTGGCCTCGACATTGACCCGGTAAAACCGCTCGGTGATGCGCGGCACATGCTCGGCCGGAATGCCCGGGCCATAGTCCTTCACGACGACTTCGGCCTCGCCTCCCTCGCCGCCATGCAGGATTACGTCCACCTTCTTGCCTTCCTGGCCGTACTTGCACGCATTCTCGATCAGGTTCTCGAAGACCTCGATGAGTTCGTCGCGTTCGCCGCGGACGACCACGGGCTTGTCCGGCACCACGAGCGAGACGGTGACATCCAGATCCTTCGCCAGCGGCAGCAGGCTGTCGCGGACATGCCCGAGCAGCGGCGCCAGATCGACGGGGTCATCGGGGGCGATATGCGAGCGCAACTCCAGCCGCGACAGCGACAGCAGATCGTCGACAAGCCGGCTCATGCGCGTCGCCTGCTCGTGCATGATGCCGAAGAACTTTTCCTGCGCCTTCAGATCGTTGCGCGCCGGACCCTGGAGCGTCTCGATGAAGCCGCGCAAGGAGGCTAGCGGCGTGCGCAGCTCGTGGCTGGCATTGGCGACGAAGTCCGAGCGCATGCGGTCGATGCGGCGCGCCTGAGAGATGTCGCGATAGGTCAACAGGAAGATCCGCTTGACCGGCCCGTCGCCCGGAATTTCAGCCGGAGCGACCCGCACCACATAAACGGCGTCGGACGGCAACTGCTCGTTATGCTCGATCTGGTTCGCCTTGCCGGTCGCCATCGTCTCGCGGACCATGTCGAGGATGCCGGGCGAACGCACCCTTGCTGCAAGATAGGTGTTTGGCGGGATGGTGCCAAAGGCCTTCTCGGCAGCGATGTTCTGGAACACCACCGTCTCGTCGGCGGCAATCACCAGAACCGGCATGTCGAGCGCGTTCAGCGCGGGCACCAGCGGGTCGCTCGCCGGGCCGGCAGCGACCACCGCCTTGGCCGGGCTCAGAATAACCGAGGTTGGCGCGCTACGGTTGAGCAACGCGGCGACGAGAACGATCCAGAAGGGCAGGACAATGAGGAAATGAATACCCGCGACGGTCGCAAGGATCGCCAGGAGCACGGTGAGCCCCAGCAGCCAGCGCTCTGCTTTCAGCCGCGGAACCAGGTTCCGCCAGAACGCCTTCGAACCGTCCACCTCGACATCCTCATGAATCACTTTCTTTTCCTCCCGGACCAAAATGGTCGAGGAATAGCGATCCTTCATGACATGATTTTCACGACCGGCTTGAATCCGCAACGCAATTATGGCCTCCTCCAACGAAATCGGGTCGCGAGCGCCTTGTTTATCCGATGACAGGCGCAGGCCCGAAAGTTTGAAAACGCGCATGATCCTTCCGATGATCGAAGCCGGTTTTCGGGCCCGTGCGCCAAGCCGAAAGGGCGAACCGATGGCAGCGACGGATACGGCGGACAAGGCGGAGAACCGCGCGGTGGAACTCGAAATCGGCGGCAAGAGTCGCGTTTTCGACATCGACAATCCCGAGTTGCCGAAGTGGATCGACGACGCGGCATTTTCCTCCGACGACTACCCCTACAAGAAGAAGCTCGACGACGACGAATATCTGGAAACGCTGGAAAAGCTGCAGGTCGAACTGGTCAAGGTTCAGCTCTGGCAGCAGAAGACAGGCAAGCGCATGATGGCGTTGTTCGAGGGCCGGGACGCCGCCGGCAAGGGCGGTGCGATCCATGCGACTATGGACAACCTCAACCCTCGCTGGGCGCGTGTCGTCGCTCTGACCAAACCGACCGAAACCGAACGCGGGCAATGGTATTTCCAGCGCTACGTCGCGACCATGCCGACGGCCGGCGAATTCGTGCTGTTCGACCGCTCCTGGTACAACCGCGCCGGCGTCGAACCGGTCATGGGCTTCTGCACGCCCGAAGAGCATAAGCAGTTCCTGAAGCAGGCTCCCCGCTTCGAGAAGATGATCGTGCATGAGGGCATCCAGTTCTTCAAATTCTGGATCAACATCGGCCGCGAGATGCAGCTGAAACGCTTCCACGATCGCCGCCACGACCCACTGAAGATCTGGAAGCTGTCGCCGATGGACATCGCGGCGCTCAACAAATGGGACGATTATACCGCCAAGCGCGACGAGATGCTGAAGGAGACCCACACGGACCATGCACCCTGGACGGTGGTACGCGGCAACGACAAGCGGCGAGCCCGGCTCAACCTGATCCGCCACATCCTTTCCTCGCTCGATTACGAGGGCAAGGACAAGGGCGCGATCGGCGAGGTCGATGACAAGATCATCGGATCCGGCCCCGGTTTCCTGAAATAGACGCCTGCCCTGTCAAAACCGATGACGCCGATGGGGCCGGCAGGTTTTCCCGCCGCCCCACCTCGGAAAGCCTTGGCGACCAGCCTTATTGCCCCGGCAGGACGCGGATGGCGTAGAGGCTGAGGCTCTTGCCCTCACCGCTGATATCGCTGTTGATCACGATCTGGCCCGGCGAGCTCGGCGCCAGGCTACGGTCGAAGGTGATCTTGAAAAGCATGTCGAGCCGCTCGTCATGCACGGTAAAGCGATGGCGCCCACATTCGCCGAGCGAGGAGAAATTGCACTCGACCGCGAACTCCGTGGTCTTGCCGGGCTCGGCCTGCACGGTCAACGCCAGCGTCGACGTCTTGCCGGAGAGTTCCGCCAGGACCGAGGCCGGGATTTCGATGGTAATATCCCCTTCCGCGTCGGCGACCGCCGATGTCAGCTGCACGCGTCGCCCACCTTCGTCGTCCACCGGCTCGACCTTTGCCTGCGCTCCGGGTGCGATCGCGCCGGTTTCCTTGGGCGTGAAGACCTCGACCCAATCGCCGGTAAAGCCCTGCTGCGCGCCGAGTGTCCGCAATCCCGCCGCGCCATCGAAGTCTTCCGACGCAACCGATGCCGGGGGATTGGCAACATTCGTGTCGCGCTCGGCGGCAGATTTCAGCAGGTCATTGGTCTGCACCCACCAGGCCGCGGCCCCTGCTGCGGCGGCAAGCGTGACGACGACCATGGTGAAGGACAGAAAGCGGCTGCGCTTGCGCCGGCGTTTGCGCGTATCTCCGCGGACCGTGGGCGCGATGCTCGCAGTTTCGCCACCATCTGCCGTGCTCTCGGCGGCTGCACGCGTCGATACCACCGGACCGTCGCGATCGGCACGCAGACCACCGAGACCGCCATCGCTCGCCGCCTGGCGCGGCGCGTCGCCGGCAAAACCGGGTTCCCGACGACCGGCCGCCGGGGCCTGTGGCTGGCTCTGAGGTGGAGCCTGGGTCTGAGGTTGGGGTTGGGCCTGCGTCGGTGACCGGACTTGCGGCTCGACCCGTGGCTGTGCCGGCCCGCGCGCCCGCGCGGCATCGTCGAGGCTGACCACCGGAGGTGCCGGTTGTCGCGTCCTCAGTGCCGCTCTCTCTTCCGTTTCGATCGCATGAATGACGGCTTCGAGCCGATGGCGCTGCTGGGCGATGACGTTGCCGTCCTCGATCCCCTGTTTCTGCAACCCGGTTTCGAGCGCCTGACGGGCAGATTGATAAATGCGCGCCCGCGTTTCCGCATTGGCGCGATCGGAGCGCTCAAGGGCATTTCTGATTGCAGTCTCAAGTCCGCTCACATCAAGTCCTTCTGTGTAGGCAGGGCTTTGGACCTGCCGGCGCGCCGCGGTTGACCACCGCTCTCGATCCAACCGCAAGGGCATAAGGGTTAAATCTGGAGGCACGCCGTTGGTTTTGTTAACAATTGCGTAACCGCTGCTGCCAGAATCCGCAAGTCCGGCGACGGGCGCGACCGGCCAAGGCCGGGGAAAACGCTTTCCTTCACGGCGCCGGTGCGAAAAAAGAGGCGGCGACATCGCGGCCAAACCGCCCTTTGCAAGCGGCAAACTTGCTGCTATCTATTTTGACGTTTACGCAAACGTCAAAAATTTGGCGCGCCTTACCGAGGGATGGAGAAACCGATGCCGCTTCCGCCAATTCTTTCCGGAACGACGAGACTGCCAGTTGTCGGCGCCCCCCTGTTCATCATTTCCAATCCGAAGCTGACGATCGCGCAGTGCAAGGCTGGCGTGATCGGCGCCTTCCCGGCGCTGAACGCTCGCCCGCAATCGCAGCTCGACGAATGGCTGGCCGAGATCACCGAGACGCTTGCCGACCACGACGCCAAGAATCCCGGCCGGCGGGCCGCCCCCTTTGCCGTCAACCAGATCGTGCACAAATCCAATGCGCGGCTTGAGCAGGACCTGATGCTCTGCATCAAATATAAGGTGCCGGTCGTCATCTCCTCGCTCGGCGCCGTGCCCGAGGTTAATGCGGCCATCCATTCCTATGGCGGCATCGTGCTTCACGACGTCATCAACAACCGTCACGCCAATTCGGCGATCCGCAAGGGCGCCGACGGCCTGATCGCGGTGGCCGCCGGCGCCGGCGGCCATGCTGGCACGCTTTCCCCGTTTGCGCTTGTCCAGGAAATCCGCTCCTGGTTCGACGGGCCGCTGCTTCTCTCGGGCGCGATCGCTACCGGCGGCGCCATTCTGGCGGCCCAGGCGATGGGCGCTGACATGGCCTATATCGGCTCGCCCTTCATCGCAACGGAGGAAGCGCGCGCCAGCGACGCCTACAAGCAGATGATCGTCGACAGCAACGCCGCAGACATCGTCTACTCCAATTACTTCACCGGCATCCACGGCAACTACCTGAAGCCCTCGATCTCGGCCGCCGGCATGGATCCGGACAATCTGCCCGAAGCCGACCCGTCGAAAATGGATTTCGGCGCTGCGACCGACGGCGCCAAGGCCTGGAAGGACATCTGGGGATGCGGCCAGGGCATCGGCGCGGTCAAGGAAGTGACATCCGTCGCCCGCATGGTCGACCGGCTCGAGCGCGAATACGATGCAGCGCGCACCCGCCTCGGCCTGCACTCCGCACCCGCAGCGACAGCCAACAAGGAATTTTCAAGTTCTCGCAACTGATGGCTTGAAATCTCGGCGCTTTGCGTTTATCAGCGCCTCACATTCGTTCCGCGGGCTTCCGCGGAACTGCCTCCGGGCCGCTTTAGCTCAGTCGGTAGAGCACATCATTCGTAATGATGGGGTCACGTGTTCGAGTCACGTAAGCGGCACCATTCCTCCTTGAAAAGAAAAGCACGATCGCCAACGGCGAAAGTACCACTCTGTCGTCGGACAAACGATCGCCGAGATTGCCCTATCTCGCTCGGACTTTCCAGCCGTGCTTGGCATCAGACACGGTTCCAGGTGACTTCACGTCGGTCACCCAAATCTCCAGTCCATTGGCACCCGGTCGTTGACGCTTTTGCGGAAACCACGGCCGGTTCGGGTCGACGGCAATTAGCATGCCTTCATCATTGCCGATCGCGGCAAAGCTGGACGAGGCTGGCCCGACCGTTCCGACACCAAACGTCCAGGCCGCCTCGGCCACCATGCCCTCGACATCATCGGAGGGAACGCCGACCTCGCTCAGGCAGGACAGGTCAGCGCCGCTGAACGGTCGCTTGTCCGCGGGATGGATCAGCCTGCGGCGGCCGATCAATTCGAGCACGGCATTGTCGGGGCCGTCGAAGTAGATCGACCTTGATTGCCAATCTCCTTCAAGGGCAAAGCACGCTTCTCCACCCGGCTCCTTTTGGAGCAATGTCCGCCCCTCCAACCAAGCGACGGCCATGTCAAAACGCGCAAAGGGGATGTTGAAGGCCAGGTGCACGCCGTGTGGCGCTCCCTCAGCGGCCGGGATCAGCTGGATTTCGCTCCAGCCCACCTGGATGGAGTTCCCGGCCGTCGGCAGTTCGAGGACATCGCGAAAGTAGGCAGCACTATTGGCGACGTCCGATGCCGGCAGAATTAATCTGGAGATGTGCATGAAGTCCGATCCGTCACATGGCAATTGGCTCTATCGGACAAGTTCATAAGACCTCAACTTAAGTTGAGGTCAAGACGCTTCCCTATCCTGGACCACGGAAAGCCGGATTTTCTGTTTCGAACCTCACCACAACGGGCCCAAACAGACAGGCCGAGCCTGATCGGGGTACGGCCTCCCCGACGAAGCGACGCTCGTCACAGCAGCAACAGCTTCTTCAGCACCGAAAACACTTCCTTGTAAGGCAGCCTTGTCGCGCCTGCGACGGCGAAGGGAATGAGAGCGGCGGCAGCGACCGGCACGACGGCGTCGCGGCTGATGAGCATGGTCGAAAGCTTCTTGGTCGCGTCGAACAGTTTGCCGGGGTCGGCCACGTCGTCGTCGGGTTCCTCGGTCGCGTCGGCTGCCACGTTGCGGCCGAGCACCTTGCGCTCTGCTGCGCGCTGGAAGCGGGTCGCCTGCACGCCGAACATCAGCAGCCCGGTTTCCTTCAGCCGTGCCAGCGGCTTGGAGAAGGCCGATAACGGATAGGCGAAGAAGGCGATCACGATCGCCAGCCACCCGCTCATGATCATGCTGAACGTCGTCATCGACAGCGTCTCCTGCAGCAGGTGCTTCATGACCGCTGCCGCGATCGCCGCGCTCATGCCGAAGACGAAGAACATGTAGGCGTTCGGATATTGCGACAGAAAGCCGAGGCCACCCTTGCCGTCGGGATGGGCGGCGACGAGGCGAAGCTCCAGTTGAGCGATCTTGCGCAAAAGTCGCGCCCAGACGAGGTGCCGCCATACGCCGCGCAGGAACAGGAAGACGAAGAGCGGTAGGCTGACGCAGATCGACCACCAGCCGGCAGCGGTAATCCTGTTGCCCTCGGCCGAGTGCTCGACGGCCCAGAACGAGACGTCTGTCGTATGGAAGTTCAGGAAGGAAAGCAGCGCCGCGACCGCGGCGAGTGCCAGGCAGACGGTTTCCGCCAGCCCGGAATCGCGTTGTTTCAGCGCGTTGGAAATCGCGCGCGCGGCTGATGGCATCGAGGTCGGAGCGATGAGCGGCGCGCGCGAAAACTGTCCGAGCTTGATGCGAAGCCCCCGCTCGACCTGCTGTTCGGCCAGCACAAAAGCGGCAATCGCGACGAAGAACTTTGCCCACACGCCCGGATCGGTCAGATAGGCGCCCTGGCTATGGTCGAGCGACAGGCTGTCGGGCAGGCCAAGCAGAAAGGGAACGCCCCAGGCAAGCGCGACGAAAAGCAAAGCCCGCTTTCCTGACTGCAGCGCGTTCGCACGCAACAGCTTCAGCCTTGCCTGCAGCTCGAAGAACGGGCCGCCATGGGACGCGAGGTACTCGGCGATCTTTCCCTGCCGAGCTGCCGGCGCGGCATCCGCCGCGTCGCCGCCGGATGCCTTGGCGCCTGGGTCCGCTCCGCTCATGGCGCTCAATCCTCCACGACCTGCCAGTTGTCGTTGGGATTGAACTGCCGGATCCCTTCAGCAACGCTCTCGGTCTTGTCGCCCAGATCGGCCTGGTAGACGGTGCCGTTGCGGTTGACGACGAAGGTGTGGACGCCCGTTGCGCCATATTTCACCGGCCAGGCGACCAGAGCGAAGCCCGCAATCATGTTGCCGTTGATGATGTAGTCGAACTTGCCGCCGGCGATGTTGTCGCCCTGGCTCGTCAGCACGCGGTAGCGATAGCCGAAATAGCCCTTGCCGGCCTGGGCCCTGGCAAGCACTGCGCCATCGGCGAGCGCTTCACCCGCAGGGCTCTGTGGCTGGCCCTCGCCCGCGGGCCAGTAGAGCCCGTCGGTCTTGCCCTCGCTGCTGATCAGCTTCTGCGCGTATTCGAGCACGCCGTCGCCGTCATGATCTTCCTGCGCATATTCCTCCTGCGCCTCGACATAGGCGCGGACCGTCGCGATCGTGTCGAGTTCGTTGCGGCCGACCAGGCGATTGGCGATCTCCTCGAGACCGGTATAGGTGTCGAAGGCCCATTTTCCGTCGTCGCCCTTGGCAATCGGGAACGGGAAGGGCCAGAGCACTTCGCCGATCTCCAGTACCTTTCGGTTTTCGACGTCCTGTACGGCCACCTTCTTCTTTACGCCCGCCTGGATATCGGCGTAGGCGTCCATCACCCCGTCGCTGGTCTTGGCCTTGGCCGCATCCAGCCCCACCAGGTTCGCGAGCTTGTCGAAATCGCCCGAACCAACGGCGGCCTTGAACGCATCGATTGCCTGTTCCGGTGTGTCGAACGCCGGCGGATCGCTTGCGGCCGCATAGTCGGAGAGCGGCGTGTGCGCCGCGGGATCCTGCGCAGAAGCGACCGTCGCCGAGCCGCTGGCGAGCACGGCGGCTGCAAAGGAAGACAGGAGCAGATTATGTACGCGCTTGGTCATTTTCGTTCTCCTCCCTTGAGTTACCGGTGCCGTCCGCCGCCGCCGCCACCACCACGCCTGATCTCACGGTGCGGCTGGCCACCGCCGCGCTGGCCGCCACCAAGCGCCTGGCGGCCGCGGTCCGACTGCATCTTGGTCACCCGTCCGCTCTGGACCTGACCAAGGGCGGATGGTTTTCCGCCACCGCCACGATCGATCTTGCCGCCCGGCTTCGGCTTGGCGACCTGGCGATCGGCCCGGGCCGCCGGCTTGGCATTGCCGATCTTGTCGCCCTGAGGCCTCTGCTTGACCTGGTTGCCCGGTTTGCGGTCGCCAGGAGCTGCGTTGGTTCGCCCGAGATTTTCCCGCTGGCGCGCCTCGACCTTGCTCTTGCGGACATCGTCGACCGAGATCCGGCTACCGGATCTATTTGCCGCCGCGCCGATCTCGTTGGTGCGGGCCACCTTCGCCCGGTTGGCGATGTTGTTGCCTTTCGCGGACTTGAAGTCCCGCTCCATGGAGGTGCGATCGATCTTGGCGAACTGGTTCTTGTCGAAGCTGATCTTGCTGCGGTCGACATTTTTCCAGTCGACGTCGTTGAATTTCACCTTGCCGTTGATGTTGTTGAAGCAATTGTTGCAGTCGATATCGACATCGCCGCCGTTCCAGCGCCCGCCCCAGACGCCCCAGTCGTCCCAGTCGACGACCGCGGCAAAGGCAGCACCCGTGACCACGCCGGCAAAGAAGGTCGCCGTCGGATAGTAATAGTTCGGATAGGGCTCGGGATAATAGGCGATCGGGGCCGGCTGATAGCCTGGATCATAGAGCATCTGCGGCTCGTATTGGGGGACGTAGATTTTCTCCGGATTGGCGGCCTGGATCACGACGTTGTCGTTTTCCTGCTTCACCACCACCTTGTCGTCCGACTTGATGACGCCGTCGGCGACGGCCTTGTCGCGCAATTGCTGGATGGCGACGAGCACGTCCTTCTGCTGATAGGCTAGCGCGTCGCTGAGCGACTGGGTCCAGTCGAGGTCGTCGCTCATCATCTTGACGATCTGAGGATAATTCAGCAGCGAGACGATGCTGCCGTCCCAGCTGTCCTTCGGCTTCATGTCCTTCTTGGTCTGCGAAACCTCGAGGAAGCGCTCGGCCTCGACGATCTGCAGCGGGTAGAGCGAGGCAGAGGTCACGAGTGCGACGAGTTCGTCGGGGTAGAGCGCAATGCGCGCGACGAGGACCTCGAGCTCATCTTCGCTGAGCGGTTGCGGCGCCTCTTCGGTCGCCGCCTGGGCGGCGGCCTGCTCCTGCGCCAGCGCAGTGCCCACCGCAAACGAACCCGTCAGCAAGGCAAGCAACGCCACCGTTGGCGCACGCAAAGAACGAGGTCGGTCGAACATGGTCTCTCCTATCCAGGCACAACGATCAACAAACGAGCCCGGGAGATCCCCCGGCTTGGACGTCACGGCGCCGGCCATACGCGGCCGGCGGGGCAATCGCGAGAATTCCCATTCGCTGTCATCGACGTCCCCTTCCGCACGCTTGCGTGGAGAACCTGGTCGCTTGTCAGAAAGCCGAATGGGACAATCAGGAAGAGCGGCATGAGCACCGGCAGCCAGCTGGCCAGCTGCCGGTGAATTTTAGACATGAGAAACAGAACGCCCGGCAATTGCAACCGGAAAATGAGGACGTGCGTGCGCGCACGCCGTCTTTGCTTGCGCGAGAGCCGGGCCGAAGCCCGTGCCCGCCAGCCGCGAACGACCGGGATCAAGGGCGGTCGGCATTGGCTCCGAGCATCATTTCAGGCTGCCGTCGCCGCTTCGATCCGCGGTCTTGAAATCCGCCATCACCCGATCAAGAAACTCGTTCCGGCTGATCTTGCCGTCGCTGTTGGTATCCGTGGCGGCAAACTGCTGAGCGTTCAGCGCCTGCTTCGTCTCGTCGGACGTAAGATTTCCGTCCTTGTTCTTGTCGAGATTGTCGAAGGCGCCCGCCATGAAGGCCTCGTACTCGGACCGCTCGACCGCGCCGTCCTTGTCGCTGTCGAGCGCGCTCATCTGTCCCTGGTTCATCGTCGCAGCTTGCTGCGCGATCGCCGGTGTGATCTGGCCGAGCGCAAGCACGCTCATAAGAACGATTTTCTTCATTCTGCTCTGTTCCTCGATCAATAATAGCGGCATGTCAGCGCGTTGCCGGCAGCAGCGCCGAGTGTCGCTCCACCACCAACGGCCCATAGCTGACCGGTGCCTGAACCAATGGTCGAGCCGATCAGGCCGCCGACAATGGCCCCACCAACGGTTCCGGCAATGCAGCCGAATTCGTTGCCGGTCGAACCGCTCTTGGACATATAGGCCGATTGGCACCCCGATAAGGCTAGGGCGCCGGCAAGAACGATAGTTATGGTCTGCTTGCTCATCTTATCCTCCAATATGGCCGTCTGATTGCAATAGAGATCGGCGGAGGCGCCATTGAGTGGCGTCGGATGTAAATAAGCTTCCGAATATTCTCCCGGAATCGGGGGAGACTCTTCTGTTGGATCAGAAGCAGCTCGCGGATTAGACATATTAGACATGCAGTCTGGCAACAACAGGGCCTTGAACTGCCGGCGAATACTACGCCCGAGAACCCCCGATGACAACGGACAGCGTGATTTTGTAGAGCGCACGGCGCCGGCGCCCCTCCCCGCCGCCCTTTCGGCCTCTGGAATCGTCTCCCGCGCGGCGACATCTCACCTTAGATTTTCTAGGGTCTCCCTCGAAATATCGTCATTTGTGCCGTCGGGCCGGGCGGTCTAGCTCTTTGCCGTCCTGTTGGGCACTTCTTGCAGGGTCTCCGTGGCCTGGCGGGACATGGGCCGGCAAAGCGCCAGCTCGGACCCGACACAGCATCTCCGACCGTGGCCGGCGGCCCTCCCACGCCGCGCCACCGACAGCATATCGAGAGAGAACACATCGAATGGATAGAATGGCGACAATTAAATTAGGTCTTTCTACTGCAATCCTTGCGACCCTGGCGTCCAGCGCCTTTGCCGAAGGTGGCGAGCGGGCGCAGATTGCCGCTGCCGTGGACAAGGCGATCCGCCCCATCATGCGCGAACACAAGGTGCCGGGCATGGCCGTCGCCGTCACCGTTGAAGGCCGGCACTATTTCCTGAACTACGGCGTCGCTTCCAAGGAAACGAACGCACCGGTTACCGAGAATACGCTGTTTGAACTGGGCTCGATCAGCAAGGCCTTCGCCGCGACACTGGCGTCCTATGCGCAGGTCACCGGCAAGCTCTCCTTCGACGATCATCCCGGCAAGTACATCCCGGCCTTTGCGGGCACGCCGATCGACAAGGCGACCCTCCTGCATCTTGCCACCTATACGGCTGGCGGACTGCCGTTGCAGTTTCCCGATGCGGTCAAGAGCAACGCCGACATGGTCGGCTATTTCAGCACATGGAAACCGGAGGCCAAGCCCGGCAAGAAGCGTCGCTATTCCAACCCGAGCATCGGCCTCTTCGGCCACACCGCGGCTTTAGCGATGGGCGGCAGCTTCAGCGCGGTTCTCGAAAGCGAGATCTTTCCCAAGCTCGGCCTGAAGCACAGCTATGTCCGCGTTCCCGATAGCCAGATGGGCAGCTACGCCTGGGGCTACGGCAAGGCCGACAAGCCAATTCGCGTCACTGCCGGTACGTTCGACGCGGAGGCCTATGGCGTAAAGTCATCGGCCGCAGACATGATCCGCTTCGTCGAGACCAACATCCAGCCTGAACGTCTCGACGGCGCGATCCGCAAGTCGGTCGAAGGCACCCATGTCGGATATTTCGACAGCGGCAAGATGGTGCAGGGGCTGGGCTGGGAACAATACCCCTACCCCGTTTCGCTGGAGCGGCTGCTCGACGGCAATTCGCGCGACATGGCCCTGAAAAGCAACCCGGTCAAGGCATTGGATCCCCCGAAGCGCCCCGATGGCTCGACGCTCTACAACAAGACCGGCTCCACCAACGGCTTCGGCGGCTATGTCGCCTTCGTACCGGAGAAGAAGATCGGAATCGTGCTGCTTGCCAACCGCAACTACCCGAACCCCGAGAGGATCAAGGCTGCCCACGCGATCCTGAAGTCGCTGGAAGCGGCGGCGAAGTAACGGCAGATCGCCCGCGTCGGTTTCGTGTCGCGGCAAGCCCGCGACACGGGAAACGACATCCATCAACAACTCTGTAGCGAATCTTCAATCAGCGCCTGCTTGCATATTGACGCCGAGTATTGTCATCTGCATTTCGCGAAAGCGCGATCAGATGCAGTCGAGTTCAGGCGTATGTGGGGATGCCGATGTTCGAATGGGTGGGAGTTCAGGGTTCGTTACATCGGGGAGGCGCAGGCAGGGGGCGGACAATGTTCGTGCTTGCGGCGCTGACGCTGCTTGCCGGCTGCGGCGGCCATGCCAAGGGTGTGATGGCGCCCGTCGCACTCACCACTCCGGTCCCGGGCGCATCCACCGTCGACATGCTTGTCGCAACCACGCGCGAACCCTCCGGCGATCCGGCAACGCTCTTTTCCGGCGAGCGCGACGCCAATACTTTCCTTACCGACGTCGCGGTTTCGATCCCGCCGGAAACGGCACGCAAGTCGGGCACGGTGCAATGGCCGCGCAAGCTGCCGCCGGATCCGGCCAAGGAATTCGCCGTCACGCGGGTGAACGAGCTCAAGTCGCTCGATGAAGCCAAGTCCTGGTTCCTGCAGCACGATGTCGGCGGCAATGCCTTCGTCTTCGTGCACGGCTTCAACAATCGCTACGAGGATTCGGTCTACCGGCTGGCGCAGATCGTGCATGACTCGGAGGTCCAGGCAACGCCGGTTCTCTTCACCTGGCCTTCGCGCGCCAACGTGTTCGACTACAACTACGACAAGGAAAGCACGAACTATTCGCGCACGGCGCTCGAAGACATTCTGAAAAAGCTATCCGACGCGCCGAAGGTCAAAAGCATAACCATCCTCGCCCATTCCATGGGTACCTGGCTGACGATGGAATCGCTCCGGCAGATGGGCATCCGCGACGGCAACGTGCCGTCCAAGATCGAGAACGTCATCCTCGCCTCGCCCGATATCGATCTCGATGTCTTCGCCAAGCAGTTTGTCGAGATGGGCAAGAAACGGCCGAAGTTCACCATCTTCGTTTCGCAGGACGACCGCGCCTTGGCGCTTTCGAGCTTCATCTCGGGCGACGTTTCACGCCTTGGCGCAATCGACCCGTCGGCAGAGCCTTATCGCACTCAGCTTGAAAGGGCCGGCATCACTGCCATCGATTTGACAAAGGTTAAGTCTGAGGACGGCCTGCACCACGGAAAGTTTGCGGAAAGCCCCGAGATCGTCCAGCTCATCGGCACGCGGCTCGCCACGGGGCAGACGCTCACAGATTCCGATATCTCGGTTGGAACCGGCATTGCCGCGGTCGTCGCCGGCACGGCGAGAAACGTCGGCAACGTCGCGGCCGTGACGGTCTCGGCGCCTGTGTCGATCCTCGAAAACCCGCAGCCGGCGAAGAAGAAGAAGGTGGTCGTCGGAGACACGCTCGCAACCGACATGCCGACGCCGGTGAAGATAAAGTAAGGGCTTGGCGGCAGCCCGCCGTCAGCCCTCGTCGCCGACGAAGCGATAGCCGACGCCCGGCTCCGTACGGATGATCTTCGGATCGGCCGGATCGCGCTCGATCTTGCCGCGCAGCTGGCCGATGAAGACGCGCAGATAATGCAGGTCTTCGCCGTGCGCGACGCCCCAGACCGAGGTAAGCAGCGTCTTGTGGGTGACGACACGGCCGGCGTGATGCGCCAGCATCACCAGGAGGTCGTATTCCTTTGGCGTCAGCCGGACGGGCTCGCCGTCCTTCGTCACCACCCGCTTGATCGTGTCGATCGAAACACCATCGGCGGAAAGCTGCGTCTGGCCGCCTTCCATCTGCACCCGGTGGCGAAGGGCCGCACGGATGCGGGCCGTCAGTTCGCCGATACCGAAGGGCTTTTCGATGTAGTCGTCGGCGCCGAGATCGAGTGCTGCGATCTTTTCGCTTTCCCGGTCGCGGGCCGACAGGATGATGATCGGCACCTGCGACCAGCCGCGCAGGTTGGCGATGACCTCCTTGCCATCCATATCGGGCAGGCCGAGATCGAGGATGACGACATCCGGCGCCATCGTCGCCGCCGCCTTCAGCGCCTCGGCGCCGGTCATCGCCTCACGAACGTCATAGCCGGCAGCACTCAGCGCGGGTTTCAGGAAACGCTGGATCTGGGGTTCGTCGTCGACGACGAGGATACGCTCCACGCTCATGCACGGTCCTTTTCGGAGATTTCAGCCTTGGCGGCGGGAAAGCGCATGGAAATGCGCGTGCCGCGGCGGCGAAGCGCCGGGCTCTCCGCCTTGATCTGCCCGCCCATCGCTTCGACGAAGCCCTTGGCGATCGACAGTCCCAGCCCCGTTCCCGGAGTGCGGCCATCCGCCTTGCCGCGGCGGAAGAATTTCTCGAAGACCTGCTCGAGGTCCCGCGGCGGAATACCCTTGCCGAGGTCGGTCACTGACAGCACGATCTCGTTGCTGTCGGTACGGGCATAGATGCTGATCGGCTCTTCGCCGCCATATTTGTTGGCATTGTCCAGCAGGTTGAAGAGCACCTGGCCGAGCAGCACGCTGTCGCCCCGCATCAGGGGCAAGTCAGGGGCGATGCTGGTTTCGATCTCGCGCTCGGGAAAATATTTGCGAGCGCGATCGACCGCCGCCCGCACCACGTCGGCGACATCGACCCAATCGCGCTTGGCATTGACGGTACCGGCCTCGATGCGCGTCATGTCGAGCAGGTTGGCGACAAAGCGCGTCAGCCGACCGCCCTCCTCCTCGATCGACTGCAACAGGTCGTCGCGGCTTTCCGGCGGCATGCGATCACCGAGCTGGCGCAAGCTGGTGACGGCGCCGGTAATGGTCGCAAGCGGGGTTCTCAGATCATGCGAAATGGATGAAAGAAGGGCAGCGCGGAAGCGCTCGCCCTCGAGCTTTGCGGCCTGGTCGAGGCTTTCGCGTGACAGGCGGGCGCGGTCGACGGCGATCGCCGTCTGGTCGAGGATCGCTGCCAGCGCCCGCTCCTCGTTGATCTCCAGTGGCTTGTCGGCCTGGACGAAGCCGCAGACGCCGACGACGCCGTGCGGGCTCGTCAGCGGCCGGAAATGGAAAGGGCTGTTCGGCAGGGTTCCCGTGCCGTTGCCGGCCGGCTCGCGTTTGTCCATCGCCCAACGCGCCGCCATGATGTCGGTGACGTCGAGCTCGGTGTCCGGCGGCCAGGCGGCTTTCAGCTGCAGGTCTCCGTCCTCAGGCAGAAGCAGCGCTGAACTGCGTTTCAGCGTCGACTGCATCTGCGTCACCGCCGCCCAGAGCACGTCGTCGGCCTTGGCGGTGCCTGAAAGTTTGCGCGAAAAGTCATAGAGCGCCTGAGTCGCGGCGGCGCGCTGGCGGGCGGTCTTTGCCTGCTCCCGTACCCGCGACGCCAGGCTGCCGGCGAGGGCTGCGGCAGCGAGGAAGACGACGAGCGCAAAAACCTCGTGCGGCTCGGCGATGGTGAAGGTGCCGGTCGGTTTGATGAAAAAGAAGTTATAGGCGAGCACCGAAAAAAGTGCTGCCGCGATTGCCGCGATGTGACCGGCATAGGTCGCCGAGGCCAGCACTGCGAGTAGATAAAGCAACGAGATGTTGGGCAGGACGACGAAACGGCCAAGCAGCAGGCCGACGGCGGTCGAGACGACCACCGATCCGGCGGCGATGCCGATCGCGCGCCCACTTCCCGGCGGCAGCGTCCGTTTCATCTTCGTTCGCCGTTTGACGGGCACCGTCTCGCGATCGGTCACAAGGTGAATGCCGATGCCGGACACGCGCTCGGCCAAGGCGTCGGGAAGCGACTGGCGAAACAGCCGCATCGGGAACGGCTGGCGGCGCGCGCCGATGACGATCTGCGTCGCGTGTTCCCGGCGCGCGAGCTTCAGGATTTCCTCGACGAAGTCGTTGCCGATAATACGGCGCGTCTCGGCGCCGAGCTGTTCGGCAAGACGGAAGGTTTCGTCGAGCCGGCGCACGTCTTCGCCGTCGCCGCTCTCGCGGTCGGCGCGCTCGATGAAGACGACGATCCAGGGGGCATTCAATCCTTCGGCGAGCCGGCTTGCCGTGCGCACGACCTTTTCGGACAACGGGTCCGAACCAATGCAGACGAGCAGCCGCTCGCCGCTTGCCCAGATGCCTTCGATGGCGTTCTGCTTGAGATAGTCGACCATCTGGTCGTCGACCCGGTCGGCTGTCCGCCTGAGCGCCAGTTCGCGCAGTGCCGTCAGGTTGCCAAGGCGGAAGAAGCGGTCGACGGCGCGCTGTGCGCTGTCGGGCAGATAAACCTTGCCCTCCTTCAGCCGCTCGATCAGCTCGGCCGGCGACAGATCCACAAGCAGTACGTCGTCAGCGCGCTTCAATACGGTATCCGGCACCCGTTCGCGCACGGGTACACCGGTGATCTGGGCGACGATATCCGAGAGGCTTTCGAGATGCTGGATATTGAGCGCCGTCCAGACATCGATGCCGGCGGCGATCAGTTCCTCAACATCCTGATAGCGCTTGGGGTGCCGGCTTTCGGCCGGATTGCTGTGGGCCAGTTCGTCGACGACGATGATCCGGGGACGCCGCGCGAGGGCCGCATCCAGGTCGAACTCGGAAAGCATTCGGCCGCGATGGTTCACATCGCGGCGCGGCAGTATCTCCAATCCGTCAATGAGCGCAGCGGTCTCGCTGCGCCCGTGCGTCTCGACCAGCCCGACGACGATATCGACACCGTCGTCCTTCAGCCGGCGGGCTCGCGACAACATCGCATAGGTCTTGCCGACGCCGGGAGCGGCGCCGAGGAATACGGTCAGTTTTCCCCGGCGGTCCTGCGCGGCAAGCGCCAGCAGTGCGTCTGGGTCCGGGCGACCTTTGGCGTCGCGTTCACTGTCGGGCATGCATTGTCTCAGGCGTGATCGATTCTAATAGCTTAGAGCGGGATGCGGGCGGAATACCGCAAGCACTTTTCCTCATCCCGCTCTAGGTTCGAGGCGCATCAAGGGCCAGGTTGAGTTCTAGCACATTGACGCGCGGCTCGCCTACGACCCCGAACAGCCGATCCTCCGTCGCCTTGGCGACCAGGGCGGCGACATCCGCTTGGCTCAAGCCCCGCGCCTTGGCGACGCGGGCGACCTGGGCTTCGGCGAAGGCCGGCGTGATATGCGGGTCGAGCCCGGAACCTGACGTGGTTGCCGCGTCCACAGGAATTTCTCCCGCAAGGCCGGCAGCTTTCAGGCGCTCGACATCGGCTGCGACACGATCCCTGAGCTTGACCGAGGTGGTACCGAGGTTGGAGCCGCTCGAAGCCCCCGCGTTATAGGCGTCCGGACCGGTCGCGGAGGGCCGCGGCCAGAAGTATTTGTCGGAAGTAAAGTTCTGGCCGATGAGGGCGGAACCGATGAGGGTACCGTCCTTCTCGATGAGGCTGCCATTTGCCTGCGCGGGCATCAGCACCTGCGACGCGCCGGTGATTGCAAAGGGATAGGCAAGGCCGGTGATCGCGGTCAGGAGCACGATCATGACGATGGCGGGGCGAAGTTGGTTCAGCATGGTTACACCAGATTGAGTGCGTTGACGGCGAGGTCGACGAGCTTGATGCCGGCAAAGGGCAGGACAATGCCGCCGAGGCCGTAGACAGCCAAGTTACGGCGCAGAAGGGCTGCCGCACCGACGGGCCGGTACTTGACGCCCTTCAGCGCCAGCGGGATCAAGGCGACGATGATGAGCGCGTTAAAGATCACCGCCGAGAGGATCGCCGATTGCGGCGAGGCGAGGCCCATGACGTTGAGCGCGGCAAGGGCCGGATAGGTGGTAATGAACAGCGCCGGGATGATGGCGAAGTACTTGGCCACGTCGTTGGCGATCGAAAACGTCGTCAGCGACCCGCGGGTCATCAGCAGCTGCTTGCCGATCTCGACGATCTCGATCAGCTTCGTCGGACTGGAATCGAGGTCCACCATGTTGGCGGCCTCGCGGGCGGCCTGGGTCCCCGTCTGCATGGCGACGCCGACATCGGCCTGGGCGAGTGCCGGCGCGTCGTTGGTGCCGTCGCCGCACATCGCGATCAGGCGGCCGCCCTGCTGCTCCTTGCGGATATAGCCAAGCTTGTCCTCCGGGGTCGCTTCGGCAAGGAAGTCGTCGACGCCGGCTTCGGACGCGATGGCGGCAGCGGTCACCGGGTTGTCGCCGGTGACCATCACCGTGCGGATGCCCATGGCACGAAGAGCGGCGAAGCGCTCCTTTATGCCGGGCTTCACCACATCCTTCAGATGGATGACGCCGAGCAGGCGCGGACCGTCGGCAACCGCAAGCGGCGTGCCGCCGGTGCGGGCCACCTGGTCGACGGCGCGGCGAAACTCGTTCGGCACGTTCTCGTCGCGGATACCGGTGAACTTCAGGACCGAGTCGACGGCACCCTTGCGCAGCCGGCGGCCGCCGAAGTCGACGCCCGAAAGCCTCGTTTCCGCAGCGAAGGGAATGACCGCGTCGATCCGGGTCGCGCCGGCCCGGCTTGCGCCGCCGCCGACGGCGAGCGCCAGGACCTCGCCCTTGTCGGACGCGGGCAGCGACACATCTGGCGTCTGGCGGCCAAATTCACCGGTGGCAAGCGCCGCGATCGAGCGGCCCTCAGGCGTTTCGTCGGCAAGGCTTGCAAGCAGTGCGGCATCGGCAAGCTCGGCCTCGGTAACGCCGGGCACCGGCATGAAGTCGGCCGCCATGCGGTTGCCGAAGGTGATGGTGCCTGTCTTGTCGAGCAGCAGCGTATCGACGTCGCCAGCAGCCTCGACAGCGCGGCCGGAGGTGGCGATGACGTTGAAGCGCACCAGACGGTCCATGCCGGCGATGCCGATGGCTGAAAGCAGGCCACCGATCGTGGTCGGAATCAGGGTGACGAGCAGGGCTGCGAGCACGGTGACCGAGAGCACGGTACCGGAATAGCCGGCGAGCCCCCAGAGCGTGACGACGGCCACCAGGAAGATCAGCGTCAGGCCCGAAAGCAGGATCGACAGGGCGATCTCGTTCGGGGTTTTCTGGCGCTGCGCGCCCTCGATCAGCGCGATCATGCGGTCGACGAAAGTGTCGCCGGGTGCCACGCCGATGCGGATCTTGATCCAGTCGGACAGCACCTGCGTGCCGCCTGTGACAGCCGAGCGGTCGCCACCGGATTCACGGATGACGGGCGCCGATTCACCGGTGATGGCGCTCTCGTTGACAGAGGCGACACCCTCGACGACTTCGCCATCGCCGGGGATCAGTTCGCCAGCCTCGACGAGCACGAGGTCGCCGACCTTCAGCGATGTCGCCGGGATCGTCTGGGTCTCGCGGCCTTCGTCGGCAACGAGCTTGCGCGCCGTCAGTTCGGACTTGGTGCGGCGCAGGCTGTCGGCCTGGGCCTTGCCGCGGCCTTCGGCGACGGCTTCGGCAAAGGTGGCAAAAAGCACCGTGAACCACAGCCAGGCGGCGATCTGGCCGGAGAACAGCGGGCTGCCTGTGCCGGTGGCGATGTCGCGCACGAAGAGACCGGTGACCACGGCTGCGACCACTTCGGTGACGAAGATCACCGGATTGCGCACGAGCTGGCGCGGGTCGAGCTTGATGAACGCCGCCTTGATCGCCGGCAGCAGGATCGCCGGGTCCAGAAGACTGGGTGCGATAGGTTTGGAAGACATGTGTCGAATTCCTTTAGAAGGTCTGACCGGCAAGCATCGAGAGATGCTCGACGATGGGACCGAGCGCGAGCGCCGGGAAGAATTGCAGCCCGCCGAGAATGAGGATGATGCCGACAAGCAGGCCGACGAAGAGCGGCGTGTCGGTCGGGAAGGTACCCTTGGACGCCGGCACGCGGGTCTTCACCGCGATCGAACCGGCGATCGCCATGACCGGAACCGCATAGGCGAAGCGGCCGAGCAGCATCGCGAACCCGAGCGTCGTGTTGTACCAGGGTGTGTTGCCGGTGAGCCCGCCGAAAGCCGAGCCGTTGTTGCCGGCCGCCGACGTGAAGGCATAGAGGATTTCGGACAGGCCGTGCGGGCCCGCCGTGCCGATGCTTGCGACGGCAAAAGGCAGCATCGCGGAGACGGCGGCAAAGCCGAGGATCGTCACCGGCAGAATGAGGACGGCGAACATCGCGTATTTCATCTCGCGGGATTCGATCTTCTTGCCGAGCAGTTCCGGCGTGCGGCCGACCATCAGGCCGGCAACGAAGACGGCGAGGATCGCAAAGACCACCATGCCGTAGAGGCCGGAGCCGACGCCGCCCGGCAGGACTTCGCCAAGCTGCATCAGGAACATCGGCACGAGACCGCCGAGGCCCGTCAGCGAGCCGTGCATGCCGTTGACGCCGCCATCCGACAGACCGGTGGTGACAGCGGCATAGAGCGCCGTCATCGCCTGGCCGAAGCGGACTTCCTTGCCTTCCATGTTGCCCTGGGCGGCATCGAGACCAAGGGCGGTCAGGATCGGGTTGCCGTGGGCTTCCGCCCAGTAGACGACCGCAACGCCTGAGATCAGCAGGATCGCGGTGACGGCGATGAAGGCCCAACCCTGGCGGCGGTTACCGACCATCTGGCCAAACGTGTAGACGAGCGCCGCCGAGATCGACAACATGGCGAAAATGTTGAGATAGTTGGAGAAGGCCGTCGGGTTCTCGAAGGGATGGGCGGCATTGACGTTGAAGAAGCCACCACCATTGGTGCCGAGCTGCTTGATCGCTTCCTGACTGGCGACAGGGCCGAGCGAGATCGTCTGCTTGGCGCCTTCGAGCGTGGTTGCCGACAGATCGGCGTGGAAGGTCTGCGGCAAGCCTGTCCAGACCATGGCAAGGGCCATGACGACGGCGATCGGCAGCAGCACGTAAAGCGTCGAACGGGTGAGATCGACCCAGAAGTTGCCGACGGTCGAGGCGTTCGAGCGGGCGAAGGCGCGGGTGACGGCAAGCGCCATGGCGATGCCGGTCGCGGCGGAGACGAAGTTATGCACCGTCAGGCCGGCCATCTGGCTGAAATGGCTGAGCGTGGTTTCGCCACCGTAGTTCTGCCAGTTGGTGTTGGTGACGAAGCTGACCGCCGTGTTGAAGGCGAGATCGGACGGCATGCCCGAGAAGCCCTGCGGGTTCATCGGCAGGTGGGCCTGCAGCCGGAGGATCGCATAGAGCGAGACAAAGCCGGCGAGGCTGAAGGCGAGCATCGACATCGTGTAGGCGAGCCAGCCCTGTTCCTTCTTCGGATCGACACCGGCCGCAAGATAAAGGCCGCGCTCGACGGGACCGAGGACGGGTGAAAAAACGTTGCGTTCACCGGAGAAGACCCGCGCCATATAAAGCCCCAGCGGCTTGATGACGATCAGGACGGCGATGAAGAGGAGGCTGATCTGCAGCCACCCGATGATAGACATGAGATTACTCCGCTAAGGGCGGCCGGACGGCGCAAAGGCGCCCGGCTGATGCGAACGGCCAACGGGTTCGATCCCCGTCAACCGGGTCAGAACCGTTCCGGGCGAACGAGGGTGACGACGAGGTAGGCCGCAAGACCGATGGCGACGGCAAGACCGAGCAGGGCTTCGAACATGACGCCCTCCTAAAGCCGGCTCAGCGCGCGCGCATAAAGCGCGAACACGACAAAGCCGCCGATTCCGGCGGCAAGAAAAAGAACATCGGACATGCAAATTCTCCGGACTGTTGAAGTCCGGATCTTGCGCCCGCAGCGGGTCAATTATCGATTGCGATGGTCGGAAGGAGGCATAAGGAAAAGATAAAGACGCCCGCAAAGATCCGTTCGGGAGCGCGGGAGGCGACCTTCATAGGCGCAGGACCAGTCCGGTATCGGCCTATCTGCCACAAGCTGAAGAGATCCCGAGGCCGCCCGTATGCGACCGCCGGTTCGGCAAAAGAGCACCTAGCCCTTGATAATCTCGTTCACGCTCGTTTCGGTGGGCGTGGTGGCTTCGCGCATCCATTCGCGCCAGATCGCAACGAGCAGCGCCATCAGCACCGGACCGACGAAGAGGCCGAGGAAACCCATGGTCTTCACGCCGCCCACGAGGCCGAAGAAGGTCGGCAGGAAGGGAAGCTTGATCGGGCCGCCGACGAGGCGCGGACGCAGCGTCTTGTCGACGATGAAGAGTTCGGTCGTGCCCCAGGTGAACAGCGCCAGGCCGTGAATGGGCGAACCGCTGGCGACGAGATAGACCGAGACCAGCGTGAAGCAGAGCGGCGCGCCACCGGGGATCAGCGCCATCAGGCCGGTGATGATGCCGAGCGTGACCGGCGACGGCACGCCGGCAAGCCAATAGGCGACGCCAAGCACGATGCCTTCGCCGATGGCGATGATGCCCATGCCGGTGACCGTCGAGCTGATCGTCAGCGGCACGACGCGCGACAGCCGTTCCCAGCGCATCGGGAAGATACGCTCGCCGAGCTTGTCGAGTTGGCCGGAGAAGGACTGCCCATCGCGATAGACGAAGAACAGCGTGATCAGCATGAACAGCAGCGTCAGGAAGGCATGGAACGTCGAGGCACCGACGACCAGAACGCCGCGGTAGATATTGCCGATGTTGGAGCCGCTGACGAGCTGGACCAGTTCGCCGAGCGCGCCCGGATGGCCGATATGCTTGACCCATTGCTCGCCAAGCCAGACACCGGCGATCGGAATGCTCGACAGCCATGCGGGCACGACGGCACCGTTGGCATTGGTCTCGACGGCCCAGACGACCCAGTCGCGCACTTCGTCGACCGCATAGACGGCGGCAATCGAGATCGGCACGACGATGAAGGAGATGACGCAGACGATCGCGATGGTGGCGGCAAGCGTCCGGTTGCCGTTCACGCCGGCGAGCAGCCGGCGATAGATCGGCCAGCTGGCAAACCCGATGACGACAGCGGCCAGAACCGGAACGACGAAACCATGGAAGAAATAGACGCCGGCTAGCAGAACGAAGACCAGCATCCAGCGCGCAGCGGTCATGGGGCCGACAAGGGCATGGCGCGAAATGGCAGTGTGCCCGAGGAGCCGTGGCTCCACGGCGAAATTCTCTCGTTCGCGATTACCCAATTGCACCAATGATCCTCCGTCTTCCGACGAGCTTACAGCAAACCCGCGGCCTTGCCAGCCACTCTGACACCGCGCGCCGCCCCTTTGCCCCTGCTTTACGGTAGTTTCAGGGCCGTGGCCGACGCTAGCGGCGGGACATGACAGAAAAATTTAGAAGGGTTCAAGAGCCCCCGGCTTTCTTTCGATAAAGCCGGTCATTCCGCCGCAGGTTTTGCAGCCATACGCGCAGGCTGTGCGCGATCGACGAAGACTGAGGCGAGAAAGATACCGAAGCCGGCAACGCCGAGAACGGCACCGACGAGACCGGTGGAGGTCCAGCCATAACCCGCAGCGATCGAAACGCCGCCGAGCCAGGCGCCTAGCGCATTGGCGAGATTGAAGGCGGAGTGGCTAAGGGCAGCAGCCAGCGTCTGGGCCTCGCCGGCGACATCCATCAGCCGGGTCTGCACGCCCGGGACGACGGCAAAGCCACCGCCGATGAAGAGCACGTTGACGATGGCGATCCACGGATTGCCCATGGTGAAATAGAAAAGCACATAGGCCAAGATGTTGAAGACGATGGCGATACCGATCGCCGGCATCAGCGCCCAGTCGGCAAGCCGCGCCCCGACGATGTTGCCGAGGATCATGCCGGCACCGAAGACCGAAAGCATGATCGGCACATTACCAAGCGAAACACCTGCGACTTCGGTCAGCGCCGGTGTGATGTAGCTGAAGACGGCAAACATGCCGCCACAGCCGATGGCGCAGATGCCGAGCATCAGCCAGACCTGCAGCTTGCCGAGCGCACCCAGCTCGCGAAGCGGCGTCGCCTTCGGGTTGCCCTTGTCCCGCGGTACGTGGGCGAAGGTGAGCGCCATGGTCAGGAGGCTGATGGCGCCGACGATGGCAAACGCGGAGCGCCAGCCGAGCGCCTGGCCGAACCAGGCGACGAGCGGCGTGCCGAAGAGAGTGGCGATGGTCAGTCCCATCATCACCCGGCCGACGGCGCGGGCCCGCTGGTTCGGCGCGGCAAGGCCGGCCGCCACCAGGGCAGCCACGCCGAAATAGGCGCCATGCGGCAGACCGGCGAAGAAGCGCGCGGCAATCAGCGTGTAGAAATCCGGAGCGACGGCGCTCGCGAAGTTGCCGACGGCAAAAACCAGCATCAGGACCAAAAGCACCCGGAAGCGCGAGAAGCGGGCGGCAAGCACCGCGATCAGCGGCGCACCGACGACGACGCCGAGCGCATAGGCGCTGATGACCGCAACAGCCTGGGGCACCGATACCGATACGTCTTCGGCGACTTGCGGCAGGAGACCCATGATCGCAAACTCGCCGGTACCGATCCCGAAGCCGCCGACGGCGAGCGCCACTTCGGCGGCAGAAACACGGGCGCGGCGCGGATCGACGGCTGAGGAGAAGGCTTCGTCACACATGGGTTCGCTCATGGGCAATGGCCAGTGTCGCCGTGCCTTGCGGCCGGAGAAAAATCTGGGGGATATGTCGGCGGATGTCGGATTGGACCAACAGGGATATGCTGCAATGCAATACAGGTTTTTCCTGCGGCAGGCAAAGCTTTTGCGGTTCTCGTCATACTTTTTCGCAAGGCTCGCAGAAGCCTGTTAACCGTAAGCTCAGTTGACGTTTACGTCAAAGTTATATAATTCCGAATCTCAGCTTGAAGAGGTGTCGCAAAAGCATCATCCTCATCGGCGTGAGAGGATCGGGAGGGATTTTCTCAGGCCGCATCAGGCCAGCCTGTGGCGACCAGAGGGAGAGAGGTCATGGCGGAAGTCAGCGCACAACAGACGGGTATCAGCCCAGGCAAGATCTGGCTGAAATCCTATCCACCCGGAATAGCCGCCGAAATTGGCCCCCTGCCCTACAAGTCGATCGGCGAATTCTTCGACCACGCCGTTGCCCGCTATTCGAGCCGTCCGGCCTTCACCTGCATGGGCAAGACGCTGACCTTTGCCGACCTCAACGCCCAGTCCGCCAGGATCGGCGCCTGGCTGCAATCGATCGGCCTTGCCAAGGGCGACCGCGTCGCGGTGATGATGCCGAACATCCTCCAGAACCCCGTGATCGTCTACGGCATCCTCAGGGCCGGCTTTACCGTCGTCAACGTCAACCCGCTCTACACGCCGCGCGAACTGCAGCACCAGCTCACCGATTCCGGCGCCAAGGCGATCTTCGTTCTGGAAAACTTCGCGCACACCGTGCAGCAGGTGGTCGACAAGACCGCGGTCAAGCACGTCGTTGTCGCGACCATGGGCGACATGCTGGGCCTGAAGGGTGCGATCGTCAATCTGGTGGTCCGCCGCGTCAAGAAGCTCGTTCCCGCCTGGTCGATCCCCGGCCATCTTTCGTTCAAGGACGTTCTTTCCAAGGGCGGGCGAGCCAAGCTGACGAAGCCGAACGTCGCCGCGAGCGACGTCGCCTTCCTGCAATATACCGGCGGGACGACGGGCGTCTCGAAGGGCGCGACGCTCACCCATTCGAACCTCTTGTCGAACATGGCGCAGATGGAAATCTGGTTCCAGACGGCGTTCCGCTCGCGCACCCGGCCGGACAATCTCGTCTTCATGTGCGCGCTGCCGCTCTACCATATCTTCGCGCTGACCGTGAATTCGCTGATGGGCCTTGCCACCGGCGGCAACAACATCCTGATCCCCAATCCCCGCGACATCCCGGGCTTCGTCAAGGAACTCGGCAAGCACAACACCAATATCTTCCCGGGCCTCAACACGCTGTTCAACGCGCTGATGAACAATGCGGAGTTCCAGAAGCTCGATTTCTCGTCGCTGATGTTGACCTTCGGCGGCGGCATGGCGATCCAGCGCCCGGTCGCCGAACGCTGGAAGCAGATGACCGGCTGCTCGATCGCCGAAGGTTACGGCCTGTCGGAGACCTCGCCGGTGGCAACAGCCAACATCCTCGACGCGACCGAGTTCACCGGCACGATCGGCATGCCCATCCCGTCCACCGACGTCGAGATCCGCGACGACCAGGGCAATACGCTGGCGATCGGCGAAGTCGGCGAGATCTGCATCCGCGGGCCGCAGGTGATGGCCGGCTACTGGCAGCGGCCGGACGAGACCGCCAAGGCGATCTCGCCGGATGGCTTCTTCCGCTCGGGTGACATCGGCTTCATGAACGCCGACGGCCTCGTCAAGATCGTCGACCGCAAGAAGGACATGATCCTGGTCTCCGGCTTCAACGTTTTCCCGAACGAGATCGAGGAAGTGGCGATGACCCATCCGGGCATCCTCGAATGCGCGGCGATCGGCATTCCGGACGAGCATTCCGGCGAAGCGGTCAAGCTCTTCGTCGTCAAGAGGGATGCAGCACTGACGGAGGAAGAGGTCAAGCGCCACTGCGCCGCCAACCTCACCAACTACAAGCGTCCGCGTTTCGTCGAATTCCGCACCGAACTGCCGAAGACCAATGTCGGCAAGATCCTGCGCAAGGATCTGCGCGGATAAACTACTCCGAAATTCAAACGATTTAAAAAATCCTGAAAACCGCCGCCTCGGCGGTTTTCCAGTCTTGATTTGGTCCACTTAAAGCGAATAGCTACGCAGGCGATTGTCCGACCAAGGAGCCCCGCGATGAAAGCGCTTGTCGACCAACTCAAAGCCACCGCCGCTCAAACCAACGCAACCGATATCCGCGCGGCCTTCGCCGCCGACGCAGAACGTTTCGCGCGTTTCAGCACCACGCTCGGCGACCTGCTGCTCGACTATTCGAAATGCGCCGTCAACGACAAGGTGCTGGACGGACTGGAGGCGGTCGCCAGGGCCGCCAAGGTCGAGGAGAAGCGGGACGCCATGTTCCGCGGCGACATCATCAACATCACCGAGGAGCGCGCCGTGCTGCACACGGCGCTGCGCAACCGCGGCAACCGCCCGATCCTCGTCGACGGCAAGGACGTGATGCCCGATGTCAACGGCGTGCTTGCCGCCATGGGCGCCTTTGCCGACGGCATCCGCTCGGGCGCGCTGAAAGGTGCGACCGGCAAGAAGATCACCGACGTCGTCAACATCGGCATCGGCGGCTCGGACCTCGGTCCTGTCATGGCGACGTTGGCGCTTGCGCCCTTCCACGACGGCCCGCGCCTGCACTTCGTTTCCAACATCGATGGCGCCCATATCGCCGATACGCTGAAGCTGATCGATCCGGAAACCTCGCTCTTCATCATCGCCTCGAAGACCTTCACCACCATCGAGACGATGACCAACGCGGCGACCGCCCGCGCCTTCATCGCCGATAAGCTCGGCGAGGCTGCCGTCGGCCATCACTTCGCAGCCGTTTCGACCGCGCTCGACAAGGTCGCCGCCTTTGGCATCGACCAGGCCCGCGTCTTCGGCTTCTGGGATTGGGTCGGCGGGCGCTACTCGATCTGGTCGGCGATCGGCCTGCCGCTGATGATCGCCGTCGGCAAGGAGAATTTCGGCCGCTTCCTCGATGGCGGCCACGCCATAGACGAACATTTCCGCACCGCACCGATCCGTCAGAACATACCGGTCCTGCTCGGCCTTCTCGGCTTCTACCATCGCAACGTGCTCGGCTACCCGTCGCGGGCGATCCTGCCCTATGACCAGCGCCTGTCGCGCTTCCCCGCCTATCTGCAGCAGCTCGATATGGAATCGAACGGCAAGGCGGTGACGCTTGAGAGCACGCCGGTCGAATACTCGACCGGCCCGGTCGTCTGGGGCGAGCCCGGCACCAACGGCCAGCACGCCTTCTACCAGCTGATCCACCAGGGCACGGACGTCATTCCCGCCGAGTTCATGATCGCCGCCAACGGCCACGAGAAGAACCTGCGTCACCAGCACGAGCTGCTGATCGCCAATTGCCTGGCCCAGTCGGAAGCGCTGATGAAGGGCCGCACGCTCGCGGAAGCCAAGGCGCAGCTGACCGCCAAGGGTATGGCCGATTCCAAGGCCGACAAGATTGCGCCGCACCGCGTCTTCACCGGCAATCGCCCGTCGCTGACGATCGTCTATGACCAGCTCGATGCCTTCGCGCTCGGCCGCCTGATCGCGCTTTACGAGCACCGCGTCTTCGTCGAGGGCGCGCTCTTCAACATCAATTCCTTCGACCAGTGGGGCGTCGAGCTCGGCAAGGAGCTGGCGACCGGCCTGCTTCCCGTCGTCGAAGGTAAGGAAAGCGCCGAAGGTCACGATTCGTCGACGGCGGGTCTGGTGGCAGCCTTGCTGAAAGCCGCCCATTAAACAAATCCGCAGGGTTCTCCCCGGAACCGCACCGCTGAAGACGATAGAGGCCTGAGGCGCTTTTCGCGCCTCGGGCCTCGTGATTTTGCACAACCCGGCAACGTCGTGGCGCCGGGTTTCAGCACCTCCATCAGATCGAGCTTCAACAGCAGCGGAAAATAGTCCGTGTCCGACCCCATCTGCATCCAGGCATTGACCATGACCTTTCGGCAACGTCCGGAGAACCGGCCGACAGGCTGCCGCGGTTAGGCTCGCCCCGTTTCGAGCGTGCGATCTTTTCCTGCAACAGCCGCAAGCGCGCAGCGTCCGCTTCGGCGAGAGCCAGGAGATAGAGCGTTTCTCCCGGTGGCACGCGGCTCCCGAGCGCCGCAGCCGGCACACTGCCCGCGTGGACGTCGAGCGCATAGCTCTGGCTTTCCGCAGGCGCGCTCCCCTCCTGCCAGGAAAGCTCCAGGGCCGCATCCAACATCACAATTGACGGCAATTATTTATTGTTCTACGATAAAAATACAAGTGAAACGATAAGGGACTTTGTATGACGAACTCCGCCGAGAGGCTGCGCAAGCTCAGCCGCTTCATGAAGCTCATGATCATATTGTGCGGAGCGTTGTTCTGTTCGGCGGTCGTCTACACGCATTGGCAGATCTTCTTCGACCGGCAAGGCTTCGAACAGGGCGTTCGCGACATCGTCTTCCCTCGGGTCGAGATCATCACTCTGTCCTATCGAGCCATCGGGACCGTCGCCTTTCTGGCCGCGATCAACAACGCGCTCGTCATTGCCGGCCTCGCATTCGCCTGGCAGCTTTTCGACAGCTTCCAGCGCGGCGAGATCCTGTCCGGCCGCAATGGCGTGCTGTTGCGGCGGGTGGGACTGACCGCCCTTTTCGGCTCGCTGTGCATGACCGTCAGCAATGGGATCGGCATCCTCGCTGTCACCTATGACAACCCGGGCACCACGGGACATGCGGTGATGTTCGACATCAATGGCGGCACGATGATCGTGCTTCTAATGGCCGGGCTCGTCGTCGGCCTCGGCCATGTCATGGTCATAGCATCAGGGGTCGAGGCGGAGAACAGGAGCTTCGTCTAGCCCATGCCGATTGTCGTCAATCTCGATGTGATGCTGGCGAAACGCAAGGTTCGTTCACGCGATCTTGCCGAACAGGTGGGGATCACCGAGCAGAACATCTCGCTGCTGAAATCCGGAAAAGTGAAGGGCGTGCGCTTCGACACGCTGGAAAAGATCTGCGCAGCACTCGACTGCCAGCCGGGCGATATCCTGGAATACCGCCCGGACCCGGACTAACGATCAAAGACCGATTTCATGCTTCCACGGCGGGTTGGCGCCGGCGCGCGAGACCGTGACGGCCGCCGCCTTGGCGCCGAGCGCCAGCGCGTTGCGAACGGCGGTTTCAGTGAGGCCGGCGACATCGGCCTTGCTCAGGAGACCGGCGAGCTTCAGCGATGCCAGCACGCCGGCATCGAAAGTGTCGCCGGCACCGACCGTATCGACCACGGTCACGCGCTCACCGGCAACCTCGACCTTGTGGCGGGCGGTATAACCGACGGCGCCATCGGCGCCCTTGGTAATCAGCACCAGCTTGGGGCCGCGCCTCAGCCAATCGGCGGCGAGATCGTCGTGGCTGCCCTCCATGCCGAACCAGGCAAGATCCTCGTCGGAGAACTTGATGATATCCGACATCGCCGCCATGCGGTTCATGCGGGCGAGATGAGCCTCTCGGTCCTTGATGAAACCGGGGCGGATATTCGGATCGAAAGAAATGACCCGCTTTTCATGCTCGCGCGTCATCAATGCTTCGTAGGTCGAGCCGCAGGGCTCGGGGATCAGGCTGATCGCGCCAAAATGCAGTGCCTCACAGAAATCGCCGAGCGTTGGCAGGTGCTCGCGGGTGATCATGCGGCCGGCAGTGTTTTCATCGAAGAAGGCGTAGCTGGCATGGCCGTTGACCAGCTTGACGAAGGCAAGCGTCGTGTGCAGCGACAGCGTCGCGCAGGGGCCGAAATCGACATTCGCTGCCTTCAGCGTGTCGCGCAGGATATCGCCGAACATGTCGTCGGAGAGACCCGTGAAAAAGCCGGTCTGGATGCCGAGGCGGCCAAGGGCGATCGCCGTGTTGAAGATCGCGCCGCCGGCATAGGGCGCAAAGGCACTCTCGCCCGCGGTCGTGTCCCGCGGCAGCATGTCGATCAGCGCTTCTCCGCAGCATACGATCATCGGCTTATCCTCCTCGACAGATTTTCAATCGATTTAAAAATTATGACTGAAGACGCTACGAGGCCCCGGCAGAACCGAGGCCTCGCCAGAGATTACGCCAAGGCGCTGACGCCGCCGTTGCGGCCCGACCAGGCGAGCGGCGCGTTGAGGAAGGCCTCGACCTCACCGAGCGTCTTTTCGTCGAACAGCTTCTGCTCGCGGGCGACCGCAAGCACGTTGCGCCATGTGGCGATCCAGTGCAGGTCGACGCCCTTGCCTTTCATCTCGCCGACCGCTTCCGGGAAGATGTCGTAGTAGAAGAGCGCAATGCCGTGGTCGACGATGCCACCGGCTGCGCGGATCGCGTCGATGAACTTGAACATCGAGCCACCAGCCGTCGTCAGGTCCTCGATGACGAGAACGCGGGCGCCTTCCGGCATATGGCCTTCGATCTGGGCGTTGCGGCCGTGGCCCTTGGGCGCCTTGCGCACATAGATCATCGGCAGACCGAGACGTTCGGCAAGCATGGCGGCGAAGGGAATGCCGGCGGTTTCGCCGCCTGCAACCATGTCGAACTTCTCAAAACCGGCTTCGCGCAGGATCGACGCTGCAGCAAAATCCATCACCGCCGAACGGATGCGCGGATAGGAAATCAGCTTGCGGCAGTCGATATAGACGGGGCTCGCCATGCCGGACGACAGCTTGTAGGGCTTGTCGGCGCTGAAATGCACGGCCTTGATCTCCCAGAGCATCTTGGCGACCAGCTCGGCCATGACGGCCTTGTCGGTGAACGCGTTGGAAAACATCAAACTCTCCTTCAAAACTTCAAGCGATCAAACGACGGCCCAGTGCAGCGGGAACATCGGATCGAAAACGGTGACCGGACCGGCACCGGTCTCGATCTTCTTGGGATAGGTGACAGCCTCTGCCTGTTTCCTGAGCGTGATCGTTTCCTCGTTCACCGGCAGCCCGTACCAGGCGGGACCGTTCAGCGAGGCGAAAGTTTCGAGCTTGTCGAGCGCGCCCTCCTCTTCGAACACATGCGCCAGGCAGCTCATGGTGTTGATCGAGGTGTAGATGCCGGCGCAGCCGCAGGCGCATTCCTTCAGCGGATCGACGTGCGGTGCGGAGTCCGTGCCGAGGAAGAAGCGCTTGTCGCCGGAGACGGCAGCCGCGCGCAATGCCAGGCGGTGGTTCTCGCGCTTGGCGACCGGCAGGCAGTAATAGTGTGGCTTGATCCCACCGACGAGAATGGCGTTGCGGTTGATGATCAGGTGATGGGTGGTGATCGAACCCGCGAGGTTCGCCTTCGACGCCTTGATGTAGTCGATGCCGTCCTTGGTGGTGACGTGCTCCATCGTCACCTTCAGTTCCGGCAGGCGCTTGCGCAAGGGATCGAGCACGGTCTCGATGAACACGGCCTCGCGGTCGAAGATGTCGACATCAGAGCTGGTGACTTCGCCATGCACGCAGAGCGGCAGGCCGATCTTTGCCATGCGCTCCAGCACCGGCATCGCCTCGTCGATGTTGCGCACGCCGCTGTGCGAGTTGGTCGTCGCACCTGCCGGGTAGAGCTTGACCGCCTTGACGAGACCGCTCTTGTGGCCGGCTTCGACGTCGTCGGGATTGGTGCCTGCGGTCAGGTAGAGCGTCATCAGCGGCTCGAACCGGTCCCCGGCCGGGATCGCTGAGACGATACGTTCGCGATAGGCGGAGGCGTCTGCGGTCGTGACGACAGGCGGCACCAGGTTGGGCATGATGATCGCGCGGGCGAAATGGCGGCTGGTATCGGCGATAACGCCCTTCAGCATGTCGCCGTCGCGCAAATGAAGGTGCCAATCATCCGGGCGGCGGATAACGAGGTCTTGCATGGTCAGCGTTCTCCTAGGTCAGAGCAGGCGCAGACGGAAAACCGCAGCCCCGGGCTCGCGCCCGATCCGCGCGCGCAGCTTTGCGAGCCGGCGGGTACGCGGGTGGCGGGCGGTTTCTCATGTGGTGGAACCGCGTCTCGATATCACCAATGCGCCCGCAAACACAATCCGCAATCCGACCATCGCTCAGAAATCCGCAAGCACCAGATCCGCCGCCCGCTGATGGTCGACCACGCGATGCGCGTTCGGGATGTCGTTACCGAGAGCCTTGCGCTTCGCCGCTTCCTCGTCATAGCCGTGATCGAACCAGCGCTGCAAAAGCCGCCGCTCCAGTTCTGCCACGCCGGGATTGATGAAGATCGAGAAATCGAAGGCGCCTTCGAGCCTGTCCCACGGCGCCTCGTCGAGCAGCAGGTAGTTGCCCTCGACCAGGATGATGCGGGTCTCGGGCGCAACGATCCTGGCAGAGGCGATCGCGATCTCGCGCGAGCGGTCGAAGACCGGAACCAGCACCTCGCCGTCATTGGCGCGCACCGCGGCGACCGTCGAAAGAAAAGCCCTGACGTCGAATGTCTCCGGCGACCCCTTCCGTGGGAGGAGACCTTTTTCCTCAAGAACGGCATTGTCCATGTGAAAGCCGTCCATCGGCAGAACCGCCGCCCTTTCGCCGCCGGCAACCAGGGTTTCGGCCAGCGCCTCGGCCAGCGTCGACTTCCCGGCACCGGGCGGCCCGGCGATGGCGACGACGAAGCGGGCGGCACCGGCCGCCCGTTTCAGGATTTCGTTTGCAATCGGCTCGACATTCATGCCGCAAGCGCCTCGCGCGGCGGCTCCTTCGCCCCGGTCATGAAGGCAACCGCATCCGACATCGTATGCTCCTTCGGATTGATGACGCAGAGACGCTTGCCGAGACGGTGAACGTGGATGCGGTCGGCCACCTCGAACACATGCGGCATGTTGTGCGAGATCAAGACGATCGGCAGGCCGCGCGAGCGCACGTCGAGGATCAACTCCAGCACCCGCCGGCTTTCCTTGACGCCGAGTGCCGCCGTCGGCTCGTCCATGATCACCACCTTGGAGCCGAAGGCCGCGGCCCGCGCCACGGCCACGCCCTGGCGCTGGCCGCCCGAGAGCGTTTCCACCGCCTGGTTGATGTTCTGGATCGTCATCAGCCCGAGTTCGGACAGTTTCGCCCGCGCCCGCTTTTCCATTTCCGCGCGATCGAGGGTGCGGAAAAGCTTGCCCATGATGCCAGGTTTGCGGATTTCGCGGCCGAGGAACATGTTGTCGGCGATCGACAGCGCCGGCGACAGCGCCAGGTTCTGATAGACCGTTTCGATGCCGGCCGTTCGCGCTTCCATCGGCGAACGGAAGTTGATCAGTTGGCCCTCAAGCCGGATCTCGCCCTCATCCGGCGTGATAGCGCCGGAGATCGCCTTGATCATCGAGGACTTGCCGGCACCGTTGTCGCCAATCACGGCGAGGATCTCGCCGGGATAGAGATCGAAATCGGCATGATCGAGGGCGGTGACGCGACCGTAACGCTTGACCAGGCCGCGCGCGGTGAGAATGGGTTCCTGAGCCATCAGCCTGCTACCTTTCTGATCCATTGGTCGATTGCGACGGCGGTGATGATCAAGACGCCGGTGAGGAAGACTTTCCACTGCGGATCGGCGCCGAGCATGTTGAGCCCCATGGAGACGACGCCGACGATCATCGCGCCGATCAGTGTGCCGAGGATCGACCCGCGGCCGCCGAAGAGCGAGATGCCGCCGATCACGGCTGCGGTGATGGCCTGCAGATTGTAGTCGGTGACGGCGGCGGACGGCGAGATCGAGCCATTGCGGCCGATCGAGACCCAGGCGGCAAGTGCCGCGATCAGGCCGGCAAGCGTATAGGCACTCAGAAGCACGCGGCTGGTGCGGATACCCGAGAGCTTCGCCGCCTCCGGATCGTCGCCAACGGCATAGAGGTGGCGGCCCCAGGCGGTGTGGTTCAGCGCGTACCAGAGGCCGAAGACCAGCACGACCATCATCACCACGCCGAGCGTGAAGACGGCGGAGCCCACCTTGAAGCTGACGCCGAAGAGGTGGAGCATCTGGGTGACGGCCGTCACGTCGGCCTCGCGGATCGTCGCGTTGGCCGAATAGATGAAGTTCGTCGACATGATGACATACCAGGTGCCGAGCGTGACGATGAACGGCGGAAGCTTGACCCTGGAGACGAGGAAGCCGTTGAGGAAGCCGCAGGCGCCGCCGACGACGAAGCCGATGAAGATCGCGATCGGTGCCGGAAGGCCGTAGGTGACGGCGCAATTGCCCATGATCACAGCCGACAGCACCATGATGACACCGATCGAAAGATCGATGCCGGCGGTCAGGATCACCAGCGTCTGTGCGGCACCAAGAATGCCGACGATGGCGATCTGCTGAAGGATCAGGGTCAGGGTGTAGGACGAGAAGAACTTACCCCCGATGGCGATGCCGAAGATCAGGATCGCTGCAATCAGCACGATGAACGGCACGGCGGCCGGCGTCGAATGCAGGAAATGCTGGATCTTCTGGACCGCTGTCTTGTCATGCGTATCGAACGACGCGACCTGCGTCGAACTGTTGACCAGGACTTTCTCGAATTCCTGGGATGGCTGCGCGGCTGTGTTGGGCTCGCCCATGGACCTTCCTCCCGTGAACCCCACTCCCAAGGGGTTGCGATGGTGTCGTGCACAGCCCGCCCACAATGACGCGGGCAATAGCACTCTTTAAAAGCTGCGCGGTTTTCGTCGCCTTGTCAAAGACATCGGCGCTTACGCGAAGGGCGGCCGGGGCCGCCCTTCCGTTGCCTTTACATGGTGACGGTAGAAGGCGGGCAATCAGCCCCAGCACTTCTCCGTGCCGACCTTGGTATCGATCGATTCGACGCCGGCTGCCGGCTTGTCGGTGACGAGCGAGACGCCGGTATCGAAGAAGTCCTTGCCTTCCGTCGGCTTCGGCTTCTCACCGGTATCGGCGAACTTCTTGATCGCCTCGATGCCGAGAGCCGCCATCATCAGCGGGTACTGCTGCGAGGTTGCGCCGATGACACCTTCGGCGACCGACTTGACGCCCGGGCAACCGCCGTCGACCGAAACGATCAGCACGTCCTTTTCCTTGCCGACGGCCTTCAGCGCCTGATAAGCGCCGACGGCGGCCGGCTCGTTGATGGTGTGGATGACGTTGATATCAGGATCCTTCTGCAGAAGGTTCTCCATCGCCTTGCGGCCGCCTTCCTCGTTGCCGTTGGTGACGTCGTGGCCGACGATGCGCGGATCGTCCTCGTCGCCGATCTTGTTCGGATCCTTCGTGTCGATGCCGAAGCCCATCATGAAGCCCTGGTCGCGCAGAACGTCGACTGTCGGCTGCGACGGCGTCAGGTCGAGGAAGCCGATCTTGGCGGTCTTGGCACCATCACCCATGGTGGCGGCTGCCCACTGGCCGATCAGCTTGCCGGCGAGCAGGTTGTCGGTGGCAAAGGTCGCGTCGGCGGCGGTTGCCGGATCGAGCGGCGTGTCGAGCGCGATCACGAGCAGACCGGCTTCCTGCGCCTTCTTGACCTGATCGACGATCGCCTTGGTGTCGGAGGCGGCGATCAGGATGCCTTTGGCACCGTCTGCAATGCAGGATTCGACCGCAGCCACCTGGCTGTCATGGTCGCCGTCGATCTTGCCGGCATAGGACTTCAGCGTCACGCCGAGTTCCTTGGCCTTGGCAGTCGCGCCCTCCTTCATCTTGACGAAGAAGGGATTGGTGTCGGTCTTGGTAATCAGGCAGGCGCCGACATCGGCGGCTTGCGCGGGCATGGCGAAGACAACGCCAAGCGACAGCGCGCCAAAAGCAGCGGAAAGAACAGTCTTCTTCATGAAATCCTCCCAAGGATTGAAAATCGTGCCGGCGGACCGGCCCTGGCTACACCACCGCAGCATTCTCCTCCGCTGCAACTGGCGCTTCCGAGACAAAAACAAACACTAAATTTCCGGAGTGTCAATAAATAAATCAAATTGAATTATTATTTCGATGTGGCATTCTTGGGATGATAGCGCTCCACCGGAGGATTGGCGCGCCGACCAAATTGACAGAGCCGCGACAAGTGGAAACAAGAGACCTGCGCCAAGCGGGCGGCAGAACGGGGTGAGGAACTATGCAGGCGGTTTGCGCCCGCATCCCGCTCACATAATCCAATGCCAACGGGAGGAGACGGTGGCATGTCACTGACAGACGGCCCCGACCGGGGACCGACGCAACCTGAAGTCATCGATCCGAGCGGCGGCGCCAACCAGACGCGCGTGCGCGCCTACAACGAACGGCTGGTCATGTCGCTGGTCCGGCGCCACGGCGGCCTCTCCAAGGCCGACATTGCCCGGCGCTCCGGCCTGTCGGCGCAGACCGTTTCGGTGATCATGCGCGCGCTCGAAAGCGACGGCCTTCTGGTCAAAGGCGATCCCGTCAGAGGCAAGGTCGGCCAGCCCTCGACGCCGATGCGGCTCAACCCAGACGCGGTCTATTCCTTTGGCGTCAAGATCGGCCGGCGCAGCGCCGATCTGGTGCTGATGGATTTCGTCGGCAACATCCGGCTGCATCTGCACCACGTGCATGCCTACCCACTGCCCGGCGACCTCGTCGATTTCATCATTTCCGGCATGGCGAAGCTCGAACAGCAGCTTGGCCCCGACCAGCGCAAGCGCATCGCCGGCATCGGCATCGCCACCCCCTTCGAGCTCTGGAACTGGGCCGAAGAAGTGGGCGCGCCGCGCGAAGAGATGAACAGGTGGCGCGACGTCGACCTGCAGGCGGCGGTCGCTGCCCGTACCACCTATCCGGTGTTTCTGCAGAACGACGGCACCAGCGCCTGCGGTGCCGAGCTCGCCTTCGGCGTCGGCGCCAGCTATCCGGATTTCGTCTATTTCTATATCGGCTCGTTCATCGGCGGCGGTGTTGTGCTGAACTCCGCACTCTTCTCCGGGCGAACAGGAACGGCTGGCGCCGTCGGTCCGCTGCCGGTCTCGGGCAAGGACGGCAAGACCATCCAGCTGCTCAAGATCGCCTCGGTCTTCGTGCTCGAAAACCTCTTGCGCGAACGCGGCATCGATCCGCGGCCGCTCTGGTACTCGGCCGACGACTGGATCGACTTCGGCGAACCGCTCGACATCTGGATCGACGACTGCGGCGCAGCCCTCGCCCAGGCCGTCGTCTCCGCCGTTTCGATCGTCGACTTCTCGGCCGTCGTCATCGACGGCGGCTTCCCGCCCTGGGTGCGGGCGCGGCTGCTTTCCGCCACGCGCAAAGCGCTCTACGACCTCGACCTTCAGGGTGTAACCATTCCCGAACTGGTGGAAGGCATGGTCGGCAGCCATGCGCGCGCCATCGGCGGCGCGAGCCTGCCGCTCTTTTCCCGCTACCTGCTCGACACCAATGTCCTCTTCAAGGAGCTCGGCTGATGCTGAAAGGCCTAAACCCGATCCTCAGTCCCGAACTGCTCGCAACGCTGCGAGCGATGGGCCACGGCGACGAGATCGCGCTGGTGGATGGCAACTACCCCGGCCAGGAACATGCGCGCCGTCTCATCCGGCTCGACGGGCACCCGCTGATCCCCGTGCTCGACGCTATCTTGAGCGTCTTGCCGATCGACGATTTTGTGCCCGAGGCGATCTTCCGCGCCACTGTCAAACAGGACAAGGACACGCTCGACCCGGTCCACCAAGAGATCGTCGCGTGCTGCGGCAAGCACGAACCGAACCGCCGCGTTGTGCCTCTGCTCGGCGCCGATTTCTATCCGCGCGTCAGGGCCGCCCACACGCTGGTCCAGACGAGCGAGCCACGGCTTTACGGCAACGTCATCCTGCGCAAGGGCGTGATTTATCCCTGAGACTTCGCACACAACGAAAAAAGCCCGCCGGCGAACCGGCGGGCCTTGCATTTCATCAAGTGAAATCCGTGCCTCAGGCGCCGCGCTTGTCGATCGACAGCGCGCCCGGGCCAAAGGCGGCGAGCACGAGGAAGCCACCGGCGACCGAGATGTTCTTCATCATCATCAGGCTGTTGAAGACGCTCAGCAGGCCGTTGGCTTCCGGCGGGAAGGTCGGAATGTTGATCGCACCGCTATGGAAGACGAAGGCGGTCACGAGCGTGAAGGCCGCCAGCAGGTAGGCCGCAATCTTCGTCTGGAAACCGACGAGAACGGCAAGACCGGCAACCAGTTCGAAGGCGCCGGCGAGATAGGCAAGCAGCGTCGGCGCGGGCCAGCCGGCACCGGTGATCATTCCGGCGGTCGCCGACGGATCGGTGAGCTTGCCGAAACCGGCCGTGATAAACATGATCGAAAGCAGGATGCGTCCGACGAGGACGACAACATTCTGAGACATGGAAGACTCCTGTGAGAAACGGTTCGTTGGCAACAGAAGTATCAGTATTTTCAAAATCATCTAGCCGTTGCGCGGGCGACAGATCGTTCACAAAAATGAAACGCCGATGACGCATCGTCAACCTTCTATCGGCCACTTCTCGACGCAGGACTGCAAGGCAATGCGGAACTACAACGACGGCGCCTCGTTCTTTTATGTTGCAACGACGGAGCGGCTGGGCGAAGAATTTCGGCGCGGCAGGGGACGCCGCGCGGGGGAATGTCATGAATGAAATCAACAGGAGCCCGGCATTCTGGCGCTCGTTTCCGATCTTTGAAGAATTCGACAAGGACGCTATCGCCGAACTTGCCAATATCGCGACCTATCGGAAATGGCCGGCCGGCACCGTGATCTTCCAGCGCGGAGACGAAGGCAATTACATGATTGTCGTCATCTCCGGGCGCATCAAGCTGTCGCTGATCACGCCGCAGGGCCGCGAACTGATGCTGCGCCAGCACGAAGCCGGCGCGATCTTCGGCGAGATGGCGGTGCTCGACGGTCAGACCCGTTCGGCCGATGCGACCGCCACGACCGCCTCCGAGGGCTATGTAATCGGCAAGAAGGCCTTTCTCGACATCGTCACCAATCGACGGGAGGCGGCCGAAGCGGTCATCCGCTTTCTCTGCGCCCAGCTTCGCGACACGACGGAGCGGCTGGAAACCATCGCGCTTTACGACCTCAACGCCCGGGTGGCGCGCTTCTTCCTCGCGACCCTCCGGCAGATCCACGGCAACGAATTGCCGGAAAGTGCCAATCTCAGGCTGACCATGAGCCAGACGGACATCGCCGGCGTGCTCGGCGCCAGCCGACCCAAGGTCAACCGCGCCATCCAGTGGCTTGAGGAGAGCGGTGCGATCAAGCGCAACGAAGGCATCATCGCCTGCAAGGTCGGTCGCCTGCAGAGCATCGCTGACCCCGAGGAGGACTAGACCGCATGGTCGTTGAGCCACGCCGGCGTTTGCGTTTCACGCCGCTCGCCGGCGGTTGCCTCACGAGCCTGCTTGCGGCCATAGCACTCTATCTCTACGCCGGACCGCTGTTCGAAACCCAGCGCGAGTTGTTCTTCGACAGTCTGACGCAATGGGTTCCTGCCCCCCAGTCGCCCGACCTCGTCGTCGTCGACATCGACCGGCAGGCCCACCAGTCGCGCCCTTCGGGTGAATGGGACCGGACAGCGACCGCCGAGCTTCTGTCGCGACTCGCGACCGCGGGCGCCAAGGTGATTGCAGTCGATTTCGTCTTCAGCGCCGATTGCGACCCCAGCTCCGACGGCAACCCGGCGCTTGCCGCAGCACTTTCGAAGACCGCCGTCGTTCTCGGTTTTCTCGTCGCCGATACGGTGCAGGAGCTGCCGCGTCCCGTGCCGCCGCTGGCGCTCAGCCGACCCTTCACCGCGCCCGAACTGTGGTTTCTCGACGGCGCGGAAACGTCATGCCGGGCCTTCATGGATCAGGCGAGTGCGGCGGCGGCCTCGTTTCTCGTCGGCGACGAGGATGCGCGCATACGCCGGGTTCAGGCCTATGCCATCCTCGGCAACGACGCCTATCCGACGCTGGCGATCGAAGCGGCCCGGCAGATGCGGGGCGGCGGCACGCCCATCCTCGGCGGCCAGCCGGCCTGGATGCGCATCGACGGGCAAACGATCTTGCTCGACGACACCGGAAGCCTGCGTTTCGTCGCAAGTTCTCAGGAACGGCTCAGCGAACGTACGGTTTCGGCGGCCGACGTCTTGTCCGGCAAGGCTTTGCCCGAACGCTTCGCCGGCAAACTCGTGCTGATCGGCAGCAGCCTGCCAAGCCTCGGAGGCCTCAGACCGAGCGCCTCGATGCCGCTCGAACCCTCGGTGCAGATCCACGCCGACATCGCCAACGCGATCATGACCGGCTTCCTGCCGCAGCGCGACGGCCGATTGCCGCTTGCCGAAGCCGTGGCCGCACTTGTCGCCGGCCTCGGCATCGCCTTTGCCGCCACCCGCCTGCGGCCGCTGACATCGGCGGCGCTCGGCCTTTGCACCGTCGCCGCCGCGGTCGCTGCATCTGCCGTCGTCTACGATGCCAGCGGCTGGCTCATCGATGCCGTCAGCGTCTCGGTCGCGCTTATTGCCGTCCTCGCGGTGACCAGCGTCCTGCAATTTGCCCAGGTCCGGCGCGCGGAAGCGACGGCCCGGCAGAAGTTTTCGCAATATCTGCCGCAGTCGGTGGTCGCCCGCTACATCGACAATCCCGGACTTGCCCGCATGGCTGGCGAGGAGCGCCAGGTGACCGCGCTCTTTACCGACATCGAGAGCTTTTCCACTCTGTCGCAGAGGCTCAAGCCGCGGGAGCTCATCGCCTTGCTCGACATCTATTTTGCCGAAGTCAACGCGCTGGTAGCCGACCATGGCGGCATGGTCGACAAGGTGGTGGGCGATGCGGTGCACGCGTTCTTCAACGCCCCGGAGGATCTGGCTGATCATGTCGACAGGGCCATCGATTGCGCCAAGGCGATCCATGCGCTGACGGAAGAGATGCGCAGGCGTCCGCAGTTCGCCTCCAACGGTTTCGGCCGTACGCGGATCGGGATCGAGACCGGACCGGCCGTCGTCGGCGAGGTCGGCGCCGGCGGCAAGCTCGACTACACGGCCCACGGCGATGCGATCAATCTGGCGGCACGCCTTCAGGAGGCAAACAAGTTTCTCGGCACGGCGATCTGCGTCGGGCCCGCTGCCGCTCAGGAAAGCAAAAGGCCGCTTCGCCCGCTTGGCAGCCACGAGATCCGCGGGTTCTCGACGATGGAACTGTTCACGGTCGCCGACTGAGGCGGCGCGCCGTCTGCACCCGCCGCTTCGGATAATGTCGGCGTCAGCTCAGCGCGTCAGGCCGACGCTGGCATAGGCCTCCTTGATGCGCGCCTCGCCCCAGTTGGCGGGCTCGCTCGGGACGTCCCCGCGATGATGAAACTCCACCCCCTGCCCCGCAGCGACGATCTTGGTTACGCCGCCGCGCGCGACCGAAACGCTTCCATGTTCGACGAAGACGGCAAAGGCGGCCCGGCTCGGACCACAGAAGAACTTGGTGCCGCGCACGCCGATCATGCCGAAGGCCGTGCGGACGGCGACATCGACCTTCGGCAACCCCTCAGGCCGGTCGAAGACCATGCGGCCCGTTCCAAGCTCGAGCGTGCCGCCCTGCCCGGCAATGAAGCTATCGACGAGCAGTTCGGTTTCGGCGCCCAGAAGCACGCGCGTATCCGTGCCCAGATTCAAGGTTGCAAAACTCTCGGCGTTCGTGTGCACGCGGTCGTTCTCGAACAGCTGACCGCCGACGGCGAGTGGCTTATCCTTTTTTGCCTGCCTCAGCCGGACATCGCCGCGGATCTCCGTTGCCTCGCCAAGGGCTGAGCCTGCCCAGGCGGGCGTAGCACCACCGCCGGCCGCCGTCAGCAACAGACCGCCGACGACGACGCGCCGGCTCACCAGCATCTTGCGCATCGACGCTGCCAGATCTTCCATCGCTTATCTCCCGTATCGCTGCCGCCTTGCGAGGATAGCCCCGGCGCTCCCGGATGCAAGCGGGCGCAGGGCCGGCCCGCAGCAGTCCCTCCCCACTTCGCCCGAGCTTTCGTTGCCGGGCTGTTCCCGCCGGAACAGCCGTCTCCAACGAGCAGGGATAAGTTCACCGTCAAGAGAAGGGAGAGCTTCATGGAAAATCGCAGCGCATCCGGCACCCGCATCATCAACGCCGTATTCCTGGCTGTCGTCAGCTTGCTGGCGGTTGCTGCGATCGCACTTCCTTCAGCCCGCGCCGCCGAGCTTTCCGCAGCCGACGTCTGCGACCGCGAGGCAGGCAGCATTTTCGACCTGCAACGCAATATGGTCTTCCCGGCCGTTGCCACTGAGGACATCAAGATCGGCGTCGCGCTGTCGGCCTGCCGCGAGGCCTATAACCAGAAGAGTGGCGCCCGCACCGAGTTTCAGCTGGCCCGCGTTCTCGACAAGGCCGGCCAGAAGATCCAGTCGCAACGCATTCTCGGCGAAGCCGCCGAACATGGCCACGCGCTGGCCATGACCAACTATGCCGTTCTCGTCGGCGAAGAAGGCGATACCGCCACCGAATTCGCGCTGAACCAGAAGGCCGCCGCCGCCGGCAACATTCTCGCCGCCTACAATCTCGGCGTCTCCTATCGCGACGGCATGGGAACCTCGGTCAACGGCGAACTCGCGATCGCATGGTTCGAGCGGGCATCCCTCGCCGGCGACGACGTCGCCGCCTTCAATCTCGCGGTCATCCTTGATGAAGGAAAGCTGGTCGCTGAGGACAACGCGAAGGCCGCCAAGTTCTACCGGCTTGCCGCCGACAGGGGCAATGTCGATGCCATGGTCAATCTCGGCCTGATGCTCGAGAACGGCGAAGGCATCAACAAGGACATCCCCGCGGCACGGGAAATCTTCCGCAAGGCCGCCAATGAAGGCGATGCGTTTGCCGGCCAGAAGCTCGCCGCACTCAGCGTAAGCGATGGGTTTGAGACAGCCATGCTCCCCAAGGCAAGCCGCATCAAGTAATCGAACACGCCTCCCAAGGGCCACGCGGGTCGGAGATCCCATGATCTTCGGCCCGCGTTTTCGTTTAGAACACCCCCTAAGAACGCGACCGACTAGCGGATTTCGCCTGCCTGCGGCCCCCAGGTATCGGTGAGCGCGAAGCCATCGGCCAGCGGATCGAACGGGTCGAGCGCCACCTGGTGCAGACCGAAGGTCCAGCCGCGACCGGCAATGGTCGGGATGATCGCCTCGCGACCGGCAACAGTCGTGACCCCTTCGAGGCCCACTTCGAATTCCGAACCGATGATCGAGCGGGACTTCAGGACGTCACCGACCTTGACCTTGCCGCGCGCATGCAGCGTCGCAAGGTTGGCGGAGCTGCCCGTGCCGCAAGGCGAGCGGTCGACGCGGCCCGGCCACATCGTGGTGCAGGTGCGGATCGTGCCGTCAGCCTCGACATCGCGGAACATCACATAGGCGACGCCCTTGATCTCCGGGATTTCCGGATGAACGACGGGGATGGTGCGGTTGACGATGTCCTTCAGGATCATGCCGGCTTCGACGATCTCGCGGGCGTTCGCCTTGTCGATCGTGGTACCGATCTGGCCGACATCGACCAGGGCGTAGAAGATGCCGCCGTAGCAGAGATCGAGCTTGATCTTGCCCCACTTCGGCGTGTCGACCTCGACGTCGAGCTCATGCACGAAGGACGGCACCATCGTCAGCTTCACCTTTTCGCAGCGGCCGTCGCGGCAGGTGGCGGTCGCCTTGACGAGGCCGGAGGCAGTGTCGAGCATGACGACGGTCTCGGGTTCCTTCATCTCTATGATGCCGGATTCCAAGAGCGCGGTCGTGACGCAGATCGAGTTCGAGCCGGACATGGCATGGGCCTGGTCGGCCTGCAGGATGATGAAGCCGGCATCAGCTTCCGGCCGCTTCGGCGGCACCAAAAGGTTGACCGATCCGATCGAGCCGGAGCGCGGCTCCAGGCACAGGAACCGGCGCAGGCTGTCATCGACCGTGTTGATATGGTTGAGCTGCTCGGCGATCGAGTTGCCCGGGATCTTCGGCACGCCGCCGATCGCGACCTTGCCGATTTCACCCTCGCAATGAACGTCCAGCAACTGGATCGTGCGCTTCCACCGCATGCCGTTTCTCCAACGCGTTTGCCATAGCCTTAGCGGCGACCATGGCTGATATATCAGATGCGCCTGCATTACCGCTTTCCGCGGGCGCCCGCAAGAAAAACCGCGGGCCGCAGTTCGTCTGTCGAGCCCAAAGATGCGGCTTGACGCACGCCCGTCGGCGCGACAGCTTGGGCCAATCGGACGCAACCCTCTGGAACTCCATGACAAAGCTGATCATCTTCACCGACCTGCATATGGTGCCCGAGGGTACAACAATCATCGGCCTTGACCCCCATCAGCGGCTGGCCAACGGCATCGCGCATGTCAACCGCTACCATGCGGACGCAGACCGGGTGGTCTTCATGGGCGACCTCACCCACTACGCGGACCGCGCGTCCTACGAGCGCCTGAAGCGGCTCATCGATCAGCTTACGCCGCCGGTCGCCATCACCATCGGCAATCATGACCGGCGCGAGGTGTTCCGCGACGTCTTTGCCGATGCCGAGACCGACGAGAACGGCTTCGTGCAGCAGGCGATCGATTTTGCAGACTGCCGCGTCCTCCTGCTCGATACGCTGTTTGCCCCGCCCTATGATTATCCGACCAGCCATGCCGGCGTACTTTGCGCCAAGCGGCTCGCCTGGCTCGACCGGCAATTGGCCGATGCCGGCGACCGGCCGGTGCTCATCTTCATGCATCACCCGCCGCACAGGACCGGCTTTAGCGGCATGGACATGATCCGGCTCGCCAACGAGGCGGAGTTTTATGATCTCGTCAAACGGCACGGCAATGTCCGGCACATCTTCGCCGGCCATGTGCACCGCACGATCAGTGGTTCTTCCCGCGGCATTCCCTTCTCGGTCTTCAAGAGCCCGGTGCACCAGCAGCCGATGCCCTTCGACGCACCGGACGCGTCGCTGTCGGTCGACGAGCCGGCGGCCTATGGCATCGCTGTCGTGACCGCCGATGGCGTGCTGGTGCATACGGAGGACTACGAGATCGCTCGCCGGGATGCCGCCATCGCGTAAGGCCATTTCGAACGCACGGCCTTCATGCTAGTTTGACGGCATGACCGAACCCGTATCCCTCGACGAAAGCTTCGATTGCCAGAGCTGCGGCGCCTGCTGCGCCTATTCGGCCGACTGGCCGCGTTTCTCGCTGGAGACGGACGAGGAGCTCGACCTGATCCCGGCGGAGTATGTGTCCGCCGATCTCGGCGGCATGCGTTGCGAGGACGATCGCTGCTTGGCGCTCAACGGCAAGCTCGGCGACCATGTCGGCTGCAAGATCTACGCGATCCGACCGATCGTCTGTCGCACCTGCATGCCGGGCGATGACGAGTGCCTGATGGCCCGCGAGAAGCATTTCGGCAAGGCCGCATAACACCGGATCATCCGGCGATATTGCGAACATTCCGCATCCTCTGCGGCGCCGCGCGCGTGGGACGGTGAAACATTCCGCTAAAGATCAAATTTGCCGGATGGATGTACGGCGAAAGGAAGCGTATTTTCCGCCCACGATCGAGGGCGCGCCGCGCCTTCAAAACCGCTTCCCGGAGGATAGCGCTCGATGAGCCAGACACCGCTTCACAAGACCACTGCAGAGACCGGCGCGCCTCAGGCTCCGTTTGCCGAGTTCGCCCCGCCAGTCCGACCGCAGAGCACGCTGCGCCAGGCGATCACCGCCGCCTACCGCCGGCCGGAAACGGAAGCGCTGCCGGCACTGGTCGAAGCCGCAACGCTCGACGCCACCACCCGTGCGGCCGCCGCCAAGACGGCGCGCAAGCTGATCGAGGCGCTACGCGCCAAGCACAAGGGTTCGGGCGTCGAAGGCCTCGTGCAGGAATATTCGCTCTCCAGCCAGGAAGGCGTGGCGCTGATGTGCCTGGCCGAAGCGCTGCTGCGCATTCCGGACACCGCAACCCGTGACGCGCTGATCCGCGACAAGATCGCCGACGGCGACTGGAAGTCGCATATCGGCGGTGGCCGCTCGCTGTTCGTCAACGCCGCCACCTGGGGTCTCGTCGTCACCGGCAAGCTGACCTCAACCGTCAACGACCGCAGCCTTTCCGCCGCGCTCACCCGCCTGATCGCCCGCTGCGGCGAGCCGGTCATCCGCCGCGGCGTCGACATGGCAATGCGCATGATGGGCGAACAGTTCGTCACCGGCGAAACCATCGACGAGGCGCTGCGCCGTTCGCGCGCACTCGAGCAGAAGGGCTTCCGATATTCCTACGACATGCTCGGCGAAGCGGCGACGACGGCTGCCGACGCGGAGCGTTACTACCGTGACTACGAGCAGGCGATCCATGCCATCGGCAAGGCATCGGCCGGCCGCGGCATTTATGAAGGCCCCGGCATCTCGATCAAGCTTTCGGCGCTGCACCCGCGCTACGCCCGTTCGCAGGCGTCGCGTGTCATGGAAGAGCTTCTGCCGAAGGTGAAGGCGCTCGCCGTTATCGCCAAGAAATACGACATCGGCCTCAACATCGACGCCGAGGAAGCCGACCGTCTCGAACTTTCGCTCGACCTGCTCGAAGAACTCTGCCTCGACAAGGATCTCGCCGGCTGGGCCGGCATGGGCTTCGTCGTCCAGGCCTATGGCAAGCGCTGCCCATACGTGCTCGACTTCATCATCGACCTTGCGCGCCGCGCCGGCCGCCGCGTCATGGTGCGCCTCGTCAAGGGCGCCTACTGGGACGCCGAGATCAAGCGCGCGCAGCTCGACGGTCTCGAAGACTTCCCGGTCTATACCCGCAAGATCTACACCGACGTCTCCTACATCGCCTGCGCCAAGAAGCTGCTGGCCGCAACCGACGTGATCTTCCCGCAGTTCGCGACCCACAATGCGCAGTCGCTGGCGACCATCTACGAAATGGCCGGCAAGGACTTCAAGGTCGGCAAGTACGAGTTCCAGTGCCTGCACGGCATGGGCGAGCCGCTCTATGACGAGGTGGTCGGCAAGGGCAATCTCGACCGTCCCTGCCGGATCTACGCGCCGGTCGGCACGCACGAGACGCTGCTTGCCTATCTCGTTCGCCGCCTGCTCGAAAACGGTGCGAACTCCTCCTTCGTCAACCGCATCGCCGACCCGAAGGTCTCGGTCGACGAACTGATTGCCGATCCGGTCGAGATCGTGCGCGCGATGCCGGTCGTCGGCGCACCGCACGACCAGATCGCGCTGCCCGACAACCTCTTCGGCGACACGCGCCGCAACTCCGCCGGTCTCGACCTTTCGAACGAAGCCGGCCTGACCTCGCTGACCGCAGCGCTCCAGGCAAGTGCGACGGTTAACTGGAAGGCCGTTCCGCAGCTGGCAACGGGGCCTGCCTCCGGCGAAACCCGCGCCGTCGTCAACCCCGGCGACCACCGCGACGTGGTCGGCTCGGTCACCGAGGCATCGGAAGCCGACGCCCGCCAGGCAGCGACGCTTGCCGCCAAGGCCGCCGCGAGCTGGGCCGCCGTCTCGCCCGCCGAGCGCGCCGCCTGCCTTACCCGCGCTGCCGACCTGATGCAGGCGCGCATGCCAACCCTGCTCGGCCTCATCGCCCGCGAAGCCGGCAAGTCGCTGCCGAACGCCATTGCCGAAGTGCGCGAAGCGATCGACTTCCTACGCTACTACGCCGAACAGACGCGTCGCACGCTCGGCCCGGCTCACAAGGCGCTTGGTCCCATCGTCTGCATCAGCCCATGGAACTTCCCGCTGGCGATCTTCGCCGGCCAGATTGCCGCCGCGCTCGTCGCCGGCAACCCGGTGCTGGCGAAGCCCGCTGAAGAAACCCCGCTGATCGCCGCCGAAGGCGTGCGCATTCTGCACGAGGCCGGCATTCCCGCCGACGCGCTGCAGCTGCTCCCCGGCGACGGCCGCATCGGTGCGGCGCTCGTTGCCGCGCCTGAGATCGCCGGCGTGATGTTCACCGGCTCGACCGAAGTCGCCCGCCTGATCCAGGCGCAGCTTGCCGATCGACTGTCGCCCGCCGGCCGGCCGATCCCGCTGATTGCCGAAACCGGCGGCCAGAACGCCATGATCGTCGACAGCTCGGCACTTGCCGAACAGGTCGTCGGCGACGTCATCGCCTCGGCCTTCGACAGCGCCGGCCAGCGCTGCTCGGCGCTGCGTGTTCTCTGCCTGCAGGAAGACGTTGCCGACCGCACGCTTTCGATGCTGAAGGGTGCGCTGCATGAGCTCAAGATCGGCCGCACCGACCGGCTCTCGGTCGATGTCGGCCCTGTTATCACCGCTGAGGCCAAGGGCATCATCGAGAAGCACATCGATGCCATGCGCGGCCTCGGCCGCAAAGTCGAGCAGATCGGCCTTGCTTCCGGCACCGAACAGGGCACCTTCGTGCCGCCGACGATCATCGAGCTCGACAAGCTCTCGGACCTCAAGCGCGAAGTCTTCGGTCCGGTTCTGCACGTCATCCGCTACCGCCGCGACGATCTCGACCGGTTGATCGACGACATCAACGCCACCGGCTACGGCCTCACCTTCGGTCTGCACACGCGCCTCGACGAGACCATCGCCCACGTCACCTCGCGGGTGAAGGCGGGCAACCTCTACGTCAACCGCAACGTAATCGGCGCCGTCGTCGGCGTTCAGCCCTTCGGCGGACGTGGCCTCTCCGGCACCGGCCCGAAGGCTGGCGGCCCGCTCTATCTCGGCCGCCTCGTCGCCACCGCCCCGGTCCCGCCGCAGCACAGCTCGGTTCACACCGATCCTGTTCTGCTCGACTTTGCCAAGTGGCTCGACGGCAAGGGTAAAAAGGCGGAAGCCGAAGCCGCCCGCACCGCCGGCAGCAACTCGGCCCTCGGGCTTCACTCGGAACTTCCGGGCCCGGTCGGCGAGCGCAACCTCTATGCGCTGCATCCGCGTGGCCGCGTGCTGCTGGTTCCGACCACCGAAACCGGCCTCTACCACCAGCTGGGTGCCGCCCTTGCGACCGGCAACACCGTCGTCGTCGACGCGGCTTCCGGTCTGCATGCTTCGCTGAAGGATCTGCCGGCGAGCATCGCCGCACGCCTTTCCTGGTCGAAGGATTGGGCCGCCGACGGTCCGTTCGCAGGCGCGCTCGTCGAAGGTGACGGCGCCCGCGTGCGCGAAGTCAGCAAGACGATCGCCGGCCTTCCCGGCCCGCTCGTTCTCGTCCAGGCGGCTTCGAGCGAAGAGATCGTCAAGAACCCCGACGCCTATTGCCTGAACTGGCTGCTCGAGGAGGTCTCGACCTCGATCAACACGGCAGCGGCCGGCGGCAATGCCAGCCTGATGGCGATCGGCTGATCGGTTCCATATCTTGCGAAGCGCCCTCTCCCGTCGTGGGAGAGGGCTAAACTGACTGACATTTCACCAATAGGGCGTCCTCGCCCCTGCACTCGTTCCGGGACAACGGCGAAGTGTGTGCGGTCTCCATCGTGACCGCATCTACCAGAGCACAAGCTGCATCCACCGTGGCGCCGCCCCCAACAATCCGTTATCAGCGTCTGAGAAACGGAAGCAGCCATGTTCACCCTCAAGCGCATCGAAACGGCAAACCAGGACGTCAAGAAGAGCCGGTTTCTGGCCTTTGCCGCGCCCATTGCCGATGAGCAGGCGGCAAAAGACTTCCTCGCCTCCCACTCCGACCCCACCGCCAACCACAATTGCTGGGCTTGGCGCATCGGCCAGGCCTATCGCTTCAGCGACGACGGCGAGCCGAGCGGCACGGCCGGGAAACCGATCCTCGCGGCCATAGACGGCCAGGAGCTCGACCGCGTCGCGGTCGTGGTCCCCCGCTGGTTCGGCGGCATCCTGCTCGGCAGCGGCGGCCTGGTGCGCGCCTATGGCGGCACGGCGGCGCTGTGCCTCAGGGCGGCGGAAAAGATCGAGATGATCGAGACCGTGCGCGCCACCGTCGCCCTCGACTTTTCCGACATGGCGCTGATCAAGGCGCGGCTTCTCGCGCGCGATGTGGCGATCATCAATGAGAGCTTCACCGACAAGGGGCCCGTGCTGACGGTGGAGGTTCGCAAGGACGAGGCGGAGGCGATCCTCGCCATGGTCGTTGACCTCAGCCGCGGCAAGGCCGTGGTTTCGCTGGACGACTAGCCTCTGCCTCTTAGGTCCGAGAAACCCCATGACGCAGCACCGACCGTAACGAACGGGTCACTGCCGAAAAATGTGCGCGGTATCCTGCGCCACGTCCCGCGCTAATTTACTCGATCCGAACAGTCATATTAGAAGCGCCCCAGCCAGCGTATGATCCGCGACGCACAAACAGGAGACAGCACGATGAAGACGAGAGTTCTTGGCAAGACCGGCGCAACCATATCCGAAATCGGCTTCGGCGCCTGGCAAATTGGCGGCTCCTGGGGCGATGTCAGCGAGGCAGACGGCAAGCGCGCGCTCAATGCCGCGCTCGATGCTGGCGTCACCTTCGTTGACACCGCCGATGTCTATGGCGACGGCCGCTCCGAAAAGATCATTGCAGCGGTGTTGAAGGAGCGCGGGGGCGACAAGCCCTTCGTCGCAACCAAAGCCGGCCGCCGGCTGAGCCCGCATGTTACCGAAGGCTATACTGGCGAAAACATCGAGGCCTTCATTGACCGCAGCCTTTCAAATCTCGGCGTCGAGACGCTCGATCTGGTGCAGCTACATTGCCCGCCGACCGAGGTCTACTATAGGCCGGAACTGTTCGGCGCGCTCGACCGGCTCGTTGCCAAGGGCAAGATCCGCCACTATGGCGTCTCAGTCGAAAAAGTAGAGGAAGCGCTGAAGGCGATCGGATATCCCGGCGTTGCGACCGTGCAGATCATCTACAACATCTTCCGCCAGCGTCCGCACGAGCTGTTCTTCGCGGAAGCGCAGAAAAAGAATGTTGGCGTCATCGTGCGCGTGCCGCTCGCCTCGGGGCTGCTTTCCGGCAAGATCAGCAAGGATACCGCATTCGCAGCCGACGACCACCGCAACTTCAACCGCCATGGCGAAGCCTTCGATGTCGGCGAGACTTTTGCCGGTGTGCCGTTCGAGGCGGCGCTGGAAGCCGTCGAGCAGCTTCGCCCGCTGGTGCCCGAGGGCGTGCCGATGGCGCAGTTTGCGCTCCGCTGGATCCTCGAGCAGCAGGCGGTCTCCGTGGTGATCCCGGGCGCCCGCAATGAGGCTCAGGCGCAATCCAACGCCGCTGCCAGCGCGCTTGCCGCCATCGACGACGAGACCAAGGCGGCGATTGCCGCGGTTTACGCGCGGCTGGTGAAGGTTCATGTTCATGATCGCTGGTAACTGACGCCTCACCGACGGGGCGACCAAGGGGGCAGCGACATGAGCGATCCCTTCGATCTGCAGCGGTTCGTCACCGCACAGGACCGCGTCTATGCCGCGGTCCTCGATGAACTCGCGCACGGCCAAAAGCGAACGCACTGGATGTGGTTCGTCTTTCCGCAGCTTGCTGGCCTTGGCCATTCGGCAATGGCAGAGCGCTATGCGATATCCGGGCTCGGCGAAGCGTCGGCCTATCTCGCCCATCCGGTGCTCGGCCCCAGGCTGCGCGAATGCACCGAGCGGACCAATGCGGTTACGGGCAGATCGGCCCACGACATTTTCTCCAGCCCCGATGACATGAAGTTCCGGTCATCGATGACCCTGTTTGCCGAGGTCGAGAAAGACGGGGGGCCGTTCGGAGCGGCGCTTGCGCGCTATTTCGCGGGAGAGAAGGATCGGCGCACTATGGAAATCCTGGCGCAACGGCATTGATGCCGGCGTTCAAGCGCTCAAGATGCGCGTTTCGGCGACCGTCAGAGGTTGGGCGTCGAATGGATCAGGAAGAACAGGATCATGAAGGCACAAACCGAAAGGCCAGCAACAATCACCAGCAGTTCTTTCATCATATAGCGATACATCGGCACCTCCTTTCTTCAGCGGCCCCTTCCTCCTTCATATAGGGAGCCGAGGGACCGATTTTCACACTTCGGCGTCAAAAGATCGTGAACCCGCCCGCGCTTTCGTGATCGGATTCTTGATCGTTGCAGCCCGGCTCATTGCCGCCGCGACACCGCGCGCGAGCAGTGTAAATCATTATATACTAACATATATTATTGTCTCCTAATCCTTTCGAGGGTCAGCGTTGCCGGAGCTCCCGCTGACGCGCGCGAAACAAGCGGCACGACAGCCATTGACGAATGGTAGATTGCCTTCTAAATCTACACCCAACGTCAGCTTTAGATAGGTGCCGGATTGTCGTCGCTCATGCAAATTGGGGAACTGTCGGAACGGGCCGGCGTCAGCCACCGCACGATCCATTACTACGAGCGGCTGGGCCTGGTGAAGCCGGCCGAGCGCGAAGGGGCCGGCTACCGATACTATGACGAGACCGCCGCGAAACGACTGGAGAAGATCGCGGCGCTGAAACGTCTCGGTCTCAGCCTCGACGAGATCGCCGCTGTCATCGACCTCTATTTCGAGGATGCAAGCGGCATCCGGGGCAAGGAGCGCGTGCTGGAAATCCTGCAAGCCCAACTCGACAAGACGAACGCCCAACTCGACGAACTCTCTGCATTCAAACGGGACCTCGAAAACAACATCGCCCGCATGCACGGGCTGATCTCCGAGGCGCGGCAAAAGTAAGCGCGGCACCAATTGGATTTGGCATATGCTTAATCTACACTTGACGTCAGGTTACGCTAATAGGTTCACTTGCCCTACTGGCTCGGCCCGCGCCGACTCCGCTTCCGTTGTCGGCAGCGTCAGCTTCTTGAGCGCTCTCCTTGGCGATCCGCGATCGCAGGGCTCGATCTCATGACGACACTTGAAGGATGTGAGAGGCGCGTCGCGAAACGCAAGGTCGCGACGCGCGACCCAAGTGGCGATCCGGAAGAACCGGATCTAGACATCATCTATGTCTTTGAAAAGAATGGCGCACCCGAAGAGATTCGAACTCCTGACCCCCAGATTCGTAGTCTGGTGCTCTATCCAGCTGAGCTACGGGTGCTTTTGCCTGAAGCGGTCGAACCGCTTGCGTGAGCGGTTCTCTAAAGGGTCCTTTCGGGGATTGCAAGCGCCGTTCTGTAAAAAATTTCATTTTTACGACGGCACGCCCGCTTTGCTGTGGACCGAGGCAACCGCGCCGGCGCTGAACCCGCTGGAAAGTAAGGGGTGCCGCCGCAGGACCTGGCTGCGAAAAATAATTGAAGGGTGCCACCTCCGCCGCCCATGCGCCAGACGAGCCGCGCGCGGTGGTCGGTCAGACCCCGCCCAAATATGGAATCACCAACGGCTCCGGCTCGACACTCAAGAGGGTGAATGTGCGGCGCTAATGGCGGAACTTCGAACGGAAGGCGTCGAGCGGCACCGGCCGGTCGGGCAGCTCGATGCGAAACAGCGTGCCCGGCGTCGGCTTTTCGACGAGCGCGATCGTGCCGCCATGGGCCAACACCAGTTCGCGCGCGATCGCCAGCCCAAGCCCCGTGCCTCCGGAGCGCGCCGAGCCGCGGAAAGCGGCGAACAGGTTTTCCCGCGCCTTGGGCGGCATGCCGGGCCCGGTATCATCCACGGAAATGGTGACGACGCTGCCGATGCGCATGGCGGAAACGGCAACGGTGCGTGGGCGGCCATCCTCCGGCTCGTGATTGGTCAGCGCCTGCACGGCGTTGCGGCAGATGTTGTGCACCACCCGGAAGAGCTGCTCGCTGTCGGCGTCGACCTCGAGGTCGTCCTGCATCTGGATCTGGAAATCGATGCCGGATTGCGGATCGATCGCCAGCAATTCGGCGACATCGGAGACCAGCGGTTTCAGCGCAACGAAGCGTCGATGCGGCTCGGCCTCGGTCGTGCGACCGTAGGACAGGACCTCGCGGGTGTAGCCGACGGCGCGGTCGATGGTGCGCAGCAGGGTCGGCGCGAAGCGCTTGACCACCGGGTCGTCCACGTCGGCCAGGCGGTCGGAAATCAACTGCGCCGAGGACAGGATGTTGCGCATGTCGTGGTTGATCTTCGACACGGCGAGCCCGAGTTCGGCCAGGCTCTTCTGCTGCTTCAGCGTCTTTTGCAGCTCGCGCTGCATGCTGGCGAGATGCTGCCCGGCGACGGCGAGTTCGTCGTGCCCCTGCGGCGGCACGAGCACGCGGGCCGGATCGGCCGGATCGTTGGAAAACTCCTGCATGTTGGCCGTCATGCGCCGGATCGGCGCAATCAGCATGCGGTTGATGGCCAGGAAGATCAGCGCCGCGGTGATCAGCGAAATGATCAGCGACAGGACAAAGACGTTGCGCGAGTAGACGAGCATGGCCTTGCGCAGGCTCGCATCCTTCATCAGGAGCTCGATCGTCGCATCGCTTTCGCCGAGCGGCCCATAGACGCGGATCACGCGGTCGCCGCCGAAGAGCAGCGTATCGAAAGCATCGCGGATGGCTGCGACGGCTGTGGAATTGGCGACGTCGTACTCGCCCTGGATCTCAAGCGGCATGTCGGTGAGCGCGATCATGCGCGAGGCGTCTTTGCGCCGGATGACGATCGCCTTCGTGCCGGTCGCCATCAGCGTGTCCTTCTGGACGCTGCGCGGCAGTTCGACATTCTGCAGACCATCGACGACGACGGCAGCAGCGGCTGCCGTATTCAGCCGATCCTCGAGCCAGCGAATGCGCATGGTGGCAACCGACGGCGCGAAGATCAGCACTTCCGCCAGCATGACGAAGACAATGGTCAAGAGCAGCAGCTTGCCGGATAGGCCGCGGAAAAACCCGGCACTGGTTCTCAATGCCTCGCCTGCCATCGCCGGACGTGTTTCTTCCGCCATGCCTTACAAACTTTCCTGCCCGTCAACCAAAACGCCTGGGACCCCGTATGAACATCCGGGCCATGGGGCATCGCGCCTGGGGCGCATAATAGGAGATGGCCACCGTTTTTCCAATCGCAGACGGACCTTAGAGGGTGCGGCATAGGCGCGGCTGTCTCTTCGTCTCGTGCCGTCGATCATGACAAAGGATCGCGTCCCGCCCATTTTTCTCCCCTTGCATCGCCGAAGCAAATTTCGGCGCGCCGCCGCCTCGGCTCGACCTACCTGCACAGAATTGGCATCGGTGTAAGTCACCCAGGGAACAGTTCGAGTGGCGGTCCTTGCCGACGACAAGGACAGCCGTGCGGCCTGATCGAGGGCAAGCCTGGAAGGCTCACGAAACAGAAAGCCCGCGGCACCTTATGGCACCGCGGGCTCCAATCACTTGGCGAGGCAATTCGCCGATCAGAACTCTTCCCAATCGTCCTTGGCAACCGCCGCAGCGGAGCCGCCGCCGCCAAACGCGCGGGCGACGTTGCCCATCATGCGCCGGGCGGGCGATGCGACCGGCTGGGCCGTCTCCCGAGCCACGGCGATCGGCCGGGCGGCAACATTGTCGACCTTGAAGTAGGCGATCAGGCTCGCGAGATTGTTGGCTTCGCCGGAGAGCTTGTGGGTTGCGGCATTCGCCTCTTCCACCATGGCGGCGTTCTGCTGGGTCACCTGGTCCATCTGGTTGACGGCAGTGCTGACTTCGCTGAGGCCCGTCGACTGTTCGCGCGCGGCCGTCGCGATCGAGTGGATGTGGTCGTTGATTTTCAGGACCCGTTCCTCGATCTCGCCAAGTGCCGAACCGGTCTCCTGTACCAGGCGGACGCCGGTTGCCACTTCGCTGCCCGACTTCGAGATCAGCGACTTGATGTCCTTGGCGGCACTTGCGGCACGCTGGGCGAGCTCACGCACTTCCTGCGCGACGACCGCGAAGCCCTTGCCCGCATCGCCGGCACGGGCTGCCTCGACGCCGGCGTTCAGCGCCAGCAGGTTGGTCTGGAAGGCGATTTCGTCGATCACGTTGGTGATCTGACCGATTTCGCTCGAGGCCTGCTCGATGCGGCCCATGGCGTCGACGGCGTTGCGCACGACGGCCGCCGACTGCGCGGCACTGTGCTTGGCTTCGTTGACCATGACGGTCGCTTCCTGCGCCCGCTCGGTGGAGCTCTTGACCGCAACCGTGATCTGGTCGAGCGCTGCAGACGTTTCCTCAAGGGCTGCGGCCTGCTGCTCCGTCCGCTTCGACAGATCGTCGGCGGCCGAACGCAGCTCGGACGAATTGCCGTTGATCGAGTCGGTGGTCACACGGACCTCGCGCAGCGTCTTTTGCAGCGTGGAAAGGGTTTCGTTGACGTTCTTCTGCAGCTCGGCGAAGGCACCCTGATAATGGCCGTTCATGCTCTGGGTCAGGTCGCCGGCCGCAAGGCTCGCAATCACCCGGCGGGTTTCGGCGATGCCGGCATCGACGCTGCCGACCAGCTCGTTGACGCTGCCAGCAAAGCGGTTGAGGTCGTCGTTCTCGTAGTCCTTGCCGATGCGCTTGGTGAAATCACCGGCGGCAGCGGCCGCAACAACGACGCCGATGCTCGACTGCAGGTCGGCGCTCTTTTCACGCAGTACCGCTTCCTGCGCGTTGAGGTCGCGTACGGCCAGGCCGTTCTGCTTGAAGACCTGAACGGCTTCTGCCATTTCGCCAATCTCGTCCTTGCGGCCCACGAAGGGCACGTCCGCGGTGAGATCGCCGCCAGCCAGTTGCTTCATCTTGCCGGTCAACTCGAGGATCGGACGGCTCAAATGGTTCGTGGCGATGTAGAAGGCCGCTCCAATGCCGGCGATGAGGCCAAGGCCGGCGATAGCAAGAATCGTGATGATCACGCTGCGCTCGAAGGTGGCAACGTCAGCCGTCACGACTTCAAGCGTCTTCAGGTTGATGTCGACGACGCCGTCGATCTGCTCCTGGAACGCCTTGCGGTTGGCGCGATTGGCGTCGGTATTGCCCTGCTCGTTGCCAGCCTGCGGTGAAACTTCTTCGCCAAGCCGCGCCGTCTCGACGCGGAAGGTCCTGAATTCCGCGGCGCGGGCGACCAGCGTGTCGAAGGACGCTTTGGTGTCGGCGGGGATCAGCGGGCGCCAATCGGCGAGCAGCGTGTCGATCTTGTCGAGATTCTTGCGAATGCCCTCGGCAAAGGGCTTGGCCTTCTCGATGGTCGGGGCGGCATAGATGCCACGCGATTCCATGACGACCGCGGTCACCAGACGATTGAGGCGTTCCGCGTAGAAGGCGCGCTTCGCCACGTTCTCGTACTGGTGGAACTTTTCGTTGTATTTACTGACAGCAACCAGCGACATGCCGGTCACCGCAACCGCCAGCACGCTCATGATGCCGACAATTAGATTGATCTTACCGCGTATTTTCATCCCGACCTCCACGGAGTGACGAGAGCTTCCGATTATCGGACATGCCGCCGCCCCATATGCACCGGAGGGACCCTAAAATAGGCGTGGTTAATAAAGCTCGTCGCCCTCGACCGGCATTCTGGGGAGATCCAGTTAGGGCTCCATTTACCAATCTCGGCTAGTTGGCCTTCCTTTTCGCGGCCCGACGGATCGCCTTTGGCGGGTGCGCCGGCGGTTTTTGCGGTGCTGTCGCCACTGAATCGCCGCCCGCAATTGACTTTCCGGGAAAATTCCCCTTATAAGCCGCGCACGTCCGGTCAAGCCCTCCTGCCCGAAATGGCGGAGCCATGTCCGATAACGTAAACGCTCCTTGCTACACGCAAACCCAAGAAGGGCCGCACACCGCGGTATTAAATAAATGAAGCGTACCTACCAACCGTCCAAGCTTGTCCGCAAGCGTCGCCACGGCTTCCGTTCGCGTATGGCTACCAAGGGTGGCCAGAAGGTCCTCTCGGCCCGCCGGGCCCGTGGCCGCAAGCGTCTTTCGGCTTAAGCCGAAGTTGCCCGAAACCAGTGTCCGGGCACATGACGTCAGATAAAGACAAAACGACTGTCGGGCGGCTGAAAAGCCGTCCGCAGTTTTTGGCCGTTCGGGCCGGAGAAGGCCGCAGAGGCCCCTTGTTTCTCCTCGAAGTGCTCGACCGCAACGATCCGGAAGGCGAAGCCCGCGTCGGCTTCACCGTCACCAAGAAACACGGCAATGCCGTCGAGCGAAACCGGATGCGCCGACGCCTGAAAGAGGCGGTGCGGCTTTCCGCCGGGTTTGCAATGAAACCCGGACACGACTATGTGATTGTCGCCCGACGCGAACTCCTGAATGCTCCCTTCGACGCCTTGACCCGGGGCCTTCACGAGCGCATCGAAAACAAGCCGAAACAGAAGCGGCCGCCGGCCGGTTCCAGGAAACTATGATGGAAAAAAACCGCAACTATTTCGTGGCGATTGGCCTGTCCGTGCTGATCCTCATTGCCTGGCAGTTCCTTTACGTCAATCCGAAGATGGAAAAGGAACGCATCGCTGCGGAAGCGCTGCAGGCCCAGCAGGCGCAATCGCAGTCGGCAACGCCGACTCAAGCGACGCCGGGCCAGGCTCTGCCGGGCGGCGGCGCGATCCCGGGCGCCGGTGAAAACCGCGACCAGGCGATTGCCAAATCGGCCCGCGTTGCGATCGACACGCCGGCGCTTTCCGGCTCCATCAACCTGACCGGTGCCCGCTTCGACGACCTGAAACTCAAGGAATACCGCGAGACGGTCGATCCGAAGAGCCCGGTCATCACCCTCTTCAGCCCGGCCGAAACGGTCGACGGCTACTTCGCCGAAATTGGCTATGTCGGCAGCGACGCAACCGGCACCGTGCCCGGCCCGCAGACCGTCTGGACGCTTTCGGGCGGCGACAAGCTGACCGCGGCGACCCCGGTGACGCTGACCTTCACCAACGAGAAGGGCATCACCTTCAACCGCACCATCTCGGTTGACGAACATTACATGTTCCAGGTGGTCGACAGCATCAAGAACGGTGCAGCCGAGCCGCTCAGCCTTTCCTCCTACGGCCGCGTGACCCGCTTCAACAAGCCGACGACGCCGAGCGTCTACGTACTTCATGAAGGCTTCATCGGCGTGCTCGGCGAGCATGGCCTGCAGGAACTGAAGTACGGCAAGATCGAGGACGAAAAGTCGGTCGAGCCGGGCAAGGCAACCGGCGGCTGGCTCGGCATTACTGACAAGTACTGGGCAGCGGCGATCGTTCCGCCGCAGGCAACCCCCTACGACACGCGCTTCACGCACTTCACCGACGGTCGCGCGCGCTACCAGAGCGACTACAAGAGCGACGCCATCACGGTCGCGCCCGGTCAGTCCTCGGAAATCAAGAACCTCGTGTTTGCCGGCGCCAAGGAAGTTCCTGTCGTCGACAACTATGAAGTGGCCTACTCGATCCCCAACTTCGACAAGCTGATCGACTGGGGCTGGTTCTACTTCATCACCAAGCCGATGTTCAAAATGATGGATTTCTTCTTCCGTCTGTTCGGCAACTTCGGCATCGCGATCCTGATCACCACGATCGTCGTCAAGGGTCTGTTCTTCCCGCTTGCCAACAAGCAGTACGCATCGATGGCGAACATGAAGAAGGTTCAGCCGAAGATGGAGGAACTGAAGAAGAAGTTCGGCGACGACCGCATGGGGCTGCAGCAGGCGATGATGCAGCTCTACAAGGAAGAGAAGATCAACCCGCTGGCAGGCTGCTGGCCGATCCTCATCCAGATCCCGGTGTTCTTCGCGCTCTACAAGGTGATCTACATCACCATCGAGATGCGCCACGCGCCGTTCTTCGGCTGGATCCACGATCTGTCGGCGCCGGATCCGACGACGATCGTCAACCTCTTCGGCCTCTTGCCGTTCGACGGTCCGGCCTTCCTGCACCTCGGCGTCTGGCCGCTGATCATGGGCGTTACCATGTTCGTGCAGATGCGCATGAACCCGACGCCGCCGGATCCGACCCAGGCGATGCTGTTCACCTGGATGCCCGTGGTCTTCACCTTCATGCTGGCCTCCTTCCCGGCCGGTCTCGTGATCTACTGGGCCTGGAACAACACGCTTTCGGTGCTGCAGCAGTCGATCATCATGAAGCGCCAGGGCGTGAAGATCGAGCTCTTCGATAATCTGAAGGGCCTGTTCTCGAAGAAGCCCAAACCGGCGGAATGACGCCTGCCGGTACCACAATCGCAGAGCCCCGGACTTCGGTCCGGGGCTTTTTTGTTTCCACGCCGCGGCGCGACACGCGGATGGCGTTGACGCGGACGTGCGGTCCGGGCATCTGGCGTTATTGAAATCAGCGCGCCCCTGCTCCAGGACAATTTATCATGACCGACCCGTCGGCCACCTCCGCCCCGTTCGCCGCCAACGAGAAGCTTGGCGCCCTGCTCGTCTTCGGCTCGGCCTTCTTCTGGAGCTTTGGCGGCGCGATTGCGCGGTTCCTGCACATTTCCGACAGCTGGACGATCGTCTTCTGGCGCTGCCTGTTTGCCGGCCTGTTCCTGCTCGCCTTCATGCTGGTGCGTGACGGACCGCGCGGCACGGTGGCCCTGTTCAAGGGCATGGGCTGGCCGGGCATCGCCGTCGGGCTCTGTTTCACCATCGCCTCGACCTCCTTCATCATTGCGATCTCCTACACGACGATCGCCAATGTCGTTCTGCTCGGCGCCGGGGTGCCGCTGTTTGCGGCGCTGATGAGCTGGGTGCTGTTTCGCGAGCGGGTCTCGCGCTTCACCTGGGGCGCGATCACCGCGGTCATCTTCGGCGTCGGGATCATGGTCTCGGAAAGCCTGACGGGAACAATGTCACCGGTCGGCGATGCGCTGGCGCTGCTGATCCCCGTCGTCTTCGCGCTGGCAACCGTCATTACCCGCCGATACCCGCATGTGCGCATGACGCCGGCGACCTGCTTCGGCTGCTTTGCCGCAAGCGGCATTGCCGCCAGTCAGTCCTCGGGCCTGGCGGTGACTGGAGGCGAGCTCGCGCTGCTCTTCGTCTTCGGCGCCTTCAACCTAGGGCTTGGCATGGCGCTCTTCGTGACCGGTGCCCGGCTGGTGCCCTCGGCGCTGGCCGCGCTGCTCGGGACGGCGGAAACGGTGCTGGGGCCGCTCTGGGTCGCGATCATCCATGGCGAGGTGCCGAGCAGCCGGACGATCGTCGGCGGCACCTTCGTTCTCCTGGCGCTGCTGGCCTACCTGCTCAACGAATTCCGGCGGACGCAAACCATCCCCACACGGCCGGTCCGCACGCCGACGCCTTGACATCCACGGCCAAAACCTTGAAGCCAAGGACTTTCTCGATGAAGGACCGACCGCCGATGGCCGATACCAGACCCAAAGACGACAAGCCGTTGTTCGGCCGGCCGTGGATTTTCATTCGCGGCGTCCCCGCCATGAAATTCCTGCCGCCGGAAGGACCGGCCGAGATTGCCTTTGCCGGTCGCTCGAACGTCGGCAAGTCGTCGTTGATCAACGCCCTGGTCGGCCACAAGGGTCTGGCAAGAACCTCCAACACCCCGGGCCGCACGCAGGAACTCAACTACTTCGTACCGGATGGATTTTCCGGCGAGGCCGACGACCTGCCGCCGATGGCGCTCGTCGACATGCCCGGTTACGGCTATGCCCAGGCGCCGAAGGAACAGGTCGATGCCTGGACAAAACTGGTCTTCGACTACCTGCGCGGCCGCTCGACGCTGAAGCGCGTCTACGTGCTGATCGACAGCCGCCACGGCATCAAGAAGAACGACGATGAGGTGCTCGACCTGCTCGACAAGGCAGCCGTCTCCTATCAGCTTGTGCTGACCAAGACCGACAAGATCAAGGCCGCCGGCGTGCCGCGGCTGATCGCCGAGACGCTCGAAAAGATCAAGAAGCATCCCGCCGCCTTCCCGGAAGTCCTCGCAACTTCCTCGGAAAAGGGCGAAGGGCTCGAAGAGCTGCGGGCGGCGATCGGCACTGCGATCGCGCGCTAAAGGGCTGCAGGGCATCCGGCATCGCGCGGAGAGCACGGGCCCCCATGCGAAATCGATGTCTTTGATCTCTGTCACTACCCCGACATGCAATCCGCTCTATCTCTGCGTTGCGTCCAGAACGGTGGCGCGGCCAGAGATAGGAGTGAGACATGTCCGATTTGATCGTTGTCGGGTTCGATTCCCCCGAGGAGGCTGACAGGGTTCTGGTCCGGCTCGCCGGGCTGAAGAAGGAATATCTGATCGACCTCGAGGATGCGGTGGTCGTCGTGCGCGACACCGAAGGCAAGGTCCACCTCAAGCAGAGCCTCAACCTGACCGCCGTCGGCGCCACCTCGGGCCTGCTCTCCGGCTCGCTCTGGGGCGGCCTGGTCGGCCTCCTGTTCCTCAATCCGCTGGCAGGCTTTGCAATCGGCGGTGCGCTCGGCGCGGGTGCCGGCGCCCTCTCGGGCTCGCTCAGCGACTACGGTATCGACGACGAATTCATCAAGTCGCTCGGCAACACCATCCCGAACAATTCCTCCGCTCTGTTCATCCTGGTGCGCAAGGTTCAGCCGGAAAAGGTTCTCGCCGAATTCCCCGACCTGCGCGGCCGCGTGCTGAAAACGTCGCTTTCGCCCGAACAGGAGCAGAAGCTGCAGGCAGCGCTCTCCGGCACAACAGCGGCTGCACCGCCCGCCGGCGCCTAATCGTCCGGCTGGCTTATCGAGACAGCACGAAGGCGAGCGCCAGGCCATTGATGCAATGGCGCTTGCCGGTCGGTGGCGGGCCATCGTCGAAGATGTGACCGAGGTGGCCGCCGCAACGGCGGCAATGGCATTCCGTACGGGTCATGAGCAGCGAATTGTCTTCCCATGTCGCCACGGCATTGGGGAGCGATTGCCAGAAGCTCGGCCAGCCCGTGCCACTGTCGTAGTTCGCCTCGGACGAATAGAGCGGCAGTGCACAACCTGCGCATTGGAAGGTGCCCTTGCGCTTCTCGTGGTTAAGCGCGCTTGTAAAGGGACGCTCCGTGTCCTCGTGCCGAAGGATCCGGTACTGGTCGTCGGTGAGGGCTGCCCGCCATTCGGCATCAGATTTGACGACCTCGAAGGGCTCCATTCCCGCTGCCCATGCAAGTGGCGTGAGCCCGCGCAACGCGAATGCTGCGGCCAATGCCGTGCCTGCCATCAGGAAGACGCGCCGGCTGATCATGCTAACCTCCCACTTGGCCCAAAGCGCGTCACGATCATTCGCGCGGTGCGCTGTACGTTGTCGATTTGTCGGATGTCGCGATAGACGATACCGCCCGGACACACCCGCTGCAAAACAATGCCGTTCAAAGCATCGTGACGCGGTGAAGGGCCATCGGTCATACGACCGATGGCAAGCGCCAGGCCGCCGGCAGCGGCCAGGCGCCGCCGAACTCAGCCTTTCGGCAGGAGCACCTTGTCGATCACATGGATGACGCCGTTCGACTGCTTGACGTCGGCGATCGTTACCGTCGCCGTACCGCCGGTTTCATCGGTCAGCATCAGCTTGCCGCCGTCTTCCCTGGCTTTCAGCACACAGCCGCCGACCGTTTTGACGTCATGCTCGCCACCGTCCTTCTTGATCATCTCGGTAATCGCCGCCGACATCGCGTCGGCGGCAACGACATGGCAGGTCAGGACCTTGGCGAGCTTGTCCTTGTTCTCCGGCTTCAGAAGCGTGTCGACGGTACCGGCCGGCAGTGCGTCAAAGGCGGCATTCGTCGGCGCAAACACCGTGAACGGCCCCTTGCCCTCCAGCGTCTTCACCAGCCCGGCTGCCTTGACGGCCGCGACCAGCGTGGTGTGATCCTTGGAATTAACGGCGTTCTCGACGATGTTTTTCTCCGCATACATCGGCGCGCCGCCGACCATCGGATTTTCGGCATGGGCGACGAAGGCACTTGCTGCGAGGACGGACGCTGTTGCGACCAAGCGGATGGCAGACGTGAACATCTTCTCTTCCTTCCTGTTGAGGGAGGCGGCGCATGGGCCGCCCGCCGAAGCTGCCGTTCCCTACGGGGGGAACAAGACAAGCAACGGAACGACGGGAGAAAGAGTTTCAGGAATTTTCAGGGAAGTTAGTCGATTGATAAATAAGGATATTTATCGATATCACGCGCTCAGAGGTTTCGCGCCTTGCCGAGCGCGATGATCGGTCCGGTGGCCACGCCGGTCGACGAACCGCCGAGCGGCTCGACGCTGACGGCAAGAACCGAGCCGGCGGAGATCCGCGAGCGGAAGGTCGACGGCACGGCGATTTCGCCCTCCCCGGTCTGCGGCAGGACACCGAGCGAGATTGCCGGATTGCTGCCGTTGATCAGCCAAAGTTCGAGGGATTTCTGTTCCGCCTGGCTGGCGGCCACCGGCGTTACCTGCAAGCGGCCCGATGCCCGGTCGAAGCGGGCGACGAGATCGATGGCGCTGCCTTTCCCCGAGAGCTCGGCAACAAGCGAGGCACCGGTCGACCGCGTCTCGAACAGGCCGGCCATTGAGGCGCCCATCACCAGCAGGGCGGCGAACGAGGCAAGCGCCAATCCTCGCCAGAGTGCCAGCGAGTGCCAGAGCCCGCGGGACCGTACAGGTTCCGACCGCAACGTATCGAAAAGTTGCCGTTCGATCGCGGAGAACGTCCTAGGTGGGGGCACCACCGGATCATAGGCGTCGTCGAAGGAGGAAAGGTTGCTCTGCCAGCGGTCGACCATGGCGGCAAAGTTGCGATCGGAAGCAAGCCGGGCCTCGACCTTGCGGCGATCGTCGGCAGACAACACGCCGAGCACATACTCGCCCGCGATCACCTCGTCGCGGCGAAAGTCCCGGCCCTCTGGGGTTGGTGTCGTCATCGCTCCATACACTCTCGCAACTTCAGGAGACTGCGCCTCAACCAAGTCCGCATAGTGTTCAGCGGCACCGCGAAGACGTCAGCCAGTTCCTGGTAGCTCAGGCCTTCGACGTAGGCGCGCCGCACCGCTTCCGCGCGGTCTTCTTCAAGCTCCTCCATGCAGGCGTCGATCCGCCTGCCTTCTGCTCTCACGACTGCCAACTTTTCCGGATCGGCAGCAGGATCAGCCAAATCGTAGGCTTCGTCAATCACATTGGCAGCCGGTTTGCGCGCCCGGATGAAGTCGATGGCCTGATTACGCGCTATTGCCGCCAGCCAGGAACCCGCAGCCGCCTGTCCTTGCGAAAACCGGCCAGCCCGCTGCCAAATCTTGACGTAGATTTCCTGCAGCGCTTCTTCCGCCTCGCCCCGATTGCCAAGAATACGCAGGCAGATGCCGAAGAGTTTCGGACTGGTCTGCCGATACAGTTCGGCGAAGGCGTCGCGATCGCCGAGCGAAACGCGGCCAAGCAGGCCGGCTATATCCTCATCGATCATAGAACGCGCCCCGAAGCCTCATCTCTCCAGAGATAGGGCGCAGTTCACTTTGAACCAGCCGTATCGTCATTCGGCCTTTATGTTGCTCTCCGATCATTCCATCGATCCGGAACTTGCGCTAAACAGCAGCCGGTATTTTTCGAGGGTCCGCCATGTCCGCCAATGAAAGTGAAATCCAGGCACGCCTGCTCACCCAGGCCCTGCCCTACATGCAGCGCTACGAGAACAAGACGATCGTCGTCAAATATGGCGGCCACGCCATGGGTAACAGCGAGCTCGGTCGCGCTTTTGCAAGCGACATCGCGCTTTTGAAGCAGTCGGGCGTCAACCCGATCGTCGTGCATGGCGGCGGCCCGCAGATCGGCGCCATGCTGACGAAGATGGGCATCGAATCGAAGTTCGAAGGCGGCCTGCGCGTCACCGACGAAAAGACGGTCGAGATCGTCGAGATGGTGCTCGCCGGCTCGATCAACAAGGAGATCGTCGCGCTCATCAACCAGACGGGTGAATGGGCAATCGGCCTTTGCGGCAAGGACGGCAACATGGTCTTCGCCGAAAAGGCACGCAAGACCGTCAAGGATCCGGATAGCAATATCGAGCGCGTCCTCGATCTCGGTTTCGTCGGCGAAGTGGTCGAAGTCGACCGCACGCTGATCGACCTGCTCGCCCGCTCGGAAATGATCCCGGTGATCGCGCCGGTCGCGCCCGGCCGTGACGGCCACACCTACAACATCAACGCCGACACCTTCGCCGGCGCCATCGCCGGTGCGCTGAACGCCACGCGCCTGCTGTTCCTGACGGACGTTCCCGGCGTGCTCGACAAGCAGGGCAACCTGATCAAGGAACTCTCAGTATCCCAGGCCCGCGCGCTGATCGCCGACGGCACGATTTCCGGCGGGATGATCCCGAAGGTCGAGACCTGCATCGACGCGATCAAGGCGGGCGTTCAGGGCGTCGTCATCCTCAACGGCAAGACGGCCCATTCGGTGCTGCTCGAAATCTTCACCGAGCGCGGCGCCGGCACGCTGATCGTGCCCTGACGCAACCCGATCGGCAATAACGTGACGAGGATCCGGAAGCCGTCTCACACAGCTTCCGGATTTTTTATGCGGCCGCGCTGTCCGATGGATGGCGCCTGCGGGGCGGTAACATCGATTCCTCCTCGGCCTCCTGCGGCGCTCCCCAGAACACCTCAAGCGACGGCCCGGCGGCGAAATGGCGGCGGCGGAAGGCGAATTCGTAGAGCTCGTGAAACCAGACCCTGCGCCCCATGCGGGTGTACCACCGCATCGAATGGCGCTGCTGCGGGTCGCGGTGCAGGAGGACGCGCGCAAGGGCCTTTGGCCGCGCCTGGATCGCGACCTCGATCAATTTCACGCTCAGAAAAAGCACGACCGGGTGAAGGTGCTTCATCTTCAGCACCTGATGCTTGTAATCCCACTTGCGCATGTCCGGCTCGATGACGGTGCGATCCCTGGCGAGGCCAAAGAACGGGGTCCACCGGTGCGGCGTGACGTAGAGCGCCTGGATCTGGTCCGGGTCGTAGGAAAGAAGCTGCCTGAAACCACGCCAAAGATCGCTCAGGCGTTCCTCCTCGAAGCCGACCACCCAGGTGGCCATTGAAAGAATGTCGTGCTGGCGCAGGAGCGCGATTGCCTGCCGGTCGCTCGTGGTCGTCCCGCCCTTTTTGATCAGCTTCAGCGTCGCGTCATCAGTGTTTTCCATTCCGAGCAGCCAACGCACGACACCGGCCTTGCGATAGAGGTGCAATATGTCGGCATCGCGCACGATATCGTCTGCCCGCGTCGAGCCGACGATCTGCACCGGCACGTTCTCGGCGATCATGGCGTTCAGGAAGGCGAGCCAGCCCTTGCGCGACGAGGTCGGGTTTTCGTCGGCGAGATTGATCAGTTCCACGCCCTCTTCACGGTGGAGGCGGGCGATCTCCTTAGCGAACGCGACCGGATCCCGGTGCCGCCATCGCGTCCAGAAACCGCGCTGGCCGCAATAGTTGCACAAATGCGGGCACCCTCTCGAAAACTGCAGCACGACAGCGCGTTTTCCGCCCCAATAACTGTAGTGCCGATGCTCGATCAACTCCCAGCCGATGCGGTAGGCATCGAGATTGGCGATCGCCTCGGTCGGACGGGTGGCGAGCGCAACCCCGTCATCATCGCGATAGGCGATGCCCGGAACCTCGCTCAAGGGTTCTAAGGATGACAGGGCGCGCACGAGCCGTCGCACTGTCTCTTCGCCCTCTCCCCTGACGACGTAATCGAAGGCGCCGCTCTCGCTTAGAACCTCGCGCCAATGATAGGTCGGGAACACACCGCCATAGATCACCCGGACGGACGGTGCGGTCATTCTGACATCGCTGGCAATACGCTTGGCCGTCGGGTGGGCCGACGTCGACCCCGAATGACCGATCAGCAGAAGATCCGGGCAGTCGTCGAGCACGCGTGCGACAATCTCTTCGAAGCCCAAAGGGCCGAATTCGCAATCGATGAGCCGCACGGCGTGGCCATCATCGATGAGCGGCCCGCCAACGGCGAGCAGGCCGAGCGGCGGAAGATGATCGTCGGGAATACGGCTGCCGATGGCCGTATGCGGCGGATTGAGCAGAACAATCTTCATACGGTGCCTCTTGGGTCGCAAAGAATTGCCAGAGACACGATAAAGCTGAAGATTGCGGAAATAACAGCTCCAGGCTGCGGCCAAAAACGTACGTTTTCGCGGTGAAATCGCGCAACTTGCGCAGCGCGATTTCATCGAGCCCCGAGCTCAGCGCGGAGCGTAGACCTCGGTCGCCGCCGCCTTCAATTCTTCCATCATCACGCGGTATGGGCCCGGGCCGTAGCTGACGCGTGACACGCCGGCGCGGGCGAGCGTCTTCAGGTCGGGTGCGGCCGGGCGCATCATGATGTTGACGGGCAGGATCGAGGCGGCGCAGACCTTGGCGATCAGCGCCTCGTCCACCAGCCACGGTACGAAGAAGCCGCTGGCGCCCGCTTCGGCATAGGCCTTGCCGCGGGCGATCGCCTCGTCGACGAGGCCGGCATGCCGGCTCTCGTCACCCTCCTGCAGGAAGAGATCGGTGCGGGCATTGATGAACAGGGGGATGCCGCGCCGGTCAGCCATCTCGCGGATGGCGCGGATGCGCTCCGCCTGCTTTTCGACCGGGTGCACGCCGCCCTTGCCGACGATCTGGTCCTCGAAGTTGATGCCGATGGCGCCGACGTCGAGGATGCGCGAGACATTGGCGGCACCGGTCGCCGCGTCGTCGGAGTAGGCGCCTTCGAAATCGATGCTGACGGGCAGGTCGGTGCTCGCCACGACCAGGCGTGCGATATCGGCAAGCCAGGCCAGAGGCACCTTCTCGCCGTCGCCGAAGCCGTGGGCGGCCGCCACCGACCAGCTTCCGGTCGCAAGCGCCTTGGCACCGGCCTCTGCCACGGCCTTGGCGCTGCCGGCGTCCCAGATGTTGTACAGCACCACCGGGTCACCCTTCTTATGCAGGGCGGCGAAGGCGAGCGCCTTTTCCTTCTGGTTCATTGTGTTTCCTCCACCAACAGGCTGACTGGTTTCATTTTCGCCTCGTGCCGAAGCAGCCACTGTTTCCGCCAGAGCCCGCCACCGTAACCGGTCAATGAGCCATCCGCGCCGATGCAACGGTGGCACGGAATGACGATGGCGATCCGGTTGGAACCGTTGGCCTTGGCGACCGCACGTGCGGACTGGATCGTAGCGACCTCGCGGGCAATGTCACCATAGGAACGTGTCCCGCCGGCGGGAATCTTCACGAGCTTCGCCCAGACGTTGCGCTCGAAGGGCGTTCCCCCGGGCGCAAGCGGAGTTTGAAATCCGCCCGCCTCGCCGGCGAAATAGCTCTTCAACTCGCCTTCGATCTGATCGATCGGCGCCGTCCGGCCGGGGACGATGGCCGAGCGCGTCGCGCGCTTCAACGCCTCCAGCTCCGTCGGCAGCGCCTTGCGTTCGTGGAACTCCAGCAAATGGAGGTGCGTCGCATCGGCAACCGCGACCATCGGCCCGATCGGCGTTTCGATCCAGTCGGACGAGAGCAGCGCCCTCCCCTGGGCTGCCGCCGGCGCATCGCCGAGCAGGCGCTGGAAGGCTACGCGAAACCCGCTCGGCGACTCGTAGCCTGCCTCGAGCTGGGCGTCGATCACCCGACCACCGTCGGCGAGCTGGCGGGCGGCGAGCCCCAGGCGACGATGGCGCGCGAGATCGAGGAAGGTGATGCCGAGCGCGCGCTTGAAGGCACGCCGGACGGTCGAGGGATCAAGCCCGCGGCGCACGATGTCGTCCTCGCTCCAACGGCGCTCCGGTGCTGCTTCCAGCGCCTGCAGAAGCTCCTGGACGAGCGGATCCTTGGCGCCGAACGTGGCAAGCGGCCGGCAGCGCTGGCAGGGACGGAACCCCGTCTCCAGGCAGGTGCCGATCGAGCTGACGAAGATCGTATTTTCCCGCTTCGGCTTGCGGGCCGGGCAGGACAGGCGGCAGAAGACGCCTGTTGTCTTGACGCAGACGAAGGCCGAACCTTCGTATTCGCTGCTGCGCGCCATCAAGGCGTCGTAGAGCGTTTCATCGGAGGGAAGATCGAACAACATGCCGCGGTTCTAGCATGACCACGGCTCGGGAGACGCCGGTTTTCGGGCGTCTATTTTTCAGATCAGCACCAGCATGACGACACCGAGCACGATCAGCAGGCAACCCAATAGCTCCAGTCTGTTGATCCATTCGCGGAAGATGAAAAAGGACGAGGCGAAGGTGAAGAGCATTTCCACCTGGGCGACGACCTTGACGACGGCCGCCTGCTGCAGGGTCATCGCCATGAACCAGCCGAAGGAGGCAGACGCGCCGACGAAACCGACGACAAAGGCCGGCTTCCAGGCAGCCGCGATGCGCGGCAGCTCGTCGCGTTCGCGCAGCACGATCCAGATCAGCATGACCACGGTCTGCAAGAGGATGACGAAGCCGAGCGTGAAGCTTGCCTGCATCATGTAGTCGGGTGCCGGCAGGCTCGGCGCCAGAGCCAGCGACGCCGAACGGTAGGCGACGGCCGAAAGGCCGAAGAAGGTGCCGGACAGCAAGCCGATGCCGGCCGTGCGCGAGAATACCGAGGTCACCAGCGTGCGCGCACTCAGGGTCGTGCGCGCCACCGAAATCAGCATCACGCCGACGACCGAGATGGCGATTGCCACCAGCGTGCCCTCGCTCGCCTTTTCGCCGAGGAAAATCAGGCCGAAAAGCGCTGCCTGCGCCGGTTCCGTGCGCGAATAGGCGGTGCCGACGGCGAAGTTGCGGAAGGAGAAGAGATGGACGAGCAGGAAGGTTGCGGCGATCTGCGCCAGCCCCCCGATCACCGCCCAGAGGAAGAAAGTGCCGTTCGGCACCGGAAGCGGACGGCCCACCACCTGCCAGAGCACAACGAGATAGAGGAAGGCGAACGGCAGGCCGAAGCCGAAGCGCACGAAGGTCGCGCCCGTCGTGCCCATGACGCCTTTCAAGTGTTTCTGCATTGCGGAGCGGACGTTCTGAAGGAAGGCCGCGGCGATGGTGATGAGGACCCAGGTTTCCATCGTTTCGAGCTAGCATGCAGGCCGGCTCGTTGCCAAGGACCACCTAACGGACCGGTTGCTACTCCGCCCTTTCCCGCGCCTCTGCGAGCTCCGTGCCCTCGCTGATCGTGATCCGGGGCGCCTCGTCCTCGAAGGTCTTTACCCGCTGATCGTAGTTCGGCGCGAGCGTTCCGAGCACACGGTCCCAGAAGGAGAAGTAGTTGGCGTAATTGTACCTGAAGCCCGAATGGTGCTGATCATGGAACGTCGTGCACAGCAGCGGAGACGGGTAGCGCGCGGTGGAGGCGGCAAAATACTCGAAGCCGCAATGGCCGATCATGCCGTTGAAATGTTCGAACAGCCGATGGGCGATGAGCACCAGCGGCGGAAACGGCACGACGAAAACGACGACGGCCGAAAAGCTCTGAAGCAGGAAGTTGTCGAAGACGTCCTCGGAATAGGTGCTCCAGATCGTCGGCGCCACGCTTTTATGATGCAGGGCATGCAGCGGATAGAGCCACTTGGTGTGCAGCAGCCGGTGCATGAAATAGAACCAGGCATCGTAGAGGATCATGCTGAGCACGAAGAGCGGCAGGGCGTTCCACCAGGTGAGCGTCCAGGGCGCCGGCGCCCAGCCCTTCTGCTGGGCGTAAAGACCGATCGTCAGCGGCAGGCAGGCGCTGAACATCGATTTGAGGCTCTGGCGGATCTCGGCGCTGCGGCGCTTGTCGGAACCGCGTCCCTTCTGGATCTTTCGCTCGGGATTGCGCTCGTTGAGCCATGTGATGCCATAGCCAAGCGCGAAATAGGTAACGACGGTGAACGTGTAAAACCCGAACAGAAAGAGCAGATAGAATACTTCGTTCGACATTGGCATCCGCATCCCCGAGCCAAAAACCGCGCGAGCCGGAAGATGCCACGCACAACCGCCAATTCAAAGCGCTAATCTATGCGCCAGCATTACGCCCGGCCCCGCATCGCCATTTTCCCGTTTGCCGCCACGGTCGGTCGTGTCATAAGGCGGTCATGAAAAAGCTCGCCCGCCTGCCGACCCGCTCCGAATTCGCCCATGTCACCGACTGGGTCTTCGACCTCGACAACACGCTCTATCCCCACCACGTCAACCTGTTTGCGCAGATCGACCGCAACATGACGGCCTATGTGGCGAAGCTTTTGTCGCTCGATCCGGCCGACGCCAAGAAGCTGCAGAAGGACTATTACCGCGACCACGGCACGACGCTCAAAGGCCTGATGGTCCATCACGGCATCGACCCGAACGAGTTCCTCGAGCAGGCCCATGCGATCGACTATTCGATCGTTCCGGCCGACCCGGCGCTCGGCGAAGCGATCAAGTCGCTTCCCGGCCGCAAGTTCATCTTCACCAATGGCAGCGTTGCCCATGCGCAGATGACGGCCCGGGCGCTCGGCATCCTCGACCATTTCGACGACATCTTCGATATCGTCGCCGCCGACTTCGTGCCGAAGCCCGCGGGCGAGACCTATGACAAGTTCATGAGCCTGCACCGGGTCGATACCCGCAATGCCGTGATGTTCGAGGACCTGCCGCGCAATCTCCTCGTGCCGAAGGCGCTGGGCATGAAGACGGTGCTGCTGGTGCCGCAGAACCTCGAATACACCTTTGCGGAATCGTGGGAAAAGTCGAACGACACCGACGAGCAGATCGACTACGTGACGGAAGACCTCGCCGGCTTCCTGCGGAGCCTCCTCACAGATCTCTAGAGTGGCGCTGGCGGACGCCGCAAAGACGGCGTCCCGCCCGCTGCGACACAATTTTGCCGCCGAAAAACCTCTTTTCGGCCAATGACTTAAATTACCAAAGTTTAACTGGCGTCGGCTGCACCCGCGTCTATCCTTGCGATCAGAAACAACCGATCGAAAGGACGCATGATGCCGAACAAGACCCTGATCCTCGGCGTGGCTGCACTCTCCGTCGCCGTCACCGGAATGGCCTCCCCCTCCTTTGCTGCCCGCGAAAAGATGACGCCCGAGCAGCGCGGCCAGCACATGATCGAGCGGCTCGACACCAACAAGGACCAGAAGGTTTCGCTCACCGAGTTCCAGGCGCGGATCTCCGACAATTTCAAAACCTTCGATACCAATGGCGACGGGCAGATCAGCGCCGAAGAAATGAAGGTCAAGCGCGAGGCCTTCCGTGAGGCGCGCAAGACCTGGAAGGAAGCCAAGGCCAAGACAGGCACGGAGCGCGAGACCGCCCTTGCCAAGCTGAGGGAAGCCCGCCCGGCCATGCTGCCTGGGCTGCGCCCGAAGGCCTTCAAGCGCGTCGATGCCGACGGCAACGGTTCCTTGAGCGCCAGCGAAGTTTCAAGCGCCGCGGAAGCCATGTTCAAGCGGCGCGACAAGAATGGCGACGGCGTCATAGACGCGGCCGACTTCACCAAAAAGATCTGACGGGAGCTCTTCTCTCTCCCCACCGCCCGGTGGAGAGGCTCCTGCCTAGCCCATAGCCCCTTGCTCCCCCAGCGAGGGGCTATGCGCTTTTTTTGGACCGCTGCGATCAGCGGCGGCCATTTGCCATCGGAACGGACTTCGGGTCGACCGTTTCATAGAAGCGGGAAATGATATCCCAGGCTTCATCAGCCGTTTCGACGAACTGGACCAGATCGACGTCGTTCGGCGCGATCGTGCCGAATTCGGCAAGCGCCTCGAAATTGACGATCGAGCGCCAGAATTTTTCCCCGAAGAGAATGAGCGGAACCAGCGCAAGACGCCCGGTCTGCATCAGCGTCATCGTCTCGAAGAGCTCGTCCAGCGTACCGAAGCCGCCCGGGAAAACGGTGACGGCCTTGGCGCGCAACAGGAAGTGCATCTTGCGGATGGCGAAATAGTGGAAGTTGAACGACAGTTCGGGCGTCACGTAGCGATTGGGCGCCTGCTCGTGCGGCAGCACGATGTTGAGGCCGATCGACGGCGCGCCGACATCATCGGCGCCGCGATTGCCGGCTTCCATCACGCCCGGGCCTCCGCCGGTGACGACGACATATTCCTTGTAGTGCAGCTTGGCCGAATGCTCGGAGCAGAGCCGCGCGAACTTGCGTGCTTCCTCGTAATAGACCGAGGCGGCTTCGAGGTTCTTGCGCTGCGTCTCGTTCTTCGCTGCCCAGGCGTCGCCGCCGGGCTCAGGAATGCGAGCGCCGCCGAACATGACGACGGTGGAGTTGATGCCGCGCTCTTCCAGCATCATTTCGGTCTTCAGGAGTTCGAGCTGCAGCCGGATCGGGCGCAGTTCTTCGCGGCAGAGAAAATCGTCGTCGATATAGGCGAGGCGATAGGAAGGCGAAGCCGATTGCGGCGTGACCGGAACGGTCTGTGCGCGTTGCCGGCTCTGCGAGCTGTCGGCCAGCGGATCCCAGACCCCATCTTTGCGGCGCAGAGCGCGCTTCTTCATGCGTGCCATATTCTCGTCTTTCCCGTCGCGTTCCGGACAATCGGCATCTCGTCCAGACGCGTCCTATCCTCAATCCTCGGTCATGAAGGTCGCAAGCGCATCAGCGCGCTGCGGCGGCCTTTGCGCATCCCGAACGGGTACGCGGCGCTGTAGTGCCGTGTTCGCCTCAGTTTGCCAAGCCCCGGCCACTCCAGGGACCTGAAAAGCCCTTCAACATTTCAGGATCACGTCGTGCAGCCACCGCCGCTCAGGACGTGTCAAGGTCGCTGCAGCAGCTAGATCTGCTGCATAATTTTGTCCTTAAATCGATTCCGATTTTCGGATTTATGCAGTAGAGCTTTCGCAGGATAACCGCCGAACTTTAAGGAATTCCGATGACGAACCACGACCTCGCCTCCCTGTCGCAGACGATCGAAGCCGCCTTTGAAGACCGCGACTCCGTCAACACCGGAACGCGCGGCGCGGTGCGCGATGCCGTCGAGACGGCGCTGAACCTGCTCGACAGCGGCAAGGTCCGCGTCGCACAGCGCGGCGAAGACGGTAACTGGACGGTCAATCAGTGGCTGAAGAAGGCCGTACTGCTCTCCTTCCGCCTCAACCCGATGGAAATCGTCAAGGGCGGCCCGGGCCAGTCGGTCTGGTGGGACAAGGTGCCCTCGAAGTTCGACGGCTGGAGCGTCAACGAGTTCGAGAAGGCCGGCTTCCGCGCCGTTCCGAACTGCGTCGTGCGCCGTTCGGCCTACATCGCCCCCAACGCCATCCTGATGCCCTCCTTCGTCAATCTCGGCGCCTATGTCGGCGAAGGCACGATGGTCGATACCTGGGCAACGGTCGGCTCCTGCGCCCAGATCGGCAAGAACGTGCACCTTTCGGGCGGCGTCGGCATCGGCGGCGTGCTGGAGCCGATGCAGGCCGGCCCGACGATCATTGAAGACAACTGCTTCATCGGCGCCCGCTCGGAAGTCGTCGAAGGCTGCATCGTGCGCGAAGGCTCGGTCCTCGGCATGGGCGTCTTCATCGGCAAGTCGACCAAGATCGTCGACCGCGCCACCGGCGAAGTGACCTATGGCGAAGTGCCGCCCTACTCGGTCGTCGTCGCAGGTTCGATGCCCTCGGGCTCGACCATGGGCAACGGCCAGCCGGCGCCGAACCTCTATTGCGCCGTCATCGTCAAGCGCGTCGACGAGAAGACCCGCTCGAAGACCGGCATCAACGAACTGCTTCGGGACTGATCGCGATGACACCGGAGGGGCCGCAGCCGAGCATGACCTGGCTGTTCTTCAGCCCCTCCGGTCGCATCGGCCGCCTGCCCTTCTTTCTCTCCTGGCTATTCTGGTTCCTGATCGGCGGCTTCATGGTCGCCCGAATGGTTGCCAACGAGGGCAATGAGACGGTGCTGGCGCTCTGGACGCTGGCATTCGTCGTCTCGAGCCTCGTCTCGCTGCCCTCCATCGCCATGCTGGCGATCAAGCGCCTGCACGATATCGGCTATCCCGGCCCGCTTTCCCTCACTCTGTTTATCCCGGTCTTGAGCCCGGTCGTCTTCATCGCCCTTTGCCTCTGGCCGGGCGATCAGGGGCCCAACGAGTTCGGCGCGCGCAGCGACGAACCCGGCCCTTGAACCCTTCGCCCCTGTACAAGAACCGCGTGAGCGCGTATGTAGCGCGCCATGACAGGCCCGCGACGTGTTGGCCGCGGCAATTGGCGCCGAGACGATCCGTTCGTCCTGGGCTCTACGACCGATATCCGAAAGACAAGATATGACTGAATTCGAAGGGATCGCGCCTGCGATCGCCGAGGCGTTGGCAAAACGCGGTTACAACGAATTGACGCCGGTTCAACAGGCGATGCGCGATCCGGAACTCGCCGGGCGCGACGCCCTGGTTTCGGCGCAGACCGGTTCCGGCAAGACGGTCGCCTTCGGCCTGGCGCTGGCGCCGACGCTGCTTGGCGATGAACGCCGCTTCGGGCCTGCCGGTGCCCCCCTGGCGCTCGCCATCGCACCGACGCGCGAACTGGCGCTTCAGGTCAAGCGCGAGCTTGAGTGGCTCTACGGTGAGACCGGCGCGACGATCGCCTCGTGTGTCGGCGGCATGGACATGCGCACCGAGAAGCGCACGCTGGAACGCGGCGCCCACATCGTCGTCGGCACGCCCGGTCGCCTTTGTGACCATATTCGCCGCAACTCGCTCGACATTTCTTCGCTGCGCGCCATCGTTCTCGACGAAGCCGACGAAATGCTCGACCTCGGCTTCCGCGAAGACCTCGAATTCATTCTCGAAGAGTCCCCTGACGATCGCCGCACCCTGATGTTCTCGGCGACCGTGCCGAAGTCGATCGCAACGCTCGCCAAGAACTACCAGCGCGACGCCGTACGCATCAGCACCGCTTCCGAACAGAAGCAGCATGTCGATATCGAATACCGCGCGCTCACCGTTGCGCCGAACGATCGCGAAAACGCGATCATCAACGTGCTGCGCTTTTACGAAGCGCGCAACGCCATCGTGTTCTGCTCGACCCGCGCCGCGGTCAACCATCTGACCGCCCGCTTCAACAACCGCGGCTTCTCGGTGGTGGCGCTTTCGGGCGAGCTCAGCCAGAACGAACGCACCCACGCCCTGCAGGCCATGCGCGACGGCCGTGCCCGCGTCTGCATTGCGACCGACGTTGCCGCCCGCGGCATCGACCTGCCGGGCCTGGAACTGGTCATTCACGCCGATCTGCCAACCAACTCCGAGACGCTGCTTCACCGCAGCGGCCGCACCGGACGCGCGGGTCAGAAGGGCGTCAGCGCACTGATCGTGCCGGTCAACCAGCGCCGCAAGGCTGAGCGCCTGCTCGACGGGGGCCGGATTACCGCGACCTGGGCACGCCCGCCGTCGGCCGACGAGGTCAGCCAACGTGACGACGAGCGCCTGCTTGCCGATACGAGCTTTGCCGAGCCGATCCGCGAGGACGAACAGGCGATCGTGGCAGCACTTATCGAGCGCCACGGTGCCGAGCAGATGGCCGCCGCCTTCGTACGCCAGTTCCGTTCGGGACGGTCCGCTCCGGAAGACCTGATCGAAGTCGCTGTCGGCGCCAAGCCGCGCCGCGACGAACGCGCACCGCGCGATGATCGTGCCCCGCGCGAGGACTTCGGCGCCGAGCGGGCCGATTTCAGCGACGGCAGCTGGTTCTCGCTGTCCGTCGGCCGCAAGCAGAGTGCCGAGCCGCGCTGGCTGATCCCGATGCTCTGCCGTCACGGCAAGCTGACCAAGCGCGACATCGGCGCGATCCGAATGCAGCAGGAAGAGACCTTCGTCGAGATGACCGCCGAGGGTGCCGAACGCTTCCTGTCAGCGATCGGCAAAGACAAGATGCTGGAGAAGGGCATCCGCGTGAAGCCGCTCGCCGGCGCGCCGGATCTGTCGCAGCAGCGCCAGGAAAAGCCGAGTTTCTCGAGGGACAAGCCGAACTTCTCCAAGGATAAGCCGGGCTTTGCCAAGAAGCGCCCCTATTCCGACGACGCCGCTCGCAATGACGACCGCGGCGACTTCAAGCCGAAGCGCAAGTTCGAAAAGAAGGCCGCCTATAGCGATGGGCCTGCCCATACCGAGGACAGGCCGCCGGCGAAGGGCGCCGAAAAGCCTTGGGGCAACAAGAAGAAGGGCAAGCCGGACGCTGGCAAGGACGGCGGCTTCAAGCCCAAAACCAAGCCGAAGGGCAACGCCAAGAACCGCCAGGGCTGAGCCCGGCGACGGCAACCCAAAAGCCAATCAACAAGGCGTTGCGATCCGATCGCGGCGCCTTTTTTGTTATTCCGAGGACCGGGAGCGAGCGGTCCCGGCACTCCACCCGGACGCTCAGCGCAATGCGGATCATGCATGGCACCGAGCCAGCGCGCGTGACGGTCAGGCAGCGTCGAGCTGCGATTGGGCGACGATCTTGACCACCCAGTCAGCAAAGACGCGCAGCCGGCTGCTCAGATGCCGGTTCGGCGGATAGACGAGATAGATCGGCATGGGCTCGACTTCCCAATCCTCCAGCACCGGCCGCATGGCGCCGGTCTCGAGGTCCTCGCGCACCATGAAACGCGGCGCCTGAATGACGCCGAGGCCGGCTCGCGCCGCCGCGAGATAGGTGGTGGCTTCATTCGCCGCCACGGCATAGCGGCCGTTCACCTCGATCTCCTCGTTGCCGCGCTTGAAGTAGAACGGCAACTGCTGCCCGGTCTGCGGCCGGAAGTAGCCGACGACGTAGCAGTTCTTCGAGAGATCCGACGGATGCTGCGGGATCGCGTGGCGCGAGAGGTAATCGGGCGCTGCGCAGGCGACGAAGCTCATCTCGGTGATGCGGCGCGCGATCAGGGACTGGTCGGTGAGCGCACCGACGCGGATGGCGCAATCGACATTCTCGGCCACGTAGTCCACCGTCCTGTCCGAGACCCCGAGGTCTATCTGGATGTCGGGATAACGCTTGTGAAACTCCGGTAGCGCGGGGATCACAATCAGGTTGGCAATCGCGCTTGCCATCTCCACCCTGAGCCGTCCCTTCGGCAAGGTCTGGGCGCTCGAAAGACTGCCGTCGAGTTCGTCGAGGTCGGTCAAAAGGCGTGCCGCGCGTTCGTAATAGAGCGCGCCATCGGGCGTTACCAGCACCCGGCGGGTGGTGCGGTTCAGAAGTTTTGTGCGCAGATGCGCCTCCAATCCCTGGATGAGATTGGTCAATGTCGCCTTGGGCATATTCAGCGAAGCGGAAGCGCGGGTGAAATTTCCGGTTTCGACGACCCGGAGAAAGGCGCGCATGGCCGTGAGCTGGTCCATTTTCAAGAGCCGTAATTGTTCGAGAATACGAATAGTGTAATCAGATTGAAAAGACTATTCCAGACAGAAGACAATGCTATTCTCCTGTCGTGGCGTGTTGTCGCCACATGTGGGTTTGGCTCGGGCCGAAGGCAAGAGAGATGGGCGAACAGTTCAAAGTGGAGACGATGCAGACGGGCCAAGGCTCGTGCACCGCACGCGTCTACCGCGGCGAGACCCTGCTTAATCCGCCGCCGATCGTACTGCACCTGCATGGCGGCTCCTTCGTCGGCGGAACGATCGCTGCCGGCGAGCGCGTTGCCGAGGCACTCGCGGCAGCCGGAGCGGTGGTGATATCTCCGGAATATTCCGCGGCCTGCCTCAACCCCTTTCCCGCGGCCCTCGATGTCGCCTATGCCATGCTGTCGTCGATGCGCGCGCGCTGCCCGCAGTTCGCACACAAGAAGTCGTCGCTGTTCGTGGCCGGCGAAGAGGCTGGCGGCAATGTCGCCGCCGGGGCCGCGCTGATGGCGCGAGACCAGTATCTGACCGATCTCAAGGGCCAGATCCTGCTGTCGCCGATGCTGGATCCGTGCCTGGCAACGGCATCGTTCCGTCAATACTGTCCCCAGTCCTCGGCGCAATCGATCGCCGACGGCTGGCAGCGCTATCTCGGCCAGAACGGTGGCTTCACCCACCCTTACGCCGCGCCGGCCCACTGTACGCGGCTCGCCGGCCTCGTGCCTTCGCTGATCGTGACCAGCGAAGAGTGCCCGATGCGCGACGAGGCTGAAGCCTATGCCGAGCGCCTGCGCAAGGCGGGCGTGGCGGTCGAATCCCACGTGCTGCCCGGACGCGCCGGATGGTTGCCGCAGAACGCAGGCACCGGCGAAAGCTGGTCGGCACAGCAGAAGGAAATTACCGGCATCTTCGCCCGCTTCTTCCAGAAGGCGGGGGCAAAGCCGGCGGAAATGACGGTGCGTTAGGCGGGGCCGCTCAGAGGCTCATTCCCCGATCTGGCATCGAACGCAAAGCGCCGGCTCCCAACCGGCAAGGAGAGAAAAGATGACATCGACAGTGACCCGCCGGGCCCTCTGGGGCGCCGGCCTGAGTATCCTTTTGTCTGTCGGCGGCGGCGCCGCCGTCATGTTCGGCCTGCCGCAGCATTTCGAGGCCGATGCCGCGACCGATGCGTCCGCCGCTCCTCCGCCGGCCGTGCCGGTCTCGGTGGCGCGGGCGCAGTCCAAGCGCATCACCACCTGGGAGGAATTCTCCGGACGCCTTGAAGCGATCGAGCGTGTCGAGGTGCGCCCGCGCGTCGGCGGCGCCATCCTGAAAGCCCACTTCCGCGAAGGTGCGCTGGTCAAGCAAGGTGACCTCCTGGTGACGATCGATCCCGAGCCCTATGCCGCAGCCGTCGAGCGGGCAAAGGCCCAGGTCGAGGCTGCCGAAGCGCGTGTTTCGCTCGCCAAGATCGAGCTCGAGCGCGGCCGCAAGCTGGTGACCACCAGCGCCGTGCCGCAGAGCAGCGTCGACCAGCGCGCCAGCGCCTATGACGAAGCTCAGGCGGAGGTGCGCTCGGCCAAGGCGGCGCTGCGCACGGCCGAACTCGATCTGCAATACACCGAGGTCCGTGCGCCGATCTCCGGCCGCGTCGGCCGGCTCGACGTCACCGCCGGCAACCTCGTTGCTGCCGGTTCCGCCTCGCCTGTGCTGACAACGCTCGTCTCGGTCGATCCAATCTATGCGAGCTTCAACGCCAGCGAAGAAGTGGTCACCACCGCTCTCGCCCGGCTCGCAGCATCGGCCGGCGGCAACGCGATCGAGCGCCTGCCGGTCCAGGTCGGCACCGCCGCCGACGAGGGCACGCCGATCTTGGGCCATATCCAGCTCATCAACAACGAGGTGGATGCGGCAACCGGCACGATCCGGGTACGCGCGGCGCTTGAAAACGCCGACGGCAGGCTGATCCCCGGACAGTTCGTCCGCATCCGCATCGGCGAGCCGGACCCCGAGGAAAAGCTTGTGATCAGCGACCGCGCCATCGGCTCCGACCAGGACAAGAAATTCGTCTTCGTCGTCGGCACCGACAACAAGGTCGAGTATCGCCAGGTGAAGCTGGGGCCGAATTCCGACGGTCTGCGCATCGTCGAAAGCGGCCTGAAGTCCGGCGAGAACATCGTCGTCAACGGCCTGCAGCGGGTTCGCCCCGGCGTCGTCGTGGCGCCGCAGCAGGTCGAGGAAACGACCGCCTCTATCGCCAAGTAATCCCGGCGCCTCTTCGCCCGGTGTGAAGAGGCTCCAGCCAAGGCATCACTCTGCAGACATGGCCGCGCGGCGCGTTTTTTCGCCGCGCCCGCCGGAGGTCTGCCCGAACGCATCCCAAGGGGGATACCATGAACTTCTCACGCTTCTTCGTCGACCGCCCGGTCTTCGCGGGCGTATTATCGGTCCTGATCTTCGTGGCCGGCCTGATCGGCATGACCGGTCTGCCGATCTCCGAATATCCCGAAGTCGTCCCGCCGCAGATCGTCGTGCGCGCGCAGTATCCGGGCGCAAACCCGGCCGTCATCGCCGAAACGGTGGCGACACCGCTTGAAGAACAGATCAACGGCGTCGAAGACATGCTCTACATGCAGAGCCAGGCGACCGCCGATGGCCTCATGACGCTGACCGTCACCTTCGCGCTCGGCACCGATCCGGACCAGGCGCAGCAGCTCGTCCAAAACCGCGTCTCGCAGGCCGAGCCGCGGCTGCCCGAGGAGGTGCGCCGCCTCGGCGTCACCACCGTCAAGAGCTCGCCCGACCTGACCATGGTCGTGCACCTGCTTTCGCCGAACGGCCAGTACGACATCAACTATCTGCGCAACTACGGTGTGCTCAACGTCAAGGACCGGCTGGCCCGCATCGAAGGTGTCGGCCAGGTGCAGATCTTCGGCGGCGGCGACTATTCGATGCGCATCTGGATCGACCCGCAGAAGGCAGCCGAGCGCGGCCTTGCCGCAGGCGATATCGCCAACGCGGTGCGCGGCCAGAACGTCCAGGCGGCGGCAGGCGTCATCGGCGCCTCGCCTTCCGTCCCAGGTCTCGATCTGCAGCTTTCGGTCAACGCGCAGGGCCGTCTGCAGACGCCTGAGGATTTCGAGAACATCGTCGTCAAATCCGGCGCCCAGGGCGAAGTGACTCGGCTCGGCGATGTCGCCCGCGTCGAAATGGGCGCGTCCGAATACTCGCTGCGCTCCTTGCTAGACAACAAGCCGGCCGTCGGCATGGCGGTCTTCCAGGCGCCTGGATCGAACGCGATCCAGATTTCGGACGACGTCCGCAAGGCCATGGCCGAGATGAAGCTCACCATGCCTGAAGGCGTCGACTACGGCATCGTCTACGACACGACACAGTTCGTGCGCGCCTCGATCGAATCCGTGGTCGACACGCTGCTCGAGGCGATCGCGCTGGTCGTGCTCGTCGTCATCATCTTCCTGCAGACCTGGCGCGCCTCGATCATTCCGCTCGTCGCCGTTCCGGTCTCGATCGTCGGCACCTTCGCCGTCATGTATGTCTTCGGCTTCTCGATCAACGCGCTCAGCCTCTTCGGCCTCGTGCTTGCGATCGGCATCGTCGTCGACGACGCGATCGTCGTGGTGGAAAACGTCGAACGCAACATCGAGCAGGGACTGTCGCCGGTCCAGGCGACCTACCGCGCCATGCAGGAAGTCTCGGGTCCGATCATCGCGATCGCGCTGGTGCTCGTCGCGGTGTTCGTGCCGCTCGCCTTCATCACCGGCCTCACCGGCCAGTTCTATCGCCAGTTCGCGCTGACGATCGCCATCTCGACCGTGATCTCGGCGCTCAACTCGCTGACGCTCTCCCCGGCGCTGGCTGCCCTTCTCTTGAAGGACCACCACGCGCCGAAGGACTGGCTGACGCGGTTGATGGACAGGCTTTTCGGCTGGTTCTTCCGCGGCTTCAACCGCTTCTTCGGCGCAAGCTCGGAGGCCTATGGCCGCGGTGTGGGTCGCATCCTGACACGCAAGTCGCTGATCATGGTGGTCTATGTCGTGCTTCTCGGCGTCACCTTCACGCTGTTTCGCGCGGTCCCCGGCGGCTTCGTACCGGCGCAGGACAAGCAGTACCTGATCGGCTTTGCCCAGCTTCCGGACGCAGCCACGCTCGACCGCTCGGAAGACGTGATCAAGCGGATGAGCGAAATTGCGCTCAAGCACCCGGGCGTCGAAAACGCCATCGCCTTCCCGGGCCTGTCGATCAACGGCTTCACCAACTCGTCGAACTCCGGCATCGTCTTCGTCGCGCTCAAGCCCTTCGAGGAACGCAAGACGCCTGAACTGTCCGGCGGCGCGATCGCCATGCAGCTCAACCAGGAATTCGGCGTCATCCAGGATGCTTTCATCGCCATGTTCCCGCCGCCGCCCGTCCAGGGTCTCGGAACGACCGGCGGCTTCAAGCTGCAGCTCGAGGACAAGAACGGCCTCGGTTACCAGGCGCTCGACGAGGCGACCAAGGCCTTCCTCGCCAAGGCCTACCAGGCACCGGAGCTGGCCGGTCTCTATTCGAGCTACCAGATCAACGTGCCGCAGCTCTATGCCGACCTTGACCGCGTGAAGGCACGCCAGCTCGGCGTGGCCGTCACCGACGTCTTCGAGACGCTGCAGATCTACCTCGGCTCGCTCTACGTCAACGACTTCAACGCCTTCGGCCGCACATACAGCGTGCGCGTCCAGGCGGATGCGAACTACCGCAGCCATGCCGACGACATCGGCAAGCTGAAGGTGCGTTCGCAATCCGGCGAGATGATCCCGCTGTCGGCGCTTCTGAAGGTCGAGCAGACGGTCGGCGCCGAACGGGCGATCCGCTACAACGGCTTCCTGTCGGCCGACATCAACGGCGGCCCGGCACCGGGTTTCTCGTCCGGCCAGGCGCAGGAAGCCATCGAACGCATCGCCGCTGAAACCCTGCCTCCGGGCATCGACTACGAATGGACGGACCTGACCTACCAGCAGATCCTGGCTGGCAACTCCGGCATCCTGGTCTTCCCGCTGGCGCTGTTGCTCGTCTACCTCGTGCTTGCGGCCCAGTATGAGAGCCTGACGCTACCGATCGCCATCATCCTGATCGTGCCGATGGGCATCATGGCGGCACTCGTCGGTGTCTGGCTGACCGGAGGCGACAACAACGTCTTCACCCAGATCGGTCTGATCGTCTTGGTCGGGCTATCGGCGAAGAATGCCATCCTCATCGTCGAGTTCGCCCGCGAACTGGAACTGTCGGGCAGCACGCCGGTCAAGGCGGCGATCGAAGCGAGCCGGCTGCGTCTGCGCCCGATCCTGATGACCTCGATGGCCTTCATCATGGGCGTGGTGCCGCTTGTCATGTCGACCGGCGCCGGTGCGGAAATGCGCTCGGCCATGGGTATCGCGGTCTTTGCCGGCATGATCGGCGTCACCGCCTTCGGCATCTTCATGACGCCGGTGTTCTACGTGCTGATCCGCAAGCTCGCTGGCGAGCGGCCTCTGAAGCACGCGGGAGCCCATATCGAGGCGCCGCATCTCGCACCCGGAGAATAAGCCCTTCTCCATTCCCTTCGCGATCTTCAGGCGGGCCGGATCCTTCCGGCCCGTTGAAGCTGCGGCGCTGCGCCTCCGCCCAGGCGCGGCGCCGTTCTGCGTTCGACGCCACAGTTCCCGTCTCGCGTGCCCCATCCTGCGTGACAGTTCGCTGGCGATCGGATAAACCAGCAGCCTCCATTCCCAAGGCCCTTCGTGGCCATGCAGACGGCATAACGTTAGATGACCTCCACCGATCCGATCGCCAATCTCGCCACCCTCATTCGTTGCCCCTCAGTCACCCCGGCCGAAGGCGGCGCGCTTGCAGCCCTTGAAGCCATGCTGAAGCCGCTCGGCTTCGCGGTCGACCGCGTGATGGCCAAGGAGGCTGGCACGCCCGACATCGAGAACCTTTATGCGCGGCTTGGAACCGAAGGCCCGCATCTGATGTTTGCCGGGCATACGGATGTCGTTCCCGTCGGCGACGAGGCCGCCTGGAGCCACGGTCCGTTTTCGGCCGACATTGCCGGCGGCGAGATGTATGGCCGCGGCGCCGTCGACATGAAGGGCGGCATCGCCTGCTTCGTCGCGGCAATCGCCCGCCATGTCGAAAAGCATGGCGCCCCGAAGGGCTCGGTCTCCTTCCTCATCACCGGCGACGAAGAGGGACCGGCGATCAATGGCACCACCAAGCTCTTGCAATGGGCGGCCGACAAGGGCGAGCGCTGGGATGCGTGCCTGGTCGGCGAACCGACCAACCCGGAGAGCCTTGGCGACATGATCAAGATCGGCCGGCGCGGCTCGCTGTCCGGCCGCATCACCGTTCACGGCGTGCAGGGCCATGCGGCCTATCCTCATCTCGCCGACAGCCCGGTGCGCGGCATCCTGCAGCTGACGCAGGCGCTGATGGACCCACCCTTCGACAACGGCACCGAGAGCTTTCAGCCCTCCAATCTCGAAGTGACGACGATCGATGTCGGCAACAGTGCCGTCAACGTCATTCCGGCCAAGGCGACGGCCGCCTTCAACATCCGCTTCAACGACACATGGACGGCGGATAGCCTGATGGCCGAGATCATCGCCCGGCTCGACCGTGCCGCGGCAAGCGGTAGCCTGCGTCCGGACCGCGCCCCCGTTCGCTACGAAATCGTCTGGGCCGAGCGCCCGAGCCACGTGTTTCTCACGCGCAACAACGCGCTGATCGATTCGCTCTCCGGCGCGGTCGAAGCCGTCACGGGGCGCCAGCCGAAGCTGTCGACGACCGGCGGAACCTCGGATGCGCGCTTCATCAAGGACTATTGCCCGGTGGTCGAGTTCGGCCTCGTCGGCCAGACGATGCACATGGTCGACGAACGGGTCGCCGTCGCCGACCTCGAGACCCTGACCAATATCTATGAAACCTTCATCGCCCGCTGGTTCGGCCATGCCGCTGCTTGATGAGGTGCTTGCCTATATCCGGGGGCTCTGGCTCCTGGCGCAGGGTAACGAAGAAGGCTTCCGCTGGCTCGATTTCAGCGAGAGTGGCCTCTGGCGCTCGTTCACGTCCATGCTCTGGTGCCTGCCGGCGATCGCCGTCACCTGGGCGTCCTGGCGGCTCTACTACCTCTCGGTCATGCCTGATGGCACCACGATCGGCATCGGCTTCATCTTCAAGCTGCTCGTCGTCGATCTCGTCAGCTGGCTCTTGCCGCTGGTGCTGATCGCCATTCTCTCGCGCCCACTCGGATTTGCCGGAGCGGTGGTACCGATCGTCGTTACCACAAACTGGCTCTCGGTTCCGCTCTCCTACGCCATGGCGGTGCCGGCGGCGATCCGTGTCGTCATTCCCGGGAGCCAGGGGCTGACGAGCTTCATCTGGTTGACGCTGCTCGTCATCAGCGTTGCGGTGCTCTTCCGGCTCTTGCGCATGGTGACCGGCAACCAGACGCTGCTTGCCTCGGCGCTGACGGCGCTGTTCCTGTTGCCGTCGATGATGATCGGCGATCTCTTGCAGCGCTTCTTCGGTCTGATCCCGACAAGCTAGGACTTCGGGATCAGTAGTCCACCTGAAGGAAATAAAGCCCATCGGGCGGCGCCACGGGGCCGCAGGCCTTGCGGTTGCGGGCCTCAAGCGCTGCCTGCAGATCATCCGGCGTCCACTTGCCTTCGCCCACCAGCTTCAGCGAGCCGGCGAAGGAGCGGATCTGGTTGTGCAGGAAGCTCTGCGCCGTTGCGCGGATCTCGATGACGCCGGCGACAAGCGCGACGTCCAGCCGATCGAGCGTGCGCACCGGGCTCGCCGCCTGGCAATGGGCGGAGCGGAAGGTGGTGAAGTCATGATGGCCGACGAGGCGCTGGGCGCCTGCATGCATGGCTTCATGGTCGAGCGGCTTCGGCACCCACCAGGCGCGCCGGGCTTCAAGCGCCAGCGGCGCGGGCCGCGAGATAATGCGGTAGAGATAGTGGCGGCGCAGCGCCGAGAAGCGCGCGTCGAATTCCTCGGACACTTCCTCGGCCTCGAGAATCGCCACCCGCTCGCCCGCAAGCCCCAGATGGGCATTTAGCGCGTTGCGCAGCGTGTAGGGCTTCCACGGACGCGTGAGATCCGCATGCATGACCTGGCCACTGGCGTGCACACCGGAATCGGTGCGGCCGGCGCCGCGGATCGACACGGTCTCTCCGGTCAGCGACAGGATCGCCTTTTCGATCGCCCCTTGGACGGACTCTCCGTTGTCCTGCCGCTGCCAGCCGACATAGTCCGAGCCGTCATATTCGACGGTCAGCTTGAACCGCGGCATCAGCCGAGCCTCGTGCCGGGCGCAACCGGCGTTCCGCGCAGGAAGTCGGCCGCACCCAACGCCTTGCCGCCGGCGCGCTGCAGGCGGGTGAGCCGAACGGCGCCCTCGGCGCAGGCAATCGTCAGATTATCGTCGAGCACCGTGCCGGCCTCGGCCTCGCCGGAAGCGGGCTCCGAGTTCAGAACCTTGATGCGCTCCGGCCTGCCGGCGATCTCAAGTTCGAACCAGGCGCCCGGAAATGGCGACAGGCCGCGGATATGGTCGTGGACCTCGCGGGCGGGACGGGCGAAATCGATGCGGGTTTCCGTTTTGCTGATCTTCTGGGCGTAGACGACGCCGTCCTCGGCCTGGACCGTCAGCGGCAGATCGTCGGCCTCGAGTTTTGCCATCGCTTCCCGCATCAGACTGGCGCCGACCTGCATCAGGCGATCGTGCAATTCGCCCCCGGTCATCGTCTCGCCGATCTGAACCGTCTTGGTGAGGGCGACCGGGCCGGTATCGAGCCCCTTTTCCATCTTCATCACCATCATGCCGGTCTCGTGGTCGCCGGCCATGATCGCGCGCTGGATGGGGGCTGCACCGCGCCAGCGCGGCAGCAGCGAGGCGTGGCCGTTGTAGCAGCCGAGCTTGGTGCCGGTGAGGATGGCCTCGGGCAGAAGCAGGCCATAGGCGACGACGACGGCGACGTCGGCGTCGAAATCACGGAAGGTCTGGCGGTCCGCCTCGTCCTTGAAGTTGACCGGCGTCAGCACCGGAATACCCAGCAGTTCGGCCGCCTGGTGCACCGGCGATTTCTGCAGATCGAGCCCGCGGCGGCCACCCGGCCGCGGCGGCTGGGTATAGGCGGCGACGATCTGATGGCCCGCCTCGGCAAGTGCCGCCAGTGTCGGCACCGAAAATTCCGGTGTGCCCATGAAGATGATGCGAAGCGACAAGGCGGTAACTCCGTCCTTTCAGATCACTTCATGCGGGGAAACGGCGAAATGATCTCATTCTCTAAAAACAGGACAATTCCAAGAAAGCCGTTTCACGCTCTTCCTGGAATGTTTAATGGGTTTCCGCCTTCAAAATTTCGCGTGATCTTCCGCGATCGAAGGCTCAGATCGCCTTTGCGCCGCGCGTCTTGGCAGCCTTGGTGAACTTGCGGATCACCATGTCGCGCTTGAGCTTGGAGATGTGGTCGATGAACAACACGCCGTTCAGGTGGTCGATCTCGTGCTGCAGGCAGGTGGCGAGCAGGCCTTCGGCCTCGATCGTCTGTTCCTTGCCGTCGCGGTCGAGGTGCTTGACGGTGATGACAGCGGGGCGCTCGACCTCGGCGTAGTAGTCCGGGATCGACAGGCAGCCTTCCTCGTAAACCGAATAGGTGTCGGACGAAGCGACGATCTCGGGGTTGATGAAGACAAGTGGCGTCTTCTCGTCGCCCTCTTTCGAAACGTCGAGCACCAGCATGCGCCTGGCGACACCGATCTGGATCGCGGCAAGGCCGATGCCGGGGGCATCGTACATGGTTTCGAGCATGTCATCGGCCAGACGGCGGACGTCCGCGTCGACGGTTTCGATCGGCGTTGAAACCTGGCGAAGCACAGGATCGGGAAGGATGATAAGCGGCTTGATGGTCATGATGCTCCCATAGCCGATCTTTCCATCGACGCGCAAGGAAATTGCCTTGCCACCTGCGGCACCCGCTCGTCCCTCGTCGGGCGTTAACCGCCGCGCACATATGTTCTTGTTTTGATCTACACTTCGCGAGAGAATCTGTTAGGTTTGGCGCATGGAACCCGCGCCCCTTCCCTTCGCCCAGCCGTTGTTTTTCATCGGCACCCTGCCGATTACCCTGGGCCATCTGACGATTGCCGCCGGCCTTGTGCTGGCTGTTGCCGGCCTGATGGCGCTCTCGCGCCGGCGCAATCCCCGCGACGACGAGCGGCAGGAACAGATGGCAATGCTGCTGGCAGCACAGACGGAGATGCAAGGGCGGGTCGCGGCCATGGCCGAGGTGTTCGGCGCCCGGCAGGCGGAGCTCAACCAGACACTCAGCCAGCGCATCGACGGCATGACCCATCGCATCGGCGCCTCGATCAGCGAGCAGACCAAGGCGACACACGAGAACCTGCGCCGGCTGCAGGAACGCCTCGCGGTCATCGACACGGCCCAGAACAACATCCAGTCGCTCGCCAAGGACATGGCCGGACTTCAGGCGATTCTATCGAACAAGCAGACGCGCGGCGCCTTCGGCCAGTCGCGCATGGAAGCGATTATCGCCGACGGGCTGCCGATGGGTGCCTTCGAATTCCAGGCGACGCTGTCGAACGGGGTGCGGCCCGACTGCACCATCCGCATGCCGAACGGCCAGCCGCCGCTGGTCATCGACGCCAAATTTCCGCTCGAAGCCTGGAACGCGATGCGGGATGCTCCGACCCCGGAGCGGCGCCAGCAGATCGCCCAACTCTTTCGCCGCGACATGGAAACGCACGTGCGCGACATCGCCGGCAAGTATCTGATCCCAGGTGAAACGCAGGATACCGCCTTCCTCTTCGTACCCTCGGAATCGATCTTTGCGGAGATCCACGAGCATTTCGAAGCGATCGTGCAGAAGGCGCACCGCCAGCGGATCGTCATCGTCTCGCCCTCCCTGCTGCTGTTGTCGATCCAGGTGATCCAGGCGATCCTCAAGGATGCACGCATGCGCGAGCAGGCGCACCTGATCCAGGGCGAAGTCGCGCGGCTGATGGAGGATCTCGACCGTCTCGACGAGCGCGTGCGCAAGCTGCAGGGCCATTTCGCCATGAGCCAGAAGGATGTCGAGGACATCCTCGTTTCCTCCAGCAAGCTCACCCGCCGCGGGGCCAAGATCGAGGCCCTAGAGCTGCAAGCGGAAGGCGGCACACGGGACGCGGACGAACCACGTGCCGCGGTCGACAATCGGGTCGGGCAATTGCGCCTGCGGGTGGTTGACGAGGACTGAGGCTGTCGGGCACTCTCCGGCCCAATTCGCAAAGCCGACAGGATAGTTTCACATGATTACTGTTTTTGGGTCCATCAACATGGATCTGATCGCCACCACCGCGCGCCTTCCGAAGCCCGGCGAAACCGTCGCCGGCACCAGCTTTTCGACCGCCGCCGGCGGCAAGGGCGCAAACCAGGCGCTGGCCGCACGACGTGCCGGCGCGACGGTGCAGATGGCAGGCGCGGTAGGAAAGGACAGCTTTGCCGACGGCGCGCTCGAACTGTTGAAGGGTGCAGGCACCGACCTGTCGTTGACCAAGACGGTCAGCGAGCCGACCGGCACCGCCCATATCCTCGTCGGCGGTGACGGCGAAAATGTCATCGTCGTCGTCGCCAGCGCCAATGCGACGGTCGATGAAGCCGATGCGGTGAAGGCCGTCGACGGCATGAAGCCCAGCGATACCTTGATGCTGCAGCTCGAAATTCCGGCCGCTTCGGTCGAGAAGGCGCTCACCGCCGCCAAACAGAAGGGCGTGCGTTCGGTCATCAACATCGCGCCGCTGACACCGGACGCAGCCCGCCTCGGCCGCATGGCCGATATCGTCATTGCCAACGAAACCGAATTCGAACTGCTGGCCGGCAAGAGCGGTATCGGGAGCACTGAGCGCGAAGAAGCGATGAAGGCGCTGCACGCGGAGACTGGCCAGACGGTCATCGTCACGCTCGGCGCCGAAGGCGTGGTGGCCGTACATGAAGGCGAGATCCAGCGCGCCAAGGGCCTGAAGATCGAGCCGGTCGATACCGTCGGCGCCGGCGACACCTTCTGCGGTTATCTCGCAGCCAGCCTCGATGCTGGCATCGCCTTCCCCGACGCTCTGCGCCGCGCAGCAGTCGCCGGCTCCCTCGCCTGCCTGAAGAGCGGCGCCCAGCCCTCGATCCCGCTCGCTGCGGACGTGGCGTCGCGTCTCTAAATCCTGCGCCAGAAAGCACGCACTTGAGACGGGCGAAGTCGCCCGTCTCATTTTTCCCAGGCCCTGGCCCGCATAGATTTCACCCTCCCGACGGCCGCTTGCGCAATCCGGACAGCCGATGTCGCGGACATAAAACTTTGCGTGCAATTTTATGCAAGCGATGCGTAAAACAGCGTCCGTGTTGGCCCTATCTTAAGAATCTCCAGTCTATTCAGGACCGTGAGAAAACCGGCCAAAGCGCCTGGTCGTCTCCAACATGCCGGTCGGCATCTGACGCTCCATGATGGAGTTCACCCCCATTGCGAAATGCGTCCACCGCAGGTGAAAACCTGCGAACCTCCCAGCACGTGAGGATTTCATGTTCAAGTTCCAAGCCAAATCGCTGGCGACCAAACTGATCGCGGTGACAGGCGGCACGATCGCACTTGTCTTGCTTGCCTCGAATTTCGTTCTCATATCCCAGACCCAGGACCGCGTCGAAACGCTGGTCCTCGAACAGGCAGGCGGCGAAGCCCGCGCGATTGCCTCCGACATTGCCGGCGACATCGGCGAGCTTGCAAGTGCTGCCCGCTCGATGGCGGGCATCCTCGGCCGCGCACATGCCGAAAAGTCGCTGGAGCGCACCGGGGTGATCAACATCCTCAGGGCAAACCTCGAGCAGAACCCGTTCGCCTTCGGCAGCTGGTTCGCGGAAGAACCCAAAGCTTTCGATGGTCGCCAGGAAGACCTCGTCAACAACAAGGAACTGGGCGGTAACGACAAGGGCATCTTCACGCCCTACTGGTCGAAGAGCCGCACCAACGAAATCCAGTACTCCACTTTCGGCGCTGACTACGCGGCCGAGTGGTACAAACTCGCGGCAAAAAGCGGCAAGGGTGCCATCACCCAGCCCTACACCGCGCAGGACACCGACGTTCCGACCGCGATGAGCTCGATCGCCTACCCGGTCATGTCCGGCGGCAAGCTTCTCGGCGTCACCGGCGTCGACATTTCGCTCGCCTCGCTCGGCGATGGCCTCTCGAAGCTGAAGCCCTTCGACACCGGTCGCGTCTACCTGCTGTCGCAGACCGGCAAATGGTTGGTCGCACCGATCCCGGACCTTCTGCTCAAGGAGTATGACGGAGAAGGCAACGAGGTCGTCAAGAACGCGCTCGCCTCCGGCAAGCCGGGCATCATCTCCAACCTCTCTTATGACGGCAACGAACCCTTCGACCGTCTCGTCTATCCGTTCACTCTCTCGGGCGTGAACACCAGCTGGGTCGTGCTCGTCGACGTGCCGCGCACCGCGATCAATGCGCCGGTCAAGGATCAGACCTACATGATGATCGTCGGCGGCCTCGTCGTGCTCGGCGCTGTGCTGCTCGGTCTCTATCTCGCGGTTCGTGGTTTCGTGCAGAAGCCGCTGGCAAGCCTCGTCAAGGACGTGAACGACCTCAGCCACGGTGACTACACCAAGGCGATCGCCGGCCAGGATCGTTCCGACGAAACCGGTGAAGTCGCCAAGGCGCTCGAAGGCTTCCGCCATCAGCTTGCCGACACCAAGCGCCTCGAAGGCGAAGCCCGCCATGAGCGCGAACAGGCCGAGCGCGAACGCGGCCGCTCGGAAACCGAGCGTGCAGAATCGAGCGCGCTTCAGCGCGACATCGTCGCCCGCCTCGGCAAGGGTCTCTCGCATCTGTCGTCCGGCGATCTCGCATTCCGCATCACCGACGATTTCCCGGGCGAATACGCGCAGCTCAAGCGCGACTTCAACGCGGCGATGGAAAGCCTCGAAGAGACGATCCGCACCGTCAACCATTCGGTCGTCAACATCGGCAACGGCACCAGCGAAATCAGCAGCGCCGCCAACGACCTGTCGCACCGGACCGAACAGCAGGCTGCAAGCCTGGAAGAGACAGCAGCGGCTCTTGACGAGCTGACCTCGCAGGTCAACGCCAGCGCCGAAAACGCCAAGGTCGCCGCCAAATCGGTGGATGTGGCCAGCAGCGATGCCGGACAGTCGGGCGAGGTGGTGCAGAAGGCGATTGCCGCGATGAAGGGCATCGAGCAGTCCTCGCACGAAGTCAGCCGCATCATCGGCGTCATCGACGAAATCGCCTTCCAGACCAACCTTCTGGCGCTGAACGCCGGTGTCGAAGCGGCGCGTGCAGGTGAGGCCGGCAAGGGTTTTGCCGTCGTCGCCCAGGAAGTGCGCGAACTCGCCCAGCGCTCTGCCAATGCCGCCAAGGAGATCAAGACATTGATCAACACCTCGGCCGGCCAGGTGCGCGAAGGTGTTGATCTCGTCGGCAAGGCCGGTGGCGCGCTCGAAAAGATCGCCGAGCAGGTCGTGCAGATCAACGGCCTCATCCGCCAGATCTCCAGCTCCGCTTCGGAACAGGCCGTCGGCCTGAAGGAGATCAACTCCGCCGTCAACCAGATGGACCAGGTAACCCAGCAGAACGCCGCCATGGTCGAGGAAACGACCGCGGCCGGCATGGCGCTCAACGAAGAAGCCCGAACGCTCAACACGCTCGTGGCCCGCTTCCGGGTCGCGCAGGCGACCGCATCGGCCCAACCGTCCTCGGCGGCTATGCTGCGTGGCACGGCCGAGCGCATGCGCGCGGCCGAACGCCCCGCTCCGGTCCCGGCCCCCGCCCGCGAGGCGCGGCCCGCTCCGGCGGCGAACCCAGCGCGAAGCAGCTACTCGGCTTCGACGCAGCGGGTGCTGACCCAGACCTCCGGCGCCAACGCGCTTGCCCAGGACAACTGGGAAGAGTTCTGATCAACGGAACGAGAAAAGAAAACGGCGCCTCTCGGGGCGCCGTTTTTGTTTGAACTACGATGATTGAGCCGAGGCTCAGATGCGAGCCAGCCGCTCGGTCAAAAGGTCGAAGAAGCCCTGGTCGTCGACGAAGCGCATAACCTTGGCGTTGTGCGGCCGGCCGGTGACCTGCCACCAGTCGACGACGGTCATGCCGGCCGTCAGCTCCGACTTGGTCTCGATCTCGACGTTGCAATCGCGGCCGGTGAAAAGCTCGGGGCGCAACAGATAGGCAATGACCGTCGGATCGTGCAGCGGGCCGCCATCGGTGCCGTACTTCTCGATATCGAAGCGCTCGAAGAATTCGAGCATCTCGGCCATGGCGATCGCCGGGCGGCTGCCAATGTCGCGGATCTTCTGGACGCGCGCCTTGTGGGTCAGCACCCGGTGGGTGACATCGAGCGGCATCATCACGATCGGAACGCCCGAACGGAAGACGATGTCGGCTGCCTCGGGATCGACGTAGACGTTGAATTCGGCGGCGGGCGTGATGTTGCCGCCTTCGAAGAAGCCGCCACCCATCATCACCAGTTCCTTGACCCGCTGCGCAATGTCAGGCGCCTTCTGCAGGGCCAGCGCGATGTTGGTGAGCGGGCCGAGCGTGCAGAGCGTCACGGTGCCCTCTGGCTCCTTTCGCAACGTCTCGACGATGAAGTCGACCGCATGCTGCTCCTCGAGCTTCATTGTCGGCTCGGCAAGCTCCGGGCCGTCAAGGCCGGTCTTGCCGTGCACGTGCTCGGCGGTCACCAGCGGGCGAGCAATCGGCTTGTCGGCGCCCGAGAACACCCGAACCTTCGGCCGGTCGCAGAGCTCGCACAGGATGCGCGCATTGCGGGCCGTCAGCGCCAGCGGCACGTTGCCGGCGACCGCGGTGATACCGAGCAGGTCGATCTCTTCCGGACTGCCGAAGGCGAGCATGATGGCGGCGGCATCGTCCTGCCCGGGGTCGGTGTCTATGATTATCTTTCTCGGCACGGGCACTTTCTCGTCCTCCCTGGACCACGTTGTTCGGCGCGATCGATACGTTGCATTGGGCCGGACGGGAGTAAACGCCCTGGCGTTCCTTTGTCCCATTCCCGGATTCTGCGAGAGCGGACTATGATTTGCGTGCACGCCGGAGGCAAGCGGCTTGCACTCATTGCGCACAGCTACCATATTGCGGAAAGGATGCTGCAAGGCAGGTCCGAACAACGGTCGCTTGATCTCGCAAGGACTTGAAGAATGAGCCGAATTACCCCTTTTACGAGCCCGCTTCTGCTGGGTTTCGATACGATGGAAAAGACCCTTGAGCGGATTGCCAAGGGCAACGACGGATACCCGCCCTACAACATAGAACGCGTTCGCGGCGATGCCTCGACCGACGAACCGGAACGGTTGCGCATCACGCTCGCCGTGGCAGGCTTTTCCGAAGAAGATCTGGAAGTCACCACCGAAGAGAACCAGCTCGTCATCCGCGGCCGGCAGATCGACAACGGCGACCGTGATTACCTGCACCGCGGCATTGCGGCACGCCAGTTTCAACGCACTTTCGTTCTCGCCGACGGCATGAAGGTTCTGGGCGCGGAACTGCGCAACGGCCTGCTCTCCGTCGACCTCGTTCGTCCCGAACCGGTTCGTATGGTAAAGAAAATTAACATTTCAGTCCCAGAGTAGGATAACCGGCGGGATTCTCCCCTCACCGGCGACCACGGAGTGTCACCATGGGACTGAAAGACATCAGCTCGTCGCTGTCGAAGAACGACCTCGCACATCTCGGCGAAGGCGAAATCGGCTACATCCGGAAAATGCGCTCGGAAGAAGTCTCGCGCTGCTTCCCGGAAGCGCCGGAGATGGGACCGGGTATCGATCTCTGGGCGCTTTTCGGCGCCGACGGCACGCCGATCCTTCTGACAGACAATCGTTCCAGCACCTTCTTCAAGGCGGCCGAGGATGATCTGAAGACGGTCACCCTGCACTGACAGGCTGCCGTCGGTGGAGACGGCAATCGGACGCTTGAATGGAAGCCGTCGCTCTCGAGAGCGACGCAAGCGCGAGCGGAAAACCGCTTCGCACCTTTCCTGGAATTGATCTGCTAGTCCGCAATTCCGCACAGAAAACCGCTTCGCACTTTTCCTGGAATTGATCTTCCAGTCCGCAATTCCGGACGGAAAACCGCTTCGCACTTTTCCTGGAATTGATCTTCCAGTCCGCAATTCCGGACGGAAAACCGCTTCGCACTTTTCCTGGAATTGATCTTCCAGTCCGCAATTCCGGACGGAAAACCGCTTCGCACTTTTCCTGGAATTGATCTTCCAGTCCGCAATTCCGGACGGAAAACCGCTTCGCACTTTTCCTGGAATTGCTTTAGACGCGCCGGAAGGTGAGATAGGCGGAGCTTCGCCCTTCCCTGCGTGCCTTGGCCTCGTAGCGCGTGCTCGGCCATCCCTCATAGGGCGTCAGCCAATCGGAAGCCGTCTCTGCCGTCCACTCGAAGGCTGCGTGATCGCGGCAGTGCAACAGCGTCCAGTTGACATAGGTATCGATATCCGAGGCGAAGCAGAACACGCCGCCGGGCTTCAGCACGCGGGCGAAGCGATCGAGATTGACCTTGGAGACGAAACGGCGCTTCCAGTGTTTGCGCTTCGGCCACGGGTCCGGATAGAGCAGGTCGATCTGGTCGATCGACGCGGCCGGCAGCCAATCGAGGACCTGGGTGGCATCGTCGTCATAGAGCCTGACGTTGCTGACGCCGCGCTCCTCGATATGACCGACGAGCTTGGCCATGGAATTGACGAAGGGTTCGACGCCGATGAAGCCGGTCGACGGCGCTTCGGCCGCACGGTGGATCAGGTGTTCGCCGCCGCCGAAACCGATTTCGAGGCGCATGCGGTCCACGCCCTGCGGATAGAGGGTCTTCAGGTCCGCCGGAGGCGGGCTCGAAAGGTCGAGCTTCAGGGTCGGCAACACGGTTTCCAGGTGCGCCGCCTGCCGCTCGCGCAACGGCTTGCCCTTGCGGCGGCCGAAAAAGGCCTCGGTTGCTCTGGCGCGGCGCGGTTCGGTCATGTCGTCTTTCCCTTGGTCATACCGATCTGGATCAGGCCAACCCAAAATCAAAATGAACGAAGCGGGCGCTCCTTGTCGGAGCGCCCGCCTTGATTTTCGCAATCGCCTGATAGCAGGACGTTGCGCTATCTTCAATGCGCGGCGTGACGCCGCGCCCCATCGCCTGTTAGGCGGCAGCGCGGCCGTTGACGGCGCCGCTCTGCTCGATCGCAGCCTTCAGCGGCTTCACGAGGTCGAGCTTCTCCCAGGAGAAGGAACCGTCGCGGCCAGCCTTGCGGCCGAAGTGGCCATAGGCAGACGTCTTGGCATAGATCGGCTTGTTGAGGTCGAGATGACGGCGGATGCCGGTCGGCGACAGGTCCATCGTCTTGCGGATCGCATCCTCGACCTGGTCTTCCGAAACCTTGCCGGTGCCGTGCAGGTCGACATAGATCGACAGCGGCTGGGCGACGCCGATGGCGTAGGACAGCTGGATCGTGCAACGGTCGGACAGGCCGGCGGCAACGACGTTCTTTGCCAGGTAACGGGCAGCATAGGCGGCCGAACGGTCGACCTTGGTCGTGTCCTTGCCCGAGAAGGCGCCGCCGCCGTGCGGTGCGGCACCGCCATAGGTGTCGACGATGATCTTGCGGCCGGTGAGGCCAGCATCGCCATCCGGGCCGCCGATGACGAACTTTCCGGTCGGGTTGATGTACCAGGTGCAGTCGTCGGCGATCTTCAGATCGTCGAGGGCTTCGCGGATATAGGGCTCGACAACCGAGCGAACCTTGACCGAATCCCAGGTGTCATCGAGGTGCTGCGTCGACAGAACGATCGAGGTGACTTCCGCCGGCTTGCCGTCGACGTAGCGTACGGTGACCTGGCTCTTGGCGTCAGGGCCGAGCTTGGCGACTTCGCCCTCGCCCTTCTTGCGGGCAGCGGCGAGCAGGTTGAGGATGCGGTGCGAATAGTAGATCGGCGCCGGCATCAGCTCGGCGGTCTCGCGGCAGGCGTAGCCGAACATGATGCCCTGGTCGCCGGCACCTTCTTCGCCCTGCTTGTCGGCAGCGCTGTCGACGCCCTGAGCGATGTGAGCAGACTGGAAGTGCAGGAGCACGTCGATCTTCGCCGTCTTCCAGTGGAAGCCGTCCTGCTCATAGCCGATCTCGCGGATCGCCTTGCGGGCGGCGGACTTGAACTTCGAGGGGTTGATGACGTCGTTGCCGTCCTTGTCCTTCTTCAGAAGGCTCGGCGGCAGGCGCACTTCGCCGGCAATCACGACACGGTTGGTGGTCGCCAGCGTCTCGCAGGCGATACGCACGCCCCAGGGATCGACACCGGTCTTGGCCGCTTCGCGGTAGACCAGGTCCACGATCTCGTCGGAGATACGGTCACACACCTTGTCCGGATGACCTTCGGCTACGGATTCACTCGTGAACAGGTAGTTTGCACGCATGCGGGAAGTCCCCTCAATGAAGAAAAAGCGCTGGCACGGTGTTAGTGGTTTTGCGACCGAAAAACAAGCACACAACGACATAAATATATCTTTATATCGCCATTGCAGCCAATCACTTTGGTGCGCCGGAGGGAAAGGCGCGCAAGAAAAAAGCGGCACAAATGGCCGCTTTGTTTTTCAAGTCCCGACGGGAACGTTGGAACTATTCGCTTTCTGCTTCCGCAGCGAGTGCCTTGACGAGATCGACGAGCCGGCGGCGAACCTTCGGGTCGGTGATCTTGACGAAAGCGCGGTTGAGCTGCAGCCCCTCGGAGGACGACAGGAAATCGACGACGTAGTTCGAGCTGGAAGCTTCTGCCATGCCGGACTGACCGGCAGCGTTATCGCCCGGGGCGTCTTCGAAGAAGAAGGAAACCGGAACGTTCAGGATGCCTGAAATGTTCTGCAACCGGCTGGCGCCGACGCGGTTCGTGCCCTTCTCGTACTTCTGGATCTGCTGGAAAGTGATCCCCAGACTTTCGCCGAGCTTCTCTTGGCTCATGCCAAGCATCGTACGGCGAAGACGAATCCGACTTCCGACATGAATGTCGATCGGGTTCGGCTTCTTCTTGTTTTCGATCATATCTGCGTTCCCAAACACGCTGTTTCGTTTATCCATCGCCCAGCATGAGACCTACGCTCACCGAAGCGACCGCCAGGGTGATAAGGACAGAGCCAGCACAACAAGGACGATGGTGCGGACCACTATGCAATTTTAGGGGTTTTAGGTCAATTCTTCCTAATATTAAAACCAAAACGCGAAAACACTGCAACCAGAAGGAGGAAGATCGCACCCAGCCAGAAAACGCGGCTTCGCATAGCGTCGTCCAACGGGGTAGGCATCCTTCCCGGCAGAAGTGTGTCGACCACTCCCCTATAATTGTAGGATAATCCTACCATTAAAACCCCACGTGCATCAACAATTGCTGATATACCGCTGTTTGCCGCTCGGACAAGGGGGGTGCCGGTTTCAACGGCCCTTAATTGTGCCTGATGGAAATGCTGGCGCGGGCCTGGCGTATCTCCGAACCAGGCGTCGTTGGTAACATTGAGAAGCACATCGGCCCGGCGCGCGGCCCCATCGATCTCGTCCGGGAAGATCGCCTCGTAGCAAACGAGCGGATACAGCGTGCGGCCGCTGGGCAGCGTCAGCAGCGAACGGTTCTTGGCCGCTGTGAAGCCACCGGGCATCGACGCGGCGACCGAACTCAGGCCCCAGGAAGACAACAGATCCTCGAAGGGAAGATATTCGCCGAAAGGCACCAGATGCACCTTGTCGGCAGCGCCGATGATCTGGCCCCGACCGTCGATCATGTAGATCGAGTTGTAGTAGCGGGGCGGCAGACCGGCGCCGGCATCCTCTACGCGCACCGCGCCGGCAATCAGGATCTGGTCGTCATCAAGCACCTCGGCGATACGCGCCAGTGCGTCCGGATTGTCGGTGAGGATGAAAGGGATCGACGTCTCGGGCCAGACGACGATATCCGGCCGCTTGCCGTCTTTCTCCGGAGCCACGGCAGTCAAAGCCAGATGCTCCTCGAACACCGCGGCACGCTCGCCGTCATCGAGCTTCTTTGCCTGGTCGATCACCGGCTGGACGAGGCGCACGGCCAGCGGCGGCTCGGGCGAGGCCGGCGCCGGCTGCGCCAGGCGATAGAAGCCGAAGCCCACATGGCCGGCAAAAAGCACGACGGCGATCGTGAGCCCGATCCGGCTCCCGCGGCCCGTCGCGATCAGGGCGGGAGCGGCAAAGACGAAGACGGCGAGCATGTTGACGGTCGCGAGATTGATGACGCTTGCCGACTGCATCATCAGCGGCATCGGCATGGCCGCATAGCCGATCGCATTCCAGGGAAAGCCGGTAAAGAGGAAGCTGCGCAGCCATTCGGCAAGCCCGAAGCCCAGGGCGAGTGCGGCGATGCGCCCGACGCCGTCGGACCAGAAAAGGCGGGCGATCAGCGTCGCCAGCGCATAGAACAGCGCGAGAAAGGCCGGCAGGCCCACGACGGCGAGCGGCAGCGCCCAGGCGAACTCGTCGGCCTCGACGAGCAGCGCATTGCCGAGCCACCAGAGACCACCGAGGAAGTAACCGAAGCCGAACCACCAGCCGACAACCGCAGCCGGCCAGAGCCGGCGGATGAAGCCACCGTCCGGACTTCCGGTCGCACCGTCGAGCAGCCAGACGAGAATCGGGAAAGCGACGAAAGCAAAGGCGAAGATGCCGAAGGGCGGCTGGGCCAGAACCGCGAGCAGCCCCGCGAAGAAAGCAAGCAAAGCCCGGGGGAACCCGGAAAGTAGCATCACCCTGCCAGCCAATCTTGCCATACAGCCTCCAGTCGATCCCGCAGCCTGCCACAGCGAAGGAGCGAAACAACACCCGAATCAATCGGGGCCAGTCTTTCAAAAAACCGGCTGCCTGTCCCCTTTCGGGGCTGGATTAGGGGGGCGAGACGACGGTTCCGGCCCTTGGTCGGTGTTTACGACACAGCCTCGGGAGATGTCACAGGTGGGGGGAGGACTTCCCGCGCGCGCAGAAACGCGCGGGAACCGGACAATTATTGTTCGTCGGCCGCTGCCTCGGGGGCGGCTGCACCGTTGGCGCGATTGAGCGCACCGGTCTCCGCAATCGTCTCGCCTTCCGGTCTCAGGACGCGGCGGCGGGCGGGCGGGCGCTTGCGCATGATGCGGACGCGCTTCACGCGGCGCGGGTCGGCGTCGAGGATCTGGAACTCGAAGCCCGGGATCGCCTGAACGACCTCGCCGCGTACGGGAATGCGGCCCAGTGAAGCGAAGATCAGGCCGCCGAGGGTGTCGACGTCTTCGAGCTGTTCGCGCACGTCGAAGTCGGGACCGATCGCCGCGGCGATCTCTTCCAGCTCGACACGAGCGTCGGCGATAAAGACATCGTCCGAAGTGCGCGCGAACATGACTTCGTCATCGTCGTGCTCATCCTCGATGTCGCCGACGACCATCTCGACGATGTCTTCGAGCGAGACGAGGCCATCGGTTCCGCCATATTCGTCGATGACGAGCGCCATCTGGATACGGGCCGCCTGCATGCGCTGCATCAAGTCGGAGGCCAGCATAGAGGGCGGCACGAAGAGAAGCTGGCGGACGATGCCCGCCTCTTCCAACGACTTGCCGAGATCGACACGTGAAAGGTCGAAACTTGCCTTGGGCGAGCGCGGCGTCTTTTCGGACGCAGCCGTCGTCGACGCCTGGGCCTTGCCGTTACGCCGGCGATTGCGGGCCTGTTTGGTGACGTAGGACAGCAGGTCGCGAATGTGGACCATGCCGCGAGGGTCATCGAGCCCGTCGCTATAGACCGGCATGCGCGAGCGGCCGGATTCCTCGAAGATCACCATCAGCTCGCCGATGGTGATGCTCTGATCGACCGCCTCGATGTCGGCGCGCGGGACCATGACGTCCTCGACCCGGACCTCGCGGAAGCGCAGGATGTTGTTGAGCATCGCCCGTTCGCCGGGCGAAAAGACCGTGTTGCTGTCGGCATCGGTCTGCAGCGCGTCAGCAAGATCCTCGCGCAGGCTCGATGGACTTGCGCCGCGCAAAAGGCGCGCGGCCCGGCTCCAGAAGGTGGAAGTGGATTTCGTGCCCTCGTGTCGAGTGGCGGTGCTACTACTGCCCGCCTCCGCCTCTCCGGAGGCATCTGCCTCCTCGGTCGCCAGCGCGACAGGCTGTGTTTTATAATCGCTCATCGGTCCAAACTGTTAATCCGGGGTACGATCCCCGTAGGGGTCAGATAAGCCAAGACGCGCCAAAATGCGAGTCTCCAGGCTTTCCATTCTTTCGGCTTCATCATCTTCCATATGATCATAGCCGAAAAGATGCAGGAATCCATGCACGAGAAGATGCGTCAGATGCTGATCGAAGGACTTCTCGAGCTCCACCGCCTCGCGCTCGAGGGTTTCGCGGGCAACGATGATGTCGCCGAGCATCGGTCCGGGCATCGATCCGGGCGTCACGGGAAAGGCCGGGAAGGACAGAACGTTGGTCGGCTTGTCCTGGTTGCGCCACTCGGCGTTGATCGCGCGCATGGAGGCATCGTCGGTGAAGACGAGCGAGAGCTCCGGCGGCATCTTCGGCAACGGCTGCTTTTCTTCGCTTGCGAGAAAGGCTGCCGCCACTTCGAGCACGGGCGACGAGAAGGCGAGCAACGCCTCTTCGTCCGGCCAGTTGCCCTCTTCCACGCTGATCTGGATATCCAAAGCCGTCATGATCGCAGCGACCGCCTGTTAGCGGTCGCCCTGCTCGCTTTCGTCGTGCACGGCCGTATGGGATTCGTAGGCCTTGACGATGCGCGCCACCATCGGATGGCGAACGACATCGACATCCTTGAAGCGGACCACCGAAACGCCCTCGACCCCTCTCAGGATCTGCAGGGCCTCGACCAGGCCCGATTTAACGCCGCGCGGCAGGTCCACCTGGCTCGGATCGCCGGTGACGATCATCCGGCCGTTTTCGCCAAGACGGGTCAGGAACATCTTCATCTGCATCGATGTGGTGTTCTGTGCCTCGTCGAGGATGACGGCAGCATTGGCGAGCGTACGGCCGCGCATGAAGGCGAGCGGCGCGATTTCGATGACCCCGGCGGTGATCGCGCGTTCGACCTTGTCGCCCGGCATCATGTCATAGAGCGCGTCGTAGAGCGGCCGAAGATAGGGATCGACCTTCTCCTTCATGTCGCCCGGCAGGAAGCCCAGGCGCTCGCCCGCCTCGACGGCAGGGCGAGAGAGCACAATACGATCGACGGCGCCGCGCTCAAGCAGCTGTGCGGCGTGGGCGACGGCAAGATAGGTCTTGCCGGTACCCGCGGGGCCTACGCCGAAGACGAGCTCGGACCGCTCGAGCGCTCGGATATAGGCATCCTGCGTTGGCGTACGCGCGGCGATCGTCTTCTTGCGCGTCGAAATCTGCGCCATTGTCAATTTGGCTTTACGCTCCATGGTCGGCAATTGTAGCTGATCGTCGGCGGCAACCGCCATACGGATCGCACCCTCGACATCAGACGTATCGATCGACGCGCCGCCCTGCAACCGCCCGTAGAGATAATCGAGAGCACGGCGGGCCTGGTTGGTGGCGACGACGTCACCCGAGATCGCGACGGAATTGCCGCGCGGCCGAGCGTCGATGCGCAGGCGCTCTTCGAGAAGCTTCAAGTTCTGATCGAACTGGCCGAAGAGCTCGCTGGCGAACCGATTGTTCTCGAAGGTCAGCACGAAGTGATTGGCGTCTGTCGCAGTTGTTTTCGACTGGCGCGTGGATGAAGAGATCAATTCGTGTCCGTTCAAGCGGTTCAGGCTCCTTGTTTTCGGTCCTTACCCGATCATCTCCGCAAACAGGCTGTTCGGCCCGGCCTTGATGATTCGCACCTTGATAATGTCACCGATTTGCGATGCTTTTGCATCAACATTCACCGGCTGCAGCCACGGCGATCGCCCGACGAGCTGGCCGGGCATGCGCCCTTCCTTCTCCAAAAGCAGGTCGATTTCGCGGCCGACGCAGGACTCGGCAAAGGCGCGCTGCTGGGAAAACAGCAAAGCCTGCAATTTTTCCAAGCGCTTGGCTTTCACGTCCTCGGGAACCTGGTCGCCGAGCTCGGCGCCCGGCGTGCCGGGACGGGTCGAATATTTGAATGAAAATGCCTGTGCATAACCCACGGCTTCGACGAGGCGCATGGTGTCCTCGAAGTCTTCATCGGTCTCGCCGGGGAAGCCGACGATGAAATCGCCCGACAATGCGAGGTCCGGCTGGACGGCGCGGATGCGCGCGATCAGCGCCAGATATTCCGCCGCCGTATGCCTGCGGTTCATCGCCTTCAGGATACGGTCGGAGCCGGACTGCACCGGCAAGTGCAGGTAGGGCATCAGCTTTACCATCGAGCGATGCGCCTCGATCAGGCTGTCGTCCATGTCGCGCGGGTGGCTGGTGGTGTAACGCAGCCGGGCAAGACCCCCGATCTCGCCAAGACGCGAAAGCAGGTCGCCAAGGCCCCATTCGCGGCCATCGGGCCCGACGCCGTGCCAGGCGTTGACGTTCTGACCGAGCAGGGTGATCTCGCGCACGCCGCCCTCGACCAGCTTTTCCGCCTCCGAGACGATCTGGGCGACGGGGCGGGAAACCTCGGAGCCGCGCGTGTAGGGCACGACACAGAAGGTGCAGAACTTGTCGCAGCCTTCCTGAACCGTCAGGAACGCGGTAACGCCGCGCATGCGGGTCTTTGCCTTGTCGGGTGCCGGCAGGTGTTCGAACTTGTCTTCGACGGCATACTCCGTCTGCACGACACGCTCGCCGCTGCGGGCGCGCTTCAGCGCCTCGGGCAGCCGGTGATAGGTGGTCGGGCCGATCACCAGGTCGACGGCCGGTGCGCGCCGCAGGATCTCGTTGCCTTCGGCCTGCGCGACGCAGCCGGCAACGCCGATCACCATCTCGCGGCCTTCCTTGGCCCTTTCCTTCTTCAGATCGCGCAGGCGGCCGAGTTCGGAATACACCTTCTCTGCCGCCTTCTCGCGAATGTGACAGGTGTTGAGCAGGACGAAGTCTGCGTCTTCCAGCACATCGGTCGAGACGTAGCCGTCCCGCGACAGGGCGTCCGTCATGCGGTCGGAATCGTAGACGTTCATCTGGCAGCCGTAGGTCTTGACGAAGACCTTGCGGGCCGGGGCGCGCTCGTCGCCCGTGGCGGGCGTCGTCGACAGAAGGGCGGTTTCCTGGGTCATGCCGGGTTCTTTAGTGCAAAGCGGTCGGAAGTTGAAGTATTTTCGGCGCAGCGGTCCTTGCCCGGGGCGTTTCAAGCCCGCCCGCGCAGACGATCCGACAGCATGCTGCGGATGCGCTGCTCGACCGTGCGGCTCACCTCCTTGCGATTGGTATGGCGGTCGTAATCGATGGCCTCACCGAAATCGACGTCGACTTCGATCGCGCCCTCACGCAGGATGCCGAGCAAATGCGGCACCAGTTCGGTGTCGCCCGGCCAGGCGGCGATCGGCCGGTTGAAGCGGCCCATCGGCATGCCATGGATACCGGTATAGGAGATCGCGACCGGCTGCACATGCACGAGACCGGTCGGCGAATGCGGCACGGCGGAAGCGGCAGCCCCGAAAAGCGAGGTCTTGATCTCCAGCAGACGGTTGCCGTCGGAGGTCGTTCCCTCGGGAAAGAGCACGACGATTTCACCGGCCGCCATGCGCTCGCCGATTTCGCTCACCTGCTTGCCGGTCGAGCGCTTCTGCTCGCGCTCGACGAAGATCGACGCCTGCAGCCGGGCAAGCACGCCGAAGACCGGCCAGCCCTTCACCTCGGACTTGGCGACGAAGACGACGTCGGCAACCGAGGAGAGCACCAGAATGTCCTTCCAGGAGGCGTGGTTGGCGCAGATCAAAAGCGGCCGGCGGCGATCCGCCATGCCATGAACGCGCACCTTTATGCCAAGAAGGTAACAGGCGAGCCGGTGCCAATATCGCGGCAGACGGCGCCGGGGTTTCAGATCAAGCCAGAGGCAGACGACCTGAAGCGGCATCAGCACGAGCGAAACCAGCGCCAGAAGCGCTGCGAAGATCGCGATCCGTAGCCAATTGACCATCCGGGAAGAGTTTTCCTGCGCGAGACCTTGAGAATCTCGATGATCTGGAGCCGAACCGCGGCGCGATCATCGTGACCTGTTCCGATAGGGTAATGCGGGATGCGGGCGGAAGACCGCCTTGGCCTTCCTCATCCTGCCCCTGTCCGTGTCGGGACTAGCGAAGATCGAGCCGCATGACAAGCGCGGCGGTCCGCTGGCCGGCCTTGTCCTGGTAATAGGCGCGGCGTTCGGCGACCTTGTTGAAGCCGAGCTTACGGTAAAGCCCGATTGCCGGCTGGTTGGTCTCGTCGACTTCGAGGAACAGGGCCTCGGAGCCCTTGACCAGCGCTTCACGCATTGCCGCCTGCATCAACCGCCAGCCGAGACCGGAGCGCGCATAACGCGGCTCGACACCGATCGTCAGGATTTCCGCCTCACCGGCAACCGCACGCGACAGGACAAACCCACCGAATGCCGGGCGAAAGCTGCCATTGGTCTGCCGGGCGACAAAGCCGAACACCGTCTCTTGGACCAGAAGCGCATGGATTTCGCCATCGCTCCACGGGGCCGCGAAACGCTGACGGTGCAGCGCCGCCGCGGCAATCAGGTCCGCCTCCTCCAAGGGGAAGATGTCGAACTCGGTGCGGCGGGTGAAGTAATCGGTGAAGCTCATCTCGGTCTATGCTCGGGCAATCGCGAAGCCCGCCTGCGGCTTGGCGTCGGGGCCTCGGAGATATAACGGACGCGGCTTGGCCGAGGCTGGATCGGCAGCGGCACCAAGTTTGGCGACGGCGGCGACATCGATGAGTTCTGAAGGCTTGAGCGGTAGATCGGCAGCGACGAGATGCGCGCCGGAGCCGCCTATGACGCCGTCGAAACCGGCAAATCGTTCGCGCGCACTTCCGACGGAGAGTGCTTCGGGCTCACCCGTGGCGCTACCGGTCGCATCGAAAGCCTGGAGATAGACCTCGTCCCGCTTGGCGTCGATGGCGACAAGGACGGGCTTTCCGGCGGCCGTCCGGCGCAGCCCCTCGGCCACGACCGCAAGTGTCGAGACGCCGACGGCGGGTTTGCCGAGCGCAAGCGCCAGGCCGCGAGCGGCCGCTACGCCGACGCGAATGCCGGTGAAGGATCCCGGGCCGACAGTGACGGCGATGCGGTCGATAGCGTCAAGCGACCGGCCGGACGCAGCCAATGCCTCGTCGACGAACTCCATCAGCCGCTCGGCGTGTCCCTTGCCGAGATCGGCCCCGGAACGCCCGAGCACGGCTTCCGTTTCGCTGTCATAGACGGCAACGGAGCAACCGGAACCGGACGTGTCGAGCGCAAGTACAATCATTTCAACGCAGGATCTTTCAGACGCCACAAGCCGCAAAGCCGATCGGGCTTTGCGGCAAAATCGATACGCGAAACCGGCGCGCCGGACAGGCGCGCGCTATATCAGACGGCCTCGACGGCCTCCACCTCGGGAACGAAGTGGCGCAGCAGGTTCTGCACGCCATGCTTCAGCGTCGCGGTGGACGACGGGCAACCGGAGCAGGCGCCCTTCATGTTGAGGAACACAGTCCCATCCTTGAAGCCGCGGAAGGTGATGTCACCGCCATCCTGGGCGACGGCCGGACGTACGCGGGTTTCCAACAGTTCCTTGATCGTGGCGACGATCGTTTCGTCACCCTCGTCGAAGAACTCGTCTTCCTCGTCGGACTGCTCGGCGCGGCCGCTGCCAGCCATGATCGCCTGGCCCGACATGAAGTGCTCCATGATCGAACCGAGGATCGCCGGCTTCAGGTGCTGCCATTCCTGGCCTTCCTTGCTGACGGTAATGAAATCGTAGCCGAAATAGACGCCGGTGACGCCGGGGATCGAAAACAGCCGTGCCGCGAGCGGCGAGCCGGCGCGTGCTTCTTCCTCGTCGCGGAACTCGGCCGTGCCGTTTTCCAGGACGACCTTGCCCGGCAAAAACTTCAGCGTCGCCGGATTCGGCGTGGCTTCGGTCTGAATGAACATGTCTGTCTCCGTTTCGCCGGAGCGGCATCCGCCCAGCTTTTTAGAATAATTCAAAAGAATATAGGAGCATGGCCGTCTAGTCGCAAGAGCACATAGCGACGCAGGTCAGCTGAGCGCGTCGATCTCCTCATCCGTCAAGGCATCCGGGATGACCGTGACGGGGATCGGAAAGGCCGCGGCCTTGCCGGCAATGGACGACACCAGCGGACCGGGGCCTTCTTTCGCCGAGCCGGCCGCGAGAACCAGAATGGCGATGTCGCGATCTTCTTCGATCGCCGCGTGGATCTGCTCCGTGGCCGTGCCCTCGCGGATGACGACCTCGGGCTCGATGCCGATCCGCTCGCGGACCGATTGGGACACCTTGGCGAGCGTCGCCTCGGCCTCCTCGCGTGCTTCCGCACGCATGATTTCCTCGACCCCCAGCCATTGCTGGAAGTCGCCGTCGGCGATCACATAGAGCAGGACGAGGCCACCATTGGAATTCTTGGCGCGCATGCCCGCATAGTGCACGGCGCGCCCGCATTCCGGGGTATCGTCTATCACCGCCATGAATTTGCGGCGGTGTCCTTCAAGTCGAGAGAGTCGGGTCGAGACCATAGGGTGAACAATACATCCCGCGCGAGCCGCCGCAAGGTCTGATTTTTGCGTTTCGGACGAGGGCACGGAAAAGTGCCCGAGGCTTTCCGGTCGAGGTTCACTTCGGCTAGCGAAGTCCGACCATCAAAATGAAACTGGGTCCGGGAGTTCCCCGGACCCAATCAATTTACTGCAGAAAGCCGATGATTTCGCGCACTTCGCGCATCGTCTTTTCTGCCCGCGCCCGCGCCCGCTCGCCGCCATCCCTAAGGATTGCGTCGATATGGGCGGTGTCGCCCATCAGGCGGCGCATCTCGGCCGTGATCGGCGAGAGAACCTCAACCGCAAGGTCGACCAGCGCCGGCTTGAAGACCGAGAACTGCTGCCCACCGAATTCGGCGAGCACCTGCTCCTTGGTCTTGTCCGACAGCGCCGCGTAGATACCGACGAGGTTGTCCGCCTCGGGACGACCCTTCAGACCGTCCACTTCGCTCGGAAGCGCGTCCGGATCGGTCTTGGCCTTGCGGATCTTCTTCGAGATCGTCTCTGCGTCGTCCATCAGGTTGACGCGCGAGAGATCGGAGGGATCCGACTTCGACATCTTCTTGGTGCCGTCACGCAGCGACATGACGCGCGGCGTAGCGCCACCGATCAGCGGCTCGACCGGCGGGAAGTAGGCATGGATCGGCTCTTCGCCGACAACCATGTCGACACCGTAACCAGCGCTGCGAATATGCTCCATGAAGTCGATGTTGAACTTCTGGGCGATATCACGCGTCAGCTCCAGGTGCTGCTTCTGGTCGTCGCCAACGGGAACATGGGTGGCGCGATAGACGAGGATGTCGGCCGCCATCAGACTCGGATAGGCCAGCAGGCCGAGCGACGCATTCTCGCGGTCCTTGCCGGCCTTGTCCTTGAACTGCGTCATGCGGTTCATCCAGCCGATGCGGGCGACGCAATTGAAGATCCAGGCGAGTTCCGCGTGCTGCGGCACGGCCGACTGGTTGAAGACAATATGCTTGTTCGGATCGATGCCCGAAGCGATGAAGGCGGCGGCGATCGAGCGGATCTGCCCCTTCAGGTCCTCATGCACGAGCTGCGCGGTGATCGAGTGCAGGTCGACGACGCAATAGATGCAATCGTTGTTTTCCTGCAGCGCCACGAACTTGCGGATCGCGCCGAGATAATTGCCGAGATGGAGATTGCCCGTCGGCTGAACGCCGGAGAATACGAGCGGCTTAAATTCGTTCATGTCGTCCTCAATAGGCTGGTGGAGGGCCCCAGGGCATGATCGCCCATGTAGCTAACGGACTGGCTTATGCACGCAGGATGAGAGGCAATCAAGAGGCTCGGAGAAGCCCCTTCATCCCGCCGGCTGCAGCAGATCCCAATGGTTGCCGAAGGGATCGCTGAAGACCGCCACGGTGCCATAGGGCTCATGGCGCGGCGCCTCCAGAAAGACGACGCCTGCGGCCAGCATCGCCGCATGGTCGCGGGAAAAATCGTCGGTGAACAGGAAGAACCCGACCCGCCCGCCGGTCTGGTTGCCGACCGCCGCCTGCTGGCGCTCGCCGTCAGCCTTGGCAAGCAGCAGCGCCGTTTCGACGGCCCCCTTGGGACGGACGACGACCCAGCGCTTGGTGGCGTCGAGAACGGTGTCCTCCAAGAGATCAAAACCGAGCTTGCCGCAATAGAAGGCGATGCCGGCGTCATAATCCGGCACGACCAGGGCAATGCGTGCGATCGTCTGGCGCATCAGTCACCCGCCTCCGGCGTTGCTGCAGGCTCCGCAGGCGCTTTCGCGCCCCGCTTGATGTTGCGGCGGATCATGCCGAGGCTCGCGCCGCCGAGGCCGAAGGCGAGCCCGAAGTAGATCACCATGGCGACTGCGACCAGGCCCGTCAGCGTCGTTGCCCGCGTCAGCAGGGACGCGGCAGAGGACAGTTCGAAAGCGAACCAGCCGACAGCGTAATACAGCGCCGCCGCCATGCCCGCCGCCGCGAGGACGAGACGCGGGATACGGGTCAGAAGCGGGATGTCCCTGCCCCAATGGCCGCGCCAGACAAGCGTTGCGAAAAGCAGCACGGCATTCACCCAGCCGGCAACGATCTCGGCGGTGGCGATGCCGCTCGCGCCAAGCCGTGGGAACAGGGTGAGCGCCAGGGACACGTTCACGACGACGGAAATCGCGGCGAAGATCATCGGCGTGCGCGTGTCCTCGCGCGCGAAAAAGCCGGGAATGAAGGCCTTGATCAGCACGAAGGCCGGCAGGCCGAGGCCGTAAATTGCCAGGATATGACCGACGATGATGGTCGATTCCGGCGAGAACTTGCCGCGCTCGAACAGCAACCGGACGATTGGCTCGGACATGACGAGCAAAGCGGCGGCGGCCGGCAGCGTCAGGAACAGCGTGAACTCGACCGAGCGGTTCTGCAGGTTCGAGGCCTCGTTGACATTGCCCGAACGCAGCGCGCGGGCGAGCTCCGGCAGAAGCACGGTTGCGACGGCAATGCCGACGACGCCGAGCGGAAGCTGATAGATACGGTCGGCATAGACGAGCGACGACACCGCACCTTCCTGGGCAGACGCAATGTTGGTGTTGATCAGGAGGTTGATCTGGGTGATGCCGCCGGTGATCGCCGCCGGCAGCGCCAGTACGAGCAGGCGCTTCACGTTGGCGGTCATCTTCGGGCGACGAAGGCCGATCTTGATGCCGGCATCGCGCACGGCGATCCAGACGATTGCGAGCTGGACGAGACCGGCGGCCATGACGCCCCAGGAAAGGCCGTAGCCGACCGCGATCGGATCCTGGCCCGCATACCAGGCATAGCCGAGCACGCCGATGAGGATGAAATTGAGGAAGACCGGCGCGATCGCCGCCGCGAAATAGCGGTGCAGCGAATTCAGCATGCCCGCCATCATCGCCGCCAGCGACATACAGGCGAGATAGGGGAACATGATCGCGGCAAAGACGATGGTGCTTCCGAGTTTTTCCGGATCGTCGGCAAAGCCGGGCGCGATCAGGTTGCTGACGATGAAGGGCATCGTCAGTTCCATCGCGATCGTCAGGAACAGGAGCACGGTGAAGAGGACGCCAAAGACCTCCTCGGAGAAACGCCGCGCCCCATCCATGCCGTTCGCCTCGATTTCCCGGGCAAAGAGCGGCACGAAAGCGGAATTGAAGGCGCCCTCGGCAAACAGCCGGCGGAAGGTGTTGGGCAGACGGAAGGCGGTGTTGAAGGCGTCGGCAACCGGGCCGGTGCCAAGCGCTGCCGCCATGAAGGTTTCGCGGATGAAGCCGAACAGGCGGCTTCCGAGCGTCGCGCCGCCGACGGTTGCAAATTTCTTGACCAGACTCATGTTTCGGCTTTTGTCGTTCTTTGAGCGGAGGAAACGCCCGGGGGCGGCGCGATGATGCCCGAGGGCATGCGGTCGCGCGCCTCGTCCCCCTCCCCGGCCATGACGGCCTTGAGGCGGGCGGCAATGTTCATCTGACGGTTTTCACTCGTCACCTTCTGGCCGACGAGATCGGTGACGTAGAAGGTGTCGATCACCTTTTCACCGAAGGTGGTGATGTGGGCCGAGGCGATGTCGAGCGAAAGATCGGATAGCACCGCGGTGATCTCGGACAAGAGGCCTGGACGGTCGAGGCCTTCGACTTCGATCACGGTGAACTTGTTCGACAGCGTGTTGCTGATCGTCACTTCCGGCGTGACGGTAAACGCCTTGGTGCGCTTCTTCACCTTGGTGCGGCTGGCAATGACTTCCGGCAGCCGCTTGCGGCCCGAAAGCACGTCCTCGATCAGCTTGCCGATGCTCGCTGCCCGGCGCATCTCGTCCTCGTCGACGGCGAACTCGCGGTTGACGAGGATGGTATCGAGCGCACGGCCGTCCGAGGTCGTGAAGATCTGCGCGTCGACGATGTTTGCGCCGGCGGCCGCACAGGCACCGGCAATCACGGTCAAAAGCCGCGGATGGTCGGGCGAAAGCACGGTGATTTCGGTGATCGCGTGGAACTGGTGGGTACGCACCATCGTCGCCAGCGCCTTGCCGGCGGCATCCGCCTCGCGGATGAAGCGCGCATGCCGGATCTGGTCTTCCAGCGCCACCGTCAGGAGATAGGGCTGGTAGTGCAGGCGCACGTAATCCTCGCGCTCCTTCTCGGACCAGTCCGTCAAGGCCTCGCCGAGCATGACGGCGGCATGGGCCGCACGCTCCTTGCGCGACAGCTCGGAGAAGCCGCCCGACAGCAACAGCTCGGTCTCGTAGTAGAGCGTGCGCAGAAGCTGTCCCTTCCAGCCGTTCCAGACACCCGGGCCGACGGCGCGGATATCGCAGACGGTCAGGACGAGCAGCATCTTCAACCGATCAAGCGACTGTACCCGCTCGGCAAAGTCGACGATCGTCTTGCGGTCGTTGAGGTCGCGCGTCTGGGCGACCATCGACATCAGCAGATGCTCCTCGATCAGCCAGGCGACCAGCTCCGTCTGCTTCGGCGACAGCCCGAAGCGCGGGCAGAGCTTGCGTGCCACCTTGGCGCCGGCGGTCGAGTGATCCTCCGGCCGGCCCTTGGCGATGTCGTGCAGCAGCACGGCGACATAGAGCGCCTCGCGCTCCTCGATCCCCGGCATCAGCTTGGCGACGAGCGGATGGGCCTCCTCCTCGATACCGCCTTCGATGCGCGACAGCACGTCGACGGTGCGCAGCAGATGCTCGTCGACCGTATAGTGATGATACATGTTGAACTGCATCATCGAGACGATCTTGCCGAAATCCGGAATGAAGCGGCCGAGCACGCCGGCTTCGTTCATGCGCCGGAGGATCAGCTCCGGCTTGCGGCGGGACGTGAGGATCGACAGGAAGAGGCGGTTCGCCTCCTCGTTTTCGCGCAGCGCCGGCTTGATCAGGCTCAGCGACCGCGTGACCTGGCGCAGTGCCGCCGGGTGGAATTCCAGCCCGTTGATATCGGCGATGTGGAAGAAGCGCAGCAGATTGACCGGATCGCGCTTAAAGACGTCGGGGCTTGCAAGCGCGATGCGACCGCCGTCGTCGACGAAATCGAGCGTTCCGGCAATCTTGCGGCTACGATGGGTGAAGCGGCCGATGAGCCCGGAAATGCCGGGCGCGTCCTTGGCCTGCTGATCTTCGAGTGCTGCGCAGAAGATACGGGTGAGATCGCCGACGTCCTTTGCCACCAGGAAGAAGTGCTTCATGAAGCGTTCGACGGCTGAAAGGCCCGGATGGTCGTGATAGCCGAGTGCCTCGGCGATCTCGCGCTGGATGTCGAAAGAGAGCCGTTCCTCGGATTTTCCGGTGAGGAAATGCATGTGGCAGCGCACCGCCCAGAGGAAGTCCTCGGCCTTCTGGAAGAGCTGGTACTCCTGCCGCGAAAGCACGCCGAGCTTGACGAGGTCGGCGGTGTCCTTCAGCCGGTAGAAGTACTTGGCGATCCAGAACAGCGTGTGCAGGTCGCGAAGCCCGCCCTTGCCTTCCTTGACGTTGGGCTCGACGAGGTAGCGCGTGTCGCCGGCCTTGCGGTGGCGCTCGTCGCGTTCGGCAAGCTTGGCGGCGATGAAATCCGGGCCGGTGTTGCGGACGATCTCATGATCGAAGCGCGTTTCAAGCTCGGCGCACAATGTCTCGGAGCCACAGATATAGCGCGTCTCGAGGATGGCCGTGCGGATCGTCATGTCGGCGCGCGATAGCCGGATGCACTCGTCGATGGTGCGGGTGGCGTGGCCGACCTTGAAGCCCAGATCCCAGAGTATATAGAGCATGAACTCGATCGCCGGCTCGGCCCAGACGGCCTTCTTGACCGGCAGCAGGAACAGAAGATCGATGTCTGAACCCGGCGCCAGCGTGCCGCGGCCATAGCCGCCGACCGCCGTCACGGCGATCCGGGACGCGGGCGGTGCATTGGCTGCGTCGAAGATCTCGTTCAGCACGAAATCATGCAGCACTGTAATCAGTTGATCCTGCAGCCAGGAAATACGTTCGGCGCAGAGAATGCCAGCACCATCGGCGTTGAACAGCTCGCGGGCCTTCGCCCGGCCGGCGACATTTGCCTGCTTGAAAGCCGCCAGCAATGCCTGACGCATCGGGTCGCGCTGTTCGGCGTGGGCCGAGGCGATGAAGTCGCATTTTGCCCGGAGCGCTGCGACGTCGAGGATTTCGGGAAAGAAGGTTTCGTGTCTGCCCATGAAGTGCCGAGGGGCGTCCTGTCCGACTGGTTGCGTGGTCGTTCGCTGTCAAGCGCTCCTGCATGATCCTTGCGACCGAGGCCGAATAAAGACCACACAACAATTCGAGCGCCGCGCCCGCAAAAGCGTGCGGCGCTGTATAGCCTTTTTACAGACGGCTTGCACAGGAAAAAGGCGTAGCGCCGCTTCGGCCAACGGGTGATAGAGTGCGAGCGGAAAACCGCACGCACGTCCTGTCATCCCGCCTTGGCGGCGCTCAGTTCCTTCTTCAGCGCATAGAGCGCATCGAGCGCCTCGCGCGGCGTCATGTCGTCGGGGTTCAGCGCCTTCAGCGCCTCGTCGATCTTGGAGTTTCCGGCGGGCTTCACCTCTTCACGACGGATCGCCACCTGGAACAGCGGCAGATCGTCGATCAGTTGGCTCGCCGGGTTCTTGCGATCGGCGTCCTCGAGCTTGGCGAGCACGTCCTTGGCGCGAGCCACGACCGAGGCCGGCAGGCCAGCGAGACGCGCGACCTGAATGCCATAGGAGCGGTCGGCGGCGCCCGGACCGACCTCATGCAGGAAGATCACATCGCCGTGCCATTCCTTGACGCGCATCGTCGCGTTCGAGAGACGGCCGAGTTTTTCCGAGAGCACGGTCAGTTCATGGAAGTGGGTGGCAAAGAGGCCGCGGCAGCGGTTCGCCTCATGCAGGTGCTCGACTGCCGCCCAGGCGATTGACAGGCCGTCGAAGGTGGCGGTGCCACGACCGATCTCGTCGAGGATCACCAGCGAGCGGTCGGTCGCCTGGTTGAGGATCGCCGCGGTCTCGACCATCTCGACCATGAAGGTCGAGCGACCGCGCGCCAGATCGTCGGAGGCGCCGACGCGGGAGAAGAGCCGGTCGACGATGCCGATATGGGCGCTCGCGGCAGGAACGAAGGTGCCCATCTGCGCCATGATCGCGATCAGCGCGTTCTGGCGCAGGAAGGTCGATTTACCGCCCATGTTGGGACCGGTGAGCAGCCAGATCGCGCCACCCTCCTCGCCCTCAGGCGGAGAGAGATCGCAGCCATTGGCGACGAAGGCATTCGATGCCTGGCGCTTCAGTGCCTGCTCGACCACCGGATGTCGGCCGCCGTCGATGGCAAACATGCGCGAGCGGTCAACGGTGGGGCGGGCATAGGCCTGCTCCTCGGCAAGGACCGCAAGCCCGACCGAGACGTCGAGGGTCGCAAGCGCGAACGCTGCCGCCTTCAGCACCTCGGCCGCGGCAACGACCTCCGCCGTCATCTGGTCGAAGGCTGCGAGCTCGATCGACAGCGCCCGGTCGGCGGCGTTGGCGATCTTGCTTTCAAGCTCGGCCAGTTCCGTCGTGGTGAAGCGCATCGCGTTCGCCATCGTTTGGCGATGGATGAAACGGGCGCGACCGGCGTCGGTGTCGGTCATCGAGCCGGCATTGCCCGCCGTCACCTCGATGAAGTAGCCGAGCACGTTGTTGTGCTTGATCTTCAGCGACTTGATGCCGGTCTCTTCGGAATATTGCAGCTGCAGCCCGGCGATCACCCGGCGCGACTGGTCGCGCAGGCCCCGGACCTCATCGAGCTCGGCATTGGCGCCTTCGCAGACGAAACCGCCGTCGCGCTTCAGAAGCGGCAGCTCGTCGCCAAGCGTCGCATCGAGCAGGCCGAGCAGGCCTGCGGGAAGCGCATCGATTGCGGCGCGCGCATCCTTCAGTTCGTCCGAGAGGGTGCCCGCCGCCATCAACCGCGAAATCGACGCAGACGCGTGCAAGCCGGCCTGGATGGCACCGAGGTCGCGCGGGCCGCCGCGCCCGAGCGCCAGTCGCGACAGGGCGCGCGGCATATCCGGCGCGCGACGTAGCGCATCGCGCAGGTCGCCGGCAAAGGACGGCTGGTCCGCCAGGATCTCGATGGAATCGAGACGCTCATTGATACGGTCCGGGTCGGTCAGCGGCGACATCAGCCGCTCGGCAAGAAGGCGGGCGCCGCCGCTTGTCACCGTGCGGTCGAGCGCCTTCAGCAGCGTGCCCTCGCGCGCGCCGGACAGCGTCTTCACCAGTTCGAGATTGCCGCGGGTCGCCGGATCGATGAACAAGGTCGAGGCGGCACTTTCGCGCTCCGGCGTGCCGAGTGCCGGGCGTTCGGCAAGCTGGGTCTTCTCGACATAGGAGATCGCCGCGGAAGCGGCTGCGAGTTCCGCACGGGAAAACGTGCCGAAGCCATCAAGCGTCTTGACGCCGAAGTAGCGGCTGATGCGCCCTTCCGCCGTGGCGCTGTCGAACAAGACCGCCGGCTGCGGCACGGCAACGCGGCCGAGCACGTCGAAGACGGGCCTTAGTTCCGGGTCGTGAAACACGGTGTCTGCAAGGATCAGTTCGCGCGGCTCGATACGCAGGATGTCCGCAAGCAGCCGGCTCTCGGCTGTCTCGGCGAGGCGGAAGATGCCGGTCGAAATGTCGATCCAAGCGAGCGCGTAGGCAGGCTCGGACCCGCTCTTGATGCGCGCCAGCGCCATCAGATAGTTGGTCTCGGACGGCGAAAGCAGTTTCTCTTCGGTGATCGTGCCCGGAGTGACCAAGCGCACGACGTCGCGGCGCACCACCGACTTGCTGCCGCGCTTCTTCGCTTCCGCCGGGTCTTCCACCTGCTCGCAGACGGCGACGCGAAAGCCGAGACCGATCAGTTTCTGCAGGTAATCGTCGGCCGCATGTACCGGCACGCCACACATCGGAATTTCCTGACCCATGTGCTGGCCGCGCTTGGTGAGCGTGATGCCGAGCGCGCGCGAGGCTTCGACCGCGTCCTGGAAGAACAGCTCGTAGAAGTCGCCCATGCGGTAGAACAGCAGCGAATCCGGGTTGTTCGCCTTGATCTCGATGAACTGTTCCATCATCGGCGTCGCCGTGGAACGGCTTTCCTCGCTCGCCAATTCGGCTGCGGATAAAACCTCCCCCGCGCGGGTCGAATAGTCTGTCACGAAATTCATGATTGTCCCGAAAAAAGAGATGGCACACTATCGCCAAGGAATTATAGACGACAACCATAAAGAGGCGCGCCGCAAGGCTCGCCCACAGGAGGATTGAGGAAACATGCCGGCCACCGACAAGACCGATCGCACCATGACGAGCGTCACCGCGCAGGAAGCGCTCGATTTTCACTCGCAGGGTCGTCCCGGAAAGCTGGAGATTTCTCCCACCAAGGCGATGGCCACCCAGCGCGACCTGTCGCTTGCCTATTCTCCGGGCGTCGCAGTCCCCGTGAAGGCGATCGCCGAGGACCCCAACACCGCCTATGACTACACGACGCGCGGCAACATGGTGGCCGTGATCTCGAACGGCACGGCCATTCTCGGCCTCGGCAACCTCGGCGCACTTGCGTCAAAGCCTGTCATGGAAGGCAAGGCCGTGCTGTTCAAGCGCTTTGCCGACGTCGACTCCATCGACCTTGAAGTCGATACCGAAAACGTCGACGAGTTCATCAACTGCGTGCGTTTCCTCGGGCCCTCTTTCGGCGGCATCAACCTCGAAGACATCAAGGCACCGGACTGTTTCATCATCGAGCAGAAGCTGCGCGAGGTCATGGACATCCCGGTGTTTCATGACGACCAGCACGGCACGGCGATCATCGCCGCAGCCGGCCTCATCAACGCGCTGGCCTTGACCGGTCGCGACTTCAAGACGACGAAGCTCGTCTGCAACGGTGCGGGTGCGGCGGCAATCGCCTGCATCGAGCTCATCAAGTCGATGGGTTTTGCCTCTGACAACATCATCCTCTGCGACACCAAGGGCGTGATCTTCGAAGGCCGCACCGAGGGCATGAACCAGTGGAAGTCGGCGCATGCGGTCAAGACCGAGCGCCGCACGCTCGCCGAAGCGCTCGACGGCGCCGACGTGGTCTTCGGCCTCTCGGCCAAGGGCGCCCTTTCGGAAGACATGGTGCGCTCGATGGCGCCGCGGCCGATCATCTTCGCCATGGCCAACCCGGATCCGGAAATCACGCCGGAAGAAGTCGCCCGCATCCGCGACGACGCGATCGTCGCCACCGGCCGTTCTGACTATCCGAACCAGGTCAACAACGTGCTCGGCTTCCCCTATATCTTCCGTGGCGCGCTAGACGTGCGCGCGACGACCATCAACGACGAGATGAAGATCGCAGCGGCTGAAGCGCTGGCGAGCCTTGCCAAGGAAGACGTTCCTGACGATGTCGCCGCAGCCTACCAGGGCAACCGTCCGCGTTTCGGTCCGCAATACATCATCCCGGTCCCCTTCGACCCGCGGCTGATTTCGGCGATCCCGATGGCGGTTGCGAAGGCGGCGATGGAAAGCGGCGTCGCCCGCAAACCGATCACCGACCTCGAAGCCTATGGCCGGCAACTCTCCGCCCGCCGCGACCCGATCGCCTCGACGCTGCAGCGCATCTACGAGCGCGTCCGGCGCCAGCCGAAGCGCATCGTCTTTGCAGAGGGCGAAGAGGTGCAGGTCATGCGTTCTGCAATCGCGTATGCCAACCAGCAGCTTGGCACCGCCATCCTGCTCGGCCGCGAGGAGCGCATGCGCGAGACGGCAGAGCGCGAGGGCATCGACCTCGACCGCCCCGGCATCCAGATCGTCAATGCGCGGCTTTCCAAGCGCGTCGGCGCCTATACGGACTATCTCTATGCCCGCCTGCAGCGGAAGGGCTTCCTCTTCCGCGACGCCCAGCGCCTGATCAACAACGACCGCAACCACTTCGCCGCCTGCATGGTGGCGCTCGGTGATGCCGACGGCATGGTGACGGGCCTGACCCGCAATTATTCGACGGCACTCGAAGACGTGCGTCGCTGCATCGACCCGAAGCCCGGCCACCGCGTCATCGGCGTCTCGATCGCGCTTTGCCGCGGCCGCACGGTGCTCGTCGCCGACACGGCGGTTCACGACATGCCCTCTTCGGAGGAGCTTGCCGATATCGCCGAGGAAGCAGCCGGCCTCGCCAAGCGGCTTGGCTACGTGCCGCGCGTGGCAATGCTTGCCTATTCCACCTTCGGCCATCCCCAGGGCGAACGCTCTGAGCGGGTGCGCGAAGCGGTCAATATCCTCGACAAGCGCCGCGTCGATTTCGAATATGACGGCGAGATGGCCGCCGACGTGGCGCTCAATGCTCGCGTCATGGAGCAATACCCGTTCTGCCGCCTCTCGGGCACGGCAAACGTGCTCGTGATGCCGGCGTTCCACTCGGCATCGATTTCGACCAAGATGCTGCAGGAACTCGGCGGCTCGACGGTGATCGGCCCGCTGCTCGTCGGCTTCGACAAGTCGATCCAGATCGTCTCGATGTCGGCCAAGGATTCCGACATCGTCAACATGGCGGCGATCGCGGCCTACAACGCCGGCATGTAGGACCGGCATTGCCGGTCCGGCGGCTGCTTCATTTTGGTGCAGCCGCCTTCATTCGGGTCAACGCGCGACCCCGATTGGTAGCAATTCGATACAACTATAAAGAAGAAAAGCCCGCTTTCCGAAAAGGAGGCGGGCTTAATAACAGGCAATGCATTTATGTTTAAGGTAATGAAAGACGGAGTCTTGGGAACCATATACCTGTCGACCCCCGGAAGATCGGCAGTTTCTCCATTTATTTTCTCTATTCGTTCGTCATGAAATTAGAGAAGAACATGACAATACATGTCTCTCTTTCGACCTTGAAAGTCAAATCCATCATTAATAATTGGTTAACCTCACCGGGACCCGGTCAGGAGGCGGCGCCACCGAAACGTCCGGCATCTGCGCCGTAGTAGTTGAGGTAGCGGCCCGAGATATTGCTGATCGGCAAAACGATCAGAACGTCGGTGGTGCGGAACGCATGATCGACCACGGCGCCATCGCCGACCATCGCGCCGAGGCGCATATAGCCCTTGATCAACGGCGGCAGAGCGGCGAGCGCCTTCTTGGCATTGATCGCCTCGGCCGGCATCAAATCCATCGTCCGGTGCAGCTCGGGCCGTGCGCTGACGGCCCAGTCGTCGCGGGCGCGGATGTTGTGGTGCAGGAAGGACAGCGCCAGCGCATGCTCGGCCGGAACGACACCCGGGAACGAGCCGCAGCCGAACATCGCGTCCATGCCGTATTTGAGCGCATAGGCCCAATTGCCCTGCCACAGGAGTTCGACCGTGCGCTTGGTCCGGTAGTCCGGCAGGACGCAGGAGCGGCCGAGCTCCATGAAGCGCTTGGTCGGATGACGGGCGAGAAGCGCGTCGATCGCGAATTCGGAAGACGAGTAAAAGCCGCCGGAGCGCTCAGCCACATCCTGGCGCAGCAACCGGTATGTCCCGACGATCTGATCTTCGGCGTCGCCTTCGATCGAGGTGTCGAGAACCAGCAGGTGGTCGCAGATCGCGTCCCAGCTGTCGACGTCACGCTTGCGCCGATCGGCCTCGGGGCCGACCTGCGCCTTCATCTCCTCGACGAAAACCTTGTAGCGCACGGCCTGGGCAGCATCGATTTCCGATGCCGTGCGGGCAAGGCGCGTCTCAAGATTGGCGATCCGGCCAAGCACGTCGGTCGTCGGGACGGCAGCTTTCGTGCCGATGCAAGCCTGAGAAGTGTCAACCACGTTCGCTGAATCCAGTAGCTCGATGGCCATCCGCGTTATCCCGAATCAAATCTGTCTGCGGGGGCTTAGACCACGTTTCTGCAACAACATAGTGACATGAAAGTTGCGTACAACCCCCGCCGCCCGATCAATACCGTAACCATCGCAAGAGTTACCGTTTGCGCAGCAGACGCGCGATCTCCGAGGTCAGCACCTGCGGGTCGGCCGGTTTCGCCAACACCACATCGGCGCCGGCGGCAAGCAGGCGGTCGCGCATATCCTCGCGGATATCGGAAGTCAGCACGATGACCGGCAACCTTGGCAAGGAGCGTATTGCCTCGTCATTACGGATGTGCCGCATCATGGAAAGCCCGTCGCCACCCGGCATATTGAGGTCGGTGACGAGAAGCTCCGGCAAGGCGTTTCCGGCAGGGGCTCGCAGCGTCTCGGCGACCCCCGCGAAGTCGCTGACGAGCTGCACCGCGTGTCCCGAACGCTGCAACAGCGTGCGGATGATCAACGCATTGATCGGATCGTCCTCGGCCAGCAGGATGCCGTGTCCCGGCCGGCGGACGGGTTCAACGGCGGGCTCCTCGCGCAGGACCGGCCTGTTGTCGTTGATCGCGTCGCGTTTTTCGATGCCCTTCAGGCGCCCGAGCAGCACTTCGATCAGCGACTTTTCGCGCAAGGGCCGGATCAGCCAGGCCTCGTAGCCATCCATCTGGTTGACAGGGTGGCTGTTGCGCTCCTCCGGATTGATCAGATAGGTACGGCGAACCTCCAGCCGGCCGATGGCCGGCTGGAGTGCGAGGAGCTGCTCGTACTGCTGCGCATGCCGGTGGTCGACGATCACGTCGGTGAGTGGCGCGCCACCTGCCTGCACATCGGCAAGAACATGCTGGGCTGCGGCAAGCGTCGTTGCGCGATGACAGCGCCCGCCAAGCGTCGCGATGGTTGCCGCCAGCGCCGCCGAGGCCGGGCCATCGGGAGCCATGACCAGCACATGCGACCCGGCGAGGGTGGAGCGGCGCTCCGACGCAATCGCCTCGACTTCGGCAAGCGGCAGGCGGATTTCAAAGCGGCTGCCGCGGCCGGGCGCGCTTGCGGCCGTGAGACTGCCGCCGCAGGCCTGCATGATGCGCCTGGAGATCGCGAGGCCTAGCCCTGTGCCCTTGGCGCGTTGCTCGTCGTTGCCGGCCTGCTCGAATTCCTCGAAGATGCGCTTCAGGTCGTCGGGCGACATGCCCGGCCCCGTATCGTCGATGCGGATCCGCACGCAATCCTCGATCGTGTCGGCGCTGACGAAGACGCCGCCGACTTCCGTGAATTTGACCGCGTTGCCGATGACGTTGAAGAGCACCTGGCGCAGGCGCGCCGCGTCGAAAGCCATCAGCGCGGGCACGTCGACGGAAACGGTGGCGCCGATCTCGATGCCCTTCTCGTGGGCGCGATTGGAGAGCATTTCCACGACGCTCTCGATCACGCCGCGCGGATCCTGGCGGCTGGGGCGAAACTGGAAGCGGCCGGCTGAAAGCGACGAGAAGTCGATCAGGTCTTCGACGAGCTGGACCAGAGCGTGGCCGGATTGCTGCATGCCGGCGAGATAGTTCTGCTGCTCGCTCGACAGGCGGGTCTGGCCGAGCAGATGGCTCATGCCGAGAATGCCCGAAAGCGGCGTGCGGATCTCGTGGCTGACGGTGGCGAGCAGCCGCGACTTTGCCTGGCTCGCCTCCTCGGCCCGCCGGCGCGCCGCCTCACGCTCGCGCGCGGCGCGCGCTTCCTCGGTGACATCACGCGCAATGCTGTGACGCATGAGCTTGCCGCTCGCCGGATCGCGGGCGATCACGTCATGCCAATCGAAAAGGCGGATGCCTTCGGCCGCGGCGATGCGCACGAGGTAATGATTGGGCGCAGCCTTCGGCTCGAAGCTCAGGCCGAGGGCGCCGCAGGCCATGCCCCGGACATCCGACCGGCCGCAGACCTGATGGAAGACAGCATTGGCGTGGACGATCTTTCCGTCCATGCCGCGCATGATCGCAAGGTCACCCAGCGCATCGTGAATGGTCGAAAGCAACGCCGAGGTTTCGGAGCGGTGCCAATCCTGGTCCCGCTCCACCTCATCGGAAACCGGCACGCTATCAAACGCGCGGATGGCTTCGACGGCGAGCAAAAGCGCACCGACCACGCCGGCCGCGGCAATCGCCGCGGCGAACAGGTGGAAGCCGGCAGTCATGCCGACGACGAGGACAAGGCCGGAAGCGACCAGGCCGAGCAGCGCCATGGATACGTAACTAAGCGCAGAGCGCGCGCCGGAAGCCGGCTGCGCCGACACCTGACGGGACGCCGGCCCATCGAGCGGAAGCGCCGAAACCGACGCAGCCTTACCCGCCCGGGCGTCTCTCCTGAAGCCGGTTTCGATCCGCTCTAGCAGTCGTGACGGTTCGCTCATGCGTTCCGGCTAACACGACAGGCGTTCCGAATGGCTTCAAGGCTTCGATAAAATCTTAGCGATCCGCTTTTTTCGCGTGCAATAGTTCGTCAAGAATGATCGCGCCGGCACCGATGGTGATGAAGGTATCGGCCAGATTGAAGACGGCGAAAGACCACGTCTCCGTATAGAACAGGATGTAGTCGATGACGTAGCCGAAGAGCAGCCGGTCGACGAGGTTTCCGAGCGCGCCGGCGATGATCAGCGCATAGCCGAAATGGGCGAAGAACCGATCCTTCGGCGTGCGCTTCCACAGCCAGAGCACAAAGGCGCAGACGGTGAGCCGCATGCCGACGATGAACCAGCCCTCCATGCCCGACAGCATCGAGAAGGCGACGCCGTAGTTGTAGGTGCGGTAGAGCGCCAGCATCGGCACGACATGGACCGCCTGATTGAAGGGCAGGTAAAGCTCGACCAGATACTTGATTATTTGGTCGGCGATGAGCGCGAAGACGATGAAGACCGCGATCGGCAGCGGCCGCGAAAACAGCACCTGCTTCTCGCTCATGCGCGGGCATCCAGGGTCAGAAGGTGGCGGCGCGCCTCGAACAGCATGATGCCGGTGGCAATCGCCAGATTGAGCGAGTCGGCGCGGCCGGCCTGCGGGATGCGGGCAAGCGCACCGGCTTCTCGAGCGAGTTCCTCCGGCAGACCCGACTGCTCGTTGCCCATCAGAAGCACGACCGGTTTGGTCTTGTAGTCAATGGTGCGATAGTCGACAGCGCCGGCGAGATGGGTCGCGACGACCTTCACGCCGGCGGATTTCTGCCAGCGGATGAAGTCCTCGACGCTGGCGCGCGCCACCGGCATGGCAAAGACCGAGCCCATGGTCGCACGCACGGTTTCGAGCGAAAACGGATCGGTGGTCTCGCCGACGAGAATGACGCCGGAAGCGCCGGCGGCATCGGCGGTGCGGATGACGGTGCCGAGGTTGCCGGGATCGCGGACGCGGTCGAGCGCCACATAGGTTTCGCCCAGCTGCGGCTCCAGGTCCTTCAGCGACTGGTAACGCTGCTCGAAGATGCCGACGACCATCTGAGGATTGTCGCGCCGCGTGATCGTCGACAGCACTTTCTCGCTGACTTCCAGCACCAGGCCGCCCTTGGCGAAGGTCTTTGCCGCCACCTGCTCCACGTGCGGCTTGCCCTTGGCCGCCTTGGCATAGATCAGCGTCTTGATCTTCCAGCCAAGGTCGAGCGCGTCGATCACCAGCTTCAGGCCCTCGGCCATGAAGGAGCGCGTCTCGTCGCGGTGCTTCTTCTGCGTCAGCGCGCGGATGTCCTTGATGATCGGGTTGGTGAGGCTCGTGACCTCCTTCACCTGACCGACACGACCGGTGCCGTGTTCGCTTCTGTCGTTCGTCATTGCGGTACCCAGCGGCTGAAGAGTGAGGTCGAAAGCGCCCTGCCCGGCTCGCGGCCGTCAAGCCCGCCCTCGCGGATGATGAGCTCGCCCGACTCCACCCGGCCGCCGTGGCCGCGCATCGTCTCGCGCATCAGTTCATGGATCGAGTAGAAGCTCGCCCGGATCGAATAGGCCGTCAGCACCAGGCCGCGCGCCTCCGGCGACAGGATCTCGCGGCAGATGTCGAGCATCGCCGCCAGATGGTCGAAAAGCTGCCAGACCTCGCCGTTCGGCCCGCGGCCGAACTTCGGCGGGTCGGTCAGGATGATGTCGTAGCGGCTGCCGCGGCGCTCTTCGCGCTGGATGAACTTCATCGCATCGTCGCAGATCCAGCGGATCGGCAGGTTTTCGGCCCGCGCCAGCTGCTGGTTTTCGCGCGCCCAGCCGATTGCCTTCTTGGAGGCGTCGACATGGGTCACCTCGGCGCCGGCCCTGGCGGCGATCAGCGAGGCGACGCCGGTGTAGCCGAAGAGGTTCAGCACCTTCAGCGGCCGCCCAGCCCTTTCCACCTGATCCTTCACCCAGCTCCAGTGCGCGAGCTGTTCCGGGAACACACCGACATGGCGGAACGAGGTGAAGCGACCGTGGAAATCGGTGCCGAGAAGCTGCATCGGCCAGGTCTCGCCGAGCACGGCGCCAGGAAAGCGCCAGCGCCCCATGCCGTCTTCGTCGGTGTCGCCGGTGAAGATCGCGTCGGCTTTTTCCCAGACGCTATCGGGCAGGCTGCGCGGCCAGAGCGCCTGCGCCTCGGGGCGCACGATGCGGTAGGGACCGTATTGCTCAAGTTTTTCGCCGGCGCCGCTGTCGATCAGGTGATAGCCGGATGCGTCCGACGTTTCGAGAATGAGCGGTATGCGCTCGGCCGGCTTTTCCCCCGTTCGCCGCGCGATCACCCGCGCCGGCGTTTCCTGTGCAGGCGTATGTTTTGCTGGCTTCTCGCGCGTCTCCGCCGTCTGTGCTGCCGCCGGTCGCGCCGGCCGTTCCTTGAAGCCGCCGCCCTTCGGCGGTGCCGAACGTTTCTGATCGTGGCGGCCGCCGCCACGCGCTTCGGCACCACGGCCCTTGGCCGTCGTCACGGAGGCATTCTTCGACCGCCGGTCCTTTTCCTTCACGCTGAAATCCCTGGGCTTTGTTAGTGCATGGGCCGCCTGCCTGCGCAGTATCCGGGACGGGCCGGCGGACGCCATGAGGTTTGTCGCCGCAGCCTGAAGCCGCGGCATCTCTTGAAGCTGCAAATAGCATCGCTGATGCTCTTGGCAAAGCCGTTTCCGTTTTGCGAAGATAACGCGCAAGAACCCGCTGCGAATTTTCTTGGGCTGGAACCGGCTTCGCGACAAAATTCCGCGGCAGGTCTAGTGTGTCGAAGCGACATTTGCGCGTCGATATCGGGCGCGCGGCGTCGCATGGGGGGAGGAAAACGCATGGACATGACCGGCGAAGAGCGGATTGCGGCTGGGCGCGACGCGGTGTGGCGCGGCCTCAACGACCCGGAAATCCTCAAGCGATGCATTCCCGGGTGCCAGTCGCTGGAGATGACGTCGCCAACCGAGCTTGCGGCCGTGGTGAAGATCAAGATCGGCCCGGTCTCGGCCTCCTTCACCGGCAATGTCGTGCTCTCCAATCTCAATCCGCCGCAGAGCTATACGATCTCGGGCGAAGGAAAGGGCGGCATCGCCGGCTTTGCCAAGGGCGGCGCCGACGTCGCCTTAACAGCGGACGGGGACGAAACGGTGCTGCATTACGACGTCAAGGCGGAGATCGGTGGCAAGCTCGCGCAGCTCGGCTCGCGCCTGATCGACTCAACCGCCAAGAAACTGGCGCAGCAATTCTTCGCCGATTTTAGCGCCGCCGTCGGCGGTACGGCGGAAGCTGCGAGCTAAAGAGGCGACGCGGACCGAACGGGCGCCCCGTCTCGGTCTTCGCAGGCTTGTGAACTTCTGATCAGTTCTGCGGCGCTGCGAGCGTCGCCTGGGTTGCGAGCTTTTCCGCCTGGCTGCGGTGTTTCTCCGCCTCGCGGTGCCACTTCACTGCTTCGTTCGCCTCGTTGCGCGCGCGCCGCCGGTACTTGCCCTGGCTGAACCAGGTCGCGGCGGCACCGAGGATGACGCCGACGATGACCGCAAGGAACAGGAAGACGAAGAACGGCGCGCTCACGGAAAGCACGCTGTCTTCCGGCCGGAAGGGGTTCAGCGCCAGCGTTACGCTCTGGCGGTTGGCCACGCTCAGCACAATCAGGATGATAGCGACCGGCACGAGAACAACGATGTTGATCAGTTTCTTGAACATTCAATCGCTCCATCTCACCGACGCCCGTGCGCTTTGCCGGACGCTTGCCGGCAACGGGCCTCGTATAAAAGGGGTCGTTAGGGGTCTCTGGCGACCGCCAAGGATGATCAATCCTCGTCTTCGCCGTTCATGCCCGGGTTGAGCCGCTCGCGCAGTTCCTTGCCGGTCTTGAAAAACGGTACCCATTTTTCCTCGACAAAAACGGAATCGCCGGTGCGCGGGTTGCGCCCCGACCGCGACGGCCGGTTCTTGACCGAGAAGGCGCCGAAGCCACGCAGTTCGACCCGGTTGCCTGCAGCGAGCGCGTCGGTGATCTCATCGAGGACCGCGTTGACGATATTTTCGACGTCGCGGTGGTAGAGATGCGGATTGCGAGCCGCAACAATCTGCACCAGTTCTGACTTGATCACTGTCGCCCCCTCAAATTCTTGTTTGTTTTGCTTTTTCGGTCTGCATTGTGATTTCCGCAAGGCGGTGCGCGGCATTTGCAAAATCACCGACATCGCTCGACGGCTCAGGCTGGGTATATGTCGCCTTGCTCATTGGCCATCAACCTGCCAAACCGAAACAAGACCGTCAAGAAACAACTTGTCGCCTGCAATTTTTTCGAGCCCGCTCATTGCCGGAAAAGCGTCATATCCCAACATCTTGATCCAGTTGCCGACCAGCGCGCCGAGGCCAAAAGGCAGGGTCTTGCGGGGGGCTTCCCAATCGACGATCGGCAGGTCCTTCGACACCTTTTTCTCCGTGAGGAAGGCGCGAATTTCGTCCTCGCCGCCGAGCTTGTCGACGAGCTTGGCCTTTAGCGCCTGGCGACCGGTGAAAATGCGTCCGTCGGCGAGCAGCAACGCATCCGGACGCGGCAACTTGCGGCGGTCGGCAACCAGGTCGACGAACCAGGCGTAGCTGTCGTCAATCATCGACTGGATCATGGCCTTCGCCTCGTCGCTCGCCGGATGGAAGGGCGAAGGTTCCGCCTTCAGCGGCCGCGACTTGATCGATTCCAGGGAGACGCCGAGCTTGTCCATCAACTCCTTGACCTGCGGATACTGGAAGATGACGCCGATGGAGCCGGTGATCGAGCTCTCACCGGCAACGATCGTATCGCCGCCGAGCGCGATCATGTAGCCCGCCGAGGCGGCAAGCGTGCGCACGTCGGAAACGACCGGCTTCTTGGCCGCCACCTTGCGGATCGCCTTATAGATAACCTCGCCGCCATAGGTGGTGCCGCCCGGCGATGAAATGGTCACGACCAGCGCCTTGACGCTATCGTTGTCGGCAATCTTCTGCAGGCGCTCGAGCAGTTCGCGGTCATCCTGGATCAGGCCGGTGATGGCAACGCGCGCCACATGCTGCCTGTTGTGGCCGACGTCGTCGGCAGCCCCGGACCAGGCAAAGATCGCGAGCGCGACGAGGAGAAGCAGCCCCGCGACCACAAAGCGCCAGAAGCTCAACTTCCGGCGCAGGCTGCGGCGATCGGCGATGGCGAGTTCGTCCATGTGGGTTTCTCCCGATTTGTTGGCGCTGCTTCTGTCAGTTTCCGCGGGAACGTGCTATCTGCGCGCGAAGAGGCATATTCCATAGACGCGCTTGACCACGGTTGAAAGCCGCGGCTGGCGTTTTTGCGCTTCACCCGAGTTTTTTTGCGGCGCCATTGTGCGTCAGCAAAAAATATCCATATTTGCGACGACTTACACCAATGTATGTAAATGACCCCCACGTTGGGTCAGCGACAAAAGCAGTAGAACCGACAGGCCCTTCCATGTTGAACCACGCGCCAGCCCCGGGCATCTTTGCCGATACGGGTGCGAGCTCCGCCGACGCCTATGCGCTCGCCGCACGGCATTCCGCGCGCGTGCGCCGCCTGAAGATCATCCTGCCGATCATCGCCGGCGTCATTGCCGTCATTTTTGCCGCCGTGTCCTTCGTGCGCGCGTTCATGCCCGTCGACCTGCAGATCGAGACCGCGACGATCGAGGACGGCAAGATCGTCATGAAGAATCCGGCGATCTCCGGTCGCAACAAGCAGGGCATCAGCTACTCGATGAAGGCCCAGCGGGCGCTTCAGGATATCGCCAACCCCGACATCATCACGCTGCAGACGATCCATGCAGAAATGCCGATGAAGGATTCGATGATAGCGACCGTCGACGCCACCAACGGCATCTATGATCGCGGCGCCAATACGCTCGACATGAACGCCCCGTTCACCATTTCCGTCAATAATGGCATCAACGCCGACTTCCAGTCGGCCTATCTGGACATCAATGCCGGCGAGATGGAAACGAAGCAGCCCGTTGCGATCAGCATGAAGGGTGGTTCGATCATTGCGCAGACGCTGCGAATGACGGATAAGGGACGTATTGTAATTTTCGAGGGTATGGTGAGGGTGAACGTCGAGCCCGCCGCCATCCGCAAAAACGCGAAATAGGACCCGGTGCACTCCATGTCGGTCACAACCGCATCATTTTTCAAGATTTCCGCCAGCCTGGCCATTGCCGGAGCGGGCGCTTTGATTATTGCCTCCGGCGCTTTTGCGCAGGCCACGTCGAGCAAGATGAAGGGCCTTGAGCTGTCCAACGACAAGCCGATCCAGATCGAGAGCGACAAGCTCGAAATCAAGGACCCGGAAAGCAAGGCGATTTTCACCGGCAACGTCAAGGTCGTGCAGGGCACGACGACGCTGCAGGCCGGCAATATGGTCGTCTTCTACAAGTCCGGCGGCGGCTCGGTTTCGAGCGGCGACGCCGACATCGACCGTATCGAGGTCAGCGAAAAGGTGTTCCTGAGCTCCGGCACGCAGCAGGCGACGGCCGATACCGGCTCGTTCGACATGACCAAGCAGGTCTTCGTTCTCAAGGGCGACAAGGTCGTTCTCTCCGAAGGCAAGAACGTCTTCGTCGGCTGCCAGCTTAACGTCCAGATGGAAACCGGTGAGGCCCAGCTCGAAGCCTGCGGCGGCCGCGTGCAGATCCAGCTCGACCCGAAGTCCCGCAAGACGAACTGACGTAGACCGCTCGTGCAACTTCCCTTCCTCCACAAGCGCAAACGCGTCCGCAAGCCGTCGGCGACCACTGCGGTCGCTTCCGGCCATGCGGTCGATAAGGCGCGCTATGACGGCACCCTGATTGCCCGCGGACTGACCAAGGCCTATCGCGAGCGTCGGGTCGTCAACGGCGTGTCGCTGGTGGTGCGGCGCGGCGAGGCCGTGGGCCTGCTCGGGCCGAACGGCGCCGGCAAGACCACCTGCTTCTACATGATCACCGGCCTCGTCCCCGTCGACGAGGGTTCGATAGAGATCAACGGCAATGACGTGACGACCATGCCGATGTACCGGCGTGCACGCCTCGGCGTCGGCTACCTGCCGCAGGAAGCGTCGATCTTCCGCGGGCTGACGGTCGAGGAGAACATCCGCGCCGTGCTCGAAGTTCACGACAAGAACCTGGAGCGGCGCGAAAGCAAGCTCAACGACCTGCTCGGCGAGTTCAACATCACGCATCTGCGCAAGTCGCCGGCGATCGCGCTTTCCGGCGGCGAACGCCGCCGTCTCGAAATCGCCCGCGCGCTTGCTACCGACCCGACCTTCATGCTGCTCGACGAGCCCTTTGCCGGCGTCGACCCGATCTCGGTCGCCGACATCCAGGCGCTTGTCCGGCACCTGACCTCGCGCGGCATCGGCGTGCTGATCACCGACCACAATGTCCGCGAGACGCTCGGCCTCATCGATCGCGCCTACATTATCCATGCCGGCGAAGTGCTGACGCATGGTCGCGCCAACGACATTGTCACCAATCCTGACGTGCGTCGGCTCTATCTCGGCGACAATTTCAGCCTCTGAGACCGCCTCGCGGGCGGTTCCGCCCGCGAACGCGCTTGACCAAACCTTTCCGATAAGCAATTTTTGGGCCAATTAAGAAAAGGGCCCGACCGGCGACCGGAGAAGCACCGCGGCCCCTGGAGATTTCTCGGGAGTTTCGCGTCAGCATGGCCCTGTCCGCCAGCCTTCATCTGCGCCAGTCCCAGTCTCTGGTGATGACGCCACAGCTCATGCAGTCGATCCAGCTGCTGCAGATGACGCATCTTGAGCTCAACCAGTTCATCGCACAGGAAGTCGAAAAGAACCCGCTGCTCGAATTTCAGGCAAATGACGATCAGGTCGCCCCGGAGCAGGGCGAGATGGCCGGCGGAGACGAGAGAGGCGGAAGCGACGACGGCGGCGGCCAGGCGGATCTCTATGACAGCGCCACGTCGCAAAGCGGCGAGCGGCTCGACGACCAGCTCGATGCCGATTTCGCCAATGTCTTCCAGGACGACACCACGCCGCAACGCGCCGATGCGCCGGAACTGCTTGGCCAGTGGAAATCGATGCCCGGCGGCGGCGAGGGCGAAGATTACGACCTCGACGATTTCGTCGCCGGCCGCAAGAGCCTGCGCGAAACGCTCCTGGAGCAATTGCCCTTCGCGCTGCCGGCTCCTTCCGATCGACTGATCGCGCAGCATCTCATCGATCTGCTCGACGACGCCGGCTACCTGCAGGCGGACCTCGGCGAGGTCGGCGAACGGCTGGGTGCCGCCCATGCCGATGTCCTCAGGGTGCTGCTGACGCTGCAGCAGTTCGATCCGCCCGGTGTATTTGCCCGCTCGCTCGGCGAGTGTCTCGCCATCCAGCTGCGCGCCCGCGACCGGCTCGATCCGGCGATGGAGGCGCTGCTTGCCAATCTCGAACTCCTGGCGCGGCGTGATTTCGCGACGCTGAAGAAGATCTGCGGCGTCGACGAGGAAGACCTGATCGACATGCTGGCGGAAATCCGCAAGCTCGACCCGAAGCCCGGCACCAGCTTCGAGACCAGCGTCAGCGAGGCGATCGTGCCCGATATCGTCGTGCGGGCAGCGCCCGACGGCTCATGGATGGTCGAACTCAATCCGGATGCGCTGCCGCGCGTTCTGGTCAACCAGGACTACTTCGCTTTGGTGTCACGCGGCACACAGAAAAACAGCGCCGACCAGGCCTTCCTCAACGAATGCCTGCAAAATGCCAACTGGCTGACGCGCAGCCTCGATCAGCGCGCCCGCACGATCATGAAGGTCGCCACCGAGATCGTGCGCCAGCAGGACGCGTTCCTCGTCAACGGCATCGGGCACCTCAGGCCGCTGAACCTCAAGACCGTCGCCGACGCCATCAAGATGCATGAATCGACCGTCAGCCGCGTCACCTCGAACAAGTACATGCTGACGCCGCGCGGGCTGTTTGAGCTCAAGTATTTCTTCACCGTCTCGATCGGCTCGGCCGAGGGTGGCGACAGCCATTCGGCGGAATCCGTGCGCCACAAGATCCGCACGCTGATCCACGAGGAGAGCACCGAGGCGGTGCTTTCTGACGACGACATCGTCGACGTCCTCAAGAAGGCCGGCATCGATATCGCGCGGCGCACGGTCGCCAAATACCGGGAAGCGATGAATATCCCCTCCTCCGTGCAGCGCCGGCGGGAGAAGCGCGCGCTCGCCAAGGCCGCCGGTTTCTGAGCACCGGAAGTTAAGGCGCATTAACTTTTTTGCGACCTTCGATTGACTCTCTCCGACACAGGCGATATGAGCCCGCCGCAATTGCCGGGGACTGCTCACCCCGGAAGCCTCCGGTGCGACCGGTGGCTGCGACAGAGGCGCGCTCGCAAGTCTGAAAGGCTTGGATGACGGGACCGCTTGGAATAGACTGGCTGCGCAAATCACGAACGAGAGAGGAAACTCCATGAGTGTGCGTGTATCCGGTAAACAGATGGAAATCGGCGATTCGTTCCGCGCCCGCATTGGCGAGCAGATCGAGCAGGCCGTTACCAAATATTTCGACGGAGGATATTCAAGCCAGGTCACTGTGGAAAAATCCGGGCCGCGCTTCAGCGCCGACTGCAAGCTTCATCTCGATACGGGCGTGGTAATGCAGGCGAACGGCCAGGCGAACGATCCACAGGCTGCGTTTGACGCGGCGTCGGATCGCATCGAAAAGCGTCTGCGTCGCTACAAGCGCAAGCTGAAGGATCACCACAACGGCAACGGACAGAACGCTGCCGAGGTGGCTTACACAGTGATGGATTCGGTGCCGTTCGAGGACGACGAAGTTCCCGAGGATTATGCGCCGACCATCGTGGCTGAGAGCTCGAAACAATTAAGGACGATGTCTGTCGCAAGCGCCGTGATGGCGCTCGACATGACGGACGAACCCGTCCTGATGTTCCGCACTCCCGGCAAGGCCGAACTGAATATCGTCTACAGGCGCAACGATGGAAATATTGGCTGGATCGATGCTGCCAATATCAAAGCATGAGCGAAAAAAGAGGGATGCCGGCGTGCCGGCGTCCCTCTCCCGCAACTCAGCGGCCAGGCCGGAAATGTGACTTTTCTGTGCATGGGATCCGCCATGACAAAGATGGTTAGAGCCATTGCGACGCATTTGTGATGATGTTGTCCGGCTCTAACCGGCGAACGAGGACAAAAGAATGGCATTGGCAGGTCTACTGCATCAAAATGCGATCATCCCGGCCATGAGGGCCAACTCGAAAAAACAGCTCCTTCAGGAATTGGCGGCAAAAGCTTCTAAGATCACCGGGGTTCCCGAGCGTGAAATCTTCGACGTGATCCTGCAGCGCGAGCGCCTTGGTTCCACCGGCGTCGGCAACGGCATCGCCATTCCGCACGGCAAGCTCAACAATCTCCCCTCGATCATCGGCATTTTCGCGCGTCTCGACACGCCCGTCGATTTCGAGGCGCTCGACGACCAGCCGGTCGATCTCGTATTCCTGCTGCTCGCTCCGGAAGGCGCCGGCGCGGACCACCTCAAAGCCCTGTCGCGTATCGCCCGCGTGCTTCGCGACCAGGACATGGTCGCCAAGATCCGCTCGAGCGATTCCGCCAGCGCGATCTACACGCTGCTCGACGACGACGCGACCTCGCACGCGGCCTGAGCTTGAACAACGGGGCGCATCCGGCAGGATGCGCACAGTCGCTCGAAGCCTGCTTCAGTAGAGCTGACGCCCGTTCAAATGATCAATGAAAATCCGGAACAGGGCACCCTGGCTCGAAATGCCGAGCCGGCGATAGATGTTCTTGCGGTGGATGCGAACCGTGCCCTCGGCGATGTTCATCACCTTGCCGATCGACAGGTTGCTGTGGCCCCTAAGGATGAGGCGCACGATGTTGCGCTGCTGCTTGGTCAGTAGATCTGAACACAGGCTTTCGAACGCCGCCTCCATCGCATCGTCGCCCTCCTCGGAGGGCGACGGCGCAATCGTCTGGCCCTGCTGGCGCCAGTTCGACCTGATGGCCTCGCGCACGATCGGCTCGTAGACGCGCAGCCTGGCCAGCTCCGTCTCGCTGAAAGGCTCGCCGCCGCGGCCGCGCATCAACGAGTAGGTCGCCTGCAGGCCACCATCGAGCGGGATGACGAAGCCCACCTCCTCGACGAGAACGCCGGATTCCATCGACACGCAGGGATGCACTTCCGCCGACGACGAGAAGTCGGACAGGAAGAACTGGTCCGGCGCAAGCTCGCGCATTCGCCAGAGCCCTGCCGGCTGGCCGGCACAACAGGCGACGTAAAAGGGATCGAGCAGGTAGGCGCCGCCGAGATAGGCGGAAAGCGCACTTGCCGACACCTTGGCCGTATAGCCGTCATGCAGGACGATCGGCCTTGCATCGTAAGGATAGGCAAACGCGACCGAGAGATCGAAGCCGGTGACCGATCGGAGCATCCGATCGAGCGCTCGGCCGAAATCTTCCGTGCCGATCAGGCCGATCATCGCCGAGATATCGACGGACTCGCTTGCGAGCATTCCCTTGTCATCCCCCAACCCTACGTATCCCCCATGGGATATCGACAGCCCCTCACTCGTCAACAATAATTCCAGGGGAGTGAGAAACCGGATCCGTCGCGGGTCGTCATCGGCGACCGCTGCGAAGGATGCGCCAAGGGGAGGATTACGATGGCAGGCAGGCTTTCAGGCAAGGTGGCGCTGATCAGCGGTGGCGCGGGAGGCTGCGGTCTTGCCGCATCCGAACTTTTCGCGCGCGAAGGCGCCAAGGTCGGCATCGTCGATCTGCCGCGCAGCAAAGGCGAAGAGGTGGCCGCCTCGATCCGCGCCAACGGCGGCGAGGCGATTTTTGCCCCGGCCGACGTCTCGGTGTCGGCCGAGGTGACGTCCGCCGTCAAGGCGGTTGAAGCGGCCCTCGGCGCCATCACCGTGCTTTTCAACCACGCCGGCATCCTCGCCGTCGGTCCCTTCCTCGAAACGGAGGAGGACGAGTGGGACCGGCTGATGGCGGTCAATGTGCGCAGCATGTTCCTGATGACCAAGGCGGTACTGCCAGGCATGCTTGCGGCCGGCGGCGGCAGCATTGTCTGCACCTCGTCGATTTCGGCCGTGGCCGCAACGCCGATGGAGGTGCTCTATGACACCACCAAGGGCGCCTGCCACATGTTCGCGCGCGCCATCGCCGTGGAATTCCGCGACCGCGGAATCCGCTGCAACGCCGTCTGCCCGGGCTTCATCGCCACCGACCACGGCAAGCGCGAGCTCGTCGGGCTCAGCAAATACGGCGTCGACGTTTCGGAAGCGGCGATCGCCGCGCAGCAGGGCCGCATGTGCGATCCGAAGGAAGTGGCGAACGCGGCATTGTTTCTGGCGAGTGACGAGGCGAGCTTCATCAACGGCACGCATCTGTTCGTCGACAATTGCTTCACCGCGGTTTGAGGGAGGGGAAAATGCTTCAGGCAGGTGGCCACTGGCGCAACTGGGTCGGAAACCAATCATGCATCGTGCGCCATCGCGGCGCGCCGGAGAGTGAGGCGGCACTTGCCGAAATGGTGCGCGAGGCAACCGCGCAAGGGCTGAACGTTCGCTGCGCCGGTTCCGGACATTCCTTCACGCCAGTGGCGCTTACCAGCGGGCTACAGCTGACACTCTCGAGCATGCAGGGCGTCGTCAACATCGACAGCACCCGCAAGCGCGTGGCGGTCAAGGCCGGCACCACTATCAACCAGCTCGGCAAGGTGCTGAAGGAGAACGGCCTGTCGCTGATCAACCAGGGCGATATCGACAGCCAGGCGCTAGCCGGCGCGCTGACGACCGGCACACATGGCACCGGCGCCAGGCTCGGCAACATGGCCTCGCAGATCGTCGGCATGCGGCTGGTTCAGCCCGACGGCAGCATCCTCGTGGTCGACGAGACCACGCCGGATCTGCTGGAGGCGGCGCGCGTCTCGGTCGGCATGCTCGGCGTGATCTCGGAGATCACATTACAGGCGATGGAAAGCTACAATCTCCATGAAAAGCTCTGGCGCTGCACCTTCGACGAAATGATCGAACAGCACGACGAGCTTGCCGCCAAGCACCGCCATTTCGGTTTCTTCTGGTGCCCGGTTCCGGAGAGCCGCCACTGCTACTGCCTGCCGGACACGGCCTCGGTGTCGACCACGGACAGGACCTCCGACGTCTGCGAGATGAAGGTGATCGACATCACCGAGGAAGCGCCGATGGAGCGCGGGTTCGAGAAGATCGCTTATTCCTCGGAGATCTACCCGATCGAATACGTGCCGAACTTCCACGAGCTCGAATATGCGGTGCCCGTCGCCCACGGCAAGGAAGCGGTAAAGGCGGTGCGCAAGCTGATGCTGGAAAAGCACCCGACCTGCATCTACCCGATCGAGTATCGCTTCACCGCCGGCGATACCGGCTGGATCAGCCCCTTCTTCGAGCAGGATTCGATCACGCTTTCGGTCTCGGGCGAACCCGGCACCGACTATTGGGAATATCTGAAGGACGTGGACACGATCCTCAGGCAGTACGGTTCGCGGCCGCACTGGGGCAAGCTGCATTTCCTCGGTGCCGAGGATGTGACGGCACTCTACCCCCGAGCGGGCGATTTCCGGGCACTGAGGGCCAAGGTCGATCCCGAGGGACGTTTCCTCAACGATCACCTGCAGCAACTGTTCGGATAGCGCCGGCGAACGAACGCACGCCGCTGCGCTCAGCCCAAACAAGAACGCCGCGCGAAGTTCGCGCGGCGTTCTTGTTGAATTCTGATCAGCAGGATCAGGCGGTCGGCGCGTCGCCGTTTTCGCCAGCGACGACCTTGGGGCCGCCCTTGGAAACGCCGACCATGGCCGGACGCAGGACGCGGTCGCCGATGGTGTAGCCGGCCTGGACGACCTGCAGCACCGTGTTGTTCGGCACATCCGCATTCGGGATTTCGAACATCGCCTGGTGGAAGTTCGGGTCGAACTTCTGGCCTTCCGGCTCCAGCTTCTTGACGCCGTGGCGCTCAAGCGCCGAGAGCATCGAGCGCTCGGTCATCTCCACGCCTTCGATCAGCGTGTTGAGACCGGCCTCACCGGCTTCCTTGGCTTCCGCGGGAATGGCATCGAGCGCGCGGCGCAGGTTGTCAGATACCGCCAGCATGTCGCGGGCAAAGCCAGCGACGGAGTAGGACTTGGCATCCTTGACGTCGCGTTCGGTGCGACGGCGCAGGTTGTCCATTTCGGCGGCAAGCCGAAGGTACTTGTCGCGCAGCTCGGCGCTTTCGGCCCGGGCGAGTTCCAACGGATCGGGCTCGGCAACGGCTGCTGCCTCGGCAGCGTCCGGTGCGGCGTCGAATACCTCGTCGGTGGCCTCGGGTCCGTGCTTGTTCGTATCGTCGGTCATGACGTTCTCCGCAGTGTCGTCTCTATTGTCCTTCGCATTTCCACGCCGCAAGCGCGAGCCTGCGTTTCAGCAAAAATGCTTAGGGACTGGATTTGAAGCCGATATCGAGGTTTGGGGCCGAAAAATCAAGGGTTCAATCGCGCTCCTACAGCGCCGCGCGTCTTATCAGACGCGCAAAGGTCGCTGTAGCACTTTGATTTGCTGCATGTCTTTGTCCTTCATCGAGATCGATCAATGAGACATGCAGCAACGAAAAGCGCCCTTAGCGCGAAAGCCGCGACATCAGCTGCGCGGTATAATCGACCATCGGAACGATGCGCGAGTAGTTGAGCCGCGTCGGCCCGATGACGCCGACGGCGCCGACGATGCGGTCCTCGCCATCGCGATAGGGCGCGACGATCAACGACGAGCCGGAAAGCGAAAACAGCTTGTTTTCCGAGCCTATGAATATCCGCACCCCAGGGCCGCTTTCGGCGAGATCGAGCAGCTCGATCATGCTGTCCTTCTTTTCGAGATCGTCGAACAGCATTCTGAGCCGGTCGATGTCCTCGGCACCCTCGAGGCCTTCGAGCAGGTTGGCGCGGCCGCGCACGATCAGGCGCGCCGGCTTCTCGTCGCCCTCGTTGCCCGACCAGATGGCGAGACCGCGCTCGACAAGATCCTGCGACAGCGCGTCGAGCTCGCCGCGCACCGTCAATTTCACCTTTTCGAGCTGCGCCCGCACCTCGGCGATCGTCTGTCCGGCGAGATGGGCGTTGAGGAAGTTCGCCGCTTCCGTGAGCTGCGAACTGGTGACGCCGGCCGGGAGCTCGATGATGCGGTTTTCCACCTGGTCATGTTCGCCGACGAGCACGGCCAGCGCCTTGGTCGGCGCCAGGCGGATGAACTCGACATGCTTCAGCACCGGATCGGCCTTGGCGGTGATGACGAGACCCGCGCCGCGCGACATGCCCGACAGCATCTGGCTCGCTTCGGTCAAAAGCGTATCGACCGGCTGGGTATGGTCGTCGCGCCGGACATGGCGGTCGATCGAGGCGCGATCTTCGGGCGATAGATTTCCGACCTGCATGAAGGCGTCGACGAAGAAGCGCAGGCCCGTCTGGGTCGGCAGGCGACCGGCACTGACATGCGGCGAATAGATGAGACCGAGATCTTCGAGATCGCTCATCACGTTGCGCACGGAGGCAGGCGACAGCGCCATTGGCAAAAGCCGCGACAGGTTGCGCGAGCCGAGCGGCTCGCCGCTCGTCAGATAGGTCTCCACGATGCGACGGAAGATTTCGCCCGAGCGCTCGTCGAGCGCCGCGGCGATTTCCTTTGCTCCGGGATTGCGCAGTACCATGTCACTCCACATATGCAGGCACATCCTGCCGTGGCCGGAATATAGTGTCCCTGCGGTCCGTTGGCAAAAGGGAAAAAACGGTCGAATGCCCGGCTTTCCACCGGATCCCTTTACCTCTGCCATGCTCTGCAGCGCCGCGCATCCTTGGACGCGCCAAAGGTCGCTGCAGCACCTTAAACTGCTGCATAATTTTGTCCCTAAATCGATTTCGATTTAGGGAATTATGCAGTAGAAGGCTCACGAGATACGATAGGAGTTGACGATGCGGCCATCCGGCAGAAAAACCGATCAAATGCGCAAGGTTTCTTTCGAGCGCAATTTTTCCAAGCATGCGGAAGGCTCCTGTCTGGTGCGGTTCGGCGACACGCATGTGCTGTGCACTGCAAGCCTTGAGGAAAAGGTTCCGGCCTGGCTGCGCAATGGCGGCAAGGGCTGGGTGACGGCGGAATACGGCATGCTGCCGCGCGCCACCGGCGAGCGCATGCGACGCGAGGCTGCCAGCGGCAAGCAGAGCGGCCGCACCCAGGAAATCCAGCGGCTGATCGGCCGGTCGCTGCGCGCCGTGGTCGATCTGCCGGCGCTCGGCGAACGCCAGATCTCGATCGACTGCGACGTCATCCAGGCCGATGGCGGCACGCGCACTGCCTCGATCACCGGCGCCTGGATCGCGCTCCACGACTGCCTGAAGTGGATGGAAGCCCGCAACATGGTCAAGGTCGAGAAGGTCCTGAAGGATCATGTCGCCGCCATTTCCTGCGGCATCTTCGCCAACCAGTCGGTAATCGATCTCGATTACCTCGAAGATTCCGCTGCCGAGACCGACGCCAACTTCGTCATGACCGGCTCCGGCGGCATCGTCGAGATCCAGGGCACGGCCGAAGGCAAGCCGTTCTCGGAAGAGGAATTCGCGAGCCTGATGGGCCTTGCCAAGACCGGCATTGCCGAACTGGTCGCGCTGCAGAAGCAGGCGATCGCCGGCTGAGGAAGGAACGTCAAGATGGCCCCGGCGCTGGAAGGCATTCTCGAGACCGCCCTTTACGTGGGTGATCTCGATGCCGCCGAGGCCTTCTACGGTGGCATTCTCGGGCTCGCAAAGATCACGCGTGCCGGCAACCGCCACGTCTTCTATCGCTGCGGACCGGGCGTGCTTCTGATTTTCAATCCGGCCGAAACGCTGAAGCCGCCGATCCCGCACGGCACGAGCGGCCAGGGCCACATGTGCTTCCGGGTTTCCGCCGCAGCGCTGGACGCCTGGAAGGCGAAACTGGAAGCGGCGGGCATCGCGATCGAAGCGGACACCCGCTGGCCGAACGGGGCGCGGTCCTTCTATTTCCGCGACCCGGCCGGCAACAGCCTTGAATGTGCGGAACCGGGCCTCTGGTCCATCGAATGAACACGAAACGAGACACCATGCGCAAACTGGACAACAAGACGCTGATCGTCGCCAGCCACAACGCCGGCAAGATCCGCGAAATCCGCGATCTCATCGGCCCGCTCGGCTTCGAGGCGAAGTCGGCCGCAGACCTCAACTTCATCGAGCCCGACGAGACCGGCACCACTTTCGAGGAGAACGCCGCGATCAAGGCGCTCGCCTCGGCCAAGGCCTCCGGCCTGCCGGCACTTTCGGACGATTCTGGTCTCGCGATCGACGCGCTCGATGGAGCGCCCGGCGTCTATACGGCCAACTGGGCCGAGCGCGAAGATGGCAGCCGCGACTTCGCCATGGCCATGCAGAAGGTCGAAGATGCGCTGCAGGAGAAAGGCGCCAAAACGCCTTCCGAGCGCACCGCCCGTTTCGTCTCGGTTCTTTGCCTTGCCTGGCCGGACGGTCATGTCGAGCTCTTCCGCGGCGAGGTCGAAGGTTTCGTCGTCTGGCCGCCGCGCGGCGGCCAGGGCTTCGGCTATGATCCGGTGTTCCAGCCCAAGGGCTACGAGACCACCTTCGGCGAGATGAGCGCCGACGAGAAACACGGCTGGAAGCCGGGTGACGAAGAGGCTCTGTCGCACCGCGCCCGCGCCTTCAAGATCTTTGCCGAGACCTGCCTCGGAGCCTGATCTGAGCGGGATGAGGAAAAGTGCGTGCGGTTTTCCGCCCGCATCCCGCTCTCTACTGAAAGTGACCATGAGAGACGCAATAATGCAAACTGCCACGCTATCGGCGATCGGTGACGGCATGGACCCCGGTTTCGGGGTCTACGTGCATTGGCCGTTCTGCGCGGCCAAGTGCCCCTATTGCGACTTCAACAGCCATGTGCGCCACCAGCCGGTGGACCAGCCGCGTTTCGTTGCAGCTTTCCTTAAGGAAATGGAAGAGGTGCGCGAACTCTCCGGCCCGCGCACGGTCACCAGCGTGTTCATGGGCGGCGGCACGCCGTCCTTGATGGAGCCGTCGACGGTCGATGCCATCCTCCAGGGCATCGCTCGCCATTGGCATGTGCCCGACGGCATCGAAATCACCATGGAGGCGAACCCGTCGAGCGTCGAAGCGACGCGTTTCCACGGCTACCGCGCTGCCGGTGTCAATCGCGTCTCGCTCGGCGTCCAGGCGCTGAACGACCGCGATCTGAAGTTCCTCGGACGGCTGCACAATGTCGAGGACGCGCTGAAGGCGATCCGGCTGGCGCGCGAGATCTTCCCGCGCATGTCCTTCGACCTGATCTATGCCCGTCCGAACCAGACGGTCGAAGAATGGGAGCATGAGCTGAAGGAAGCCGTCTCCTATGCGGTCGACCATCTGTCGCTCTACCAGCTGACGATCGAGGAGGGCACGCCCTTTTACGGCCTGCAGAAGGCCGGCAAGCTGATCGTGCCTGATGGCGAGCAGTCGGCAGTGCTTTACGAGGCGACGCAGGACATTACCGCCGCCATCGGCATGCCGGCCTACGAAGTTTCAAACCACGCCCGCCCGGGTGCCGAGAGCCGGCACAACCTCACCTATTGGCGCTACGGCGACTATGCCGGCATCGGCCCGGGCGCCCACGGGCGCCTGGGCATCGGCAATGGCAAGATCGCGACCTCTACGGAGCGCAAGCCGGAGGAATGGCTGCGGCTCGTCGAGACCCATGGTCACGGCATGATCGAGCGGGAATCCCTCGATCTCGAAGCACAGTCCGACGAGTTGTTGCTGATGGGTCTGCGCCTCAAGGAAGGCGTCGACTTGGCGCGATGGCAGACGCTGTCCGGCCGCGACCCGGACCCGGAGCGCGAGCAGTTCCTGATCGATCACGGCTTCATCGAGCGGCTGGGCAATTCGCGTCTGCGCTGCACGCCGGCCGGCATGCTGATCCTCGACGCCGTGGTCGCTGATCTCGCCTGCCCCTGAGGGCAGGCGGTCTTCGCCGGCTACAGACTCAATCGAACGTTTCACCTGACAGCGGCGTGGCCTGCATCGACGGCCGGCCTTCGAATGCATCGAACCAGCGGGTCAGCCTCGGACGGTTGCGAAACGACGGCAGGTAGCGAAACGCCATCCAGGACAGTGCCGTCGCCAGCGCGATCTGCCCGATATCCACGTCTTCCTCGGGCGATAACGTCTGCTCCAGCCAATCGTAGGTCACCTCGATCTTTTCTTCGTAGCCCTTGGCGAGTTCCGGATAGCGCAGATGTTCGGGGCGCCTCTCCCACTCCCAGCGCAAGCCGATCCCGGTCTGGGCAAGAACCTGCGCCACCGACTGCATGCGCAGCGCCCGCCATCGAGGTTCGCCGACCTCGGGGATCCGCTTGCGTCCCTCGTGCAGCGTATCGAGATAGGCGCAGATGACATCGCTGTCGAAGATCGGCTCTTCGCCCTCACGCAACAGCACCGGAACCTTGCCGAGCGGGTTTTCGGCATAGACCTCGTCGTTGCGCCGCGTTGGGCTCGTCTCGTGGTGGATGACTTTCAGCCGGTCGGCAAGGCCGATCTCGTGAGCAAAGACAAGCGCCTTGCGGGCGAAGGGAGAGTGGGTTTGATAGTAGAGGATCATGGCTGCCTCGCGGGATCTGGCGTGAATTCCTGTTCCCGTGAAGAGATATTGCATCGCAGCCGATAAAGGCGCTCTGTTTCTTCGGCCACGATGCAAGTTTGTTTCGTCTAGGCGGCTTTCATCGGATCGCCCTTCAGCCGGTTGAGCTCGATGCCCCTAGCCACCAGCCGGGCGACCTGAGCGTCGTCCACGTCATCGGTGGTGCGCAGGCGAATATAGGCCATGTCGCCCTTGCCGCCGCCCTTCTCCAGGCGTGCGTCGAGATCAAGCATCTCGGCGCCGCGCCAGAAACCGAAGGTCACGCAATCCTTTGCCCCCTTGAGCAGACAGACCGCGCCGCCGGCCTCATAGATGGGATGGCCCCATTTGACGGCGTCATTGAGCGCGCCTGTGGCCAGGAGGGCACCATGCAGGCGCTTCGCCACGTCGGCCGGGACACCGGAGAGGCCGGCAATGTAGTCGTTGACTTTTTTGGTCATGGTCGTCTTTCGAGCGCTCCGTTTCTGTCAGTTGCTGAAGGGAATGAGGGCGCGCAGCCGCGGATCCCGAAGCCAGAGGCCGCCCCAGGCGATCACGCCGAGATAGAAGCCGAAAAGCAGATGGGTGAAGAGCGGGCTGCCGGCCCGCAGATGCGTCGCCATCGCCCCGCCGAGATAGCCGGTGAGCAGAATGGCGCCGAGGATCGAGGTGCGCGGGATCACATAGAGCACCGTGCACAACAATGTGAGAATGCCGAGCAGCCGCGCCAGACCCTGGTCGGCGGAATAGCCGAGCGCGACCATGGTTTCGGTGACGACAGCAAGCGGCACAAGCTTGATGACGGCATCGAAAATCAGGAAGGCGACTAGCACGCCGCTGAGGAAGCGGCCGAGGATGATCGACTTTGCCGTTGGGGCGGGCATAACGAGGCTGGTGGTCACTGATTTCTCTCCTTGGATTTCGTTCTCGGTCCAAGGACGAAAGCGCATGAGGGATCCCGACAGGCACCGTCAGATTTTTCTTTCGGAGATCTCGATACCAGGCGTTTCATCGAGCTTGTCGAGCTGCATGCGGATGTAAGCGCATTCGGCCGCGTTGGTCGCAAGCGCAATCGCATGGTCGAAGGCCACACGCGCCTCGCGGACCTTGCCGAGCTGCTTCAGGAGATGGCCGCTCAAGCCATGGAAATAGAAATAGCCGGAGAGCTTTTCCGCCAAGGGCGCGATCATCGCCAGCGCGACTTCCGGCCCCTGACGCTTCGAAACCGCCACTGCGCGATTGAGCGTGATCACCGGAGAGGGCTGCAGCCGCTCGAGCGCCTGGTAGAGCAGGTCGATCTGCGCCCAGTCGGTCTCATCCGCACGCTCGGCGCGGGCATGCAGCGCCGCGATCGCCGCCTGGATCTGGTAGGCGCCCGGTTGGCGGTACTGCATCGCCCTGTCGATCAGCGCCAAGGCCTCGTCGATCAGCGAGCGGTCCCACAGGCTGCGGTCCTGGTCATCAAGCAGGATGACGGCGCCATCGGCGTCGAAGCGGGCGCGCGCCCGCGAATGCTGGATCATCATGAGCGCCGTCAGCCCCTTGATCTCCGGCTCGGCCGGGAAAAGCTGAAGCAGCAGGCGTCCGAGCCGGATCGCCTCCTGGCACAGGTCGGCCGAGACGCTTTCCGGGCCGTTCATCGCCGAATAGCCCTCGTTGAAGACGAGGTAGATCATCGTGGCGACGGCGGCGAGCCGATCTGACCGGTCGGCCGCATCCGGGGTCTCGAAGGCAAGGCCGGCGGCCGCGACACGCGACTTGGCCCGCGTGATCCGCTGTTCCATCGCCGCCTCGCTGACGAGGAAGGCGCGGGCGATCTGCTTGACCGAAAGGCCCGAGACGATGCGCAGCGCCAGCGCGATCTGCTGCGTTGCCGGCAGCGCCGGATTGCTGCAGACGAACAGCAGGCGAAGAATGTCGTCGCGATAGTGGGAGCCGTCGAGCTGGTCGGCGAGCGCGCCCTCCTGATCCTCGAGGTCGGAAAGAATTTCCTCCGGCGGCAGCGCCGTCTCGCGGGACTGGCGGCGCACCTTGTCGATGCCGCTGTTGCGGCCGACGAAGATCAGCCAGGCGGCGGGGTCGCGCGGCGGGCCGCTCTTCGGCCAGGTCTTCAAAGCCCGGATACAGGCCTCCTGAAACGCTTCTTCGGCAGTGTCGAGGTTGCGGAAATAGCGCAACAGCGCGCCCACGGCCTGCGGCCGGGCCGAAACGAGAGCGAGGTCTATCCAGGCTGTGTCTGTCATGAAGCAAGCTCACTGGGTTTGTAGATGGCAAGAGGACGGATTTCATAGGAGCCGGCGGCCGGATTGGCAGAACTCAGATCACGGGCGAACTCGAGCGCATCATCGAGAGACGCACAGTCGATGACATAGAAACCGAGCAGTTGCTCTTTCGTCTCGGCAAACGGGCCATCGATTACGATCGTCTCGCTGTGACTGTGCCGGAGCGTCGTCGCCGCCGTCGTCGGCATCAAGCGCGCCACCGGCCCAAGCCGGCCTGCCTCCGCATATTTGCTCTGTACGGCCAACAGATCATGCATGACTTTTTCGTCCTGCTCCTTGGTCCAGGCGTTCGTGACATCTTCTTGATTGTAGCAAAACACGGCGTAAAGCATCGGAACTCCAGCTCCTGAAACAAAGACGGTGGCGGCAAGCAATAGCCGACAACCCGGATGAAAAAAACAGGGCCGGTGGTGCTTTCGCCCACCGGCCCGCAATGCGTGCAAATCAGAAATGCTCAAGCGTTGTCGCGGCACTCTAACTTGGTGTCGATGGCCGGCCGGGAAAAGAGGCGCAGAAGCCGCCCGTCGATCGCCGCCAGACCGGCCGCGATCAAGGTCATGCCCAGGAAGTGCTTGAGTTCCAGCGTTTCGCCGAGGAACAAAGCGCCAAGCAGGATGGCGCTGACCGGGATCAGGAAGGTCACCAGCATCAGGTTTGTGACACCGGCCGTTTCCAGGATGCGGAAGAACAGGACGTAAGCGAGCGCCGTGGAAATCAGCGCGATGCCGACGATCGCCGCCCAGACGTCGAAGCCGGGTATGGGAAGCGTCCAGGGATGATCGATCAGCAGCGACAGCGGGACCAGCATGATGCTTGCGGCCGAGACCTGACCGGTCGCAGTCACGATCGGCACCACGCCCATGCGCTTGAAGCGGCGGGCAAAGACACCGGCGAGCGCATAGGAGAGCGCTGCGCCGAGCACGGCGACCTGGGCAAGCAGGTTCGAACCGAGCCCACCGAGCGCTGCCGGGCCAATCATCATCGCAACCCCGAGGAAGCCGACGACGACGCCTGCAAACCGGTTGGCTGTCAGCTTCTCGTCATCGGTCAGGAGATGCGCGACGATCACGCCGAACAGCGGCGTGGTGGCGTTGAGGATCGAGGCAAGGCCGCTTGCGATATGCGTCTGCCCCCAGACGATCAGCGAGAAGGGGATGAGATTGTTGAGCAGCCCCATCCCGAAGAAAGCCAACCACACGCGCGGGTCGCGCGGCATCGACAGTCCCATCAGTCGAACGAAGGCGAGCAGCGCGAGCGCCGCGAGACTGACGCGGAGCGCCACGATCGTGACCGGAGGCAACGCCTTGACGGCGACGCCGATGAAGAAGAAGGAGCCGCCCCACAGAATGGAGAGCAGGATCAACATGCCCCATTCCCGGGCGCCCATGACCTTGGCCTGCGTTGCTTGTGTCATTGCCTTAACCCTCGTTTGTTTGTCAGGCTAAACCGTGATGGCATCTACCATCTTGACTTTGTGCCATTATTCTCAGGATATTGAGCTTCGAACAAACGATCATTTCTCGCCACATGATTGAGTTTGGCTAAACCATGTCGACATACCTTCCTTCGCTTGCCTCGCTTCGCGCCTTCGAGGCCACCGCGCGACATCTAAGCGTTACCAAGGCCGCGCAAGAACTGAACGTGACGCCTGGCGCCGTCAGCCTGCAGGTGCGCGAACTGGAGCAGGCGTTAGCAGTGACGCTGTTTGAGCGCCGGCCGAGACAGTTGGCGCTGACGGAGGACGGCAGCACCTATTTCGCAACGCTCAGGCGCGCGTTCCGAATGATGCGCGAGGCGACCGAGGAACTGACGGCGCGCAAGCGTGCGCCGGTGCTGACGGTCAGCTGCACGCCCACCTTTGCCGCGCAGTGGCTGGTGCCGCGCATCGGCGCCTTCGAGTTACAGGTGCCCGGCATCGACGTGCGCATCAGCACCACCAATCGGCTGACCGACTTCAACAGCGATGGGGTCGACATCGCCATCCGTCATGGGCTTGGTCGCTATGACGGTCTTGTGAGCGAACGATTGATCGATGACGACCCGGTGCCGGTCCTTCACCCGGCACTACGCGCCAGGAACCCACTCGACATGCCGGGTGACCTTGCCGCGCATGTGCTCTTGCACGACGTCCACCGTCAGGATTGGAGGCTGTGGCTGGATGCGGCGGGCGCCGACGGGGTGGACGCCGGGCGAGGGCCGGTCTTCGTCAACAGCAACGGCGCGATCGAGGCGGCCAAGGCCGGCGACGGCGTTGCATTGGTGCGCCTGTCGCTGGTCACGCGCGAGCTTGCGGAGGGTGTGCTGGAAGCCCCCTTCCCTGAGGGCGTGATGACCGGGCTTGCCTACCATCTCGTCTACCCGCCGGCCGCACTCGACCGCCCGCCGGTCACGGCCTTTCGCGCCTGGATCATCGAACAGGCACGAGCCGAGCAGGGTGTGGGGAATGCGGTGACGAAGCGTCCGCCACGGCCGGCACTGAAAGCGGTCCGGTAAAATAAAAAAGCCCGGGCGAACCCGGGCTTTTTTTGCGGCAATGCGGCTCGACTATTCGTTGATCAGGCGCTTCAGCAGCTCGATCTCATGGCTGAGCTTGGTGTCGCCCGAGATCAACTCCTCGATCTTGCGCACGGCGTGCAGCACGGTCGTGTGGTCGCGTCCGCCGAAGCGACGGCCGATCTCCGGGAAGGAGCGCGGCGTCAGCGTCTTCGACAGATACATCGCGATCTGGCGCGGCTTGACGATGACACGGGTGCGGCGGTTGGAGACGAGCTCCTGGCGCGAGACGTTGTAGTGCTTGGCGACGACGCGCTGGATGTCCTCGATGCGCACGCGGCGGGGTTCGCCGGCGTTGACGAGGTGGCCGAGCAATTCATCGACGCGCTCGAGCGAGAGCTGCGGCTCGAAGGAGCGGCGGAACAGGAGCTGGTTGAAGGCACCTTCCAGTTCGCGGCCGCTGGCGGTCACGTTGCGTGCCACGTGGCTCAGGATCTCGCCGGGAATGTCGAGCGAACCGTCGTCCTGACGGGCCGTGTCCAGGCGGCGCTTCAGCATTTCCAGGCGCATGTCGTAGTCCGGGCCGTCCATCTCGATGGCGACGCCGCCCTGGAGACGCGAACGAACGCGGCTGTCGAGCGATTCCAGTTCCCACGGTGCGCGGTCGGCTGCGACGACGACCTGCTTGGCGGAATCGAGCAGCATGTTCAGCAGGTGGCAGAACTCATGCTGGATCGACTTGCCCTGCAGGAACTGCATGTCGTCGATGATCAGGAGATCGATGTTGCGCAGCGACTCCTTCAAGGACAGTGCGTCGTTGTCGCGGATCGCGGTGGCGAAACGCCACATGAAGTATTCGGCCGTCAGGTAGACGACGCGCGGCGCACGCGCGCTCTGCAGCGCCTGGATGGCAATCGCCTGCAGAAGGTGCGTCTTGCCGAGACCGACGCTCGAATGGATGAAGAGCGGGTTGAACCGCACCGCACCGGCGCCGGCTTCCGCAATCGTCCGGGCGGCGGCAAGCGCCACGCGGTTCGAGGAACCCTCGACGAAGTTTTCGAAATTGTAGCGCTGGTCGAGCGGCGAGCCGAAGAGCGGCGCCTGGGTCGGCCTCTGCATGCTTGCGACAGTCGCCGCGGCAACGGTTGCCACCGGCTGGGCTGCGGCCGGACGGCGCGCGGGCTGAGCCGGAGATGCTTCTGCCGCCTGCGGCAGCGCTTCTTCCTGGGTGGTCGGACGGGCGCCACGGGTTGCCGTGCGCACCAGGATCTCGATCTTCATGATCTCGCCGTCTTCCTGCTGGAAGATCGAGGTGATGAGGTCAAGATAACGGTTGTTGATCCAGGACTTCAGGAACGTGGTCGGCACCGAAAGGCGCACAACGCTCTTGGATACGGAATGGAGCTTCAGACGCCCAAACCAGCTTGCAAAGACATCCGGACCGACTTGAGCTTTGAGACGCGCACTTACCCGCTCGAACAGTGCGTCGTGCCTCATGTCGGTTTTTTCCCCCGCCGCCTGAGATAGATTGCTTCCGGCTTGAAATGCGTCTCCTTCTTTCTGAAGTGCGCCCGCCGTCACCAAATTCATCTGCATTTTGCCGCCTTCCAATTCATGTTCAGATGCCGTCATCGCTGCCGGCCTCATCTCTTATGTCCGTCGCCCGCGGCGCCCGTATGGGCCATGCCGCTTTCGCCGAACGTCACAGTCGCAGACGACGCCGGGCTCCTCATCTCCCGCCTCGCTGCGCGCTACGCGCACCCACCTGCCCTGCTGGGCCGGAGGATGTCCCCTCGCGCCTCTCGTCAACAATCCCTTCGACGCGCTCCCGCGCCGTACCGGATCCTCCTCCTCGTCAACAGCTCGTCGCACCCTCGTACGAAGCGATGAGCCGCGCGTTGGACCTTGGCCTCGCGTCGGGCGCCGCTTGCACCCTCCATCGAGGCCTCCTGCATCTTTCCTTTGTCGTAGCCGATCAAAGGGCAAGACAGGCAGCCGTCAAAGCGCCGCAGCGACCTCTAGGCGTCCGACCGGACGCAGGTGCTGCAGATGGCCGCCTCACAATCACAGGACGAAAGTTTCCCGTCCGGAGTGGTATGAACCATCCGGTTTTTTCACCTTCGACTTGTCTGATTGAACGACGCGGAGCCGCCCTGATACAAAGGACAGAAACATCGAAACCATTTCTTCGAAATGGCCTCTTTTGCTTCTTTTTACAGATGTGGTCCGTGTCCCCTGTGGAGGGCATTTAGGCAGGATCGATGGGCAAGATCAATCGCGATTTTTACGCAACCTTAAGCGCTGGCCGTTGACTCTCCGGCCGCCATTTGCTTGCCGCATTCCGAGTCCGAGAAGAATCCCTGTTGAATCAAGGGTTTTGATTTTTCGCTCTTTGCTTAGCTGGCGAAAAAGAAAAAAAATAAAAATTCGCTTGACTCAGAATGGGCCGAACGCCCCCCCAGTCAGAGACATCCTTTTGATAAGGACCTCTCACAAGCCATTGAAATAGTTATATAAATCTTGTCATCGCACTGACATAAGCCCAAGCCGCCAGATTAACCATCGCGATGACAGAAGTATGAATCCGAAAAGCCCGGCGCAAGGGCCGGGCTCTCGATTAACAGATTTTTCTTAGCCGGA